>CBDFMO010000015.1:0-102069 GCA_965249705.1 Sphingomonas sp. | reverse complement strand
GAACCTCGTGGTGTTTGCGCCGCTCGCGATCGCGGTGCACGTGCTAGGGCTCGGCACCGCGCTGACGGCGGGAGCGGCGATGGCATTCTTCTGGAGCCGCGTCGCGCATGCGCTGATCTACACCTTCGGTATCCCGCTGCTGCGGACGATCGCCTTCGTCGTCGGGTTCGCGGCGCAGGTGGTGATGTTCCTGCGCATCTTCGGGATGGTGTGACGATGGCGATCACGCTCCACACGCTGTCGGGCTCGCCGTTCGGCTGGAAGGTGCAGCTCGCGCTCGAGCGCAAGCAGCTTCCCTATGAAGTCGAATATCTGTCGGTCGATCGCGGCGATCTCAAAGGCGCGTGGCTGAAGGCGGCGAACCCGCACGCCAAACTGCCCCTGCTGACCGTGGACGATCTGACGCTCTACGAGTCCGATGCGATCGTCGAGTATCTCGAGGACGCCTATCCCGGCGAAGGCGGTCCGCTCTGGCCCGAGGGAGCGGCTGCGCGCGCCGTCGCGCGGCGGATGGCGATCGAAGCGGGTGCCTACCTCTATCCGCACGTCCGCGGGCTGGTGAAGCTGTGGGGCGCCGAAGGCCCGATCGACCGGCAGGCGGCGCAACCGCATCAAGACGCGGCCGCCGCTCTGCTGACATTGTTTGGGGACCGCCTTTACCTCGAGTTCCTGACCGGCGACAGCGCAGGTGCCGCGGACAATGCGTTGTTCCCGCTCGTCGCCATCCTCAACCGCCTCGACACGCGGCGACCCGACCAGGCGCTGGGTACGATCGTCCCGCCAACGATCGCCGCATGGCGGACGCGGATCGAGGCGCTGCCGGGCTATCCGCGCACCTGGCCCCCGCATTGGGGCCCGCGGCGATGACCGCAATCTTGCCCGTCTGCGTGGTGGCTGGAGTCGGTCCCGGCATCGGTGCGGCGTATGTCAGGACCTTTGTCGAGGCAGGCTATTCGGTGGCGATGCTATCGCGACGAGCCGAGCCGCTTTCGGCGCTTGCCGACACGATCGAGACTGCGCACGCCTATCCTTGCGACCTGACCGAAGCTGCGTCGGTCGCCGCAGCGTTCGACGCGATCGAGGCGCAGCTCGGCCCGGTCGAGGTGCTGCTATTCAACGCCGGCAAAGGCGTGTGGGGCGATATCGGTGAGATCGCCGCCGACGACTTCGAAGACAGCTGGCGCATCAACACGCTCGGCTTGTTCCTTGCGGCGAAGCGTGTCGTGCCTTCGATGGTCGCGGCGGGCCGCGGCGCGATCGTGGTCACCGGCGCCACCGCCTCGCTGCGCGGCGTCGCCAAGACGATTGCGTTTGCCCCCGCCAAAGCGGCGCAGCGCACGCTCGCGCAGTCGCTCGCACGTGATCTCGGCCCGAAGGGCGTCCATGTCGCGCACATCGTTGTGGACGGCGTGGTCGGCGGTCCGGTGACGCGCGAACAGTTCGCCGGCCGCGCCGACGACCGCTTCGTCGATCCCGAAGCGGTCGCTGCCTCCGCGCTCGCGCTCGTCCGCCAGCCGCGCTCGGCTTGGTCGTTCGAGGTCGATCTGCGACCGTTCAACGAAAGCTGGTGAGAGGGGGCGCTAGCGCCGTAATGACGGCGCGACCTGTGCGATCGCAAGCCCGACGAGCATCAGCAAAAGCCCCGACGCGCGCAGCCACTCGACGGGCCGTGTTGCCGCGCCGAACAGCCCGAAATGGTCGATCGTCGCCGAGGTGAATATCTGGGCGACCATGACGAACAGGATGACGTTGCCGACGCCGTAGCGCGGCGCGAGCGTCGTCACTGAAAAGATGTAGAAGGCGACGATCAGCCCGCCCGCGAACAGCTGCGGCGCGGCCAGCGGCAGGCGCGCGAGCGCGCCGGCATTGCCGCCCGCGAGCACGACCGCGGTGCTGGCGACGAGGCCGACCGCGAACAGCACGACGACGGCGGCGGGGGCGCTGCCGAGCGTGCGGCCGAGTGCGCCGTTAAGCGCCGCCATCACCGGGATGCCCGCACCCGCGAGCGCCGCCCACGCCATCCATAATCCCGGTGCCTGCATCCGGTTCACGCCTTTGGGTGCGCGGTCGCGACCATCGCGGGCCAGCGCACGGCGTCCGCGTGCCACGCCCCGGCGGCGGGGTTGGCGGCGCGCCAGTCGATGTCGGGCAGGCGGAAGTCGAGATAGTCGAGCGCGACCGCTGTCGCGATGGCGCCAAGATCGACTGGCGCGCCGCTGCTGCTCGGCACGGTGATGGCAGCGACCCCGCGCAAGATAGCGCTCTGCCAGCGCTCGCACCAGTGCGCCGATTGCTCGGACGAGGGCCGCCGCTGCTCCATGACGAGCGCAAAGGCAGCGTCGGTGATGCCGTCGGCGAGTGCCTGCGCGACGTGCACGGCGTCGCGGGCCTCGCCGTCTGCCGGGATCAGTCCACCCCTGGCGGCGCGGTCGAGATGCCCGCAGATCACCCGGCTGTCATAAAGCGTACGCCCATTGGCAAGCACCAGCGCGGGAACCTTGCCGAGCGGATTATGCGCTTGCAGGTCGCCCGCTTCGCCGAGCGGGTTGGTCGCGATGAGCGCGACGTCCGGTTCGAGTCCCAGCACATGGAGCACGATGCGCACCTTGCGGGCATAGGGCGAGGTCGGCGAGTGATAGAGCTTCACGAACAAATCCCCTTGCGCGACACCACCCTGGGTACATACTGGTAGGTATGGCGTCAACGAGCACGAAGACGGAACTGCGCGAAGCTGCCAAGCGGCTGCTTTGGGCAGACGGCTATGCCGCGATGAGCCCGCGGCAGATCCTTGCCGAAAGCGGCGCAGGGCATGGCAGCCTTTATCACCACTACACGGGCAAGGAAGCGCTCGCCACCGACGCGCTTGCCGAAGTCGAGGCTGAACTGTGTGCCTGGACGTCGGGGCTCCTCGACAACGAAGCGCCACCGCTCGATCGGATCCGAGCGTTCCTGCTCGCCGGGCGCGACGGCTTGCGCGGCTGCCGTCTCGGGCGGCTCGCGAGCGAAAGCGACGTGATTGCCTCGGACGCGCTGCGCGGCCCGATCGCGCGCTATCTCGCGCACGCCGAGCGGTTGCTCGCCCGTGCCTTCGAAGAGGCGATCGCGAGCAGGATGTTACCGGGCACGCTGGATCCCTCCGCACTTGCCGCGGCGGCGGTAGCGGTCGTGCAGGGCGGCTATGTGACGAGCCGCGCCGCGCGCGACGTTGCGGCGATCCGCCATGCGACATGCGGGTTCTGGGCAATGATCGAAGCATTGCGGTCCGGCGAGGGGATATGAAGTTAGGCCGCAGTCGGTCGCGCGCTGATCACCGCAATCGTGGCGACCCGCTTGTTGTACCTTCGGCTTCGCGATTGGGCACCATGACCCAGCGTTGCGCGGCGCGTCTCGATTGGCCGGGGGTTGATCCGCAGGCCTGGTCGCCCTGAGGGCCGTGCTGTTGCAAGCCGAAAGTGTTTGCCATGTTCGCCGAGCAGCTTGAAGGCTCAGTAATATCGGGGAATCGGCCCGTCATGATCGGTAACGTCGTCGCCGAGGTCGATCATGACCTGATCCACGTAGCACCAGCCCCAACCTTCGGGGGGCTCGTAGCCTTCGATGATCGGGTGACGCGTCGCTTCGAAATGCTTCGTGGCGTGGCGGCCCGGCGACTGATCGCAGCAACCGACATGGCCGCAACTGCGACACAGGCGCAGGTGGAGCCAGTGGTTGCCGGTCTTCAGGCATTCCTCGCAGCCGCGCGCGCTGGGCGTGACGACGGCGATGGTGTCAAGGTGGGCGCATTGGGTCATCGATTGGTCCTCTCTCGGCAGGTCGGCGACGGGTTCGACGATATGGGCGTGGCGTGCCCGGGCGGTTTGCGCGGCCTGTGGTTTGATGAAAACGCCGACGACTTCGGGGTGTGCGGTCCGGATCGCGTCCTCGAGCGCAATCACGCTGCGCTCGATGTCGGGCGTACAGCGCGCATCGTCGAACTCGATGCTCAAATTGGCGATCACTTGCTGCGGCGAAAGCTGCACCGTCGTCAGCCCGTTTATCCGCCCGACGCCATCGGCCTTTTCCGCGAGATCGAGGATGGCGGCGCGCAAGGTCGGGTCGGCGGCCTCGCCGATCAGCAACGCCTTGGACTCGCGGGCGAGCAGCGCAGCGACGACCGAGAGCAGAAGCCCGATCGCGATCGACGCGGCGCCGTCCCAGCGATTTTCGCCCGTCGACAGTGCCAGCCCGGCGCCGATTGCAGCGAAGACGATGCCGATCAGCGCCGCCGAATCCTCGAACAGCACCATGAACGTCGGCGGGTCCTTTGACGCGCGAAACGCCTGCCAGAAGCTTAGGCCATTCTGCTTGCTGCGGAACTCGCGCAGCGCGATCACCCACGAAACGCCTTCGAACACGAACGCCGCGCCGAGCACCGCGAATAGCACGGCAGGGCGTTCGATCGGCTCGGGCGCCATGACGCGAATGACACCTTCGTAGAACGAGACGCCCGCGCCGATCGCGAAGATCAGCAGCGCGACGACGAACGACCAGAAATAAAGCTCGCGACCATAGCCGTACGGATGCTCGAGATCAGGTGCCTTCGCCGCGCGACGCATGCCATAGATCAGCAGCGCCTCATTGCCGGTATCGACCAGGCTGTGCACCCCTTCGGACAGCATCGCCGACGATCCGGTAAGCGCCGCTGCGACGAGCTTGACGGCGGCTACTGCGAGATTGCCGAACAGCGCCGCCCAGACGACGAGCGACGCGCCCGACGCCGCGCGGGTTTCGCTCACCCCGCCGCAGCTTCGCGGTCAAGTGTGCGCCGAACGTCGCTCTCTGCCTCGAGCCGCATGCGGAATGCGGACAGGTTGCGCATTCTCTTCGCCAGTTCGGGGAACCGGCCAAGCCACCGGCACATCACGTAGAGATAGGCATCGGCGACGGTCCGCCGGTCGAACAGCGACCAGTGTTTGCCTGCCATCGCCGCATAGAGGCGGGCATAATGTCCCTCCAGCTGGCGCGTCGCCGCTGTCCGCGCATCATCTTCATAGTCGGCGCGCGTGACATAGCGGTCGGGCACGAAGATCGGTGCCCAGGCTTTGTGGACGTCGCTGACCAGTTCGGACAGCCGTTCGTCGAGCTGAGCGCGGGCGACGATATTGTCTGGTGCCGCGCCCAGTGCCGCTGCCGGATATGCGGCCGCGATATAGTTCAGGATCGCCAGCGATTCGGTCATGACGCTGCCGTCGTCGAGCACCAGCGTCGGAACCGCGCCCTTGGGATTGATTGCGCGGAACGCGTCCGCCTGTGCCTCATCATGTGTCAGGATGATGAGCTCGAAATTGGCGCGCGCCCAGTTGAGCGCGATGTGCGAGGCGAGCGAGCAGGCGCCCGGCATGACATAGAGCTTCACTGCCCGGCCAGCCCATAGATCACCACCTTGCCGTTGACCTTGGGCGTCGGCCAGATCGGAGAAGTCATGCCCGAGACGACCGCGATCCGCTGCTTGCCGCCCACCGCATAGCTGATGACGCCGCCACCGATCGCGCCGCCTGTCTCAGCCTGCCAGAGCTTCGCCCCGGTCTCCGCGTCAAAGGCATAGGTGGTGCCCGCCATGTCGCCGGTGAAGACAAGCCCCCCTGACGTCGCGACGATGCCGCCGAGGATCGGTGCCGGTGCCTTGAACCGCCAGCGTCTGGCACCGGTATCGGCGTCGCTCGCAGTCACCCAACCGGCCCAGCGACCCTGCGGGTCGAACTTACCGAACACTGCTTTTTCGTCGTCCATGCCCGACCACGGCTGGCCGACCTTGACCGCGTTGATCTTTTCATCCGACGCCGACGTCACCGTCACGCACCAGTCGACGGCACCGGTATAGATGAGGTTGGTCGTCGGCGAATAGGCCGGGCCGCTCCATTCGGTGCCGCCCTGCGTTCCGGGGCAGAAGCGGACCGGCTTGCCGACGGCCAGCGGCGCGTCGGCGTTCGTGATCGTGGTGACACGCACGCGGTAGAGCAGCCGTCCGCTCGCTTGGTCATTGCCCCGGAGATAGCCGTCCTTGATCGCCGACGCGACGATACGCTTGCCGCCGCGGGTCGTCAGGATAGCCGGAGCTGCCGATACGTCCCAGTCGTGGAAGTCGCGCTCGACGATCGGATAGACCTGCTTGACCGAGCCAGTCATCGCGTCGAGCGCCACGATCGATCCCGCATAGGGGTTGGCGCCGGGGCGAAGATGCGGCGTGAAATCGGGAGCTGGATTTCCGCCAGGAAAGTACAGCGTGCCGGTCGCCTCGTCGAGGCTGTAGCTCGTCCACGACGCGCCGCCGGTGATCGGCACGCCGGGGTTGTTGTTCCAGTTGGCGATCCTGGGCGCAGGGGCCGCCGGACCCCTAGCGGTGTCGCTCGCTTCACGCGGGACGAGGTATTGCTCCCACACGATCGCGCCGGTTCTGCCGTCGAGCGCGTACATCCGCCCCTTGACGCCCTTGTTGTCGCCGCCAGCGTTTCCCGCGAACACGAGACCACGCCAGGCGAGCAGCGCGGTTGGCACCGTCTCGCCGATTGCCGGATTAGCGATCGTCACTTGCCACACACGCTTGCCCGTCGTCGCATCGTAGGCGAGCACGCGACCGTCCTGCGTGCCGCGATAGATGCGTCCGTCCATCGCCGCCGCACCGCGGTTGACCTGCAGCGGTCCGGCGGGCTTGTAGGCTTCGGTCGTGCGCCACTTGACCGCACAACTCGCGGCATCGAGCGCGATCGTGTCGAAGTCGGTCGTCACGTACATCGTGTCGCCGAGCACCACCGGTCCGGTCTGAAAGTTCGTCTGGCGGCCCAGGTCATAGGTGCATACGGGCTTAAGCTGCGCGACATTGGCGGGCGTGATCTCGGCCTGATCGGCAAAGCGCGTCGCCTCGAGGTTGTTGTTCACGCTTGGCCAGTCCGAAGACTGCGCCAGCGCAGGCGTAGCAAGCATGGTCGAAGCAATGAGAAGCACGCGCATGATTTTTCTCCGGACAGTGCCAACAATTACGCGGCCGTATCGGTTCCTATTTCTTCACCAAGCGGCACGGCCGATCCGGGAAGCTTTTCGCTCGACAGCCACAGGTACAGATAGCGGCGATGCTGGAAGCGCCAGATGCCCTCGTGCTTGACGTAGCGGTCTTCGTAGAGCGCGCGGTTGTCATAGCCGGTGGCAGGTGCCGTGTCGGTCGCTTTGAACGTGCCGGTCTCGACACAGGGCCAGCGGCCCGATGCGGTGTCACCGGTCACGTCGATCACGCCCATGAAGCTGCCGCGGAACAGCCATTCGGTGCTCGCGACCATCCCTTGCCAGGTCTTGACGATGGTGTCGCGGCCACGCGCCTGCATCGGCATCGGCTCGCCGATCTCCCATGTCGCATCCTCCGCCCACAGACCAGCAAACTCCGCGACGTCCTTGCGGTTCACCGCGTCGTCAAAGCGCGAGACGAGGTCCATGATCGCGGCACCGTCGCTCAGCTTGTCGGGCGCGCGCGCGGGCGGCGAGGGCGGCATCGGACCGGTCATCGTGTCGCTCACTTTGTTTCTCCCTGCATTGCAAATTCGGCCTCGACGATGATCTGCACCTCGTCGGGCATGCGCGGCGATAGCCCGAAGGTCAGGCCATAGTCTGAGCGCTTGAGCACACCGTTCGCTGAAAAGCCGATCATCTTTGCACCCGACGGGTGATCGAGCATGGCGCCATTAAAGATCGCCTTGAAGGTGAACGGATGCGATGCGCCACGAAAGCTCAGGTCGCCCGTCACGTCGGCAGTGTCGTCGCCCGTGCGCATAACCTTCGTCGACACGAAGCGCGCGTGCGGGTTCTTCACCGCGTTTAGGAATTGCTCGCCCTCGGCCAGTTCCTTGTCCCAGTCCTTGTCGTCCTTGGCATAGAACATCGCGACCGACCGCAGATCGACATCGGCGCGCACCGCCATCGCCTCCGGATTGTCAGCGTCGAAGGCGAGCTCGGCTGACAGGGTGCCGAAGCGCCCAGTATACCACGACAGTGCGAGATGCTTGATGCGGAAATGCACGCTCGAGTGCGAAGGGTCGGCATGGTAAAGGCCAGTCGGGGCCTGGGCAGGCTGGTCGGTCATCGATTTGTTTCCTTTTGAGTGGACGAATAGTGTCAGGCCGCGGCGTCGATCGCGGCGCGGGCTTGCGCGAGCTGCCCCGTCACCACTTCGGCACTGGTCGCAGTGGCGGTGAAATTGTCCCAAACGCTGGCATAGGTGCCGGTGTATTGGGTCAGCAGCTCGGCGATGTGGACGCCGTTCTTCACCGTATTGGCCGCAAGTTCGGCAAGTACCGGGATCCAGGTGGTGACGACGACACCCGCCATCGTCATCCGCATCATTGCCGCCTGCTGGTTGAGTTCGTCGAAAGTCGACGACGCATCGACGACCGCATAGGCATCGAAGCCGTGCCGCACCGCGCCGATCGCGGCGAACGAAAGGCAGGTCGTGGTATCGAGCGCGGCGATGATCAGCTTGCGTTTGCCAGTCGCCCGAATTGCGGCGACGGTTTCGGCATGTTCCCAGACATCGACGGTGTCGCGTTCGATGACCTGATGATCGGGGAACAGTGCCGTCAACGCAGGAACGGTCGGTCCGTTGGGCCCCTGACGCCAACTCGATGTCAGCACCGTGGGCAGCTTGAACCTCACCCCGACCTCGCCGAGCGCCGAGATATTGGCACGCAGCTTTATCGGTTCGACGGAGGGCAGAAATTGCATCAGGCCGGTCTGATGATCGACCATCAGCAGCGCGGCATTGTCGGGGGTGAGCCGCTCGGCGAGCGCGGTTCCTTCGAGGTTGGGCATGGTGGTTCCTTCTCTGGGAGATCGGATAAGGTCAGTCAGAGGCAGGAATACCGGTCATGTGATTGCCCAGCGCGGCCCGGCGAGCGACCATTTGGGCGCGAAGCCATTTCGGACGCGGTCTTTACCGTCAGGGTGTTCGGCATAGTGCCGTTTCATCACGTCGCCCGACGGCTGACGTGTGCCCGTGGCACCGGTGAATACCGAAACATCAGGCGCGACGCTGATCGTGGGATCGGAAACTGGATTTACATCCATAAAGATGCGAAGCTCGGCGAAATGTTCGCCCTCGAAGCGGAAGATGTCGGCGCACGGCAGCGCGATCATGCTTCCGTCGTGCCGCCAATAGAGCACGTCCATCTCGACGAACACAGTGTTGTTGATTTCGACCATCGACTTGATGTCGTGATAGACCGCAGTGATCTGGGCGAAAAAAGCGTTCGCGGATCGTTCGATCGCCGGACGATCGAGGCACATGGGATAATTACCAAACTGATAGACCGGCGTTTCGGTAAAGGATGCAGCGAACCCCGCCGCGTCGAACGATTCACCTCGCGAGAACAATCGCTTGACCATGTCGGTGCCAATTAGCTCTGTCATCATATCGCCCTTTGCGTTTTGGAATGATTGTAGAGAAGCTGGAGATCTACCCCGCGCGGACCATGCCGCCGTCGACCATCAGCACCTGCCCCGTGATAAAGGCGGCATCGTCCGAGCAGAAAAAGCTGACCGAACCGACCAGGTCGGTCGGTTCTTCGAGCCGGTCGATCGCCTGCCCCTTGCGCCAGACGTCGAAGATGTCCTTGGCCGGGCTTGCTTCAGTGCCGGGCGTTCGCGTCAGAGAGGGCGCGATCGCGTTGACCGTAACGCCGTCGTTACCGACTTCGGACGCAAGCGAACGCGTCAGTCCGACAACGGCCGCCTTCGACGTCAGGTAATGGCAGAAATTGGGATCCATCGTCCAGACCGTGTTCGACGATACGTTGACGACACGGCCCCATTTGCGCGCACGCATCCCGGGCAAAAATCCCTGCGACAGGAAAAACGGCGCGTCGAGATTGGTCGCGAACACGCGCCGCCAATCCTCAGGCGTGATTTCGGGAACAGGCTGGAAGGGATAGATGCCAGCATTGTTTATAAGAATGTCGATGTCCCCGAGATCGACGCCGATGCGACGGCAAAGCTCGGGTATAGCGTCGAGATCGGTAAGATCAGCGCGCACCTGAACCGCGTGTCCGCCGTTCGCCGCGACCATATCGATGGTCGCCGAAGCGTCCTGCTTGTCGACGATGACTATCCTGGCACCGTCCGAGGCAAGCCGTTTGGCAAAGGCCTGGCCAAGGCCTTGCGCTGCGCCGGTGACTACGGCGGTCTTCGATTTCAGGCGGGACTCAGTCATTTCAAAGCTCTCCATGATTAAAAACGGAATGCACCCCAGATGGCGAGATAATCGATCGAGCGCGTGCCCGGTGTCGCCTTGACAAAGTCGCCGCGGCGGAACGTTTCGAAGGCAGCATTCAGAACGACGTGCGGGCTTACCTGCCAGGAGACTTGCGCGACCGGCTGATAGCCGATGAAGCGCTCGCGATTGGTCGGTGGTAGTAGCGGGAAGCCCGCCAGCCCGTACACGCCGTCGTCGCGCGAGGTCCGCCAGTAAAAAAACGAGCCGGCCGTCACTGTTACGGAAGGCGTCGGGTGCAGGGCCAGAGCGCCCTCGATCCCCATCGTGTTCGCGGGACCGATCGCGCTCAGGTTGCCGAAATAGGCACCGCGCGGGAAGGGCACGTAGAATGTCTTGAGCGCACCCGACCGGCCACCGCCGCTGTCGGCAGCGACCCGGATTCCCGGCTGTGGTGTCCAGGGCACATCGCTGAAGGTGTACGTGGCCTCGCCCGTGATCGCCCACGCCGCAATGTCGCGCGCGCCGAACCTGCCGAACTGATAGATCGCCTCGAGGTCGTACGCGAACGGCGTGTTCTGCCGATAAGTGCGCACGCCCACCGAATGCCGAGTTTCGTCCGCCACCCCGCTGAAGAAGGGGGCGTTGGGGCGGGTCGTTCCGATGTAGTAAACGTCGAAACCCGGCACAGGTGCGCCGGGCGGTCCCGCGCGCGCGAGGTAAGCGCCCCAGATGCCCTGACGGTCGAGCCAGCCATCGTTGAACACGCCGTCGCGCGTCTCGTTCGGGCGCGCCGCGAAGACGTCGAGCCGCCAGCCGTTGCGGCGCCCAATGAACCGGGCGCCGTCGAAGCCCAGCAGCACGTTCGCGCCCTGCGTGATCGGCCCGGCGCGGCTCGACACGAGCCTGCCGCTGCCGATGTCGAGTTGCTGGCGACCGATGCGGATCAGCGCCTGGGGTCCACGCAATCCCTGATCGAAAGCTGAGGATCGCAGTTCGATGAACCCCTCGAGCAGGTCAAGCTGATCGCGATCGACACTTGGGCGGGGACCGCCGGCACGACCCTCGGTGGTCGCGGCCTGGGTCGCTAAATAGATGCGGACATTGGGATTCAGATGCACGTCGGCGTGAAGGAGCGCTCGGAACTGCGTATACCTGTTCGTACCTGTCGACTGCCCGAAATTCTCGTTGCGCACCGATTCGATGAACACGCGCCCTTCGCCACCGAATGACGCATAGGCGCCATCCCCGCCAAGTGGCACGTATTTGGCGGCGTCGAACGGGTCGGTCCGTTCTTTCGGGTCGGCCAGGAACGACCAGTCTTCCTCTGCGGGGGTGGGCAGCATCATCCGGCGCGGATCGGGCTGGCCGGCTGGTGCCGCCGCCGCAACCCCACCCGGTGGCGGCGAGCCTGCCTGGGATTGAGCCAGCGCCGGCATCGTTGCCGCCGTCATGCACAGCAGCGCTGCGAAAGCTTTTACCGTCATCGAACCGCACTTCGCCGGGCATGGAGCATCGCTGCGATGCCCAGCAGCGCGAGCGCGACGATATCGACCAGGATCTGGACCGGAACGCCGCCCACCTGCCACACCGACGTCGCCCTGAACTGCGGGTCAATCGTCGCGGTCCCAGGGTAAAGCACGGCGCTCGCCTGCGTCACCCAGTACAGCCCGGTAGACAGAAGCGCGGTGGTGAAGCGTCCCGGCTCGTCGGGCCGACGCCAAACGAACCACAGCCCAATGAGGCCGAGCAGCAGCCCCATCGACATGGTCTGGCCGTTGTGAAACTTGGCATGGGGCGGCCAGTTCGGGTTGTATATGTGCGTCACGTTCCAGTCGGCGACATAGGCGGCGCACGACGTAAACAGCGCTACGAGCGAGACCAGCCACGTCTCGGGTCGGCGGGCGACAGACGCGGTGCTCATCACCAATGCTCCGCCAGCTTGCCATCGGCAACCCGCCAAAAATCAGCGATTGACGTCTCACTCGGCTTGCCGTCGCGGGTCCCCGCGACGCGTGTCTTTGCGGCAACATGATCGCCTTCGGTGACGATCAGGTCGATCGTGCCTTTCAGGTCGGGCATCTGCTGCAATTGTGCGTCGAAGAACGCGACCAGTCCGGTAAGTCCCTGTTCGGCGTGCGGGTTGTTCTGGCGGTAATCCTCAGCCACGACTTCGGCGAATTGGCTGAAATCATGGCTGTTGACGATCGCGACGAAGCGCTCGACGATGTCCCTGTTGCTTGCTGACATACTCAGTGCTGCTCCGGAATATTGGCCATCAGATATTGCGACGACACGCTAGGGGCGCCGCCATGCTCGAGCACCGGCGGGTAAAGCTTCTGATACTCGGGCGACGAATAATCCGGGCACAGTTCGCACAGTAGGCCGAACCAGTTGACCGGTCGTGCGCCCGCCTGCATCATCCGCTGCTTGGCATCGTCATGCGCCTCGCGCGTCAATCCACCTGACGCATCCGAGATGAAATACACCTCGAACCCTTCCTTGATCGCCGACAGGGCGGTCTGCTGCAGGCAGACTTCGGTCCACAGTCCGGCCATAATGATCTTGTGCCGACCGGTCGCCTTGATCGCGGCAACGTATTCAGGCGTCGACCACGCATTGGTGTTGACGCGTTCGACCGGCTGCTGATCTGGAAACACATCGAGCACCGCCTTGAAGATCGGGTCCTTCAGCGGCGACCCCGGCGGACTGACCATCGTCAGAACCGTGGGAACCTCGAGCAGCTTTGCCATCTTCGCGACACCCGTGACATTGTTCACGAGCGTGCCCATTTCGATCGAGCGGACCGAGAAGGCGACGAGGGGCTGATGGTCGATAAGGGTGACCACCGCGTTCGACGGTGTCAGGTCGTTGTCATTGGTCATGGGAACTCCCCAGGATGATGGTTATTGCTTGGGACGCGCGTCAGTCACTTGAAACGCCAGCGCCTTCCAGGCATCGCCATTGGCCACCCAGACGCGGGTAATGCGCGCGGGGCCCTGGAACGGCGTACCGCGATAGGCTTCGTCGACGGTCCATGTGGCGGTAACGACGGCAGTGTTGCCGTGGATTCGTATCTCTTCATCCGAAGGTTCGACAGACGTCAGCTTGACCGTGCCGTCGCGCAGATTGTCGAGATAAGTCTGGCGCGAAACCTTTTCGCCGACCGGGCTGGTGTAGATGAAATCATCAGTCAGCAGTTCAGCGAAGCTGTCTGCGTCGTTGCGCTTGTAAATCTCTACCCACTGGCGTTCGAGGGCAACGATGTCGGCTTCGGTCGGCACGATGTTCTCCTTGGTCGGTTGCCGGTGAAACTCGTAGACGCGCGCGTCGTTGCGGTCCCGAATTGGTCAAGTGATGCCCACTTTTCGGGACGCATTTGAACCGGTGTTGTCTTCCGACCGGTAAAATGCCCGGAATGAGAGCATACCGAAGGTTCTTCGTGCGTGAAGGGTGCGCCGCCGTGAACCCCGCGCTGGCGAGGTGAGCACGAGGTCCGATCGCGGCGCGGTGGCGAGCGCCACCAAGAGCTGCCCGTCACTGTGGACTGGCAGCAACCGGGTTTCGGCCAGGGTTGCAAGCGCGGTTGCGCGGCTTAGCGGCGGCCGGGACTATCAGCAGGAGAAATCGAGCTGGTTCGATAGATGATCGATCAACACTCGCACCTTTGGGCTGAGGCCGCGCCGGTTGGGATAAAGGGCATAAACTTCTGCCTCGCCGTGAAACCAGTCGGGCAGACAGACGCGCAGCGCGCCCGATTCAATGTGATCACGGCACAAGCGGCGGGGCAGGCAGGTCAGACCCACGCCGTCGATCGCCGCCTGCAACAAAATGCCCGCGTCGTTGGCGGCGATGCGCGGCACGAATTGCACCGTCACCTGCTCGTCGCCGCGCTTGAGCGTCCAGGATCGCGGATGAGCGATCACATGGTGAAACGCGAGCACTGCGTGCCGCACCAGATCCTGGGGTTCCGCCAAGTCGGGCGCGCTGTCCAGATAGGCCGGACTGGCGCACAGGACGAACGGGCTGACGCCCAGTCGGCGCCCGACCAGACTGCTGTTTGCGATCCGGCCGGCACGCAGCGCGACGTCGAAATCCTCGCCGATCAGGTCGACCTGCTTGACCGACATGTCGATCGATACCGACAGGTCCGGATACTCCGCCATGAAGCTTGGCAGGAGCGGCGCGAGCATGTTCATCGCAAAGCTGTACGGCGCGGTCACGCGCAGCACGCCGCTCGCCACGGGAGCGGAAAGCGATTCCGAGATCGCGGCCTCTGCCTCGGCGATGCGCTGAAACTGCAGATGGACCAAGGCCCCCTCCTCGGTCAGCCCGAAGCTGCGGGTCGAACGCTGTACCAGCCTCACCCCCAGGCTTGCCTCAAGCGACGTGAGATGACGGCTGACCGTGGAGCGCGGCATGCCGAGTGCCCGCGCGGCAACCGAGACACCGCGCAGCTCGACGATCTTCAGGAAAACGCGGACGGCCTCAAACTCGCGCATGGTTGAATTGTCCGATTCGTTGTCACTAGATGCTCATTTTTTGGACGCATCGAACGGTGCTGACAAGCATTACAAGGCTAGCAGCGCGACATGGACGCAGACCGCGCTCTGCCCAACGATAGTCTGAATTAATCGACGCGAATTGCCCTTTTGATCGAGAACGAGGAGAAAGACCTTGAGCACCAACGTACTAATCGCCTTTTATTCCCGCTCCGGCTCAACCGAAGCACTCGCTCAGGCCATCGCCGAAGGCGCGCAGGCAAGCGGCGCCGAGGTTCGTCTGCGTCGTGCCCGCGAGCTGGTCGGCCCCGACATCATGGCGCGGGCGCCGGGCTGGGCGGAAAGCGCCGCCGCGATGAACGAGCGCTACGAAGCGCCTACCGAAGCCGATGCCGAATGGGCCGATGCAATCCTGTTCGGAACGCCAACGCGGTTCGGCGCGGTCTGCGCGGAGTTGAAGGCCTATATCGACGGGCTGGGTGGTCTATGGTTCCAAGGCAAGATCAACGGCAAGGCCGGTTCGGCGTTCACTTCGACCTCGAGCTTGCATGGCGGCAATGAATCGACGCTGTTGTCGTTGTACAATCCCATGGCGCATCTGGGGCTGATCATCGTCCCGCTGGGTTATGCCGACATGGCGCTGTATCGCGCCGGAACGCCCTACGGCGCCTCTTCGGTTTCCGGCCAGCAGTCCGCCCCGCCGACCGAAGATGATCTGGAAGTCGCACGCTTTCAGGGCCGCCGCGTCACGGAGGTTGCCGCGGCCCTCAAGAGCGCCGGCCTGACCGCCTCATCGCAGTAGCGGCCTGCACCGCGGTCGATCGCTTACGAAAACGCTGCGACGAGATAGTCGGTCAGCGCGCGGACCACGGCCGAGCGCTGTCGATGCGACGGATAGACCGCGTAGGCGGCACCGTCAGGCGGCGCATAGTGATCAAGCACGGTGGTCAGCGCACCGCTGTCGAGGGCCGGCTGGACGATGAAGGTCGGCAGTTGCGCGATGCCGAGCCCGGCGACCGCCGCGTCAGCCAGCACGTCACCATTGTTGGCGCGGTAGACCCCGGTCACTGCCAGCGCTTGCGCCTTCCCTCCGGACGACAAGGTCCACGTCACGCCGCGACTGTGCCGGAACAACAGGCAGGCGTGATCCTTAAGGTCGGAAGGACTCATCGGCACGCCGCGCTGGCGGAGATATTCGGGGCTCGCGCAGATGACCAGCCGCAGCGCGATCAGCTTGCGCGCAACCAGCGTGGAATCAGGGAGCACGCCGATCCGGATCGCCATGTCGAACCCCTCGGCAATGATATCGACGGCGCGGTCGCTCAAATCGAGGTCGATCTCCACGTCCGGATGGAGCCGCATGAAGTCGGCGAGCATCGGCGAGAGTCGCGCAACGCCGAATGACAGTGGCGCGGACAGGCGCAGCGTCCCACGCGGGACGACGACGTGGCTCGACATGGCAAGCTCGGCCTCGGCGACGTCGGCGATGATGCGGCGGCCCCGTTCGGCGAAGTCGCGGCCCAGTTCGGTCGGAGACAGTCGGCGTGTGGTGCGCGTCAGCAGCTGAACGCCAAGCCGGTCCTCCAGCGCCATGATGCGGCGGCTGACGAGCTGCTTGGATAGCCGGAGCTGTTGCGCCGCGAGCGAAAAGCTGCCGCGGTCGATTACTTCGACCAAAATGCGCATGTCATCAAGCTGGTTCATTGTCACATCATAGGCGACAGCCTTGCACGAAGAAAAGCTATTATCTCGTTCGTTATCGATGTCTAGATTGTGGGCGTTCGATCGGCGGGGCAACGGGTTCTCGCCGACAGATCAGGAGAAAAATTATGAGCATCGCGACCTCTACCCCCGTCTCGTACCCCGCGCGTGGCCGCTGGGTCACTATTGGCCTGTGGACACTTCAAATTCTCGCCGCCGCCGCCTTCTTCGCCGCTGGAAGCTTCAAGCTTACGGGCGCGCCGATGATGGTGCAGATCTTCGATAATATCGGCGTTGGACAATGGTTCCGAATCGTCACCGGCGTCGTGGAAGTCAGCGGAGCAGCGCTCCTGCTGGTGCCGCGCCTCGCCGCTTTCGGCGGGCTGATGCTCGCGGTAACGATGGTCTTCGCGACTCTGACGCACCTCTTCGTCATCGGTGGCAATCCGGCGCCGGCAATCGTGCTCTTCGCCATTACTGCGACGATCGCCTGGGCGCGCCGCGCCCAGCTCGGCGCGGTGCTGAGTCGCTAGGACGGCACCTGGCAACCATGAATCATCCTCGAACCGGAGGAGCTGCGAACCGTGCCGCGCCTCGTCCCGGCGTCGGGATGCTCGAGGGCCAAGGCTTTGAGATGCGCCGCCCGACCCCTTCGCCCGGCCTCGAAGCAGCTGGTCCGGTCATCATCCTCGACCACCTCAGTCGGAACCTATCCGGCGTTGATGCGAGCCGACACCAACTCAAATCGTCTGCGCCAGGATAGGTTAGACATCACCCACGACTCAGGCGACTTTGTCGATGGCCTACACCGACGGAGGAGCGCAGGTGATGAAGTTTGTAGCTATGGCGGCGAAAGCTGCGGGTCTTCAGCTAAGCTAGCGGGTTCGAATTGGCCAATGCCCGGAACTCTTCACTTCTTTCGATACCGTGGCCCCTCTCGAGGGAATTTGAGACTTAACATAAGATATGTTGCCGTGCCGCACTAACTAATACGGATGGCAACGACGTCGCGGCGGCTATCATTCATGTACTTGGTGTGGAATTATCTGGAAAGACGTTGGGTAAAAGTTGGGAGAATCTTGGGTAAAACGACCACGTGTTTCTGATCTGTTCTCGTAGCGTCCGGTTAAAAAGTGACGAAAAGATGTCGAACATCGTTATAAGCTATGTGTTGACATCGCAGGGGTCGCAAGTTCAATCCTTGCCACGCCCACCATTTAAAGCCTTCATCGTCGATGACCTGCGGGCAATGACGATGTCGTGGCCCGCGCCGTCGTGGCGCGGCCGGGGCGATTATGCCGCCCCGGTGCTCGCCAGGACCACGTCGTCCGGGTGGCGGCCCGACCTGGCAGCGTTTCCCCCGGCCATGATTCGCGCCGACATCACCGCCCAGGGTTCGGAGAACCAGCTGCCGGGATCTTCGGCGATCACGGTCGTTCCGTCGGCGAGCCCTTCGGACAGGATGACGTCCTGTTCGCGCAGGAAGCGGGTCTCGACCGTCGAATAAAAGGTGCGAAAGACGGGTCCCATGCCGTTATGGTTGTGCGGCAGCGTGATGGCGAGGCGGTCACCCATGATGCGGACAAGCTTGCCCGCCGGATAGACGCCGATGCTGCCCATGAACCGGAACAACAGCGCGCGATCGAAAAAGCCATCCGCCAGCTCCATCTCGGTGACGGCTTCCAATGGCGACTTGCTCGGTGAATAGGGGCGTATCGACGTCATCGCGTCGTAGACGTCGCAGATGCTGGCCATGCGTGTCGCGGTACTGATCGCGTCTTCCTTCAGGCCGAACGGATAGCCCTGGGCGTCGAGACGTTCGTGATGGTGCAGGCAGACATCCAGCGCAACGGGCGGCACGCCGACGCTGGCCGAGAGAATGTCGTGGCCCTGGGAAGGATGGCGGCGCATCTCGATCGTCTCGGCGTCGTCGAGCGGTCCAGCCTTCAGCAGAATGTCGGGGGAGACCATCGACTTGCCGATGTCATGCAGCAGCCCGGCCATGCCGAGGTTGCGCACTTCGTCGGCGGGATAGCCAAGCTCGCGCGCCAGGCTGATCATCAACGCGCAGACGGCAACCGAATGGGTATAGGTCTGGTCGTCCTGTGCCTTGAGCCGCGTGACGCTGACGAAGGCAGCGATGTTGTTGAGCGAGCTCGCAATGTCGTCGACGACCGCCAGGATGTCGGCTGCGGGGACGCCCTTGCCGAGCCGGCAGTCGGCAAACATCGCCGTGACGACCGCCTTGGAACGCTGGGCAAGTTCGACCGCGCGCGCCTGATCCGCCCGCCCGAACCGCCCCGAAGCCCGCATGTGGGCGGCGCTTGGCGGTGTCGGGGCCGGTCGGACCGGCGCGACGTCGCGCCCCTTGGCGGTGTCGATGACAATGTCCGAATTGGTCGCGCGAATGCGTTTCAGGTCTTCGTGCGACGCGATCAAGAGTCGCGACCGCCAAAAACCATGGGAAAGCCAGCCCCCCGCGACCGAGTGGACGTACATGCCGAGGGTGGCCTGCTCTGCTCGGATGGTTTTCAGCAAGGTTGTTCTCGCACGGCCGGCTTCACTGGGATCGCCGAGGTTAGGGCGGTGCGGTTAACGAATCGTCGCCCTGAAACCTGCTTCGGAAAGCCGCGCGCGGGGCACTGCACGCTCGTCTGCGCATAATCGCGGGAATCCAGCAGCTTTGCCTCCCAACGGTGCCGGATCCGCAAAAAATTATTTTCGCGCCCTGCCGCTGCCGGCCGAATTCCGGCGGGCAGGGGCGAGGCGCTCATTCGAACCAACGTCCTGAACGCCTTCAGGAAGCCGCCTCGAACTGTCGTGTTTCCGAATAGCTTGTGCCGATTCGTGCCTTCATGCGGCGATAAGTCGCCAGGGCCTGCCCGACGATCTGGTCCATGTTGTAGTAACGGTAGGTCGCGAGTCTTCCGACGAAGGTGACATCGGGAGTCGCGGCGGCAAGCGCCTCATAGCGCTTGTACAGCTCCTGGTTCTCGGCGCGCGGCACCGGATAATAAGGATCGCCGACGTCGCTTGGATATTCATGCGTCAGGCTGGTCACCGGCGCGACCTGGCCGGTGAGGTGCTTGTATTCGGTTATCCGCGTGTACGGCACGGTCGGGGACGGATAGTTGACGACCGCAACCGGCTGATATTGGGGCGACTGAACCGTGGAATGCTCGAACCGGAGCGACCGATAGGGGAGCCGTCCGAACCGGTGATCGAAATATTCGTCGATCGGTCCGGTGTAGACCAGGTGTTCATAGGTGAAGCGCGACCGGGCTTCGGCAAAGTCCAAGCCAAGCACGACATCGATTCCGGGGTGGTCGAGCATGCGTTCGAACATCGCGGTGAAGCCGTCGAGCGGCATTGCCTGAAAGCGATCGGCGAAATAGCGGTCGTCGGTCCCGGTGCGGGTGGGCACGCGGGCGGTCACGGCCTTGTCGAGCTGCGACGGGTCGAGGCCCCATTGCTTGCGCGTATACCCGCGAAAGAACAACTCATAGAGTTCACGACCGACCTGCGACACGACAACATCCTCAGACGTGCGTACCGGATCGATGGGCTCGGCGCGGGCGGCAAGAAACGCCGCAGCCTCGTCGTCCGTGCGCAGCCCGGCATCATAGAGCGTATTCAGGGTCGTCCGGTTGATGGGGACGGGAACGAGCCGGCCGCGCACGTCGGCCAGTACGCGGTGTTCATAAGGCCGCCACTCGGTAAAGCGCGAAAGATAGGCGAAAATCTCTTGCGCGTTCGTGTGGAAGATATGCGGGCCGTACTGGTGGATCAAAATGCCATGCGCATCGCGGCGGTCATAGGCGTTGCCGGCGACGTGCGGCCGCTTGTCGACGACGAGCACGCGTTTCCCGGCGTCGGCCGCGAGCCGCTCGGCCATGACCGCGCCGGCAAATCCCGCGCCGACGATCAGGACATCGTAATCGGCCTTGCCCCGCACCCGCGCCTCGACCGGGCGCAACATCGGCGCGATCAGATCCCGAATGCTGGCAACGGTCATATCCCACGACATGTCCGCGAGGCGCGCGTCCACATGCGCCAGCCAGTCCGGATGGTCCGTGTCGATTGCCAGCGCCGCCTCGCACGACGCCACGAACAGGGCCGCGTCGCCCGCAATCGCAACGCCGGCGAGGTCGCCATAGTCCGCCACGACATCGGCAATGGGGGTCGACACGACCGGACGACCGCCCGCCAGATATTCGGGCGTCTTGGTCGGGCTGATGAACTGCGTCGCCGCGTTGAGCGCGAACGGCATCAGCGCGACATTCCAGCGGCCGAGCCAGTCGGGCAGGTCCGCATAGGCCTGTTGCCCCGGCCAAACGAGGTTCGGGCGGTTCGGTACGGTGGCGGGGTCAATCTTGACGATCGGGCCGACCATCTCGATCGTCCAGTCGGGCCGGGCGTCGGCAAGCCCGGCAATCAGGCCGAGGTCGACCCGATCGTCGATCACGCCATAATAGCCGAGCACGGGTGCCGGGCGCTCCCGCCGAACGGCCCGCGCCCGACCGAAATGCGCGGCATCGACGCTCGACGGGAAGCAGTGGACGGCCGGGTGGCGGTCGCGCTTGGCGGCGCACAGGCTCCGTCCGCCGGTGAAAACAAGGTCGGCGATGTCGAGCAGCTCGGACTCCAGCCCGACCATGCCCGTCGGGGCCCCCTGAAACGCGCTCAGTTCGTCCATGCAGTCGTAGACGGTGCATCGCGCGGCCAGGTGACGTGAAAAGGGCAGCATCATCGGGGTGTAATACCAGCGCACAAGGGGGCCGACGGCGCCGGTCAGGTGCGTGTCGAGCATCGCTTTCAGCGCAGCCTGACCGGCAGCGCTATCCGCTTGCACGGGCAGATGGGGCGTGGCGATCGTGACACCGCTGTGCGGACAGACGCGAAGCACGAGCCGCGCCGCGTCGTCGCACGCGACGGGCTCTTCCCAGAACAGCACGCGCCATTGGCGGGCCAGGCGGGTCATGATTTGCTGCGGACGCTGAAACACAAAATCCCAGCGGAGATGCGAGAAGCAGATGAGCAGAGGCGAAGCAGGTTGGCGAGCTGAAGCCGACATAGGGGTTCCGTAGTCAGAGTACCCCCCTCACGCGGCTTAGCGCCCGCGCCCGCGCGGCTCCTTAACTTGTATCAATGGCCGGAAAAAATATTGCGGTCGGCGCGCCGCGCCAACGGTCGCTCTCGGCGCGGGGCGCGATCAGCCGCCGCCGGGCAAGGCGCCGAGCGAGACCCGCGCACCCGACCTCTGGCTTTCGTGCGCAGCCTTGCCGATCTGGACCGCGCGCAGGCCATCGGCCGCGTGCGCAATGCGACCGCTTCCCCCGGTGCCGTTCGCCAGAGCCATGAAGTCGGTGAATTCCTCGACAAAGGTCTGGATGACGGTGCTTTGCCAGCCGCGCAGCTTTTCGCGGAGGATTGTGCCGGGGAAGAAATGGCGCTTCACGTTGCGGGCGCCGCCGGGCTTGTCGAGCGTGATGATCGTCGCCATCATCGGCGCATAATAGGCGCGTGCCATGCCGCGATCGCCGTGGACGTCGATGTGGAATCGATAGCCGCGCCACTCGCTCCAGCTCGCTTCGATGCTGAGGGCCGCACCCGTCGCGCTGCGCGCCAGCAGTTGCGCATTGTCCTCGACGTCGGGCAGGTGCCAGACCTTGTCCGAGACTTGCGCATAGAGGTCGGTGAAGTCGCCCGCGATGTAGCGGACGAGGTCGATCAAGTGGGTGCCGTTGTCGAACAGCGCGCCGCCGCCCATTACCGCGACGTCATACATCCAGGGTGCCTTGAACTCGGCGAGGCCGACATGCCCCGTATAGGCGCGCACATGAGTGATCGTACCGAGCTCGCCGCTCCGCGCGGCATCGCGGATGAGCTTCAGGGCCTCGAAGTAACGATGGTTATAGCCGACCGTCAGCACCTTGCCGGCGGCCTCCGCCGCTGCTGCCATGCGCTGGCAGGCGTCGATCGTGGGCGCGAACGGTTTTTCGACCAGCACGTGTTTTCCAGCCGCGAGCGCCGCGACTGCGAGTTCCTCGTGCGTCGTCGGGGGCGTCGAGATGATCACCGCGTCGACGTCGGGAGAATCGATGAGGGCCTTTGCGGAGGGCATGAGTTGCGCCGTGGCCGCGGCCGCCCGGGCCCGTTCCGGATCGAGGTCGAAGATCGCGGCCAGCGAAGCGCCTGGCGTACGGGGAAGCGCCGCGGCGCGGATCGCACCAATCGAACCGGCGCCGATAAGGCCGAATTTCATGGTCTTGTTCCTTTTTCTGTCGTGAGTTGAAGTTCGAAGGCAGGACCCAAGCGGGCCAGCACGACCCGCAGGGCAGGATGCGTCCGCATCCATTCATAGACGCCCATTGCCGCGCCATCGGCTGTGCCGGCGGGCCGCGCCCCGAGCGAGACGATGCGTGCGCCGGCGGCCTGTGCCGCCGCGATGATCGCCCGCGGTGTCACGAAGCTCACGTTGCGAAACGCGTCGACCCCGCGCAGGCGCATTGTCACGGCGCGGCGCAATCCAGCAGGCAGCCAGCCTGCCGCCCAGATGCCGACGGCCGGATGCGGGCCCGGCCAGTTGGCGTTGATGGCCGAGACGAAGGCGCGGCCGCCTGGCCGAAGGTGCGCGACGATCGCGCCGGTCGCCGCGGCCGGGTCATAGGCATGTTCGACGACATCTTCGGCGATGACGACCGCAAAGTTGCCGGCGGCAAAGGGCAAGGCCTCGATATCGGCGCAGACCAGCGTTGCCCTTGCCGACGACTCCTCGAGACGCTTTTGCGTGATGACCAGCCAGCGAAGGGCGATATCGACGCCGATGAGATCCGGTGCCTGCCCCTGCGCAGCGAGCAAGGCGCCGCCGCTGCCGCAGCCGGCGTCAAGCCAGATGCCCTCGTGATCGACGACGCCCATCCGCGAAAGGATCGCGCGTGCGCGTTCGACACCCTGATGAACATAGCGCGCGAACGCTTTCGCTTGTGCGGGCGGCACGTCGTCGGTGATCGAATAGTAAAAGTCGACAGTCGCGGCGAAATCATGGGTCTGCGCATATTCATGCAGTCGGCGCGCCTTGGCGCGCTCGTCATCGAGCGAGAGGTACCGGTCGGGGCGGATCCGAAAATCGGGGATGCCGCAGACGACCGGGAAATGCCGGCCGCATGCGGCGCAGTCATGTCCTGCCGCAGACCGCGACACAGCGACGCGGCAGGCAGGACAGACGAAGGGAGGATGGGTCACTCGATTTCGGCAAGCGCAGTGCCCGGGCCGGCCAGCGCGCCATAGGCTTCGCCTGCGCTCCAGACGATGATCATGGGGATCAGGCTCGGCAGGGCACGCCTGAATTCGGGAGTCAGTTGCTTCGCCCGCGCCGCACCGACCATGCGAAAAAACAGAAGGGGCGGCAGCAGGACCGTCGCCCCGGCGGCCACCACGCGCTTCGGCAAGCCGCTCGATGCGAACCGCACTCCGGCGAAATAGCGCGAATAGACGAAGCGCTGGCGCAGGAAGAGCGCGGCCGAGAATTTCTTGCAGTGGTACATCTTGAGCGCGTTCAGCGAAAGGAAGCGGCTGCCCTGCCGGAGCAGCAGGGGGTGTACCGTCGTCTCCCAGAAACCCTCGAGCAGCTTTTCGCGCGGCACGGAGAGCAGCGCCGACCGGCGATATACGATGTTCATGCCGGGCAGGACCTCGGTCTGCCCTTCGACCACCGGCGGTGAGAAATAGCTGTATTCACACAGGAACGTCGCCCAATCGAGGCCCGTGTCGACGACGCCGTTCTCCACGGAACCGCCGATCGCCATGACGTCGGGGCCGACAGCTGCAAAGGCGTTGGCAGCGATATCGAGCCAGCCCTGTGCGGGCACGCAATGGTCTTCGGTGACCGCCACCAGTTCGCCGACCGACGCGTCGAGCGCCAGCGCGCGCATCGTGGGCAAGGCGGTGTCCGGCCCGCAGTCGATAAGTCGTACGGCGGGAAATTCACGGCGGATGCGGTCGCTCACAGCATCCCGGATGCGATCCGCAATGACGATTTCATAGCCAACCGAGCTGCCCTTGCCAAAGGCGGCGATCGTTTCGAGCACGCGGTCGTCGTCTTCGGTGCTGACACGGCCGAGGATGACCGAGATCATCGGCAGGTCGTTGCGTTGATTGTCGTTCGCCACAACTAAACCCTTGTTTTGCCGCTAGTGCCGATGGTTCGAGGTGCCGAGCACACCATCCAGGTACCCCCGGCCTTCCCCCAAGCTCCACGCCCCGATGAACACGCAAAGCCATGGCAGCGCGCGCAGGAGCTTTAGCCGGTATTGTCGTCGTGGCGCAACGCGGGCCAGGATGCGTGCGATGGTCAAAAACGGGACGACGGGCGCGGCGGCGAGATAGGAGAGCGCCGTCAGCCGTCCACGTCCGCCAACCCGGTCGCGCCCGAACTGGCGCCCGTGGCGATAGCGGTGCGCGATAAAGCGCCCCGGCGGGTCGACTCCGTGATGCACGACGCGCAAGCCCGGCTCGAGGCGAAGCGTTTCGCCCGCGGACCGGAACCGGGCGTGAAACGAAGGCTCCCAGAACCCGTCGTCGAGAAGATCGGGGTGCGCAAGGATGGCGCTCCGGCGATAGAGCGCGTTGTCCGCCGCCAGTTCGTCCACATCCCGAGCCGGCTGATGTGGCAGATATGCGCTGTATCTCAGGAAAAAGATCGCACAATTGCTGGCACTTGCCACCGGGTCATTGTCGATCACTCCACCGATCGCGGCGAATCGCACGACATCGAGGCCTTGCAACACCTCCACCCAGTCCGGCGCGGGCAGGCAACTCGCGGTGGTCAGCGCCACGGCCTCGCCGCGCGCCGAACGGATGCCGTCGCGCCACAGGTGCGGGATCAGGGCATCGCCGCCACTGCGCACGATGCGCGCGCCGACCGGCGCCACCAGCGGCGCCTCGCCCGCGACCGCGAGCACGACCTCCACGCCCTCTGCTCTCGTGCCGAGGCACGAGAAGATGGCCGGCAGATTTGCTTCCGCGCCCTTCACCGCGATGACGATCGAGAGCGGCGGCACATCCTGTGTCACGAGATGCCTCGCACCCGGCGGATCAGGCCGCGCAGCGCCAGATAGGCGCCGGTACCGGGCGCGGCCAGGCGGCGCATGATCCAGGGGTGGCGCAGATGATGGCTGTCGAGCCGCGGCCGCCGCTCGATCAACCGCGCGAACGACGCGGCCGGGTATGACAATGGGCCCGGCGCGGTGCTGATGTCGTGGAAGCTGATGATCGCACGCATCAGCCGATGTCCCCGATCAGCGCGAGATAGCGGTCGAGGTGCGTATCGACACGGTAGCGCAAGGCGGCATCGGCGCGCGCCGTCTCGCCCAGTGTTCGCGCGAATATCGCATCCGCGCCAAGTCGGATCAGGGCTGAGGGCAGATCGCGCTCGTCGTCGTAGATCAGGCCGCCGTCCGATTGCGCGACGATCTCGGCCGCTCCGCCCGATCCCCGGGCGACGATCGACGGCACGCCGCACGCTGCCGCCTCGACGATCGACAGCCCGAATGTCTCGGGCGCGAGCGACGGGAACACCAGCGCGGTGGCGCTGGCAAAATGGGCGACCAGTTCCGATTGCCGGACCTGCCCGTGAAAGCGGATATGGGACGACCCCGCATATCGGCTTTGCAGGGCGGCCCGCGCATCGCCATCGCCGACGATCGCGAAATCGAATTGAGGAAGCTGGGCAGCAACGCGTAGCAGGACGGAGATGCCCTTGGATTCGGTCACTCGGCCGACAAACAGGAACAGGGGGCGGGCCGGCACCTTGTGTGCAAAACCAGCGGGCGGCTCGAGCGCCGAAAACAGCGGCAGTATGGCGATATCGCGCTCGATCCCGGCTGCGCGGTGCCGCTCGGCGGCATAGTTGCTGGGGGAGATCAGCCGGTCGACGTGCGACAGGCCGCGATCGATCGAACTCCCATAGCGCCACAGCTGCGGGGGAATGCCCGATCGGATCGAGCAACGCAGGCACTGCGGCCCGTCGCATGCCTTGACCCTATCCTTCCACAAAATGTGCGTGGGGCAGATCAGCCAGTGCTCGTGCAGTGTATAGAGCTTGAGCCGCGCCTCCCCGAAGCCGAGGATGCCCGGCCCGCCAACCAGCGAAATATTGTGAAAGTTGATGACGTCGAAGGGGTCGCTCAGGAGCTGGCGCAAGCGCGCGGCCTTGAGTCCCGGCACGCCCAGCTGCTGCGTCACCAGCGGCGACGCCGCTCCCCATCGGGATTGCAGCCAGTGGACCTTCACTGCCCCGTCATCGCCGGCAGGCGCCGACACCGGCGGACCGCGCAGGGCATAGGCATCGCGGCAGGCGATCACGGTCACGTCATGTCCGCGCGCGGCCAGCCCTTGTGCAAGGCCGCGCACATAGGTCGCATCGCCGCCAAAGCTGTAGGGCGGATAGAAGGTCGTGATCATGGCGAAGCGCATCAGCGCGCGGCGCTCCCCACGCGTTCGAGGATCCTGAAAGTATCGCGCGCCGCCGTCGTCCAGCTCATGCCGGCGGCCCGCGGAAGACACTCGGCCTTCAGCGCGGCGTGCAGCGCGTGATCGGCGAAGATGCGCGCAATGCTCCCGGCGATATCGGCGGTGTCATAGGGATCGAAGAACAATCCGGCCGGCCCCACGACTTCCTCGACCGCGCCCCCGCGCGACGCGATGACAGGCGTGCCGCAGGCAAGCGCTTCGGCCGCGGGCAGCCCGAACCCTTCGGAGAACGCCGGCATCGCGACAACGGTCGCGTCGGTGTACAGCGCGGCGAGGTCGTCATCACTGACATAGCCCGTGAAGTGAACGCGACCGGCGAGGCGGGGGTCGGCCGCGATCGCCATCTTCAGTTCGCTTGTATGCGAGTGGAAACCGGCCCCGTCGGGGTCGCCGACGAGAACCAGATGGGCATCGGCAAGCGCCGCAAGTTCAAGCGCCTGCCCAAACCCCGCCAACAGGCCGAGCAGGTTCTTGTGCGGCGCCATGCCGCCCACATAGAGCAACAGGCGCGCCGGCACCGGCAGTCCGAGCCGTTCGCGCACGCCGTTTTCGGGCTTTGGCTCGAAGATCGCATCCGGCGCCTCGAGCACGACATCGATACGGGCGGGATCGATCTTCAGGTAGCGGACGATTTCCGCCCGTGCGGCATTCGACACGGTGGTGATCTGCGCGGCCGTGCGCCGCGCCGCCCAGATCTTGGCGTTCCACAGCCAGCGCCCGCGCCGCGACGGCATGACAAGGCTGGGGAAATGTTCTGCAATGGCATCGTGAAAAGTGATGACGGTGGGCGCCTTGCCGCCGGTCGGATACCAGGAATAGACGGCCGGGAAGTACATGACGTCAAGCGGCTGCCGGGCAACGGCCGCGCGGAACGCGAGAAGGTCGCCCACGCCGCGGCTGCCATCCGATACGGCTGCCTCGGTCACGCTCGCGCGGGTGCCGACCTGGACGACGTCGATGCCGTCGCGGATCATTTCGGGCGCAGCCGGCTGATCGACAAACAGCGTCAGGCGATGGTCCCCCTTCAGGTCGAACATCGCACGCAGAAGCTGGCGCGTGAAGCGGCCAAATCCGCGCTGGTTCCACCAGCACGTGGCATCGATCCCGATTCTCATTGGCTAATTCCAGTCCGCAAGGCCATTTCGCCCCAGCCCCAGCAGCGCGCCCGTGAATTCGCCGGCACCCCAAGCGCCGTCCATCGCGGCCATCCACGGGAGCGCCCCGAGGTCGAGCGTGCCCGCGCGTCGCATCTGCGCGTACTGGCGCAGGAACAACACGGGCGGGACTGCGATTGCCTTAATTGCCGCCGAAAGCTGCGGCCCGGCCCCGCCACGGCGCCGCGAGGCATAGATGCGCCCATGCGCGAACCGTCCGGCCAGGCGGACGCCCTCGTCATGCTTTACGCCGTAGATCACGCGCATGTCGGCGGCAAAGGCAAGGGTGCGTCCCTTCGCAAGATAGGCGGTGAAAATTTCCTGATCGATCAGGCCGCTCGTGGCCTTTGCCAGCAGTTCGCGCAACTCGTCGGTACGGAACGCGAAATTGCAACCCGGCAGGCTGGTTGTCGGCATGGCTGCCTCAAGGCTTGCGTTCTGGAAACGCCCATATTCGGTCCAGCCAAGCGCCCGGTAGCGCGCCGGCAGTCCGGGATCGATGCCGACGGGTCCCCCCACGGCTGCGACATCAGGATGCCGAAAGGCCGCTTCGACCGCCGTCAGCCAGCCCCTCTCGGGCAGTACCGTGTCTTCCAGAAACGCGACATAGCTTCCGTTGGCAAGTGCTGCCGCCGCCTGCCGCCGCATCGGCACGCTGCGCTCGGCGCTCACGCCCAGGGTGCGTCCGTCGACATCGGTAATCCGGCCGTCGACATGGCCGACGAGCACCTGAGCGCCTGTCGCCGACGCTGCCGAAACAGCCTGTGCCAGTGCCGAGCCGCCAACCAGGGCAATGACGACGACCGTCATCTGCACTGCCCCTGCGCCGCGATCGCGTCGCACGCCTGTGCAACGTCGAGGAATGCCTGGGTCCCGATCGGAAGCAGGGCGGCATCCCGGGCGGCGACGGCGCGGTAGAACTGGCGCGTCAGGGCGCGCAATCCCGGGTAGGCCGCTTCGCCGCGGAGGCCGCGCGCCATCAAATTGGCCCCCGCAGCGCCGAAATGCCGGACCGAATGCGCAAAGGGGCGCGCGATTTTGGTCGCTCGCGTCGCGCGGCCGCCATGGCGTACGGCATAACCATGGAAATGATCGATCTCGATCGTGCCTGCGTCCCCGCTGATCCGCGTCGTCAGTTGAGTCGGCCGCCGCGCCATGCTGATCGCGATCGACACGATGACGGCATCGATGACGACGCCGATTTGCCATTCCCCCGGCTGTGGTCTGGTCACCTGCCATGCGAGGCCTGCCAGGCGCACATCAGGTAGCAATCGCTGAAGAATGGCCAGGGGGTGGGGCAGGATTTCGATGGCGACTGCGTCGGCACGGGCGTTGTCGCCCAACGCGCCCGCCGATGCGATCTCGAAGTCGATCCGCACCAGCCGTCCGATCGACGGCAGGGCGGCCACCGCGCGGTCCATCCCTTCATGAAAGGCATATTGGTGGACGGGGCAGACGAAACGGCCTGCATCGGAAAACGCGGTCGCAATGGCCGCGGCCTCGGCATGGTCAGCCCCGATGGGCTTTTCGATCAGCGCGTCGATGCCGGCGGCCGCCAGTTCGAAGGCGATGGCGGCATGCGTGTCCAAGGGTGTACAGACGTGCGCTACATCGCAGGCAAGACCCGCTGCGGACATCGACGCCCGCGCATCGCCAAACTGTCCGGCAAGGTGATCCGCGACTGCTTGCCGTGCATCGACAACCGCCACGACCTTGGCCCCGCACGCACGCGCGGCGGCGGCATGGTGTCGCCCCATGAGCCCGGCGCCAATTATTCCCACCCGAATTGCTGGCACTATTCGTCCTTGGCTTTCACCCGCCCCCTATCATCGTTCATGACCTTAGACATTTTCATTTTTTGTCCCGTAGCGATACGGAGTGGCGTCAATATCGCGATGCCTTTTCATTCGGCGTTATGCGATTTGTTGGTGTCGGGGGCAGACCTTCGGCTGCTATCGGGGAGGATAGACTGTATGACCGGCGGGCCCGACCAGACTTCCGCATTGGTGCTGAACCGCACTTTCGGCGGGCGCGTCATGCTGTATGCCCTGATTTTTCTCTGGCCGCTGATCATCTTCGGTCGGCCGAGCTACATCCCCGACACAGTCGCCTATCTGAAGGGTGGGGGAGCGGCCGTCACCTTTGCCATCGACAAACTCGGGCTGGGGACGCCCGCTGCGGCCGAGCCCAAAACGGCCCCGTCCGCGACCGCTCCTCCCGCAGCCGGCGCCGGGGAAGACCGGGATGCCCGCAAGCCGCTCGGTACGCGGTCGCCGATTTACAGCATCAGCACCTATGTCGCCCGCTTTCCGGGACAGACCATGCTCGCCATGGCTCTCATCCAGATCCTCTGCACTGCGGCGATCTGCGCCAAGATCGCGGTGGCGCTCGGCGTCACCCGCTGGTGGCAGCATGCCGTCATCGCCTCGCTGCTCGGCCTTGCGTCGCCGATCGCTCCCTATGCGGCGACAGTTGAACCGGACATCTTTGCCGGGATTGCCACGGGCGCCCTCATCCTGCTCTTCACCATGTTCGAGCGGCTGTCGCTGGGTGTGCGGCTCGGCCTCTCGGTCCTCATTGCCTATGCCGCGGCCTCGCACGCCAGCATTCCACCGCTCGGGCTCGGACTTTGCCTGTGCGCCGCCGCCCTTGGCCTTTTGGCCCTTTTTCAGGCCCGACGTTTTCCGCTGGCGGCCGTCACCTGGATGACGCTTGCCGTCCTGTTCGGCATTGGCATGGCCACGATGGTCAATCTGGTCGCGTTTGGTGACGCCAATCCCAATGCGAAGCGATGGCCGCTGGCACTGGCGCGGTCGGTCTCGGATGGCCCGGCGCGCTGGTACCTTGAGAAGAATTGCCCGGTTCACCATTATGCCGTCTGCGAAGTGTTTCCCGGCAAGTTTCCGACGACGGTCAGTGGTTTCGTCTTCGACGATACCGGGCTGCACGGACGCGCGACCCCCGACCAGATGGATCGCATCCGCGCCGAAGAAATGGAAATCGTGCTCAATGCGGCGCTTGCCTATCCGGATACCGAGGCAAGCAAATTCGCCGAACATTATGGGCGCCAGCTGATCCGTTTCGGGCTTTCGAGCGCGACATTCGATACGGTCGTCGTGACGGGCAGGGAAGGCCTGCCGACCTTGGTCACGACAGCAGTGCCCGCGCAACCCCTGCTCGACGCTGTCGAATGGACCAGCAAGGCGCTTGTCGTGATCAGCCTTGTTCTGGTTCCGCTTGCCTGGCGCCGCGAGCGCGCGATCCGCGACGTGCTCATCCTGCTCGCCCTGGCCTCTCTCGGTAACGCGCTGATCGCCGTGGTTTTCTCAGGTGTCGACGAGCGCTATCAGGCGCGCATGATATGGCTGCTCCCCCTGACCGTCATCGGCGCCGTCATCGCGGGCAGGCGCAGGACAGCCTAGGCGTTCGTTGACGCGGGGCCGGCAAGACCCAGCCAGTCCCGCACCGCCGGGATGCGCGTGAACAAGAGCCGTTCGGTCGCGAACACGACGATAAGCGACAGCGCGACCATGGGCAGGAACAGGGCGAAAGCAACGAGGATCGCCACGAGCCCGCCGATACGCGCCGATTCGCGGGGGGCGGGGGGCGCGCCCAGCCCCCCCGTCGCGGGCTTGCGCGTGCGCCACATCAGGAAGCCGGAGACGGTGAGAGTGACCAGTGCAGCCGCCGTGAACAGGCCCACCAGCTGGTTCACCCATCCGTAGAGCTGCCCCTCGTGCCAGGCGATCCCGACATTGACGACCTTGTCGATCGGCGAGGCGTCGGCAAATGTCGTGCGGCCGCGTTCCGCGCCCGTCCTGGCGTCATAGCTGATCGTCACGCGCTGCGGACGGTTCTGTGCGTCGGACTTGAGGGTCCACAAGCCGTCGTCGCCGGGCGGCGTCACGACGGCCGGGAAAAACAGATGCTCGACGCCGGCGCGCGCGACGAACAGGCCCAGCGTCGGTGGCGGCCCTGCCGGCATCATATGGCTCATGCCATGACCCATGGGCATCGCCATGACGCCACCCGCCATGCCATGACCGGCATGCCCGCCCCCCGGGTTTTGGCCGCTCCCGGCCGCCTGGCCACCGATTGTCCAATCGGGCCCGCCCTGCAACCGCCCGAGCTCGGCGCGCACGCGGTTGAACGCGCCACCCCAGACGCTGGTCCAGGGCAGGCCGCTGAGCAGCATCACAAGTGCCAGCCCCGCAACCCAAAAGCCCGTCACGGCATGAAGATCGCGCCAGCGCTTGAGGGGGTTGCCGAGGCGCGGCCAGACCGTTCCGGCCAGGCCCCGGCCCCGCGGCCACCACAGATAGAGTCCCGATGCGATCAACACGATTGCCCAACTCGCGGCAAGCTCCACCAGATAGGATCCGCGAACACCCAGCAGCAGCTGGCCGTGGAACTCGGCGATCCTCGTCGACAGGCGGCTGGGGTCGCGCACGCCCAGCACGCGGCCATCTGGAGCAACGAAGACATCGCGCTTTTCCCCGGCGGGAAGCGCGAGCGTGATCATGGCCGCGTCGCCGAACCGGTCCGGCACGCGATAGGCTGCGAAACGAGCGCCTGGAAGGGCCTTCAGTGCCGCGTCGAGCTGGACCTCAGGCGAAACGGCACCCGCCAGCGACAGACCCTGATAGGGCCGCTCCTCCCACCGGTCGAGTTGCGGCTTGAAGAGCAGGAGCATGCCCGACAGCGACAGGACGAGCACGAAAGGCATGACGAACACGCCTGCATAGAAATGCCAGCGCCATATCGTTCGGTAGAGAGCTCGCGTCATCGTTCCCGTCTAGCTCTCGAAGCAGCGGTCGTCGACCAGCACGCGTCAAAGTGGCTCTTCGACAGTGCGTGTTGGAACGACCTTCGAACGGTCAGGCGTCGGCGGCGAGCCCGCGGCCCGGTGTCCGGCCCTGAGGCCGCTGGCGGAGCCCGAAACTGGTCAGCATCGCCACCCACGCAAAAGTCGCCATCGCATAAAGGTGGTAGCACCAATGCATCGCGACCGCAGCGAGGACCCCGGGGAATCCGATACGGCGCGCAAACAGCGTGAACAGGCCGCGATTGCGGTAGCCATAGCTGATTACGGCCACGGCCAGCGCCAGCGCAAACCAGCCACTGAGCGCCACGGCAGGCAGCAGCACCAGGATCGCCGCCGCGTTCAGCGCGGATATCCGTTCGGATGCCTGCAAATTCAGGTCGGCCCCCGCCGTCTGCCCGTCGATGATCAGCTCTGCCCAGGGATAGGCGCGGCGGACGATATCGGTGTGCCACACCCGCCACAGGCTCCAGTCCTTGCAATGCGTCCCCTGTGCCTCCGGGACGAGGCGGATACGCTGCCCCGCCGCAATCAGCCGGACGCCAAGCTCGACGTCCTCGATACTCGGGTAGCGATAGCGCTCTCCGTCATAGCCGCCGGCCGCGCGGAACACGTCGGTCCTGACCATACCGATGCCCGACCAGAACGTCGTCGCGTCGCGTGCGCCGTGCAGATGGACATAATGGTGGCGCAAATTCGCGTAGAGGCTGGTCACGCGATGCGATTGCGGCCGCTCATCATAGCAACCGAAGGCACTGGCGGCGCCCGTCCCCGCAATCTCGCCGGCGAGCCGCTCGATCACGTCCGGACGGATGACCACATCGGCATCGACGAACAGGACCAACGGCGTGGAGGCCGCAAACGCGGCCTCGTTGCGTCCGTGCGCAGGGCCCTTGGGCGGCCCGTCGTTGCGCATCACCGTCGCCCCGGCTGCATGCGCCATCGCATTCGTGCGATCGGTCGATCCGTCGTCGAACAGCACCAGCCTGTCGCCCGGAGCCATGGCCGCATCGATTGCCGCCAGGCACGGCGCCAGCGTCGCCTCGGCGTTATAGGCAGGTACGACGACGGTTACGGCAGGCCGTGCCATGGCGCGTCAGGCCGCCCGGGCGCGGCTGAGGTCCGGCGCAGCTTCGATGTCCTCGTGGTATTCCTTTTCCACGTTGACCGTCCACAGATCGTGATTGCCTCCCAGCACATTCTGTACCGACAGCATAGCCGTCAGCATCGAATGGTCCTGGTTGTTGTAGCGATGCATGCCGTTGCGCCCGACCATCTGAAGATTGCCGAAATTCGCCAGCCAGCCGCGGATCATGTCCAGGGCTTCGCGGTATTCGCCGTCATAGACCGGATAGGCCTTGGGCTGGCGGATGACCGTGCCGTCGACGATGATCGACGCCTTGGCGAGGCCGAGGCGCTCCAGTTCGCGGCCGGCCTGTTTGATCAGGTCCGCATCGTCCGACGTCCAGAGCTCGTCGCCTTCCTGGCAGAAATACTCCATGCCGATGCTCGAGCGCGTTTCGTCGGGCACCATGGCTTCGGACCAAGACCGGAAGTTCTGGATGCGGCCGACCTTCACGTCCGGGCTGTGGATGTAGATCCAGTTGTCGGGGAAGATATCGGTGCCCTCGAGGATGAGAGTCACGATGAGGAAGTCGCGATACTTGAGCTTGGCAGCCGCCGCCTGAATAGCGAGCGGCGCGGGCGGGTCCATCACGGTCACCAGTTCGGCGATCGGCATCGACGAGATAAAATGGTCCGCTGCGAAGGTATAGGTTTCCGGCGAATCGCCGGTCGTGTGCACCTCGATGCCCAGGACCGAATCCTCGTCGCGCAGCACCCGCGTGACGCGCTGCTGCATGCGCACTTCGCCGCCCTGCGCACGTACCTTGTCGCGGAAGGCTTCCCACATCATGCCCGGCCCGAGGCGCGGATAGTCGAACGCCTCGATGAGGCTGGTCGTGTCGTTGGCCCCCGTCAGCGCGTTCAGCACGGCCTTGCGCAGCGACAGGTTCTTGATCCGCTGCGCGGCCCAATCCGCCTGGATCTCGGTGCACGGCATGCCCCAGACCTTTTCGGTATAGGTCTTGAAGAAATGCCAGAACAGGCGCCCGCCGAAGCGGTTGGTCACCCATTGTTCGAAGTTGCCCTCGTCGTCGTGCGGGTAGACCTTCCACTTCATGTAGCTGAGCATGATCCGCGAGGATTCATAGATGCCCATGTTCGACAGCGCGTTGAACAGCTTCAGCGGATAATCGAAATATTTGTCCTGGTAATAGATGCGGCTCATGCGCGGCCGGCGCAGGAATTCCTCCGGGAGGACTTCCTTCCAGAGCGCCTCTACCTGTTTCACCTTCGTGAAGAAGCGATGCCCGCCGATGTCGAAGCGATACCCCTTGTACGAGGCGGTGCGCGAAATACCGCCCACCTGATCGGTTTCCTCGAAAACGACAGGATGGTGCCGATCGCTGTGCTTCTGGAATTCATAGGCGGCGGTCAGCCCCGCGGGACCGCCGCCGATGATGGCCACGACCTGCTTGTTGTCGTCGTTCGACGGACGCATCAGGCCCGCCACCTTCATCTTGTTGCGGTACCAGGCAATGGTTTCGCTCAAGCCCGTGTCGAGATCGACCTTGGGAGCCCAGCCGAGTTCCGCTTCCGCCTTTGCCAAGTCGGGGCGACGCACGCGCGCATCGCTGACCGGCGCATTGACGTAGACGATTTTGGAGACCGAGCCAGTCTTGGTCACGATCAGGTCGGCCAGGTCGCGAATCGCCCGCTCGTCGGGATTGCCGAGATTGACCGGGCCGTGGTTGGCGCGCTCGGCCGACATCAGCGCGATCAGCCCTTCGACGGCATCGCTGACGTAGCAGAACGACCTCGTATGCGTTCCTGCGCCGTTGACGGTCAGTGGCTTGCCGCTCAGCGCCTGGCCAATGAAATCAGCCATGACGCTGCCGTCTTCGGCGGCCATGCGGGGCCCATAGGTATTGAACAGCCGGGCGACGCGCACATCCGTATTGTGCTGGCGAATTGCCGCCGAGCACAGCGTTTCCGCAATGCGGCTGCCTTCCTCGTGCGGGGCCCGCGGGCCTGCGCAATCGACAAGGCCACGATAGCTTTCGGGCTGGGGATGGATTTCCGGATCGCCATAGATGTCGCCGGTCGACAGATGCACCATCCGCGCGTTGTGCTTGCGGGCGAACTCGAGCGCATTCAGCGTACCGATGAAATGGGTGCGTGCCGTTCCCAGCGCGTCGGCCATGCTCTGGCGCGGCGATCCCGGCGCGGCGCAATGATAGATCTGGTCCACCGCGATATCGGGCAAGCCCTCGCGCACGTCGCCCTGGATGAATTCGAAATTCGGCAGTGCCAGGGCGTCGGCCAAATTGCTTTTCGCGCCGGTCTGGAGGCTGTCGAAAGCAACGACGTGGTGGCCGTCGGCGAGTAACCTGTCACACAGAAATGAGCCAATGAACCCGGCTCCGCCCGTTACTAGAACTTTCATGCACAAGCCCCTTGAAGAGTCGCATACGCGCCCTGGTGGTAATTCGCCGAACTTGCCATTTGATCGGGATTGCCATTGTTCAGTTCGGACAATCCGTCCCGCATCACTTGGCGCCCCGCCTTCAGGTTGCGACCCAGCTGGCTAGTTTGTGATAGCGTCGCTAACCGCTTAACTCGTCGAGTGCGACACAAATTTTGTGGTTTTGCTGTTCCAAAGCCGGACGTATTAAGACCTAGGAATTTTGGGCTGGGGCCGGTTAATCCACCTCCCGCGGCAGTCTGGCGCAGCATCTGCGCAAAGGGGGCATTGTGACCGGCATCGACAGTTTCAAATCGCGCGACGCCGCGAGTTATGATGACAAGGCGGAAAGCTTTGACAGGCATACCGATCAATATTCGACCTATGCGGTCGAGGCGATTCTTCGCCACGTCGATCCCGGCGACTCGGGGACAATCGTCGACATCGGCTGCGGTACCGGCGTCGTCACGCTGGCGCTCGCCAAAGCGGCGCCGGCCGCGAGCATCATCGGGCTCGACCTGTCGGACGGAATGCTGGCGGTTGCCCGCGCCAAGGCAGCGGCATCGCCGGAAACGCGGCGGATAAGCTTTCTGGCGGGCGATGCAGAACAGCTCGACATGCCGGATGCCTCGGCTTCGGAGGTCGTCTCGCTCTACGCCTGGCGTCACTTTCCCAATCCCGTGCGGGCGACGGCGGAAGTGTTTCGGATCCTCAGGCCCGGCGGACGCTTTGTCGTGGCGGTGGGCAGCGCTCCGCCTTTGGCTTCGGCAGCCGGTATCGCGGCGGCGCTGAAGCGGCCCTCAAGGGCGCTGGCCCAGGCGACGGGTCGCGAGCGAGCCGGCTGCGATCATATCGACCGGCTGGTCGCAAAGGTCTTGCCGCCGACGCCCGGCGACGAGGCAGCGGGCTGGACGCACCAGCATCATGGTTTTTCGGGTTCGATCCAGACACTCGTGCGCGAATCCGGCTTTTCCGTCGAAGCTGCGGAATGGCACGGCCGCGAATATGAAGTTGCGTCGGCGGAAGACTTCTGGGATTTGCAAACGACCTTTTCGAGCGTTGCCCGCAAGCGGATCGGTGATGCGTCGACGGCCGATCGCCAGCGGTTGCGCACGGCGTTCGATGCCGACGCCACGTCGGTGCTCGCCAAGGGCGGACGCCTCGTCTATCGCGTGGGTGCCGCGCTCGTTGTCGGCCGCAAGCCGGATCGGCCTGAATGACCCTTTTGGGTAGCGGACGCGCGATGGTCGCCGCGACGAAACGCCGGATGATCGATCTCATTCTCGCCAACCGCATCTGCGCGCGCCATCCCACTCTGGATTGCCATCCGACGACAATCTGGGATTATGGCTATCGCGACATCGATGCCATCGAGATCGGCCGCGATGTCACCATCGCGGCCTTCACTGAAGTGATCGTCTACAAACACACGCCGAACAGCGCCATCGAAGGTCGGCTTTTTTTGGGCGACCGCTCGATCATCCAGTCCAACAGCAGCATCCGGGCTGCAGGAGGGGTGATTCGCCTCGGCGTCCAGAGCGCGATCGGACAATGTTCGGTCGTCGTGGCCGCCAACCATGTGATCCGACCGGGGGAAAGCCGGCTGCGCGGCGGCTGGGACGAACACCGGCACAGTGTCACGATCGGTGACAATGTCTGGGTGGGTGCCAGCTGCGTGCTGCTGCCCGGCTCGGTCATCGGCGACAATTCGGTCATCGCAGCGGGCAGTGTCGTCAGGGGCATCGTTCCCGCAGGCGAGCTATGGGGGGGCACCCCGGCGCGCCGTATCCGCACGATCGAGCGAGCCGCCATTTGAAACGGTCGAGCACGCTTGCGCGATTCCTGATTCAGGGCGGGGGCCAGGCCGGAGGGGCGCTGTGCGGCTTTCTCTCCACGCTCGTCATCGTCCGCAGCCTCGGACCCGCCGGTTTCGGCGAACTGTCGGTGGGGCTGGCCGTCATGACCTACGCCCTCGTCATCGCGACCTTTGGTACCGACCTCCGGGCGATCCAGCTGACGGCCCGCAATCCTGAAGCCATCGCGGCGAACCTGAATGCCGTCGTGGCCGCGCGCATGGTCCTGACGGTGCCGACGATTGCCGTTCTCGGGCTGGTGAGCCTGTCGGGGATCTGGGAGCCGGCTACCGCAGCCGTCGTGCAGGTGCTGTTGCTGTCGGTTGCCATAAATTGCCTGTCGACGCTTTGGGCTGCCCAGGCGCTCGAGGGTGCCCGTGCGATTGCCGCCTTTACCTTTGCCGGCCAGGCGCTGAACCTCGTGTTCGTCCTTGCCGTCCAGACGGCCGGGTACGGATTGATCGGCTTCGCGATGGCCCGCGTCCTCGCGGACGGCGTGTCGGTCCTGACGCTTCTGGCATGGATCTGGCGCCAACATGGCACCCGTCCGCTCGGGACGAAACTGTCGATATCGGGCTATATCAGGAGCTCGCTCCCATTCGGCACCACGCAGGTCCTGCGCACGGTTGCGCTGGGCAGCGACCTGATCCTCGCCGATTTCTTTGCGCCGCCCTACGCGGTGGGAATCTACGCCGCCGCCTATCGCATCTTCTCGCTGCTGCTCTCGATTTCCGCGCTTTATACCGTCGTCATCCTTCCTTCGATCTTGCGCAGCGCGGCCAAGGGACAGGCAGACCTGCGGGTTTCGATGAACCAGCGCCTGAACCGACCCGGCGCCGTTGTGGCCATTGTGCTGGTGGTCGCCGCCGCCTGGTCGCCCAATGTGCTCGGTCTGGTCTTCGGCCGCGAATATGCGGCGGGTGGCTTCGTGCTCGACATATTGATGCTCGCCCTGCTGGCCAATTTCTGGAGCCGGGGCTATCGCTGTGCGCTCATCGCGACCGGCCAGCAGGTCGGTGAAATGCGTGTCACTTTCGCGGCGACCGTCGCCAATGTGGGCGCGAAGCTGGTCCTGACACCGTTCATCGGTCTGTCGGGCATAGCGATGGGAACGCTCGTGGGGGAAGTCGCGCAGGCGCTTTTACAGCGGCGCCTTGCGTTGCGGGCGATCGCGGCACTTCCAGCCTGACCGCCGGGGGCAAAGGCTAGCCGCCGGAATGGTGCTTGAAGCTGTCGATCGTGCGGAGAAGTCCGTCGTCGAGGCCGACGCGGGGCGCCCAGTCGAGGAGCCGACGCGCACGCGCCGGATCGCCGAGGATGACCGACGGGTTCATCGTGTTCGTCGCGTGGGGCTCAACCGTCAGCAGATCCTCGCGGCCGAGCAGCGCGGCGATCTGCATCGCCACCGCAGCCACCGTCGGGGCTTCGCCCGTGGCAATATTGATCACCTCGCCGCGCAGGCGCTCGCTTCGCTCCGCCGCGCGGATCAAGGCGTCGATCACGTCGTCGACATAGATATAGTCCCGCCGGTGATTGCCTGTCCTGACATGGAAGGGCTCTCCCCGAAGCAGCGCGCCGATCATCGCCGGGATGAGGAAGGGCGCGCGCTGGCCGGGGCCATAGGTCAGCGCGGGACGCAGCGTGACCACGGCCGCGCGCAGATTTGGCTGCAGCATCCGGCACCAGGCCGTGGCCGCCGCCTGGCTGGCCGAATAGGGAGACGTCGGCTCCTCGCGCTGGGTCTCGACCGAGGGAACCGGGCCGGCGCCATATTCCTCGAGGCCGCCTGTGCGGATAACGCAGCTGGGAATTGCCGATTCCTCTGCGGCGCGGATGACGTTCAGCGTTCCGGCGAAGTTCGTCGCGACCGCGCGCTCGACATCGTCCCAGTCCCCCGCGAACCGTCGCGTCGACGTGTCGGCTGCCAGATGGAAGACGGCATCAGGCGCGACTTCCCGCATCGCTGCGGTGAGGCTCGCGCGATCCGTGATGTCGGCGACGACCGTCGTCTCGCCCCACGGCCGGCTACGCCGCAGTCCGGTTGCCGACCACCCGCGCGCGGCCAGCGCGGTCATCAGATGCTGACCCAAGAACCCGGTGGCGCCCGTGACGAGCGCGCGCCGCGTGCTCATCGGCCTCACTCCACGATTTCGACACGCGGAATGGGGAAGATGAGCTTGCCACCGCGGCTGCGGTATTCCTCGTGCTGCGCCAGGATCTCGTCGCGGAAGTTCCAGGCGAGGACGAGCACATAATCGGGCTGGTCGGCGAGGATGCGCTCTGGGGCGACGACCGGGATCCGCATCCCGGGCGTGTAGCGTCCCCTGCTTGAGCGTGTTGCGATCGGCAATATAGGGCAGCGTCTCCGGCCCGATGCCATAATAGTTGAGCAGCGTGTTGCCCTTGGCCGGGGACGAATAGCCGACAACGCTCTTTCCGTCCGCCTTGATCGACGCGAGCAGCGACATCAATTCCTGTCGGATACCCGCCACGCGCGCGGCATGCGCATGGTAGGTTTCCGCCTTGAAAAGGCCTGCCGCAGCTTCCCGCTCGAGATAGGCCGTCAGGGCCGGGGTCGGGGCCGCGCCGCGCCGCAGGTAGCAGCGCATCGATCCGCCATGGATGGGCAATTCGTCGAGGTCGAACAGCGCCAGTCCCGCTGGCTTCCCCATTGCCGCGATCGACGTGGCACTGAAGGTGGACAGATGTTCGTGATAGACGGTGTCGAACTCGTTGAGCTCGATACAGGTCAGCGCCTGGGGCACCTCGATGACGAGCGTGCCGTCTTCGGCCAGCACCGTTGCCACGCCGGCCATGAAATCGTCGAGCCGATCGATATGGTTGACGGTGTTCGTGGACACGATGATCTGCGCAAGCCCATGCTTAGCCAGCACGTCCTTGGCGGTCTCGGCCGTGAAATAGTCGCGATAGACCTCGATGCCGCGCTCCCGTGCGATGGCCGAGATGTTCTCTGACGGGTCGACGCCGAGTGCCGTGAACCCTTCCTCCTTGCACGCCGCGAGCAGCAGGCCGTCGTTGCTGCCGATATCGATGACCAGCCCCGGCTTCCCTTTGGCGAGGTCGGTTCTGAATTTGGCGGCCAGCGCCTTGAAGTGCACCGGCATCGTGTCGGACGCGGAAGGCATGTAGACATAGTCGACGTAATAATCGGCCGGCAGCGGATCCTTGACCTGGATCAGCGCGCAGTCGAGGCAGGCGTGCGTGTCCAGCGGGTAGCGGATGTCGGGCACCGCCAAATTCTCGGGCCGTACATAGGCATTGGCGGCCGGGTGGTCCCCGAGCGGCAGGTAGTTGAGAAGATTGGTGCTGCCGCAGGCGCGACAGATGGTTTCGCCGATCATCGTTCAGTTTCCCCTTGGATTTCGGGCAGTTGCCCGAACAATATCGAGTGTTTGACGAGCAAGTACATCCCATCGCAGCGCGGCGCCGCGCACGCGCGCCTTTTGCTTCAGTTCGACCCTGAGCGCTTCATCGGTCAGCACCCGCGCCAGCGCTTCGGTCAGCGCACCGACCGAAGGATCCTCGATCATCAGCGCATGCCCGGCGGCAACCTCGCCCAGCCCGCCGCGGTTGGACGCAATCACCGGCACCCCGCAGGCGAGCGCCTCGGTCGTCGTCATCGACCAGCCTTCATTTTCGGAAGGATGCACAAACGCATCGGCACCGGCATAGACCGGGACGAGGTCGGCATGGCTTGCGACGACGCCATCGGTCTGGATGATGTCGTCTGCAACGCCGAGGCGCGCGGCGATCTCGGTAATCGGCGGCGTGCCCTGATAGGGTCCGAAGAGGACAAGGCCGTGCGGTATCCGCCCGTTTTTGCGCAGCGTCGCGAATGCCTCGACGAGCCGGGGAATGTTGCGCCGTTCGGACCCTTTGCCGACGAACAGGATATAGGGGCGCTCCGGCCCGAAAAAACGTGCGCGCGCAGCCCGCAATGACGTTTCGTCGACGATCGGCTGAAAGGCATCGTCTGCACCCTGGTGCACGATCTTTATCTTTGCTTCCGCCACCCCGTAATAATCGGCAACGGCGCGAAACGTGCGCTCCCCGGGTACGATGACGGCGTCCGCGCGGCGTGCGCAGTGTCGGTAGAGGCGCGAGTACGTCTGGCGGTAGCGCCAGTCGTGCGCATTGCGGTCGGTTTCGTTGACGCTGTGCGTCGCGACGACGAATGGCCGGCGAAAGCCCAATGGCGCCGAATAAGCCGGGCAGAACAGCACATCGTGCCCGGCGGCGGCGCCCGCGAGCTTCAGCGTCTCCCATGGAAGGCCGGACATCGACGACTCGAGTGTCACATAATCCACCCGATCGTCGGGCGGCCCGAGTGGCGCATCGAGCGGCTTGCGCAGGAAAACGGTCAGGCGCTCGTCCGCCTCGAGCGCCGCCGTCCAGTGACGCAGCATATATTCGATATAACGCCCCACGCCGAAGCGCTGTCCGGCAAGCCGCTGGGCGTTGAAGGCTATTCGCACGTGATCAATAGCTCGCGGCGAATTCGACAAAGCGCTCGTGCACATAGTCGAGATCGGCGTCCGAAAGCCCGTGATGGCAGGCAAGCAACATGCCGCTGCGCATCACGGTGTCGGCATTGGGAAAACCGCCCGGAGCCTCGCGCCGCAAGATATCGCGATAGCCCGGCTGGCGCAGAATGTTCCCCGTGAAGACCGTTCGTGTCTGAATGCCTGCCTTTTCGAGGAAGATCTGAAGTTCGCGCCGCTTGAAGGGAGCGGTGTCACGAATGATGAGCGGGAAGGCCAGCCAGCCGGTGCGCGAGGCGTCCGCCTGGCGGGGCAAGACGAACCAGTCTTCATATTTGGCAAAGAAGGCGCACTGCCGATCGAAATTCGCCTCGCGCGCCGCGATGTTGGCATCGAGGCGATCGAGCTGCACCAGCCCGAAGGCCGCCCCCATTTCAGAGGGTTCATAGTTGTAGCCGATGCGATCGAACACGAATTTGGCATCATATTCGATGCCGTCGAGATCGACATTGAAACGGTTCTCGGCGCTTTCCGAATCGATGAACAGCGACGACGAGCGGCCCCAGCTGCGCAGAAGTCGTGCTTCGTTGAGCCAATCGTCGCGGTTGACACACAGCATGCCGCCGTTGCCGCCGCAGTTGATGACGTGCGAACCGTAGAAGCTCGTCGTGCTGATATCCGACCGCGTCCCGGTGCTCCTGCCCTTGACCGTGGCGCCAAGGGTATCGGCGGAATCCTCGACCACGAGCAGGTCGTGCTTCTTGGCGATCGTGGCCAGCGCATCCCAATCGGGAAGATTGCCGATGAGCGACGGGATGCACATCGCGCGGGTCTTGGGGCCAATCATCGCCTCCACCGCGCTGGCGTCGATATTGAAGGTATCCGGGTTCCACATCGACGAACGCGGGAATCAGTCCGTTCTTGACGATGGGCGCGACGGTGGTCGCAAATGTGAGGGCGGGCGTGATGACCTCGGCCCCTTCTGGCAGGCCGAGCAGCTCGATCGCCAGATAATTGGCGCTCGAACCGGAATTGACCATGATCCCGTGCTTCTTGGCGAAAAGCGCGGCAACCCGCGATTCGAAACGGCGCACATGCTCCCCCATTTGGGTCGACGTGCGCAGCACATGGGTGACCGCCGCGATCTCTTCCTCGCCGTGCACCGTACGGCCATAGGGAACACGAATTGCCGGTTGCTGTAGATTTGTTGCCATCAGAGACTCCCTTTAGCGGCCGATCCGCGCTTGATATTCATTGATTTGACTGCGCGTCAGCGCCGCGCAATCGCTTCCCGCAGCTGCGGCGCGATACCAGTCGACGGTCAGATCGAGCGCTTCGTCGAGCGCCAGGCCCGGCCGCCAGTCAAGCTCAAGATCTGCCTTTGTGCAATCCAGGGTGAGGCTATGGGCTTCGGCGGGCCCTTGCATCTCGTTCTCGATCCTGGCCCGGATCTGCGGCCAGCGATCCGCGATCCGTGCCACCACATCGCCGACGGGCACCGAATCGGCGAGGCGCGGCCCGAAATTCCAGCCGCCGCCGGCAAAGTCGCGGTCCGTGGCCACGCGGTGGGCCAGCATCAGATACCCGCGCAACGGCTCGAGCACGTGCTGCCAGGGACGGACTGCCGAAGGCCGCCGGATTGGCACCGGCTCGCCGCTGAGCGCACCGCGCATCAGGTCAGGGATCAGCCGGTCGATCGCCCAGTCGCCACCCCCGATCACATTGCCGGCGCGCGCACTGGCAACCGCACCGGTTCGATCGGCGAAGAACGACCGGACAAACGCGGCGGTGACGAGTTCGGCGCAACCCTTGCTTGCGCTGTACGGGTCGGCGCCGCCCATCCTGTCCGATTCGGTGAATGCCTTCGACGCCCCTTCATTCTCGTAGCACTTGTCGCTGGTGACAATGACGGTCGCAGCTATGCCGGGTACAAGGCGCACCGCGTCGAGCACGGCCGCGGTCCCGACGACATTGGTCGCGAACGTGCCGACGGGATCTTCATAGGACGCGCGGACCAGCGACTGGGCCGCCATATGGATGACGACATCGGGCCGCGCCTCGGCAAGTGCAGCGCGCAGCCGCCCGGCGTCGCAGACGTCGCCCGTGATGGACGTCATCGTTGCAGCGACCCCCGCCGCCTCGAACAGCGAGCCCGCGAGCGGCGCGAGCGCATAGCCCGTCACCTCCGCACCGATCATCTCGAGCCAGAGGCTCAGCCATGCGCCCTTGAAACCCGTATGACCGGTCAGGAAAACGCGCTTGCCTGCAAACCACTGGGAAAACTGCATCGTCACGCCGATGGTAACCAGGGCGGGTTGCCCGACTGCCAATGGTCTTCCAGTATCTGGCGTTCACGCACCGTATCCATCGGCTGGAAAAAGCCGGCATGCCGAAACGCGGCGAGCTGCCCGGCGGCGGCAACACGCTCGAGCGCGTCCTTTTCGAGCGAGTTTTCGTCGCCGTCGATGAAATCGAAAATGCCGGGATCGAAGACGAAAAAGCCGCCGTTGATCCAGTCGCGTTCGGTCTGGGGTTTTTCGGAAAAGCGGCGAACGGCCGGGCCGTCGAGCTCCAGCGCACCGAAACGTGCCGGCGGATGCACGGCCGTGACCGTCGCCAGCCGGTCGTGCGACCGGTGGAATGCCAGCAGGGCGTTGATATCGACGCTGCACAGGCCATCGCCATAGGTGCACATGAACGGCTCGTCGCCCAGATGCTCGCGCAGGCGCAAGAGGCGGCCGCCCGTATTGGTCTCGCGCCCCGTATCGATCGCGTGCACCGTCCAGTCGACGTCGTTGCGCTGCGTCATCTTCAGATCGCCCGATTTCAGCGATATCGTCAGATCACCTCCCTGGTAGGGATAGGTCGCGAAATAATGCTTGATGACTTCGCCCTTGTAGCCGCAGGCGACGGTGAATTCATTGTGACCCTGACGGGCGAACAGGCTCATGATATGCCACAGGATCGGGCGATCGCCGATCTCGACCATCGGCTTCGGGCGACTGGTCGTTTCCTCGGACAGGCGCGTGCCGAAACCACCCGCGAGAATCACTGTTTTCATTACCTCGCCCCCGGGTAAGCTGGCGCATGGACCATGTGGTCCGATGAACTTCCTGTTCGTTCGCCGCCGCGTTAGCACAGCGGCGCGCGCTCACGAAACCCGTCAATTGAGCAGCTTGCACCAGTATGAAACACAGGCGACCATCGCCGGCGGTGCCTATCTGCGGTGGGACAGGCTTTTGGAACGGGCTTTTTGTGGGGGTTGGCCAATGAACGTGAAACCATGGCGCTTTCCGGTCGCAGTGCTGGGGATGGGGCTTCAATGGGGATGCCATCCAGCGGCCGACGACAGCCTGCGGCGTGCCGTGATTGCCCGGGTCGGCACGGCAAATGTCGAAATCGTGTCGATGCGCGAAGTCCCGGCGCGCGTGGCCGCTTCATCCCTGCGCCCCGTGCCTATGGGGGCCGCGATCTGCGGTGAGCTCAAGGGCGCCCCGCACAACATGCGCTATTTCATCTGGGAGCGGGCGAGCGGCAAGGTCTATCTTGCCGATGAATCCGGTGTCGTCAGCGGCGCAAGCTCGCCATTTTTCTGGCGTTCCTATTGCACGTGAGGGCCGGCCGCTTCAGTCGGCCGGCCCTCGCACCGGATTGAATTATCCGGCCCGGGCATCGTCGTCCCGCTGCTAGCGGGCGGGGAGCGGTACCACGCGCGGCGATGCCGCCCAGGTAGCCCGCATACATCTTCATCTGCTTGCCGTTGCCCAAGTCACCACCCGAGCAGTTGAGCAGCTTGCTGATGCAATTGTCGCTCCACATTGCGAGAACCGTGTCATCCCAGGCTCCGAACCAGTCGGCGTGGAATGTGGACCCTGGCCGCTTCATCGGTGTCCCCGGCATCTCGTCGGACGACAGATGCCATGTCGGCACGGCAGGATTGAATGTTCCCGACCGGTTGAGGCGTGCATCCGTCGTATACCACACGCCCATCGTGAATGTCGGGATGACATAGGGGTGGGTGGAGGGGCACTTGAGATAGCCCCAGTCTCCGTACCCGGCATAGGCTACGTGCGATCGGTGATCCGGGCTGTCCAGGTTGCGACCGTCCCAGCAATCCGGCGCGCTGATCACGGCACCCAGCCGGTTGCCCATGGGGCAGTTGGCGGCAGCCGTGACGATGTCGGGATACACGCCCGGCTTGGCCGTCGGACCGTCGCAATTGAAATAGGCTTCGCCCGTCGGCGCGGCCTGCGCGTTGAGCATGTTATAGCCAAAGACGAACTTCAGGCCGCGGGGAATGTTGACGCAAGCGATTCCCTGAGTCTTGCAGGCCGGATCGCTGGCGGGAAGTCGCTTGTAATAGATGCTGACATAGTCGGGAACGACCACGCCGCCTGCACCGTCGAGCATTGCGGGCATCCAATAGGCCGAGCGGTTGAGCTTGCTGGTGCAGGTGCTGTCGCCTGTCGTGCGCAAGCTCGCATAGGTCGAATTTGCGTCGGCTTTCGTGTTGCCGAAGAACTGGTGAAGATGCGACGCGCCGGGTTGCCCCGGATAAACGATCGGGTCGTTGTACGACAGGTGCGACGCGTTGCAGATGAAACGGAACGCCCCGACCACGTCGGGTGCCGCCGATGCCGGCAGACCCCCGGATCCCCAGGCGGGCACCAGCTCGCTGCCGACGTCGAAATTGCTGGCGATCGGTGCAAGTTGCATCACGCCGTCGGCGAGCGCTGGCACCACCGCGGCAGAGGTCGCCGTAGTCGCAGCCGTGACGGCGGCAGTCGAACCGCCGACGGCAGACGTGGCCGCGGCGGTGATCGTCGAAACGACGTTGTGGACGGATGTTGTGGCGACAGTATTGGCGGCGCTTTTTCGCGTCGACGATTGGCGCAAAATCGCAGCAGATGCGGCAGCAAAACATAGAATTACGGCAAAGGCGCTGGCAAAGCGCCATTTCTTTAGCATGATGTTCATGGTGCGACTACCATTTCTCCAAGCTCTTGTTGAGCTTAGATGGACAAAATAAGGATGAGGAAATTTATGAACAGCTGCACGACAGACTTAATTAGTCATTGACCAACTAATCTATTGTACGACTGAGCTTCAGAGGCATTTGCTGCCACGTTTTGATTGTGCCTAAATATTTATTAAAAGCGGCACGGTGTCGACGGGCCAGCGCCCAACGATGTGTAAATTGCGACGACCTATGGCGCGCGTCGGCGAACCGTTCTGCCAGGGTGGTAGCCCGTTCTAGCGCTTGCCGCCGAGCTCGACGACCCAGATATCCGGCGCTGCACCGAGTCGGAACGGAACGCCGCTGGTGCCGAGTCCCGCCGTGACGAGGATGTTGCGGCCGTCTTCATGGATAAGCCCGCAATTGTAGCGCAGCTTTGCAACGGTGTAGGGGGGGCCGATGAGCGGCAGGACGATTTGTCCGCAATGGGTATGGCCGGCGAATACCGGGTAATCGCCGTGCGGAAGATGTTCGGACACATCGGGCGCATGGGTGAGGACGAGGAGCGCTCCCTTAAGCCGTGCGACCCGTGCAAAGGTGCCGCCGATGTCGGCGCTGCCGGTGTAGGCGTCTGCGATGCCCGCGATCCGGACCGGTCCCCGAACGATGGCCGCGTTGTTCAGGGTCACGATGCCGGCGCGCCCGAGCGCTGAAGCCACATCGGAGGGCCCGGTCCAAAGATCATGGTTGCCCAGCACCGCCACCGTGCCAAGCCGCGCTTTCAGGCCCCCCAGGGCCCGCGTCAGTTGCGGCGCTATATGCGCCGCGCTGCCGTGCTCGTGACCTGCGATGAAATCGCCGGCGATCAGCACCAGTTCCGGCGCCTGGCGATTGACGATCTCGACGATGCGGCGCAGCCGCCCTTCGTCCATCGTCTCGTTCTCGAGGTGGATGTCGCTCATCAGCACGACGCGGAGCGGCGGCGTTGATGGCGGCCAGTCGGCCATTGCGATCCTGGCAGTGCGCACGACAGGCATGCGGCGCGCTTCGGCCCAGGCATAGATTGTCAACAGACCGGCCCCCAGCGCGACAATCGCGGCCAGTCGCCAAAAGTTGCGCCACACGGCTGTCCGTGCCGGCATCAATCGAGCCGGTCCGTGGCCGAGCCCGCACCAAACAGCGTCCCGGCAAATTCGCCGAGCGACCATGCAGTTTCGGCGGCTAGGATGCTGGGCAGATGGCGGACGAAGGCCCCAAACAGAAACCGGGTCGCGCGCGCATGCATGCCGATCCGGCCAACGCGCACCACCGGAAGCGCAACCAGGGGGGCCGCCAGCCGCAGCCGTTTTGCCAGGCCCGCGCGCGTGGCGCGATTTCCGCCATAGCTCCGCCCATGGCGATACCGCCTCACGACATAGGCCGCCCGGTCCAGCGCGCGTCGATGCGTGACTCGGGCCCCGTCCACGCGAACCGGCCAGCTGTCCGGATCGCGGGCCCAGCTTTCCAGCATTGCGGTCTTGCTGAACCCTTTCGTCAGAAGGTCCTCATATGCCGCCTCGCCCGGGTTGGGGATGACGAGATTGTTGCCGGGAATCTCACGCAGGGTGTCCGCGATCGGCGGATGGAACTGCACATATTCGGTCAGATAGCCGATCATGCGGCGATCGCCGGCGGCATAGTCGCACACGACCGGCCCCCAGAAGCGGTCGCCGCTGCCCTGCACCGCCTCGAGGATCGCCTCCAGCCAGCCGGCTGCCGGCGCGGCATGCGCGTCGAGCACGCAGACATGCCGGCCTCGCGCCGCCGCGACCGCTGCGCCCCACAACCGGACCGGCGTCTCCCCGGGACGCTCGATCAGGCAGACGGCCACACCGGGCGGAGCGCGGAACGATAGCGGCGCGCTGGACGCAAAGATCAGCTCGATGCGACGGAGCGACGCTTCGTCGAGCGAGTCGAGCCAATCTTCATAGGCATGCGTACCCCCGCCGCCATAAACCGCAATGGCGAGCGAGAGTTCAGGCAAGCTGTCGCGGCTGGCCATCGGCGGCGCTGTCATAAGCGGCATAAACGGCTGCAAGTGTCCGACGGGCGGCCGTCAGATTATTGGGCGGGGTCCGGCCAGCCTTCAATGCGGTTATCGTCTCGTTCAGCAACGTCGCGGTGCCCTCGGCGAAGAGGTCGAGCGGCGATGTCGCGAGTGACTTGAACCGTTCGCCGCGATAGGCGCGCGCCCGGCCGCCAAGCGCAAAATCGACTTCAACGAAAGGACGCCGCGTCGAGGTGCGCAGGCCTGCGCTCGCGCTCAGCTTTCCGCCGATGCTGGTTTCGATGGTCGAATTTTCGGCATTCAGCGCAATGTCGAGATAGCGGTGCTGGCCGCGGGCATAACGATTGAGGACGATGTGCGCGACGCGTTCGCGGCTGAACGACAGTTCGACGAGGTTCAGGAGGTCCGGCGTGCCTGATCCCGCAGGCCGCGGCATCGACGCCCGGATGGCCTCGGGCGGCTCTCCGAAAAAGGATGTTGCCAGGTCGATGACATGCGTGCCGAATTCCTTGAACGTCCGCTGTAGCTCGGCCCCGCGCCACCCGGCTTCGGTTTCCTCCGTCGTGACGAACGACTGGCGCATCTCGACGAACATCAATCTTCCGACGCCCGGCTCGTCGAGGGCCGCCTTGGCCGCGCGATGGATCGCCATGAAGGGGAACTCGCTGTTCACGATCACCTCACGCCCGGCCGCGGCGGCAAGGGCAATCATCTCGTCCGCTTCTTCCAATGAATTTGCCAACGGCTTTTCGCAGAAGACATGGACGCCGTGCGCCAGGCCCTGCCGCACCAGCTCAAGATGCGACTGTGGCGGCGTTGCGACGATCAAGAGATCGGGCTGCGATTCCGCAAGCATCGCGTCGACCGAGGCATAGCATTTCACCCCGGGCAGCGTTGCATCGGCGGCGGTATCGAAGGCACCGACAAGTTCGACCTGGTCAAGTCGCTTGATCGCGGGGATATGTATCTTCCGCGCCGCGGCTCCGAGGCCGGCGATTGCAACTTTCGTCTTGGCCATTGGTCAGGTTCCAGCGATCGAATGCGCCGCCAATGCCCAGCTTTCGGCCCATCGTCGAGCGGTTTTGCTGACCCAATTCAAGACGCAAGTTTGATTTTGCATCGGTTCAGCATCCTTTTTTGGCCGGGCCTCTTCGTGTATCGCGCGCCGCATGATCGGGGCCATAACATCGCGGACATCGCTGATAATCGCGATCGTGGTCATGCAGATCACGTCGTGCGGTCAAATGCGTGAACCCCGCCTTGCACCCGCATCGGCGGCCCCGCGCGACCTCGCCAAACCGCCGCCCGTGGTGCAGCCACTGGAAGTTCGCGACATCACCGCCGAAGATGCGGCCGCGATCAATGTCGCCATGCCGTTCACGGCGCCGGTCGGCGCGCCGGCCCGACCGTTCAGCGGCCCGTCCGGCGAGGATGGCGAGCGCGCGCTCACCTGCCTGGCCGCCGCCGTATATTACGAGGCGGCGGGCGAGGGCCTGACCGGCGAACGTGCCGTGGCGCAGGTTGTCCTGAACCGGGTGCGGCACCCGGCGTTTCCGAACACGGTGTGCGGCGTTGTCTTCCAGGGGTCGGACCGCCCCACCGGCTGCCAGTTCACGTTCACATGCGACGGCTCGCTTGCCCGCGTCCCCAGCCCCGGCGGCTGGAAGATGGCCCGGCAGGTCGCGGCTCAGGCCCTGCAGGGACGGGTCGAGCCTGAGGTTGGGACCGCTACCCATTACCATGCGAACTATGTGGTCCCGATCTGGCAGGCGAGCATGGACAAGATCGCGCAGGTTGGTCTTCACATCTTCTATCGATGGAAAGGCGGTTGGGGCACGGTAGGCGCCTTCAGGCAGCCCTATGCCAGGGCCGAGACGAGCATGGGGCAGCTCGCTTCGCTCTCGCCCGCGCACCTCGTCAATGCCGTCGCCGCTGTCCCGTCCCTGACCATGCCTGCCGACGTGGCAGCAATCGCCCCGGCCGGTCCGACCCTTTCATCTCCCGGCGCGATGGCTGGGCCCGCCAGCCAGTCGTTCCGTGTGGCCTTGCCGCCGAGCGCGTCGGCAGACAGCCTGTTGCCGGCAGCGCGCGAAGCCTGTGCCCGGTTCAAGCGGTGTTCCTATTTCGGGTGGGTCGATCCGTCGCGCGTTGCCGCTTCTGCGAAGATGACGGCCGACCAGCGCGACAGCCTTTCGTTCAGCTATGAACGCGACGACGGCCTCCATCGGGAAACGAGCCAGTGGGACTGTCGCGTATATCCGGACCGCGACCGTCGGTCGTGTCTGTCGCGCGCCCTGCTGATCGACCTCCAGCGCGCACCGCTGGCCGGCTGATGGAAGTTGTCCTTTTCCCGATTATCGGCTTGATATCCGTGATCCTGCTGATCCTGGATGGCGTCTTCGTGACCGAAATCCTTGCGGGACTGGGCGCTAGGCCCCTTCGCCTCGAAAGTGCCGGCGACGTCGAAGTGGCGATCGTCGTTCCGGCGAACAACGAAGCCGCGGTCATCGGTGAGACCGTCGCGGCCCTGAAGGACAGCGGGGGACGGGACGTTCGTATCCTTGTCGTCGCCGACAATTGCTCGGACGCGACGGCTGACATCGCGCGCAGCGCTGGCGCGGACGTCGTGGAGCGCAGGGACGCGGTCCATGTGGGAAAAGGATTCGCCCTGGCCCGTGCGCGCGACGCCTTGCGCGACGCGCCTCCGCGGGTCGTGGTCGTCATCGACGCTGACTGTCGCATCGATGCGGCATCGCTTGCCCATATCGTCCGGGCGGCCGCACGCCTCGATCGCGCGGTCCAGGCGGTTTCGTTGCTCGTTCCCGATCTGGCAGCGCCTCCGCTCGTCCAAATGTCGAATTTTGCCTTTGCCGTGAAGAACCGGCTGCGCAATGCGGGGCTGCAGCGGGTAGCCGGTGGCGCGCTGCTGACGGGGACCGGCATGGCCTTTCCCTGGCCCTTGTTCGAGCAGGCTCCGCTGGCGACGGACAATGTCGTCGAGGATCTCGCGCTCGGGCTCGATTTCGCGGCCCGCGGGCGCGCCCCGCTTCTGGCGATCGAGGCTTCGGTAATGAGTCCGGCAAGCACGACGGGGGGCACGCTCAAGCAGCGCACCCGCTGGGAACGCGGTTTTCTCGCGACCTCGGTGCGCCATGGACTCCCCAATCTCGGCCGGGCACTGCGCCAAGCGGATCCGCGCGCGCTCTGGCAAGCGCTCAGCCTGCTCGTACCGCCTTTCAGCCTGCTCGTTCTGCTCAACCTTCTGATGGGTGTGGTTGCGCTGGCCGTATGGCTCGGGTGGGGCTTTTCCGGATTGCTGATCGTGCAGATTGTCGCGGGGCTCACGCTGGGCGGGGCCGTCCTTGCGGCATGGCGACATGTCGGTCGGCCGTATCTTGCTCCTGCGGCAGCACTTGCTATGCCGCAATATATTCTCTGGAAAATTCCGATGTATCTCGGCGCCCTGTTCGGCAAAAAGACGAAGTGGCTCCGGACGGGCAGATAAGGCAATTCACACAATTGAACCGGAAATGGCTCGCGGCGAGGTCGCGATGACCGGTTCGAAGGGGGAACGATAAGTAATGGCGCGTACCTATTTTTCGCAAAAGCGCATTTTGGTGACAGGTGGGGCCGGCTTCGTTGGATCGCATTTGATCGACCGGCTCCTCGATCAGGGGCATGACGTCTTGTGCGTCGACAATCTCTTTACGGGGTCGAAGGCGAACATAGCGCACCTCCACAACAATCCGCGCTTCGAATTCATGCGCCACGACATCTGCTTCCCGCTGTTTGTCGAGGTCGACGAAATCTACAATCTCGCGTGTCCCGCCTCGCCGATCCATTACCAGCACGATCCGGTGCAGACCACCAAGGTCTCGGTGCATGGCGCGATCAACATGCTGGGCCTGGCCAAGCGCCTCAAATGCCGGATCTTCCAGGCGTCGACCAGCGAGGTGTACGGCGACCCGTCGCAGCACCCGCAAACGGAAAGCTATTGGGGCAATGTGAACCCCATCGGCATCAGGTCGTGCTACGACGAAGGCAAACGGTGCGCGGAAACGCTGTTCTTCGATTACCACCGCCAGCACGGACTCGATATCAAGGTGGCGCGCATCTTCAATACCTACGGGCCCCGCATGCATCCCGCCGATGGCCGGGTCGTTTCCAATTTCATCATCCAGGCACTGCAGGGCGAACCGATCACGATCTACGGCGACGGCAGCCAGACGCGCAGCTTCTGCTTCGTGACGGATCTGGTCGAGGGATTTCTGCGGCTGATGGAGACCGAAGCCGGCTTCACGGGGCCCGTAAATCTGGGCAATCCGAACGAATTCACGATCCGTCAGCTTGCCGAGCTGGTGATCGAGCTCACCGGCTCGACGTCAACCATCGTCGCTAAGCCCTTGCCCCAGGACGATCCGATGCAGCGCCGCCCGGACATCACCCTTGCCAAGACCAAGCTCGGGTGGGAGCCGTCGGTCCAATTGCGCGAAGGCCTGCGGCACGTCATCGACTATTTCAGCTCGACAGCCCTTGCTCGCGCGCACGACGCGTAACGCTCTCGAGAAAAGTGCGGTAATCGCCCGCGATCTTTTTCCAGGCAAAGCGGCTTGCGCGTGCCAGCCGCGACTCGCGCAGGCGGGCTCCTTCGGCAAGGGCGGCGCGCAGCGCCGTGTCGAGCTGGTCGGCGTCCTCGCTCTCGGACAGATGTTCGGCGTCGCCCACGATCCAGCGGACGCGGGCATCGTCGTGCGCCACGATCGGCAGTCCCGATGCCATCGCCTCGATGAAGACATTGCCGAAGGATTCCGCTTTCGACAGGTGCAGAAAAACATCCGCCGACCGGTAGAGCAGGGGCATGTCCGATGCCGGAAGCGAGACACGGTGAAACCGCCCGGGCATGACCTGGTTGGCGAGCGCATCGATTTCGCCGCGCAAGGGCCCGTCGCCGGCCACGACCAGGTGCGCGGCGGGAATGCGAGCTACAGCGCGTACGCCATCGGCGACGCGCTTTGAGGCGATGAGAGCGCTGACCATCAGGACGACTTGCGCGTCGGCGGGGAGGCCAAATCGCGGACGGGTGCCTTCACCGGGCGAAAATCGCGTCGTGTCGACGCCATTGGGAATCAGCACGCTCGTCCAGCGCGCTTCGTTTCGCGCAAAATAATCGGGGTTGGTGCAAACCAGCCCCTCGCAGCCGAAGGTGCGATATTCGGATTTGGTCGAGATGGCCGGCCAGTCGCCGTTTTGCGTGACGAATACATGCGGCGGACGCACCGACCGATGGCGCTTCGCGCGCAGCACCCAGTTGACGAACGGAAACGAGCAGCTGACCGTCACGTCATAATCTTGCGGCCTATAGGCGTGCCATAGCGGCAGCGCGAAGCTTGCTTCCTCATATTTCGTCTCGTCGCGGAGCACCGGCAGCGAGGGCAGGGATTCAAAGCGTTCCCGTCTCACGGCGCGTGCGCGCACATAGCGGTAGGGCGTCCCTTGGCGGGACTCGCCCGACCCAATCAAGGTGACATCGTCACCAAATTCTGCCAGTTCGCTCGCCAGTGCGATAAGCGCGGTTTCGGCACCCCGATCGTAGCGGTGAAAGCCGGGAAGCGCGAAAAGGATTCTCAAACTGGTGCTCCTACCAACGATTGCACGCACGGTGGCCGCATACAGTGCGCCCCTTAATTTCCCTAGAACTTGCGGCGACGAAAACCGTTGATCGCGCGAGCCCGAAAAATATTGGCGAGCACGTCCGTGCAGCGCGTCGGCTGGACGACAGGCTCCTATGCCGCGTCGCAGTTCCTGCGTCTTTCCACCAATGTCGTCCTTGCGCGCCTGCTCGCGCCCGAACTGTTCGGCGTCATGGTTATCGTCAACACGCTGCGGACGGGCATCGAGCTGCTTTCGGACCTTGGCGTCGGCCAGAACATCGTCAGCAACCGGAACGGGGCAGATCCCGATTTCGTCGATACCGCCTGGTCGATGCAGGCCATTCGCGGACTGATCCTGGCGTCGCTGTTTGCGCTCGCCGCCTATCCCGTCGCGTGGCTTTACAAAAATCCCGTGCTGCTGACCGTGATGCCCATGATGGCGATCCTGGTGCTGTTTGCCGGGCTCGAATCGACGACGCGCTTTTTGTTGCAGAAGCGGCTGGCGGTCAAAACGCTCAGCATTTTTGAAACGACGGCGGCTTTGGGCAGCCTGGTCGCCCATGTCACCTTTGCTCTGCTGATCCCGTCGATCTGGGCGCTGATCTATGGCGGCATTGCCTCCACCGCGATCCTGCTGATCGGCAGCTATTGCCTGATCCCGGGGACGCGACACCGGTTCATGCTCCAGCCCGACTATGTCAAACAGATGCTCCAGCTGAGCAAATGGATCTTTCTGTCCTCCGGGGTCTATTTTCTCGCAACCAGTTTCGACCGCCTCTATCTGGCGTCGGCCTTTCCGCTTGCGGTCATCGGAACCTATGGCATCGCGCGCCAACTGGCCGAAGTCGTGAGCCAATTGATGCTCAAGATCGGCTCGATGATCATCTTTCCGATGGTCGCGGCGTCGAACCTGCCACGCGCCGAACTGCGCAACCGTCTCTTCCGGGTCCGTACCCAGACCTTGTTTGCCGTGGCAGTCGGCGTGTCGATGTTCGTTGCCCTGTCCGACGTGATCGTGAGGGTCATGTACGACGCACGCTATCACCAGGCGGCGTTGATGCTCCCCATCCTGGCGGCGGGCGTATGGTTTGCGATCCTCTGCACGATCAATGAATCGGTTCTCCTGGGCATTGGCCGACCGGTGCACTCGGCGGTCGCCAACGTCACCAAATTCATCTGGCTTCTGGTGATGATCCCTCTCGGCATCCGCTTCTTCGGCATTGGCGGGGCGGTCGTCGCCGTCGCGAGTGCCGACGCCGTGCGCTATCTACCGCTGTGGCGCTCCCAGAAGCACGAGCATCTTTCCTTTCTGCGGCAGGACGCCTTGATCACCCTGGCCATGTTCGGAATGATCGTCCTGTGGCGCATCATCCTCTGGTCTGTCGGTATCGGGACGGGGTTTCACGGCCTATGGATGTTGCTGCGCCCTTGGCTTTTCGGGGCCGTAAGTTGACGGTCGGCATCGTCCTGATCGGGCGCAACGAGGGCGCGCGGCTCATCGCGGCGCTGGCTTCGACGCCCGACGGCGTGCCCGTCGTCTATGTCGATTCGGCGTCCACCGACGGCAGCGTGGCGGCGGCACGGCAGGCCGGTGCGTCCATCGTCGAACTCGACATGACGCTCCCGTTTTCGGCTGCGCGTGCGCGCCAGGCCGGGTATCTGGCGCTGTGCCACGCCGATCCGGCGCTCGAGTTCGTGCAATTCGTCGATGGCGATTGCACGATCGATCCGTCATGGCTTCCCGAGGCCCTTGCCGCCATGCATGCACGCCCCGAGCTCGCCGCCGTCTGCGGCCGCCGTCGGGAAATTGCGCCCGAAACGTCCGTGTACAACGCCTTGATCGACATCGAATGGGACACGCCGGTCGGCGACGCCGAGGCCTGCGGCGGCGATGCGCTTTTCCGGCGCGCCGCCTATGACGAGGTGGGGGGCTTCGACCCGGCGCTGGTCGCGGGCGAAGAGCCCGAGTTGTGCGCGCGCCTGCGGACCAGGGGCTGGCGTATCGCCCGGCTGGATGCGCCCATGACCGTGCATGATGCCGCGATCCTGCGGTTCGCCCAATGGTGGCGCCGCGCCGTCCGGTGCGGCATCGGCTATGCGCAGATCTGGTGGGTCACACGATCGCGCCCCATCGTACTTTACGGGCGCAATGTGGCCCGGGCCCTGTTTTGGGCGGTCATGCTTCCCATTGCCGCCATCGTGGCAACGCCGTTCTTCCTCGCCGCGCCGCTGGTGTTGCTCGCGATCTACGCGCTGCAAATCGTCCGGATGGCGCTCAGATCCCCGCTTCCGGCCCGGCTGGCCTGGGCCAGTGCCGTGCTCAATATCGTGGGCAAATTCGCCGAAGCCTGGGGCATTTTGCGGTTTGCGCGCAGCGCCCTTGCCGGCAGTGCCCGGTCGAACGTGTACTATAAATGATGCGGGTCGCGTATCTCATCAGCCAATATCCGGCCGCGTCGCACACGTTCATCCGGCGTGAGATTGCGCAGCTGCGTGCCGATGGTGTCGACATCGCCACCATCAGTGTTCGGCGACCCTCGCCGGGCGAGCGCACGTCCGGCGCGGATCGTGTCGCGTTCGAATCGACCAGCTATGTGCTACCCGCGTCGCCCTTTACCTTGATCGGCGTGCACCTGCGCGCCGCGGGCCGCCACCCGCTTCGCTATCTCTCGACGTTCCGGCTTGCGCTCCGTCATCGCGTGCCCGGGATGCGCGCGTTCCTTTGGGCAATCTTCTATTTCGTCGAAGCGATCCTGGTCGCGCGGGAGATGGAACGGCAGCAGGCGCGACACCTCCACAGTCACTTCGCCAATGCGGCAGCCAGCGTGGGACTGCTCGCCACTCGCTTTCTGGGTCTGCCGTGGAGCCTGACGCTCCACGGCATCTCCGAAACGGACTATCCGGCGGGACTGTTGCTCGGTGAGAAAATTGCCCTTGCCGATTTCGTTGCCTGCGTTTCCTGGTTCGGGCGCGCCCAGGCCATGCGTGTCACCAGGCCGGAACATTGGCACAAGCTGTTCATCGCGCGGTGCGGGCTCGACCTCGCCGCCCTGCCCGAAGCGGCACCCAACAAGGGGCAGCGCATCATCTGCGTCGGGCGCCTCTCGGCCGAAAAGGGCCAGCTCGGTCTGCTCGAAGCCTTTGCTGCGGTGCGCCGCGTGCATCCGGAGGCGCGACTCACGCTGGTGGGGGACGGCCCGGATCAGGCCGCCGTCCATGACCTTTGCAAATCCCTCGGCCTTGCAGCAGCCGTGGACTTTGCTGGCCGGCTCGACGAAACAGCGACGCTCGAACGGATCGCGGCGTCGGACCTGCTCGTCGTTCCGAGCTTCATGGAAGGCCTGCCGGTCGTGCTTATGGAAGCGATGGCGATCGGCGTGCCCGTGATTTCAAGTCAGGTCGCCGGCGTGCCGGAACTCGTGACCGACGGCGTCGACGGGCTCTTGTTCCGTCCGTCCGACTGGGACGATCTTCAGTCGAAGATGACAATGCTGCTTTCCGACGCGCTGCTTCGTGAACGTCTTGCCTGCGCCGGGCAGGCCAAGGTCCGGGATGTCTTCGACATTGCCAGGGCCGTGATCCCGCTTCGCGAGCGCTTCGCCGGAGCCGTGTCATGACTAAGGCGCCCGGTGAACAGCTTTCGCGCTTTCCCGCTCTCGACGGCTGGCGTGCGCTGAGCATCACCTTTGTGCTGCTGGGTCACTTGTTCCCGATGGGTCCGAAATCCTGGGCGATGAACGGTGCTGTCGCCACGACCGGTATGGCGATCTTCTTTGCGCTGTCGGGCTTCCTCGTCACCACGATTTTGCTGAAGAACAGCGATGTTGTCAGCTTCCTGATCCGGCGCGTTTTCCGGATCGTGCCGCTTGCGTGGGCCGGGGTCGTGGTGCTCGCGCTCCTTTACCCGGCCGAAGCATGGAAGCTGCCGTACAACCTGGTTTTTGTCGCCAACCTGCCGCCGCAGACTTTATTCCTCGGTGGCATGCACCTCTGGAGCCTCGGCGTCGAAGTGCATTTCTACCTCTTCGTAGCGTTCCTCGTGCTGGTCGGGAATCAGCGCGCGTTGCTTCTGCTGCCGCTGCTGTGCGTGGTCATCACTGTGCTCAGGATCGAGAATGGCGCACTCAACAGCCCGGTGACCTGGCTGCGCATCGATGAAATCCTTGCCGGCGCGACGCTTGCCCTGGTCCATGCGCGGCTGGGCGTGACGGTGTGGCGGGGGCGTTTGCCCTGGCTTCTGGTCTTGCTGCTGCTCATCTTGCTCGTCGCCTCTGCCGATGAACGGACGGGGCCGCTGAATTATGCCCGTGGCTACCTCGCCGCGACGATGATCGGCCTGTCGCTCCATGCCAGGTCGGCGGCATTGCAGCGCCTGTTTACGGCACCGCCGGTGCGTTACGTCGCCGAGGTGTCGTACGCGCTATATGTGATTCACGGTATCTTCGCGGGAACCTGGATCGGCACCGGGACAATCGTCGAAAAATATGCCAAGCGCCCGTTGTTGCTCGCGCTCACCTTCCTGCTCGCGCACCTGTCGACCAGATATTTCGAGGGGCCGATCCAGGAAGCGGGGAAGCGGCTGGACATGCGGCGGCGTCATGTCGCCACCCCCGATTCGAGACGGCTGGACCTATCATGAACACGCCACCGATCGAACCGGATAGCGAAAGCTCAACACCCGTCGCGGCCCGTTTTTCATTCGGGTTGCGCGAAGCGATCATCCTGGTCGCACTTGTCGCAGTTTTGGCGCTGGTCACGGCGCTCGTCTAACCCTTAAGGTGGCCATCGACGATGAAGTGGATATTCCTTCTCTTTCTCGCAGGACTGGTGCCTTTCATGGTCCAGTGGATGCGAGCGGACGCGCGCATAGCGCCATGGGTTTGGGCGGCCATAGGATTTCTGCCCTTCGTCACCACCCCCTGGCACTTGTACGTGGCCCCCGTGTCATGGCCGATGTGGCCCGGCTATGCCAAGGGCATCGAGATTTCGCTGCTGGATGCGCTGGCGCTCGCCATGTTGCTGAGCGTTCCCGCACGAGCGCGGATCCTGCCCTTCAAAGTTCCGCTGTTCTTTTTCTTGGTCATGCTGGTGTTGTCGTCGGTCCAGGCAGAAGTGACCCTGGCCGCATTCTTCCCGGTCTGGCAGTTCATGCGGATGATCATGGTCGTGGCCGCCGTCGCATCGGTTTGTCGCGACGAACGGGCGGCGCAGGCGGTGATCAACGGTATGGTTGCGGGGCTGTGCTACCAGACTGTCGTGGCGATGCGTGCATCGTTCGGCGGTGCCTTCCAGACTGGCGGGAGCCTCGGCCACCAGAACCTGCTCGGGCTCATGTCGCATTTCGTCGTCTTCCCCGCGCTCGCCGTGTTGCTGTCGGGGCGGCGAAGCCTTGCCGGGGCTCTGGGTCCGCTTGCCGGTGCTGCGGCCGTCGTGCTGACAGCTTCGCGGGCGACCATCGGGCTTGCCGCGCCCGGTTATCTCGCGACATTGGCAGTCTCGCTCTTCGCCAAACCCACCAAGCGGAAGATGATGGTGGCCGGCATCGGGATCGCCGCGCTGTTCGTTGCAGCGCCATTTGCCGCCAATTCGCTGAAGAACCGGTTCGAACAGGCGCCGCTTTCGGAAGATTACGACGAACGGGCCGCCTTCGAGCGTGCGGCCAGGATGATCATTGCCGAGCACCCGCTGGGCGTCGGCGCCAATCAATATGTGCTGGTCGTCAACACCCGCGGCTATGCGGAACGGGCGGGCATCGAGCCGACCTTCGGCAGTCGTAGCGCCAATGTGCACAATATCTTTCTGCTCATGGCAGCTGAACTTGGCGTGCTGGGGTCTATCGCCTTCGGGCTTACCCTCCTCTGGCCGGCGGCTTATGCGCTGACCATGTATTTCAGGCGCAGGGGTTCGGCGAACGACGAGATCCTTCTCGGCCTAGCGGTCGCGATCGTGCTCGTCGTCGTCCATTCGCTGTTCGAGTGGATCCTCATCATGTTCCCGGCGCAATATCTGCTGGCGATCGCGACCGGATTGATCGCGGGCCTCGGAGGGGCGCGGGTGCCGGCGAAACGCATGGTCCGCCCGCCAGAACCGGCACCGCCGGCGGGATCGCTCGTTCCCGTGCAGCCTGAACCCGCCGCCTAGGTCTTCCGGGCGAGAAGGACGAACTGCGGGCGTAAGCGGAACAGGGCGCGATTCGCGGGCGCGAAACCGACGCCGTTCGCCCAGCTGAGCGGCGGCTTGCGGAATAGGTGCCTGAGTGACACCGAAAATCCGTGGCGGCGCAAACTGTCCATCAGCTCGAAGGGGTCGAGCAGCCGCTCGGCATATTCGCCGGTTTCGGGGTTGCGGCACCATCGCAGCCTGGGCGGCACCGGCAGCTGGCGGTCGGCTACGAATTTTGCACAGGCCGTCGCGATCTCGGCCCGCGTCATGCCGGCCGTGGCGGCCGTCAGGGCAGAGCGGGCGGCGTCGTCAAGGGCCAATGGTTGTTGATCGATGATGCGGCGCCGCATCACCGCATAGGGTTCGGCAGCCGCGTGTTCGATCGGGCGGATCTCCGTGCGCAGCCAGTCGGCATGTTCCTGCGATGTGTCGCGCTCGGCCCACATGGCGACGGTATGGGCGTATGTTTCCGGGTTCAGCGCATTGCTGTCGTTCGCGATCAGCAAGCGGCCGCCCGGGCGAAGCAATGTCCAGGCGCGTGCGAACATGAGGTCGAGATCATGGACATGTTCGACGGCCTCTGACGAGAACATGCCGTCGAACGAGTCGGCAGGCAGGTCTATCGTGCAAATGTCCCCGCAGAGGGGCCGCACGTCGACGCCGGGCTCGTCACGGATCGCGCTCAGGCACTCCGTCATCGCTTCGACCATGGAGGGGAGCACGTCGATCGCGGTCACCCGGCAGTTTCCGATCAGCGACAGGCCAACCGCGTCCCAGCCGAAACCGCAGCCCACGTCTAGAATGTCGCCGCCGCCGAAGCCGCCGAGCCGCACGAATTCGCTGAGCCGCCACTGCCAGATATCGAACGGCAGCTTGCTGCCGAGATCGCGGCGGTACACTTGAAGGTCAGGGTGGTCGGACGCTTCGATATAGCGCTTGGCGAGTGCAATGATGGACGACGCATCCGGCTGCAGCATCTGGATGCCCCTGTTGCCTGAGTGGTGAATTAACGTGCGCTGCCTACCGCCGCAAGCGGCGGCGACAGCTATTTCGGGACAGGCACCAGCCGTGGCGTGGCCGTCCAGGTAAAGCCCTCATAGGCCTTCATCTGTCGTCCGTTGCCGAGGTCGCCGCCCGAGCAGTTGAGCAGCTTATTGATGCAATTGTCCGTCCACATCTGCAGGACGCTGTCATCCCACGCGCCCCACCAGTCGGCGTGGAAGGTAGAACCCGGCTTTGCGCCGCTCACCATCTCGTCCGAGGCAAAGTGCCAGCCGCTCAAGGAACTGCCGCCGGAACGGTTGAGGTCGCTGTCCGTGGTATACCAGGCGCCCAGCTGGAATGTCGGGATCACATAGGGATGAGTCGCCGGGCATTTCAGATAGCCCCAGTCGCCATAGCTGGCATAGGCAACGTGCGAACGGTGGTCGGCACTGTCGAGGTTGCGCCCGTCCCAGCAATTGGGGGCGGCAATGATGGCACCGAATTGTGCACCGACAGGGCAGTTGGCGGCGGCCTCGCCCATGGTTCCATAATTGCCGGAAACGGCGCCGGCGCCCTGGCAGTTGTAGAATAATTCACCCGTTGGCGGCGCCTGATTGTTCAGCATGTTGTAGCCAAAGATGAAACGCAGGCCACGCGGCACTGGCACGCAGCCGATCCCCTGGCGCGTGCACTCGGGCGAATTGGCCGGATAACGCTTGTAATAGATACTGATATAGTCGGGCCGAACGACCTGCCCCTTGCCGTTCAGCATCGCCGGAACCCAATAAGCGGACCTGTTGAGCTTCGACGTGCAGGTAGAGTCCCCGGTCGTACGCAGCGACGCATAGGTCGAGTTGGCGTTTGCGGCGGTATTGCCGAAGAACTGGTGGAGGTGCGACTTCCCTGGCTGGCCGGGGTAAACGATCGGATCGTCGGCCAGAACCTGCCCGGGGGCGCAAATGAAGCGAAAGGCGCCGACCGTGTCCGGTGCAGCCGTTTCCGGGATTGCGCCGGTGCCCCAGGACGCGACCAGTTCCGTGTTGATATCGAAATTGCTGGGGATTGCCGGAAGCTCGACGCTTGCAACCGAGGAGCTGGTGACAGTCGACGATGTTGTTGCGGTCGTTGTCGTCGCAGCCGCCGTGGTCGCGGCCGCAGCCGTCGTGGCCGTCGTCGATCCGCTGGCAGCACCGGACGAGACCAGTGCCGTTGAGGCTGAAGTGCCAACCGCAGCGTCGCTGCCCCCGCACGCGCACAGTGCGAGGACGGCGCAGCCGGCAACCATCGGCCGCAGCGAGAAAGGCGGAAATTGGAAACGGGCCGCCCGCGCCCGCACGGACCTGAACGCAGACCTTGCCCGGCCAAGCGGATCGAAAGGCACGAATGCGCGGGACGCGACCTTCCGGCTTCCTGTGGCAGGCGTAAAGTCGCTCATTTTGCGATCCCAAAATACGACGCAGCCAGTCATCTACGTCTGGAGTTGCCCCATGATGATCGGATTTGGTTAATAAAGTGCTATGCGACCAATCGTGCGGCGCGGAAGTTAGCAAGATTCAGGGGGGTTTGGCGACAAAACGTCGCTCGCACGGCATTGCGGACTTTGGGCGTCCTGCTCCGGCCGAGTATCGACGGCTGGGTTTAGTGGGCGTTCTTTGCGAACAGGACTGTCGCTGCCGTCCGAAACAAGATGTAAACATCGAAAAACAAAGAATAATTTTCGATGTAGTGCAGATCGTGCTGCAACCTGCCGATCAATTTTTCCTTGGTGTCGGTCTCGCCCCGCCACCCGCAAACCTGGGCCCAGCCCGTAAGGCCTGGCTTCACCTTGTGGCGGGCGATGTAATTGCTCACCGCTTCCTGGAAATATTCCTCGCCGACGCGAGTCGTCGGTGCATGCGGACGCGGTCCGACGAGTGACATGTCTCCACGCAAAACATTGTAAAGCTGGGGAAGCTCGTCAAGGCTCGTGGCGCGCAGGAATCGCCCGATGCGCGTAATCCGCGGGTCGTCGCGCCGGGCCTGGTCGATCGCGTCGGTTTGGCAGGTTTCACGCGCCATGGTGCGAAACTTCCAGATCAGGAAGCGCTTGTGGTTATAGCCCTCACGCTCCTGCGAGAAGAGAATGGGGCGGCCGTCGAAAATCAGGATCGCGATGGCGGCAATGGCCATGATCGGCAGCGCAAGGATCAGGAACACCGAGCTGAGAACGATATCCTGGACCCGCTTGGTGACCTGGGTCAGGCCGGTGATCGGGCAGTCGACGATATTCATGACCGGGACCGACCCCAGCATGACGGTCGACCGCTCGGGGAACGCAAACGCCGACAGATCGGGCGAAAGCCGGATCGATACCGGGTATAGCGAAAGCTTGGCGACGAGCGCTTGCAGCCGATTTGTCGCCGAAAGGGGCAATGCGATGATGATCTGGTCGATCTCGTCGTTACGCACGCGCTCGATCAGGTCGTCGAAACGCCCGAGTAGGGGCAAGCCCGAGGTCGTCGTCGACAGGCGCGATGGCGGGCGTTCGTCGAAAAAGCCCATGAGTTCTATTGTCAGGTCGTGCCGCGAGGCAATGTAGACGGCCAGTTGCTGCCCCTGCGCGCCGGCCCCGAGAATTGCCACACGTTGATCAAAGGCACCATTTGCCCGCTGGTGGCGCAGCCACAGCGTGACGCCGACCCGGACGAGCCCGATCGAAACCAGCTCGGTCAGGAACCATAGGATCGTCCAGCTGCGGGAGAAATCTTCCGAAGCCTTGGCGACAAAGGCAAAGAACAGCAGGAAGACCCCCACGAAAAGCCATGCCAGGCCGACCCGGCTCCAACCACGGCGGAGCGAGAAATTCGCTTCGGGATCGTAGCACCGCAGAAACTCCGCACTGAGCGCGAAACACAGTGTCGCAGTCACGACCATGCGAAGGTAGTTATCGATTTCGCCGAGGATGAAGATGTGACGCAGGGCGTGGACCATGACCAGGCCGACGAGGAAGACGACGACCGGTTCCAGAACGCGTATAATCGCGATATGCGCAGAAAGCAGCGATGGCTTCCTGTTCTGGAGACGATGCGGTCGCGTCTTCCGAAAGACCGGCGCGCTTGGAAAGACGTCTAGATACGGTACCGTATCCTGATCGACATGGTCGGAAGACTTGGCTTTACGTTCGTTGAGCGTCATCTTCTTCAAACTCACAAATAATTTACATAACTCAACTGTAATACTGCGAGTATGAGCTGCCCGAGCCATAGCCATAGCCGTAGGCGTCGCCCCCGACGCCTCCCATGTAGCGGTTCAACACAGTGCCAAAGCACCGGGCCGGCTCGAGCAAGCGCTTGGCGTCCTGCACCTGTTTTGCGGTGGTGACGCCATCCTCGATGACGAGGATATAACCGTCGATCTTCTGTGAAATTATGACAGAATCATCGTTAGCAAACACCGGCGGCAAATCGCAGATGCAGATTGCCGGACTTTCCGTATGGCGCATTGCCTCGAACAGCTTGTCGATCGGGGTGCCGGCAAGCACTTCGGCGGAGCGGACCTTTTTCGGGAAGCAGGGGAAGATCGTCAGTCGTTCGCCTTCGACTCCCCAGGCCATATTGTCGATCGAGTCGATCGTACCGTCGAGGAAGTCGATCAGGCCCTGCTCGCCGTAAATGCCAAGGTAGCTCGCCACCGATGACCGCCGCAGGTCGAGGTCGAACAGGTACGTATTGAGATTGTCCAGCCGCGACAGCGACGCGGCGAGATTTACGGAAACGAACGACTTGCCGGTACGCGGCGTCGCGGAAGTCACGGCAATGACGCGATGGCCTGACGACCCGATCTGCTTGAGCAGCTGCCCGCGCAGGAGGTTGAACGGACGCGAGCGCTCGTCGAGGCTGTTGAAGCCAACGACCATTTCCTCGTCTTCGGGCAGAGTCACCGTGTTCACATGCGGAACTTCAATGCTCAACGTCGGCGGCGTCGGCAGCGGCGTGCCCTGTTTAACAGCTAATTCAACCACAAGGTTTATCTCCGTACGTCCCTACGACACGCTTTGGCGTCAGGAAGCTTCGTTCAGCTTTTGCGACCTGAAGGAGAACGCCGACTTGCGAGCCTTTGTGTAGCGTTCCATCGAGGGTATCACGATCAGCGGCTCGGTTCCGGTCGCAGCCAGAACACCGCTCACGCCTCTGATCGGGCGCCTGATCAGCTCGTAACCAAGGGCGGCGACTAATCCCAGCAGCAGCCCCAGGAGCAACCCGCCGCCCAGGATGATCAATCGCATCGGTTTCACGGGCGCATCCGGCACCTCGGGCTTGTCAACGACGGTCAGTCGCTCGCCCTTCTGTTCGGCGTCGATGCGTACTGCCGCGCGGGCATCCATCAATTTAGTGGCGGCTGCCTGATAAAGCTGCCGCGTCTGGTCGGCCCGGGCCTGAAGCTGGGCGATCTGCTCCGTAATGAGCGGCGCCCGCGACTGGGCCGACATTGCAGCGCCTGCGCGCCGTTGTTCTTCGCCGCGCGCCATGACGAGCGATTGCTTCATCGTGTTGTTGGCGGCGATCTGGCTGCGGATGGCATCGGCCTCGCCGCGCGACGGACCTATCGACTGCGACGCGTTCTGCTGCGCCTGCTGCAGCCGCTGCCGGGCCCGCAGGACGTCCGGATGATTGTCGGCGTAGACAGCTTCGGCTGAGGCGAGCGCGGCGGCGGCGGCGTCCACTTCGGGATTGCGAGCGAGCACCCCGGTCATCGACCTGAGCTTTGCCTCGAGCTGGGCATTTTCCCGCTCGATGGACGCAATCTGCCCTTCATATCCGACGGCACTGGGCAGGAGCATCGTTCCCGCATTCGACAGGGTAATGCCATTGGCGCGCTTGATCGCTTCGATCTGGCCCTCGATGCCCGAAATCTGGGAAGCCAGCCGGTCGACGTCCTGCTGCAGAAACGCGGCCGTGCCGCTGGTCTGGCTGGCCGCCGACGTGTTCTGCATGCGGACCAGGCTGTCGACAAAATGCTGCGCAGCGGCCTGCGCCTTGACGGGGTCGGTATAATCGAACGTGAACTCGAAGGCGACGTTCCTGTCGCTTCGGTCGTCGCGCACGAATTCCGAACGTGCCGGTGTGAGGGCAATCGCCGACCTCATCGTGTTGGCGACATCCGCCAGCGACCGGCTTTTGCGCTCGTTGGGATAGAGATCGAATTTCTTGATCGCATCGATAAGCTGCGGCGTGCTGAGCAGCTGCTGCTGGATCGTCGCAATGCGCCGCTCGATCATGCCGGCATAGGCGTTGCCGACGAGTTCGGTCGGCATCTGTTGCTGCTCGACCAGGATCGTTGCGCTCGACCTGTAGACCGGCGCGACCAGCAAGGCCGCGATCGCGCCCACCGCCGTGAGAACGACAAATGGCACGATGATCAACAGGCGCCGCTGCCACAGGATTTGCGGCATGTGCGAAAAAAAGCCGCCGAAGCCGCTTGGGCCGGCTGAATCGTCAGTCATTTCACTCACCGAAGTTTCCCTAGCGCAACAGCAATCCCAACCCGTAAGCTGCCCGCCCCAATGCCCTGTGAATTGCCGCCCTCACGCCGGTCGTACCGTGCACCGGCAACGAGTTGCAGCCGTTCGGATATGCCGCGGTTGTAGGTCACATTCACGGTGTAGAAACGCTCCGACAGGTTGACGTTGGAGATCGTCGTACGATCGTTGCTGCTCAGATTGCCCTCGATCGAGAGGTTCGAGAGGCGGCTGAAACGATAATCGAGCAGCACCCGGGCGGTGAGGATCGGGCCGATCCCGTCGGCACCGGAAGGGGCGACCGTTCGGGACGCCGAAAAGCAGGTGCGCAGCCGCTCGCCCCGCGAGCAGAGCTCGGCCTGGAACACGGCGCTCGTCGATTGTCCAACAGCGGCAGCACCGTCACCCGACAGGAATGACGCGCCTCCGGACAAATTAAGGCTCCAGCTGCGCGGCAGGCGCATCTGGTAAACCAGCTGGGCCGAAACGACCCGGGCCGGACCGAGGAACCCGTCGAACCGGGTTTCCTGGGCGCCGACGGTGACACCCACCGAATTCTTCTCGTTGAGCAACCGGGTATAGGTACCCGATAACCCATAGCTGCTGTAATTCGATACCGTCGTCGCGCCGGGATAATCCGCCCGAACGCCCTGAAAGTCGAGCGACCAGTCGTCGCGCTGCCCGGGCTTGAACGACAGGGTGACGTCCGCCAGCAGCTGCGAGCGGCGCTGCCGCAATCCGATGAGACCTACGTCGCCGGCGGGAACGCCCGTCGTGCCGATCGTCGTCGGCTGGGGCGTGACGCCCGTGGTCGTCGTCTCGAACCCGCCCACGCCCGATCCGAAAAGTGACTGGGCGTCGAGAATGGCGTTGTCGTACACGATGCTGCTGGTCAGGCGCGTCCGCTCGTCCGGGCGATAGGCCGACCGGGTGATGAAGCCGAAGCCGTCGGTGCCCCGATAGCGGGCCAGATATTCCTTGCGGCGATAATAGCCCTCGAGCGTCGTTTCCCCGCGGTCTTCCGACAGCTTGACGACGGGACGCGCCTCGACATCGACGAAGCCGCTCTCACGATTCTGACCGTTCGTGAGAAAGGGATTGGTTTCGACGCCGCCGCCGGCAGTGAGATCGAGACGCACCGCGCTGGCAGTCTCGGCCTGGGCCGGCTGCGCCGCCGCGGCGCCCATCACAACTGCCAGGCCAACCCATCGGTGCAAACAGACCGTCCTCATGGAACAACTACCGTGTCGCCCCCGACGAGTGTCGGCAGCCCGGTCGCCGACAGATCGCGCGAACTGGGGTTACCCTTGAGCGCGTCCGTCAGCCTTACATGGATCGCCGACAAGCCGTCGTCGGTCTTGCGCAGAATGACGACGTTGGCGACATCGGCAAATTCGGTCGCGCCGCCCGCCAGGCTGATCGCTTCCAGGACATTGATGTACTTGCCGGGAGCATAGCTGCCCGGCGTCTTTACTCTGCCGATGACCGAGAATTGCAGGCCGAGCGGCGTCTTGACCGATACGGTGACCTGCGGAACCTGTTCGCGGAACTGCGGTGCAAGCCCCTTGGCGATGACGGCTTCGAGCTCCGACGGCGAGCGCCCCTGCGCCAGGATGCGGCCGACGAGCGGGAATGAAAAGCTGCCATCGGGCAGGATCTTCACTGTTCGCGTCAGCCGGTCTTCGCCCCAGACGAAGACTTCGACCTCATCGCCCGGATTGATCCGGTAGGAGGCCAAGGTTTCGGCGAAAGCGGCATGTGGAAGAAGCAGGGCCAGCATGTACATGCAGGCGCCGATAATGGAATGTGTCGTACGCGACATAACGCTCTTGTTCCCCAAGTGAGCACTCCCTGCTCGTTGCTGATAGCATAGCGCATCGGTGAGTCGAGGCATAGCCACGACCAATGACCATTTCGTTGAAAATTCGCCCCAAATTGGGGCGCCGACAGTGCCTCAATTCAGGGCATATTTCGCGCTTGGTCGAATATTTTTTATCATGGCTCAGCACGACTTTCCAGTCCAATAGGGGGGCGGGCAGGTGGATCGAGATGACCAGCACGGATACTCCATTGCCAGCATCACGACCGGTGTTCGCGGGCGTGCCGTTCGACAATTTCGAACGCGATCGCCTTTTGGGCGAATTGGCTGCGCGGGACCCGTCCGCGGCCTTTGCCTATATTGTCACGCCCAATGTGGACCATGTCGTTCGGCTTCACCGATCCGCCGGGGACTCGCGCGACGGTTTCGGACTCGCTTATCGCGACGCCTTCGCCCGGCTCTGCGACAGCCGGATCATCGGACTGCTGGCGCGCGTGCGCGGGGTGTCCTTGGCCGTGCTGCCCGGCAGTGACCTCACCGTCGCCTTGTTTGAATCGCTGATTGGGGCCGGAGATCGCATTGCCATTGTCGGGGGCACCTTGGCGGAGCTGGAAGAGCTTCGACGCAGATATCCGGCGGTGTCGTTCGCTCAGCACATCCCCCCGATGGGCCTCCGCGATGACCCGGCGGCCATGGCGGACGCAGCCGCCTTCGTCGAGCGCCAGTCGGCGCGTTTCGTGTTTCTCGCCGTGGGGTCCCCGCAGCAAGAGGTGCTGGCCTCGCTGATTCGCAAGCGCGGGACCGCAACCGGCATGGGGCTGTGCGTCGGCGCCGCGATCGCCTTTCTGGCCGAGTCGCAATCGCGTGCGCCCCCCTGGATGCAACGCGTCGGACTCGAGTGGCTTTACCGGCTCCTTCAGGACCCGAGGCGCCTGTGGCGACGCTATTTGGTTGACGGACCACGAATTTTTAGGATTGCGTTCAATTACCGGGGGGTGCTGCCGACATTCGATCGACTGCGCGGTGTTGCCTGACGTTTCGGCGCTCAAGCATCGCATGGTTTCTGTCCGGGATAGGGTGAACGCGCACGTCGCATATCTGGTGCCAGGCCAAGGGGGGCTTCGAACATGGTACATTCTGTACATTCTCGAAGTGTCCTGAACATTCGGGCGCCGACTCAGCCCGGCCTTGCCGTCCACGCCGTGACGACGGAGGACCAGTTGGCGCCCTGGCTGCCCGATTGGGAGCGGCTGACCGCCCGCGCGCGACGATATGTCCCTGGCCCACACGATCTCCGCGCTGAATTATGTGCCGGCAAAAGGCATTTGCTGATCGCTGTGAGCGGTCCCGGCGAGCGACCGGAAGCCATGGTCGTTTTCGCCGTCGGCCCGCACCTTCAGCGTTTCGCCATCGGCGAGCGCGCGCTCCTCGATCGCGAGATACGGGCAGTCCGGCTGATCGGCTGTACGCCCTCGCCGGACGATGTCGCGCCGGCCCAATGGCAAGCCATCCTGCATCAGGTCATGCGCACCGACGGCATCGATGCCGCCGATCTTGGGGAGGTGGCGATCGGGTCGCCCATCGATCTTGCCGCGGCAAGCCTGTCATGGCCCTATTTGCGCCTCCGCCCCGGGGGCAAGCCCGCTTACCACTGGACGATCGACCTGCCGCCGACGTTCGATGCCTATCTGCTCCAGCTGCGCTCGACGACGCGCAAGTCGATTCGCTACTATCGGCGCCGGCTCGAGAAAGACCCGCAACTGCGGATCGAAACGGTGAGCACATCTGCCGAGGTCGACAATTTTCTTGCGGTCGGAGAGGAAATTAGTCGCCAGACTTTCCAATGGCACGTGGGGCAACGGCTGGAAAACGATGCCGCCACGCGGGCACGGTACCATGCCGCCGCGGCGCAGGGTCGCCTGCGCTGCCACTTGTTCTATTCCGGGACGAAACCCATCGCCTTTTCACGCGGATTCATAAACGGGTGTGTGTACCATTACGAAACGCCGGGCTTTCTCGTTGAATATGGAAAGCTATCGCCCGGATTGACACTGCTTGCCTATGTGATCGAAGATCTGATCCTAAACAAATGTTGCACCATCTTCGACTTTGGTACCGGGGGTGACCTGACTGGCTACAAGGAAAGATTTGGTATCGTGTCCGTTCCAAGTCACGAACTCGTCATTTTCAATGCCCGAAGCGGTGCAGGCGTCTTGAGTTGGGTTGCAGGGACAACGCTCAACGTCGTCAAAAGCATTGCCCGTATCGTTCTCGGCAACAGCCGTATCCGGTCATGGCTTAAAAGGCGGATACGTCAACATGGGGGGCCAGCGCATGAGGCGTAGACTTGAGCGTCTGGCTTCCAGATTTCTGGCCAGACGCAATTTGGATATTGGTTCGTGCAAATCCGTCGTCAGTTTCACGTTCGACGACGTGCCGCGGTCGGCGTGCCGCGTCGGGTCCCGCCTGATCGAAGCGGCTTCGGGAACCGCGACCTTCTACGCCTGTGGAAAGCTCGCGCCGGACGACAATGACTTCTTCAGCGATCAAGATTTGCAGGATCTAGCGGCGCGCGGGCATGAAATCGGATCGCATGGATTCCACCACGTGAATTATCAAACCTGTACGCGGGCAATGGCCAGTGAGGACATCGCCCTCAACGACCGCTATTTCGAATCGATCGGATTGCCGCCGGCCGATACCTTCGCCTACCCCTATGGCGCCGTAAGGCCTTCCGTGAAGCGCCTGTTGAGCAAGAGGTTTTCGACCATGCGCGGCGTGCAATGCGCAGCCAATGGGCGCAACGTCGATCTGTCTCTGCTGAAAAGCGTGCAGCTATACTCGTCGACGCTCGACATGGACAAGATCGCCGTACTGCTTCAGCGCGCGGCGGCGCGGCCCACCTGGCTGATCTTTCTCTCGCATAGCGTCACCGACGACGGCGGCGAGTTCGACATCAAGGTCGGCGATCTTGAGGCTGTCATCCGGCGCGTCCAGGAATCCGGCCTTCCCATGATGTCGGTCGGCGCCGCCCTGAACTATTTTCGTCAGGGCGCATGACCCCGGAGTGTCGCGGCCGTGCCGCCGGCGTGCAATGCTGTTGCAACAATAACAGGGGCTTTGCACTGAATTGATCGCGTTGCGGGGGCGAGCGCCCCTTTGACGTAGCGTCGGGAAAAGGTGAGCGATCCATGGAACTTGCCTCGCTGAAACAGGCCCTTGGGCGTGCCTTTCGTCAGGATTCGGACTTCGAGCTGGAACAGGCTGCCTATCGCCGCCTCGTCGACAAGGGATTCGCGCCGGACGCAATCATCGATGTGGGCGCGTACGAAGGCGAATGGACGCGCATGGCGCGCAAGATGTTCGGCGTCGTGCCGTGCCTGATGGCAGAGGCCAATCCGGACAAGGGACAGATCCTGGAGAAGATGTGCCGGGACTTGCCGCTTGCGGCTTATGTGCTCGCGCCCCTCAGCCGGACCGCCGGAGAGCGCGTCACATTTTACCAGATGGAAACCGGCTCATCCCTTCTTTCCGAGCAGAGCAACGCGTCACGAACCGAAATCGAACTGACGACCCGAACGCTGGATGATGTCGCCGATGATTTTCCGGGACAATCTTTGTTCCTGAAGATCGACGTGCAGGGCGCCGAACTTCACGTTCTCGCCGGGGGACAGGCGACGCTCGCGCGATGCGCGGTGGTGCAGCTGGAAGTGGCCCTGCTTCCCTATAACACCGGCGCGCCCGGCTTTCTGGAGGTCGTCGCCTCGATGGACGAGCGGGGGTTCGTGCCGCTCGACATCGCGGGCGAAAGCAGAGTTTCAGACCATCTCGTCCAGCTAGACATTCTGTTTGCGCGACGGAATTCCCCGTTGAGGCCAACCTATTTCGTCTTCTGATCGTCAGAACGACGTCCAGCTGTCGCTCGCCATGGCGTCGCGGGTGCCGGCACTGCAGGGCGCGAAAGCATCGCCACCCTGGCCGCGATTTTCGGGCTGGGAACGGTGGCCGTCGCCGCGGGGAGGCGCACGGAGCCGCCAGTATGGAACTTTGCCGCCCGCTGGGACAAGGCCGCCACTTCGGAGGTGAGGCTGCGCGCCGCCGCCGAGGTTTCCTCGACCATCGCCGCATTTTGCTGCGTTGCCTTGTCCATCGCGCCGATCGCCGAGCTGATCTCGTCGATCGCCGTCGACTGGGCCTGGTTGTCCGTGGCAATGTCGGCGAGCAACTTGTGCACTTCGCCGACGTCGTTCGAGATGTTCAGCAGCGCTGTATCGATGCCCTGGACGCGTTCGACCGCCGTGACGATGTCCGCCTGCGTGGCCGTTAACTGGTCGCGCGCGCGGCCTGCTTCTTCTTCGGCCCGCATTGCAAGCGCGGAGACCAGATCGGCGACAACCGCAAAACCACGACCTGCCTCTCCCGCGCGCCCCGCCTCGACGGCCGCGTTCATCGCAAGGACGCGCGTCTGGAAGGCGATCTTGTCCAGGCCTTCGATCACGCTGTCGATCCCCTTGGCGCTTTCGCTGACCCGTGTCATCGCCTGAACCGCTTCGTCGGTCGTGTCGCGCCCGCTCGCGACGCTCTTCATGGCGCCGTCCGCCCGATCGACAGTGCGCCGGGCGCCGCTCGCCGTGGCTTGCAGGCGCTGGTTCATCTGCGTGATCGACGCCGACGTCTGTTCGAGGCTCGCGGCGTTGCTCTCGGTACGTCGGGCCAGGTCCTCGCTCGCATGGGCGATCTCGTCCGAACCGGTCCGGATCGTCGCGGCGCTTTCGGTGACGGATCCGATCAGCGACCGCAGGCTGCCGACGGCGCTGTTGAAATTGTCCTTTAGCGCCGTGAACGGCGCCTGCAGATCGGCGGCGACCTCTGCCGTCAGGTCCCCGTCGGCGAGCGCCGTCAGCCCTTCGCCCAGGCTGTCGACGATGAGCTGGGCCTGCGCCTGTTTCGAGGCCTCGGCCGCCTGCAGCTGGTTGCGGAAGGCGAGCATTGCCTGAGCCATGTCGCCAAGCTCATCCTGACGGTCCGCGCCCGTCACCTCGGCGGCGAGATTGCCGGCGCCAAGTTCGAGCATTGTCGCCGCGAGCCCTTCGATAGGGCGGACGACGCGCCGGACGGCCAGCCCGACGAAGGCGATGGTACCGCCGACGGCGAGAGCCACCGTCAGGATCAGGATGACGATCGCATATGTCCCGATGGCTTCACCGTTTTTGGTGGTGGCGACCGCGTTGGCGGAGATCGCGTCCGACGCATCGGCCATCGATTTTTCAAGGACGCGGAATTCGTCGAAGAACGCCGGTAGCGCCTGTCGTGCGCGGTCCGGGTCGGTCCCGGTCAGGCCGATGATGTGGGTAGCCGAACGGGCGTAGGCTTCCATCGGGCTCGCCAGTTTCGATGTCGCTGCCTCGACATCGGCCGAACCCTTATAGGCGGCGTCGGCGGCGATCCCGGAGCGCAGGTCCTTCAGATGTTCGCGAAAATCGTCGAGTATGTCCTCGTGCTTGAGGCCCGTGCGCGCGTCAAGCGACTGCAGGGCGCCCAGCACGTCGCTGCGCACGGCATCGTGCATCATGTCGGCCAGCTCGTGGTTGGCGAGCAATGCCGATGATTCCGACTGGCGGTGCAGCGCCGCCGACTGGATCCAGGCGGCACCGATACCGGTGCCGCCGCAAAGCAGCATGAGCGCGAGGAGCGCCACCCCCGCCAGGCGGATCGACCGGTCCAGCGACATTCGGGGACGAGCGTCGGCATTCATCTTCGGGATCATGGTAGAACTTTCGTCGACTGTATGTCGTCCCATAATAGGTCGCGTTTTGGCGGCTCGGCGCTTTGCGCTTGTGTCAGACCTCAAGATCGGGAACCGCAGTGCGATCCCCGGCGCCGAGGCGGTGTGTCACGTCCGAATAAAACGCCTCGATATCAAACAGAAGTCGCGGAAAGGCGGCGCGCATCCATACCGATCCGGCGCTCCACCTTTTTTTGTCCTTGCGTCCATCGCCACCGGACAGCGCCGCGGGCTTATGTCACTGGCCGTTCAATCTGGCGCTTCTTCGGCCGATCGGGACAGTAATTCGCCAAGGAGCCGGTTCGGGAATCTTCGGCTCAAAATGATCGCGTAAAAGCTCTCGCTGAGCTGGGGGACGCGGCAGTGCTCGACGAGCACGCCTGATTCGAGCTCATCGCGCACGACGATGGGCGGGACCAGCGTCACGCCTTCGCGCTCGCGGGCCAGCAGGCGCAGCATCGCCATGTCATCGACTTCGGCAAGGATATTCGGCCGGATGCCCGCCAGTTCCATCAGTCGGTCGAAGCCGACGCGGATATCGCTGTCGAGGCTGGGCAGCAGGATCGGTTCGCGGCGCAGATCGTCCGGGAAGCGGAACGGCTCCGTGCAAGGCCTGGGCCTGCCGACCAGACTGACGGGCTGCTCGTTCAACAGGTGATTGCGAAACGGCGCGCGAGAATCCCGCGGGGCGGCGCTGTTGGAGAGCACAACGTCGATCGCATGGGCTTCGAGCTGGGCAAGCAGGTCGCGGATGGTGCCGGAACGTACGATCAATTCCACATCGGCGCGACCAACCAGCGGGTGCAGGAACTCGAGCTGGAAATTGCGGGACAGCGTCGTCAGTGCGCCGACCCTCAAGACTTGTCGCTTCGCCATCGGACGTCCGTCAAGGGTGCTCATCAGCTCATTGCCAGCCTCGAAAACGGTGTCTGCATAGTCGAGCGCGATCTGCCCGGCTTCGGTCAGGACGAGACGCTTGCCGACGCGGTCGAACAGCCGATGGGCGACTTGATGCTCGAGCTTCTGGATCTGCACCGAAAGGGCGGACTGCGAGACATTCAGCTTTGCTGCGGCTCGCGTGAGGCTGCCTTCGTGCGCGACCGCCCAAAAATAGCGAAGATGATTGAAGTTGAGCGTCTTCATATCGTTCTGTAAAACAGAATGACATCTTCAGAACAATGTAATTTTTCTATGGAGCGGTGGACGCTACCAGTTCCCGACGCCTGACACGTCGAGGGGGGACACCTTTGTCAATCCATCTGCTACCCTATGCCGGCCCTTTGGCACTGCTCGTCGGCGCTGCTGTGGGCTTCGTGCGTTCCGGCCGCCGATGCCGCATGGCGGGCAGGCTCGTTGAAATCGCGGCGCTGCTTGCGTTCGGCATCGCAGTCGTCTCGACCGCATATCTGCTGACGCAGGGGGCGTGGAACATCGCCCTGGTGCAAACTGTGTATACGGGGCTCGCGATCCGCGTCGACGCGGTCAGCGCCGTGATGTTCCTGCTGGTGGCGTTCATCGGCTGGATCGTGCTGCGCTACACTGCCACCTATCTCGACGGAGAACCACGACAGGGCGCGTTCGCCGGATGGCTGAGCCTGACACTGGCATCGGTGATGCTGCTCGTGCTCTCGGGCAATCTGGTCCAGCTCGTGCTGGCCTGGGTCGCAACGAGCCTGTTCCTCCACCGGCTTCTTCTGTTTTATCCGGAGCGAATCGCCGCACGGCGCGCCGCCGCCAAGAAGTTCGTGGCCGCCCGGATCGGCGATGTGGCGTTGATCGTCGCGGCGGCGCTGCTGACGCTGGCCTATCGCTCGACCGACATTGCATCGATCCTGAGCGCTGCCCGCGCGGGAACCGGGGGCGGGCTGGCAACTGGCGCCGCAGGCTGCCTGGCGGTTGCCGCGATTCTGAAGTCGGCCCAGTTTCCGATGCACGGCTGGCTGACCGAAGTCATGGAGGCCCCGACACCCGTATCCGCGCTGCTCCATGCCGGCGTCATCAATGCGGGCGGCTTCCTGCTGATCCGGTTTGCCGACGTCATGCTGCTTGCGCCCGGCGTGCTGGCTGCTCTCGTTCTCGTCGGGGGCTTTACCGCTCTGTTCGGCGGGCTGGTCATGCTGACCCAGCCGGCCGTGAAGACGTCGCTGGCCTGGTCGACGGTTGCCCAAATGGGCTTCATGATCCTGGAATGCGGGCTCGCGCTCTTCCCGCTCGCCTTGCTGCACATCGTGTCTCACTCGCTCTACAAGGCGCACTGCTTCCTGGCATCCGGCGGCGCAATCGAGCTGATCGCCGCCAATCGCCGCCCGGGTCCGGTGGCCATTCCCGACGCCCGGGCTGTCGCGCGCGCCTTTTTGCTCGCCTTGGCGATCTACGGCATCGTGGGGTTCGGCTTCGGGTTCCAGCACAAGTCGCCGCAGGCGATCGCGCTGGGCGCAATATTGATCTTCGGCGTGGCCTATATGCTTGCCCAGGGTTTGGCGGACGCCGCACCACGGGCCTTGACTCGATTCACCATCATCTACGCCCTCGCTACGTCGGTGAGCTACTTCGCGCTGCAGCTTTTCGTGATCCGGCTGACGTCGGGAGTACTGCCCGCGGCGCCGCTGCCAGGCCCCTTGCAATGGGCGCTCATTGTGCTCGCCGTCGTCAGTTTCGGCCTGGTGGCGATCGTGCAGGCGATGTTTCCGCTGTGGGCCTACCATCCGGCAGCCGCTGGCCTGCGCGTGCATCTGTCAAACGGCTTTTATGCCAACGCAGTGTTCGACCGGCTGCTTGGCGGCTGGAGGCTGCACAAGGCGCCCTCATTTCGCGGAGATGGATTGTGACGCATGAAGCGCAGTCGTCGGGCCGGTTCGATTTGGTGACGGCCGTGGATCGCGCGTGTCGAGCGATTCCGCCGGCGTGGCCGCTGGCGTCCAGCGTCGCGGTCAATCCCTTCCTTGGCCAGGTCGATCAGGATCTCGCAACACTTGCCGCCCGGCTCGGCCGGGTGGCGGGCGCCGCCGTGACCATGCCGCGAAGCTGGTACCAGGAGCGGATCGAGCGGGGCGTCATCAGCGATGCCGATCTGTCAGGCGCACTTGCGGACATTCCGGCAGCGCTCGAGCCGCCGGACCTTGCCGGTCTGAAGTCGGCCCTGCACGTCGCACCCGCGCCGCCTGGTGCGTTGCCAACGGTCGCGGACCTGGCGGCAGAAGTGTCGGGTATCGATTGGCCGGGCCTGATCGCCGAGCGCTTTGGCGCCTGGGCGGCTGGCTATTTCGACGAGGGGCAAGCGCTGTGGGCAGCGCCACGCGGCCCGTGCGCCTATGCCGCCTGGCGCGCGGTCGCCACGCACGACCTGACGCCGGAGATCGTCGGCCTTGCCGGGTTTGCGACCTTTGTGTCGAAGGTTTCGGAAGGCGCCATGGACACGGTAGCCGGCATCGTGCAACGCCTCGGCGTCTCCGACGCGGCGACGGAAACCTATTTTCACCAGCTTCTCGTGACGCTTGGCGGATGGTCGCAATATGCCCGCTACCGGCTGTGGCAGGCCGAACTCAAGGGCGATGCCGACACGACAATCGCCGGCTTTCTGGCGATCCGCCTTGTCTGGGAAGCGGCACTCTTCGACCGATATCGGGACGCGCTCAGTGCCCGCTGGCGGTCGGTCGTGACGGCGCACGCCTTGCCTGTCACCCCGACGGCCGACCAGATCGTCGACGCTGTGCTGCAAGAGGCATCCGAACGGGCAGCCCAGCGCCGGCTGGCTGAAACCCTTTCAGCCCGGGGGAGCCGGATCCTCGAAAGGCGCCCGGTGCTGCAGGCGGCATTCTGTATCGACGTGCGCTCGGAGGTGTTTCGGCGCGCCCTCGAATCGCTGGACCCGGCGATCCAGACCCTCGGCTTTGCAGGTTTCTTTGGCCTGCCGGCCTCGCATCGCCGCTTCGCGTCAGACGTGCCCGAGCACCGGCTGCCGGTGCTGTTGAACCCTGGCATGACGAGCCGCTCCGGTGGCCCGGACGAAGCCGACGCGGATCGGCGCGCTCGGCTGAAGGCACGGGCGAAACGGGCATGGGGCCGGTTCAAGCTGGCCGCGGTCTCGTCCTTCGCCTTTGTCGAGGCCACGGGACCGCTCTACGCCGGCAAGCTGGTTCTCGATGCACTGGGCCTGCGAAGAACGCCCGTGCCGCACGATCCCCCGCCGCGTCTCGATCCGGCGCTCGACCCGGGTGCACAGACGACTGCAGCGGCGTCGATTCTGCGCGCCATGTCGTTGACGACCGGTTTTGCACCGCTCGTCATCCTTGCGGGTCATGGCGCCAGCGTCGTCAACAACCCCCATGCCAGCGCGCTGCACTGCGGCGCCTGTGGTGGTTATTCCGGCGAAGTGAACGCGCGTTTGCTGGCGAACCTGCTCAACGATGCCGAAGTCCGGGCGGGTCTGCTTTCGCAAGGAATCGACATCCCGACGACGACGTTGTTCGTCGCGGCCTTGCACGACACCACGACCGACGCGGTCACGCTTTATGCCGACGATGACAAATCGACAGCGCATGCGACGGACCTGGAAACCGCCCGCACCTGGCTCGCTGCGGCCGGAAAGATCGCCCGCAGCGAGCGCGCCTTGCGCCTGCCGCATGCGGACGGCGCAGGCAGCCTTGCTAAACGGAGCCGCGACTGGGCCGAGGTGCGGCCGGAATGGGCGCTCGCGGGCTGCCAGGCATTCATCGCGGCGCCACGTGCCCGAACGGTCGATAAAAATCTCGCGGGCCGGGCGTTCCTGCACGATTACAACTGGAAGGATGACACAGGCTTCGGCGTCCTCGAACTGGTCCTTACGGCGCCGGTCGTCGTCGCCAGCTGGATCAGCCTGCAATATTACGGGTCGACGGTGACGCCCGCGGTGTTTGGCGCGGGCAACAAGCTTCTCCACAATGTCGTCGGTGGCATCGGAGCCGTGGAAGGCAATGGCGGCGTGTTGCGCACGGGCCTGCCATGGCAGTCCGTGCATGACGGCGAAGGCATCGCGCACGAGCCGCTACGCCTTTCGGTCTGCATCGAAGCGCCTCCCGCGGCGATGACCGACATTCTGAGCCGCCATCCCAACGTGCGTGCGCTCTTCGACAATCGCTGGCTCTCGCTCTTCGCGCTTGACGACATGGGGCGGATGGCGTGGCGATATGCCGGCACTCCGGAATGGGTGCCCATGGGCGAGGCGGAGTCGGTGGCGATGCATCCTGACATGACGGGCCGATCCGTGCTTTCCGATGCCGGGCGCGCCGTTCGGGAGGTCGGCGCCGTCGGCGCGCCGATCCTCTGAAACAGGCGCGTCGCGGCCAGGCATTGATCGGATCATCGGCAGTGCATGACCTAGTCGTGGAGGGAAGCCAGATAGGCCGAAACGTCCCTGATCTGCTGTGGGGTCAATCCACGGGCGATCACCTGCATCGGCAACACGCCTGGATTGCGGCGGGCCCCCGTCCGCATATCCCATAAGGTGCGGGCCAGGTATCCGGCCGGCCTCCCGGCGATCGGCGGTACGGCGCCCCTGCCTTCCAGCCGGGCGCCGTGGCAGCTCCGGCAGGTCACGCCCGCGCCGCCGCCCGTCGTCACCACCTGGCGCCCTCCGGCCACGGCACCTGGCGGGACATAGTCGGTCAGCATGACATGATCGTCGCCAATCATCATGCGCGGGAGGTCATCGGACAATTCGACGATGCGGTTGCCCGTCGGCTCCGTGCCACCACCGGGCGCGGGGTTGAGCCAGCCATATTTGTCCGCAACTGTCCGGGGCGCCGTCGCGCTTTCGACAACGCGCACCCACGGCGACCTGGGCAGACGGCTGAAATAGTCCGCTGCCTGCTTGAGTTCCGACGGCGAGACAAGCTTGGCGACCTTGATCATCTCGGCAGTGTTCGGCTGGCCGCGATTGGCCGATTGCCGCGCGCCGGTTCGGAATGCGGCGACTTGCTCGATGATATAGGCCGCAGGCAATCCGGCCAGGTCCGCGGATGCGGGAAAGCCCGCACCGTTCATCAAATGGCATTCACCACACGGCGTTTGCTGGCCCCGTCCGGGCCCGCCCACGACAGCCGGGGCAGGGGGGTGGTCTTGCGGGTGCCAGTCGATCGGCGCCGTGGATTTTTCCATCTGCGCGCGGGTGAGACTGAGCGCGCTGCCCGGAACGCGAAACGGCCCCGGGCCGAGCGGCTGGCCGAAGGTTGACGTCGTGCCTTTCGGGTAGGCCCAGGCCAGCCCCGTCGTCCCGCCATCGTCACCCGTGCAAGCAGCCAAGGCCAATGCAGCCGTCAGCGTGCCCAGCGTCATTCGACGAACATGGTTCATGCCACCGCGTGAAGTGCGAATCGGTTGCCCCACCAAGGCCGTATCCTGCGCAAGTTGCCGGGCCCCAAAGGCCGCAACGACAACAGCTTCGCCTGCGTAACGGTTTCAGGCAAGCGCAAAACGGCGGGCGATAAGCTCAAGCGTTCATCGCCATTTGACACCACCCCCTCATTTGTATTGATGCCGAAACGACCTTTTCCGCAAAGGCACAGACAATGGCGTCAAGACCACGCTTCGCGCCATACAGCCCGCTCGACTATATGGCCGTAATCGTCTGTACCTCGCTCATCTTCGCGGTGATCGTCGGCGGGTTCGGGTATGACATGGCCACGCTCTCGAGCGCGAACCCGTTCACCTATCGCTGGTATACGCACGTTCACGCGGTCGCTTTTAGCGCCTGGATACTCCTGCTGGTCACCCAGGTCGTCCTGGTGCGCACCGGCCAGGTCGGGCTGCATCGCCGCGTCGGACGTATCGGATTTTATCTTGTTCCGGCCCTGCTCATCGCCGGGCCGATGGTCGCGATTCTGCGACGCACCGACACGCCGTTCGACCCGGCACTGCTGTCGTTCATGGGAACGCAGTTCACGAACGTCATCGGCTGCGTCGTCCTGCTGTCAGCGGGACTTCTGCTTCGGCACGATCTCGCGAGCCACAAACGCCTGATGCTGATGGGGACGATCGCGATAACCGAGCCGGGGTTCGGCCGGCTGATCGGTGATCCGCTGCACGCGATGCTCGGCGAGGGCTATCTGCAATATTATATATCGACCTATATCGGCACGTTGCTGCTCATGATGTTGGCCGGCGGCTATGATCTCTGGACGCGCGGTCGACTCCATCCTGCCTGGACAGCCGCATTCCTATGGATTCTCGCGAACGAGGCGCTTGCCAGCTGGCTCATGTACCAGCCCTTTTGGCTCAGGTGGATGAAAGGCCTGACCGGGCATTGAACATGCTGGCAGGTCATCGAACCGGCAACCTGCAACAACCGGATGCCGCCGATCTGTCATCTCTGCTGCCGCCCCAGTTATCGCCGTTCAGTGACCGCAGCGGCGTGCTCGAGAGCCGACCTGCAGCTTTTTCGGGCTTAGGCGTCGCGCAGATGCCGATGAATGCGTGGAACTGGTGGAAAGCGGACGCAGATAGGCTACGCTCAACGCGTGGACCTTTCGGTAGTCTTGATCTTACCGTTCAGCGCCCTGGTGGCATTTGTCACCTTGGCATGGGCCGCAGCAAAGAAGCGTCCGCAGCCTCGACTCATTTGGCCGTTCGCCTTCTCTTCACTTTGCGCCGCTACTTTTTTCGTCGGTTCGCCGACAAGCTCAGGCTTGCCCCTGTGGATAGCCATGCTTGTTCTCATTTCAACTTGGGCAGCGTTCGGCACGATTCTGGGTGCCTTGTCCAAAAAGCTAGCCAGCCATTTGCTGGGCCTACCCTAGATGCCTCTCCATGGTGCTTAGACTGCCCGTCGGCTCTCGCCCCAGACATGGACGTTCCTTATGCATGGAACGTCTGGGAGACCTGCCCAGCATTATACCGCTATTAATGGTATGCCTTGAAGAATGGCGCTTTACCAAGGACATCCTGCCCATGTTGTTTTGGCTTGCACTGACCGCCCAATCAGTTGCTGTCTCCCCGCCCCCCGCGCCCGCTTGGGGCCGTGCCGAGGAAGTGGCGAATGGTTTCCGGCGAACCTGTCTTTCCGAGAAGGGCGTCGCCATCGCACTGAAGGGTTGGGCTGAAGGTCAGGCGGCGGCGAAGGCGCAGCAGTCGGAACACGTTAGAATCGAACGTGAATTAAGCGAGGCTGCCTACGCCTCTCCGATCGACCTCGATCGCCTTGAGCGCGCGGCGCAAGCCCGAAACACCGATCAAGCTCGATACATAGCGGAGAACACGCGAAGCGAAATTGCGACGCTTCGACGATTGTCCCCTGAAGATCGACTCATCTACGCCCGCAATCTGGCAACCTACCGTCCGGAGGCTATTGTACGAACATGTTCTGTAAACCAACGCTGAACGCGCTACCACGCGTATGCTAACAAGGATTTAGCCGCAAAAGCTGACATTCCGGAATCCACCCAACCCCGGTCGTTCAGGCGACCTTGAACGCCGTCATGAACGAATGACCGCTTTCGAGCACGTAGATCGGGGCACTAAACGACCAGGATTGGGCGCTTAGCGGTCACGTGCGGTCGAGAACAAAGATTGCCCGGTTTCGATGAGCGTCCCTACGCGGCTGAGCGTCCACAACTGGGTCGATGCTGGCGAAAATCACGTGATTTAGTTCAATTCGGTATTGCAGGCCACCCTCAGCGAAATTGACCGTGCAGTCTGGGTCGTTACAAATCTCTCGAGGCTGGAAAATCGACGGAGACCAAATTTGATCGACTACGTCGTATCATCCGATGGCACGCAAATCGGCTTCGAAAGAATCGGCGACGGCGAACCTGTCGTAATCGTACATGGCGGTGTCAATTCCGCTGCCGACTGACGCAACGTCGCCGGGAAACTGGCACCACGGTTCGAATGCTTTGTCCTTGATCGGCGAGGACGGGTCAACAGCGGTGATAGCCCATCTTACTCGCTAAAACGCGAGCGCGACGATGTTATCGCTGTCCTGTCAAAAGCGGGCCCGTCATCGGCTCTCTTCGGGCATTCGTTCGGTGGTGTCTGTGCTCTGGAGGCTGCGATTGAAGCACCGATCGCCAAACTAATTGTGTATGAACCGCCATTGCTCGCGCACGAAAGCACTGCGGTCGCCGACCGGTTTCAAGCACTGCTTGATCGCGGCGATCCGGAACATGCGCTGAGCGATTTCTTAATCGAACAGACCGGAATGCCTGCCACCGCCCTCGCCCCGTTAAAGGCCTCGCCGGCATGGGCTCGGATGGTTGAGCTGGCGTGGACATTTCCTCGTGAAGCCCGCTCGCTTGTCGAGGAGTTGGGCGAACCAGCGCGATACGCTCTTATAAAGACACCTACCCTGCTCCTCGTCGGTGAGGATACTGAAGATCAAGCCAAGAAGGCTTCGGCGCTGCTGCTCAGCATTATGCCTGCCGCCCAGTGCGAGATGCTCGCCGCTCAGGGGCATGCCGCCCATCGAACCGGAGCCCAACTTCTTGCGGACGTTATCGCTGCGTTCGTGGTGGCATAAACAGCAATTGGTCAGCAGTAGCATGGATTTCGTATGTCGCGCGAAATCAAATATTCTTGAGCCTAGACATCCTGTGAGTCTTGAGGGTTCGCTTTAAGACAACCCCAGATGTACGTAAGCGTGTCCTGCGGGCCACCTTGTTTATGACGTGACGGCGGCGATGTTTGGCCCCTTTGTGTTGGGGTGTCGCGGTGTCGGATGAGGTTGTTGGGGAAGCGAGTAGTCATACGACCGGTCGTATGAGTGGTCGGATCGAGGTCGTTGCGCGGGTTTCGGGTCGGCGGCACTGGACGGTTGAGCAGAAGCTGGCGATTCTGCGCGATGCTTTTGGGCCGAACGGTTCTGTTCGCGATACGGTCGAGCGGCACGAGGTCGGGAGCGGCCAGCTTTACACATGGCGGCAGCAGGCGATGTCGGGAACGCTTGCCGGCGTGAGCCGACCGACGGCACCGGCGTTCGCGCAGGTGCAGATTGCGCAGGCCGAGCCGATCGCTCCGCTGCCCGCACCACCTGAGCCAACCGGCAGGATTGGGATCGAGCTGCCGTCGGGCATCCGATTGAGCGTCGATGCCGGGGTCGATGCCGAAGCACTGGCACGGGTGCTCTTGGTCGTCAGCCGATGACGACCCTGCCGCATCCCGTGCTTGGCGGGATGGGCGCGGCCACGATCTGGCTGGCGTGCGGCGCGACCGATATGCGTAAAGGGTTCGACGGTCTGGCGGTGCTGGTTCAGCAAGTGCTGGCACAGTCGCCGCATTCAGGGGCGCTGTTCGCGTTCCGGGGCAAGCGCGGCGATCTGGTCAAGCTGCTCTGGTATGACGGGCAAGGGCTGTGCCTGTTTTCAAAGCGCATGGACCGGGGCCGGTTCGTCTGGCCACAGACCAAGACCGGCAGCGTCAGCCTGACGCCTGCCCAGCTTTCGATGCTGCTCGAAGGCATCGATTGGCGACGTCCCGAACGGACCTGGGCGCCCTCGCTGGCGGGGTAATAATCGACGCGATTCAGGCGTTTTCGATGGTGCTGCTATGCAGTTTCTGCTATGTGCTGGCCATGTCGGCAGCGGTCATTCCAGACCCCGATCGGGACGCGCAGATTGCCGCTTTGACCGCAGCGCTGGCGGCCGCCAATGCCGAGCTTGCTGCCCGCGATCTGCTGATCGAGACGCTGCGCGTCCAGATCGCCCGCATGCGCCGGATGGCGTTCGGCGCCTCGTCGGAGAAGCTGAGTGCCGAGATCGAGCAGCTTGAGCTGGCGCTCGAAGAACTCGAAGCCGCCGCCACGGTGACCGCACTGGTGTCGCCGGTTCCCAAGGCCGAGCGTCCGGTGCCAGTGCGTGTCTTGCCCAACCATCTGCCGCGCGATGAAGTCGTCGTCGAACCGGTCAGTGGCACCTGCACCTGCCCTGATTGCGGCGGCGCGCTGCGTCGGTTGAGCGCAGATACCGCTGAGCAGCTCGATATCGCGCCTGTCGCATGGCGCGTCGTGCGAACGATCCGGCCCAAGTATAGCTGTCGCGCGTGCGAACGGGTCGTCCAGGCTCCTGCACCCGTCAAAGCCATCGCGCGTGGTCGAGCGACCTTTGCCACACTGGCACATGTCATCGTAGCCAAGTTCGACCATCACCTTCCGCTCTACCGTCAGGCCGAGATGATGGCGGCGCAGGGCATCGATATCGATCGTTCGACGCTCGCCGGGTGGACCGGCCAAGCCTCGGCGCTGCTCGATCCCATCGTCAGCCGTATCCGCGACGAGGGATTGAAGGCATCGAAGATCCATGCCGACGATACGCCGGTGCCGGTGCTCGACCCCGGGCGCGGCCGAACCGCGACCGGCAGATTGTGGACCTACGCGGTCGATGATCGTGCGTCGGGGTCCACCACACCACCGCTCGTCTGGTATCGCTTCACGCCCGACCGCACCGGCGCGCATCCCCAAGCCGAGCTTGCCCGCTTCACGGGCCACCTTCAGGCCGATGCCTATGCCGGATATGACAAGCTCTACCAGACCGGGCGCGTCACCGAAGTTGCCTGCTGGGCGCACTTCCGCCGCAAGATATTCGATATCCACCAGGCCAAGCCGACGGCGCTCACCACCGATATCCTCGAACGCATCGGCGCGCTCTATGCCGTCGAGGCCGATGTGCGTGGGCAACCGCCCGATATCCGACGCCGCGCACGGCAGGATCTCAGCGCGCCGTTGATCACCGAACTACGCACCGTGCTCAACGATGCGCTGCGACGCCTGTCGCCCAAGTCGGTGATGGCCAAGGCCATCGTCTATGGCACCAAGCGCTGGGCCGCACTCACTCGGTTCCTCGACGATGGTCGGCTCGAGATCGACAACAATATCGCCGAACGCTCGCTGCGCGGCATCGCGGTGGGCAGGCGTAACTGGCTGTTCGCAGGCTCGCGCACCGGCGGCGAACGTGCTGCCGCCATCTACACCGTCATCGAGACCTGCAAAATGAACGGCGTCGAACCGCAAGCCTATATCGCCGACGTGATCGCCAGGATCGCCGCCGACTGGCCCGCAGCACGCTGGGACGAACTTATGCCGTGGAATTGGCAACCCGCCGTCACAGAGCCGTTTGCACAAGCCGCCTGAAGTGCGGTCATCAGACCACGCTTACAGATGTACCTTAGCGAGCCAATTTGGGCCGCATAGCTGTCAACGCCAATGCTAAATCAAGGGCAGGTCCTGCGCTCGGGAAGCTGAAACCGAGCTGTAAATTGCCACATGTTGGGTCTTCGAGCAGTGAACTAAATAACCGAGCACAATCGGCTGCCCCTAGCGGAGGAGCCGACAATTGCGAGCGGCTACGCTTCTCGCTTCAGACCCTCAATACCATTCGGCAGAGAAATCCAGAGCACCGTCTGTTCTTGCGGTGAGTGTAGCGATCTATGCCCCTTGCCCTCGACGTCCTCGAACAAGACAATACTGCCCGCAGAGACGGACCTCCGGTCTCCATCGCTCGTTTGATATTCTGACGATCCGGAAAGCCGTACGACCAGCGCTCGCTCCGGCACGGTGTGCCAGTCGACCTCCCCGGCATCTGCCGGGACGCGCGTGAAGCGGATTCCGCCCGCCGGATATTTTGGAGAGACTTCGAATACAACGGCATCGGCTACGACTTGTCTGGAGAAGGTCGGGATTTCGACCTCATCGAAGTGAGACTCGCCATCCGGCGTCGAATAAACCCGCAGACACTTCATTTCCGCCACCCCTTAGTGAGCGCACGGCCGGCAAGCCGAGGCCCTCCTCCTTGTCTACTGGACTGGCCTGGAATCCGCCAGTCGCGTATCGCGGCGCAATCGTCGGTCAGGTTGCCGGCAACGCATCCCGAAAGCGGCGACAGCGTCGTTGTAAACGAGTGTCTGGTTCTGAGAAAGCAGTGAGGACAGCGCGAAAGTCCTATTATGGGCGCGGAGGAGCCTCGCGGCTTTTGATCCCAAGATCTGCCGCTCAGCTACCGCCCCAGATGTTGTCGTTCCGGGACCACGTTGGCGAACCTAAAAGCCGCCGTTCGCCGGGTATCAACCGCTCAATTGCGACGTCAGAGCAAGACGCCTACTTCTTAACAGGCACGGCCTCCGGACTTGACCAAGTCCACGCTTGGATCTTCCAAGTTGCACTCTGCTTGACTAGCGCGAATGTCATGGTGCCCGTTTCGCGCATCGTGCGTCCCGCCTGCTGAAAGGTATAGGTAGAGGGCGCTACGATGTAGGCGTGGTCGCCCATGACCGATGCTCGCGTCAGCGCGCCAAGGGCGACTTTGCCGCCGGTTTTGCCGGCATCGGCTTCCGATTTGCCAAGGGCAGCGATCCAGTCGTCGAACGCCGTAGGTCCGGACCAGCTGAAAGGCGCAGTCGGCTCGTCCAAAATCATTGGCGCAGGGACATGGGTGGTTTTGGCAAGTGCAACGTCGCCCTTGTTGAAGGCTTCGACCATGGTCCGAATTGGCGCTTCGACCGCTGGGTCGGCAGCAAAGCCTGGAGATGCGAATGCCAGCATCAAAGCGGCAGCCAGTCCTATCCGAATTCTCATTTCATCAATTCCTCTGCTTCTTGCTCATTGTTGTAGCTACGAAACGAAGCGAAAGGGAAGAAAAGATCGCGTCTGAATCTGCGCACTGGGTTTCAACTGCCGGTCTTGAACCGCCCCAATAGCGGTCGAACGCCCCCTCAAATCGTCGCTCGAAAGCGGCCTTCCGCATCATTTAGGCCTGCGCTAATGAAGGGGCATGGCATTACTTAAAACCCTCAGAATTGCAGTCGCTTGCGTTTTCGGGGGAGCGCTTGCCTTCGTGAATTGGTTCGGCGGCATTTTGATCAGTCAAAGGCCTATCACGCCTACCAAGGTCTCCTTTATTCCGTTCGACGCGCACGGCGGTGTGACTTACATATCTGCCAGCGATCATCGTCTTTATGACGGATCGTGGAGCCTGATCTGGATCGCTTTTATAATACACGCGCTGCTTTACCTGTTGGAGCGAGCGATACCGAAGGTTCGTTATCGTAAGAGCACCCTCGAAGGCTGACGGTCCGCTTCCCACCCACTTTGCGTCATTGGCGGCGGGTACGGCGGAGGCTGAAGCAGGCGCTCGGCAACCGCCTCAATAGCGACCAACCCGCGTCAGACCGCTGCTCGCTCCGCGACATCAGTCGAAGGCGGCTGAGCCTAGCAATCCGATTGATGCTATTATGCAACCCAAGGACAAAGAGATGAAGTAGAGTCGGTTGAATACGGGCCATCGACCAGCAGTGAACCATAGCCGGAGGCTGCCAACCGCAACGACGCCGTACACCATTCCGGCGGCAACAAAATAATGCTGTAAACCGAGTAGGCTGACAAGAACCGTCAACGCAGCGAGAGTTGCGATGGCATAGAAGCTACCCATAGATTACCTCCTGCCAAACTGCATCAAGCTGACCGATTTGTGCGAGAACACTTCTGCCATACCCGACGATAGGCGGTAACACGAGCCGTGCAAATGTCCCTTGTCGGTATTGGTCTCTTCCTAAGCTGACAGTCCGTTTTCCACCCAAACCTCGCCGTTCCCGGGTAACGGCGCCGAGCCCTAAAGCAGACCGACCGCTTTTTGCCATGAAAACGACGCGCTGGCGAAGTTGAATGTCTTGGTTTGGTGGGAAGCGGACTGTCTGCATTCGAAGTACGTAGTCGTCGCAGCTGACACCGACTTATGAGGACGCCTTACGCAGCGACACCAAGCATTGATCGCGAACCTTTCCCAATTGTGGGTCTAAAACGTTCCTCACTGCGGCTAGCGCCGCAATGGTGCGCCCCCTGTATTCCCTTTTGGCTGGCTCAATGGCGCGATCATGGCACAGCCAGGATGCGCCAGGGAAATCTGGTCGGGTCGCGACCAATCTGAGCACTTCAGATGGATTGCTGCGGAGAGCATCACTCAGTGCGCCATCGATGGCCTCACTTCGAGACGCGTCAGTTGCGTCGCGGAGCAAAGCAACCGCGTCAGTCCAATCTGGCCGGCCAGCAGCCACCTCGTCCAGTGCGATGTTCCAATCGGCCTCGGACAGAGAGGCTGCAGCCATCCGAGCACCGTAGCGATCGATTGCGTGTTGCATTGTCCGCGCTGATGCTGGGCCGCAATCAGATTGCCCCCGGCAGGTCTCGAACTGGCTACATATTGATGCAGCCATCGCGGTTAGCGACCCGCTCTCCTCAGCGACGGCTATGCTCGCAACATTGCTGCAAGACGCTCCAGCCGCGACATGGCGGCAACTGCGGCTTTCTGCTTTAGCCATTTGCGACCTGATGTCGTGTGGAAGATGGCGTGTGTAGCTGTCAAGTGCGTCACGAAGGTCGGCTGGAGCAAGCAACTCGAGGTGTTTGGCTGGACACTGACGATCGAGTGCGCGACATAAAGCCGCCCAACGCGCTCAAGCTTGTCGGCGGGCGACGCCGCGCTCGCTAGAAACGGAAGGAGCACAAGATACAGTGTGGGGCCACCGAATTTCACCCGAACCTCCGATGCTTGATTAATACTAACCGCCAACAACGGCTACAATTGGCGAAAGCGGACGGACGCGTAAATTACCGGATCTGGGGCAAAGTCGATCAAGTTGCCCGTCCCCTTTTGCTGCTCATGGGCACAAGCCTCGAGCTAGCAGCGCCATATGCTCATACCTGCTCGCCCGGTGGTCTATAACCGCCCTCGCTATGCAATAGATGGCGGCCGTCAGAGCCGCGCCGTTCCAAAGAAACAATGTCCACGGCGTTAGAAGCTATCTCGCGCGGCAAGCGCCGGCAACGTTCGGTTTTGGGCAGGGAGGGATGTTCGACGAGCGGCTCGAGACGGCATTGGCACGCAGCCGCGACGGTGCTTCGGCCGGATGCCTCGTCATCGCCGACATCGACCACTTCAAGCGGGTCAATGACAAGTTCGGTCATCCATGCGGTGACGCGGCGCTGCGTGACGTGGCAGCGATATTGAGTAGCTCGCTTCGTGCCACGGACACGATCTGCCGCATTGGCGGCGAAGAGTTCGCGCTGATCCTGTGGGGTCTGGATATAGAAGACGGCTATGCGCTGTGCGAGCGCGTCAGGCAGCGCCTTGCCGACACACCTGTCGAAACGACTTCGGGCAGTGTGAGCGTAACGATCAGTATGGGCATAGTAGACATTGGTCGGCACGCCCTCGCTGGCGACGCCGTCCAGGCGGCGGATAGCGCGCTGTACGACGCAAAGAATGCGGGCAGGAACCGGCTGGCGATCGCTGCGTAGGAGTTACAAGTAGGTCCCAAAGCCTCTGGCCGTGAACCTTCGACCAAAAGCTCGCCCAGATTGGGTGACCCGAATGAGGACCTCAGCCGCGATCAAAGGTTCACCACCGACTGGATCGCCGCCGTCAGGGGGAAAGCCAATTGAGCGGTGGCACCCGCTCCCTAAAAAAGATGCGACGGGTTTGTTGGCTAACTGCGTTTAGGATTGAGCTGACACCCGCGATCGGTGGTCAGCCAGTGTACTAAAGGAGCGTATCATGAAGCGATTACTGCTTGCCGCGATTGCGGCCGGAGCGGCCTTTACGGCGGTCGCCCCCGCAGACGCGCGGCAGGGATGTGGCGTCGGCGCACACCGGGGCCCCGGCGGTTACTGCCGCCCCAACCGTGGACGTGTCGTTGCCGGGCCGGCGATACGGATCGGCGTTTTCTACCCCGGCCGTGGTTATTGGGATGGCCGCCGCTACTGGCACCAGCGCTATCGCTGGCACGGTGGCTGGCGGTACCGCTAAGCCTAGAGGCTTTGGGGGCGCCGGTCATCGGTGCCCCCGAAACCAGTCAGTCGTTCATGGCGCCGGTGTAGACGGCTACATGTTTTCGGTAACGCGTTGGCGGTAGTGGTTTACTTCAAACTGTTTGCCGCCAGCCGGTCCGCGAGGAACGCGAAGACATCGGCGAATTCGTCGATCTGCACGTCGCGGGTGGAACCAACGCCATGGCCCGCTTCGGAGTCCGCACGGATCAACACAAGCTGCTTTGAACCGAAGCGGTCACGAGCTGTCGCCGCAAATTTAGCCCCCATCCAGGGCGCGACGCGCTGGTCGTTGAGGCCAATCGTAATCAATGTGTCGGGGATTCCCTTGGCGCGTTCCAACGCCACCACCGCATCTTCGGCAATAAGCGCGCGATAACCTTCGGCTGTGCTTGGGTCGCCCATTTCCGAATACTGATTGGGGCCATTGGCCGACGCTTCGAGCCGGCTGGCATTGAGCATGGCAACGCGAGGCAAAAGCGCGCCGAACAGCTCTGGTCGCTGCTGCGCGGCGATCGGCGCGAGCATGCCACCGGCACTAGTGCCGGTCGCAGCGATGCCGCCCGGCTTGGCGACACCGACAGCAATTAGCTTCTCAGCGCAGGCAATATAGTCGGCATGCGCGTTGGGCTTGTTGGCCGCACGTCCACCGTCGTGCCAGTCGCGACCACGCTCATTACCTCCGCGTGTGCCACAATAGGCAGCAGCGCCGCCTTTGCTCGTCCAGCTAAGCATGAACGGATTGTACCAGGGCGTTGTCGTTGGATAGCCATAACTTCCATAGCCTTCCAGGATCGTTGGCCATGGTCCGGCTGCCGAGGGCTGAACAACCACAAGCGGAACCTTAGTTCCATCGGCGCTTACTGCCTCGAACCGGCGGACGACGAAGCTCTTGGTGGCATCCCAACCTCCGGAATCTAAGTTGAGGTTTGTAAGCTGCCTGCCCTCTGCGCGATAAGAGCGCGGCGCTGTCGTCCACCCTGCGAGCCCAATGACTATTCCGCGACCGTCGCTCGCCGTTGCCGAGCCGACAATGTCGCTTTCAAACGGCAGCGCGATCTCGCGCAGCGCCGCCGCCCCGTGCTCAGCAAACAGCAAGCGCGCGGCGCCATCCTCCTGCGCTGTCACATATACGCCGTCGGCTGACGTCAGCACGTCTACGAGGACCATACCCGGGGGCGTTGCAATGGCTGCGACAACGCCCGTCTTCAAATTGCGCCGCTCGATGCGACCATAGGAGGCACCCTTAGTTGTCATCACATACGCATTGTCGCCTTGGAGCGCGACGTTCGAAACATGATCAGCAAGAGTCGACAACGACTGCCAGCGAGGTTTGCCCGCCATCAGCTCGCTGCGTCGGGCAACAAAAAAGCGTTGATCGACGCGGGCATTGAACGCCCCGCCCAACACCCAGTCGCTGTCTGTCCGTTTGAGCAGCAGCGGAAACTCGCTGGGTTCGACCAGCGGTGCATTAGCGACACCGGCGCCGAGAATAGGTATTTCACCGCCACCACCAATATCAGCAACGAAGGCACGCATGCCTAGCATCGGATCGGCCCCGCCTGCCATAATTTTGGTATATGCGATGCGGGTGGGGGACAGCCAAAATACTCCGAACTCGCCCCACACGGGTTCGATGCGCGAACTGACCTCGCGACCCGTGGCAACCTCAATGAAGCGGACAGCGCCGCGCTCCGACCCCTTTTCGGAAACGTGTATGGCGATAGTTTTGCAGTCGGGGGCGATCGACCAAGCCCCGATTGCTGCATTGGTTCCGCCTGCGCCTGGATCGAAGATCAATCGCTCGCCCGACGCATCGCGCACCATAAGCTTCGCTACGCGGTCAGCCGGATCGAGGCGGCGATAGAATAACTTATCTCCATGCGCCTGCACGTCCGTGAAGCGCGTGCCGGTCCGCGTCGCTTCTTGCAAGGTGGCGGCATAAGCTGCCCGCTGGGGCAGTTTGGCAAGCTGAGCGATCGTAGCGTCGGAAAGAGCTCGCACGTACGCAACCATGTCGGCTTTGCGGGAAGGCACTTCCATCCAGCGGTAAGGATCGTTGGTCGTAATGCCGAACCGGGTCTCGACTTTCGGCTCTTGGGTCGGCTTTACATCTGGATTGGCCAATTGGGCCTGAGCCGAAGTGCTGATTGCAGCAGCGAGCAGAAAAAGGCGCACGAAGATCCCCCAATCATTAGATTAGACCACGTGCTAATGTGCTATCTTTCAACGGACCGACGAGCAAGTTTTGCGATCGATGCCTTTCCCCACACATGAAACAAACATTAATTGAAGCTGGACCGGGCTAGCCGGTATGCGCCCAATTCACATCGGTCCGTGGCTCCACCTACAGCCCTTAAAGCAGACGTTCGCTTGTCAGTCGTCGGGCAAAGCCCACCAAACCTCGCTGGCCATTAACGCCCTTCAGACGGACAAGATCGTGCGCTCCTACGCGCACCACGGTCAGCGCTGCTTCTTTGTGACGCTCGCCGTAAATTCCGGGTCCTTCTTCGCTACCCAATCGACAAACTTTCGAACGTTGGGATCGGCTAACAGACCCCCAACTTCGATCCCATGCCGCTGCAGTTCTGAGTTGGTGAAATTAGCGGTTAGCATTTGCTGGCAAATAGAATGCATCGGCACGGTATCGCGCCCACCCCGGCTTTTCGGCACCGGATGATGCCAGACAATAGTTTTACCCGTTGGCCGACCGCACAGCCAGCACACGCTCGGTTGGACCGCGACCGCTTCCTCAGGCTGTGCAATCTCGAACAAACCGCTTTTCGAATGGTTGCGCGCCATGAGACTGTCATATCACCTTTGGGAATCATGATAGATGTATGCGTACGTCCGAGCAATCACGCCAGCAATTCGATCCCGATAAGAAGGCTGCTTCACGCCTAATATAGGACCTTCGCCGTCTTTTACTGACCGTACAGAACTGGACGTTCCTGATTATTGAGGCGAGTCACTTTGCTCCGGCTTGCGCCGCGGCCTTGCAGTCGTATTGCAATTTCTCCTGGCTACAGAAATCGGGCCATTTACCTGAATATAGCCAGATTCGCGCCAGCCCGGCGCGTGTTGCGAAGACCATGAAACGGGGGTCGGCGCGAAACTTGGCGAGATCGGGGACAAACCAATCGGGGTCGGATGAATCCGAGACGGACAATCGATCAGACAAGCGGTAGGCTGAATTAAGCTGTCCCATCATACCCAGCAGCTTGACCTGAATCGGTCTGACCCCGAGTGTATGCACGGTTTCGATCGTGTGAACGGCCGCCGCCAACGTCGTTTGCGAAGGAGCGATCCGCCACAGCAAATAAGCGCGAAAACAGATCCAATCGGGGTCGTCCTTATCAGAGCGCTTGTTCAATAGTCGTAGCGCCTCCGCCGGATTACCACCAGTCATTGACTCCAGTTGGAGGGCGTCTCCCTCAATCCAGTCATGGTTCACCCAGAATTGCCTTCCCAAGGCGATATAGTAACGTGCGCGCCGTAGATTGCCTAGTCGAGTTTCAGCTTCGATTAGCGCAGATACTTTTCCTTGTAAGAAGTGATCATGCGCGAAGGCAGTGTCATACTCACCCAGTGCGTCCTGCAGTCTCCCGATCACCTCTAAGTCGTAAGCATGCCACGCGTGGAGCTCCGGACTGCCAGGTTCCATTTCAAGACCATTCGCCGCAAATCGCTCTCGCGGAAACCAGTTAGTGGGGAGTTCCTCGGTTTGCATCATCGCGGCGTAAGCCAAACCTTCGTGTGGGGAGATGGAGACTGCGCGCCGCGCGTAAGCTCGAGCGCGCGAGTATGCAGCCGCGCGTAATGCTGGCGGCAAACGCGCGCCTACAATCGATGTATCGACGGCATACTCGGCCCACCCACGACCGAAACCGGGCGCGCGGCTAACGATCTGCTCGTCGTAGCGAACGGCTTCTTCGAAATTGGTACCTAGCGCATCGCAATGCGCCAGCGACAGACGAGCCACTTCTGAATCGCGCTCGAAATAGGGACCGCGTCCATGAGCGTAGGCGCAGTTGAGTTCACGCGCGATCTGGAGCCCCAACTGGTCTTCGAATTGGTCGAGCTCCGACATCGGACGACTAAATTTGCCAGCCCAAATAACCTGCCCGGTCGAGCGCGACACAAGTTCGACGTTAGCGCGCAGGGTTCCGTGATCATTCATCGAGTTGCCACGAATGACAATCCGAACCGATCGGTCGTCTGAAGTTGCGCCGTCGATGATCCGCACTGGGGTTTCACTACCCACTAAATGACGCTCTACCGCCGCACTTAGGCCAGAAGCGACCGCGTGACCTTCCTCATCGTTGGTTATCGCCACGAGTGGCTCTACACGCACCAGCGTAACGGCAGCCGTTGCGGGACTCCGCAACAGAAATTGCACTCCGCCTATAAGTGCGAGCCCAACGATGGCCAATGATGCGATCATAGCCCTTTTTCGTGTCAGCGACGCAGGACGCCGGCAATGCGGTGCATTCGTTGCCATCGCGGATAAGTTGCCAAGCGGCGCTGATGGATCTGGAACAAAAGCGTTGCGCTCAACTTCCACCGTGGGCCATGCCGAAGTAAGGCGCGACTCCGGCAAGATGCCCACCAGTTCACTCAGCACCGCCATAGTCGCAGCTGATGGCGCAGCATCTAACTCGCGCCGCAGTCCATCGCAGTGACGAGCGTAGATCCGGCGGGCATCGTCGGCATCGCACGCATCGGCCGCCGCGCGCATCGCGATCTGGGCTGCCTCAGGGTCGGTCGGCTCAACTCCCAAATACGCATTCGCCAAATGCCTCGCCTCGCCCCATTTACCGGCGGCGATCGCGCAGCGCGCCGCACCGATCACCAATTCCCGACGTTCGTTGACACGACGGACACGTTCGACCGTTAGCCAGTCGTCGAATGCCGGGCTGAGCATGTCGAGGTCGCGTAACAGAAGTCGCTGAGCAGGGTCGAGCGCGGCGGCGAGTCCGACAGGGTCACCACGCAGTCCGCCCAGAACTTCTATATCAGTCCACAGGCGGCCAGGTTCGAGCGCGACGTCGTCGCGGCAGACCTTCAGCAATGCATCGTGTTCCGGTAATGCATGGCGCAGTTCATAGCAAGCCTGCCTAAGACTGGCGCGGGCCTGATCGGCGCCGCGATCGCTCCACAACAGACCCGCCAACGCGTCGCGCGAGGCGCTTCTGCTGCTTAGCGCAAGGAAGGCGATCAGGCCGCGCGCCTTGCGACTTAGTCCAGTAACGATGCTACCGTTTGGCGCGCACAGCGCGAAGTTGCCGAATGTTGAAAGTCGGAAAGGTTGATTTAGCTGTACCCGCTCGACGCTGCCAGTGATCCGCACGGACGCCATCGAATCGCGTTCCCCAAACAGTGCGCCGAGACGAGCGGCTGAGCAAGCTACCACATCACCCAATCATCCGGACTACTTTTTTACGATGATTTGACGCACTTTTTGACGCTCGCCCCCGCCCGTTTGACGCAAATATTGACGGTCCAAGACTACCGAAATGCTCGCGACTTCATTCGCACAGAACCTTGTCTTCAATTTGGGAGATTCGAGCATGCACGGTTTCATCAAGACATCGCTAATCGGCCTCACGGCGCTCGGCAGCCTGGGTATTGCCTCAGCTGCTTCGGCATGCAGCGACAATGCCATTGTCCGTCCAGCGGCTTGGGACGGCAATGCTGCTAAGAGCCTGTTCCTTGACGCCGATTATGAAAGCTCCCCGATCGTCGGAATGTGGAGTTTCAAGATGACCGCCGGCGGAAGCGCCGTCGACTTCGGCTATACGCAGTGGCACAGTGACGGAACGGAATTGATGAACAGCGGCGGCCGTGCACCGGCGACTCAGAATTTCTGCATGGGGGTCTGGAAACAGACTGGGCCGTCGCATTACCATCTCAACCATTTTGCACTTAGCTATGATGCGTCGGGAGTGCTCAACGCGAAAGTCAACATCAAGGAAGACGTGGTCGTCGATCCTCATGGCGGGACATACAGCGGGCCGTTCACGCTCGACGTATATGATCCCAATAGCGGTGCCTTGTTGCAGCACGTTGCCGGGCAGGTCACTGCCCAGCGCGTCGCGGCCTATTGATGTTGGAGTAGGCCCCGGCACTCGCTGCCGGGGCGATTCTTGCTACTAACGGTGCCTCAATTCATCCGCCTTGTACCCTTAACCCTGTTGCTGCTAGCAGCGGCTGCTGGCTGTTGGGCGGCGCAGCCCGCCACCGTTACGACAGTAACAACCGTGCCGACGGCACCGAGCCTGCCGTCAGTGCTGCCGAGCTGGTTCCAGCCACAGGCGGTTCCGGCGGCAGCCGCGCCTACAGATCCGGCCGCAGCCGCCCAGCTGCCGACGGCTGATGCAGCCGCGACCATCACTGTGGTGCCGCTCAAATATGCCGATGTCAGCGAAATCGCCGGACTTCTAGCGGGCAATACGTCAATCCGGCCCAACGACGGCTTCATCCCGCAAGAGCCCAATTTCGGCTCGTCGGGAACTCAGGGCTATTATGGCGGCAGCGGCTTCGGCGGCGGCTATCTCCCGGGATCGACGATCACGTCTTCGATCGCAAGCGGGGCGGCCACGAGCGACCCAATCGGCCAGAATGTCAGCGCGACTATTGGCATCGACCGACGGCTCAACGCTATTGTCTTGCGCGGCCCCGCTTGGCAGGTCGCATCCATCCGCGATCAGATCGCCAAGCTCGACGTCGCCGTGCCCAGTGTCATTCTCGAAACCGAATTCGTCGAACTTACCGAAACCGGCGCACGCAACCTCGGGCTCGACCTCAACAACAGCAATGGCCAAATTGGCAATGCGTCATTCATTTACTCGAAAGGGTTCCCGGGTCTCAGCGACACGCCCGCACAGGGCGGCTTTTCCGCCGGGTTCCAGGTAGCGCTCTACGCCCAGATCGCCAAGGGCGAAGGCCGCATCGTGTCCAAGCCGCGCATTTCCGCTCAAAGCGGCAGCACCGCGCGCATCGTCACCGGCGACGCGCTGCCAATCCTTACTTCGATCGCGTTGTCCGGAATCAATGCGGTCCAGCAGCAAGTCCAATATGTCAACGTCGGCGTCACGCTCCAGATAGCGCCGCGGGTCAGCGACGATGGCTTCGTCACGAGCCACGTATTTGCCGTCGTGTCGAGCGTCACCGGCTATTCGCAGGGCTATCCGACCATCAGCCAGCGAGAGGCATCGACCTCGGCGACAGTTCGGGAGGGCGAGACCTTCGTCATCGGCGGGCTGACGCAGGAGAGCAACCTCGTTAACAAGAGTAAAGTCCCGCTCATCGGCGATATTCCAATTGTCGGCTCGCTGTTGAAGCTCGAGCATTCGAGCCGGGTCAAGCGCGACCTCTACATTGTCGTAACGCCGCATATCGTTCGTAGAAGTGTCACGACTGAGGTAGGCTCGCCAAGCAGGTGATCCTACTTCCCTCCAACTGCCATGGTCTACAGTCTCGCTGTACGCGTTTAGATATGAAACGCCGTTGGTCACTGCTGGTCTATAAAATTGTGAAATAGACCTTTGCCCAGCTAACAATCCTAGTTGAAGGCGATCGTCTTCCGTTGGATAATTTTTGGCATTCTCGCTGCTGTCATCTCTAATGTCAGTATTTCAAGTTTGGCCACCATAAGCCGCCGGGCCGCTACCGGCCAATTCCGGTGACGTGCTCCCCTGAAACTCTGCCAATCTGAGCTAGAGTCCTTCATGAAGGAGGACGACGCTGAAGCGCAGCAGGTTTACCGAGGAGCAGATCATAGCGATCCTGCGTGAGCAGGAGGCAGGCTCTTCGACGGCGGACGTGTGCCGCAAGCACGGTGTGAGCAGTGCGACGTTTTACAAGTGGAAGGCGACCTATGGCGGCATGGACGTGTCGCAGGCGCGCAAGCTGAAGGTGCTCGAGGACGAGAACGCGCGGCTGAAGCGGCTGCTGGCCGACGCGATGCTGGACAATGCGGTGCTGAAGGAAGTTGCGTCAAAAAACTGGTGAGGCCTGCCGTTCGTCGAAGGGCTGTCGAGGATGTTCGGCAGCTCTTCGGCATCAGCGAGCGTCGGGCCTGTACCATCCTTGGCGTGGATCGATCGTCGATGCGCTATGCGCATCGGCGTGATGATGATGGCGACCTGCGGTCGCGTCTTCGCGAGATCGCACTTGAGCGTCGCCGGTTCGGCTACCGGCGGCTGGGGATCATGCTGGCGCGTGAAGGCATCGTGATGAACCACAAGAAGCTGCTGCGGTTGTACCGTGAGGAGAACCTGCGGGTGCGTCGCCGGCGCGGCCGCAAACGAGCGATGGGAACGCGGGCGCCGATGACGTTGCCACAGGGGCCGAACCAGCGCTGGAGCCTGGACTTCGTCAGCGATACGCTGGTCTGCAGCCGACGGATCCGCATCCTTGCGGTCGTCGATGACTTCACGCGCGAGAACCTTGCGCTGGTTGTCGACACGTCGCTCTCGGGCGCACGTGTTGCACGCGAGCTCGATGCGATCATCGCGGTTCGTGGCAAGCCGCTGATGATCGTGAGTGATAACGGGACCGAGCTGACCAGCCTGGCGATCCTGCGCTGGGCGCAGGACCGGCGGATCGAGTGGCACTACATCGCGCCGGGCAAGCCGCAGCAGAACGGCTACGTCGAGAGTTTTAATGGTCGCTTGCGCGACGAATGCCTGAACGAGACGCTGTTCGCGTCGTTGAGCCATGCCCGCTCGGTGCTGAGCAACTGGCGCGACGACTACAACCATGTGCGACCGCATAGCGGGATAGGCGGGCTGACGCCCGCCGATGCTGCCAGGCGGGTTGTACAACCCCGCCCGCAAGGGCACGATGATAACCCCGGACTCTACTTATGAGTGGAGGAGAAAAGGGGAGCACGTCACCTGACTCACAGCGGCGGGCGAAGCGTCTGCTGAGCGGCGTCGGGCGATGTGGGGTCTGCGGGAGTGGTTGGATTGTCATCCGCACAGGATATTGGGGCTGCGCCGGCGTTAGGTCGGGCAAGGGATGCACGAACACCCGCATCATCAGCGAGCAACGCTACAACGAACGCGTACTCGGCGGTCTTCGGGAACAGCTCCTGACGCCCGAGGCAGTGGACCTCTACGTTACAGAATATCGGGCCGAACGCACAATCCGCGATCGGGAGGCGGGCCAGCAGCGGCGCGACCTCGAGCGTAAAATCGACAGCGAGACCGCTCGGATTGGGCGCCTTATCGACGCGATCGCGGACGGGCGCGCCACGATGACAGAATTTGGCAATAGGCTGAAGGCAGCAGAAGACGCCCGGAACGAATTTCAACTGTGCCTCACGGACTTAGATGACGAAAGTGTCGTCCTGCTGCATCCGACGATTGCTCATAACTACCGTCATCAAATCGAGCGCCTTCACGAAGCAATAGGCGAAGACAATGCGGATGAGCTGCAGGATGAGGTAATTCCGCGGTTGCGTGCACTTATCGAGGCACTCGTCGTTCACCCTGCGCCAACTGGCCGCGGCGTGACGATCACCATTACCGGCCGCCTCGCCCAGATCATCGAACTGGCGA
>CBDFMO010000014.1:0-123014 GCA_965249705.1 Sphingomonas sp. | reverse complement strand
AGCACTTCGATCACCTTGTTCGACTTTTCCTCGACCAGGTTCGACAGCAGCATGCCGGCCAGCAGGATGGTGAGCATGAACAGCATCGTCTGCGACGCGCGGGCGAGGAGATGGCGGTTGGCGGCAGAACTGATCGCGACCGGCCGGGTGGCAATCTGGGTCACGACGATCACGGGGCGCTTCTCGCCCGCTTTCGCCAGCTGCATTTCGAGCGCGGCTTCCTCGCACAGCATTTCGACGTCGGACACGCGATCCTTCAGCTGTGGTTTCGATCCGTGGAGGCGCAGCGGACCAGGCCAGCCGGTCAGGACGACGCCGGGGCCGCGACCCGGGTCGGCAAGCAAGGCCTCGGCCTGCCGGTTGGGGTCGCCGCTCGGCCGTTCGAGTCGCAGGCTCGGAAAATCCTCGATCCGGTCGTCCAGCCGTTGCTGCGCCACGCGGAACGCCGGCATCGCGGCTTCGGGGACAACCACTGCGACCATCGGCCTCATGGCGATCTCGTCGGCCTTGCTGCCAATACTGCCGATGACGCCGCCAAAGCCGATCGCGATCATGGGCGTCAGCAGGAACATGACGAACGACCGCGACCAGACCGTCGCCACATAATCGCGCCGCGCGATGACGGCGGCGGCCCGGAACAGGCGGCCGGTGCGCCGGGCGTTCATGCTCATAGCGCGGCTTCCTTTGCGGTCGGTTGTTCGAGGGCGGCGGCTGCTTCGGCACCCGCAATGGCCACAAAGGCGTCATGCAGGCCGGGTCGCTCGATCGACAGGCTGTCGATCCCGGCATTGCCGTCGACCAGCGCCTTGAGCAACGGTTCGATGCCCGATTGCGGCAGTTCGAAGCGCCAGTCGGGTCCGGTGCCTGCGCTGGCGGGCAGTGCCGTGCGCCAGGGGCCGTCGGCGGCCCGCGTCCGCAGCCGCACCACGGGGCGCAGGCGATTGCGCGCCTCGTCCACGGCACCTTCGAATCGCACCTTGCCGCCCGCGATGATCGCGATGCGCTCGCACAGCCGCTCGGCATGGGCGATCACATGGGTCGAGAAGAGGATCGTCGCCCCGGCGGCGGCCTGCCCGCGGATGAGCGTTTCGAGCCGGCCCTGATTGAGCGCGTCGAGCCCCGAAAAAGGTTCGTCGAGGACGATGAGCTGCGGCTTGTGGATCAGCGTGCCCAGCAGCTGGACGGTTTGCGCCATCCCTTTCGACAGCGTACGCACCACCTTCTTGCCGGCGTGGCCCAGGCCGTATTCCTCGAGCAGCACATCGGCGCGACGCCGCCCCTCGGCGAGCGACAGGCCACGCAGCGCCCCCATGAACGCGATTGCCTCGCGCGCGGTCATCGAGGGATAGAGCCCGCGCTCTTCGGGCAGATAGCCGACGAGCTGGGCCGCTTCGAGCGGGCGCGCGTGGCCCAGCAGATGCCGGTGCCCCGCATCGGGGTCGATGATTCCCAGCAGCATGCGCAAGGTCGTCGTCTTGCCGGCGCCATTGGGCCCGAGCACGCCATAGATGCTGCCTGCCGGCACGCTGAGGTCGATGCCGTCGACCGCACGCGTCGCGCCGAAATTCTTGACGAGGCCGAATGCCTCGATGGCCGGTTGGGGGGTGATCATCGCACGCGTCATAAGCGCTTCCGGCCATTCTTGTCGAAGCACTGTTTTTCCTTTGTGGCGAAGCCGCTAGTTAGGGGGCTGTGTCTAGTGCGTCATCCCTAACCAAAGCCCTAAAGGCCGAAGCCCGAACGCTGGGTTTTGCATCTTGCGGGATCGCGCCCGCCGATGCGCATGATGGCAGCCTCGCGCTGGCCAGCTGGCTGGAGGCGGGCCATCACGCCACGATGGACTGGATGGAAGCGCGCGCCGAGCAGCGCCGCGCGCCCCAGGCGCTGTGGCCGGAGGCGCGGACGGTGATTGCTCTGGGCATGAGCTATGCACCGCGCGAAGACCCGCTGCGCCTGGCGGGCGAAGCAGATATCGGGCGCGTCTCGGTCTATGCCCAGGGCGGCGACTATCACGACGTCGTCAAGCGCAACCTGAAGGCGCTCGCCCGCTGGCTGGTCGGGCAGGCGGACTGCGCGCTGAAGGTGTTCGTCGACACCGCGCCGGTGATGGAAAAGCCGCTCGGCGCGCTCGCCGGGCTCGGCTGGCAAGGCAAGCATACCAATTTGGTATCGACCGATCACGGCAGCTGGCTGTTCCTCGGCTGCATCATGACGACGCTGGTGGCGGGGCGCGACATTGTCGCCGACAGGCCGCACGACGATCGTTGCGGCAGTTGCGATGCCTGCCAGCGCGCCTGCCCGACCGATGCCTTTCCCGCGCCGTACCGGCTCGATGCGCGCCGCTGCCTCTCCTACCTCACCATCGAGCACAAGGGTCCCATTCCGCTGGCGTTTCGCCGGGCGATGGGCAACCGGGTCTATGGTTGCGACGATTGCCTGGCAGTGTGCCCCTGGAACAAATTTGCGGCGGCGGCACAGGCCAACATTGCCTTTGCGCCAAGGGCAGAGCTTGCCGCGCCGCCGCTTGCCGATCTCCTTGCGCTCGACGATGCGAGCTTCCGGGCGATTTTCGCGGGATCGCCCATCAAGCGTATCGGGCGCGACCGGATGGTGCGCAATGCCTGTATCGCCGCAGGGAACAGCGGCGATCCTGCGTTCATCCCCGCCGTGCAACGTCTTGCGGCCGATCAGAGCCCAGTGGTTGCCGAGGCTGCCGGCTGGGCGCTGGCCGAGCTCAGCGCGCTTCCTTGCGCCGCGTAAGGGCGGCGACGCAGCTGGCCCGGTCGATGTCGCGACCATCGGGCTGACGCGCGTCGACATAGCTGACTTCGCCCTCCGCCCCGGGGCGGGGCGGGTAGAGATAGGCGTCGAGGATGCAGATCGGGCCGGCAAATTGCAGGCGTCGCGCCCCTTCGGCCTCGCGCACGTCCTGGTCGGCTTCCCCGAACAGCGCCGTCAGGCCCCTCGCTGTCTGCCCGAGGACCCGGTCGAGCCCCGTCTTGGTCATCGGCGGGCTGCGCGTGGCGGCAATGGGCGGTGCGGGCGCTGTCACGGTCGTCGCACATCCGGCGACGGACAGGGGCAGCAGGACAAGGGCGAAGCGCATGGCCCCTGCTGGCGCGGCCGGCCCTTGCCGTCAACTGGCGGTGCGGCTAGGCGGCGCGCTTTCGGGACGGAGTCGATATGAGCATGAACGCACGCTATGATGTGGTGGCCATCGGCAATGCGATTGTCGACGTGATCGCAAGCGCGACCGACGACTTCATTGTCACCGAGAACCTGTCGCGCGGCTCGATGCAGCTCATCGACGCGCCCCGCGCCACCGAACTCTACGGCAAGATGGGGCCGGGTCGCGAGGTGTCGGGCGGGTCGGCCGCGAACACGATCGCCGGCATGGCGGCGCTCGGGCGCAAGTGCGGCTTCATCGGCCAGGTTGCCAGCGACCAGCTGGGCGACGTCTTTGCCCACGACATCCGCGCGATCGGCGTCGACTTCGCGACTCCCGCGCGCGACGCCGAGCCGCCGACGGCGCGTTGCCTCATCCTCGTGACGCCCGATGGCCAGCGTACGATGAACACCTTCCTCGGGGCTTCGCAGTTCCTGCCGGCGGCCGCCATCGAGCCGGACCTGATTGCCGACAGCGCGATCCTGTATCTCGAGGGCTATCTCTGGGACCCCGAAGAGCCGCGCGCCGCGATGCGCGCCGCCATCGACATCGCGCGCGGGGCCGGGCGCAAGGTCGCCTTCACCTTGTCCGACGCATTCTGCATTTCGCGCCACGGCGATGATTTCCGTGCGCTGATCGACGACGGGATGATCGACATCCTGTTCGCCAACGACGGCGAGGTTCACGCCCTGATGGGCACCGACGACGTGGCGAGCGCGGTGACCGCGCTGTCGGCCAAGGTGCCGACCCTCGTCGTGACGCACGGCGCGCAGGGCGCCGAGGCGCATTCAGGCGGCGAGCATGCGCGCGTCGCGGCCGAGCCGATCGACAGGGTCGTGGACACGACCGGCGCCGGCGACCTGTTTGCCGCGGGGTTCCTCGCAGGACAGGCGGAGGGACGCAGCCTTCGGGATAGTCTGACCATGGGGGCGATCTGCGCCGCCGAAGTCATCAGCCATTACGGCCCGCGCCCCGAGGCGGACCTCAGGGCGCTGGTCGACGCGCGGCTCAGCTAGGGCGCGCCAGTCCAGGGCAGTTGCCGGTCAGGCCTGCGATCCGACCGGCCCCGGAAACTCACCCATTTCGGGTCCCTCCATTTCGTCGAGGTCCTGCTGCAACCGGCTGTTGTGGATACCGTAGACGAAATACATCACGATCGCGATCAGCGTGTACCAGCCGAAGAAGATCAGGACGCGCGTCTCGACCGTGAAGATCAGCGCGATGCACGCAATGATCCCCAGCGCGGGAAGGATCGGAAACAGCGGCACCGTAAAGCCGCGGACGATGTTGGGATGCGTGCGCCGCAGCCAGATGACCGACAGGCAGACGATTGCAAAGGCCGCCAGCGTGCCGACCGATGTCATATCGCCCAGCGTATTGATGTCGAAGAACGCCGCCGCGACGCCGGTGATCAGGCCGACGAGGATCGTGTTGATCCACGGCGTCTTGTACGTCTTGTGGACGGTCGCGAACACGCGCGGCAACAGGCCGTCGCGCGCCATGGTGTAGAAGATGCGCGTCTGCCCGTACATCAGCACGAGCACGACCGACGTCAGGCCGATGATCGCGCCCGCTTTGACCAGCTTGGCGAACCACGCCCATTGCGGTCCCAGCGCATCGACCGCGACCGCCACGGGATCGGGCACGTTCAGCGTCTTGTAGTTGACGATCAGGGTCATCACGATCGACACCAGGATGTAGATGAGCGTGCAGACCGCTAGGCTGCCGAGCAGGCCGAAGGGCATGTCCTTCTTGGGGTTCTTTGCCTCTTGGCCGGCCGTCGAAACCGCCTCGAAGCCGATATAGGCAAAGAATACGATCGACGCGGCGCGCAGGATGCCCCCCCAGCCGAACTTGCCGTCCTCGCCGGTCGCCGGCGGGATGAACGGATCCCAGTTCGCCTTCAGCGTGTCGATATGCGCGACGACGAAACCGCCGCAGATCAGGATGAAGGCGATGATGACGGTCAGCTTGATCGCCACGATGATGTTGTTGACCTTGGCGCTTTCCGACACGCCGATGACAAGGAGCGCCGTCATCGCCATGCAGATCAGGAAAGCGGGCAGGTTGAACAAATAGGTGATCGGCGCGCCGTTGACGAGCACGGGCACGAGGTCGTTGCCGTTGCTCTGCATGATCGGATGACCCGTCGGTCCGGTCAGCGCGACGGGAATGACGATGCCGAAGTCGCCCAGCAGGCTGACGACATAGCCGCCCCAGCCGACCGCGACGACCGATGCGGCCAGCCCGTATTCGAGCAGCAACAGGGCGCCCATGATCCAGGCGGCGAATTCGCCGATGGTCGTATAGCTATAGGTATAGGCCGATCCGGACACCGGCAGCGTGGACGACAATTCGGCGTAGCAAAGGCCTGCGAGCGCGCAGACCACGCCCGCGATCAGGAACGACAGCAGCACGGCTGGCCCGGCATGGAGCGACGCGGCGCTGCCGGTCCGCACGAAAATACCCGCGCCGATGATGCAGCCGATGCCGAGGAACATCAAGTTCCATGAGCCCAGCGTCCGCTTCAGTTCGCTCTTCTGCGTCTCGCGCTGCACCTGTTCGACCGTCTTTCGGCCCCACATGCGCGAGAAAAAGTCCGGTTTCGGACGTGATGCCATCGAAATTCCCCTTGGCCGCCGGTTTCTGCGGCGCAAATTGCTTGAAAGCCCAGAACCTAGCCGCAAATCGAGGCGGCGCAAGCGCCTATCGCCCCCTTACTGCGGGAGCATCGCGCCGAATTGCCGTCCGCCAAAGATATGGACGTGCAGGTGCGGCACTTCCTGATGCCCGTGCCGGCCGATGTTCGCGAGCAGGCGATAACCGGCCCCGGCCAGCCCCGCCTCGCGCGCGACATGGCCCACCGCGCGCACGAACCCGCCGATCTCCGCATCGCTCGCCTTGGCCGTGAAATCGTCCCACGACACATACGGCCCCTTGGGGATCACCAGGATATGGACCGGGGCCTGCGGGTTGATGTCGTGAAAGGCGAGCGCGAACTCGTCTTCGTAGACGGTCCGGTTCGGTATCTCGCCGCGCAGGATCTTCGCGAAGATGTTCTGGTCATCATAGGGGGCGGTGGCGTCGATGGGCATGGTCAGGCCTTTCGTGCGGCTTTTTCGGCGATCCCGGAAACCCCCTCGCGGCGTTCGAGTTCGGCCAGGACATCGCCGACGGTCACGCCCCGCGCTTCGAGCAGCAGGAGCAAGTGGAACAGCAGGTCCGCCGCCTCGGCGGTCAGATCGCCCGCCGTGCCGGACAGCGCGGCGACGACGGTCTCGACAGCCTCCTCGCCCAGTTTGCGCGCGGCAAGCGGCGGCCCCGCGGCCAGCAGCCTGGCGACATAGGACGCGTCCGGGTCGGCACCCCGCCGGGCCGCGATCGTCTCGGCAAGCTTGGTCAGGATATCGGTCACCGCGCTGTTAAGCGGTGGCGGGGGCGCGCGGTCAAGCCCGGCGCCTATGCCGCGTTGTCGTCGTCGTGTCGGGGGGCCCGGCGCGAGACATGCCGCCCGAGGATCAGGCCCAGGACCGCCACGACGAACAGCGCGGCATCGCCGCGATCGGCAATTTCCAGCGCCTTGTGCTGGGCCAGCGCCGGCGAGGCGACCAGCATGAGCAGCGCAGTGACAATGACGCGAGCGGGCAAGGTGGCGACTCCATGGACGCTGGCGCGCGCCAGATCGTTACGGCCACATAGCGAAATTCTACGGTATGCCCAGCCCAAATCGGGACAATTACAACGATTTACGTACGGGAAATCCGGCGGCTGCCAGGGCGAGATGGGCGTCGCCGATGCGGGCCTCGCCGAAATGGAAGATCGAGGCGGCGAGGACGGCGTCGGCATGCCCGTCGCGCACGCCGGCGACCAGGTCGTCGAGTGCACCGACACCGCCCGAGGCGATCACCGGCACCGCGACGGCGTCAGCGATGGTGCGCGTCAGGTCGAGGTCGTAGCCGATCTTCGTTCCATCGCGGTCCATCGAGGTGACGAGCAGTTCGCCGGCGCCGAGTTCGACGAGGCGAATCGCATGGGCAACCGCGTCGATGCCGGTCGCGCGCCGGCCGCCATGGGTGAAGACTTCCCAGCCGCCGCCCGCTTTACGTGCATCGACCGAAGCGACGACGCACTGGCTGCCGAATCGCGCGGCGATGTCGGCCACGAGCTCGGGCCGCGCGACGGCGGCAGAATTGACCGCGACCTTGTCGGCGCCCGCGAGCAACAGCGCGCGCGCATCGTCGGCGCTGCGCACGCCGCCGCCGACGGTCAGCGGCATGAAACAGACTTCGGCGGTGCGCCGCACGACGTCGATGATCGTCTCGCGTCCTTCATGGCTGGCGCCGATGTCGAGAAAACACAGCTCGTCCGCGCCCGCCGCGTCATAGGCACGTGCCGCCTCGACCGGGTCGCCCGCATCGCGCAGCTCGACAAAATTGACGCCCTTCACGACGCGACCGTTCTGGACGTCGAGGCAGGGGATGACACGGACACGGACGGTCATCCGGCCGCCGCCACTGCCAGCGCCGCCGCCAGGTCGAGCCGCCCGTCATAGAGCGCGCGCCCGGTTATGACGCCTTCGATCCCGTCCTTGGCGAACAGGCTCAGAATGCGGATATCGGCGATTCCCGCCACGCCGCCGCTGGCGATCACGGGAATGTCGGTGGCACGCGCCAGATCGACCGTCGCCTGCACATTGCACCCTTTCAGCATGCCGTCGCGCCCGACATCGGTGAACAGCAGCGCGGCGACGCCCGCATCCTCGAAACGGCGCGCCATGTCGAGGACCGGCACGTCGGACACATCGGCCCAGCCCTGGGTCGCGACGAAGCCGTCGCGTGCATCGACGCCGACGACGATGCCACCGGGAAAGGTATCGGCCGCATCGCGGACGAGCTGCGGGTCGGTCAGCGCGGCCGTGCCGATGACGATGCGCGCGACGCCGCGGTCGAACCAGCCCTCGACCGCCGCCATCGTCCGGATGCCGCCGCCCACCTGCACATAGCCGGGGAAAGATTCGACGATCGACGCCACGGCATCGCCATTCACCGCATGGCCGGCAAAGGCCCCGTCGAGATCGACGACGTGCAGGTGCCCGGCCCCGGCGGCCGCGAACAGCATCGCCTGCGCGGCGGGATCGTCGCCATAGACCGTGGCGCGGTCCATGTCGCCCTCGGCCAGGCGCACGACCTGGCCGCCTTTCAGGTCGATGGCGGGGAAAACGATCAGGGTCATGGCCGCCACTTCAAAAAGCGTTTGAGCGTCGCAATCCCATAGGCCTGGCTCTTTTCCGGATGGAATTGCACCCCGGCCATATTGTCGCGCCCGATCGCCGCCACGGCGCTGCCGCCGTGGTCGGTCGTTGCCAGCACGTCGCTGCCCTCGAAGGCATATCCATGCAGGAAATAGGCTTCGCCCGGCTCGATCAGCGGGTGCGGCTGCGCGGGCATGACGTCGTTCCAGCCCATATGGGGGATCTTGAGGCCCGGTCGCGCCGCCATCGGCCCCACCTTGCCCCGCACCCAGCCCAGGCCGGCCGTTACGCCATGCTCATGTCCTTCGTCGGCCATAAGCTGCATCCCCACGCAGATTCCCAGGAACGGAAGGCCCTGAATGACGACCGCTTCGTTGAGCGCATCGACCATGCCGGGGATCGCCGACAAAGCGCCCATGCAATGCGCGAAGGCGCCGACGCCGGGAAGCACGATCCGGTGCGTCGCCCGCAGGTCGGCGGGGTCGGCCGTGACCGCAATGTCGCTCGCGCCCGCCGCCTTCAGCGCATTGAGCACCGACTGGAGATTGCCCGCGCCATAATCGATCAGCGCGACGCCACTCACAGCACGCCTTTTGTCGAGGGAATCGCCCCCGCCTTGCGCGGGTCGATCTCGACCGCTTCGCGCAGCGCCCGCGCCAGCCCCTTGAACGCGCTTTCGGCGATATGGTGGTTGTTCGACCCGTAAAGCGTCTCGACGTGCAGGGTCAGTCCCGCGGTCTGCGCGAACGAGTTAAAGAAATGCTCGAACATCTCGGTGTCCATCTCGCCCAGGCGCTTTTGCGAGAAATCGGCCTTCCAGACGAGGAAGGGCCGGCCCGAGATATCGAGCGCGACGCGGGTCAGCGTCTCGTCCATCGGGCTGAGCGCGTCGGCATAGCGCCGGATGCCGCGCTTTTCGCCCAGCGCCTGTGCAATCGCTTCGCCGATGGCCAGGCCGGTATCCTCGACCGTGTGATGCTGGTCGATGTGCAGGTCGCCGACCGTTTTCACGTCGAGGTCGATCAAAGAATGGCGCGACAATTGTTCGAGCATATGGTCGAAAAAGCCGATGCCCGTCGAAATGCTGTACGCGCCGGTGCCGTCGAGATCGACGCGCACGTTGATGCTCGTTTCCGCCGTCGCGCGATGAACCGTGCCTGTTCGCATGATGGGCTGCCTATAGTCGGCTTCGGTGGCAGCGCAACGCACCTTGACCGTTGGCCGCGCGCCGTCCACCAACGCATCGATGAGCCAAGATCAATCCGATAGCCTGATTCCCTATGACGAGATCGTGCAGGAAGCGCTGCGCGCCGTCGTCGGGCGGGTGCTGGGGCAGATCGGCCATTCGGACATGCTGCCGGGCGCGCATCATTTCTACATCACCTTCAAGACCGGCGCGGCGGGTGTCGACATCCCGCAGCACCTGACGGCCCGTTTCCCGGACGAAATGACGATCGTCCTGCAGAACAAGTTCTGGGACCTGAAGGTCCATGAAGATGCGTTCGAGGTGGGGTTGACCTTCAACGGCATCCCCGCGCGGCTTTATATTCCCTTTGCTGCCGTGACGGCCTTCGTCGACCCCGCTGTCGATTTCGCCCTGCAGTTCCAGGTCTCGGGCGACGGCGAAGGCCCGGCCGAACATGACGCAGCGCAGAACGACGGCCCGATCGCGGAGCCGATCGAGGATGGATCGAACGTCGTCGCGGTGGATTTCAAGCGCAAGAAGTGACTGCCCCTTGGGGCCGTCACCCTGACCTTGGCTCAGTGCCCATCCATCCCCTGTGGCCGTCGCATCGGCGAGGGGCGGACGCTGAAACGAGTCCGGCATGACGGAGTGTTGATGTGACCACCCGCACTGAAACCGACAGCTTCGGGCCTGTCGAGGTCCCTGCCGACGCCTATTGGGGCGCGCAGACCCAGCGCAGCATCGAAAACTTTCCCTTCGGCGAGCGCGAGCGCCTGCCGATCGAGATCGTCCATGCACTTGCCATCGTCAAGCGCGCCGCCGCCCGGATCAATCGCACACACGGGCTCGACGGCAAGCTCGCCGACGCCATCGACTCGGCCGCTGCCGAGGTTGCCGCGGGCAGTCGCGACGACCAGTTTCCGCTCGTCATCTGGCAGACCGGGAGCGGCACCCAGTCGAACATGAACGTCAACGAAGTCGTGGCGGGCCTGGCGAACGAAGCGCTGACGGGCAAGCGCGGCGGGAAGTCGCCGGTCCACCCCAACGACCATGTCAACATGTCGCAATCGTCGAACGACAGCTTTCCGACCGCGCTGCACATCGCCGCCGTCCGCGCCGTCACGGCGCGCCTGCTGCCCGCGCTCGACGTGCTGCGCGACACGCTGAACGACAAGAGCCTGGCCTGGCACGACATCGTCAAGATCGGGCGCACGCATTTGCAGGATGCGACGCCGCTCACGCTCGGGCAGGAATTCTCGGGCTATGTCGCGCAGTTGCAGGCCTGTCGCACGCGCATCGATGCCGCGCTCGACGACTGCCTCGAACTCGCGCAGGGCGGCACGGCGGTCGGCACCGGGCTCAACGCGCCCGATGGGTTCGCCCGGGACATGGCGCGGGAAATTGCCACGCTCACCAATCTGCCGTTCCGCCCCGCGCCCAACCGCTTTGCGGCGCTCGCGGCGAACGACGCGCTGGTCCAGCTGGCGAACACCCTGTCGACACTCGCCGTCACGCTCACCAAGATCGCCAACGACATCCGGCTGCTCGGCTCCGGCCCCCGTTCAGGCCTGGGCGAGCTGAGCCTGCCCGAGAACGAGCCCGGCAGTTCGATCATGCCGGGCAAGGTCAACCCGACCCAGTGCGAGATGCTGACGATGGTTGCCGCCCAGGTCATCGGCAATGCCCATGCCGTCACGCTGGGCGGCATGCAGGGGCATTTCGAACTCAACGTGTTCAAGCCGCTGATCGGCGCCAATGTCCTGCGCTCGATCGACCTGCTGGCGACCGGCATGACCAGCTTTGCCGGGCGCTGCGTCGAGGGGATCGAGCCGAACCGTGCGCGCATCGCCGACCTGGTCGACCGTTCGCTGATGCTCGTCACCGCGCTTGCGCCCGAGATCGGCTATGACAATGCCGCCAAGATCGCCAAGCAGGCGCATCACGACGGGACGACGCTGCGTGAGGCGGCGCTGGCGCTCGGCCTGGTCGATGCCGCGACGTTCGACCGGCTGGTCCGGCCCGAAACGATGATCGGTTCGCAGGCGGAACCTTCGTCCCGATAATGCGTAATGCTCCGGACACCTGGCGGAGAACTTACGTGAACCTGAGTACGATTATCGGCGCGGCGATCGGCAGTGCGATCGATGGTTCGGACGGCGACGACAGCACCCTCGACGGGGCGCTCGGCGGCGCGGCCGCAGCGCTGGCGATCCGCACGATTGCGCCCGTGTTGCTGACCTATGCCGCCGGATGGCTGCTTCTCCACGGCATCGGCAAGGCCAGTGAAGCGGTCTTCGGCAGCCGGAAGGACGCGGCATGATCGGCAAGATCCTGGGCGCGGTGATCGGCAGCCGCATCGACCGCAGCGACGGCGAGGGCGGGCTGAAGGGCGCCGCACTCGGCGTCGTCGCGGCGACCGCGCTGCGCCGGCTCGGGCCGCTGGGCCTGGCACTGGGCGGTGCCTATGTCGTCAAGAAAGCGATCGATCGCCGCCGCGCGCGTTGACGCCTCGCGTGCGGGACGCCATGAGCGGCCATGCCCGCGACCCTGCCGTTCACCCGCCGTGGACTCCTTTTCGTCCTCTCCTCGCCTTCGGGCGCCGGCAAGTCGACGATCGCGCGCAAGCTGCTTGCCTCCGACGACAATCTGGCCATGTCGGTGTCAGCGACGACCCGTCCGATCCGTCCCGGTGAGGCCGATGGGGTCGACTATCATTTCGTGACGCTCGACCGGTTCCGCGAGATGGTCGCCGACCATGAATTCCTCGAATGGGCGCACGTCTTCGGGCATCGCTACGGCACGCCGCGCGCGCCGGTGGAGGAAATGCTGGCGCGCGGGTGCGACGTGCTGTTCGACATCGACTGGCAGGGCGCGCAGCAATTGTTCCAGCAGGCCGGCGGCGACGTCGTGCGGACCTTCATCTTCCCGCCCTCGCTCGATGAGCTCGAACGGCGCCTGCGCTCGCGCGGGACCGACAGCGACGCCGTGATCGAAGCCCGCATGGCCCGCGCCGCGAACGAGATCAGCCACTGGGATGGCTATGACTATGTGCTGGTCAACGACGATGTCGAACGCTGTTTTCGCGACGTTGCCTCGATCCTCGAGTCGGAACGGCTGAAGCGCAGCCGCCAGACCAGCCTCATCGGCTTCGTCCGCAGTTTGACGCGCCACGGCTAAAGGTTAAGTTGCCGTCCTTCAGGGGAGGACGCGTCATGTTCCGCATTTTCATCGGCAGTTTCGTGGCAGGCCTTATCCAGTTCGTCGTCGGCGCCATCGCCTGGGTGTCGCCGCTCGGCGGGCTCGCGTTCAGGAATCTCGACGACGCCCGGACGGCGCAGGTACAGGCTGCCCTGGCTTCGGGTCTGACGCCGAGCGGGAGCGGCACCTATTTCATACCTTCGCCCGAAACCGCTGCGGGCACTGTCCTTTTGGGAAAGGGGCCGGTGGCGCTGATCCATTTCAACACGCACGGCTTTCCGCCGATGAACCCAACGGCGCTCGTGGCCGGGCTGGTCATGTCGGTCGTCACGATGCTGCTTGTCGCGATCGCGGTGCAACGGCTGCCCGATTTCGCCAGCCGGATGCGGACGACTGCGCTTTTTGCCGTGGCGACGGTGCTCTATTTCGTCCTTTCGCTGCCGGTGTATAATTTCTACCTGCCGTGGGACTGGTGGATTTTCCTCGGCATCCAGGAATTCGTCGCGTTTGCGCTGGGTGCCTTCGTCCTGCTGCGCTTCTTCATGCCGCGCGAAGCAGGGTCAGCATCCGCGCCGTATTGACGAAATCGGCGCGGCGCAGCGCGCGCGCGTCGGCGGCCATCCATTCCTCGCCCCAGAGTTCGGCCTGCCACAGCTCGTCGAGGTGCGTGGCGTCGAACGCCGCATCGGGCGCGATCGCATCCTCGGCCAGCATCAGCGCCACGACCAGCGACCCGCCGATGCTCACGACCGGCGAGAGCGCGGCGAGTTCGAACGGCGTGCGCGCGGCGATGGCCCCCGACAGGCGTGCCAGTGTCTCGGGCGGTTGCGCGCGGTGGACGATACCCGCCGTCACGACAATGGCGATGTCGTAGCGCGTGCGCGCCCAGTCGAGCAGCGGATCCCAGATCTCTGCCTGGCGCGCGGCCAGTTCCGGCGGATTCTCTGCGCGGTAGCAGAGCAGATCGGTCTCGCTGTAGGTCGCAAGGCCCGCCGCGAACCCTGCGACATCGGGCGCGACCTTGTCGATGGCGGCGTTGCTGAACCCGGTCAGCGGCATGGCGCGCGGATCGATCGTGTCGCCGACGGCGCGCCATTCGTCCGCCACGGCATGGGCAAGCGCGCCGGTCGGGAGGATCAGCGGCGCCCGTGCCGGCGTGCGCACCGTGCGCCCGTCGAGCAGGATCGCCTTGTCCTCGACCGCGACATCCTTCCAGAACCGCTTCACGGCGTGCGGCGCCAGCGCCGGATCAGGAGGGTCGGCAGGATCAGAACGTCGACCATTGCCAGGGCGAGCAGCACACCGCCGATGATCTCGGCAGGCTCGACCCAGCGCTTGGCAATGATCGAAATGCCGGTGAACGCCAGGATGACACCGCCGAACCGCAGCGCGGTCAGCAGGAAAAAGCGCTTTTTCGCCAGGTCTTCGGTCATGCCGCCTCCAGCAATGCAGACAGGTCGGCGGGCCGCCGCGCAATGGCGTCGGCGCCCGCCCGCACCAGATCGGCGCTTTCGTGATAGCCCCAGGCGACACCCACGGCCCGCGCCCCGGCGTTGTGCGCCATCGCAATGTCGAAACTGGTGTCGCCGATCACGACCGTGCCGTCCGGCGCGGCGCCGGCCTCGGCCATGGCGGTGTGGACCATCGACGGATGCGGCTTGGAAGGATGACGGTCGGCCGTCTGCAGCGAAATGAAATGCCCCGTCAGGCCGTGGTGGTCGAGCACATGGGCCAGGCCCCGGTCGGACTTGCCGGTCGCCACGCCCAGCAGCCAGCCATCCGCGCGCAGGGTGTCGAGCAGCTCGGCGATGCCGTCGAACAGCGGCTCGTCGACCTGTCCGCGCGCCCGCATGCCCTGGAACGCGCGCTTGTAATCGGCCGCGACATGAACGTGCAAGGCGTCCTCCGCCTCGGGCAACAGCGCGGCAACCGCTTCGACAAGCGACAGCCCCACGATGCGGCGAATGCTGGCCCGCGTCGGCGCGACGATGCCCGACCGGGCAAAGGCTTCCTCCATCGCGACACAGATATTGGCCTGGCTGTCGATCAGCGTGCCATCACAGTCGAACACGGCAAGCCGGATCATGACGACATCGCCCGTGACAGGGCGGTGTCGCCCAGCGCCGCCACGACACCCGCCCGGTCGGCGTCGCTCTTGTTCTGGCTCAGCTTGCGATTGCCGCGGATGGTCGTGACGCGCAGCTCGAAACAGCGCAGTGCCGACAGCATCCGGTCGCGGTGCGCGTCCTCGACCTTGGCCATGGTCCAGGGCTGTTTCGGCAGCAGGCGCGCTTCGTGCAGCGCCGACAGCGCGTCGATCTGTTGCATCAGCGCCTCACGATCGAGTTCGGCACAGACGCCCTCGATCTCCACCGACACATAATTCCATGTCGGCACCTGGTTATGCGGTTCGGCGTACCAGTCGGGGCTGATGTAGCCGTTCGGCCCCATAGCACTCGCGAGCACCGTGGCGCCGTCGAGATGCGCGGCAATCCGGTTGCTGCGCGCCAGGTGAAAGCGGAAATTGCCCTCGGGGGTCGGCGTGACGGGCGCATGCGCGACCATCGGTCCCTGCCGTGTCGGGACAAACAGGTGGACGACGCCGATCTCGAGCACCGTCGCGCGCAGCGCCGCCGCGTCGTCGATCCTGAATTTCGGGTTCGGGTGCACGGCTGCGCTACTTCGGCCGGGTCTGCCCGCGCGACCGGCGCTCGCCCTTGCGTTCCTTGCGCGCGGCCTTGGCGATGTTCGATGCCAGGCGCTTCTTGCCCTCCGGCGTCTCCGAAAACTTCACTTCGTCGAGCGGGAGTGCATCGCCGTGCGCGATCGTGAAACCGAGGTCGGTCATCGTCGCGGCAAAATGCTCGGGCAGCTCGGCCCGTACGTCGATCTGGCCGCCGTCGGGGTGGTCGACGCGGATGCGCCGCGCGTGAAGGTGCATCTTGCGGCTGATCGTGCCGGTCAGGAACGCTTCCTTCCCGCCATATTTGCCATCGCCGACAATGGGATGACCGATGGCCGCCATGTGGACGCGCAGCTGGTGCGTGCGCCCGGTGTGCGGCTGCAGCTCGACCCAGGCCGCGCGGTTGCCGACGCGGTCGACGACGCGGTAGCGGGTCCGCGCTGGCGACCCCTCCTTCTCGTCGACGTGCATCTTCTCGCCACCCGTGCCCGGCTGCTTGCCGATCGGCAGTTCGATCCAGCCGTCGTTGACCTCGGGAATGCCGACGACGATCGCCCAATAGACCTTGCGCGCGGTGCGGCTGGAAAACGCCTTGGCGAAATGGGCGGCGGCGCGCGACGACCGCGCCACCAGCAACGCGCCCGACGTATCCTTGTCGAGCCGGTGCACGAGCTTGGGCCGCCCTTCCGCCTCGAACATCAGCGCGTCGAGCAGGCCGTCGACATGTTCGGTCGTGCCGGTCCCGCCCTGCGTGGCCAGCCCCGGCGGCTTGTTGAGCACCAGCGCCTGTGCGTCCCGATGGATGACAAGGCTTTGCGCGAAGTCGGTCTGGTCGGCGGTCAACGGATTGACGGGGCGCTTCGGCTTCGGCGCGCGTTCGGTCTGCGCCGTGCCGTCGGCGGGCGGGACGCGGATGACCTGCCCGGTCGCGACCCGGTCCCCCGGCGTCGCGCGCGCGCCGTCGAGCCGCAGCTGCCCGGTCCGCGCCCAGCGCGACACGATGTTGAAATTCGCTTCGGGCAAATGACGTTGGAACCAGCGATCGAGCCGGATGCCATCGTCGTCATAGCCGACCGTGAACTGTCGGACGCTTTCGGAAACCTTGCTCACGCGCCGCGCGCCAGCATCAGGCCGACTCCGGTCAGCGCGACCGCGCCCATGACCGAAGCAGCGACATAGACGAGCCCGATCGCCAGCTGGCCCCGCTCGACCATCAGCCAGGTCTCGAGCCCGAATGCCGAAAAGGTCGTGAAGCCGCCGAGCACGCCGACGCCGAGCAGCAGCCGCGCCTGTTCACCGCCGTTGCTTGCGCGTGCCAGCACCCCGACGAGCAGCCCCATAAGCAGGCCGCCGATCAGGTTCACGGCGAGCGTACCCCAGGGAAAGCCCGGCCCGGCCATGCGCAAAAAGGCGCTGCTGACCAGATAGCGCGCGCCTGCACCAAGCGCGCCGCCCAGCATCACGGATAAAAGTGCGTTCATGCGCCCGCCGTAGCGCGTGGCGGCGCGCGCGGCTAGCGGCCCCGGTTGCTCGCCAGATCGACGGCGCTGCCGCCGTCGGGCGCCGTGACGCTGGCGACGAAGGCGGCACCGTCCGCGGCGCGCGTGGCGCTGACCACGGTTGCCGGGCCAAGTCTGCGTTCGCTCAGCGCATAGCCGCCGGCCTTGGCAATGCGGCGGTAGACGTCGGCTGCCGCTTCGGGCCCGATCGGCGTCGAATAGGCGACAAGGCGCAGGCTGCATCCCTTCGCGTCGCTGCCGGCGCCCTCCGCCACATGCGCTTCGGGCGGCAGTGTCAGGTCCGGAGCCAGGCGCGCGGCCCAGCCGTAGCTGTAGCGCAGGCCGAAATCGCATCCGCCGAAGCTCGTGCCGAGCAGCGGCCGCACCCGGGCCACCACCGTCGGCGGCGCATCGCCGCGCAACGGATCGGGTGCGCCGGGCGGCACCATTGCCTGGTACGGCTGGTCGGCCGGCCGCAGCGCCCCGTTGTTCGACCGGCCGTCGAGCTGCGGGTCCGCCATCAGCGGGTCGGCAAGCGCCGACGTCACGGCCGGATCGACATCGCTATGGTTCGTCCCCGCTGCCGGCGACGTGCCGCATCCGGTGAGCAAGGCAGGGATCAGCGCGGTGGCAAGGAATCTCATTTTGGACACCTAGCAGAACCGCGCGCATATTGCGCCCGTGCGTGCGCTCAGATGATGTTGCTGATCTGGTCGAAGGTCAGCGGTTCGACAAAGGCGATCCCGACTTGCCCATCGCGCTGCCAGGCCACCCGGGCTGCCGTGCGGTCCAGCCCGGCCATGCTCACCGATACCGGACGACCGGGAATCAACGGCGACTCCAGTTCGAACATGATGCCGTGCGCGGACACATTCTGGACGATGACGTGGAAGGCGCGCCCCGGGCCTGCTTCGACGGTCGCTGGCAGGCGCACTTCGGCGCGGCGCGAGCGACGGTCATCGGGCTGAATTGCTTTTGTATTGATACTCACCAAACGATCTCCCCAACTGATCGAATGACGCAAATAACGGGAAATAATGAAAAAAATCCGAATGTGTCAGATTTTGACAAACCCGAGGGGAAGGCCGTCGCGCGGTTTGGGGATGGGCCACGCCTGCCATTCGACGCCCGATTCGGCGGCGACCTCGATGCGGTGCGTGCGCAGCATGTGCCACAGCAGGATCTTCACCTGCATATAGGCAAAGTGCAGGCCCAGGCACATATGCGCGCCGCCGCCGAACGGGGCCCATGCATATTTGTGCCGCCCCCGCGATCCCTCAGGGGAGAAACGCATCGGTTCGAACCTTTCCGGTTCGGGCCAATGCTCTTCCATATGGTGGACGAAATGGGTGTTGATCCCCACGAACGTTCCCTTGGGAAACTTGTGGCCGCCGAATTCGAAATCCTTGATGGCGCGCCGCGGGATGGACGGCACCGGCGGCATCATCCGCATCGATTCCTTGAAGGCATAGTCGGCGAGCACCAGGTCGTTCAGCCGGTCGTAGGGCAGATCGTCGCCATTGACGCCCAGCCCCAGCATTTCCTCGCGCAGCTTGTCCTGCCATGCGGGGTTGCGACCGAGCAGCATCATCAGCGATGTCGCCGAAGAGGTGATGGTGTCGTGCGCCGCCATCATCAGGAAGTTCATGTGGTCGACGATCTCGTCGACCGAAAGCTGCGAGCCGTCCTCGTGCGTGGCGCGGCAGATTTGCGAGAACATGTCGTCGCCCGTGCCGGCGCGCCGCCGAGGCACTTCGGCCCCGAAATAGCCGGTCAGGAACTTCCGTCCGGCGACGCCGCGGCCCATCGACGTGCCCGGGATGGGTGCGCGGATGACCGCGATCGAGGCCTGGACCATGTCGACGAACGCCTGGTTGATCTTCGCGGCCTCGGGCCCGAACGGAATGCCCAGGAACGACGTCGCCGCCAGGTCGAGCGTGAGTTCCTTGATTGCCGGATAAAAGGCGAAATTCTTGCCCGACCATTGCGCGACGCGCGCCCGGATGCCGTCGTTGAGCGCCTCGGCATAAAGCTTCATCGGCTCGGGCTTGAACGCGACCGACAGCGTCCGGCGGTGGACGCGATGCTTCTCGAAATCCATCAGCATCAGGCCGCGCGGGAACAGCAGGTTGAGCATCGGGCCCCAGCCCTGTTCGGATGAAAAGACCTTGTCGCGGTCGAACAGGACCAGCTCGTTGGCGTCGGGGCCGAGCAGGGTCACGTTGCGCCCGCCAAAACTCTTGTGCCGATAGACCGGACCGTATTTGGCGTGCATCCCGCGGACGTAGCCCGGCGGATCGGCAAGCAGCTTCAACGTGGTGCCAAGGATCGGCATCCAGCCGTCCTCGCCGGGAATATGGTCGAGGCTTTTTGCCGGCTGAAGGGGCAGCCAGTGCGGATTCGCCTCGAACCTGTCTGCGCGTGCCATGTCCTGCCCCTTACTTACACCGGTATAAATAGGCGGTCGCGTGGCGGACGCAATCACTATCGTTGGCGTGTGCCGGCGGATTGGGTATGAGCAAGGCATGCGTGTGCCGAGTCCCCCTCCGCTAGATGGTCGTCGTGCGGTCCGGAAGAATGTGATCATCCCCGCGCACTTGCGCGAACACGGGGGATCGCGTCTCGATGTCGAGGTCCAGGACCTGTCGCGAACGGGATTTCGCATCGATTGCGTCTACAACGTGCCCGAGGGCGCGCGTGTTTACCTCACCTTGCCCAGCTTTTCGGCAATGGAAGCGATCGTGGCGTGGCGCGACAAATCGGGCTTCGGCTGCAAGTTCGTCCAGCCGCTGCATCCGGCGGTCTTCGACATGATCGCGCGGCGACATCCCGGACTCTAGCCTCCCGGACCGTTACGAATCCGTGCGGACGGGTGCGCGGATCGTCCTCGCGCTTGCCTATCTGGTCGCCGGCATTGCCCATGTCGGCGCGCCCGGCGGTTTTGAGCGGATCACGCCCGGCTGGGTTCCCTTTCCCCATCAGGTGGTCATCGCTACGGGCCTTTGCGAGGTCGCGGGCGCCATGGCGCTGCTGTTCGTGCCGTCGCTGCGGCGCGCGGCGGGCATCGCCCTTGCGGCCTATGCGATCTGTGTCTTCCCGGCGAACATCAATCACGCCGTCAACAACATTGCGCTGGGCGGGACGACTCTGAGCTGGTGGTATCACGGCCCGCGTCTCGCGCTGCAGCCGGTGCTGGTGTGGTGGGCGCTCTGGGCGGCCGGCTGTACCGACTGGCCCTTTCGTCGTCGCCCACTGTCGTAAACGGTCGGCGGTGACGGAGCCGGGCCCCGCCACCGCGCCGCCAGTCGGGAATTCAGCCGATGTGCTTGCTGACCGCAGCCGTCATCTTGAACATGGAAATCGGTGCCGTACCAATGACTTTGCCCAGCGTCCCGTCGGGATTGATCGTGCGCTTGTCCTTGGCGTCCTGCAGATCATGCTTCTTGATATATTCCCAGACCTTCGAAGTGATCTGGCTGCGCGGCATCGGCCCCTGGCCGGTGATCGCGGCAAGATCGGCCGAAACCTTGACGGGCGTCATCAGCGCATTCGGTTTCTTTTCAGCCATTTTTTTAGTCCTCCCTTACGAAACTTTTCGCTCGAATACTCACAGGCACGACGCCTGAGTAACCATGCTGGCGCAGTCGTAGTGGGATTACAAGACGTTGGCGATACCCCTTTACCACGGGGGCGGCGTTTCGCGCCCGCAGCGACGAACTCGCCAAAGCGCGACGAATGCCCTACGACCCTGCTCAGAGGAGAAACCGGATGGCCAAAAGCCAAAAGAAGTCGAACAAGGAAGTTCGTAAACCAAAGGCTGAGAAGCCGGCGAAAACAAATGCTTCCAATCCGTCCAGCAAGTCCGGCAGCTCGGGTTTGGTGACGATCAAGTAAAGGACAGGTGGGGGCATGTCCGACGAAGACTATGTCTATGACGAGCTGAGCGGCGAATGGGCGCCGGCGCACGACCATGTCGCGGCGGCCGCAGTCGATGCCGTCGAGGTGCGTGACGCGGTCGGAAACCTGTTGGCCGACGGCGACCAGGTGACGCTCATCAAGGATCTGACGGTCAAAGGCGCGGGGCAGACGCTGAAGCGCGGCACCCTGATCAAATCGATCCGGCTGACCGGCGATGCACAGGAAATCGACTGCCGCTTCGAGGGGACCAAGGGGCTGGTCCTGCGCGCCGAATTCGTCCGCAAACGATGAGCCGCCCCGTTGACGAAGCCCCCGGCCTTGCCGCCCGCCTCGTCCGGCAATTGTTGATCGGCCTTTACCGTTATGGCGGATGGACGTCGGTCGGCACCGTGCCCGAGCCCCAGCGTTTCGTGCTGATCGCCGTCCCGCATACGAGCAACTGGGATTTCCCGAATTTTCTCGGCGTCACCCATGTGCTTGGCATCCGGACGCATTTCATGGCCAAGGCCTCGTTGTTCCGCTGGCCGATGGGCCGGTTCATGCGCCAGGTCGGCGGTGTCCGGCTGGATCGGGCGAACGCGCGCGACACCGTCCAGCAAATGATCGACGAATTTGCGCGGCGCGACGCATTCGTGCTGACCATCGCGCCAGAGGGAACGCGCGGCGCGGTCAGCAAATGGCGCACCGGCTTTTACCAGATCGCGCTGGGCGCGGGCGTGCCGATCGTCTGCGGCTTCATGGACTATGCAACCCGCACATCGGGGCTTGGCCCCGTGATCATCCCGACCGGCGATTACGAAGCCGATATGGCGCCGGCCATGGCCTTTTACCGCGACATTCAGGGCAAGCATCCGGCCCGCCACATCGCCCGCTGACATGGCCCGGCTTGAACCGGCGCGCCGATCCGATACGCAGGCGGCATGACCGGCGCGCTCTCGCTCATCGAATATTCGGACGACCTCGGCCCCGCGTTCAAGCGGATCAATGCCGAGTGGATCGACGCCATGTTCGTCATGGAGGCGACCGACCGCGACGTGCTCGACAATCCGCGCGCGCGCATCGTCGATCCGGGCGGCGCGATCCTGTTCGTCGCGATCGAAGGTATCGGCATCGTCGGCACATGCGCGCTCAGGAAGACCGGACCGCGCGCGTTCGAGCTCACCAAGATGGGCGTTGCCGATGCCGCCCGGGGTCGAAAGGCCGGCGAATTCCTGCTCGGCCATGCCATCGACCGGGCGAAATCGCTGGGCGCCGGCGAACTCTATCTCCTGACCAGCCACAAATGCGCCGCAGCGATCCACCTCTATGAAAAGCATGGTTTCGTGCACGACGCCGGCGTCATGGCCCGCCATGGCGCAACCTATGAACGCTGCGATGTCGCCATGGCCTATCCGATCGACGGTTGAGCCTGTGCCGCGGGCGTGCGGCTTTCCGCCATCAGCTGCGACGGGAACGGATCGACGAGCCGGCGCGCCTCTGCCCAGTCGGCGTTCAGCCAGCGGTCGTAATCCCAGGGGTTGAGGATCACCGGCATCGCCTTGGGATGGACGGCGCCGACCATCGGGTTCGGCTCGCAGGTCAGGAAGGCAAAACTCGCCACGTCGCTGTCGCGCCAGATGCCGGCAAAGGCGAACACGGGTTCCGACGGCACCGAGAACCAGTGCTGCGTCCGCGCCCCCTTGACCCCGCCCCATTCCATGAAGCTTGTGACTGGAACCAGGCAGCGAAAGCCCGTGTGGCGCAGCGTGCCGATCCAAAAGGGCGATTCGAGGTTCCGCACATTGTGGACGGGGCGCCCGCCCTCCGCTGCCACCTTGGGCGGCGGCGGCACGCCCCACACGCGCGGGACCAGGATGCGCCCCTCGCGACCCTGAACGACGACCGGCGCGAATTTGCCGGGCGCCACATAATTGGCCTGCCAGGGGTCCGGCCCCGGGTCGGCGTCGAACGCCGCCGCGATCTGGTTGGCCGGCGCGTCAAGGCGATAGAGCAGGCACATTACCGCCGTGTGCCCGCGCACCGGAAAGGCGCGTCAAGCATTTCAGTTTGCGGGCGATTCCGGCCAGTTCGATACCGTAATGATCCGGTAAGCATTCCGAACTCCATGCGTGCCACCTGTCCTATAATGGCTAGGTGTTGCAAGCCCAATCCTCGCCAGCGCCTGCGCCCCCCCTCGTCGAAGCCCGCGCTTCGGAGCGTCGCCGCGTGGCCATTCGGGCGCTGGTGCGCGAGGCCGGCTCGTTCCGCGTCGACATCGACGTGATCGACCTTTCGGCCAGCGGCTTCCGCTTCGAAAGCGTTTATGATTTCGCCATCGGCGCGCGCGTCTTCCTGTCGGTGCCGACGCTGGCGGCAATGGAAGCCGTCATCGCCTGGCGCAAGGGCTCGGCCTTCGGCGCCCGTCTGGTCCGCCCCCTGCACCAGTCGGTCTTCGAAATGCTCGCCGACCGCTACGGCTAGTCACCCGAACAGCCACTGCCCGAGCAACCGATTGAACGGAAAGGTGAAGAAACCGGCGACCAGCAGGGCGCCGGTCACCATCGCCCGCACCGACCGGCGGTGACGCTTCACATTGTGCGTCCGCGCGCTCCACACGATGATCGGTACCTGGACCAGCGTCCAGACCGACAGGATGTGGATGAAGCTGAATCCGCCATGGTTCACGTTGCGTACCAACAGGCTGAGCAAGGCGGTCGAAAACATCGCGACGACCCAGATCCAGCCGAGCCGGCGATGCGCGCTCGTACCGCGCGGGCGAAGCAGCATCACCGGGGTCAGCGCGACGGCAACCATCACCGTCAGCAGGTGCGGCCAGATCAGCACCGGCACCGATGCCCATTGGGCGCGCCCGCGCAGCACGGCCACCACGACGCACCCCAACAGGATGATGGCACCCGCCGACAACAGTCTTTCATAGGTGTCGGGCGCGAGCGGCCTGTCGGCGTGCTTGCGCGCCCTGGCACCGGTCACAGTTTCCACCCGAATTCCCCTTTATTCGCCCGAACTTTGGGCTAGCCTGTGTCGATGCTCAAGCCCCTCATCGCCGCCTTTGCGCTGCTCGCCGCCGTGCCCGCCTCGGCCACCCCCGCGACCGACCTGAAATCGGTGCTCGATGCTCACTGGCAATGGGTGCTTGCCAACAACCCGGTCTATGCCTCGATCCTGGGCGACCACCGCGGCGACGGGAAGCTCGAGGATATCTCGCTGGCCGCCGCCGACCGCCAGGCACGCGAGGCAAGCGCCTTTGTCGCGCGGCTCGATGCGATTCCCGATGCCGGCCTCTCGGTTCCCGAACGCACCAACAAGGCGATCCTGCGCCGCCTGCTCGACGAACAGGTTCAGGGCAACGGCTTCGGCCAGCGGATGATGCTGTTCACCACCTATGCCGGCTGGCACCAGAATTTCGCCGGGCTGGGGGAGAATTCGCCCTTCAACACGCGCGCCGACTATGAAAGCTATCTCGCGCGCCTCGCGGCCTATCCGGCGTACAACGCCGAAGCGCTGAAGATCACGCGCGCCGCGGTCGCGGGTGGCTATGTCCAGCCCTGCGTCGTGCTGACGGGCTTCGACAAATCGATCACCGGCGTGATCGCGCCGACGGTCGAGGAATCGCGCTTCTGGAAGCCATTCAAGGGCGCGGCCCCCCAGGGCATGGCGGAGGCCGACTGGACCGCGATGAAGGCGCGCGCCGCAACGTTGATCCACGACACGGTCGAGCCCGAATATCGCCGGTTCGCCGATTTCTATGCAACTGAATACAAATCGAAATGCCGAAATACTGTCGGCGCGTCGGCCTTGCCGCGCGGTCGCGACTTCTATGCGCTGCAGGTCCGCGTCCACACCACCACCAACCTGACGCCCGACGACATCCATGCCAAGGGCCTGTCAGAGGTCGCCCGCATCCGCGCGGCGATGGACGCGGTCGCCAAACAGGCCGGCTATGCGGACCGCGCGACCTTCATCGCCAGGCTGCGCACCGACCCCGTCTATTTCGCCAAGACCCCGAACGAGCTGATGGCCGCCGCCGCGCTGCAGGCCAAGACGATCGACGGCCTGCTGCCCAAATATTTCGGGCGGCTGCCGCGCCTGCCCTATGGCATTCGCGCCATCCCGGCCGAAACGGCAGAGGGCACGACGACGGCCTACTACAGCCAGGGCTCGCCCGCCTCGGGCATCTCGGGCACCTATTACGTCAACACGTCGAAGCTGGCGCAGCGTCCCTTGTGGGAATTGCCCGCGCTGACCGCGCATGAGGCCGTGCCGGGCCACCACCTGCAGATCGCGCTGCAACAGGAACTCGACCTGCCCGAATTCCGCAAATATGCGGCCGGCTTCACGGCCTTTGTCGAGGGGTGGGCGCTCTATTCCGAAAGCGTCGGCGCCGAAATGGGCCTGTACGACACGCCCGAAAAGCGGATGGGGCGCCTCAGCTACGAAATGTGGCGCGCCTGCCGGCTGGTCGTCGACACCGGCATCCATGCGAAGGGCTGGACCAAGGAACAGGCGATTGCCTTCATGCGCGACAACACCGCGCTGACCGACGCGAACATCGAGGCGGAGGTCAATCGCTACATCTCATGGCCGGGCCAGGCGCTGGGCTACAAGCTCGGCGAGCTCAAGATCCGCGAGCTGCGCGGGCAGGCGGAAAAGGCGCTGGGCCCGAAATTCGATTTGCGCGCCTTTCACGACCGTGTGCTGGGCGGCGGCGCGGTGCCGCTCGACGTGCTCGAGCGTGACATGACGGCATGGATCGCGGCGCAACTTCCGCCCTCGGCTCCGCGCGGCTAGGCTGGCCCGCACATCGACGGGGGGACTGACCATGGCGCGACGGATCTGGGTACTCATTGCGGCACTCATGGCCTCGAATGCCATGGCTGCCCTTGCTGACCTGCCGAGCGTGCCGGGCGTGGGCGCTCCCGAACTGGCACGGCCGGGGCCAGACGGCGTCGGCTTTCGCAGCGTGACGTTCGTCAACCCCGGCCAGCCCGACCTCGCGCGGGCGGACCCGAAGACGGGCAAGGTCGTGCTGCGCGACCGGACGCTTCTCGTCGACATCTGGTATCCGGCAACGGTCGCCAAGGGCGCGCGGCCCGTGACCTACCGCGACACCCTTTGGGGAGAGCCGCCGCGTGCGCCCGTCGCCTTCACCCAGGCCGGCCTGGCCGTCGCCGGGGCGGCCCCCAGCGGGCGGGGCCATCCGCTGGTCGTCGTCTCGCATGGCTACAGCAACAATCCCGCCGTGATGACCTGGCTGACCGAAAACCTCGCGTCGAAGGGCTATGTGGTCGCCGCGATCCATCACCGCGACCCCAATCCCTATGTCATATCCGCCTCAGAACGCGCGGCACCGAATTACGACCGGCCGCACGATATCGCTTTTGTCACGGCCCGGCTGCGGGCGACCTTGGGCCGCCAGATCGATCCCGCGCGCGTCGCGCTCATCGGCTATTCGCAAGGGGGCTATGGCGTGCTGACGGCGGGCGGCGCCGGCCTCGACCCCGGCCACCCCAACATGGCGCTGGTCGCGGGCGGATGGCTCAGAAAAGTCGCGCGCGACGCGCCCGGTGCGGCCGACATCGTCGTCCCCGGCGTCAGGGCGATCGTGGCGCTTGCGCCGGGCGGCGGCGGGGAACACAGCGTCTGGGGTGCGGCAGGACTGGCGGGCATCAGGGCGCCGCTGTTGCTGATTGCGGGCGATGCCGACCCGGTCGTCGGCTATGCGCTGGGCGCAAGGTCCTTTTTCGATCAGGCCGTCAACAGCGACCGCTACCTGCTGACCTACAAGGGGGCCGGGCATTCGATCGGCCTCAACCCCGCGCCCCCCGCAATGCGCGGATCGGTATGGGATGCCGACTGGTTCGAAGACCCGATCTGGCGCACGGACCGCGTCAACGCGATCAACCTGCATTTCATCACCGCCTTCCTGGCGCTGACCCTTTGCGACAGGCCCGGGATGCGGGCCTATCTCGACGTGCCCGTCGAAAATTCGGACGACGGCGACTGGAAGGCCCCCGACGGCACACCCTGGGGCGCGGTCAGTCCGGGCGGTGCGGGCATGACCTTGTGGAAGGGATTCCAGCGACGCCACGCCCGCGGCCTGCGCCTCGCGCACCTGCCCGCAGGGAAGGGGACCTGACGGGCGGGCCGGCAAACGCGCGCGGGCGACAATCGCGTACCGGGAGACCCCGCGCGGCAGGTACGCCGATTGCTTGGCCTCCCGATAATCTGGCAACCCTATCTTAGGCGGGCGCTGCTACGCCGCGATCATGTACAGAAGCTGGCATGGTGGCGAATGGGTGGATGCGCGCGTGCGATCGACCTGCATGCTGCTGCTCTCGTTCACGATCCTGTCCTATACCGCTCTGCTCCTGACGAGCCATGGCACGCTCGACTGGAAGGGGCGCCCGATCGGGACCGACTTCTCCGATGTCTATGCTGCCGGCTGGATGGCCAATCACGGTCGTGCCGCCGCCGCTTGGGTGTGGCCGGACCACCATTGGGCGCAGCAGGTGCTGCATCACTCCCGCAGTGTGCCTTTCTACGGCTGGCACTACCCCCCGCCCTTCCTCCTGCTGGCGAGCGCCCTGGCGACGCTGCCGTATCTGGCCGCGCTGGCGCTGTGGCAAGGCAGCACGCTCGCCGCCGCAGTGGTCGTGGCGCGGCGGATCGTTCCCGGGCCTGGCACGACGCTCGCGGTGCTGGCTGCACCGGCCAGCTTCATCTGCCTCGGCCACGGCCAAAATGCCTTTCTGACGGCGAGCTTGCTGAGTGGCGGGCTGCTGCTGATCGATCGGCGTCCGTGGATGGCGGGGCTGCTCCTGGGTTGCCTCGTTTACAAGCCGCAGTTTGCGGTGTTGCTCCCCGTCGTGCTGATCGCCCTCGGCGATCGCCGGGCGTTTCTGGGGGCTGCGCTCTCGTCCTGTGGGCTGGTGGCGATCACGCTCGCCGTCTGGGGTTGGCCGGTATGGGCCAGCTTTTACGATTCGCTGGGCATAACCCGCGTCATCGTGATCGAAGCCGGCCTGACCGGATGGGAAAAGATCATAACAGCCTTTGCCATGGTCCGCGCCTGGGGCGGAACGGTAGCTGTCGCTTACGGGGTGCAGGGCGTCACGACGGTGCTCGCCATTGGCGGAGCGGCAATCGCGGCACGCTGGGCGAGCCCGGCCGTCCGCGGCGCGGCCGTTTGCAGCGCGGCGTTGCTGTCGACACCCTATGCCCTGGATTATGATCTGGTCATTCTGGGCGGAGCGCTCTGTTTCATTGTTGCCGATGCCCGATCGCGCGGTTGGCTGGCGCAGGAAAAGAGCATCCTCGCACTTGCCTATCTCGCACCGCTGGTCGGTCGGCAGGTGATGGAACTGACTTTGGTGCCGGTGAACTGGATCGCGGCGATCGCGATATTCGCTTTGGCGCTGCGGCGCGGCTGGGTGCTTGACCTTCGCTCCCCGAACGCGAGGGGGCGGCTGGCCGCGGCGTAGCTCCCCCAGGGCGTCGTCATGTTTCCAATCACGTTGAACGCGCGCCCCTGACTGGCTGCGATAGTGCCTCTGATGTTGCCGCCGATCACTTTCGCGATCCATCGTGAGCCCTTGGCGTCGCATTTGTCGGTTCCGAACACGACAGAAACCAGCTCGGCGTGGTGTCGATGCAAACCCGGGACGATGTGCTACGCATAGCAACGAAGGGACGTGCGTCATGCCACTGGTCACGCTCAGCAAGCTCAGAGTCGTCGAAAGATTGCCGGGGTGGCGTGGTCGCTTCTTTCACTCCGAACACATGACCTTCGTCCACTATGATTTCGAAGCCGGCGCACTCATTCACGAACACAGCCATGGCGAGGAAGAGGTCTATCAGGTGCTTGAGGGCCGATTAGAGATCACGATCGGCGATGAAACCTGCCTTGCCGAACCTGGTCTGGCCGCCATCGTGCCCGCGAACGCTTCGCACTCCGTCAGGGCGCTGTCGGACGGAAAAGTGATGATCGTCGATTCGCCGGCGCTGCCACATCTCGGCTGACGAGCCGCGATCGACTCGACGGCCCGTGTCCGGCACCTTATGCGAGGCGGCGTCTTCACTCGCCCCCGTCAACGGCGCGCGTGCTTCTGCTATTTTCTTTCCGAACGCGACTTTGCACTTAGCGTGGCGGCGGCGCGGCCAGTTTGCTAAAGTCAAACTTGGTCTCGGGCAGCAGACCGAGCTGCTGCATCATCGCAATGTCGTCACGGCTCGCCCAGTGCTCGGCGATCATCCCGTCTTTCACCACATACCAGTGGATGTGCTGCACATCCATCTGCCGATGCGTCGGAGGAACGCCGATCATCAGGCCGCCGTTGACGGGGAGTTGCCCCGTGCCCTCATGGGTTCCGCGAAAGCGGCAGCGAACGGCAACCGTATCGTCTTGGGCGACAATGTCCTCGATCGTGAACGACCAGTCCGGAAAGGTTGTTTTGATATCCTGCAGGATCGCGAGGACGGCACGTCTGGGCACTTCTCGACCGTGGTTGCGGGTCGGATCGCTGAACAGGGCTGCGGCGTCCTCCATCCGTCCGGCAGAAACGAGGTCGTATTGACGTCGGACGATGCTGATCGCGTCAGCTTCGGTAGCCATTTTCAGTCTCCCATGTTCGACCAGTGCCTCCACGGGCATGGCTATGCCCGTCGACGCCAAAGCCAGACCTACACAAACATGGCGTCGCGTGAGCGAAGATCCGAAGCGGTGCGACACGTCGGCCATGGCCTCTTCTCATGCGAATGGCATGGCAACGTCTTGAACATTTCCGACATCCGGCAGGATCGTGCGCGGTGCGCCACCCGTCAGTGCCCTCACTTCCCGATTGAAATGGGCTTGGTCGGCAAAGCCCTCGTCTGCAGCGACGGCAGCCAGAGGCTCCCCCTGCTTGGCCGCCAGCAGCGCGCGCCGCAGCCGAATGACACGCTGGAAACGCTTGGGATGCATGCCCGTCTGGTGGTGAAACCAGCGCGAGAACTGACGATCCCCCAGGTTGACGGCATCGGCCGTTCGCGCGACGCTGTGGCCCCGTGTGAGCAGCGCTACCGCACGACCCGCGCGATCATCGGGCCTGAGATCTGCAAAGGCCCCCGCCATCGACTGATCGGATATCCGCCCCCTGGCAAAGCGATCCGCCAGGTGATCGACAATCGTCGAATCGATATCGCCCAGGCGGACAACACGGTCGGTCAGCAATGCGAGCGGCAAGCCGAGCCATGACGAGGCCATGATCGGATCAAGCGAAAGAAGCTGGATACGGCTGCCGATCGCGTAGCGGCCGGGACGCGCCACCGTCATCGGACCGATAACGTCGATATGCCCGTCGACGAAGGCAAATTCGACAGCGGTATCGGGAAGGACGATGCGCCGGGCGGTAACTTCGAACTGGACGAGCGAGGCTGGCCGTCTCGTCATGAACGTCGGGATTGCACGCATCGAATCTCATCCGCCACGACAGGGCGACCACAAGCCTAAGGCCCCTGAACTGAAATGGACATCTGAGATTTTGCCCGTGACCCCGGGGGGCCTAGGCCGTCCGTTTTCGGCCCATAGTCGGACCTTGGTACCGCCGCTGGTCCGTACGAAAGCTGCCGCTTGTTGACGTGCAGCTGGAGCCTGCCGACCACCAGCCTTGCCAAGGTCGATCATAATCCTGAAGAAGAACTGCCCAAAAATGGCAAGTCGCGTTGGCGACATGCGACAAGGGCGAAGACGCGACTTGCCCCCATTGGCACTGGATGCAATCGCCCAACGGGAGGGTTCGATGTCAGCATCCAGCAGACGTTTGCGGTCGGACGACGTCATGTTCCCCGGCGTTGCCATTTTAATGGTCGGCTACGTCGTCATTGGCTTCTGGCACAGCTATCTCGGCGCGGGTCTGATCAATGCCCGGCTGCCGAGCCTGCTAGTCCATGTCCATGCAGTTCTGTTTGTGGGGTGGATGGGCCTGATTTTAGCGCAAAACGCGTTAATTGCGTCGAGCAAGGTCGCCGTTCATCGTCGACTTGGGGCGATCATGGGCGGATGGGCTGCGGCTCTGGTGCTGATCGGGGTAGCAACCTCGATTATGGCGCTCCGACGGCCAGCAGAAGGATTTGGACCTGGTCCGTTCGCGGGCAATTTGTCCGCACTTTTGGCTTTCGTGGTTCTGCTGGGTGCAGGTTATACACGCCGCTGGGATGGCCCGACGCACAAAAGGCTGATGACGCTGGCCAGTGCCTCCATCATGGGACCGGCATTGGTCCGCTGGCCGTTCGACTTCATCCAGCAGGGTCCCCCGATTTATCTTACGTTTTTCTATCTGCTCCCGGCCTTTATGATCTTAGGGTACGATGTGGCGATGTATCGGCGCGTGTTTAAATCGACCTGGCTCGGATTAGGACTCATGGTCGTCGCTACAGCAAGCTTTCTAGTGCTTCCTGCCTTGCCCGAATGGACTAGCTTCACCCTATGGGTGCAGCGCGTTTAGGCTAAGTTGACGAATTACAGTCCGGTTAAGCCGACAAGCGAAATCCTGAGCGTTCGTTCGGGACAGATCCCCGTTTACATTCTGGCAGCAGGCGGTCGGCTTCCGCCCCAGTTTCTGTCGTCCGGGTCCGCTTAGGCGATCCCGAAAGTCGCCAGTCGCTGAACCTTTGACCGCTCAACTGCGACATCGGTCACTGAAAATGGCGAAGTTGTGCGAGCCAACGCCTCATGGTTGGTGCGTCAGACTGTAATCGTCCGATTGGCTGCGAGTGTATCGGGGACACTTCACTGGCAGTCGTTTTCAATGGAGCAATCAGCCATGCCCGCCATAGCAGCGGTGGTAGCTTCCACCAGAGCCATCAGGGCGATCGGGAATTTAGGAAGATGGAAGCCCAGCGCTCCCGAAACTTGGTCCTCCAGATCGTCTCGAAACCGACCATTGGGGCAGGCACGGGCTGTCGAGCTTTCCGGCACGAAAAGGCGATGCCTTAATGGCCAAGGCTGGGTTAGGGCGAGGGAGGTGGCGGAAAGTCGAGCGGTGCGACGGCTGCACCGGGCGACCCCACTGTTGCAACGCGATAGATTGCGTCGCCAACCGGCGAATAGGTGATGACCTCCGTAGCAAGCGTCGTGAGCAGCATTCCCGATAGCCCGACCAGCCATGCCGGATGAATCTGCCCGGTCCGTCGTAAGTCAGCAACAATGCCCACAATAGGAAACACTAACGCTCCAAGTGCCGTGGCTTCGAACGCATAGGGTATCAATAAGGGCGAGGGAAACAGACGCCCGAATGCCGGTTCCATCATCAACGCCATCGCGCAATAATTCAGACGCCGATGCCACGCAGTGTTGCGGCGCTGAGCAATGCCGGCAGCAATCAAAACCGCAAAACCGATAAGCTCGATTGTGTCGAATATCAGGAAATGCTGAGGCCGAAAGAAGAAGGGCTGGTGGACACGGCGGACATCCATGATCGTCACTGCGGGGCCGACGATCAGCATGAGACCTATCCAGCCGACCGCCACCCAGCCCAACCGCCGATGCAAAGCGACCGCGCCACTCGTGATCAGGACGTTCTGCATCAGATAGATCGCCACCCAACCCATGAATATAATTGCGTGGGCATGGATGAGCGGTGGCGCATCGAAACTCGAACGGCCCATTGCCAGATTGAAACTGAAGGCGATTACGATCGTAAGCGTCATCACGATCGCCATGGTCAAGAAGAACCCCTCGTCCGAGGCGATCCGTTCGCGACGATGGTCTGCAACACTCGCCATGGCACCCCCGATAATGGCCAGCTATCTCCGCCCATGTCATAACGCTTGCGGAACAACTCGTCAAAAGTCCTCTGACGGGGGCTGCCAGACCACCGCTCCGTGCGACGGCAGTTATTTTGAGTCCGCTCGTGGGAACTGCCAGACCGGTCTCTACCTTCAGCTGCCTCAGCGGCTGCTAGCATACGCTAGCGCGGGAGGTGCGATGACGCATCACCGAGCCTCGCAGCGGAGCGCCAAATTCCGCTGTCCTACACGGAGCGAATCTGCAACCTCCCGCCTCGCGCCGCTCCGTCGGGCAGCGCGTCGTGGCTCTTTCTCAAATTGACTTGTTGCGTGCGCCGCGTCGGCGGCATCCGGTTCGTCGTGCGCCAACAACGCTTCGCCGGACTCTGCGCACGATATCGTGCGACCTTTGTGACCTTTGGACGTGCGCCGCGGCGACCCGCCGGGCAGTCCTACCGTTCGGGAACGCTGCTCTCGACCGCGTCCGACTGACGCTGCCGCTTTGCGTTGCGCATCTGTTGCGCCCAGCATCCGGTCCAGCCACCCGCGCCTACGGCCGAACAGCTCCCGGTGCCGCTCGCGGCCCCGGCGTTCAGCGTATCGTTCGCCTTGGCGGCCCAGCTCTGGTTCTCGGGCGTGATCAGGATGGGGCTGCGCAATTCCTTGGGAATGCGATAGCGCTCGCTCTCGGGGCGCCGCGAACACACGACGATCTGCTCGCCGCTGGCGTTGGTCGGGCATTTGTCGTCGCCGTACAAAATCAGCACGCGGTCGGTCTGCTGCGCGCGCGCAGGAGTGGCCAGCATGGGCGTGGCGACGGTGGCAAGGCCAAGGGCGAGAGCGAGAAACCTGTTCATAGTGTCCATCCTTTCACGCGCCCGATGAACGCACGATTGCCGCATAGGGTACCACCGGCCCCATTCAGATCCGCTTCGAGGCCGCAATGGCGACGCGACACCCCAGGCGGATGGCAGCGGTCATCAGCGGATAGGCAGGCGCGCGTTCGGCACCGGCGGCCATGGCGGTCGCCTTGTGCTCGACTTCATCGGCGCGGAAATCGGTAATCGCCTCGGCGAGCTCGGGGTCGGATCCGCCGATCGCCTCCAGCTGCTCGCCGTAATGCTTGTCGATCTCGGTCTCGATCGCGGCGGTACAGGCCATGGCGGCTTCGGGCCCCATCAGCGCCGTTGCCACGCCCAGGCCATAGCCCGCCACGTTCCAGAACGGCTGGAGCAGCGTCGGCCGAACGCCGCGCCGGACGATCATCGCGTCGAAATGCTTGCGGTGGCGCTCTTCCTGCAGGGCCATGGCCGCGATCGAGCGGGCCGCCGGGGTGCGCGTGCCCATCACGGCAAGTTGCCCGGCATAGATGCGCGTCGCGCCATATTCGCCCGCCTGGTCGACGCGCAGCATGGCCTCGGTGTCGGGCTTCAGGCTGTCGGATGTCATTGCGCTTTCCTCACAAGCGCCAAGATGGCGATGCCACCGGCAATTGAGAAGAGCGCGTTGAACCCGGCGAGCGAAATACCGCCCAGCGTCCATTGCGCCGCGTCGCAGCGGATCAGCGGGGCGCGCATGATGTCCTGCAGGCTCGAGCCCGCGGCCGTCGACGAACAGGTCGTGATCCCCTGCCACCAATGATATTCGACGCCGGCGTGGAACACCCCGATCGCGCCCGAGGTCAGCACCGCGAGCGCGGCCAGCGCGACCATCACGTTGCGGGCCGGCGGCTTTGCGGCAAAGGCGAGCAATGCCAGCGCAATCGCGGCGTAATGCGGCCAGCGCTGCCAGTGGCACATCTCGCACGGGTAGAGCCCGCCGATGAATTGCGACCCCAGCGCGCCGGCCATCAGCAGGCCGGGCACGGCAAGGGCGAGCGCATTGGCGCGGGCAAGCGGAGTCAACGTCGTGCTGCCACCTTGGTCGCGCCGGGAAGGCTGGCCAGCCGCGCGATCGACTTCAGCGCATAGTCGAGCTGGAAGTCGGTGATGCCCTTGGCCTTCAGCTGTTCGGCAGTCATCGCAAAGCGCGGGTCGGGCTTGGTGTCGTCCTCGAGCACCGAATTGTCGACCTTTGCCTCGTTGATCAGGTGGCGGCGCAGATCGGCCTCGCGGAAGCGCGGGCGCGTCTTGTAATCGGGGTCCGACAGCTGCGGCACCTTCAGGTCGGGCTCGATCCCGCCTTCCTGCACGCTGCGCCCCGAAGGCGTGTAGTAGCGCGCCGTAGTGAGCCTGAGCGCGGTGGTGTCGTCGAGCGGGATCAGCGTCTGCACCGACCCCTTGCCGAAGCTGCGCTCGCCCATCACGAGACCGCGGTGGTTGTCCTGCAGCGCGCCGGCGACGATCTCGGCGGCGGAGGCCGAGCCGCTGTCGACCAGAACCACGACGGGCAGGCCATGCGCGGCATCGCCGGGCTTGGCGAAGTAGCGCTCGATATCGCCCTTGCCGCGTCCGCGCTGCGACACGATCTCGCCGCGCTCGAGGAACTGGTCGCTGACCGAAATCGCCTCGTCGAGCAAGCCGCCCGGATTGGAGCGCAGGTCGACGACGTAGCCCAGCGGCTGATGGCCGAGCGCCTTGTCGATGCCCATCAGCGCGGCCCGCACGCTGAGCCCGGTGTTCTTGGAGAAGGCGTTGATGTTGATATAGCCGACCTGGCCCCTCACTTCCCACTTCACCGGCTTCAGCTCGATGATCTCGCGGGTGAGAGTCACGTCGAACGGCTTGTCGCGGCCGCTGCGGACGATGGTCAGCTTGATCTGGCTGCCCGGCTTGCCGCGCATCTGTTCGACCGCTTCATCGAGCGTCCCGCCGAAGATCAGATTACCGTTGAGGTGCGTGATGAAGTCGCCCGCCTTGATACCCGCCTTGAAGGCCGGCGTGTCCTCGGTCGGCGTCACCACCTTGACGGCGCCGTCCTCCATCGTGACGGTCAGGCCAAGCCCGCCGTAATTGCCGTCGGTCTGCGTGCGCATCTGCTCGAAATCGCGCGCGTCGAGGTAGGACGAATGCGGGTCGAGCGAGGCCAGCATCCCGTCGATCGCGCCCTTGATCAGCTTCTTGTCGTCGGTCTTGTCGACATAGTCCGACCGCACCCGTTCGAACACGGCCATGAAGGCGTCGAGTTCCTTGTAGGTGGAATTGTCGACGGCGGCGAAGGTGGCCGTCGTTGCGGGAACAAAGGCAAGCGCGGACACGGCAAGCAAAGCACGAAGGGGCAGGCGGGACATGGCAAATCCTTGGAGTCTGGGGGCAAGGATAGCGCGGGCAGGGGGCCGCGGTAAAGCTATCCCGCAAGACGGGCGATATCGACCGGTGTCCCGCGGCGGCGCAACTCCACCGTGATCGTTGGCCGGTCCTGGCCCGCACGACCGATGGGCGCCCCGGCATCGACCGTGTCGCCCACCTTCACATCCAGTGCGGCAAGGCTTGTGAGCAAAGTCGTCCACCCCAAGCCATGGTCTATGACGACAATCTTGCCATAGCCGCGGAAGGGGCCCGCAAATGCGATACGGCCGCTGGTCGGCGCGACGACCTGCGCGTCCGGCCGCGTGGCAATCGTCAGGCCGCGCGCCCGCACCCCCGCGTCCGATACCTCGCCCAGTCCGGTCACCACCCGGCCGACGACCGGTAGCCGATAGGCGGGGATGGCGGCGGTCGCGGGGGCCGCTGCCGCCGGCAAACTGCGGGCCGCAGCGGGCTGGGCGGGACGCAGGATCGGCCCGGGCAGCGCTTCGAGCCGGGCACGCAATGCCGTTGCGTTGTCGATCCCGGTCATGAGTTCGGTGATGTCGCGGGCCTCCTCGCCCATGGCGATGGCCCGGTCCTGCTCGGTCATGGCGCTGCTGGCGAAGCGCGAGGAGTCGATGCGCTTGCGCGTCTCGAGCGCGACGAGTTGCTGGCGCTGGGTGACGAGCTGCGCCTGAGCCATCCGCTCGGCGGCAAGCGCCGCATCGGCGGCGGCGCGCAGGGCACGCCCGCGCTCGACATCGGCGCGCAAGTCCGCAGTGCGCGCCCGAACGACCGGCATGACCGAGGCGAGGACCGCATGGACATGGACGATGTCGCGAACCGAACCCGGCTGAAGCAGCGCCAGAACGGCCGGCCGGCGCGCCATGGTCTGGAGCGCCGCCACCAGGCGGATGGTCGGTTGCTGCTTTTCCGCGAGGCGCGCACGTTGCGCGGCGCGCAACCGCTCGATCACGGCCACGCGCGCTTCGGCGGCGTCGATATCCGCTTCTGCGGATTGGATGCGGGCGGCAACGGCCGTGGCGGACGCGCGGAGCCGCGCGGCTTCGTTACTTGCTGAACTGGCGGCGGCTTCGAGCCGCGTGGCGCGTTCGGCCGCGCTGCGGGCGGCACGCTGCGCCCGTTCAAGGGCCGCGCGCTCGGACGGCAGGTCCCGCGCTCCCGCCCCGGCCGCCAGCACCGCCAGCACCGCCAGGGCTGAAGCGCCTTTCAAAGCGCGCCACCCAGCAGCTTGCCGAACTTCGCCTCGAATCCTTCGATGTCCCCGGCTTCGAGCAGCCGTGCCTGTTCGACCCAATTGTCCCGCACGATGCGCCCTGAAAAGACGCCGAGCTGGGCGTCGACCGCCGCGACATCGTCCTGCGACCAGGCAGCGATCTGGCGGTAGTTCGTGATCCCCATGTCGATCAGCGTTCTGGCCAGCTTGGGGCCGACGCCCTTCAGGCGCAACAGGTCGTCAGGCTCGACGTCGGGCCCGATGTTGACCGGAAAAGGCAAGGGAGGCCGCAGCGCCTCTTCGGCCCCGAGGGTCACCGCGCGCGGCGTGCGCGCCAGGGTCTGCGTCGTGTTCTGGCCGATTTCGATGGGCGGCAAGTCCACGTGGCGGCGCGAACTGAGGATCCAAAAGCCTGTTGCAGCTCCGATGACGGCCACGATGGCGAGCAAGACCCAGTATGAGGCAATGATATCGGCCATTTGATATGCTTTCGAAGGGACAGATGACGAACGGACAAGCTTACTGGTCAAACGCTTTGGCGATCTTCCACATCAGCCAGGACGCGGCGAGCCCAGCGACAAATGCGCCGATAGTCACTGCAAGTACTTCGGTCCATAAGTCCACTCTATCGGGCGCCCGGCAGGCAGCTTTGACGCAAGGGCGCATGTCTCACCGGGAGCGCACCGATAGACCTGGCGCGAGACTACTTGCCCCGCGTCCGTCTGCCGACCAGCGCACGCTGGCGACGCCGGCGATGTTTTGCGAAATGGATATCGCCTCGGCTCGGTCCCTGGCGGGTACGTCTCCGGAAAGGACGATGACGCGTCGCAGCGACGGTTCTTGCTGAATGGCGACATCGACATCGCGAATTCGGCGTGCATGAAGCTGCTCTCGCACGCGATGCTGCAGGTTATCCACATAGCGGTAGCCGAAACCCATGGGCCCGAATACCTCGGCAGAAAGCAGAATTGCCAGGCAACCACCCGTAGCCAACTTCGTCATTGCATGCACGTTCAGACGCGCCCCACTCTTCGCATTTGCCGAAAACGCCGAAACGTTGTCGACAAGTAACGGTTTCGCATTCGTTGTAAAGCTCGCCAAGAATAAAATAAGGTCCCTAAAGTTTCTGTCGGGTAAGTTCTCGCCAACCTATATCATGACGACTATAGCCGTCAGCATAACGGATGGTGGCGAGTCTGTGATATGCATGATCGCGTGCCTCCCGCAAAGAAGAACCGATCCCTGTGACTGCAAGGACACGGCCACCCGACGCGATATGGGCGCCGTTTCTGGTGACTACGCCGGCCAGAAAGACCAAGGCGTTTTCGTCGGACTGCGACGGCACAACGACTTCGCCCCCGAGCTTGGGTGCTGACGGATATCCGCTGGCAGCAAGTACAACGGTCAGCGTTGTGGTTGGGTCGAGCATTGGGATCTTGGCTTCCGCCAGTCTGCCGGACGCTGCCGCAAGCATCAGCGCAGCAAGGTCGCCGTGAAAGCGCGGTAACAGTGCCTGCGTCTCCGGGTCGCCGAAACGGGCATTGTATTCGATCAGCTGCGGCCCGTCCGCCGTCAGCATCAGGCCTGCGTATAACACGCCGACGAACGGCGATCCGGCCGCTGCCATCGCGGCAACGGTCGGGCGGACGATTTCATCGATGGCGCGTCGTTCGAGTTCGGGGGTCAGCACGCTCGCAGGGCTATAGGCGCCCATGCCACCGGTATTGGGGCCGGTATCGCCCTCGCCAATGCGCTTATGGTCCTGTGCGGAACCGAACGGGACGACAATGGTACCGTCGGTAATCGCGAACAGGCTGACCTCCTCGCCTTCAAGGAATTCTTCGACGACGATTGAAGTGCCGGCGGCGCCGAACGACCCGTCGAACATGTCGCAGACGGCGGCGCGGGCCTCCTCGCCCGTTTCGGCGATCACGACGCCCTTGCCGGCAGCAAGCCCATCGGCCTTGATCACGACCGGCAGACCAAAAGCGTCCAGGCCTTCAAGCGCGGCGTCCCGGTCGACGAATTTTGCAAAGGCCGCCGTCGGAATGCCGGCTGCCGCACAGATGTCCTTCGTGAAACCCTTTGACCCTTCCAGCCGCGCGGCAGCGGCACTGGGTCCGAAGGTGGGGATGCCTGCGGACACCAGGCTGTCGGCGATGCCATCGACGAGGGGGGCCTCGGGACCGACGACGACAAGGCCCACAGCAGCGTGCTGACAAAACGATACGACGGCGGCGTGATCGTTGAGGTCGAGCTCGACCAGCTCTGCATCCTCGGCGATGCCGGGGTTGCCGGGCGCAGCATAGAGCTTATCGCAGGTTGGCGATTGCGCCAGCTTGCGTGCCAGCGCATGTTCGCGCCCGCCCCCGCCTATCAGCAGGATGTTCATGCCCGACCCCCAGGAAATGGAAAACAGCGCGCTGCTAGCCGACAGCGGCCCCGGCGACAATTCCGCGCCTTTCACGGTGACGGAATTATCCGGGCGTCTGAAACGCCATGTCGAGGATGGGTTCGGCCACGTCCGCGTGCGCGGCGAGCTTTCGGGGTGGAAGCGGGTCGCCTCGGGGCATTGCTATATGGCGCTGAAGGACGATGGTGCCGCGCTCGACGGCGTCATGTGGAAATTGGCGGCGGCCCGCCTTGCCTTCGCACCCGCAGACGGCGTGGAGGTGATCGCGACAGGCAAGCTGACCACCTATCCCGGCCGGTCGAAATACCAGATCATCGTCGACCGCATGGAGCTCGCGGGCGAAGGGGCGATGCTCGCCCTTCTCGAAAAGCTCAAGTCCCGGCTATCGGCTGAGGGGCTTTTCGCGGCCGATCGCAAGCGAGCCTTACCTTATCTGCCGCGTGTCATCGGCGTGGTTACCTCGCCTACCGGCGCGGTGATCCGCGATATCCTGCATCGCCTCGCCGACCGCTTCCCGACCCAAGTCCTGGTCTGGCCGGTGCTTGTTCAGGGAAACGGCGCCGCCGAGCAGGTCGCGCGCGCCGTCACCGGTTTCTCCGACACGGCGCCCGGCGGATCGATACCGCGGCCGGACCTCGTCATCGTCGCGCGCGGCGGCGGCTCTGTCGAAGATCTGTGGTCGTTCAATGACGAGGCCGTGGTGCGCGCCGTTGCCGCCTGCACAATCCCCGTGATCTCCGCCGTAGGCCACGAAACCGACACGACCTTGTGCGATTTTGCGGCCGACGTGCGCGCGCCGACGCCGAGTGCGGCGGCCGAAATGGCCGTGCCGGTCCGTCGCGAGCTGCTCGCCACCGTTGAAATGCTGGCCAGCCGGACACTGCGCTGCGCCCACCGTTATCGAGAGCGGGGCGGGGAGCGGCTGGCGTCGCTGACCGTGCGTTTGCCGGGCGCAGAAACCTTGCTCGCCGGCCAGCGCCAGCGCACCGACGAGCTTGGCGAGCGGCTTCGTCGCGGGCTGGGCAAGTCGCTGGCTGACGCCCGTGGCGATCTTGCGCATGCTGCAGCAGCGCTGCGTCCGCCATTGCTGGCGGCGCGCGTGGCCCGCTCGCGCGACCGACTGATCGCAGCGCGGCTCGATCCCCGACTCGTCGCCCGGCCGCTTACGGAAGCGCGCGACCGGCTCGACCGGCTCTGGCGGATCGCGCAATCGCTCAACCCGGACAGGGTGCTGCAGCGCGGCTATGTTCGGGTCGAAAATCGTTGCAGCGGTTCGGTCACTACGACTGCCGACGCGCACCGCGAAACTGCGCTTACCCTGGTCTTTGCCGACGGGCGCGTCGACGTGTGGGTTGAGCAAAGCGGCAGCAAAGGTTACCCTGCCGGCAGGTCGGCGCGGCCCGGTCGGGTCGTTCCCGGACAAGGCAGCCTGCTCTAGCGATAACAAGGCCTGAATATGTTGATGTCTCCCTCCGGCCGCCTGGCGCGGCTGCATTATATGGCCAATGGGTTTCGCGTGCTGTCGCCCGGCGACCATGTGCTGTGCGCGATCAGTGGCGAGCGCATCGCGATCGAGGATCTTCGCTACTGGAGCGTGGTCCGTCAGGAGGCCTATGCCAGCGCCGCGATTGCCACCGGCGCCTTGGCCGCCGCGTCCTGACCTGATGACCCCCGCACGCATCGGCGGGGTTGCGATCGCTATTGCCGCGCTCGCCGGTAGCTGGGTGGTGCCATCGGTGCGGCCGGCGGCCGCTGCCCTGGCACCGCCTGTGCATGTCGCGCCATCCTCCGTCCCGCCGATGCCGGCCGAGATGCGCCGCGGACCCATTGTGTTGACGGGGAGTGCCGTCCAGGGCGGGATCCTGCACGGCCAGCTGCTAACCGGCGCCACGAACCTGACGCTCGATGGCCAGCCGGTCCGCGTTGCGCAGGACGGGCGTTTCATCATCGGCTTTGGCGCCGACGCGCCCGTCGCGTCGATGTTGCGCGCGACAAGCCAGGACGGTCGAGCCGTCGAGCTGCCGCTGAAGGTCGAGCCGCGCGCCTGGCGCGTAGAGACCATTGCGGGCTTGCCGCGCATGGCTCAGCCCTCGGCCGAATTCGCCCGCCTGCGCCCGGCCGAACTCGCCCAGATCGAGGCCGCGCGCCATGTTGAAAGCGATGCCGGCGGATGGCGGCAACATTTCGTCTGGCCCGTGCGGGGTCGCATTTCCGGCCTGTTCGGCTCGAGCCGGATCTATGCCAATGGTGAACAGGGCGCGCCACATGCTGGCGTAGATGTCGCGCGACCGAGCGGAACGCCGGTGTCGGCCCCCGCCGATGGCGTCGTCACGCTCGTCGCGGCAAGGCCTTTCACGCTCGAGGGCAATTTGCTGATGATCGACCATGGAATGGGGCTCAACAGTGCCTTCCTGCACCTGTCCCGCATCGACGTAAAGCTCGGCGACATGGTGCGCCAGGGGCAGCAGATCGGCGCCGTCGGCATGACCGGGCGCGCTTCCGGACCGCACCTTCACTGGGGAATGAAATGGCTCGACCGACGGATCGATCCCCTTCTGCTGGCCGGCCCGATGATGGGCTAGGCGTTCAGCCGACGCGTTTCGCCTGCACCCGCGCGCCCTTTTCGACGGTCACAAAGTACCCGCCGAGCGAGCCACGCTCGATCAGCACCTTGCGGCCCGGTGCGGGGTCACGGAAGCGCATGCTTGCCTCGACCGTCTCCCAGATCGCGCCGCCCTCGACCGTGAACCGCCACTTGCCATAGCCGATTTCCCGCGCGCCGGTGATTACGGTGCTCAGCTCCTTTTCGTCGGCCGCATCTTCGGCATTGCCGGGCTTACCCGACAGGAAGTCGATCCGGGGAAGGGTGAAGCCGAAAAGCCCCTTGCGCGCCTTGCGGACCTCGGTGCGTTCGACAATCACGACGTCGCCGCTCGCCGTGGCGGCGCGCAACGCGTCCACGGCCCGATCGTAACAGGCGAGTCGGGCGGCGGCATCAGCCAGCGTGCGACAGGACTGGAGCGCCTCCACAGACTTTACCGACGGAGCAGATGGCGTAGCGCTTGCTGCGGGCGCGGAAAGCACGACGGCGCAGGCCGGCAACAAGAAGCACTTCATCAGGAAATCTCCACAACCTTCATCCACATCATGGGTCAGAGGCGTGGCGATGACAAACCTGTGTCACAAATGCAACAATCGGACGTCAAAGCGGATCGGTCCGCACGCGCAACATTGCAATCGGCGCGCCCATCCCCGTAGACACCGCACATCTGGCGGTGTCATCTGCCCGTTTTCGGGTCCGAAAACGTCGAAACACAGGGTTTAATGCGGTGGCGCAGGCCGCCGGAACTAGGGGAAACAACCACATGGTTACCAAGGCTCTCCGCCGCAATCTGCTGGCGACGACCATTATCGCGGGCACCTTCATGTCTACTGCTGCGTTCGCGCAGGGCGCGGCGCCCGCTGCCGACGCGCCGAAGGACGAAGACACGATCGTCGTCACCGGCTCGCTGATCAGCAATCCGAATTTGATCTCCTCGTCACCGGTTTCCGCCGTTTCGAGCGATGAATTGCAGCTCAAGCAGACGGTCGTCGCCGAACAGGCGCTCCGCGAGATTCCCGGGATCGTTCCCGGCAACGGCCAACAGGTCAACAACGGCCAGTCGTCCTCGGGCGCGACGGTCAACCTTCGTGGCCTTGGGTCGAACCGCAACATCGTTCTCATCGACGGCATGCGCATTGCGCCGGCAAACGCCAACGGCACCGTCGACCTCAACAATATTCCGGTCGCGTTGCTCGAACGCCTCGACGTCCTGACGGGCGGCGCTTCGACGACCTATGGCGCCGACGCCGTTTCGGGCGTTGTCAACTTCGTCACCAAGCGCGATTTTGCCGGTGTCAGCCTCCAGGTCGGCGAGAGCATCACGGGCAAGGGCGATGGCAACAGCCTGCGCGCCGACCTCGTCGTTGGCGCCAACTTCGATGACGGGCGCGGCAACGCCGTTCTGGGCATCGGCTATATCGAAACCGATCCCATCTATCAGGGTGACCGCGTCTTCTCCAACTTCGGTATCGGACTGCGCAACGGCCGCACCTCGGGCGCATCGGGCACATCGGTCCCGACGACGTTCGGCTTTGCTTCGGGGAACGTGCAGATCGACCCGACCTCGACGTCGCTGGTCCCGGCCTACAACCCCTTCAACTTCAACCCCTACAACATCTTCCAGACGCCGTTCCGCCGCTACAACATGTTCGCCAAGGCGAATTACGAGGTCTCGGACTCGGTCGAAATCTACACCCGCGCGCTGTTTTCGAAGAACACCACGCAGTCGATCATCGCCCCGTCGGGCATCTTCGGCAACGACCTGACGATCAACCCGACGAACCCCTATCTGACCGGCACGATCCGCGACCAGATCTGCGCCCTGAACGGGTTTACGGTGCTCGCGACATGTCTCGCGCAGCCGTCGCTGAAGCTCGGCAGCGTCTATCGTCGTTCGGTGGAACTCGGGCCGCGCGTCAGCACGTTCGTGACCAACATCTTCGACTACATGGCCGGCATCCGCTATAACGTCAGCGACTCCATCAAGCTCGACGTCCGGGGCAATTATGGCGAGAGCGAAAACGTCTCGACGCAGTCGGGCTATGTGTCGAACTCGCGCGTTCAGCAGGCGCTCTTTGCGACGAACACCACCACCTGCACCACGGCGACCAATGGCTGCGTTCCGCTTAACATTTTCGGCCAGGGTGGCAGCATCAACGCAGCCCAGGCCGGTTATATCGGCGGCCTGACGAGCTCGGTCACCGACAAGACATCGCTGTCCCAGGCCCAGGCATTGCTGTCGGGTGATTTCGGGTACACGATCGGCTCGGGCGCTGCCCCGGTCAGCTTCGCCGTGGGTGCCGAATATCGCAAATATACCAACGCTCGCATTCCGGACAATCTCGCACAGGTCCCTGGTGAACTTGGCGGTGCGGGCGGTGCCACCTTGCCGTTCGCTGGATCGTATGACGTGTACGAAGGCTTCGGCGAACTCAACGTGCCGATCGCGAGCCACCAGCCGTTCTTCGACGAACTCTCGCTGGAAGCCGGCGCGCGCTATTCCAAGTACAAGGTCTACACGGCAGGTAATCCCAGCTCGGACGCAACGACCTACAAGGTCGGGCTGAACTGGGCACCGGTGGGCGCGCTGAAGTTCCGTGCGAACTACCAGCGTGCTGTCCGCGCGCCGAACCTGGCTGAGCTGTTTGCGCCTAACGCAACCGGTCTGACCAGCCTCGTCACCGATCCCTGCGCCGGCACTGCGCCCGTCGGAAACGCCAATCTGACGGCTGTTTGCCTCGCTCAGGGCGCACCTACGGGGTCGATCGGGACGATCCCGCAGCCAAGCGCTGGCCAAGCCAACGCAACCGCTGGTGGTAACGTCCTCTTGAAGCCGGAGAAGGCCGATACGTTTACCGTCGGCGCCGTGATCAAGGGCGAGGGCTTCCTGCCCGGCTTCACGGCAAGCGTCGATTACTATCGCATCGTCGTGAACAACGCGATCACGACGGCGACATCGGGCGACGTCATTGCCAACTGCTTCGCCAACATCACTGCGGCTTCGGCAACAAGTCCGGCGTGCACGGGCATTCGTCGCAGCAACACCAATGGTGCGTTGAGCGGCACGGCAACGCCGACCAACCCGCTGCAGGGCCTGCCGACACCGTTCACGAATGCCGGTCGCCTGTTCACCGACGGTATCGATCTGACGCTCAATTATCGTCATGATTTCGATATCTTCGGCGGGATGCGCTTCAACTACAACTTCGCCGGCAACTGGACGAACCGCGCTCAGTTCAAGGCGTCGAGCACCGGCTACAATCGCGAATGTGTCGGTTATTACAGCTCGAACTGTTCGTCGCAGAACGGCGCGATCCAGCCGAAATATTCGTGGACGCAGCGGACAACGTTCGGGTTCGGGGATGTCGATGTGTCCGTGCTTTGGCGTCACATCGCATCGGTTCGCTATGAGGCGCTGGCCAGCGACTATGTTGCCCGCGGCTTCAACAAGGGAACTGCTGCGGCTCCGGTGCCGGACACGCTGTTCTCGGGTGCGATCACGGACGGTGCCGGCATCGTGTCTGGTCTCGCCGGGAAGACGGTCGATTTCAACAATATCCCCGCATATGACTATTTCGATCTGTCGACGCGCTTCACCCTCACCAAGGAACTGCAGCTCACCCTGTCGGCGTTCAACATTTTCAACCGTCAGCCTCCGATCGTTCCGACCGGTGCTGGCACGTCGTCGCAGAGCAGCGGGAACACGTTCCCGTCGACCTACGACGCGCTCGGCCGCAAGTTTGCCGCAACGATCGCGCTGCGGTTCTGATCGGCACGTCGCACTGAAATCAGGGCGGTCCCTCGGGGCCGCCCTTTTTTTTGCCCGCTAGAAAAGCGCTGCGGGAAGCTCGCCGGGAAGACCGGCCGCTTCGGCAACCGCTTTTGCCCAGATCGTCACCTTTTCGACTTCCTCGGCATGAACCGCTTCGCCGGCCGCACGCTCCGCCGCGCGCTGGTGCGGATGAAAGACACTGCTGTCCTTCGCGTTGCGCGCGAACACCTCTGCGACAATCTTGTCCGCACGCTGTGCGTCGAGCGACAGGTCGAAATGCCGGGCAGTTGCGCAGATCGCGTCTGCCGGTCTCGCCACCAGGCGTTCGCTGTCCAGGGTGCGGACCCGTTCCGGCCAGCGTGCCGCCATCCGGGCGAACAATTGCTTCTGTGCGAGCCATCCCACGGCGGCTGCCTGCAGATCGGTCTGCAACAGATAGTCGCGCGCACTGAAGCCGAGATCGATATAGCCGTCGGCGACTTGCTTCGACAGCAATTCGCGGACCCAAAGGCGCCCCCACATGCCCTTGCGGGCAATCGACGTCAGGAAAACCGGCAAGGGCGCGTAGAGCAGGATGGCCTTGGCCGCGGGCCGGATGTTCATCATGGCCTGTGCAAGGCCGTTGACGACATTGGACGGCTTGACGATCACCGCCTCGCCAGCCTCGAACGGCCTGGCAAGCAAGGTCAGCACCTCGTCAAGCACGGTCCCGATCCTCGCGGGATCACCGCCCCGATGGCGCCAGCCGACCATGTCCGCCAGCAGCTGGGGCTCCTTCAGCGTCATGGCCAGCCGCGGATGGTCGAGCGCATTTGCGAGAAGGGTCGAGCAGCAATAGGCAGAATGAAAGATGAAATGGAGCGGTGCGGGCGGCGGGGCCGCCGCAAGCGCGGCTTCGCGGGTCAACACGACAGGAGAGGCTGCCCCTGGCAGATGGGTATCCACCAAAAAGGGAACGGAACGCCGGACGTCGCGCGGCGCGTCGACCAGATGGATCGCGTCATGGGTGTCGTCATAACGATGCGCCAACCAGTGCGGCGCGAGTTGCTGACGATCGGGGATAGCCATGGTCCTCGCTACCAGTATCCAAGCGCCCCGCGCAACGATCGCTTGCGCCGGGGCGGGCACTGTGTTCCACGGCGGTCATGACTGGGTTAACCCCTCCCGTGCTCGACCTTCTGTCGCGTGCTGCGATTGCTCGCCAGAATGGCGACGCGTCGACCGAGTTCGCACTGCTGAACAAGGCGCTGGCCCTGGCGCCTGGCGATCCCCGCATCCTCAACACCCTCGGGACGCACGGGCTGGCACATGGAGACCCGGCAGCGGCCCTGGCCAGCTTCGAGAGGGCCGCCCTGGCAGACCCGGACGAGCCCGCGCTGTGGGTCAACGTCGCGACGGCCAGTCGTGCGCTGGGGGACGATGACAAAGAGCGGGACGCACTTTGCAAGGTGCTCGATATCGACCGTCTCCATTTCGTGGCACAACTTCGCCTTGCCGAGCTCGCCCAGCGGACCGGCAATGTCCGTGACGCGGCACAGGGCTGGAGCGCCGTTGTCCAGCTTGCCGCCGCGATGGAAAGTCCGCCGCCGCTGGTCAGCGACGCACTTGATCGCGGCCGCGCTTTTCTGGCCGCCCATCGTTCAGCGCTCGATGCGGCATTGGCGACCGGACTCGGTGCTCGACTTGCGGCGCTCGGAACGGGCGGCCGCCGATTTCAGGCGTGCGTCGACCACAGCCTGGGTCGACGACGCATCTATCAGAATGAATGCGCCGGCATATATTTTCCGTTCCTGCCGGCGGATGAATTCTTTGACCCGGCGCATTTTCCATGGCTGTCGCAGATCGAGGCGCGCACCGAGGCAATCCGTGCCGAGGCATTGGCTCTGCTGGCGGGCGGCGGGGACGCGATCAGGCCCTATGTCCAGATGGAGAAGGGCTCGCCCGAAACCAAGTGGACGCCACTCGATGGATCGCTGGACTGGAGCGCTTGCTTCCTTTGGGAATATGGAAAGCGAAACGACGCGGTGTGCGCCCTTTGCCCTGAAACCGCAGCCGCGCTGGAGCTCGCGCCGCGGAGCCATATCGTGGGGAAGGCACCCTCCGCCTTCTTTTCCATCTTGAAGCCCGGCGCGCACATTCCACCGCATACGGGCGTCACGAACACCCGGGCCATCGTCCATCTGCCACTGGTCGTGCCCGAGAATTGCCACTTCCGCGTTGGGGGCGAAACGCGGCAATGGCGCGTCGGAGAAGCCTTTGCCTTTGACGACACGATCGAACATGAGGCCTGGAACGGCAGCGCGGAGCCACGCGTCATCCTGATCTTCGACGTCTGGAACCCGCATCTGACGCCTGATGAACAAGCGCTGCTTCAAGACTATTTTGCGATCACCGATCCTCAATAGTCTCGGAGGGCAGCAATCGCTGCCGCGAGGTGTCGTTCATAATGCCGCCATCGGCCAGAAGAACGCACATGCACTGGCTGGCGCACTTGCCAGGCGCTGGCGGTCCTCACCACGCCGTCCGCTGGCTGGCCCGTGAGGCAGGTCGGGTCGGGGTCGAGTGCGCAGAACGCGAGCAGGCGGCGCATCTGTGTTTCGGGGTCGTGCACCACGTCGTCGTAGTCAAAGTCCAGAATGTCGTCGCCATACAAGGCGTGCCAGTGGTCCATCAGCCGCCGGTAGCTCCTGTAATAATGGACGGCGTCGTCGAGCGAAAACCCATAAGAAATGGCCTCGTCGAAATGCAGGAAGAACACGGACAGGATATTGTCGATCGCATGCCGGCGGGTGTGGATGATTTTTGCCTCGGGAAACAGCGTCTTGATGAGGCCGATGTGGAGGAAGTTGTCACACCGCTTGTCGGTGAGCCGGTCGGCTTGGGAGAATTGCCTTCGGACTTCCTGCAGATAGCCTTCGCGCAGCTCTTGTTTTGCGCTGATCGTCAGGTCCGCGGCCGAAGCCGGATAGGGCTGCAATTGTCGCGCAACCATCGCGGGAATGGCTTCAAGCTCGCCGCCCGCCGTTACGCGTGGATGGCGTGCGAGGAGTCGCTCGCAGAGGGTCGATCCCGACCTGAACATCCCGCATATGAAAATGACAGGCGTCTGCGGGCCAGCGGGCTGGGTGCCGGCGCTGCTGGGAAAGGCCCGTATCAAATCGTCGACGAGTCGATCCTGAACGTCGGCGCGGTATCGCTCCGACGACGGGATCAGCGAACCGGCAATCCGGTTGGCGCGCTCGATGACGTGAAACGCGCGATCATAGTCCCCCAGTGCGTCGAGTGCAGCGCCGAGGGCGAATCCCGTCTCCGCCGCGTCCTCGTCGGCCAGGCCGGGCCTGGCCATTGCTGCGCGCAGCCGTTGCACTGCGGCCGCCGCGTCACCCTCCACGACGTCAATCGCCGAAAGTCGTGCAAGCGCGCGCCCGCTGGAAGCGTCGTGCGCGATGGCCTCGTTATAGGCGGCGCGGGCAGCGACACGATCGCCCCTGTCTTCGTAAACGAGTCCGAGGTTCAACCACGCCGGCAAGAAGCCCGGCTTGGCGGCGATGGCACGGCGCAACTCTTGCTCGGCGTCCGCATCGCGGCCGAGATGCTCGAGCATAATGACTGCCCGGTTGACGTAAACCTCTTCCGGCGCCGAAATGCGATTGGCAAGCGCAGCTTCGTAGCTTTCGAGCGCAGCCTCGAACTGCCGCGTCTGGCGCAGGAGATATCCCAGATTGTACCAGGCGTCCGCCATGTCAGGCGCCCGTTCAACGAGCGTGCGATAGGCGTCGAGGGCCGCGTCGACCTGCTGGCGCTGCATAAGGGCGGCAGCCCGCGCGGCCAGCCTGGCCAACGTCAATTCCTCGGATTGGGTCGACATCAAAGAGCAATGGCGGAAAAACGGCGTGATTGCCAGATCAGCCCCTTGTTGCGGAAGCGGAACATAGTGTGACCATCGCGCCACAGTTTGCCGGAAATTCGACAGGTCGAACAGGTTAACGTGTAGCTCGGGCCGAAATCCAGCGTTATCCGCCCGCTTGTTCCGCGATGTCAGCGGGGTGTGTTTGCGTTGCATCTGGGGGGAATGCGACCTGTGTATGAGGTCATGTTTCCATGCGTACCAATTCTCGTCGTCATCTGATTTCTGCTTCGATCCTGGCCGTATCTGCTGTTCTGGCCAGTCCGGTCCTCGCTCAGGCCGCACAGGCGCCCGAGGCAACCGCGCCGCAACCCGAGGCTGCCGATACCGGCGATACGATTGTCGTCACCGGGTCGCGCATCAGTAACCCGTCTGCAACAGCGGCGTCGCCGCTGCAGATCGTCGGTGCTGAACAGATTGCGCAATCGGGCGTCACCAACGTGCAGGACGTCCTGCTCAAGAATCCCGCTTTCGGCACCCCAGGCATCAGCCGGACGAACTCGAGCTTTGCCACGCAGAGCGCCGGCGTCGCGACGGTCGACCTGCGCAATCTGGGCAGCGACCGGACGCTGACACTCGTCAACGGCCGCCGTTTCGTGGCCGGCGTGCCCGGAAGCTCGGCCGTCGATCTCAACGTTATCCCCACCCAGTTCCTGGAACGGGTCGATGTCCTGACCGGCGGCGCGTCGGCCGTCTACGGGTCGGACGCCGTCGCGGGCGTCGTGAACTTTATCTATAAAACGAAATTCGAGGGCATCGAGGCCGATGCGAAAGTCGGGATTTCCGACCGCGGCGACGGTTTCGATCGCGAAGCCAATCTTCTCGTCGGCAAGAACTTCGCTGATGGCCGTGGCAACGTCATGTTGTTCGGCGGCTATTCGAAGCAAGGCACGGTGCTGAAGCGCGATCGGTCGACCGAAGCGGGTTCGTCGGCGGTCGATTCCACCAGCCGTGGCGGCAGCATTACCGGCAACGACGCCGATCTGTTCGTGCCCCAGCGCCCGTTCCTTTCGGGCTTCAGCCCACGTGGCCGTTATGTACACTGACAACTACGTATTCACGTTCGATCCGACGACGGGTGCGCTGCGTCCGTGCGCCTCGACGAACGGCGGCGCAATCTGCAACGCGCCGGGCACCGCCTTCAATGGCACGCAAATCGGCCCAGACGGCTTTAACCGGTCCAACTTCCGCTATTTGGCGGTACCCGTCGAGCGTTATGTCGCCGCTGGTCGTGGCAACTTTGAAGCCAGCCCGGCGCTCAATTTCTTTGTCGAGGGCAATTACGCGAAGACCAAGGTTACGACCCAGATCGAAGCGTTTCCCGCTGTCGTCCGACCTGATCAACCCGGCAACGGGGGGGCAGATTGCGATCGAAAGCCGGGTCAACGGCGTACTTGTATCGCAACCCCTATGTCCCCGATGCAATCTTTAACGACCGCATCGGACACGAACGGCGACGGACTTCGCGATATTTTCTTTGACAAGCGGCTTGCCGACTTCGGCAACAGGACAAGCGACGCAAGTCGCGACCTGTGGCGCGTAGCAGGGGGTGTGAACGGCAAGTTCGGCGCGAACGAGCAGTTCAACTACGAAGTTTACGGCGTTTACGGCGAGACAATCGAGAACCAGACGGGTGGTGGTCAGTTCAACGGCCCGCGCTTCATTCAGGCCCTCGCCGCGATCCGCGACGTCAACGACCTGAACGGTAACGGCAATACGACCGAGATCATCTGCGCCGATGCGGCGGCACGAGCCGCTGGCTGCATTCCGGCAAATCCGTTCGGCGTCAATTCGCTCACGCCAGCCGCCGGCTACCTCGCGGTACCGACGACGCTGCGCTCGAAGATCACGCAGACCGTTGCCGGGGCGAACGTCTCGGGCAACCTGTTCTCGCTCTTCGGTGCTGACCCCATTGGTGTCAGCATTGGTGGCGAGTATCGGCGGGAAACATCGACGAACGACTTCGATCTGCTGACGCAGCAGGGTTTGAACGGCAACAACGCACTGCCGTCGACGCGGGGCAGCTTCAACGTCAAGGAAGCCTATGGCGAAGTGATTGTGCCCCTGTTGAAGGACCGTCCGTTCTTCAACACGCTCAGCGTCCGGGGTGCCATCCGTGTGTCGGACTACAACACGATCGGCACGACGGTCAGCTACAATTATGGCGGTGAATGGGCGCCGGTGCAGGATATCCGGTTCCGGACGATCTGGGCTCGGTCGGTCCGTGCGCCGAACATCAACGAGCTGTTCCAGCCGCCGCAGCAGGATTTCCCGAGCGGTCTGCAGGATCCTTGCGCGGGCGTCACGGCAACGACGGCGGGGACGCTGGCAACCAACTGCCGCGCGGCACCTGGCGTCAACGCCAACATCGCCGCAAACGGGGCTTTCGCTGTCAGCCAGGCGGACCTTCAGGGCATCACCAGCTTCGGCGGTGGCAATCCTAACCTCCAGGAAGAAAAGGGCGACTCGTTCACGGCTGGCGTCGTGATCAATCCGCGGTCGATCTCGGCGCTGCGCAATTTCACGCTTACGGTGGATTATTTCAACATCCGCATCCGTGACGCGATCGTGTCGACGCCGCTGCAGTTCATCCTCGACCAGTGCTACAACCAGTCGAACACGGCACTTTGCGCGCTCATCGTTCGTCGGGCCGCGCCCCAGGGTGCGAACAGCGCCGGCTCGCTGGACGAGGTCAATACCACGCCGACCAACTCAGGCGGTGTGAAGACCTCGGGCATCGACACCGTCCTTACCTGGGTCAGCCCCAAGAATATGCTGGGGTTTGCGCCGGGCACGTTCACCGGGCGCGTTTCCTACACGCACCTGATCAGCGGCTATTCAGTGCCGTTGCCGGGGTCGGACCGCGATTATTTCGCGGGTGAGCTGGGTGCCGCCAAGGACCGCTTCACGACGACGCTGGGCTATGACGACGACAATTTCGGGCTCAACTTCACCGGCACCTACATCGGTGCATCGTATCTCGACGACCAGCTCACGGGTGCGGCGCCTGGGGTAAACCCGGCTTACCGCGTCGCTCCCGAGTTCTATCTCGACGGGCAGCTCCGCTTTAAAGTGCAGCAGCGCTTCGAATTTTACGTGGGCGCCGATAACATTCTCGACAACAAGCCGCCCTATCTCGCCGATATCGGTGCGTCCGCCGGACAGGACACCGATGCAGGTACTTATGACGCGCTCGGCCGTCGCTATTACGCTGGCGTGCGTGTGAAATTCTAAAGCGCTTGACTTATGTTGGGCACGCGTTGACTTTCTCTACAGATCGACTCTGGGGGAAATGAAATGCGTGCCCATCTTTTTACTTTACCGTTGATTTCTATGTATTTCGCGACTTGTGATCGCGTGTTGGCAGCTGAACCGTCTCCACCGCCGGCAAAGCAGCTTGCGCGTGACGATCCCCAGCGCGTTGTCTGCAGACGCATCCCGGTCACCGGGTCGCTTGCTCAGTCGGTCAAGATTTGCCGGACGAATGCCGCCTGGCGCGGGGTTGAACGCGACGCCCAAGAGGCGGGGTCAGACATGCAGCAGCGCGGGCTCATCAACACCTGCGGCTCGTCGGAACCCGGCAAATGCTGATCGTTTAGGCGGTCGCCAGCACCAGCTTCCCGTCGCCCTCGTCGACCTTGACCGTCGCGCCATCGGGCACCTCGCCACGCAAAATGGCGTCGGCGAGCGGGTCTTGCAGGTATTTCTGCACCGCGCGCTTCAGCGGCCGGGCGCCGTAGACCGGATCATAGCCCACGCGCCCCAGCCACGCGCGCGCGGCATCGGTCAGGTAGAGTGTCACCTTGCGGTCGGCCAGAAGCTTTTGCACGCGCGCGACCTGGATGTCGACAATCGGCGCCATGTTTGCGGCCGACAGGCGGTTGAACAGCACGATCTCGTCGAGCCGGTTGAGGAACTCGGGCCGGAAATGCCCCCGGACAATGTCCATAACCTGTGGCTCGACGCTCTCGACCGATTGCTCGTCGGGCAGGTTGGCGATGAACTGGCTGCCGAGGTTCGACGTCAGGATGATCAGCGTGTTGGTGAAATCGACGGTGCGGCCCTGTCCGTCGGTCAGGCGCCCGTCGTCGAGGACCTGGAGAAGAACGTTAAACACGTCGCTATGGGCTTTCTCCACCTCGTCGAACAGGATCACCTGATAGGGGCGGCGGCGGACGGCTTCCGTCAGGACACCGCCCTCCTCATAGCCGACATAGCCGGGCGGGGCCCCGATGAGGCGCGCGACCGAGTGCTTCTCCATGAATTCGCTCATGTCGATGCGGACCATCGCGGCGGGGTCATCGAACAGGAAGCCTGCCAGCGACTTGGTCAGTTCGGTCTTGCCCACGCCGGTCGGCCCCAGGAACAGGAAGCTGCCGAGGGGCCGGTTCGGATCCTGCAGACCGGCGCGCGCGCGGCGAACCGCGGCTGACACGGCGGCTACGGCGGCATCCTGACCGATGACCGACTTGTTGAGCATCGATTCCATCTGGAGCAGTTTTTCGCGCTCGCCCTCGAGCATCTTGTCGACCGGAATGCCGGTCCAGCGCGAGACGATGCCGGCGATGTCGTTGGCCGTCACTTCCTCGCGCAGCATGGCGCCGGCGGCCGCGCTTTGCGCCTCGGCCAGCTGCTTCTCGATCCCCGGGATCGTGCCATATTGCAGCTCGCCCGCCCGCCCCAGGTCACCCGTTCGCTGTGCCTGCTCGAGCGCGATCCGTGCAGCGTCGAGCTGTTCCTTGAGCCTGGCCTCAGCCTGGATCTTCTCTTTCTCGCCCTGCCAGCGGGTGGTGAGCGCGGCGGACTGCTCCTCGAGATTGGCCAGTTCGGTGCGCAGCGAAGCCAGCCGGTCCTTCGACGCGGCATCGGTTTCCTTCTCCAGCGCCATCGCCTCGATCTTGATCTGGACGATCCGGCGGTCGAGCGCCTCGATTTCCTCGGGCTTGCTTTCGACCTCCATGCGCAGCCGCGAAGCCGCCTCATCCATCAGGTCGATGGCCTTGTCGGGCAGGAAGCGGTCGGTGATGTAGCGGTGCGACAGGGTTGCCGCCGCGACGATCGCGCCATCGGTGATCCGCACGCCGTGGTGCAGTTCGTATTTTTCCTTGAGCCCGCGCAGGATCGAGACGGTGTCCTCGACGGTCGGCTCGCCCACGAATACCGGCTGGAAGCGGCGTTGAAGGGCGGCGTCCTTCTCGACGTACTTGCGGTACTCGTCGAGCGTCGTCGCGCCGATGCAGTGGAGTTCGCCGCGCGCCAGCGCCGGCTTGATCATGTTCGACGCATCCATCGCGCCGTCGGTCTTGCCGGCGCCGATCAGCGTATGCATTTCGTCGATGAACAGGATGATCTGCCCCTCGGCGGCGCGCACCTCGTCGAGCACGGCCTTCAGCCGCTCCTCGAACTCGCCGCGATATTTGGCGCCTGCGATCAGCGCGCCCATGTCGAGCGCCATCAGGTCGCGGTCCTTGATGCCATCGGGCACGTCGCCGTTTGCGATGCGGAGCGCCAGCCCCTCGGCGATCGCGGTCTTGCCGACGCCCGGCTCGCCAATCAGCACCGGGTTGTTCTTGGTGCGCCGCGCCAGGATCTGGATCGTGCGGCGGATTTCCTCGTCGCGGCCGATGACGGGGTCAAGCTTGCCGTCGCGCGCTGCCTGGGTCAGGTCACGGGCATATTTTTTCATGGCATCATAGCCATTTTCGGCGCCCGCAGTGTCGGCGGTCTTGCCCTTGCGCAGATCGTTGATCGCAGCATTCAGCGCGTCCGGCTTGAGACCCGCCGTTGCCAGCGCCTTGCCGACGGCGGTCGAGGGTGACACGACCATGGCGAGCAGCAGCCGCTCGACTGTGACATAGCTGTCGTCAGCCTTTTTCGCGATTTGCTCGGCCTGGTCGAGCAGCCGGACAAGGTCGTTGTCGAGGCCCGGCGTCTGCTGGGCGCCGCCGCCCGACACGGCCGGGTGCTTGGCGAGCAGTGCGTCGGTTTCGCGCAACGCCACGGCAGGGTCGCCGCCGGCCTTCCGAATCAGGCCGGATGCCATCCCTTCGCTGTCTTCGAGCAGCGCCTTCAGCAAGTGCTCGGGGGCGATGCGCTGGTGCGACATACGGATGGCGACGGTTTGCGCCGACTGGAGAAAACCCTTGGCGCGGTCGGTGAAGATTTCGAGGTTCATGACCCAGCATATGGTGTGGCGCATTTACAACACAAGAGACGATGCGCAGTCGCGCTAGACGGTCGTGATGATCGCCCTTGCCGTGCTGGCCGCAACGACCCTGTCACCCCAATCTGCACAAGACCTTCGATGCGTTGCTGTGCTCGGCGTCGTCGCCGGCGACCAGCGCCGGGCGCGCCCGACATGGGAGGGTCTACCGCCTCTCGGCAACGACGGCGCACGCTTTGCGGCAATCGTCGGCGCCCGCACGATGGCCGAAACCGGCCAGACGCGAGAGGCGGTCCGTGACCTGATACTGGCCGATGTCGCAGCGCTCCAAAAATCGAAGATGATCCCGCGTGCGGATGTCGAGGCCTGCGCGAAGCGCATGGCGATCGTGGCACCGTCGCCCACGCTCCCGCGGTGTGCGGCGGTAACGGAACTTGCTGCCGACGCCGCAAAGGCACGCGAAGGCGAGTCGGAATCGGCAAAGGATCTTGCAACGCTGGCCGCCGTGCTTGCCTATCGCGCCCGCGCGGAGGGAGCCGCAGCCGGCAGAAGCGCGGCGCAGGTCGCCGAACAAATCGCCGCCGAGCGGAAGGCGGCACGCGCACGGGGCGAGGCCGAGAACGAGCTGATCCAGGACTGTGCCGCGCTGGCTGCGGCGCAATGATCCGGCCCTTCCATCTTGCGTTCCCGGTCCACGACCTGGCGGCGGCCCGGGCCTTCTACGGTGGCGTGCTCGGCTGCCCGGAAGGGCGCAGCAGCGACGCATGGATCGACTTCGACCTGTACGGCCACCAGATCGTGACCCATTTGACACCCGGCGCGGGCGCGCAGCATGCCAATCCGGTCGATGGACATGAAGTGCCCGTGCCCCATTTCGGCGTCGTCCTGACAATGGAAGACTGGCGTGCCCTTGCCGCGCGGCTCGAAGCGGCCGGAATTGAGTTTGGCATTGCGCCCTATATCCGGTTCCAGGGTCAGGTCGGCGAGCAGGCCACGATGTTCTTTCGGGACCCGAGCGGCAACGCACTGGAATTCAAAGCGTTTGCCGATGATGCCCAATTGTTCGCCCGTTAGTGGATCGACGGTGCGCCTGATTGCTGCTTGAGCGTTTCGAGCGCTTCGCGGTATTCGCGCTTGTTGCGCGTCCATCCCAGCTGACAGTCTGCATAGGCAATGCCGCCATAGGCGAGCGCCGCAGCGAGCCAGGCCATCCAGGCGGGAACGCCGAGCCATTCGAGCGCAACGAACAGTCCGGTGACGAACAGTCCGAAGCCGAACGCGGTGGCGGCGGCGGTCAACGGCTGGTCCGCGGGGGGCGGGGCAATTTCGTCGGCGCGGGCCTTGGCTTGTTCAAAGATTGTCATCCCCGCGCTTTAACGCGGCAAGGCGCCGCGCACACCGATTTTTGGCGCCTGAGCGCAGCCGACCCTATAGAAGCACGACATGACCGACCGGATCCTGATCTTCTACGGCTCGTACAGGTCCAGTCGGCAGGGGATCAGACTGGCGGATTATCTGGTCGCGGCGTTTCGCGCGCGCGGGGCCGATGCCGAACTGGTCGACGCAAAGGCGCTCGACCTGCCGATGCTCGACCGGATGTACAAGGAATACCCAAAGGGAACGGCACCTGAAGTACTGGAGACGCTGGCCGACAAGATCCGCACGGCAGATGCGTTCGTCTTTGTCACCGGCGAGTATAATTGGGGCGTACAGCCGGGCCTCAAGAACCTGACCGACCATTTCCTCGAGGAATGGTTCTGGCGGCCGGCAGCTGTGGCCAGCTATTCGGCGGGGCGTCTCGCCGGCGTGCGTGCGGCCCTCGCATGGCACGGCATCCTTTCGGAAATGGGCATGGTGGTGACCTCTGCGCCGCTGGCCGTCGGCAGCATCGGCCATGCCCTGAGTATCGCGGGCGAGCCGACCGGTGACGGCGGCGCGGCGCTCGTCAAATCCTTCCCGCGCTTCGCCGACGATCTTGCCTGGTGGACCAATGCCGCGCGGCTCCAGCGGGCAAAAGTTCCACCCCCGTACTGATTGCGGCGGACAGGGGTGGTTTTCGCGAGCGGGCACCCTAGCTTGGGCACGACATCCTCGAAGCGGAGACCAGCCATGACCGACACCCCCGACTATGTGCCCCCCAAGGTCTGGACCTGGACTCCAGGGAATGGTGGTCCCTTTGCCAGCATCAATCGCCCGACCGCCGGACCCACGCACGAAAAGGCACTGCCCATCGGAAAGCATCCGCTGCAGCTCTACTCGCTGGCGACCCCTAACGGCGTGAAGGCCACCGTCATGCTCGAGGAATTGCTCGCGGCGGGGCACAGCGGCGCGGAGTACGACGCCTGGCTGATCCGCATCAACGAAGGGGACCAGTTCGGCAGCGACTTCGTCGATATCAATCCGAATTCGAAGATTCCGGCGCTGATGGACCGCAGCGGTTCCGAACCGATCCGCGTCTTCGAGTCCGGCTCGATCCTGCTCTATCTTGCCGACAAGTTCGGCGCTTTTTTGCCCAAGGACACAGCGGGGCGGACCGAGGCGCTCAACTGGCTCTTCTGGCAAATGGGGGCAGGGCCTTTCCTTGGCGGTGGCTTCGGCCATTTCTACACCTATGCGCCGGTGAAGATCGAATATGCCATTGACCGGTTCGCGATGGAGGTGAAGCGCCAGTTCGACGTGCTCAACCGGCGCCTGGCCGACAATGAATATCTGGCCGGATCCGAATATTCGATCGCCGACATGGCGGTATGGCCCTGGTACGGGGCGGTCGCGACCGGACAGGCCTATCCGGGATCAGCGGAATTCCTGTCGGTGCACGAGTACACGCATGTCATCCGCTGGACCGAGCAGATTGCCGAGCGGCCCGCGGTCAAGCGGGGGCGGATGGTCAATCGTGCCATGGGCGAGCTTTCGAGCCAGCTGCGCGAGCGACACGATGCCAGCGACTTCGAGACGAAGACGCAGGACAAGCTGGAACCGGCCGCCTAGCCGAAACCGATCCCCGGCCTAGGTCTGGCAATGGCCATGAGCCGGGGAATGGTGACCAGCAGGTCGCGGGCCGGGAAGCGGATCGGGCCGCGCGTTACGCAGACGAGCTTGCCCGCGTCGCCGTGAAGCCAGACGCCCCTGCCCGTCGCCGTCAGGGGGTCGGCGCCGCGCCCGAGCAGGCCGCCGATCAGTCCGGCGAGCACGTCGCCCGATCCGCTGGTCGCAAGGCCGACGCCCCCGCCCTTGCGCAACACCGTGTCCTGTTTCTCGGCAAGGTCGCGCGCGACGTGTCAGGCGCTCTGGCCATGGCGCTTGACCCACAATGTCGTGGGCCAGCGGCCTGCCATCAGTGCTGACGCGCCTTCAATGCCTCAACGATGCGCTTGACGTCCTGGCTCTGCCCGCGGGGCAGGATAAGCACGTCGTTGCCGCTGGCGACCACGATCAGGTCGTGCACGCCGACCGCCGCGATGCGGATGCCGTCGCTGCGCAACAGACAATTGGAAGTATCGAGCGCGATGATATCGCCGCCGTTGCTCGCACTGTGCGCGTCGCCCTGGCCATCGCACCCGATGGTGTGAAGCGCGTCCCATGAGCCGACATCGGACCAGCCCATGGCAACAGGAACGACCGCAACGCGTTCGGCCTTTTCCATCACGGCATAGTCGATCGATTCCGACGCGCTGGCAGCGAAAGCTGTTGCATCGGGCAGGACACGGTCGCCTTCGCGCCGCGCGGCCGCCACGGCTTGCTGCGCGGCCGCCAGCATGTCGGGTTCGTAGACCGCCAGCGCTCCGAGATAGGCATCGGCGCGAAACAGGAAGATGCCGCCGTTCCAGACATGGTCGCCCGCCGCGATCATCGCTTCGGCGCGCGCCCGGTCGGGCTTTTCGACGAAGCGCGCAACGCGGAAAACGCCGGGTGCCAGAAGCTCGCCCGTCTGGATATAGCCATAGCCCGTCTCGGGTCCGTCCGGCGCAATGCCGAACGTCGCCAGCCATCCCTGCTCAACCAGCGGCAGGGCGGCGTCGACCGCGGCCATGAAGGCGACCTCGTCGGCAATGACATGGTCGCTGGGCATCACCAGCAGCGGGGCCCGGGGTTCGGCGAGCAGCGCCGCGAGCGCGATGGCAGGCGCCGTGTTCCGGGCAAGCGGTTCGAGCACGAGCGTCGCCTCGATGCCAGCGAGCTGCGCTTCGATCAGCTCGGCGTGGCGCGCGTTCGCGACGATCATGGGGGCCGCAAAGCGCGTCCGGTCGGCACAGCGTGCCACCGTGGCCTCGAACATCGTGGCATCGGATGCCAGCGGCAGGAACTGCTTGGGTCGGTCGGGCTGGGACATCGGCCACAGCCGCGTGCCCGAGCCACCGGAAAGGATGACTGGCGTTATGCGCTTCGGATCGGTCATGCTTGCTCCTTAGTCAGACCACCGTCCGCACGCCAGCCCAACGCCGGGAGGGGCGTGTCAGGTCCCATGACTTTCGGCCGATTCACCATATGTTTGTCAATTTGAGCGACAGCAGCGATGGGTGTCGGAATATTTGACGCTGTGACGGAATAGGCGAAGCAGGCAACCGGTGTTCAGGCTGTTCAAACACTATGTGCCCTATGCGGTGCTTTTCCTCGCACTCATCGACATGGTGTTGCTGCTGTTTGCCGCCGATGCCGCCTGGGTCGTGCGCGCCCGGCAGATCGGCATGGCCGTCGACCCGATCGGCTTGCGTTACTGGCCGTTGGTAAACTTCGCGATCGCGCTCCAGCTCGCGATGGTTGCCGTCGGCGTCTATGGGAGCGACGCCTTCCATTCGCTGCGGTTTGCCGCGGCCCGCCTGCTGGTCGCCATTTGCCTGGGCGTCATTTTCCTGTCTGTCGTCTATTTCCTGTTGCCGGGCTACACGTTGTGGCGGTCCAATTCGCTTTACGCGATGGCCTTTGCCTTTGTGCTCCTCGTGGCCGTGCGCATGATGCTGGCGCAAACGCTCGGTACCGAGGCATTCAAGCGCCGTGTGCTGGTCCTGGGGGCGGGGCAGCGCGCGGCGCGGCTCGGGCGGCTGGGCGCGGAACGCGCAACGAGCTTTTCGGTCGTCGGCCATGTCGACATGGGCGATTGCGCACCCGTCGTGGGAACCGCCGTGCCACGCGCCGCCATCGACGATCTTGCGGCCTATGCAGCGCGGCTCGGTGCCAACGAGGTCGTGCTGGCGCTGGAGGAGCGCCGCAAGGCGATGCCCGTTGCCGACCTGCTTCATATCCGGACGCTCGGCGTCCATGTGAACGAGATTTCGACTTTTCTGGAACGCGAAACCGGTCGCGTCGATCTGCGGAGCATCAATCCCAGCTGGTTGATCTTCTCCGACGGCTTTTCCAGTGGGCGACGGCTTTCGTCGGTCGCGAAGCGGCTGTTCGACATCGTCGTGGCAACGTTGCTGCTCGCGCTCAGCCTGCCCTTTGTGCTTTTGGGTGCGCTCGCCGTGAAACTCGATTCCAAGGGGCCTGCATTTTACCGGCAGACGCGCGCTGGCCTGTATGGTGCGCCGTTCGATATCGTGAAGCTGCGGTCGATGCGGCAGGATGCCGAAGCCGCGGGCAAGGCCATCTGGGCGGAAAAGGACGATCCGCGGATAACGCGTGTCGGTCGCGTCATCCGCAAGCTCCGGATCGACGAATTGCCGCAGGTCTGGACTGTGCTGAAAGGCGAAATGAGCTTTGTCGGACCGCGTCCCGAGCGTCCGCAATTCGTTGCCGAGCTCAGCAAGAAAATTCCGTTTTATGCCGAACGCCATGTGGTGAAACCCGGCATCACCGGCTGGGCGCAGATCAACTATCCCTATGGGGCCAGCCTCGACGACGCGCGACAAAAGCTCGAATACGACCTCTATTATGCCAAGAACTACACGCCGTTTCTCGATGTCGTGATCATCCTCCAGACGATCCGGGTCGTCCTTTTTCCCGAGGGCGCGCGTTGACCCTGCTTGCCCTTGCCTGGAGCCATGCGCTCGCCGCGCTGTTGTTCCTGGCCGTGGCGGCCTGGCAGTTGCGGCGCTGGCGCGACCGGGCGGCGCGCGCGGTCATTCTCGCCTGCGCGCTTACCGCGGTGTGGGCAGCGGCAACGGCGTCGCTGGGTGTTTCCGCGCCGGCGAGCCAGGTGACGGAGAGCATCCGCAACCTGGCGTGGCTGAGTTTCCTGTTCGCGCTGCTCCGGCGGGGCGGTACCGAGTACCGCAGCTTGCGTGCACTTTATGCGGTGCTTGCCTTTGCGGCCGGCGCCGCGGTCGTCATCGACTTGCTGGCGCTGATCGATCCCGCGCCGACTATGCCGAGCGCCCGGTCCCTGCTCGCGGCCTTCGCCTTGCGCATGGTCTTCGCCGTCGGCGCACTGGTTGCCGTGCACAATCTCTACACGGCGACAGCCGCGGGTGCGCGTGCAGGGGTTGGCCTTCCCCTTGCGGCGCTGGGCGCGCTGTGGGGGATGGACCTCACCTTCTATGCTTTGTGCTGGACGCAAGGCGCCTGGGTGGCGGAGTTCGCGATTGCCCGGGGAGTCGCTGTCGCCACGCTGGCGCCACTGGTCGCGCTTGGCGCGCGGCGCAATACCGGCTGGACGATCCGCCTGTCCCGAACCGTTGCCTTTCGTTCGATCGGGCTGGTTGCGGCGCTGGCTTACCTGGGCGTGGTGATCCTGTCGGCCTATGCCCTGCAATCGCTGGGTGGAGCCTGGGCCCGGGCGATACCGCCCATCGTGCTGCTCGCCGCTGCGGTTGCCTTCGGCCTTGTCATGGTCTCCCCCGAGACGCGTGCGTGGATGAACGTGATGCTGACCAAGCACCTCTTCGCGCACCGATATGATTATCGGGCCGAGTGGCTGCGCTTCACCGATACGCTCGGCATCCCCGGCCCGGGCGCGCCGACGCTCGACCTGCGTGTCGTCAAGGCCGTGGCCGACATCGTCAAGGCGCCTGGCGGGGTGCTGCTGCTTCCAACACATGACGGCTTCAACTGCGGCGCGCGGTGGGGCTGGGAAGGGTCGCGGCCACCGCTCGAATCGGGCAGTGCGGACCTGGTCAGGCGGCTGGCGACCGGCCGTATCGTGGAACTCGGTCCCTTGCGGCGCGGTCACGGTGACTCGGCCGAGATCGCGGCCATTCCCGACTGGATATTGTCCGATCCTTCGGCCTGGGCCATCGTCCCGCTCGTCCATTTCGACCGGCTTGCCGGGGCCGTATTGCTCGAGCGGCCGCTGGTGTCGCGCGCGCTCGACTGGGAGGACTTCGACCTTCTGCGCCTCGCCGGCCGCCAGGTCGCCAGCTACCTCGCCGAGGCGAACGCACAGGAAGCGCTCTCCGATGCCGCACGCTTCGACGAATTCAATCGCCGCTTTGCGTTCATCATGCACGACATCAAGAATCTGGTGAGCCAGCTCACCCTGGTCACCCGCAATGCCGAGCGCCACGCCGACAAGCCCGAGTTCCGCGCCGACATGATTGCGACGCTGCAAGCGTCCACGGCGCGGATGAACGACCTGCTCGCGCGCCTGTCGCAACACAATACGGGCAGGACCGAGGAGCCGCGGGCCGTGCACCTGACCCAGATTGCGAAGACACTGGGAAGTGCTTTCCGCAAACGGCATCAGGTCGTCGTCCGTGGCGATGCGGAGGCGGTCGCCCTGGCCGACCCGGCGCGACTGGAACAGGCGCTGTCGCATCTGGTCCAGAATGCGATCGACGCCAGTCCGCCTGAGGAACCCGTGACGCTGTCGGTGGTCCGCCGCGGATCCGAAATGGGGATCGAAGTGGCTGACCGAGGTCCTGGGATGACGGCAGATTTCGTGCGCGGATCGCTGTTTCGGCCCTTTGCCTCTACCAAGAAGGGCGGGTTCGGCGTCGGCGCCTATGAGGCGCGTGCGATCGTCAGCGCCATGGGCGGGCGCATCGGAATCGTGACGACACCGGGCGACGGTACGCGGATGACGATCTGGCTGCCAGCTACAAAGTCCCCGACCGCAAATATCAGGGTTGCCGCATGACCGACATGCCCGTCCGTAAACTCCTCATCGTCGAGGACGATGAGGGCCTGCAGCGCCAATTGCGCTGGGCTTACGACGATTATGAGGTGATCGTCGCGGGAGACCGCGCGACGGCAATTGACATGCTGCGGCTGCACGAACCCGATGTCGTCACGCTCGACCTCGGCCTGCCGCCCGATCCCGACGGTGTGGAAGAAGGATTTGCGGCGCTTGCCGACATATTGCGGCTGAAGCCGGATACCAAGGTGATCGTTGCCTCCGGGCATGGCGCGCGCGAATCGGCGTTGCGCGCCATCGGCTCGGGGGCCTATGATTTCTACGCCAAGCCCGTCGAGATCGACGAGCTGGGCCTGATCGTTGCGCGCGCTTTCCATGTGCATGCGCTGGAGGCCGAGAATATCCGGCTGGCGAGCCTGCAGAGCGGCACGACCCTGCTCGGCGGAATCATTACGGCCGCGCCCGAAATGCTGAAGACGGTCCAGACGATCGAGCGCGTGGCCAGTGCCGACGTGTCGGTCATGCTCCTCGGCGCCAGTGGCACCGGCAAGGAGCTGCTCGCGCGGGGCCTTCACGAGACGAGCGGGCGGCGGGACGGCGCATTCGTCGCCATCAACTGTGCGGCAATTCCCGAAAATCTGCTCGAAAGCGAGCTGTTCGGTCATGAAAAGGGCGCGTTCACGGGCGCCGTCAAGACAACCGAAGGCAAGATCGAACAGGCGCATGGTGGCACGCTGTTCCTCGACGAGATCGGCGATGTTCCACTTGGACTGCAGGTCAAGCTGTTGCGTTTTCTGCAGGAACGCACGATCGAACGGGTCGGCGGGCGCAAGGGTATTCCGGTCGATACGCGCATCGTCACCGCCACGCATCGCGACGTCGACGCGATGGTCGCCGGCGGAGCCTTTCGCGAAGACCTTTACTACCGGCTCGCCGAAATCGTCGTCCATATCCCCTCGCTGGCCCAGCGGCCCGGCGATGCCAGCCTGCTGGGGCGCGCCTTTGTGCGCCGCTTCGCCGCGTCGATGCGGTCGGATGTCACCGGGCTCACCCCCGATGCGCTGGCCGCCCTCGATGCCTGGCACTGGCCCGGCAATGTCCGCGAGCTGGAAAACCGGATGAAGCGCGCCGTGATCATGGCAGATGGCAAGCTGGTGACCGCTGCCGATCTCGACCTTGTCGAACAAGGGGCAGCCGACGACCCGATCAACCTCAAGGCGGTACGTGAAGTGGCCGACCGCAAGGCGATAGGTCGCGCCATCGCGCGGACCGAGGGCAATATATCGAGCGCGGCCAGACTGCTGGGGATCAGCCGACCGACGCTTTACGATCTGCTCAAGAGCTATGACATTGCGGTCTAGCGCCGGGCGGCTCGCGCGCGCCGCGTTTGCCGCCGTCGTGCTTTTCTCTACCTTGCCGTTGCGTGCCGACGTGCCTCCGGCTGCGGCCGCGCTCGTCGCGCAGGGTCAGGCTGCGCTCCAGCGTGGTGACGCGATCACCGCGCAGCTCCGGTTCGAAGCGGCCGTCAAACAGGGCGTGCCGCTCGCCGATGTCCGCCATCTGCTCGCCAATGCCTATCTGCTACAGGGAAACGTCGCCCGCGTCCGTGAGATGGCAGCCGACGGTGAGGTCGCGCCGCCGTTTCGCGCCTATGCCGCCCGGATGCGCGCCGCGGTCGCGCCCGACGGCCCCGCCGCCGTACGCGAGATGAATGCCGCGCTGCAACTTGACCCTGGCGACACGCTCGTCTGGTCCGACATGGCGCGTGCGCGGCTGATGTCGGGCGATGTCGCGGGCGCGATCGATGCGTCCCAACACGCGCTGGCGCTCAACAACAACAATGTCGATGCGTTGATCATGTCGGGCAATCTGCTGCGCGACCGCTATGGCTATGTTGCCGGGCTGGCATGGTACGATCGGGTCCTTGCGCTCCAGCCGCGCAACCTGGTGGCGATGGCCGAACGGGCAGCGACACTCGGCGAACTTGGTCGCTATCGCGAGATGCTGGCCCAGACCCGAGATCTGCTCGCAATCAGCCCGAACAACGCGCGCGCCTTCTATCTTCAGGCGGTGCTGGCAGCGCGCGCCGGCGACTGGAGCCTCGCGCAAAGCCTGGTCTACCACATTGGCCCCCGGCTCAACGCCGTGCCGGGCTTTCGTATGCTCGCCGGGTCGGTGGAACTGGCCCAGGGCAACGACGAACAGGCGCTGATTCACATCCGCGCCGCCGTCGACCTGCAGCCCGAGAACATGGTCGCGCGTCGCCTGCTGGGGCGCGCGCTCTGGTCGAGCGGGGACGATCGTGGCGCCATCGACACGCTGCGCCCGATTGCCGACCGTCCAGATGCCGACACTTACACTCTGACAGTGATGGGCCGGGCCTGCGAGAAGCTGGGTGACCGGGTTGCGGCAGGCGCGTACCTCGACCGCGCCGCAGCCCCGTTGCGCCCGGCCGCTACGCCTCTTGCCGCTTTCGGGAACGGTCCTCTCGCGGCGATCCGGCAGCTCGTCGCGCAGGGAAAGGCAGCCGAAAGCGTCAGCCTGGCGCAGGGAATAGAGCGCGCCAATCCGGGTTCGCCGGGCGCCATGATGCTGGTGGGAGATACGCTGGGCGCGGCAGGCCGCTGGCGCGAAGCCGCCGAGGCCTATCGCCGCGCCGCGAACCTGCAATTCTCCGAGGGCATCGCGTTGCGCCTTACCGATGCGCTCCGGCGGGCCGGGGATGCGCCTGCCGCACTTGCGGTTGTCGACGTCTTTCTGACTCAATATCCGCGCAGCGTCGCCGCCCGCCTGCTGGCGTCGGATGCGGCGCTGGCCGGCGGCGAATGGGGCAGGGCGGGGACGCTGCTCGAGGGATTGCGCGCCACGCTTGGCGACCGCGATGCCGCCTTGCTCAACAACCTCGGTTGGGTCCGGCTTAGCCAGCAACGCGCTGCCGAAGCGGCGGGGCTGGCACGGATGGCCTATGCGCTGGCACCGAACAGCGCACCGGTCGCGGCCAATGACGGCTGGTTCGCCAGCAGGGCGGGGAACAGGGCAACGGCAGTGACGCTGCTGGAAAAGGCCGTCCACCTCGCGCCCGACATTCCTGCCTACCGCGCGCGGCTGGCGAAGGCACGCGTCGGGCGCTAGGGCGCTTGCATGGAAGACGCGCTCCATCGGATTGCCAATGCTCTCGACCGGCTTGCCCCGCCGCCGCCCGAACGCGTCGCGCTGGAGGGCCTGGCCTATCGGTGGGACGGGCAAGCGCTGGCCCCAGCCGACTTCCACCCGCTCGCGCTCGACCTGCTGACAGGCATCGACGCGGCAAAGGCCGCGCTCGTCGAGAATTGTCGTCGCCATGCCGCAGGCCATGCTGCCCATGATGCGCTGTTGTGGGGTGCGCGCGGTTCGGGCAAGTCGGCGCTGGCCAAGGCTGCGGTTGGCGCGACAGCTGGACTGGCGCTGATCGAGTTGGCCGCGACCGACCTCGCCACGCTGCCCGCGTTATTCGCGACGCTCGGAAGCCGGAACCGGCGTGTCATCGTTTTCTGCGACGACCTCGGATTCGATGACGCACAGGCGGCACGGGTGCTGCGTTCCGCGCTCGATGGCGGTGCCTCGGCGCGGCCTGCCAATGTGCGGCTCTACGTCACGTCGAACCGTCGCCACATCGTGAAGCGGGAGATGGACGAACAGCAAAGCGCGATAAATCCCCGCGACGCTGCCGATGACGCTCTCGCGCTGGCGGATCGTTTCGGGCTGTCGCTGGGCTTCCACGTGGCGGACCAGCCGACCTATTTGGCGATGGTCGACCGCTATGCCGAGACGTACTGCCTGCCGTTCGATCCCGCCGACGCGATCCGGTTCGCCACCCAGCGGGGCAGCCGTTCGGGTCGCGTTGCCTGGCACTATGTCGTGGAGCTTGCGGGGCGCGAGGGACGCAGTTTAGGCTGACGCACATTCAGTCGAGAGGATTTTTCCATGGACCGCCGTCAATTCGTCGCCGCATCCGGCGCCGCCGCCGCATTTTCGATCTTGCCATCGGCCGCGCCCGCGCAGGCCACCGGCGGCGATGCCGCCATCAATGCGCTGTTCGAACAGATTTTCCAGGAGTCGGTGCGCAATTCGCCCGAACGCGCGAGCGCGCTCGGGCTCGACAAGGGGCCGAACGCCGCGCTGAAATCGAAGCTGAGCCCCAATACCGCGGCCGAGCGCCTTGCCGACCTGACGCGTAACCGGCGCGCCATCGCCGCCCTGCAACGGATCTTACCGGCTACATTGTCCCCCGCCGCGCAGCTCAATCGCGACGTCGTGCTGTACCAATTGGAAGGCCGTACCGTCCCTGCCGCACTGTTCGGAATCGATTCGGTGCAGCGGCCCTACCGGATCTTTCAGCAGGGCGGCTCATATTTCGAGATCCCGGATTTCCTCAATACGTCGCACACCATCAATACCAAGGCGGACTGCGACGCCTATCTGTCGCGGCTCGCGGCCTTCGCCACGGCGCTTGACGAGGAGACGACCGAGCAACGGATCGAGGCCACACGCGGCTTCGTGGCTCCGGGATGGTCGATCGACCTGACGCTCGGCCAGATGGCGAAGCTGCGTGCACCGGCCGCCGCGTCCAGCGGCTTGGTCCAGTCGCTCCTCACGCGCGCGGCGGCAAAGAATATTCCTGGCGACTGGCAAGCCCTGGCCGAAAAGATCGTCGCGGGCGCCGTCTATCCCGCCCTCGACCGGCAGATCGCGCTGATGCAGGCGCTCCGATCGAAAACGGCGGCGGGCGACGGAGCCTGGCGGTTGAAGGAAGGCGCCGCAATCTATGCCGCTGCGCTCGAGGCGGCGACCACCACCAAGTTCACGCCCGAGCAGGTTCACCAGATCGGCCTCGAACAGGTTGCCGATCTGACGGCGAAGCTCGATACGATCCTCAAGGCGGCGGGCATGACGCAGGGGACCGTGGGCGCGCGGCTGGCTGCCCTCAACGTGCGTCCCGAACAGCTTTACGCCAATACCGATCCGGCGCGGCTCGAACTGATCGAAAGCCTCAATGCGGGCATCCGGGCGATGACCGCGCGCCTGCCCCGCGCCTTTGCCACGCTGCCGACCCAGCCGCTCGAAATTCGCGCGGTGCCCAAGGATATCGAGGACGGCGCGTCCAACGGCTATTACCGGAGCGCCGCGCTCGACGGCTCGCGCCCGGCCATCTATTTTATCAACCTGAAGGATACGGGCGACTGGCCGAAATATTCGCTGCCCTCGCTGACGTTCCATGAGGGGCTGCCGGGTCACCACCTTCAGATCAGCCTCGCGCAGGAGTCGAAGGACATTCCGACCTTGCGCAAGATCGGCGGCTTTTCGGCCTATTCGGAAGGCTGGGCGCTCTATTCGGAGCAACTCGCCGATGAGCTCGGTGCCTATGAAGGCATTGAAAAGGCCGGGTACCTCCAGTCGTTCCTGTTCCGCGCGGCGCGGCTCGTCATCGACACCGGGATCCACACCAAGCGCTGGAGCCGTGAAAAGGCGACCGACTATATGGTCGCGACGACCGGCTTCGCCCGCCCGCGCTGCCAGCGGGAGGTCGAGCGCTATTGCACGCAGATCGGGCAGGCGTGCAGTTACAAGATCGGGCATATCGCGTGGACGCGCGCGCGCGAAGGGGCGAAGACGGCGCTCGGCGACAAGTTCGACATCAAAGCCTTCCACGAGGTCCTCAAGGAGGGCGCGATGCCGCTGACGATCCTCGAGAAGCGCATTGCCGAGCGGACGAAGGCGGCGATGACGGCCTGAGTCGCCGCCTGAATCCAACGCTTGGGCGAAGTGCATCTTGTTGCCCCCAAAGCGAATCTCGATACTCCAGTCGTCGAGTCGGATTTAAGCTCGGTGGCGTTGGCGAGGTGCTCCTCTCGCAATCCTGTGGTCCGTCGCGGCCCGGCCCGGCGGACCACTCCTTGCGCGAGAGGGCGAGCTGAGAGGCGAAAAGGCGATGACGAGCATATTGATCGTACCTGGCCTTAACGGTTCAGGTCCCGACCATTGGCAAACGCGCTGGCAGGAAGAGCGCGTCGATTGCCTGCGTGTCGAACAGGCCGACTGGCAGGACCCCGATCCGCTCGACTGGATCGCGCGGATCGACGCGGCGGTAACGGGTATCTCAGGCCCGGTCGTTTTCGCGGCACACAGCCTGGGGTGCCTCGCCGTTGGCGCCTGGGGTGCGCTGAGCCGCCGCGCCGCGGATGGGCGTTTCGGCGCCTTGCTCGTTGCTCCCTGCGATCCGGCCCAGGAAGGCGCGGTCGAGGGGATTCGCCGCTTCGGCCTGATCGCGCGGGGCAAGCTGCCGTTTCCGTCGGTGCTCGTCGCCAGCTCGAACGATCCTTATGTCACGTTCGGTCGCGGCTCACGCTTTGCCACGGAATGGGGCAGCGAGCTCATCGACGCCGGCGAGGCCGGTCACATCAATGCGCAGTCAGGGCTTGGATCCTGGCATTGGGGCCAGAATCTGGTCGACAAGCTCAAGGCGCGGCTGGGGCGGTCGGCATGACGCGGGATCAAGAGAGCTGATGCGCAATCCGCTTCTTCAGCACGGGTAATAACGCTTCCTCGAACCAGGGATTGTTCGTCATCCAGCCGGTGCTGCGCCACGACGGATGGGGCAGGGGAATATAGGCCGGGCCATAGGCGGCCGCGTTGCGAACCCGCTCGGAAAGGGACAGGCGCTTCGCCGCGGGCAGGTAACGATTCTGGGCGTAGCTCCCCACGAGCAGCGTCAGGCGGCCTTCGGGCAGGGACGCCAGCACCCGGTCATGCCACAGCGGCGCACACTCCGGGCGGGGCGGCAAGTCACCGCTCCGCCCCGTGCCCGGGTAGCAGAATCCCATCGGCAACAGTGCCACCTGTGCCGGATCGTAGAAGGTTTCAGGCGCGAGGCCCGTCCATGCGCGCAGGCGTGCGCCGCTCGCGTCGTCCCACGGGATTCCGCTTTCATGGACGCGAGCGCCAGGCGCCTGGCCGATGATGACGATCCGCGAGGTCGCGCTGAACTGGACGATCGGTCGGGGTCCCGCGGCCAGGTACGGGGCGCACAGCCGACAGGCCCGAATTTCAGCGAGAAGGCTATCCACCCAGCGCTTCGACCGTCTCGGCAAGCGCAAGCCAACGCTCCTCGGCCGCCTCTTTCTCCGCGCGGGCTGCGGCGACGGCCGCCGTCAGCGTGGCAAAGCGCTCCGGGTTGCCGGCGTACAGGCTGCCGTCCATCAAGGCGGCCTCGTCGCGCGCAATGGCGGCCTCCAGCTCTTCGATCCGCCGGGGCAACAGGTCATAGTCGCGCTGGTCCTTGTAGGTCAGCTTGACGCGCGCCTTGGGCGCGTCGACTGCCGCAGGCTTCGGCGCAGCCTTGCGGGAGGCCATCTGCGCCGTCCGCTGCCGTTCCCAGTCGGCATAGCCGCCGGCGACCACGTCGACCTTGCCTGAGCCATCGAGGCCCAGCGTCACCGTCACGGTCTTGTCGAGGAAGTCGCGGTCGTGGCTGACAATCAGCACCGTGCCGTCGTAATCGGCGATCACTTCCTGCAAAAGGTCGAGCGTCTCGAGGTCGAGGTCGTTGGTCGGCTCGTCGAGCACCAGCAGGTTCGAAGGCCGGGCGAATTCGCGCGCCAACAGCAGCCGCGAGCGCTCGCCACCCGACAGGCTCCCGATAGGCGCATCCGCCACGCCAGGGTCGAACAGGAAGTCCTTGAGATAGCCGATCAGGTGCTTCTTGACGCCCTGGACCTCGATCCAGTCGCCGCCCTGGGTCAGCACGTCGCGCACGCTTTTATCCGGCGCCATCAGGCTGCGCTGCTGGTCGATGATCACGGCGTCGAGCGTCTTGGCCAGCGTCACCTTGCCGCTGTCGGGCGCGAGCTCGCCGGTCAACAGCTTGAGCAGCGTGGACTTGCCCGCGCCGTTACTGCCGACCACGCCGATGCGGTCGCCGCGCTGGATGCGCAGCGTGAAGTCCTTGATGACCGTGCGATCGCCGAACGACTTGTTCACCTGCTCCGCGCGGATCACCGATTTCGTGCGGACGTCGTCGGTCGAGATCGACAGCTTCGACGTCCCTGGCGGCCCCATCATCGCCGCGCGCGTGGCGCGCATTTCCATGAGCTTGGCCTTGCGCCCCTCGTTGCGCGCGCGACGTGCCGTTACACCGCGAAGCAGCCAGTGTTCCTCGAGCTTCAGCTTGGCGTCGAGCCGCTCGGCATTGCGCGCTTCCTGTGCATAAACCTCGTCAGTCCAGGCGTCGAAGCCGCCGAAGCCGATGTCCTTGCGCCTTATGCCGCCCCGGTCGAGCCAGATCGTCGACTTCGTCAGCCGCGTCAGGAAGGTCCGGTCATGGCTGATGGCGATAAAGGCGCCGGTGTAGCGGCGCAGCCAGTCCTCGAGCCACTCGATAGCGGACAGGTCGAGGTGGTTGGTCGGCTCGTCGAGCAGCAGCACATCGGGGTCCATCGCCAGCGCGCGCGCAATTGCCGCGCGTCGCCGTTCGCCCCCCGAAGCCGTGGCAGCGTCGCGGTCGAGATCGATGCCGATCTGGTCGGCAATCGCCTCCACTTCGTGGGTCGTAACGTCGCCTGCGGTCGCATAGTCGCGCAATGTGGTAAAGCCGTTGAGGATGGGTTCCTGTTCGAGCAGGATGACCCGCGATCCCGGGACGATCGTCCGGCGCCCCTCGTCGGCCTCGATATGCCCCGCAAGCAGCTTCAGCAACGTCGTCTTGCCCGCGCCATTGCGGCCGATCAGCGCAAGCCGGTCGCGCGGCGCCACGAACAGGTCGAGATGCCTGAACAGCCAGCCGCTGCCCTGCACGAGGCCGAGGTCTTCGAAAGCGAGAATGGGGGCGGCCATGAGTCCGGACTGTGCGAGGCAAGATGAACGATGACGAACAGCATATTCACAAGCTGTTCAATCCGCTGCCCCTATGCGATGCCGCATGATGATGAAAGCCGCCTTCGCACTTGCCTTGCTTGCGTTGCCCGCCGCCCAGCCCGCGGTCGCACAATGGCATCGCGGCGATCAGGATGAGGCCTATCAGGCGCGCCGCGACGGCGCGCTCATGTCGCTGCGGTCCATCGAGAATGGGATCGTCCCGCAGATGAAGGCGCGTGGTGCCGATTATATCGGTGCGGAGTTCGACGGATCGACCGGACGCTATCGGCTCAAATTCGTGCGCAACGGCGGCGTTATCTGGGTCGATGTGGATGGACGCTCGGGCAACATCGTCGCGCGCGCAGGGGATTGAGCCCCCTATTGAGTTCGGGGCTAACCCCGTTCAGGAAACACCGATAGTCGTTAACGAGGAAATCAAGATGCGCCTGTTGATCGTCGAGGACGAGCCCACGCTTGGCACGCAGCTGAAGAACACACTCGAGGGGGCAGGCTATGCCGTCGACCTCGCAACTGACGGCGAGGACGGCCATTATCTCGGCCAGACCGAGAATTACGACGCGGTCATCCTCGACCTCGGCCTGCCGGTGATGGACGGCCTCACCGTGCTCGACAAATGGCGCAAGGAGGGCAAGACTTTCCCCGTCCTCGTGCTCACCGCGCGCGACAGCTGGTCGGACAAGGTCGCGGGACTCGATTCGGGCGCTGACGATTACCTCGCCAAGCCGTTCCAGACCGAAGAGCTCATCGCCCGGCTGCGCGCGCTCATCCGGCGCGCGGCCGGCAATGCGAGTGCCGAAATGATCGCGGGCGATGTTCGACTCGATACGCGCTCGGGTCGGGTCACGCTGGCCGGCGAGCCGGTGAAGCTGACCGCGCAGGAATATAAGCTGCTGAGTTACCTGCTTCATCACAAGGGCAAGGTCGTCAGCCGCACCGAACTGATAGAGCATATCTACGATCAGGATTTCGATCGCGATTCGAACACGATCGAGGTGTTCGTCACCCGCATCCGCAAAAAATTGGGGGCCGATGTGATCACGACGATCCGGGGCCTCGGCTACTCGCTGGACGACCCTGCCTGACATGGCCGACGCCGACGCCGATAGCGCGCGGACGCCGGATGGCGACGCGGCGCACGAAGCGGACGCCGCACCCTCGATAGTGCCGGTTACGACGGCACCGGCAAGGCGCACCGTGCGCTCCGGCTCGCTGTCCCGCCGGATGATCGGCATTGCTGCCGCCTGGGTCCTGCTGCTTCTCGCCGGCGGCGGCATCGCGCTCGACCGGGTCCTCGTCACTGCGGTCACGCAGAATTTCGACGATCAGCTCGACTATGTCCAAACGGCAATGATCGCGAGCGCCGAAACCGACCCGGACGGGGAGGTCAGGCTCAACCGCCCGCTTGGCGACCAACGCTTTCTCGAGCCCAACTCCGGCCTCTATTGGCAGATCACCGGGGCAGGTCACGAGCCCTTCCGATCGCGGTCGCTGTGGGACCATGCGCTTGCGGTCGGCGCGCCGCACCGCGACCGCGCTGCCCATTTCTACGACAGTGCGCAGCTGGGGGAAAAGCTGCGCATCGTCGAACGCGACATTACCTTGCCCCTTTCCAAGACCATCTGGCGCTTTCAGGTAGCGCAGAGTCGTTCTGGCCTTGACGAGCAGATCGGCACACTGCGCCGGACGCTGGTGCGCAGCTTTGCCCTGCTCGGGCTTGGCCTGTTCGTGCTCGCGGCGCTTCAGACGCTTTATGGCCTGTGGCCCCTGCGCAAGCTTCGTCTCGCAATCGCCGAAATGCGCGCGGGCCGTGCCCAGCGCATCGAGCAGGACCGGCTGCCCAATGAAATCGCGCCGCTGGTCGACGAACTCAACGGCCTGATCGAGCATAATGAGAAGCAAGCAGAAGAAGCGCGGCGCCATGCCGGAAATCTGGCCCATGCGCTCAAGACGCCGCTGACCGTCGTGATGAATGCCGCGACCGCGAGATCGCCCGATCTGGCGGACACGGTGATGCGCGAGGCAGCGACGATGCGGCGCCAGGTCGATCATCATCTGGCCAGAGCCCGTGCCGTCGGCAGACGCGGCCATGCCCACAGCCGTGCCGCGGTGTGGCCGTCGCTGCAGGCCGTGGAACGGGCGGTCGGACGACTCTACGGCAAGGTCCGTATCGATATCGACGGTGACAAGACGGCGCAGGTTCATGTCGAGCGGCAGGACCTCGACGAGATGCTGGGTAACCTGATTGAAAACGCGGCGAAATACGGCGGAGGCAGCGTGTTCATCACTGTCGTGCGGTCCGGCACCTTCATCGAATTCCAGATCGAGGACGACGGCCTCGGCATCCCCGAGGCGGCGCGCGATCATCTGTTCGATCGGGGCGCGCGGCTCGATACCGGCAAACCCGGGACCGGCCTTGGCCTTGCCATCGTGCGCGACGTTGCCGAAATCTACGGGGGGTCGGTCACGCTCGACGAGAGCGACGACCTGGGCGGCCTGCTCGTCAGGCTTCGTCTTCCAGCCGTTGCCTGATCGAGGCAATGTAATTTTCTTGCGTGACCGTGTTAGTCGCGTCACACACACAGGCAAAGTCAAAGAAGAGGATTCGCCACCGATGAAATCTACCTTGCTGACGGGCGTCGCGCTCGTCGTCTCGATCCTTGCCTTCTCGCCGACCGTCGCCAAGCCCGTTGCCGGCAAACCTGCCATGGCCAAGCCGACCGCAAAGCCGGAGCTCGGCGATTTCGGGGTGGACCTTACCGCGATGGACAAGAAGGTCGCGCCGGGCGACGACTTCTACGCCTATGTCAACGGCGGCTGGATGGCCCGAACCGAAATTCCTGCCGACCGTGCGAGCTGGGGCAGCTTTGCCATCCTGCGCAACCTGTCGGACGAACGCACCCGCACCATCATCGAGGACGCGGCGAAAACGCCCGCAGCGCCAGGCAGCCTCAACGAGAAGATCGGCGTGACCTATGCCAGCTTCATGGACGAAGCAGCAATCGAGGCGAGGGGAGCCGCGCCGCTCAAGCCCTATCTCGATGCCATCGCAGCCATTTCCACGCCAACCGACCTCGCAAGGGCATTCGGCCAGGCAAACCGGCGCGGCGTTGCGACGCCCATCGGCATCGGCGTCGGCCAGGATCGTACCGACAACAGCAAGTACACGGTCTATACGGGGCAGGGCGGCCTCGGCATGCCCGATCGCGACTATTATCTGAAAGACGACGCAAAGTCGGTGGCGACGCGGGCCAAATATCTGGCGCATATCGCCACGATGATGCGCCTTGCCGGACAGCCCGACCCCGAGGGCGCGGCGCAGCGCATATTCGCGTTCGAGAAATCGCTGGCGGAGGTGCACTGGACCCGCGCCGAGCTGCGCCAGGTGGAGAAGACCTTCAACCCGATGCCTGCGGGCGCGCTTCCGGTGAAAATGCCGGGGTTCGACTGGGCGACGATGATCGAGGCTTCGGGACTTGCCGCCCAGCCGATCGTCATCGTGAGCCAGCCTTCGGCGTTGACCGGCACGGCGAAGATCCTGGGGGCCACACCGATTTCGATAATGCGCGAATATCTGGCATTCCATACGATCCGGAGCGCCGCGCCGCTGCTCAGCAAGGCATTCGTCGACGAAAGCTTCGCCTTCAATGGCACCGTGCTGCAGGGAACGCCGCAGCTCAAGGACCGGTGGAAGCGGGGCGTGGACCTCGTCAACGGCAGCCTCGGCGAGGCCGTGGGCCAGGTGTACGTCCAGCGCTATTTCCCGCCCGAGGCCAAGGCCAAGGCCGACGAGCTGGTCCACAACCTGATTGCGGCGATGGACATCCGATTGTCGAACCTGACCTGGATGGCACCCGAAACGAAGGTCAAGGCCCGGGCCAAGCTCGCCGCTTTCACGCCCAAGATCGGCTATCCCGACAAGTGGCGCGATTATTCGAAGTTGACGGTAGTCCCGGGCGACCTGCTCGGCAACGCCCAGCGCGTCGCCGAGTTCAACTACCAGCGCCAGCTCGACAAGATCGGCAAGCCCGTCGACCGCAGCGAGTGGTTCATGACCCCGCAGACCGTCAACGCCTATGCCAATCCGCTCATGAACGAAGTGGTTTTCCCCGCCGCCATCCTGCAGCCGCCATTTTTCGATCCCAATGCGGATCCGGCCGTCAACTATGGCGGCATTGGCGCCGTGATCGGTCACGAAATCAGTCACCACTTCGACGATCAGGGCCGCAAGTTCGACATGAAGGGCAATTTCGCCGAGTGGTGGACCAAGGAGGATGTCGCCCGCTTCAAGACCTATACCGACAAGGTCGTGGCGCAATATGGCGCCTATGAGCCGGTGGCCGGATTGAAGGTCAATGGCGAACTGACGCTAGGCGAAAACATGGCCGACCTGGCGGGTCTCTCGATTGCCTATGACGCGTACAAGATCTCGCTGAAAGGCAAGCCCGCGCCAGTCCTCGACGGCTTTACGGGCGACCAGCGCTTCTTCCTGGGCTTCGCGCAGGTCTGGCAGAACAAATCGCGCGACGAGGCGACCCGACAGCAGATCCTCACCGATCCGCATACGCCCGGGGCGTGGCGCCCCTATGTCGTGCGCAACCACGATGCGTGGTACAAGGCATTCAACGTGAAGCCGGGCCAGAAATTTTATCTGGCGCCCGACCAACGCATCAAGGTCTGGTAAACGGCGCGGCCCGGGCGGCAGGGCGCCCGGGCCGTCCTGGTCAGCATCAGCGTCGGTTCTGCCCGTCGTGCCGCTCGGCGCGGATCTCGCGGCTCAGCGCATCAAAGCGCCGGTCGAGATCGCGGCGTTCCCACACTGACAGGCCATTGGCGCGATACCGGCTTTCGAGTCGATCGAGCGCGACAAAGCGGGTGCGCAGCCGCTGTGCCTCCGGCCGTGTCAGTGAACCGTTGCGAACACCCTGTTCGATCCGGTTGTAGAGATTGGCCTGGCGCTGGTTGATCGATTGCCAAGCCTGTGCCGACGCGGCCATCGGCACCGTCAGCGTAGCGGCCGCCGTCAAGGCAAGAATGACGTTTCTCATCAGAAATCTCCTCACGCAATGCCACCGAAACATGGTGGCAGAGGCCATTATCCCAAGGCGCATGAAACGATCATGACGAAGCTGGTCAGCGATTGTTCAGGGCCGGGGAGACGGCTCGGGGATCTAAATCTGTGCCGCCTCATGATGGCGGATGACCTCGTCGATGATGAAGCGGAGGAATTTTTCCGTGAAATCGGGATCGAGGTTGGCCTCCGCCGCCAGCTTGCGGAGTCGCGCCACCTGCCGCGCCTCGCGCCCCGGATCGGCCGGCGGCAGGCCGTTTTCGGCCTTGAAAGCGCCCACAGCCTGGGTGACTTTGAATCGCTCGGCCAGCATGAACACCAGCGCCGCGTCGATATTGTCGATACTTTGCCGATAAAGGTGCAACCGGTCAGCCGTCACGTGCGTATCTCCTCCAGGCTTGGGCTCCCGGCGCTCTTGCCTTAGCGGCGCGCGCCGTCCAGAGGAACTCCCGATGACCGCCACCGTCACGAGCATTGCGAACAGCGCGGGGCGCGTACCATCGCTCGACCCGATCATGGCGCTCGTCGCCGGCGACATGGCGCAGGTCAATCAGGTCATTCTCGACCGCATGCAGTCCGAAATACCGCTGATTCCCATGCTTGCCGGCCATTTGATCGCAGGCGGCGGCAAACGGATGCGGCCGATGCTTACGCTCGCCTGCGCCCGCCTGCTCGATTACTCCGGGACACGGCATCACAAGCTCGCGGCCTCGGTCGAGTTCATCCATACCGCGACTCTGCTCCACGACGACGTCGTCGACGGCAGCGACCTGCGCCGGGGCAAGCGCACGGCGAACATCATCTGGGGGAATCCGGCCAGCGTTCTCGTCGGCGATTTCCTGTTCAGCCGCAGCTTCGAACTCATGGTCGAAGACGGGTCGCTGAAAGTGCTCAAGATCCTGAGCCACGCCAGCGCCGTCATTGCCGAAGGTGAAGTGAACCAGCTGACCGCCCAGCGCCAGATCGGGCTCGGCGAAGAGCGGTACCTCAACATCATCAGCTCGAAGACGGCGGCCCTGTTTGCCGCTGCATGCCGCATCGCGGCGGTTGTGGCCGAACGCGACCACGATACGGAAGAGGCGCTCGATGCCTATGGTCGCAACCTCGGTATCGCCTTCCAGCTCGTGGACGACGCGATCGACTATGCCTCGGACGCAGGCACGATGGGCAAGGACATCGGCGACGACTTCCGCGACGGCAAGATGACCTTGCCCGTCATCCTTGCCTATGCGCGCGGATCGGAAGCCGACCGCGCCTTCTGGAAGGACGCCGTGGAAGGGCGTCGCGTTTCGGACGCTGACCTGATCCACGCGACGCAGCTGCTGCGCAACGCCAACGCCATCGACGACACCATCGAACGCGCGCGGCATTTCGGCCAGCGTGCCATCGATGCGCTCGGCCCGTTTTCGCGCGGCGCGGCGAAATCCGCGCTCGTCGAGGCGGTGGAATTCGCGATTTCGCGGGCCTATTGAGGATCATCATGACCAACGCGCGAATCTATCAGGAACCGAAGAACGCGATGCAGTCGGGCCGCGCGCGGACGTCGCGCTGGGTGCTCGAATATGCGCCGGCCGAGGCCAAGCAAGCCGATCCGCTGACCGGCTGGGCTGGCAGCGGCGACACGCGTGAACAGGTGCGTTTGTTCTTTCCTGACGTTGCCGCCGCGCAAGCCTATGCCGAGCGCGAAAACGTTGCTGCCCGTGTCATCCCGGTGCCGGTGCGGGTGCTCAAGCTGCAGGCCTACGCGGACAATTTCCGCTAGCGGTCAGCGCCGACCCTGCTCGAAGTCGAGCAGGTCGCCCGGCTTGCATTCAAGAGCATCGCAGAGCTTTTCCAGCGTTTCGAACCGCACCCCCTTGACCTTGCCGGACCGGAGCAACGACAGGTTGGTTTCGCTGATGCCGATATGTGCCGCGAGATCCTTTGCCCGCATCTTGCGACGGGCAAGCATCACGTCGAGGGTTACGATGATCGCCATGGCTCAGACGATCTGCGCATGGTCGGCGCTGATCGCCGCGGCGAGGCACAGCACCTTGCCAAACAGCCGTATGGCAAGCCCGGTGCAGCCAAGGACGATGTGCGCGCTCAGATAGCCGCCAAAGGCCAGCCCGGCCGGCCCGATGTCTGGCCCGAATGCGATCGCCGCCACGGCTCCGGCGATCAGCCAGTCGCCAAGACGTCCGAGCGTCCTGCCGCTGCCGGCCGCAAGGAGTTCGCCCGTTTCGAAAGACTTGAATAGGCTACGCGCCGTCCACAACGCGGCGAGCAGCGTGAGCGCCGGCAAGGCGCGCAGCATGGCGGTGCCGAGCTCCCTCAGCGCGGTGCCGACATCGGGCGTACCGATCGCAAGGACCAGTTCCTTGATCGGCATGTACATGACTTCGGAAAACAGCAGGAAGCAGCCCACGCCGAATAGCCAGGCGAAAACGCCCTTCAGGTTGCGGCTCTGCTTGCGAAGCTCGTCGATCTCGATCGTGTTCATCGTCCGTCCCCGCGTCACGAAATGGTTACGCGAACCGACACGATCTTCGCGTCGATCATGATTTCGGCGCCGGACGCCGATGACCCCATCGGCGACAGGCGGGGGCTCGGGAGCACTGCGACTGCCACGAGGCAGCTGGCAAGCAGCCATGCCGCCTGTCGCCATGCAGCGCTTCCACATCTGTCGTTTTTATCTTGCATTGACGTTTCTCCAATTAATTTATGTGAAACATAAACAAAATGGGTCATATCGTCAATATGTCAGTGAAATCTGCGCGCATTCGGGCGCGTTCGCCGGCTTTTCTCAATCGATTCAACGGTCAGGCAAGCAGACCGACGCCGAGCAGGAGGAGCAGCTTGACGTCGATGGCAACGCCTTCGGCGCGCTTCGCCGCGACGAGTGCGGCAACATCCTCAAGCGCGATTCGGTGCACCAAGATATCCTCGCCCGGCACGCCGCCGCCATCGCCGACCTTGGACAGGCCCTGCGCAATGACCAATGTGAAGGTCTCGCTCACCATGCCAGGTGAGGAGGCGAAATCACCAACCACCTCGATGCGCTCAGGATGCCAGCCGGTTTCCTCTTCCAGTTCGCGCGCGGCAGAGGTGACGACATCCTCGCCTTCGGTCTCGTCGCCGACGAGGCCCGCCGGCAGTTCGAGGCAGCGACGCTGGAGTGGTACCCGCCATTGCTCGACCAGCAGCACATGGCCGTCCTCGACCGCGAGGATGACCGCCGCGCCGATGCCACGCGCCCGGCCGACATATTCCCAGGGGCCGCGTCGCTTCGCGACAATATATTTGCCGGACCAGACGGTCTCTTCTTCACTCGATACGCTCTGGGACGGCGGTTGGGAAAAGGGGGAGTCACCGTGCATCGTCAGTTTCTTTCAAAATCTGCGGCGTCGCTCCCCAAGCAGGAAAGGGCGCTATAGCTCGATCAGCCGGTCGGGAAGTTCGTTCAAATCGCCGGCCGCGCGCGGCAAGTGCGCGGCAAGGATCGTGCCGACACGCTGGACCGCGGCGATCATGCCGTCGGCGATGCGGCCATGGCGCACTTCGGCCACCATCGCGATCATCGCCTCACCCCATTCGGTATCGGGCACCTTGGCATGGATCGCCTCGTCGGCGACGATCTCGGCCATGTGCTCGCCGAGCGACAGGTAGATCAATATTCCCGTGCGGCCGGTGGTGCGCGCTTCCGCGCTGACCTTGAACAACTCGATCGCGCGGGCGCGCACGCGGGCGCGCCGGATCGCCTTCGGCGTCCAGAACATGCGCAGCGGCTGGTAGCGCAAGGCGCCGAACTTGGCTGCCGATACCAACGCCATTGCGACAAAGGTCAGCAGCATCAAGTCGCGAATTTCGGTCGTGCCCCAACCGCTGGTAAATCGCGCCAGGATGCCGAGCGGCAGGGCGGGCCAGGCCGCGAACAGGACCGGTACGAACAGTGCGGCAAGCCCGGCATAGATGAGCGAAATATCTTCATAGGTGTCCGAACGGTCGGCCACGATTGTCACGATTTCGCCCGAAGTGTTCCCCTCGGCCGTACGCACGGCATCGCTCACGCGCTCGCGGTCCTCGATCGTCGGTCGCTGCATTACCACCCCCCTGACGCGCCACCGCCGCCGAACGAGCCACCGCCACCTGAGAAGCCGCCGCCACCGCCGCCGCCCCAACTGCCTCCGCCGCCTCCCCCCCAATGGTCGTCACCGCCGCCGCGGCTGTTCACTGCAGCGTTGATCGCTGTCCAGAGGATCGCTTCCCCGATGCCGGTGCTGTGCCGCCGACGGCCACCGCCGCGCGAGAGCGCGCCGACCATGGGCAAAATCACCATGAAGAAAACGATGATCCAGAAGACGAAAGCGCCGCTATCCACTTTCCGCGCACTGTTCTTTTCCTGGGCGGTCAGGGCCGCCGTCCGTTTTGCGGCCTCCTCGGGCGTCAGCTTTATCTGCTCGCCGATCGCATCGACGCCGGCATTGAGCGCACCGGAGATATCGCCGGCCTTCAGCATCGGGGTCATGATGCCGTTGGCCACGACGCTCGAGAACGCATCGGTGACAAGCGGCTCGAGGCCATATCCCACTTCGATGCGTGGGCCACGCTGGCCGGCAGGATTGTTCGGCGCAAGCAGGATGATCAGCCCGTCGTTCTTCTCCTTGTCGCCCAGGGCCCAGGCACGGCCGAGCCGATAGCCGTAATCTTCCAGCGGATAGCCCTGCATGTCGGGGATCGTGGCAATGACGACCTGATGCCCGGTTGCCTGTTCAATTCCCTGCAGCTTGGCTTCGAGTGCCGCTTTCTGGTCGGGCTGCAACAGATTGGCCGCATCGACCACCCTGCCCGTGAGGGGCGGGAAGGTTTGAGCAGACACCGGAAAGCTGCACAGCAGAAGCAAAAGTGCCACAAGCGCCCTTGCGACGGCAGAGTCAGGCGACAACCACTTCACCACGGAAGCGAACCTCTCGATCGAGGGGTGGACCCCGGACCAGGTCCGGGGTGACGATGACCGCGGTCAAGCGTCAGTTGAAGTCCACCGTTGGTGCGCGGTCGGCGTTGGGTGCCGTCGCCGTATAAGTCACCATCGGCTTCGCGCCGTAAAAGATCTTGGCGCCGATCGCGTCGGGGAAGGTGCGGATGGTCGTGTTATATTTCTGCACCGCCTCGTTATAATCCTTGATCGATATATTGATGCGATTTTCGGTGCCCTCGAGCTGCGACTGCAGCGCAATGAAATTCGCGTTCGACTTCAGGTCAGGATAAGCCTCGGTGATGTTGCGGATGTTGAGCAGCGCGGCCGATACCGCGCCCTGGGCCTCCTGGAACTGCTTCACCTTGGCCGGGTCGGTAAGGTCGGCGGGCGCGAGCTGGGTCGACGTCGCGGCAGCACGCGCCTGGGTCACCTGCACCAATACGGTCGATTCCTGCTTGGCAAAACCTTTCACGGTCGCGACGAGGTTGGGGATCAGGTCGGCACGGCGCTGATAGTCGGCTTGGACGTTCGCCCATTTCGCCTTCGCAGCCTCCTCGGCGGTGGGAATCGAGTTGATCCCGCAGCCCGACAGCGACACGGCGGCGAGCGGGGCAATCAGGGCCAGGCGGCGGATCGATGTCATGCGGAAAGTCCCTCCAGTGTTATGTGCGGGTAATACACGAACGCGCGCGGGAAGCGCAATGAGGCCTTTTGAGACTTTTCAAACGGTTGCCCGTTCGCCATTCTGCCCCCGCAACGATCATCCGGGGAGTTACATCGTGAGCATGGTTTCCGAGTTCAAGGCATTCATCAATCGCGGCAACGTGCTCGACCTCGCCGTGGGCGTCATCATCGGTGCGGCTTTTGGCAAGATCGTGACGGCGTTCACCGAGGATTTCATCAATCCCATCCTCGGCCTTGTCACCGGAGGCGTCGATTTTGCCAACATGTACGTGCCGCTCGGTTCGGTTCCCGAAGGGGCGGCCGCCACGCTTGCTGGCATGAAGGCGGCAAACGTGCCGGTCTTTGCCTATGGGCACTTCATCACTGAAATCATCAATTTCCTTATTCTGGCCTTTGTCATTTTCATGATCGTCCGCACCGCGAACAAGGCATTGAAGCGCACCGATGAGGCAGCCACGCCCGAGGACATCTTGCTGCTGCGCGACATTGCGGCCAGTCTGAAGAAATAGCGACAGCTCTCGTTTATGCGGCGGCCAGATCCTCGGCCGTCGCGCTGGCGAGGCTCGTGCCGTCGAGGATGCGCGCGGTTTCGTCCCGAACGCGCAGCATTGCGATGCGGATTTCGCACTGTGCTTCGCTGCGGCAGTCCTTGCAGCGGCGATAGGCGGTGCGGCTGACGCAGGGTACCAGCGCGAGCGGCCCCTCGATCGTCCGGATGATGTCACCGAACGAGATGAGGTGGGCGGGCCGCGCGAGATGGAAGCCGCCGGACTTGCCGCGGGTCGAATTGACAAACCCGGCCTGGCGCAGCTCACCCAGGATGATCTCGAGGAATTTGCGCGGAATTTGCGCTTCGGTGGCGATGCGGCTCATCGGGACAGGTGGCTGGCCGAGCTGTTCGTTCGCCAGCACCAGCATCGCCCGAAGCGCATATCTGGAGCGTTGTGTAAGCATGACACACTGCCCTTAACGCACTGGACATGAACAGCAAGTTGCGCGGTGCTTTTATCCCCCACTGTGACGAATAAGCCGGAGTCACTTTTCTTTCACGTGCACCGCCCTATATGTCCTTTCGCCGGGTTCGCCCGGCTATGGCGATAAACGAGGCCGCGCAATAAGCGCAGCGGACCCGGGGGCGGTACCCGGCGGCTCCACCATAACCCCTGAGAAATCAGGGGCCATGACGGGGCCGAACTAGGATCGACGTGTGTTAAAATCGGTTGTCGTCGCCCGACCTGAATGAGTCGTAAAACCGTTCAAAACGACAAGTGCCAACGACAATGAGGCGCTCGCGATTGCTGCCTAACTAAGTCCTTCGTGGATGAAGTTAGTTCGGCTTTAGCGCGGTAGGGACCACACCGGGCAACAGAAGTGGAAACCGGCGGTTTGGGGAGCACCGAGCAACAGAAGCTCCCTATTCATCCTCCTGCCACGTTATCGCCCCATTTGGGAACCGAAATGAATGACGTCAGTTATTCGCGTCGCATGGGTGCACCAAAAGGGGGCCCCTGACAGGAGATTGACATGAAGAACCGTATTCTGGCGAGCGCCGCCATCGTGAGCCTCGCCGTCCTCGGTGGTTGCACCAGCATGAACAACACGCAGGCAGCCGCCTCGAACAACATGGAAGCAGCCGCAGACAACATGGACGCGATGGCCGACAACATGACCGGCAATAACGCGGATGTCATGGAAAACAAGGCCGACGCCATGGAAGAAGCCGCGGACAACGCTGCTGACGGGAATCTCGCGACGGCCAACGCCCAAGCCAAGAACGCGATGTAATCACAGAGTTTCCCCGTTCCTGGGACTCGGTTGGGCCGTGCCTTCGGGCGCGGCCCATTTTTTGTCCCGGGCGGTCGAACAGAACGTTGGCGCAACCAAAAGACGCATCGGACATTGAGGGGCAGGGGGGCGACCGAAAGGATCGATTTTATGCGTACGCCTGTCCTTGTTCTGCTGTCCGCCGCTACGTTGTTAACGGGCTGTGCCAGCTCCTACGGCGATCGCCCGGCTTATGCCGGCTGGCGCAACTACGACTATAACCGGCCGGATCCCGCATATGGCGGCTATTATGCCGACCATTACTATCGCGATGCGCCGAATTATCGCGAACGTCGCCTGTCGCGCAACGATCGCATCTATCGCGGCCAGAACGGCCAATATTATTGCCGCCGATCTGACGGGACGACCGGACTGATCGTCGGCGGCATCGCCGGCGGCATCCTTGGCAACGCCATCGCGCCGGGTGGATCGAAGACACTGGGCACCATTCTCGGCGGCATCGGCGGTGCTGCGGCGGGGACCGCCATCGACAGCAACGACGCCCGTTGCCGCTAGGCTAAAACCGGGGCGGCGTGTTCGCGCCGCCCCTATTGCTGTGCCGGAACCGGAGCGGACGCAGGCAGCGCCACCCGTCGCACCGTCAGAATCTTGACTGGCTTCTCGATCATCTGGCCCTTCAGCGCACCCGATCCGGCCGTCGCCGACAGAGGCACGTCATAGATCCTGCGGGCCACGTCCATGCCCTCAACAATTTTGCCGAACACCGCATAACCTTCGGGGTCGCTGGGATTCTGCCCTGCGTCGAGGCCGGGAATGTCCGACACCAGGATCGAGAAATCGCCGGTCGCGGTGCCCGGCGCAAGGCGCGCCATCGAAATTGCGCCTGCCACATGCCTGAGCCCGGTCTGTGTCGTGCTTTCATGCGCGATCGGGGGCAGCACGCGCTTTGGGTCGCCACGCAGTCCTGCCTGAATCAGGCCATTGGGCTGTTCACCCCAGGCCAGCCGCATCACGCGGTAGAAAACAATGCCGTCAAACCGCTTGCCATCGACGTAACGAAGAAAGTTGCGGGTCGAGACAGGCGCGTGCTTGCCGTCGAGGTCGAGCGTTATCGTGCCCATTTCGGTCACCAACGCGACGCGAACGGTGTCGGGCAAGGGCTGGACGACGGGCGTGGGGGCTGGCTGTGGCACGGGCTTGCGGACGGCGCCCCCGACGGGCACGGCGGACAGGAAAGCCAGAGCGGCAAGGGCAACGAATCGCAGGGTCATCGTCCCACTATGCCCGCCCCGGCGGGCACGGCAATATCGCGGCGGTGACCCGATCTTCGGGATGGACAATCGGAAAGCATGCCAAGGCGAACGAGACTCAGCGTGTGCGCGCGCAAAACGCGCTTCGCCACCGAAGCTGACGCACAGATGGCGGCATTGCGCGCGCCAATGACGTTGCGCCCCTATCGCTGCGACCGTTGCCACCGATTTCATCTGACCAGCCGGACCCGGGGCAAGCGTGTTGCGCGACCCGGGATCACCTAAACGATGGCGAACCTTATCCTGTTCAACAAACCTTTCGGTGTTCTCTGCCAGTTTACCGACGAGCGCACGGCCGTTCCGCGACCGACGCTGGCGGATTACATCGACATCCCCGGCGTCTATCCGGCGGGCCGCCTCGACTTCGACAGCGAGGGGCTCTTGCTGTTGACGGACGACGGCCGGCTGCAAGCGCGGATCGCAGACCCGAAATTCAGGCTGCCCAAGACCTATCTGGTGCAGGTCGAAGGCAATGTCTCGCCCGACGCACTTGCCGAACTGCGGCGCGGCGTATCCCTGAAGGATGGCCCGACGCTCCCCGCGCAGGTCGAGCGCATCGACGACCCCCGACTGTGGCAGCGTACGCCCCCGATCCGCGTGCGCCAAGCCATTCCTGACTGCTGGCTGCAGCTCACGATCCGCGAAGGCCGCAATCGGCAAGTGCGCCGCATGACCGCCGCTGTCGGGTACCCGACCTTGCGTCTGGTCCGCTGGAGCATTGGCGATTGGACGGTCGCGGGTCTGGCGCCGGGCAAATGGCGGGCTCAGTCCGCCTGATCGACCTCGACACTGCCGCCGTTCAACAATGCGGCGATGAGTGAAACGGCAGACGCGCTTGCCGCGAGCGTCGCGTCGGTTGCGAGGCGATCGGTCGCGCACAGTTTTTCGGCAAAGCGCGCCACGTCGGCGGCGCATTCGTGGCACGCGCCATCGACGAAGAGAACGACCGCTTCGCCTTCGCGCACGAAGGAAAAGCGGCTTGCCGGATTTCGCCGCAACACGGCGCCATCGCAAAGTGCAGTACGGACGTCTTCGACCGTGACCGGTTCTTCCGGCGCCCAGTCGACCTCGGGATATTTCGGCGTTGAGCTGTACGCCCCGAACCAGCGCGCGAACGCCGCCTGGTCCGTGAGCTTTTCCGTCACCATGGCGTGCAGCCGCGCAAGCGCTTCGGGCACGATCTCGCCCGGGTTGTCCTGCACCCGCAGGCCGGGGTCGGCATAACGATCGTCATCGTCGAGTTCGGCCAGCAGATGATCGGCGAAATGCGCGATCAGCTCGCTGCGCGCGGGCGCTCGAAAGCCGATTGAATAGGTCATGCAGTCCTTGCCGAGCGCAACCCCGTCATGCGCGACGCGCGGCGGGAGGTAAAGCATGTCGCCCGGCTCCAGCACCCACTCCTCGACCGCCTCGAAATTCGCGAGCAGCCGAAGATCGTCGTGCGGCAACAGTGGCGTATCGTCGTCGCACAGCGCGCCGACCTGCCACCGTCGCCGGCCCAGCCCCTGGATCAGGAACACGTCATACTGGTCGAAATGCGGTCCCACGCCGCCGCCGTCGGTCGCATAGCTGACCATCACATCGTCGACGCGCCAGTTGGGTACGAATCGAAACGGGGTTACCAGCGCGGCGACCGCGGGCACATGCTGGTCGACAGCCTGCACCAGCAACGTCCAGGGCGCCTTGCCCAACTGGCCGAAGCGGTCCCCGGGCAGCGGCCCCGGCTCGACCTTCCAATCGGTGCGCTTCAGGGTGATCAGCCGCGACTCGACCTCGTCCTCGCAGGCCAGCCCCGCCAGCTCATCAGGGTCGAGCGGGTTCGTCCACGCGTCGAACGCGCCGCGCACGAGCAGCGGCTTTTTCTGCCAATGATCGCGCATGAATGTATCGACGTCGAAGTTGGTGAGCTTCATGCAGCCGGCCTACCATTGCGGCGTCGCCCGGGCAGCATCAATTACGCAAGCAGATGCTGTTCCCACGGCGGCCCGGCGATCACGGATCGGACAGCCTGCTCGATTGCCCGCGGGCGACGAAAAAAAGGGGCCACCTTTCGGCGACCCCTTCTTCCGGTCCTCTCCAGAACCCGTGTTTTCAGTCCTCGCGCGTCAGGAAGGCCGGCGCGAACTCGGGCGCGGGGCCGTCGTCGTTATTGTCCTTGGGCGCGCTGTCGCGGTCACGACCGCCGCCGTAGCCGCCGCTGCGCGGGCCTCGATCGCTCCCACCTTCGGGGCGCGGGCCACGATCGCCGCCGCCTTCGCGACGCGGACCACGGTCGCCACCGCCATCACGACGCGGACCACGATCGCCGCGGCCTTCGCCGTCACGGCGCGGGCCACGATCCGGCCGGTCGCCACGGCCTTCGCCGCGCGGACGCTCCTCGCGGGGCGGGCGGGTGTCTTCCAGTTCGGTACCGGTTTCCTGGTCGACGACGCGCATCGACAGGCGCACCTTGCCGCGCGGGTCGATCTCGAGGACCTTGACCTTCACGGCCATGCCTTCGCTCAGCACGTCGGCGACCTTTTCGGTGCGCTCGTTGCGGATTTCGCTGACGTGCACCAGGCCGTCCTTGCCGCCCATGAAGTTCACGAACGCGCCGAAATCGACGATGTTCACGACCTTGCCGTCATAGACCTTGCCGACTTCGGCTTCCTCGACAATGCCGCTGATCCACTTGCGGGCGGCCTCGATCTGCGCCGGGTCGGAACTGCTGATCTTGATCAGGCCCTCGTCGTCGATGTCGACCTTGGCGCCCGTAGTTGCCACGATCTCGCGGATGACCTTTCCGCCGGTGCCGATGATGTCGCGGATCTTCGCCTTGTCGATCTGCATGGTCTCGATCCGCGGGGCATGCGCCGACAGCTCGGTGCGGGTGCTCGCCAGCGCCTTGGCCATTTCGCCCAGGATGTGCGTGCGCCCTTCGGCGGCCTGCGCCAGTGCTTGCTTCATGATCTCTTCGGTGATGCCGGCGATCTTGATGTCCATCTGCATCGTCGTGATGCCTTCGGACGTGCCGGCGACCTTGAAGTCCATGTCGCCCAGGTGATCCTCATCGCCCAGGATGTCGCTGATGACCGCGAACTCCTTGCCCTCGAGGATCAGGCCCATGGCAATGCCGCTGACAGGGCGCTTCAGGGGGACCCCCGCGTCCATCATCGACAGCGACCCGCCGCAGACAGTGGCCATCGACGACGATCCGTTGCTCTCCGTAATGTCGGAAAGAACGCGGATCGTGTAGGGGAAGTCTTCCTTCGACGGCAGCACCGGGTGCAGCGCGCGCCACGCGAGCTTGCCATGGCCGACTTCGCGACGGCCCGGCGCGCCGAAGCGGCCGACTTCGCCGACCGAATAGGGGGGGAAGTTATAGTGCAGCATGAAGTTGGCGTAGGACAGGCCATTCAGGCCGTCGATCATCTGCTCGGCGTCCTTGGTACCGAGTGTCGTCGTGCAGATCGATTGCGTCTCGCCGCGCGTGAACAGCGCGGAGCCGTGCGTGCGGGGCAGAAAGCCGACGATCGCCTCGATTGGGCGGATCTGCGTCGTCGTGCGGCCGTCGATGCGCGCGCCGTCCTTCAGAATGGCAGTGCGGACGATTTCGGCCTCAAGCTTCTTGACAAGCTTCTGCGCGGCCATCTGGTCCTGCGGGGTCGCGTCGGCAAAGGCTTCCTTCGCCTTGGCACGCATGGCGTTGAGCAGATTCGAGCGCTCGGACTTGTCGGTCACCTTGTAGGCAGCGGCAATGTCGGCACCGATCAGGTCGCGCAGCTTCGCCTTGGCGGCGCTGAGGTCGGCCTGCGGAGCCATCGGCCATGGGTCCTTGGCGGCCTGTTCGGCCAGGTCGATGATCGCGGCGATCACCTTCTGAATGCCGCGGTGCGCGAACATGACGGCGCCGAGCATGACCTCTTCCGACAGTTCCTTGGCCTCGGATTCGACCATCATCACCGCGTCGTGCGTGCCGGCGACGACAAGGTCGAGCTCGCCTTCCTCGACCTGTTCGTCAGTGGGGTTCAGGATGTATTCGCCGTTCAGGTAACCGACGCGGGCCGCCGCGATCGGGCCCATGAAGGGGACACCGCTGAGCGTGAGCGCGGCAGACGCGGCAACCATCGCGAGGATGTCGGGCTCGTTCTCGCCGTCATACGACATCACCTGCGCAATGACGTTGATCTCGTTGTAGAACCCTTCGGGGAACAGCGGACGGATCGGACGATCGATCAGGCGCGAGACCAAAGTTTCCTTTTCGGTCGCGCCGCGCTCGCGCTTGAAGAAGCCGCCGGGGATGCGGCCGGCGGCGCTGTATTTTTCCTGGTAGTGGACGGTCAGCGGGAAGAAATCCTGCCCTTCCTTGACGCTGCGTGCCGCGGTGACCGCGCACAGCACCACTGTTTCGCCGAGCGTCGCCATCACGGCGCCGTCGGCCTGCCGCGCAACGCGGCCCGTTTCGAGCTTGAGGGTTTGTCCGCCCCACTCGATTTCGACTGTCTTCATATTGAACATGTATCTTCCTTCACGACCCGCGAGCCATATGCTGCGGGGGCCTCAAAAAGCAGACATCCGGTCTGCGAGCGGTGCGGGCGCTGGTTGGCCCTAACGGATCGTACGAAAGTACTGCTTTCGCGCGACCCGGTGCGCCCCGCCGGATGCGGGACATAAGCAAACGGCCCCGAATGGGGCCGTTTGAATTATTTGCGAAGCCCGAGCTTCGTAATGAGTGCGGTGTAGCGCGCCACGTCGATCTTCTTGAGATAGTCGAGCAGCGAGCGACGCTTGTTGACCATCATCAGCAGACCGCGACGCGAATGGTTGTCCTTCTTGTGCGTCTTGAAATGCTCGGTGAGGTTGACGATGCGTTCGGTGAGGATCGCGATCTGGACTTCGGGCGATCCGGTATCGCCCTCGGTCTGCGCGTTGTCCTTGATGATTTCGGTCTTGCGTTCGGCAGCTACGGTCAAAATGTCTTCCTTCGCGGTATCGGTTTAAAGGTTGAAGCCGCGCTCTACCCGGACAAGCCCGGCAACGATCTCCACCAGCGCAACGGGCATGTCGCCCAGTTTCGCGAAATGAAGGCCGTCCGAAGCGGCAACCCCGGCAAGCACGCGTCCCTGGCGGAGCGCTGCAGCCTGGTCGGGGGTGAGAGAAAGAGCCGGGATACCGTCCAGCCCTGCCTCGATGGGACGCAGGTGCGCCTCAAGGGTCGCGCCCTTAGCGGCATCGTCCAATAAGTCCAGCGAAATCGCCCGGGACAGATCGAAGGGCCCCGCGCGCGTCCGGCGAAGCATGGCTACATGGCCAACGGTTCCAAGGGCGAGCGCAATGTCGCGCGCGAGGCTTCGCACATAAGTGCCTTTCGACACATGGGCGGTAAGGGTGACTGCGTTCAAGGTGCGGTCCTCACCTGCAGACGCGACGTCGATATCAAAGACAGTTACCCTTCGTGTTGCCAGTTCGAAATCCTCACCCGCCCGAGCCAGGTCATAGGCCCGCTGACCATCGACCTTGAGCGCGGAATAGGCGGGCGGCGCCTGATCGATTGGGCCAGTGAAGCGCGGCAGCACGGCTTGCACGTCCGCCAAAGTCGGCCTGACGTCGCTTTCGGCAATGACGGTACCTTCAAGATCGAGTGTGTCCGTCTGCGTCCCGAACGCTACGGTGAAATCGTAGACTTTGCGGGCGTCGAGCATCCGCCCCGCCAGCTTGGTGGCCTCGCCAAGCGCGATCGGCAGCACACCGGTGGCGAGCGGGTCCAGTGTGCCGCCATGCCCGATCTTGACCTTGGTATAGCCGCCTTGGCGAAGCGCGCGCTTCACCGCGCTCACTCCTTGCGTCGATCCCAGACCGAGCGGCTTATCGAGAATGATCCAGCCGTGCACCTACCCACACAGCCGTTCCGAGAAATGGCGCCGGCACAATGCGATATAGCGGTCGTTACCGCCAATTTCGGTCTGGTCGCCGTCCCGCACGGCGCGTCCCGATGCATCGACGCGAAGGTTCATTGTCGCCTTGCGCCCGCATTCGCAGATCGCTTTCAGCTCGGTAAGGCTGTCGGCAATGGCCAGCAACGCCGCCGACCCCTCGAACAATTCTCCCCTGAAATCAGTGCGCAGGCCGTAGGCGACCACGGGCAAGTCGTCGCGATCGCACAGCTCGGCCAGCTGCCAGACTTGCACTCGCGTCAGGAACTGCGCTTCGTCGACGAGAAGCGCGGCAAGCGGCCGCTGCTTCGCCTCGGCACGGACGAGCGCCATAATATCTGTCTCGCGCGAAAAAGGAATGGCAGGCGCCTCGAGGCCGATGCGCGACCCGATGACGCCATGGCCTGCGCGATCGTCGATCGCTGCAGTCAGCAACATGGTCCCCATCCCGCGCTCGGCATAGTTGAATGCCGCCTGCAGCAATGTCGTTGATTTTCCCGCGTTCATGGCCGCGTAGTAGAAATAGAGCTTGGCCATCAGTCGGGGTCGAGATCACGCGCCACGTCCGGCCGCCGCAGCACCGCCTCGATATGACTGCCCTCGTCGAAGCTTTCGTCGGAAAGGAACTTCAGCTTCGCCGCATATTTGCTGTTCACGCGCCGCGCGACTTCGCTTTGCAGATAGGCCGTATTGGTCCGCAAAGCCTTGAGTACCGCTTCCTCGTCCTTGCCGAGCAGCGGCTTCACGAACACTGTCGCGTGGCGCAGGTCGGGCGACATGCGCACCTCGGTCACGCTGGTCGGATGGCTCGACAGCACGTCGTCGTGAACGTCGCCACGTTGCAGGATATCGGACAGCGCGTGCCGTACCGCTTCGCCGACGCGAAGGGTGCGGACACTGCGCTCCTGGCCTTTTGCGTCAGCCAAGTCCTATCTCAAAGCGTCCGGGCGCGCTCTTCGACCTCGAACGTCTCAAGGAAGTCGCCTGCCTTGATGTCGTTCGTCGAATCGAAGGTGACGCCGCACTCGAGGCCTGCACGCACTTCGGCCACGTCATCCTTGAAGCGGCGCAGCGAATTGACCTGGCCGTTGTAAATGATGACGTCGTCGCGGGTGATGCGCGCCTTGAGGTTCTTGCGGATGACGCCCTCTGTCACGAGCAGCCCCGCGGCCTTGCCGGTCTTGCCGGCCGGGAATACGGCGCGGATCTCCGCCCGGCCGACGACATGCTCGATGACTTCCGGCCCCAGCTGCCCGGCCATCGCGTTCCGCACCTGGTCGGTCAGGTGGTAGATGACGTCGAAATACTGGAACTCGACGCGATCGCGCTTCGCCAGCGCCTGTGCCTTGGGGTTCGGTCGCACGTTGAAGCCGATGACCGGCGCACCGCTTGCCGCCGCCGTCATCACATCGCTTTCGGTGATGCCGCCGACGCCCGAGGACAGGACACGCACCTTGATGTCGTCGGTGGAGATGCGGTTGACCGCGCCGATGATTGCTTCGACAGACCCTTGCGTGTCGGCCTTGACGACGATCGGATATTCCATCGCCTTGACTGCGCCGAAGGTTGCAAACACGTTCTCGATGTCGACCGGCGCGGAAACGGTCCGTTGCTGGGTCGCGGTCTTGACGCGGTAGAGCGCAACCTCGCGCGCGCGGGCCTCGTTCTCGACGACCGACATCGGATCGCCTGCCGACGGGACACCCGAAAGGCCAAGGATTTCGACCGGCATGGACGGGCCGGCTTGCTTCAGCTGTCGCCCCTTGTCGTCGATCATCGCCCGGACCTTGCCGGAATACTGGCCGACAACGACGATATCGCCGACGCGCAACGTGCCGCGACGGACGAGGATCGTAGCCAATGGTCCGCGGCCCTTGTCGAGCTTTGCCTCGATCACGCTGCCTTCGGCCGCGCGATCGGGATTGGCCTTCAGCTCGAGGATTTCGGCCTGGAGGTGCAGCTTTTCGGTCAGCTCGTCGAGGCCGGTCTTCTTGAGCGCCGAGACTTCGACATCCTGAACGTCGCCCGACATTTCCTCGACGATCACGTCGTACTGCAGCAGTGCCTCGCGGACCTTCTGGGCATTGGCCTCGGGCTTGTCGATCTTGGTGATGGCGACGACGATGGGCACATCGGCGGCCTTGGCATGGTTGATTGCCTCGACGGTCTGCGGCTTGATGCTGTCGTCGGCCGCAACGACCAGCACGACGATGTCGGTGACGTTGGCCCCGCGCTTGCGCATTTCGCCAAAGGCTTCATGGCCCGGCGTATCGAGGAAAGTGATCTGCTCGCCCGACTTCAGCGTGACCTGATAGGCCCCGATGTGCTGGGTGATGCCGCCGGCCTCGCCACGCACCACGTCGGTGCCGCGGAGCGCGTCGAGCAGGCTGGTCTTGCCATGATCGACATGGCCCATGATCGTGATCACCGGCGGCCGCGGCTTCAGCGTCGCCTCGTCATCGACGTCCTGCGCAATGTCGATCTCGACGTCACTTGCGCTCACGCGCGTGAAATTATGCCCGAACTCGGTGACCAGCAGCTCGGCGGTGTCCTGGTCGATGGTATCGCCCATCGCCGAGGGCACACCCATTTTGAACAGCGCCCGGACAAGGTCGTTGCCACGTTCCGCCATGCGGTTGGCGAGTTCGCCAACCGTGATCGTTTCAGGAATGACGACGTCGCGGATCTGCTTGGCCTGGGGCTGCCCGCTGCCATGGGCGCGGCGTTCCTTTTCGCGGGCGCGTTTCAGCGCCGCGAGCGAGCGGGCGCGCGCGCCTTCCTCATTGCCTTCCAGCGCACGGGTGACGGTGAGCTTGCCGGCCTGGCGTCGGTCGTCGACACCACGCGGACGCGTCGTCGGACGCACGGGCTCGGGGCGGCGTAGCGCCCCGGCGGGGGCGGGCCGGACGGGGCGGCGCTCTTCCGTCGAGCCTTCGGCCGGCGCAGCACGCTCTTGCGCGGCCTGTACTTCGGGTTCTGGCTGCGGCGGCGGGTTTTTCGCAGCTTCCTCGGCGGCAAGGCGCTCGGCCTCCTCTGCCTTCCGGTTTTCCTCGACACGCCGCTTCTCGTCTTCGCTATTGTCGACCTTCGCCCGGTCGTCGCGGCGGCGCGCCTCCTCGAGAGCGGCCATACGCGCCTCCTCGGCTTCGCGCAGCAGGCGTTCCTGCTGCTCACGGCGCTCGAGCGGCGTCAGCGCGCGCGCTTGCGGCGGTGGCGCGACCGGCCGGGGTGCGGCCACGGGCGCGGCAACTGGTGCCGGCGCCGCCTCGACCACGGGCTCGGGCGCCGGGGCCTCCTCGCCGGGCTTGACGAAACGGCGCTTCTTGACCTCGACCACGACGGTATTCGACCGGCCATGGCTAAAGCTTTGCTTGACCTGGCCCGTCTCGACCGTGCGCTTGATCCCCAGTGGCGCGCGCATCCCCAGTTTCGGCTTTTCCGTTTCGCTCATGAATTAAACCCGAACCCTTCACTTATATTCGCGCCGCGCGGCCCTGAACCCTGCGACGTGTTTTCGCAAGGTTCGCCGCGAGGCGTATGATCGATAAAACCGTGCCACCGGTCGACAGCGGCAGCCACCCGTTCGGCGGCGCGCGCGTCTATCACGCCGATGTGTACCACATTTTCACGCCCCAGCGCCACCGACAAGATCGTGCGGTCCGCCGCCAGTATCAACCCCTGGCGTCCGGAGCCCTCCTCGTCATTGCCGACGCGCCAGGCCTGGGCCAGCTTGCGGTTGCCGTCAGTGCTGGCGTCGGATGCATGGTAAAGCAGGTAGAGTGTGCCCTTGCGCGCCGCCTCCTCGATGCGCTCGCTGCCAGTGGCGAGCGTCGACGCGCGCGCTTCGAGGCCGAGCCGCTCGAGCGCCGCACGCGTCAAGGCGTCCTCGATCCGCGCCCCCAGATCGTCGGGCACGGTGATGTCGGCCGTTTTGAACGCACGCGACAGCGCACCCTTCAGCTTGCCCTTGGCGACCGCTGCATCGAGCTCGCGGCGCGGTCGCACCGATCCACGCCCCGCGCCCGGGCGCCTTGGCGCGCACATCGGGGTGCACCTGGCCGTCGGGGCCGAGCGCGAGCCGGATCAGCCGGGCACGCTCGCCCTTCGCCCGGGTGAGGACGCAGGTCCGTTCGCTGGCGTGAAGGCCAGCATCAACGTTGCCGTCGGCGTCTACCGTTTCATTGCGAGGATTCCGCAACAGCGTCCTCCTCGACAGCTTCGTCCTCGAACCAATGCGCGCGGGCCGCCATGATGATCTCGTTGCCCTGCTCTTCGCTGAGATTGTATTCCGCCAGGATGCCACCCTTGGGCTCGTTGGTCGGCACCGTCTTGCGGCGCGGTTCGACGCGGCGCTTCTGGATCAGTTCGTCGGTGGCCAGATCCGCAAGGTCGTCGAGCGTCTTGATGCCCGCCTTGCCCAGCGTGACAAGCATGGCTTCGTTCAGATGCGGCATCTCGGCGATCGCATCTTCCACACCAAGTGAACGGCGCAACTCGCGATTGGCTTCCTCGCGACGCTCCAGCGCTTCGGTCGCGCGGTTCTGGAGTTCGGCGCCAAGTTCTTCGTCGAATCCTTCGATGTCCGAAATCTCGCTGACATCGACATAGGCGACTTCCTCGAGGCTGGTGAACCCTTCGGCGACCAGCAACTGGGCGAGCGTCTCATCGACGTCGAGTTCGTTCTGAAACAGCTCGGACCGCTCGACGAATTCCTTCTGCCGCTTCTCGCTGGCATCGGCCTCGGTCAGGATGTCGATGGCCTTGCCGGTGAGCTGCGACGCGAGCCGCACGTTCTGGCCACGACGGCCGATGGCCAGCGACAGCTGGTCGTCGGGCACCACGACCTCGATGCGCTCTTCTTCCTCGTCGATGACGACGCGGCTGACGTTGGCCGGCTGCAACGCGTTGACGACGAAGGTCGCGATGTCAGGCGACCAGGGAATGATGTCGATCTTTTCGCCCTGCATTTCCTGCACCACGGCCTGAACGCGGCTGCCCTTCATGCCAACGCAGGCGCCGACCGGGTCGATGCTTCCGTCGCGGCTGATGACGCCGATCTTCGCGCGCGAGCCCGGGTCGCGGGCGGCGGCCATGATCGTGATGATGCCGTCGTAGATTTCGGGCACTTCCTGCGCGAACAGCTTCTTCATGAAGTCGGGATGCGCGCGGCTGAGGAAAATCTGCGGCCCGCGCGTCTCGCGCACGACCTTCAGGATGAGCGCACGGATGCGGTCGCCGACGCGGACCACTTCGCGCGGGATCTGCGCGTCGCGGCGGATGACGCCTTCGGCACGGCCCAGGTCGACGACGACATGGCCGAACTCGACGCGCTTGACGACGCCGGTGATGATCTCGCCGCTGCGATCCTTGAACTCCTCGTACTGGCGCTCACGCTCGGCATCGCGGACCTTCTGGAAAATGACCTGCTTCGACGCCTGCGCCGCGATGCGGCCGAATTCGATATTGGGCAGCGGGTCGACGATGAAGTCGCCGACGGCGGCTCCGGGCTGCAGCTTCTGCCCGCCCTCGAGGCTGACCTGCTTGAAATAATCCTCGACCTGCTCCACGACTTCGACGACGCGCCACAGGCGGAGGTCACCGGTCGTCGTGTCGATTTTGGCGCGAATGTCGTTTTCCGCGCCATAGCGCGCCTTGGCCGCGCGCTGGATGGCGTCTTCCATCGCGTCGATCACGATCTCGCGATCGATCAGCTTTTCCTTGGCGACCGCGTCGGCAATCGCGAGAAGCTCGGCCTTGTTGGCGGCGGCGGGGGCAGTGGAGGCCATCAGTCCATTTCCTCTTCGGTGATATCGTTTTCGTCGTTTCCATCGTCTTCGACAATGGTGGCGTCGTCGTCCGCAATCAGCGGCTTCGTTGCCTTGATGAGTTTATCGGTCAAAATCAGTTTCGCGCTGGCGATCGCGTCGAACGGGATCGCCATGCTGCCGTGCTTGGCGACGACATGCACTGTGTCTCCTTCCACGCCCTTAAGGTCGGCATCGAACATCTTGCGGCCCTCGATCGGCTCGCTCAGCTTGATCCGCGCCTCATGGCCTTCCCAATCGGCATAGTCGGCGAGCCGCGTCAGCGGGCGGTCGATACCGGGCGAGCTCACCTCCAGCCGATAGGCCTCGACGATCGGATCGTCGGGCGTCCCGTCGAGCGCGTCGAGAATTTCCGACAGCCGGCGCGACAGCACCGCACAATCGTCGAGTGTCAGCTGGCGCGTGTCGGGCCGTTCGGCCATGACCTGCAAGGTCGGGTCGGACTTGCCGCCGAAAAAACCGACGCGCACGAGCCGCAGCCCGAGCGCGTGTGCTTCGGGTTCGATCAGTCCGGTAAGTGCGGCAATATCGGCCATTCGTGCTTTCAGTAGAAACAATCGTGTCTCGCGCCCGGACCCTTGCGGAACCGAACCCAAACACCAACGATGTAAGGAAGACAGCAGCGATATAGGCGCAAGTGCGTTGTGCAGCAAGACCCGAAGATGGAGACCATGATGAAGCCTTCCGCCGCAGCCTTGGCCCTGATCCTCGCCGCCTGCGGACAGGCCTCCACTGCGCAAGATGCCATTGCGGTCGGCCAAGCCCCGATCACCGGCGCGCAAACGCCCGCCGCAAAGCCCTTCGTGGCCACGCCCGTTGCGACGTTCGACGAGCCCTGGGCCATGACCTTCCTGCCCGATGGGCGCATGCTGGTGACTGAAAAGGGCGGAATGCTTAAGTTGGTAACAGCGGATGGCGCCACGACAGTCACGGTCGGCGGGACGCCCGCCGTTGCGAGCGAAGGGCAGGGCGGCCTGATGGACGTTGTCCTTCACCCAAAATTTGCCGCGAATCGTATCGTCTATCTCAGCTGGTCGGCCAATGGGCCGGGCGGCAAGGGGGTGACCCTCGGGCGCGGGCGCCTCGTCGAAAAGCAGGTCCAGTGCATTCGGGCACCCTGTCCCGCCCAGGCCGCGCTCGAGGAGTTCACGACAATCTTCCGGGCCACCCCGTTCGTATCGGGCAACGGCCATTTCTCGGGCCGGATCGCCTTTTCGCCCGATGGCAGATATCTGTTCTTCACCAATGGCGAGCGCCAAAAGTTCGACCCGGCGCAAGACAAGGGCGGGACACTTGGCAAAGTGCTGCGCCTCAACGACGACGGCACGCCGGCCGCGAACAACCCGCTGGTGGCGCAAGGGTTCAGGCCCGAAGTCTGGTCCTATGGCCATCGCAACCTGCTCGGTATCGCCTTCGACGCGCAAGGGCGGCTGTGGGAACAGGAAATGGGTCCACGCGGCGGCGACGAGGTAAATCTGATCCTGCCGGGGAAAAACTATGGCTGGCCGATCGTCTCGAACGGCAACCACTATGATGGTCGCGATATCCCGGACCATCCGACGCGGCCGGAGTTCGAGGCGCCGAAGGTCAGCTGGAATCCCGTCATTTCGCCCGCCGGGCTGATCTTCTATTCGGGCAAGCTGTTTCCCGCCTGGCGGGGCAGCGCCTTTATCGGCGGCCTGTCGTCGCAGGCGCTGATCCGTGTCGCAATCAGCGGCGATACGGCGCGCGAGGCCGAACGGTTCGACATGGGCACCCGCATCCGCGAAGTGGAACAGGGCCCCGATGGCGCACTCTATGTGCTCGAGGACGGCAAAGATGGCCGCTTGCTCAGGCTGACGCCCAAGGGATAGGCGGCTGGCGATTTGCGCAGGCACCGGATAGGGGGCCGCGATGAGTTCACGTCACACCGGCCGTCCCGACCGCCGCACCTTCGCAATCATTTCCCATCCGGACGCGGGAAAGACCACGCTCACCGAAAAGCTGCTGCTCTTCGGTGGCGCCATTCGCGCCGCCGGCGAAGTGAAGGCACGCGGGGCCGCCCGGCGTGCCCGCTCCGACTGGATGAAGATCGAGCAGCAACGCGGCATTTCCGTCACTTCGTCGGTCATGACTTTTGAATATGAAGGGTTGACGTTCAACCTCCTCGACACGCCGGGACACGAGGATTTCTCCGAGGATACCTACCGTACCCTGACGGCCGTCGATTCGGCAGTCATGGTCATCGACGCTGCGCGCGGCATCGAAGCGCAGACGCGCAAGTTGTTCGAGGTCTGCCGATTGCGGTCGGTCCCGATCATTACCTTCATTAACAAGGTCGACCGCGAAGGCCGCTCCCCTTTCGAACTGCTCGATGAGGTTGCGGACATGCTCGCGCTCGACGTCAGCCCCATGAACTGGCCCGCCGGCATGGGTGGCAGTTTCGAGGGGCTCTACCATTTCGAGCGCAACCGCCTCTCGCTGAAGGGCAAGGCGGACGGCGCGGAGGCGGGGCACGAATTCGTGGACGTGGAGGGACTGGACGATCCGGCGCTCGATGCGCTCCTGTCCTCCGGGGCGGTCGCCGACCTCCGCGAGAATGGCGAATTGGCGCTGCTCGGCTATGCGCCGTTCGACGAAGTGGCCTATCGCCACGGCGACCTGACGCCTGTCTATTTCGGGTCGGCGCTGAAGGAATTCGGCGTTGCCGACCTGATCGACGCGATCGCCCGCTTCGCCCCCAGCCCACGACCACAACCGGCGCAGCCCGCCGACGTCCTGCCCGACGATCCTTCGGTCACCGGCTTTGTCTTCAAGGTGCAGGCGAACATGAACCCCATGCACCGCGACCGCGTTGCCTTCATGCGCTTGTGTTCGGGCAAGTTCACCCGTGGCATGAAGCTCAATCAGGTCGGCACCGGCAAATCGATTGCCGTACACAGTCCTATCCTGTTCTTCGCGCAGGACCGCGAGACCGCCGAGGAAGCGTTCCCAGGTGACATCATCGGGATCCCGAATCACGGCACCTTGCGCGTGGGCGACACGCTGACCGACGGTGCGCCCTGCCGGATCACAGGCCTGCCTAATTTTGCGCCCGAGCTTCTGCGACGCGTCATTCTCAAGGATCCGACCAAAACGAAGCAGCTCCGCAAGGCGCTGGACGACCTGGCCGAAGAAGGCATCACCCAAGTGTTCTACCCCGAAGTCGGCGGCCAGTGGATCATTGGCGTCGTCGGCGCGCTGCAGCTCGACGTGCTCGTGTCGCGGCTGGAGGCCGAATATAAAGTGGATGCGGAGCTCGAGCCTTCGCCCTGGAATGCGGCGCGCTGGATCAAGGGCGATGCGGAAGCGCTCAAGGCCTTTGCCGTGCTCAACCGCGGCGGTCTTGCCACCGACCGCGACGGGGCGCGCGTGTTCATGGCGACCGATGCGTGGAACCTCTCCTACGTCGAGGGCAAGAACCCCGATATCCAGTTCTCCGCAACAAAGGAACGGAACTGAGCGATGTCGTACGACCACGGGCGGCGGGATGGGCTGCGGCTGGCGCTGGCGGTGCTTGCCGCCGAGGAAGCCAAATGGTCGGCGCTTTTAGGGGAGAGCCGGTCGGGGCGAACCAATGCTGTTCGCACCGTCCGTCACAAGACGCTGCAGGTCGCGCAATCACGTATCGAAACCGTCCTCAAGCGCCTGGCGCCCAAGGATGAAGCCGAGATCAGCACGGAGCTGGCTGCGGCGCTCGACAAGCTCGGGCTTTAGCCGACTGAGCCAAGGCTAGAGCGCGCGCAGGGCTTGTGCTGGGCGGGCCGAGAGGATCGGCAGATTGCCGAGCAACCCGATGAAAAGGGTCAGGACCACGCCGGTGGCGAGCGTCAGCATTACGGCGCCCATGTCGGGCAGCCACGCGAACTGGAACAGCTCGACGACGACATAATAGGCCGCGCCGAGGCCCAGCCCCAGGGCGACTGCTGCGACGACAACGCTGAGCAGCACATATTCCATCGCCTGTACGCCCAGTATCTGTGCCCGGGTGGCGCCGAGCACCTTGAGCATCACCGCATCATAGGTGCGCATCTCACGTGCGGCGGTAATGGCGCCGATCAGCACGGCGATGCCGGCGAAGATCGCGACGCTGGCGGCGGCTGCGATCGCGGCGGACAACTGGCCCACGACATCCTCGATCTGTTTCAGCACGCCGCCCACCTCGATGACCGAGACAGACGGAAAGTGCGGGAGCAGGGCGCGCATGACGGCGCCGGTCCGGGCCGGCGGCATGTTCACCGTCGCCGACAGGTTGTGCGGGAAGGTGTCGAAGGTCCCTGGCGAGAAGACGAGCACGAAATTGAAGCCTAGCGTGTCCCATTGCACGGTCCGGAACGAGGCGACCCTGGCCGTCACCTCCTGTCCCAGCACGCTGATCGTCAGCGGATCGCCGATGGCGAGGCCGAGCGCTTTGGCCTGGGCCGCCTCGACCGAGACGAGCGGCGGCCCCTTGTAATCTGTTGCCCACCAGCGCCCCTCGGTGAGTATCGATCCCTTGGGCAGCGTTGCGGCATAAGTGATACCGCGTTCGCCGCGCAGGATGAAGGCGTCCGGCGGCAGCTGCGCCAGATCGGCGACGCGGGTGCGGCCGAAGGCAGTGATCGTTCCGCGCAGCAAGGGGACGGTGGCGACTTCGGCGCGCGGCGACGCCTGATGGATCGTTTGCGTGAACAGGCCGACGCGGTCGCGCGGCACGTCGAGCGCGAAGAGCGCGGGCGCCCGGGCGGGCACGGTGCGATCGATGTTGGCGTCGAGGCTGGTCCGGATTGCCGCCAGCAGGACGAAAAGGGTCAGGCCAAGGCCCAGCGAGACCACCAACGCTACCGTGCGCGCCCCCGGCCGGTGGAGCCCGGCAAGCGCGAGGCGTAACAACGGGCGGCGCGGGCGAGGCAGGCGCGCGGCCGTGGCACGTACGAGCCAGCCAAGCGCCGCGAGCAGCAGCAGCGTCGCTGCGACGCTCCCGAGGAAGGCTGCGCTCAGGCCTGGCTGCGCCGAAGTCAGCATGACGACCATGACCAGCGCCCCCGCCGCCAGCGCCATCCAGCCAAACGCCTGCCAGCGGCCGGCGTCACGGCCCTCGACCGCGCCGCGCAGCAGGGCGGCCGCCGGCACTTCGGCGCCGCGAACGAGCGGGAGGGCGGCCGCGCCTAGCGCGATCAACAGGCCATAGAGCGCCGACAGCGCCAACGGGACCGGCTGCACCGCAAAGCGGGGAGCGACCGGCAGTACTTGGCCCGCGAGCGTGACCAGCAGCGGCGTCGCCAGCATGCCTGCGGTCAGCCCGGCCGCAATGCCGACAAGCGCCACGACGCCGATCTGGACAAGGTAGACCCGCGCCACGATCGCCGACGTCGCGCCCAGGACTTTCAGCGTGGCTATGCTGCGTCGGCGTGCCGCCAAATAGCTCGACACGCCTCCGCCGATGCCGATACCTGCTATGGCGAGGGCAGCAAGGCCAACCAGGGTGAGGAAATCGCCCATCCTCTCGACAAAGCGCGAGGCCCCGGGCGAGGCCTTGTCACGCGTGCGGGTTTCCCATCCCGCATCGGCGAAGCGCTTTTTGAAGCTATCGATCACGGTCTTGGGGTCGCCAGCCGCCATCTTGACCCGGTATTTGGCGGTGTAGAGGCTGCCCGGCTGGATCAGGCCGGTTCGGGCGAGGCCGCCAGTCGAAACGATGACGACCGGGCCAAGCGTGAAGCCTTCTCCCAGCCGGTCGGGCTCGTCAGCGATAACCCCACCGACGCGGAAGGCCGCACTGCCCAGGCGAAGCGTGTCGCCGGTGGTGATGCCCATCCGCTCGGCAAGCGCGGCCCCGATCCAGGCGATGTCTTTAGGGGGCGCGGAGACGTTTTGTCCGTCGGCCAGGCGCAATTTGCCATAGAGCGGGTAGTGGGCGTCCACGGCCTTGAGTTCGATTGGGGCGGTCTGCGTTCCGCGGATTGCCATCGACTGCATCCGGATCGTTTCCGAAACACGCCCCATGCTGGCGATTGCTTGCCTCTCGTCGGCCTCGGCCAGCCGCTGGCCGATCTTGAATTCGACGTCGCCGCCCAGCAGCACTTGTCCGCGTGCGGCAAGCTCACTCTCGATCGAGCTGGCCAGGCTGCCGATCGCGGCCAGCGCACCGACGCCGAGGAAAAGGCAAACGAGCAGCAAGCGCAGACCGCGAAACCGCGCCCGTAGGTCGCGGCGCGCCAGCCCGATTGCCAGCCCCCAGTCGTTCATCGCGCAAGGTCCGAGACGATACGCCCGTCGGCCATCTCGATCACACGATCGCACCGCGCGGCAAGGCTCGGGTCATGGGTGATGACGAACAATGTCGCGGCAAGCTCTCCATGGCGGGCGAACAGCAGGTCCATGACCGCCGCACCCGTCGTTGTGTCGAGGTTCCCGGTCGGCTCATCTGCGAAAACGAGGGCCGGGCGCGGGGCGAGCGCTCGGGCAATGGCGACCCGCTGTTGTTCGCCGCCCGACAATTGCGCCGGATAGTGATCGAGGCGGTTACCGAGACCGACCGCAAAAAGCTCGGCCGCCGCGCGTTCGAAGGCGTCGCTTATTCCCGCAAGCTCAAGCGGCACGGCGACATTTTCCTGCGCCGTCATGGTTGGCAAAAGATGGAATGCCTGCAATACGATGCCGATGCGCCCGCGCCGGGCGCGGGCCAGCCCGTCTTCGTCGAGCCCGCCAAAATCGAGCCCATCGATGCGCACGGTCCCGTTGCTTGCGCGTTCAAGGCCGCTCAGGATGGCCATGAGTGACGACTTGCCCGAACCCGACGGCCCTAGCAAAGCGACGCTGGCGCCTCTGGCAACGTCAAGGTCGAGCCCGTGCAAAATTTGCGTCGGGGGCCTACCGAGCGCGAGGGTGACGCCGCGGGCTTCGATCACCATATCGCGGCCATTGTCGGAAGAGATCAAAATAGATGCCTGTCAAATTCGGTCCGAACACATATGTGGGCGCTGCGGCATTCCTCCAAATCATATTGCTTGCAGGGTGCAACCGCAGCGACGTGGCTAACCACGCCGAGATGAAATCGCAGGTCCAGGCAGTGCAGCCGGTCACCGTCAAAGGGCCCGGGCGGCTGATCCTTGCCTTTGGCGACAGCCTCTACGCCGGATATGGTCTCAAGGCCGGAGAAAGCATGCCCGCGCATGTCGAGACGCTGTTGCGGCGACAGGGTATCAACGCAAAGGTCGTCAATGCCGGTGTGTCGGGCGATACCACAGCGGCGGGGCGAAGGCGGCTGGCCTTTGCGCTCGATAGCCTGCCGCGCAAGCCCGACCTTGTCCTGCTAGGGCTTGGCGGCAACGATGTCCTGCGGCAAATCCCGGTGGCCGAAACACGGGCCAATCTGGTGGCGATGCTCGATGAATTGAAGCGCCGCGATATCCCCGTGGTGCTGACCGGCATGCGCGCACCGCCGAACCTGGGCTCCGAGTTCACCCAGCCGTTCGACGCGATCTATCCCCAGCTTGCGCGCAGCTATGGCGCAAAACTCGACCCGTTCATTCTTGATGGCGTGTTGGGAAACCGGCGGCTGATGCAGCCCGACGGCATTCATCCCAATGCGAAAGGAGTGGACGTAATTTCGGCCCGTATCGCGCCAATCGTCGCCGCCCGGCTATAGCGCCGCATTTCGCCTCAGCGCGTGCCCGTTGTCTCTTCGCGGGCCAGCATCGCGATCTCGACGCCCAGCGGCTCGAGCCGGCGGGTGGGCGTGACAGTCGCGGCATAAAGAGGTGTAGAGTCATGCGTCTGTGTGCCGGGATAGATAAAGCCGAACGTCGGGTTCACGCGGGTGCCCATGCCATTGCCATAGGAAACGCGGACTTCGCTCCAGTCGCCGGCTTCAGAAACATCGATTGCGCGCGCATTGTGCTCGACACTGCCCCGGCGCGACCAGTTGGCGTGATCAATGATCAGTTCGCGGTCGCTCAGCACATCCTTGACGACAGCGACATGTCCGGCGCGCATGCCGGGAACCGATTTGAAGGCGAGGACAGCACCCGCTGCGGGTGTCTTGCCGCGCTCGTAGCGACCGGCGGCCTGGCTCCACCATGTGTTGGCATTGCCGCGGATTGAGACATCCGTGATCGTACGAGCATAGGTGACGCACTGCCAGCCGCCGCGCGCTTCGGCGGGGGCCACGGCGGCGGTGCCGAACAGGCACGCAGCCACCGCCAGAAAAATCTTGCTATCACTCATGGAACTTTTTCCCCGAACTCGATTCGGGATGTGGCTGGCCTGATCGACCGGTTAAAGCAGCAAGCGGCGGGCCGCCGGAGTCGCGGGACGAATGGATTGCAACGCTTGCATCTTTACGGCGCTGCTCGCGCAGGGCATGGGCGCGCAATGACCGATGCACCACCCGATCGCCTCGCTGCACATCCCTCCTCGCCGTATCACGATGCCGAGATGCTCGAACGCGGGGTCGGCGTGAGATTCAAAGGCGTCGAACGTCACGATGTCGACGAATATTGCGTGTCCGAAGGCTGGATTCGGGTCGCCCTGGGCAAAAAAGTCGACCGCAAGGGTGCAGCGCTGACGCTGAAGCTGACAGGGCCGGTGGAGGTGTGGTTCCGCGACGTGCCCGATGCCGTCGTTAGTGCGCCGAGCGACTCTCAAGCATCGCCAGGCGAATGACGTCGCCGCCAAGCTGCAGGCGGCGCGGCTTCGGGGCGCCCACCTCCAACGTATCGAGACGTGCATAAGCCAGTTTCGGCGCGCTCGGTCGCTCGAACTTCGCACTGGCGAGTTGCATGCGGAGGTCGGCAAAACGGGGCGCCTTGTCCGGGTAGATAAAGCCGTCGACCGGCCATTGCGTTGTGCCAAGATCGCCGATGGGCGCATACCAGACTCGGACGCGGCTCCAGTCGTTCACATCGGAAACGTCGCGGACCAGCACATCGTGCTCGATCTGCCCGCGCGTGCCGTTGATCGGAGACCAGTTGGCATGGGTGACGGTAATCTCGCGATCGCCAAGCACCTGCGTTACAGTTGCCACATGACCGAGCCGCATTGGCCCCGAGGGCATGAACGACAGAACCGCGCCAACGCGCGGGCGAGCCCCCTTGGCGTATCGGCCATCGGCCTGACTCCACCAAGTCCAGGCATCGCCGCGAATGTCGATTCCCGAAAACTGGCGCGCAAAGGATGCGCATTGCCAATAGGGTTCCTGCGCAGGCGCCGGACACGCTGTCGCCAAGGCGATGGCGAGCATGAGTCGTTTTTTCAGGCCCAAGGCACACCTCCTGGTCGTTGGTGTCACGCCTTCGGCTGTTAGCCTGAGCGTCTGGCTCGACTAGCTAAAGAAGGTTAAGACGGCGTTGACGAAGCGAGGAACGGCGATGTGGTCGATCGAGCATGTGCTGACGGGCATCGCCGCGCGCTTTACCGAAGACGGAGCGACGAGCGCGATCGTCAAGGCGCCTGTCCCGGGCTTATGCAATGTCGGCCGGCTTGGCATCGAGGGCGACCAGCAGGCCGATCTGAGCGTGCATGGCGGACCCGACAAAGCGGTCCACCATTATCCGCGCGATCACTATCCATGGTGGCTCGATCGCCTGCCGGGCTGCGCAGCGCTGAGCCGCGCGGGGGCGTTCGGCGAGAACATCTCTACGCACGGCCTGACAGAAGCCGATGTCTGCATCGGCGACCGTTTTCGCCTTGGTACGGCGCTGGTGGAGGTGTGTCAGGGGCGCCAGCCCTGTTGGAAACAGGCGCACCGGTTGGGCGACAAAAGTGTCGTCGCGACGATGGTCAAGAGCGGCCTGAGCGGCTGGTACTATCGCGTCCTGGAGGAGGGGGGTGTCACAGCCGGCGACACGCTGACGCTGGTTGATCGGCGCCATCCGGATTGGAACGTCAAGCGGGTCACGGGAATTGTCGTCGGGGGGCTCGAGCGAGACCGGGCGTCGTTGCGGTCTCTGGCCAATTTAGCCGAACTCGCAGAGGGATGGCGGCGACGTGCCAGCACGATGGGTGGCTAGGGGCGTGCGAAAGTCGTAACCGTACGACATCGGCGGGTTTGCCGTCCCCGTGTGACCGAAACCTGAGGCTCACTCCCCGTATGGCCGCAGCGGTGGTCGGCGCGCTTTTATCAGGGCAGCAGGTCCCTTGCCATGTGGCGCTCGCGAAACCATTGCTGCAGCATCGCCTGGGTACAGCCGGTCTGCCCGTTGCTGCCGATCGCCGAACAGCTGTTGGGGCGGGTAAAGCGCTGGGCATCCTCCAGCCCTGCTACTCGCGATGCCCAGGACGCCGAGGAGCCGCTTTCGACGCGCGGGCCCGATCGAAAACGCTTGGGGATCCGGTAGCGCTCTCCTTCGGGCTCGCGGGCGCAAACAATGATTTCGTCGCCCCTTGGCTTGGGGCAGGGGTCGGTGCCGTAAACGGTGGTCGTGACCGTCCGGGCCGGCGGATCGGCGGCATGGGAGGCGGCGGATGTTAATATGGTGGCCAGGGTCGCCGCCACCAGGACAAGTGCAGGTCGTTTCATCACGGATATCTTCTGGGTCTTCGCAAATGGACGCAGGATGAACCGAAGCTGGCGGAACCCTTGCCGACGAAGCTTGTTGGCTCACTACCGTTTGACGAAGGTGATTTCATGTCCGAACCCAAACCCTCTCTGCCACCAAGCAATCCGATGAAACCGCGCGTCTATACGGGCGACGGCAAGCCCGACATGGTGGTGGATTACCTGCCCGGTGACGATCCCGCGTCGCTCGACAATGATGCCACGACCGATGTGGTGAACACGACACCGCCCCCGCTGCGCGGAGATTGACCGACAGATAAAGCTTGGCGGCCGAGTGGTGCGCCGCCTATCGTGGCCGTCAGACAGGGGGGCGACAATGCGGAATATCTTGCTAGCGGCCATTCTTGCAGTTGCTACGCCGGCTGTGGCTGCACCAACGATCGATCCTGAAGTTTTCTCTGACCCGGTGCACGACGCGGCGCATCCTGCCCGCATGGATGTTGTTCACATTCGCAGCGGCAGCGTCGAAATCAATTCGGTGATCTATGTCGCAGCTGGCGGCGGCCCGCACCCGGTGGTTGTGCTGTGCCATGGTTTGCCCGGCAACGAAAAGAATCTCGACCTCGCCCAGGCCATCCGGCGTGCGGGGTGGACTGTCATCACGTTCAATTATCGCGGGTCATGGGGAAGCCCGGGCGCCTACAGCTTTGCCAACGACTTGGCCGATGTCGATGCCGTGCTTGCCTATGCACGCGATCCCGCCAATGCCGCTAAGCTCGGGCTCGATCCGAAAAGGATTGTTGTCGGCGGCCACAGCCTCGGCGGCTGGGCAACCGCACTGACGGCAGCACATGACAAGGGGCTCGCCGGCGCATTCATGATTTCGCCGGGCAATCTCGGCCGCCTGGGCAAGCTGACACGCGCGCAGGCGGCCGCCGCGATGCGCGAAAACGGCATGGAGACGCTTGCGACGACGCCCGAGACCATGGCCGAAGAGCTCGTGGCCAAAGCCGATGCGTATGACTTCCTCACGACGGCGCCACAGTTGACCGGGATACCCCTGCTGATGCTGACCTCCGATGACGGGGGCGCGCCAATGGCGGATGCGCTGGTCGCCGGTATTCGGGCAAGCGGGGGAGAGAGAGTGACGACGGTGCATGCCACAACGGACCACAGCTGGTCGGACGCCCGAGTTCGCCTGGCGAGCGAAGTGATCGGCTGGCTGCGTCGCCTGAAGTAGCCGTCGTTCCGGCGTCACAAAAGGTTCGCCATGTCGTTCCATAGCCCGTCGAAGTCTTGGGGGCAGGCATGGCAAGCAGCGCAATATCGTCGCAAGTGCGCGGTGCGCCGTCTCGCATTACGCTGTTTCTGGGGGGGCTGGCAGCGTTTAGCGCTTATTTCGCGGTCTATGCGTTCCGCAAGCCCTTTGCCGCCGCCACTTATGATGATGTTGCGGGGTGGCACGCCGTCATCGATTACAAGACCGCGCTGCTGATCGCACAAGTCGTGGGCTATGCCCTGTCGAAAGTAATCGGCGTGCGGGTTATTGCCGAATTCGGGCGGGCGGGGCGTGTCACGTTGATTCTTGCGTTGATCGGCTTCGCCTGGACGTCGCTGGTCCTCTTCGCGCTTGTGCCCGCGCCCTGGAACATTGCCTGCCTGTTCCTTAATGGCCTCCCGCTCGGCATGATCTGGGGCCTGGTATTCAGCTATATCGAGGGGCGGCGCGCCTCGGAGGCACTCGGCGCCATGTTGTGCGCCAGCCTGATCCTGTCGTCGGGTGTCGTGAAATCGGCGGCCGTCGTTTTGCTTCACGCCGGTGTGCCCGAGTTTTGGATGCCTGCGGCAACGCCGATCCTCTTCCTGCCCATCCTGCTGGTCGCGCTGTGGCAGCTCGAGCGGATGCCGCCGCCGGATGCAGGTGATATTGCCGAGCGTATGGCGCGCCAGCCGATGCTGCAAGCAGATCGCGCCGCGTTTCTGCGCGCGCATGGCGTGCCGCTCGCTTTGCTGGTCCTCGGCTATGTCCTGCTGACGTCGCTGCGCGATTTTCGCGACAATTTCGCAGCGGAAATATGGACCGCGCTCGGTTATGGCGGTGCAGCGTCGGTATTCACGGCGAGCGAGATTCCCGTCGCGGTCGTGGCGCTGGCGGGCCTGGCTGCGCTCGCGTTGGTCCGCGACAATCTTCGGGCCCTGCTTGCCATGCATGCCGTGATCGTCGCCGGCGCCGTGTTGATGGGCGGGTCCACCCTGTTGTTCCAGGCGGGCCTGCTCTCTCCGCTGCTCTGGGTTATCGCGACGGGTGCAGGGCTTTATCTCGCCTACACCCCATTCAACGCCATGCTGTTCGACCGCATGGTCGCCGCCACCGGCACGGCGGGCAATGCGGGGTTCCTGATCTATATTGCCGACGCATCGGGCTATGCGGGCAGCGTCTCGCTGCTGTTGTACCGCAGCCTGGCGGCGCCCAAGATGGCATGGCTCCCCTTCTTCCAGGCGTGCATCTACGCGACCGCGATCGCCTTGACTCTGTTGACACTTGCCTCGGCAATCAGCTTCAGTCGCGGCGACCACGGCGGCGCAAGGTGACCCAGCACGACGTCATCGTCGTTGGCGGCGGCATCGTCGGCCTTGCTCATGCGCTGGCAGCTGCGCGGCGGGGGAAAAGCGTTCTCGTGCTCGACCGCGATGCACAGGCCAACGGCGCCTCCATTCGGAACTTCGGTTTTGTGACCGTGACCGGCCAGGAGCGCGGGCGGGTCTGGAGTCTCGCAAAGCGGAGCGCGGCAATCTGGCGTGACGTTGCCGCCTCGGCCGGCATCGCTATTGAGCAGGAGGGACTGCTGCTCGTCGCGCAACGTCCCGAAGCGATGGCCGTGATCGAGGCATTCAAAGCAACCGACATGGGCGAGGGATGCAGGGCGCTGAGCGCGACCGACGTCGCATCGCGCTTCCCGATGGTTCAGGGCACGCGCGGCGGGCTGTTCAGTCCGCACGATTTGCGCGTCGAATCGCGGGTTGCCATTCCACGGCTCGCCCATTGGCTGGCCGAAGTGCACGGCGTGGAATTTCGCTACAGAGTAGCAGTCCATGCAGTCGGGGCCGGGCGCGCGTACAGCACGGCGGGCCAGCACGGCGCCGAAGCGGTGTTCGTCTGCCCGGGCGACGATTGGGCTACCTTGTTTCCGGAATTCCATGCGGCCGAAGGCATCACTCGGTGCAAACTGCAGATGCTGAGGCTGAGCGCGCCCGACTGGCGGTTGCCGGCACCTGTGATGAGCGACCTGAGCATGGTACGCTATCTCGGTTATGCAGCGTTGCCCGAGGCCGCAGCTTTGCGGGCCCGGCTGGAGGCCGAGGCTGCGGCGGCGCTGGCGCACGGCATACATCTGATTGTGGTGCAAAGCGCGGACGGGTCAATGGTCGTCGGTGACAATCATGAATATGCGCCGACTCCCGATCCGTTCGCTTCGTCGTGCGTCGACTCGCTGATCCTCGACACCTATCGGGAGGTGCTCGGCGAACCGCCACCTGTCATCGAACGCTGGACGGGGACCTACGCCTCGGCGTCGGGACACAGCATCGTGCGCACGCCGGCAGACGGCGTTCGACTAGTCGTCGTCACAAGCGGTACGGGCGCTTCGACCAGCTTTGCGCTTGCCGAAGACGTGGTTGCGGCCTTTTTCGGAGAATCACCATGCATCCCAAATTGAAAGCTGTGATTTTCGACTGGGCGGGAACGGTGATCGATTTCGGCAGCCGCGCGCCGGTGGTGGCGCTGTGCCGCGTGTTCGAGGGTGCCGGCGTGCCGGTCAGCGAGGCCGAGGCGCGCGCCGACATGGGACGGGCAAAGATCGACCATATCCGCGCATTGCTTGACGACACCCGCGTCGCGCACGCCTGGACCGATCACTATGGCCGGGCGTCAACCGAGGCCGACGTGGCCCACCTGTTTGCGCAGATCGAGCCGATGATGCGCGATGCGGCGCGCGATTGTACGACGCTCATTCCCGGCGCCGCCGACGTGGCTGCAGAGCTGCGCGCAGCCGGCGTTAAGATCGGGTCGTGCACCGGCTATACCCGCGACATGATGGCGGACATCCTGCCGCGCGCAGCCGAGCAGGGCTATGCGCCCGACATGGTAGTCTGCGCCGGCGAGACGGTGGAGGGGCGGCCGTCGCCGCTGATGGTCTGGAAGATCCTCGTTGAACTGGGCGTCTGGCCTGCAACGGCCTGCGTCAAGGTCGACGATGCGCCAGTGGGGATTGCCGAAGGGCGCGCCGCAGGCGTCTGGACGGTCGGTGTTGCGGCAAGCGGCAACGCCATGGGCCTGGCACTCGAGGATTACGAGGCGCTGGACGGCGACGAGCGAGCGCAGCGACTTGCCGTCGCGCGGGCTTCGCTGAACGACGCAGGTGCCCATGTCGTGATAGACACCGTGGCGGACTTACCAGTGGCGATCGCTGCGCTGCCCATCGGCTGAGCCTTGTGACAAGGGTGTTGCTGTCCCGTGATTCGGCGCCCTGTTTTCTTCGACATCGCTTGGCCCGCCGTCCTTAAACGCGTAGGGCGCGTGCCATGGAAGCACTGCGCGGCTACGACCTCGACGCAGACGGCGAAAGCTTGCTGGCGTCCATCAAGGTTAGCCCGATTGCCGCGGTGATCAGCGACCCGCGCCTGCCGCTGAACCCGATCGTTGCGGTCAACGACGCGTTTTGTCGCCTCACCGGCTATCCCGTCGGCGAGATCCTTGGACGAAACTGCAAGTTTCTGGCCGGGCCCGCGACCGAACCCTGGCTGACCGAGCGGATCAGCGCCGGCGTTCGCGAACGGCGACCGGTGCTCGTCGAAATCTTGAACTACAAACGCGACCAGACGCCGTTTCGAAACGCCGTACTGGTGGCGCCGGTGTTCGACGCCGATGGCGAGCTCGAATACTTCCTCGGTTCGCAGGTCGAACTGCCTGACGAGGCGGTAGGGCCGTTGTCAGCGCGCCACGCCCATGCCGTGGCTGTCGTGAAAACACTTTCGCCCCGACAACGCGAGATCCTGCAGCGGATCGCTGCGGGGTACCGTAGCAAGCAGATTGCGTGGCAATTGTCGCTGAGCGAGAAGACCGTTAAAATGCATCGGTCGCTGATGTTCCAGAAGCTGGGCACGACGAACATTGCCGACGCGATCAGGATCGCAGTCGAGGCAGGGCTCTGACTACCGCCTAAAGTCCGTATAGCTGCTTGCCGTTTTCAGGCGCACTTGGCCGGTCGTGAGCACCCTGCGGCAGTCCCGTCTCCCTGTCGCCCTCCGCAGGGGTGCTGGCCGACTCGACCCCCTGGTCGGCCAGCACCGCTCACACGTGTTCCGCAACCGGCCCCCTGCCGCGTTTCGCCCTGACTGGAGTATCCAATGACTCAATTGACCGCCGGGCAGTTTTCGCTCGTGTACAACGCCTTCTCGTTCACCTTTGCCGCCATGGCAGCCGCGACCTTGTTTCTGTGGTTCGGAAGGTCTCAAGTCGGGCCTGCCTATAAAACGGCGCTGACGATCTCGGGGCTGGTCTGCGCGATCGCCGCCTATCACTACTTCCGCATCTTCGAGAGCTGGAACGCCGCCTACGGCCTGGCCGACGGCGTCGTCACATCTACTCATGTCGCCTTCAACGACGCATACCGCTACGTCGACTGGCTGCTGACCGTGCCGTTGCTGCTGGTCGAACTCGTGCTCGTGATGCGCCTGTCGCAGGACGAGACGATGTCGAAGTCGCTCAAGCTCGGATCGGCGGCGGCGCTGATGGTGGTCCTCGGCTACCCCGGTGAAATCGCGACCGACAACACCACGCGCGCCATCTGGGGCACGTTGTCGGCAATCCCGTTTGCCTATGTGATGTTCCAGCTGTTCAAGGGCCTGGGCGAGTCGATCGAGCGCCAGCCCGCGAACGTGCGCGAACTGGTCAAGAAGGCGCGGTTGCTGACCTTTGCCTCATGGGGTTTCTACCCGATCGTCTACATGATCCCCTATACCAACCTGAGCGGCGGCAGCGTCGTGACCGGGGTGCAAGTCGGCTATACCATTGCCGACATCATCGCCAAGGCGGGCGTCGGCGTGCTCATCTACATCATCGCGGTGCGCAAGTCGGAGGCCGAGTACGGCACGCCGGTTCACGCAGGCTGATCGCGTGGCGCTTCGGGTCGCACAATCGAACGCGCCGGGGATCGGGCGGAGCCTTGCAGCTTCGCCCGGTCGCTTTTCGTTAGGGGCTCTCGCCACGTGCGTGGCGGTACTGGCCGCGCTGTGGCTTGCTGGCATGCACGTCGACTTGTCCGGCGCTGGCACAACGGGCCTGCTGTGCCTGGCGCTTCTCGTATTCGGCCTGCCCCACGGGAGCCTCGATATCGCGGTGATGCGGCGGAGCGCCGCCATGGGCCGCCGGCAGGTCGGGCTAACGGTTGTGCTCTACCTTGGTCTGGCTGTGACGATGTACGTCGTCTGGTGCGTTGCGCCGGTGGTCGCCCTGGCCAGCTTCCTCGTGATTGCGAGCGTCCATTTTGCTGATGACTGGGCGGACGAAGTGCCACCCTTCTTCGCTATCGGCACGGCGGTTGCTGTGTTGGCTGCGCCTGCCATGCGCCATCATCAAGCGATCACCGACATCTTCATGTCGTTGACCGGCCGGCCCGGCGCAGCGACGATAGCGGACCTGCTGGTCCTCATCGCGCCCGTCGCGCTGATCGCGTCGGTCACGGGCATAGGGCTGATGGTCAGCAAGGGCCGGGCCGTGCGCGCTTTCGAGACCGGGGCCGTCCTGGGCGGCATGCTGATGCTGCCGCCCATTGCCGGCTTTGCGATCTTTTTTTGCCTGTCGCATTCGCCGAAGCATCTTGCCGCCGCGCGCGCCGAGGTGCGGGGACGCGATGCGGAAGGCCTGGCGTTCACTTGCATTGCGAGCGTTATTGCAGCCCTGATCTATGCCGCGCGGGGCGTCGTGGCGCTCGACGACGGGGCGATTTTCGCCACCTTCGTCACATTGTCGATCCTGACCGTGCCGCACATGATCGTGCCGCGCATTGTCAAGCGGTGATTTCGAACTTTCGGTAAGCAGCTACGTCCCGACGTCTAATCTTGGCGCGACAACTAATGACTATACTGAATATGGTCAAAGATATGACGATTTAATGTCATAATAATGAATAATATCAATCACTTGTAAGTTTCCATCTGGCTACCGATGTTGATCTGGCCCTATTCTGGGCTTAAGAAAGATTACGTTATGCATGACATCGTCGATACTGCCGTCGCGGCAGGTTCGTTCACCACGCTCGTCGCAGTCGTCACCGCTGCTGGCCTGGTCGAAACGCTCAAGGGCGAGGGTCCGTTCACCGTTTTCGCGCCGTCTGACGATGCGTTTGCCAAGCTGCCGGCCGGCACGGTCGACGAACTCGTCAAGTCTGAGAACAAGGACAAGCTTACCAAGATCCTGACCCTGCACGTCCTGCCGGGCAAGATCATGGCCGCCGACGTTGCGGGCAAGAAGATGGAACCCGCGTCGGTTTCGGGCGAAGCGCTGCACGTCGATGGCACCCATGGCGTTGTCGTCAGCGGCGCGACTGTCACGTCGGCCGACATCGAATGCACCAATGGCGTTATTCACGTCATCGATACCGTGATCATGCCCAAGGGCTGATCGGTCGACATCACCAAGGAAAAGGGGGAAGCCAGCAGGCTTCCCCCTTTTTTTGTCACCCGCAGTAGCTGTTCAGCGGATTAGGCTTTTGCCCTCAGGCTCTCCGCAACCGCAAAGCCGTGCTTTTCCAGTCCCGCGACGATCTTCTTGGCGCCTTCGAGGTCGCCCCAGAACATCGGGCCACCGCGATAGACCGGCCAGCCATAGCCATAGATCCAGACGACATCGATGTCCGACGCGCGCTGAGCCTTGCCTTCCTCGAGGATCAGATAGCCTTCGTTGACCATCGGGTAGAGCGTGCGCTCGACGATTTCCTCGTCGCTGATCTCGCGCTTGGGCAGGTTCGATTTGGCGGCGAATTCGTCGATGATCGCCTGTGTCTCGGCGCTCGGCGTCGGATTGCGCTTTTCGTCGTAATCATAATAGCCCTTGCCGGTCTTCTGGCCCCAACGGCCCTTGGCGGCGAGCGCGTCGCGGACATTTTCGATGCGGGTCGGGTCGCGGTGCCATCCGATATCGACACCGGCGAGGTCGGCCATCTGGAACGGCCCCATCGGCATGCCGAAATCGACATGGACCTTGTCGATCTGTTGCGGTGTCGCGCCTTCCATGAGCAGCGCATTGGCCTGGACCTGGCGCGGCATCAGCATGCGGTTGCCGATGAAGCCGTGGCAGACACCGGCGACGACGGCGACCTTGCCGATCTTCTTGGCGATGCCCATCGCCGTCATCAGCGCGTCGGGCGCGGTCTTTTCACCGCACACGACTTCGAGCAATTTCATGACGTTGGCGGGCGAGAAGAAATGCATGCCGAGCACGTCCTGCGGGCGGCTCGTGCTCGCGGCGATCTCGTCGATGTTCAGGTAGGAGGTATTCGACGCCAGGATCGCGCCGGGCTTGGCAATGTTGTCGAGCTTGCCGAAAATCTCTTTCTTGACGCCCATTTCCTCATAGACGGCCTCGATGATGAGGTCGCAGTCGGCAAGGTCCTCGAGGCTGAGCGTCGGCTTCAGCGCGCCCATCGCGGCTTCGAGCTGCTCGGGCTTTATCCGGCCCTTGGCCGCGGTCGCCTCGTAATTCTTGCGGATGACGCCGGTGCCCTTGTCGAGCGCTTCCTGCTTCATTTCGACGATGGTGACGGGAATGCCCGCCGACAGGAAGTTCATGCTGATGCCGCCGCCCATCGTGCCGGCGCCGATGACGCCGACGCGCTTGATGTCGCGGGGCTGGACGTCGGCGCCGATGCCGTCGATCTTCTGCGCCTGGCGCTCGGCAAAGAAGATGTGGCGCTGTGCGGCAGACTGGCTGCCGAACATCAGCTTCATGAATTCCTGCCGCTCGAAGGCAATGCCTTCTTCGAAGGACAGGCGCGTGGCCACTTCGACGCAGGCGATGTTCGCGGCTGGTGCGTCGAAGCCGCGGTTCTTGCGCGCGTTGGCCTTTGCATAGGCTTCGATGCTGGCGGGATCGCCCTTGACCGGCAGGTCGCGGGTCGGGCGGGGGCCCTTGGCGATGCATTCCCTCGCGAAGGCGAGAGCGTCGGCGACCAGCGTGTCCTCACCGGCCAGCTTGTCGATCAGGCCGACTTCCAGCGCCTTGGCCGCGCTGATCGGGGCACCGCCGGCGCACATTTCGACAGCCGTCTCGATACCGGCCGTGCGCGGCAGGCGCTGGGTGCCGCCGGCGCCAGGGAGCAGGCCGAGCTTCACCTCGGGCGTGCCGATCTTGGCGCTGGGGACGGCGATCCGGTAGTGACAGCCGAGCGTGACCTCGCAGCCGCCGCCTAGCGCGGTGCCGTGGATCGCGGCGATGACGGGCTTGGTGCAGGCCTCGATCGTGTCGACGACTTCGGGCAGCTGCGGCATGACGGGCGGCTTGGTGAATTCGGTGATGTCGGCGCCGGCGAAGAAGGTGCGTCCGTCGCAGCGGATGACGACGGCCTTTACCGCGTCATTGGCGAGCGCTTCCTTGATCCCCGCGTCGAGGCCGATGCGGACGGCGGCGCCAAGCGCGTTGACCGGCGGGTTGTTGCTGATGATGACGAGGATGTCGTCATGGATTTCGGTGGTGATGGGGCTGTCGCTCATTTTCTCTCTCCGAAAGTCAGCCGACAAGGGCCGAATAAAGCATCGTCTTGATTTCGCGGCGCACTGGATAGGCACTCGACGGCATCAGCTGGGTCATGAAGATCATGATCACGTCATCGACTGGATCTATGAAGAAGGCGGTCGAAAACATGCCGCCCCAGTAGAATTCGCCGTTGTTGCCGGGCAGCATCGTGGCTGGCGAATCGATGACCGCACCGAAGCCGAGGCCGAAGCCCATGCCGGCATTGTCCGCTTCGCTGAACAGCGATTTTGACACTTGCGTCAGGTCATTGCCGCCGGGCAGGTGATTGGCGGTCATCAACTTCAGCGTGTGCGGGCCGACGATGCGCGCGCCATCGAGCTCGCCCCCGTTGAGGAGCATCCGCGCAAACCGGTGATAATCCGCCAGCGTCGACGTGAGTCCGCCGCCGCCGGAGAAATAGCCCGGCGCCTTGGCCCAGGCCGAGTCTGCGCCGATGTCGAACATCTTCATGCGCTTCACCGGATCCCAGACATAGCAGTCCGGCATGCGGTCGAGCTTGTCGGCGGGCACCTGAAATCCCGTGTCGACCATGCCCAGCGGTTCGAAAACATGCTCGGCAAAATAGGCGGCGAGGGTTTGCCCCGACAGCTTTTCGACCACGGCGCCGAGAATGTCGGTCGACACGGAGTAATTCCACGCGGAACCGGGATCGAATTCGAGCGGCAGGCTCGCGACCTGTGCGACATAGGCGTCGATCGGCCCCGCATCGAACCGCTCGAAGCCGAGCTTGCGATAGGCGGCATCGATGTTGCTGCGCTCTTGGAAGCTGTAGGTCAGCCCCGAGGTATGGCGCAGCAGGTCGATCATCCGCATCGGTGAGGCAGGCGGGCGGGTCACAAACGGCGTGTTGCCGCCCCCGCTGACGAAGACCCCGGTCTTGGCGAAGTCGGGCAAGACCTTTGCCACCGGATCGCTGAGCGCAATGCGGCCCTGTTCGACGAGCTGCATGAACGCGATCGAGGTGACCGGCTTGGTCATCGAGGCGATGCGGAAGATAGCATCGGACTTCAGCGGCTCGCCGGGGCGGGCGTCGCCCATGACCGATAGGTGCGCGACCTCGTCGCCCCGGCCGATCAGCAAGGCGGCGTGCGGGAACCGGCCCCCGTCGATGTATTTCGCCTTCAGATGCGCGTCGATGCGGGCGAGGCGCGCTGGGTCGAAGCCGAGTTCGTGCGGTTCGGAGAGGGTGGGGAGGCTCATCGCGGCATGTCGCCAAAGCTCGGCAGGGCTGCCAGGATCGCATCGGCCTTCGCAAACAGCGCCGCGTCGATCGCAAGGCCGCTGGCCTTGGCATTGTCGGTGACCTGATCGGGGCGGCTGGCGCCGACGATGGCGCTGGCGACATTGGGTTCGCGCAGGACCCAGGCGAGCGCGAACTGGGCCATGGTGCACCCGGCCTCTGCGGCGAGCGGCGCGAGGCTGGCGACGGCCTCGAGAACAGCGGGCTCGAGGAAGCGTCCGATGAACCCGCCCATCGCCTCGCTCGTCGCGCGGCTTCCTTCGGGCGGCGTGGCGCCGGGCTTGTACTTGCCGGTCAGAACGCCTTGCGCGAGCGGCGACCAGACGATCTGCGAAATGCCGTTGGCGGCGCAGAGCGGGATGACTTTCGCTTCGGGCCGGCGCCACAGCATCGAATATTGCGGCTGCGACGAGACGAATTTGACGGTATCCGGCACCGCCAGCGCATCCTCGATATTTTGCGGCGACCATTCGGAAAAGCCGATGGCGCGGGCCTTCCCGCTCCGGACGACTTCGCTCAGCGCCTCCATCGTCTCGGCGATGGGTGTTTCGGGATCGTAGCGATGGCACTGGTAGAGATCGACATAGTCGGTCTGCAGGCGCGCCAGGCTTGCATCGATCTGCTTGAACACTTGCGCGCGCGACAACCCCTTGTCGGTGTCGGTCATCGGGAAGAACAGCTTGGTCGCCATGACATAGCTGTCGCGCGGCCGCCCCTTCAGCGCTTCGCCCAGAAATGTCTCCGCCGATCCGCGGCCATAGATGTTTGCCGTGTCGATGAAGTTGATGCCTTCGTCGAAAGCACGGTCGAGGCAAGCGCGCGCCGCGTCCCCCTCGACGCCAAGGCCATAGGTCAGCCAGCTGCCGAGGCAGATCTCTGAAACCGAAATACCGCTGTCGCCGAGTTCACGAAATTTCATACTGCCGTTTTCCCTGTCATCTGTCGTGTTACCGGATGTGAGCTCGACAAGCCGCCATCGACGGCGATCGCCTGCCCGTTGACATAGCTCGCCTGGTCGGAGGCAAGAAACAGCGCAACCTGCGCGAGTTCGGACGGTTGCGCCGCGCGACGCAGCGGGTTGAGACGGCCGATCTTTTCCTCGACGCCCTTGTCGCGGGCATAGTCGAAGGTCGGCTTGGTCATGCCGGTTTCGGTGAGGCCGGGGCACAGCGCATTCACGCGGACGCCGGTGTCGCTCAATTGCTGGGCCGAGGTCTGCGCCAGGTTGATGACGCCCGCCTTCGACGCCGAATAGCTGGGGCCGCCCGCACCCGAACGGATTCCGGCGACGCTCGCGGTCAGGATGATCGAACCGCCGCGCCCCTGGTCCCACATGCGTCTCCCGGCGTGCTTTACCATCAGCATGGGACCGATCAGGTTGACGCGCAGTACTTCCGCCATGTGATCGGGCGTAGTTTCGAAAATGCCCTCCATCCCGCCAGAGATGCCGGCGTTGGCAAAGGCGATGTCGATGCCGCCGTAGGACGCAATGGCGGTGGCTACCATCTGTTCGACGTCGCTCTCGACGCCGGCGTCCATCTGCAGCGCCGTGACCGTGCCGCCCGCTTCGGAGACCAACCGCGCGGTTTCGTGGACGTTATCGGCCTTGTCGCCGATGACGAGCGTTGCGCCTTCGCTCGCGAAGAGCAGCGCCGAGGCTCGGCCGATGCCCGACCCCGCGCCCGTGATGATGGCGACCTTGCCCTGTAGCCTCATACGACAACCCCTCCGTCGATCACCAATGTCTGCCCGGTCATGAAAGTCGACGCGTCCGACGCGAGATAGACGGCGGCGCCCGCAATCTCGTGCGGTTCGCCGATCCGGCCGAGGCACGCGCTCGATGTCGAATGCTTCAGATTATCGGGGTTTTCCCACAGGCCCCGCGCGAAGTCGGTCCGAACCAGGCCGGGCGCGATGCAGTTGATGCGCACGTTGTCGGGACCGAATTCGCGAGCGAGGTTGCGGCACATCGCGATGTCCGCCGCCTTGGTGATGCCATAGGCGCCGATGATCGGCGTGCCGCGCAGCCCGCCGATCGACGAGATGATGATGATCGCCCCCGATTTGCGTTCGCGCATTTCGGGCGCGACCATCGTGATCAGCCAGTGCTGGGCGACGATGTTGTTGTCGAGCGTCTTGCGGAACTGTTCGTCGGTGATCGTGCCGAGCGCCCCGTAATGCGGGTTGGACGCGGCGTTGCAGACCAGCACGTCGATCTGCCCGAAAGCCGTGCGGCCCGCATCGACCATCGCCTGTAGCGACTCTTTTGATGACAGCGACGAGGCGACAGCAATGGCGGCACCCGGATGTTTCGCATTGATGGCGGCGGCCACCTCTTCGCAGGGTCCGATGTTGCGGCTGGTGATGACGACCTTGGCGCCGTGATCGGCCATCTCATGCGCGATGGCTTCGCCGATTCCGCGTGAGGATCCGGTGATGATCGCGACCTTTCCGGTCATGTCGAACTGGCTCATGCGCCTGCTTCCTTTGCAAATTGCCACGCCCGTTCGGCGAGATAGGGGACGCGCGTCGCCATTTCGGCGGCGTGCGCGGAGGATGCTGTGCCGTCGATGACGCGCTTCTTGATTCCCTGCACGATGCTCGCGAGGCGAAACAGGCCGAAGGCAAAGTACCATTCGAGCTGCGGCACGCCCTCGCGGCCGGTCGCGGCGCAGTAGCGGGCGACGGCCTGCTCAAGGGTCGGTATACCAAGGGCGGGCAGGTCGAGCCCGGCGAGCCCCGCGCGATTGTCGGCGGGGGTCAGCCAGTTCATCATCAGATAGCTGAAATCGGCCAGCGGGTCGCCGGTCGTCGATAATTCCCAGTCGAGGACAGCCAGCACCTTGGGCTGCGTTGCGTCGAAGATCATGTTGTCGATGCGATAGTCGCCATGGACGATGCTGGTGCGGGTCTGTTCGGGAATGGTGCGCGACAGATAGTCGATCAGCCGCTCCATGTCCTCCATGCGCTCGGTCTCGGCGGCGCGATATTGCTTGGTCCAGCGGCCGACCTGGCGTTCGA
>CBDFMO010000013.1:0-919280 GCA_965249705.1 Sphingomonas sp. | reverse complement strand
AATTACCGGGAGGCGGCTGTGATCGGCCGCCGGGTCACGCAACTGCATCCGCGCTTCTCGGCGGGCTACAAGCCTTATCTGGCGGCGCTCGGCCACCTCGGCGAGGAGAAGGAGGCGGCCCTGGTCTACCGCCGGCTGCTGCAGCTCGAGCCCGATTTTACCGTCCGGGCGTTCCGCGCGACGTCGCCGTTTACGCTGCGCGAGCACAATGATCACTACCTCGCCGGCCTCAGCCTCGCTGGCGTTCCTTGATCTTCGCCTCCGTCCGACGCCGGCGGCGCACCTGGGCGGCATCGTGCCCGACCGCAGCCGCGCCCGGCTTGATGACGGTCGCCGCATAACGGTCCCAGTCAGCCGGCGTGAGGGCCGCAACGCCATTGACGACATCGACATCGTTCAGCAGCTCGTCGGCATACGCCGATCGATGAAGCGGCTGGGCTTGGAACAAGGGGTAGTGGGCGTCGAACGTCGTCGGCACATCGGTTTTGGTCAAGCGAACATTGGTGAAGAGCGGCCCGAACCAGCGGTCGGTCTCGACGATACCTTCGAACAGGTCGTAGCCGCCTTGGCGAGGCAGGTTCGCAGGGGCGCGGAGCAATAGGCTCCACTCGGGCCGGGTTCGGGCGAGCAATCCAGACCAGACCTGAACCACGCCGGGTTCGGGCAGCGCAGCGAGAAGGGGCGGCGCATAGCCGCGAACGGAAGCCGGAGCGTCGCGGTCGAAAGTCTCGCTGAACCCCGGGAACTGCGCGCGCCCGAGCGGGAACCACTCGTCTGCACCTTCAAAGGTCCAGGCCGTCTGCTCGCCGGTCCACAGCAGGCTGAACGTCACCGGCGGAAACACATACCAGCCGAAGGCCGACGCGGTCGTGACGGCCTCGCAATAGCGGAATGCGCGCGTCGGCAACAAGCCGCCAGCGGCTCGGTCCGCGCGCTGCGGCGCAAGGCCTTGAGCGACGAGGCGATGAAATCGGACCAGCTTATCAGACATTCCGGCCATCGGTGCAGTTGTCTGTCGGCATTACAGTTCTGCCCGTCGTGTTGCTGCACTACAGGCGGGCAAAAAAACCGGATGCTGCGCGAGTTACCACTCCGCTCACGCGCGCAAGCGGTATGCGGGAAGCGGCGTATCGCTGCCGCCGCTTCCCGCCATGAAACCTACCGGAACATGGGACCTTGCCCACCGATCTGGACCTTGCCGCTATCGGCGATCGCCGGCTGCGACACCCGGTCCGGCGAACGTCCTACACTCTTCTCCGTGGCGCGCGGAAGAGAGCAGAACACCGGCCCCTGACCGCCGAGCCTGACGGTCCCACGATCGAAGATTGCCGGAGCCGTTTCGACCGTCCGACCGCCCTTGAATTTCAACACCATCATTTTTTCCTCTGTTGCGTTTGACACGAAGGCGGTGGCGCTGCTCGTGCACCACCCGAACCACGCCATCTTGCGTAAATGTTCCTATTAAGTCCACAGTTTGTTCTGTTAAAAGGAAAGTATTCTGTATGGTCCGTCGTGCTGTCGGCGCATCGAAGGCAGGACATGGCCTGATCTGGTTTGCAATGCTGAACGGCGCGACGGTGTCGACGCTTTATTGGACGCAGTCTCTCGCGTTTGACGCCGCTACGGCATTCGAGGCTTCTTCCATTGTTCGACTCATTCCCGCCGCCACATTTGCGGGCTACGCCGCCGGGGTGGCGTTACTGGCCGCGGCCGCCCGCGACCTGACATCCGGCCACGGGCTCCTGCTACATCTGATCGTGTTGACCGCTGGTCTATGCGCCCTCGCCAGCGCCGCCGCCCCAATCGTCTCTGTCCTCGCTTGCGGAGCAATCGGATCGGGATGCGCCATCACTCAACGGATGCTGGCCTGCGCCACGGGCGCGGCGCCTGCGGAGGCGCAATCCGGCGCCGTCGGCCAGGTTATCGCCGCCGGCCTGGCCGGCATCGTGGTGGCGCGCGCCGGTGTTCCGATCGCTTCGGCGTGGCTGGGCTGGCAAAACCTCCTCTGGGCCGACGCCGCCATCGTGGCCGCGCTGGGACTCGCAGCGCTCGCGGCCGTGGGACGTCAGCCGGTCCGGCCGCCGTTGGGGTTGGCCACGGTGCCGAGCGCGCTGTCATTGTGGCGCAGCGCGAGATTGCTGCGCCGGGCCGGCCTGCAGCAAGCCGTCGTTTTCGCCGCCTACAATCTGGGCTGGACGGTCTTTCCAGGCCTGCTCGCCGAGAGCGGCATCGCGCCCGCCGCTGCGATGGGGTTCGTTGCCGGCGCCGGCGCGATCGCGGCGCTCGTGTCCGGGCGCCTCTGCGCGACCGTCGCGCCCGCCAAGGTCGCGCGCGCCGGACTAACGGCCAGCGTTCTCGCCGTTGCCCTGCTGCTCGGGACCGCCGCGCTGGATGAGGGTCCGGCGCTCGGACTCGCCGCCATGGTCATGCTCGATATCGGCACGCAAGTCGCTCTGGTTGCGAACCAAAGCCGCGCCCAGGCGCTCGCCCGGTCGCAAGCCGAACGCGGGCGCGTCGCCGCTATGATGACCACCTCGGGGTTTGCTGGCGGAACCGTCGCCGGAACGCTCGGCGCCTTGCTCACCGGCTGAGACGGTGCCCGCTCCGCGAAGCGTGATCTAAGCCGACGCAGATTCGACGCTCGCCGACGCCGGTTCGACGGACCGGTCCGAGGCGCGCCGTCCTAGTGTTTTCCCAGGCCGACACAATCGAGGCGTGCACAATGCGCAATATTCTAGCCGGAGGCGTCGTTTCACTCTCGAACGCGCCGCTCACCACCGTCACCGCTCGCAAACCCGAGCCACGCCGGCGCTTGAAACGCATCGTGGCGCGCAGCGTTCGGGCGGGCAAGTGCATCGCAAACATTCAGCCAGGCCAGCTCGCCTCTCCCCGCCTCACCTGCGGCTTCCCCTCGCTGGCACGTCACTGAAGCATCGTTCGACCAGATACAGTCATCTGATCGAACGAGGATGATCGCTCATGGAGAGTTCGAGCGGCGTCAGCAACGCGAGTTTGCGGATGCCGCTTTAATCCGGGCGTTGCCGGGCGTCGGCGGCGCGCCTACTGTCACCGGCGACGATGCCTGATGCTTTGTTCCTCGAAGATCTCTCACCCGGACAGCGCTTCCGTTCTCCGGAACTCGAGCTCATGGCCGACCCGGACGACCGCTTCGGCTCGACCGCCGAGCGAGCCGCCGAAATGCACGTCGCCAGCATGACCATGCGCCTGCTGGTCGAAAGCGAGTTCCACCCGGCTGGCGGTCTCCTCGGCGCTGGCATCGAGGGCCTGCGCTGGCCGACGCCGGCGCGGGTGGGCGAAAGGCTTTACGTTCAGAGCGAGATCATTGACGTGCGCCGCTCGAAATCTCGTCCTGACCGCGGGCTGGCCCGGGTGCGCAATACGACTATCAACGCGTCCGGAGAAGTCGTCCAGACGATGATCTCCACCGTGGTCGTGCAGGCGCGGACCGCATCTGCCGGCGCCTGACCGAACGCTCAATAGGTCTCGGCGTGGAACCGGCCCTCCGACACCATCCGGTTCCGCACCGCCGGCCAATCGACATCGTGCGCCCGACCGGTCTCGGCCAGCACCAGGTCGACACCCTCTTCCAGTCCGCGCAGACCGCAAATGTAAAGATGCAGACTGGGCCGCTCCAGCAGCGCGGCTATCGTCTCTGCCTGCGCGCGCATCCGATCTTGCACATATTCCCGCGCCCGCCCCGGCACCCGCGAAAATACCAACTCCTGATGCAGCAACTGCGGCGGAACTTTCCGCAGCGGCCCGAAATACGGCAGCTCCTCCGGCGTGCGCGCCCCGAAATAGAGATGTAGCCGCCCGCCGCCCTGCTGCGCCAAACGCCGCCGCCGCTCCGTGAACCCGCGGAACGGCGCCGCGCCGGTGCCGGTGCAGATCATCAGGATGTCGGCATCCGGATCGTCCGGCATCAGGAACGTCGAGCCGTACGGTCCCATGACGGCGACCTTCGACCCGAGCGGCAGGTCACACAGCCAGTTCGACGCGACGCCCCCCGGCACGCGCTTGACCGTCAGCGCCAGGTTGCCCGTGTTCGGCCGCTCGCCGTCCCGCGCGCTCGCGATCGAGTAGAGCCGCATCGCATGCGGCTGCCCGCTGCCGGTCACGCCCGGCGGCGTCACGCCGATGCTCTGTCCTTCCAACACCGGGAACGCCGTCGCCCCGAAATCGAGGATAAGGTGCCGCACGTCCGACTCCGCCGCGGAGTCGGTGATGCGGTGATTGCCGGTCACGGTCGCGCTCGCCGGCCGCTGCCGATTGAACAAATTGACCCGCGGCTTGGAGGCCGACGCCGGCGCCCGCGCGTGCCGGGCGGCGCCCCGGTGGGCGTTGTCCAGCAGGACCGACGCTTCGTCGTCCAGCGCATCGGGCGGCGCCTCGGCGGACCGGGGCGGCAACTCCTGCCAGGAGAACTGCTCGTCGAGCGAGAACGGCGTCGGCACCACGAACCAGTTGTCGATCGAGCCGGTGGGGCACGGTCCGACGCAGTCCATGCAGAAGTTGCAGACCGCCGCATCGACCACGTAGTTGTTGGCGTCGTGCGTGATTGCCCCGATCGGGCAAGTCGCCTCGCAGGTGTTGCAGCGGATGCAGATCTCCGGGTCGATGAGATGCTGCTTCGCCGTCGCGTCCATGATCAGGCGTGGATCTGCACGTATTCGAACTCGCCGGGCTTGTTGTCGATGCCGACCTTGGGCGGCGCGATCCAGCCGGCATACTCGCCCGGCCGCGCCTCCGGCTGCATCAGCCCCTCGATGAACGACGCGTCGCCCGCGGTCGGCAGGGTCGCCGCGCGCACCGCCTCCCAGTCCGCTTCGTCGAGAAGCCGACCCGACGGATCGGCATGCACCTTGGCGAACTCGCCGATGTGCCGGTTGAACGCAACGTGCGGCAGCGACAGCTTCACGTCGAAGCCCGCCTTACGACCAATGCGGGTGCGAGCGACATGGCGCGCGAAGCGGTCGGATTTGGCGCCATGACGCGTGAGGGCGAGGACGAAGAGGCGGTGAAGAAGATGTTCACCCCCGAATTCCGCAATCGCCTCGATGCCATCGTCCCGTTCGGCTATCTGCCAACCGAGGTCGTTGCGCGCGTCGTCGACAAGTTCATCCTGCAGCTCGAACTCCAGCTTGCCGACCGCGAGGTCCACATCAAGCTCGACGACGATGCCAAGGACTGGCTGACGACCAAGGGCTATGACAAGCTCTACGGCGCGCGGCCGATGGGTCGCCTGATCCAGGAAAAGATCAAGCAGCCGCTCGCCGAGGAACTCTTGTTCGGCAAGCTGGTGCACGGCGGCGAAGTCATGGTGCATCTCAAGGACGAGCCCGAGAAGGGCAAGTCGCTGAGCTTCGAAATTACGCCTGCCGCTCCCCGCAAGGGCAAGAAGGGCGGCAAGCCGAAAGTGGATGTGGGCGCCTAGCCCGCATTCATTCAGCAAAGCGAAAGCCTGTATGGGGAAAGCGGCGGCATGAGGTTCATCCTGAGTGCCGCCCTTTTTCTTGCTCCGACACTTGCCGCTGCCGAGACAGTGACGCGCTGGACACCCAAGCGCATCGAGGCGGCAAAGGAAGCCGCTGCGGCGCGCAACATGAAGGCCGACACCGGTGTCGTAGATGGTTCGACATCCGACCGGCGGATTCACGGTGAGATGGGTGTCGCAGTCGGGACGGGCGGTTATCGCTCGGTTTTCGGCGCCGCTGACCTGCCGTTGGGGCAGGACGGACATTTTGCCTTTTCGTTCGAGAACAGTCAGTTCAACCAGGGACGAGCCGATCGGCGCCGCTGAGGTTCACGACAATTGCGACGGATGGTTAATTGTCCGTTGCACCTCTGTCTGGTTCGACTATCTAGACTGGTGTCGAAACGAAGGGGTGGCGGCTGTGAGGGTAAGGCACACGCGAACGGTGGTCGTGGCACTCGCGAGCCTGGCGCTGATCGCCTTGTCGGGTGGCAATGGTGCACAGCTCAAGCTGGCAATGGAGGATCGTGCCGATCCCAATCCCCATCAGGTCGCGCTCGGTCTCGAACTGGCAGGCCTGTGCTTGAGCGTCGTCATCAGTTGGAGCGAACGGCTTCGTCCCGGCATGGACTGACGCCTACAGAACGATCTGCAGCCCCAGCCTGGCGGCCAGATTGTCGCCGTCGCGCCGGTCGATGGTCTGTAAAACGGTACCATCCAGTCGGGCGCGCGACGTCAGTCGGTAATTCAGGCCCAATCCCGCTTCCTTCCACATCGTCTCGATGCCGCTGTCGCCGATCGCATGGACGAGGCGTGCGCCAACGCTTCCATACTCCTGCGGTCGAGCCCCATCGCTGCTCGCCGCGACCATCGCGCCATAGGCCATAAGCCGAAATCGCTGTTCCGCCCCGAAACGGTGCGAGATGACAGCACCTAGCGTTCCGGCAAAGCCGGTGTCGGCGTTGTTGCCGGTGAAGGGTCGCGGGCTGGCGGTATTGACGAATCGCGCGCTATCGATGTGATTATAGTCGAGCGACATAAAGGGGGCGACCTGCCAGGAGCCCGACAGCCGGACGCCAAAGCTGCCGGTCGTTCCGACGCCTAGGACATTGCCGTTACTCGACAGCGTCCAGCCGCTTGCCGGCTGCCGCGACGACATGGTGTCGAAGCTGCGATGACCCGCCAGCGCCTGAAGCTCGAGTTCGACGCGGCTCTGCGGCTGCGCGGTCAGGGCGACGGCGATTGAGGTCGCGTCGGATGCGGCCAGTGCCAGAAAATGGTGGCGGCCCGGGTCGGCAACGACACGTGACCCGTCCTCGGCATTCGTCGTGGCGCGAAGATCGGCGCGAGATACCTCCGCCGGGCCATCGCGACCGGCGTGCCGCTGCAGGTCGAAGCTGAAAAGCGTCAGGGCAGCATGCGCGGGCGCCCCGACAATCAGGGCATTAACGGCAGCGAAGGCTAACCAGCGGCGCATGATGACAAAATAGTCTAAATACGGACACGAGAGCTTAAGCGATATGGTTACGAGCGTGGAACGGATTCCCTTCGTCGTGACATTGCGGCGGAATCGGCAACTCCGTGTCGCCTTTCGCTTGAAAGCGGACGCCATTGCCCCGATATTTGCTTCATCCGGCCAATTGCGGTCGGGCAAAGGAGAGCTTTGAGATGGCCAATTGGGATCCACGGTCGACTGCGGCAGCAGCCGCCGCTGCCTCGGCCGGAACGCAGGCAGACGTCCGCGACGCCGGTCTGCGCAGTTATATGTTGTCGGTTTACAATACGATGGCGTCGGGTGTCTTGCTGACCGGCATCGTTGCGCTGCTGTTCGCCCGTTCGGGCATGGCCGAGCAGGTGCTGACGACGCCGCTACGCTGGCTCATCATGCTTGCGCCGCTTGGCTTTGTGATGGTGTTGAGCTTTGGCATCAACCGCCTGTCCACGACCGCCGCGCAGGGTATTTACTGGGCATTCACGGTCGTGATGGGCCTGTCGATGTCGTCGATTTTCCTGGTTTACACCGGGGAGTCGGTCGCAACGACGTTCTTCGCAACGGCGGCCGCGTTCGCTGGGCTCAGCCTCTACGGCTATACGACGAAGCGCGACCTGTCGGCGTTCGGCACGTTTCTGATCATGGGTGTCGTCGGTCTGCTCGTGGCGATGGTGATCAACATCTTCGTCCAGTCGACTGCGCTACAGATGGCGATCAGCTTCATCGGCGTCCTGCTGTTCGCAGGCCTGACAGCCTATGACACGCAGAAGATCAAGAGCATGTACTTCTATGTCGCGGGCAGCGACATGGTGGGCAAGTCGGTAATCATGGGCGCGCTGACGCTTTACCTCGACTTCATCAACATGTTCACCTTCCTGCTCCAGTTCATGGGCGACCGCAGGTAGCCAGTGGCAAGTTAGAGGGCGCTCCCGATCCCTCTGGCAGCACGTCCGAAAACCAAAGCCCGGTGGCACGACCCACCGGGCTTTTTTGTCACCCCTGTTTTGGCATCAGCGCCGTGTCGATTTCCTTCGCGCGCTTGTAGGCGGCGCGTTCGCGGAACGGGCCGATATAGTCGTGGAACGCCTGCCGGTCGGGGATCGACTTGAACAACAGTCCCCAGTCGATCTGCGATCCTACATAAACGTCAGCCGCGCTGAAGCGGTCGCCCGCAACGAACCGGCGGCCGGCAACGGCCCGTTCCAGCGCATCCATCGCGGCATCATAGCTGCCATAGCCGGCCGTCATCGCCTTGTCGGCTGGCGCCTCCAGCCCCAGCGCGCGCGCCGTGACAGCCGTCTCCACCGGGCCCGCCGCAAAAAACATCCAGCGGTAATAGTCACCCCGGGCCGAAACATCGGGTGCCAGCCCGGCCGACGGAAACGCGTCCGCAAGATAGGCGCAGATCGCAGCCGCCTCGGTCACGATGACGTCGCCATGCCTGATCGCCGGGACCTTCCCCATCGGATTGATCGCGAGATACTCGGGCGCCTTCATCGTCGTGCCATAGTCGAGCAATATCTGTTCATAGGGCTCGCCAACCTCCTCGAGCATCCAGCGGGCGATCTGTCCGCGCGACATGGGGTTGGTGTAGAATGTGAGCTGCGCCATGATAGCCTCCCGAATCGTTGCGATGAGAGAACATAGATCGAACGATTAGAGCTGTCACGCGTATCAGAGAGGACATGTTCGCTTATGACCGACCGTCTGCCCGAAACCGAAAACTGGGTGAAATCAACGCAGATCGACCGTCGCCACGCCCTGATCGGCGGTGTCGCGCTTGCCGGCTACGCTCTCGCCGCGCAACCTGTGGAAGCTGCAATCCAGACGTCGGCCGATGGTCTTGACGCCGGCATGACGACTTTCCCGGCGAGTGGCGGGCTGCAGATGAAAGCCTATCGCGCCCGACCTGCCGGCAAGCGCAATTTACCGGTCATCATCGTCGTGCAGGAGATCTTCGGCGTCCACGAGTGGATCAAGGACATGTGCCGACGGCTCGCAAAAGCGGGCTATTACGCGATCGCCCCCGATTATTATCAGCGACAGGGCGACGCCACCAAGGTCGCCGACATCGGCACGCTGTTTACCACGATCGTTTCGAAAGTGCCTGATGCACAGGTCATGGCCGATACCGATGCAGCCATTTCCTTTGCGGCGAAGGACGGCGGGAGCGCGACGCGTTTCGGCATCACCGGCTTCTGCTGGGGTGGGCGCATCACCTGGCTGTATGCCGCGCACAATCCGCAATTGAAGGCCGGCGTCGCCTGGTACGGGCGGCTGGCGGGCGCCGGAACGCCTCTGACGCCCAAGCAGCCCATCGAACTCATTGCCGGAATGCGCGCGCCCGTGCTCGGCTTCTACGGCGCGTTGGACAAGGGCATTCCCGTTGCCGACGTCGACAAGATGACCGCCGCGCTGAAGGCGGCGGGCAAGCCTTCCTCGCTCACCGTCTATCCGCAGGCCGACCATGGCTTTATGGCAGACTACCGGCCCAGCTATAATGAAGCGGCAGCAAAGGACGGCTGGGCCAAAGCGCTGGCCCATTTCAAGAAGTACGTCTGAGCGCAGCGACCCGGCACGCCCTGTGGGAAGCGCCGGCTGCCACGAAACCGCATTGCCCGCGGGGCGGAGCCTGCTAACCCTGTCGCAAGACAAAACAAGTTCAGGGAGAGAGCATTGTCCGACACGCGCGCCTCAGCGCCGGAACTCGTAGCGCCGCGCGCGGCATCGCCGGCCTATGCAAACTACGTGCTGGTCGTGCTCACGATCGTGTATGTGCTCAACTTTATCGACCGTCAGATCCTCAGCATCCTCGCTGCAGACGTCAAGCGCGACCTGAAACTGACCGACGCCGATATCGGCTTTCTGTTCGGCACCGCATTCGGCGTCTTCTACTCGCTCTTCGGCATCCCTCTCGGACGGCTGGCCGACAATTGGCACCGGGTCAGGCTGATTACGCTCGGCCTGGCCATATGGTCGGCAATGACGGCATTTTCGGGCCTGGCGCGCAACGGCGGGCAACTGACCCTCGCCCGGATCGGCGTCGGGATTGGCGAGGCGACGGCAAGCCCCTGCGCCTATTCGCTGCTGTCGGATTATTTTCCGAAAAAGAACCGCGCAACCGCGCTTGCCATTTATTCGTCGGGCATTTTCATCGGGGGTGGGCTGTCGCTGTCGATCGGCGGCCTCGTCGTCGACAACTGGAACCATGCCTTTCCCCATGGCAAATGGGGCCTCGTCGGATGGCAGGCCGCCTTTATGGCTGTTGGCCTGCCTGGCCTCGTGATGGCGCTGTGGGTCGCAACCCTGCGCGAGCCCCTTCGCGGCCAGTCGGACGGAATTATCACGCCTTCACAGCCTAACCCGTTTCGCGATTTTTTCGCCGAACTGGTCACGATTATTCCGCCTCTGACGCTGATCGGCGCCGCGCGGCGCGGCACCGCCCCGCTTTTCGTCAATCTGCTCATCGCCGCAATCGTCGCGATGGCATCCTGGGGCATGATCGCCGCGACCGGCAAGATTCCGCAATGGGTCGCGATCGGCGGCGGCATCTATGCCGTGTTCTCGTGGGCGAGTGCCCTGCGCGCACGCGACATGCCGACCTTCAAGCTGATCTGGGGCACGCCGTCATTCATTTACGTCACGCTCGGCTATGGCCTCATCGCCTTTGCCTCCTATGGGCTGGCGGCGTTCGGCGCGCTCTATGCTGAGACGATGCTTGGCCAGAGCAAGACCGTCGTTGGCGTCTTCCTGGGCGGGGGCGCGGCCGCGGCGGGATTTATCGGAATCGTGTCGGGCGGGCGTATCGCCGACGCGCTCAAGACCCGATATCCCTGGGGCCGCATTCCGGTCATCATCGTCGGCACGCTCGGCCCTGTCATCCCGGTGCTTGTGGCCTATACTACAACCAGCCCGACGATCTTCTACATCGGCATGTTCCTGGCCGGCATGCTGGCGCCGGCCGCCCTGGGCGCCGCCGGTGCCACGACCCAGGATCTGGTGCTGCCGCGCATGCGGGGAACGGCGACCGCGACCTTCTTTATCGGCACGGCCCTGATGGGACTGGGCCTTGGCCCCTTCATGACCGGCTTCGTGTCCGAAGTGACCGGCAGCCTGCGGACCGGCATCCTCTCGCTGCTGCTGGTCGCACCGATCTCGACCGTCTTTCTGCTCCTGGCATGGCGTAGCGTACCCCGCGCGGAGGCGACTGTGGTGGAACGTGCCCGGGCTGCAGGTGAACCCGTCTGACGCAAAATCTACCGGCGGGGGTTAACCACAAATCAAGGCCGATGCCCTAGCCGGACACCATGCGATGCGGGGCGAAAAATCCATGAAAGTCATCACGATCTTCGGGACCAGGCCAGAAGCGATCAAGCTCGCGCCGGTCATCGCCGCGCTGGAGGGCACGCCGGGCGTCGTGTCCCGAACCTGCGTTACCGCGCAACACCGCGGGATGCTGGATCAGGTCCTGGCGCTGAACGGCATCGTTCCTGATCACGACCTCGACCTGATGCGACCGGCCCAGACGCTGGACGCCATTACCGCAGCGTTGCTGACGGGCATTGGTGACGTCCTCGACGGCGAAAAGCCCGATCGAGTCATCGTGCAGGGTGACACGGCAACGGCGATGATCGGCGCGTTAGCGGCCTATTATCGCCGCATTCCGGTCAGCCATGTCGAGGCAGGGTTGCGGAGTGGCGACATTTACCGCCCTTGGCCCGAGGAAGTGAACCGCCGCATCGTCTCGACGATTGCCGACCAGCACTTCGCACCCACGACAACTGCGGCCGAAGCCCTGTATCGCGAAGGCATTGATGCCGCGACGGTGCATGTCACGGGCAATACGGTGATCGACGCCCTTCTCGCGACACGGGCAAGAATCGCGGCGGCGCCCGACATGACCAAGGGGCTCGATCTGCTTTTCAGCCGCTTTCGCCAGCGGCGCATTATCCTGGTGACCACGCATCGCCGCGAAAACTTTGCAGCGATGACGGCCGTTGCCGAGGCGATCAGCGCGATCGCCGAACGCCGTGACGTCGCCGTTATCTTTCCCGTCCACCCCAATCCCAACGTTGCGGGCGTGATGGAGCGGATGCTGAAGGGGCGCGACAATATCGCGATGATCCCGCCTCAGGATTACACGCACTTCGTGGCATTGCTCGATGCGTGCAATTTCGTGCTGACGGACAGTGGCGGCGTGCAGGAAGAAGCGCCGGCACTCGGGAAGCCCGTTCTCGTCATGCGCGAAACAACCGAACGCCCCGAAGGCGTAACTGCCGGCACGGCGCGGCTGATTGGCACCGACCCGAGACGGATTGTCTCCGAGGCGCACGAACTGCTCGACAACAAGGCCCGCTATGACGCGATGTCGCGGGCGCATAATCCCTTTGGCGACGGACAGGCGAGCGGGCGCATCGCGCAAATCGTTTCAGCAGTGTAATCAGTAATTTACAAATATCGGCGCAACTTGCATGATAGAAACGGAGCCGTTAGGCACGCTTCGTCGGCCGGATCGGTCGAGACTAGACCGGGTTCGGGTGTGACAAGCGAAATTGAATTTATCCTCTATTTGTCCGGGGCGCTGGTCGTGACCTTGGTCATTGGCGGCATCGCGACTTACAAGCTCAGGAAGCGCGCGTACGAGCGCCGCATCAAAAACCACTTCAAATCGAAAACTCAGCCGGGCCGCCCGACACAGTCATAGGCGATGCCGAGCGCTTCCACGGTGGCGCGATCGTAAATGTTGCGCAGGTCCACCAGCAGGGGTGTGCGCATGACCGCCGCCAGCCGGTTCAGGTCGAGCGCCCTGAACGCGTCCCATTCGGTGACGATCGCCACCGCGTCGGATCCCTCCGCCACGGCATAGGCATTCTTGCACATCGTCACGCTCGGCATCATCGGCGCGGCCAGTTCCATGCCTTCCGGATCATAAGCCTTCACGCACGCGCCTGCGTCGATCAGCGCCTGCACGATCGACAACGAGGGCGCGTCGCGCATGTCGTCGGTGTTAGGCTTGAACGTCAGTCCCAGAATACCGACGGTCTTGCCCCGAACGTCGCCGCCCATGGCCGCGACGATCTTGCGCCCCATGCCCCGTTTGCGGCTGTCGTTTACGGCGACCGTGGCTTCGACGATGCGTTGCGCCACCCCTTCGTCATCGGCAGTCTTGAGCAGAGCCAGCGTATCTTTGGGGAAGCACGACCCGCCATAGCCGGGCCCCGCGTGCAGGAACTTGCTGCCGATCCGGTTGTCGAGGCCGATACCGCGCGAAACATCCTTCACATCCGCGCCCACCGCCTCGCACAGATCCGCGATTTCATTGATGAACGTGATCTTCACCGCCAGAAACGCATTCGCGGCATATTTGATCAGCTCGGCCGTGCGCCGCGCGGTGAACAGCAGGGGCGCCTGCCCCAGCGACAGCGGGCGGTAGATGTCGCGCATCACCTGTTCGGCGCGGGCGTTTTCGCAGCCGATAACGATCCGGTCGGGCCGCTTGAAGTCGCCGATGGCGGCCCCTTCGCGCAAGAACTCCGGATTCGATACCACCGCCACGTCGGCTTGTGGCGCGACCTCGCGCATGATCCGCTCGACCTCGTCGCCCGTTCCGACCGGAACGGTCGACTTCGTGACGACGACACAGGGCCCGGTCAACGCGCCGGCGATGTCTCGGGCGGCCTGATAGACATAGCTGAGGTCGGCATGACCGTCGCCGCGCCGCGACGGGGTGCCGACGGCAATGAAGATAGCGTCCGCGCCGGCAGCACCCTCGACAAGCTTCGTCGTGAATGTCAGCCGCCCGGCATCGACATTGGCCTTCACCAGTTCGGCCAGACCCGGCTCGAAGATTGGCATGCGTCCGGCGTGAAGCGCGTCGATCTTTTCCTGGCTCAGATCGACGCACACGACGTCATGGCCGAAGTCGGCAAAGCAAGCGCCAGAGACAAGCCCAACATACCCTGCACCAATCATGGTGATTTTCATCGACATCTTCCGGAAATGAAGCCCCGCGCGTCCCTATTGGGAGGCTGGCGGCGATGCAACCTGAAGCATCGCGACCGTGGGGTCCAGTCCATCGCGCCGTCCCGTCCGGGGGCAGCGCTCAGGCCTTGGGCGGCGCATCCGAATCCCGGCGCACGATTGTAAACTCGAGCAAACTGTCCCCTGCGCCCTCGCGGCGGCCTGCCCTGCGGGCCCGGATGCGCCCCACCAGCATTTGAACGGCCGTCCGCGACATCTCGGCAATCGGTTGATGGACAGTCGTCAGTTCGGGCCAGATCGACTGGGCGAAATCGGTATCATCGAAACCGCAGACCGTCAGGTCCCCCGGCACGTCAAGGTGGCGCCGATGGGCGACCGCGACAGCGGCCGCTGCCATGTCGTCGTTGCTGGCGAAAATCGCCGTGGGCCGCGCATCGAGCGAAAGGAGCGTCTCCGAAGCGATGAGCCCCGACCTGTACGTAAATGCCCCCTGAACGATATAGGCGCTCGGCAAGGGCAATCCGGCGGCCTCCATCGCCCTGCGAAATCCACGCTCGCGTTGTTCGCTCGCCCTGTGCGCGGGGTTGCCGATGATGAAACCGATCCGCCGGTGTCCCAGCCCGATGATGTGCCGCGTCATGGCTGCCGCAGCCTCGTGGTCGTCCATCCGGACGACCGAGACATCGGCATCGGGGCGCGCATTTGCCACGATCACCGATGGAACCAGCGCCTGTTCCAGCAAGGACAGGATCGCCGGTGAATCCGACATGGGCGGCGACAAGATGATCCCGTCGACGCCCGACGCGACCAGGTCCACGATCGCAGCTTCCTCGTCTGCAGCGCCGCCATCGCATTTCTGGATCACGAGCTGGACATGGCTCAGCCGCGCCTGCTCGAGGCTGCCCAAGAGATAGCGGCTGAGGTAGGCGGCGCTGGGATTGCTGTAAAGCAGGCCGATCCGTATCGGTTCGGCCCCGGCCAGCGCGCGCGCAGCCTGGTTTGGTGCATAGTTGAGCTGCTCGATGGCTTGCAAAACGGCGTCGCGGGTCGTTTCCCGCACGTTTTTTTCGCCATTGATCACCCGCGAGACCGTCATCAGGGAAAAGCCAGCTCTTGCCGCAACATCCGCGATCGTCGGCACGGCCGGCCTTGCGCGCGGCAATTTCTGCCTCATTCCTGTTCCGCCCCTCTGGCCCGATGCAGCGACGGCATCGCGCATCGGCTTAAGCGATGGACTGCTGCAAGTCGCCTTCCTGCGCACGATTTAGCGCTCGCCTTTCGTGTTGTAGCTGAGTAACACACTGGGGGACATGAACGACCGGGTGGACATCCTCGATCCATGGCCTGCATCGGCCCGCGGCGGCGCTCCGGTCGAGGGACAGGGTGCATGGCCCCCCAGCGACCCGGTGCCGGCCCCGCGACCCGCGCGATATCGCTGGCGCTGGGTACGGTGGGGCGTCCAGGCCTTGGTCCTGCTGTTCGTCGCCGCGTTCGTCTGGCTGGCCTTCACCGCGCCGCTGTCGAAGTCCTTACAGCCCATGGTCCCGCCCAGCGTTACCTTGCTTGCGGCCGACGGCCAGCCGATCGCGCGCAACGGGGCGATCGTCGATCGGCCGGTGAAGCTTGCCAGCCTGCCCCGGCACGTACCGCAGGCATTCATCGCGATCGAGGACCGGCGCTTCTACAGCCATTGGGGCGTGGATCCCCGCGGCCTTGCCCGCGCGCTCTGGAACAACCTGCGGGGGCGCGGCACCCAGGGCGGCAGCACCATAACCCAGCAGTTTGCGAAAATGACGTTCCTCTCGGCCGACCGCAATCTCTCGCGCAAGGCACGCGAAATGCTGATCGCCTTTTGGCTGGAGGGCTGGCTGACAAAGAACGAGATCCTGGAGCGCTATCTGTCGAACGCCTATTTCGGCGACAACGTCTATGGCCTGCGCGCGGCGGCCCGCCATTATTTCAATCGCCCGCCGGAGCAGTTGACCTTGGCCCAGGCGGCGATGCTGGCGGGCCTCGTCAAGGCGCCCTCGCAACTGGCGCCGTCGCGCAATCTTGCGGGCGCCCAGGCACGCGCGCGGCTGGTGCTCGCCGCCATGGCGGAAACGGGCGCAATCACGCCTGCGCGCGCGGCACAGACGAGCCCGGCGACACTTGACCTCTACAACCGGCGCCAATTGCCCACGGGAACCTATTTCGCCGACTGGGCCATGCCCCAGGCGCGCGCGAAAGCCGAGGATGCCTACGGCGATGCCACGATCACGACGACACTCGATACGCGGCTGCAACGGCTCGCGCGCGCCGCAATCGCGCGTGCACCGTTGGGGAAGGCGCAGGTCGCGCTCGTTGCGATGCGCACCAATGGAGATGTCGTCGCGATGATCGGCGGGCGCAGCTATGACGCCTCGCCGTTCAACCGGGCGACGCAGGCGCGGCGGCAACCGGGCTCGACCTTCAAGCTGTTCGTCTACCTGGCCGCACTGCGCGACGGCATGACCCCTGATTCGCTGGTGGACGACAGCCCGATCGTCGAGGGCGGCTACCGGCCGAAGAACAGCAGCGCGCATTATCGCGGGCAGATTACGCTGCGACAGGCCTTTGCGCGTTCGAGCAATGTGGCCGCCGTGCGGTTGTACCGCCAGCTGGGCCCGGACAAGGTGATCCGCGCCGCGCGCGACCTGGGCCTCGCCAGCCCGCTGGCGGCGGACCCGACGCTGGCATTGGGGTCATCAGGCGTCAGCCTGCTCGAACTGACATCGGCCTATGCGGCGGTCGCCGCCGGACGCTGGCCAATACTCCCCCATGCCGTCGAACAGCCCGACCCAGGCCTGCTCGACCGGCTCCTGGCCGTCAGGCGCAGCTTCGGCGACACCCAGCACGACATGCTGCTTGATCTGTTGCGCACGGTCGTAACGGACGGCACAGGGCGCCGCGCCAGGCTCGGCATCGACGCCTATGGGAAAACCGGCACCAGCCAGGACAATCGTGACGCACTTTTCGTCGGCTTTGCCGGGGATCTGGTGGTCGGCGTCTGGATCGGCAACGACGACAATACCCCGCTCAAGGGCATCAACGGGGGGACGATCCCCGCGCAAATCTGGCGCGACTTCATGATGGGGGCCATCCCGGAGGCCCGCATCGCTGCCCCGGCGGCGAAGCCGGTGGAGGCCCTCCCCGAGATACCGTCCGATATCGCCATACCGCTTGGCAACGACACCCAGCTGCAGATCGAAAATGGTCAGGGCGTGACGCTGCGTTCGGACATTGCCGGCGAGAAGATAGACCTTCGACTCGGTCGCGACGGGTTCTCGGCCGGGCCAGCGCCAACCCGACGCGAGGAAGCGGGGAAGCGCGAAGACGTGCCCCGTCCCTGAGCGGTCAGGCGCCCGCCCTTTCCCCAGCCGCCGCTCGGGCCGTGGCCCGCACGGATTGCGTCGAGGGATAGCTGACTCGCCAGACGGTATTGCCGACATCGTCGGCCACGATCAGCGCGCCGGTTCGATCGGTGGCAACGCCGACGGGGCGGCCCCGCGCTTTGCCATCCTTCAGGAACCCGCTCACGAAATCCTGCGGAGGGCCGACCGGGCGGCCGTCGCGAAACCCGACAAAGGCGACCTTGTACCCGTTCGGCGTCGTCCGGTTCCAGCTGCCATGCTCGCCGACGAATGCCCCGCCCTTGAAAGCGGCCGGAAAGCTGCCCCCGGGATAGAATGTGAGCCCGAGCGCTGCGACGTGCGAACCGAGCGCATAATCCGGCCGGATCGCGCGCGCGACCATTTCAGGCCGCTGGGGTCGCACCCGGGGATCCACATGTTGCCCGTAATAGCTGTAAGGCCAGCCGTAAAAGGCGCCGGGCGTCACGGAGGTCATGTAATCGGGCACCAGGTTCGGTCCCAGCTCGTCACGCTCGTTGATGACGGCCCATAGCGTGTTGGTGCCGGGGTAGAACGTCAGTCCATTGGGATTGCGAAGGCCGGTGGCCAGGACGCGCGTCTGGCCGGAAACGGGATCGACCTCGAGCACGCGGGCCCGGTTCTTCTCGGCCTCGGCGCCGCGTTCCATCGCATTGCTGTTCGATCCGATGCCGACATAGAGACGCGATCCGTCAGCATTCGCTGTCAGGCTTTTTGTCCAGTGGTGGTTGATGGGTCCGCCGGGCAGGTCGACCACTTTGGTCGGTGGCGCGGTGATGCGCGTCTGGCCCGGGGTGAAGGGATAACGGACGATCGCGTCCGTGTTCGCGACATAGAGATAGCCGCCCGTGACGGCGATCCCGAACGGCGCATTCAACCCGTCGACCAGAACCGACCGCCCTTCGGGCCGGCTGTCGCCGTTAACATCGCGCAACAGGGTGATACGGTTTCCGGCACCGCTGCTCTTCGCGGGGCCATGCGCAAACGACATGATCCAGTCGCGGATGGGGTCCTTGGGCCGTTGCAGCGGCTCGCTGCCCTCATATTTCGACTCGACGACGAGCGTATCGCCGTTCGGCAGCGGCAGAACGTTGCGGGGGTTGTTCAGGCCGGTGGCGAACGGGTCGATGCGGAAGCCGGCGGGGACGTTGGGTGTTTCGCCCGGTCGCCAGCCGACGACCGGATAGACGCCGACATCGGCGACAAGCTGCTCGTGCGGCGCAGGCAGAACAGGATCGGCACCATATTGGCTGTGCGGATCGACGGCTTCCCCGCCGCATGCGGCCAGTGGCAGCATCGCCGCAGCAATGAAGAAAGCGCGGTTCATGAAACACCTCCCGTTCGGGCGTAGCGCGCCGATTGCCAGAACCATCCCGCGCCGAGGCTGAGAACCGCGGCAAGCGCCGACAATGTGATCCCGGTGGGGACGATCGCTGTCCAGCCGTCGCGGGCGTGGATTAGGGAGTTGAAGACCTCGACTGCCCAGGCCGCGAGGAGTAGCGCGAAGTGCGTCACCAGCGCGCCAGGCCGGTCGCGGCCCAGCCGCACCATGTCGATGATCAAGACCAGCCCCGCAAGACCGCCGCCGGTCAGTCCGGCCAGCAGCAGCCAGCTTGAGAAATCGATCCACATCATGTCCGGGTTCGCGACATAAGCGAGGTCGCTCGCCAGCGCGCCGACAAAGCATATGACTGGAATGGGCAAGAGCATGGCATAGAGCGGATGCGCCTCGCTGCCGAGCATGTGCCGGGGCGAACGAACAATGGTATCAGTCATGGCACGTTCCTTGGCGACCCCGCGGCGCACCTACGTTTGGCGATGCCGTCGGTTCCGGATGGTGCCTGGACATTTGAGAAAAGCAGCAGCGGGCGGGCCGTAACGGGGCGGCCGCCTTGACCTGCGGGGCCGAGCGGTGCTCAGCTTCCTGCATGGCCGACATCATGCCTGCCGACGCGCCCGACGTTGTCGCCATCGCGCTGGGGTGCGACGCGGCACTGGCGCGCGTCGTTGCCGCCAAGGCAGCATATCGCCATTATCCTGCGCGCGCGACGATTGTCGGCGGCGACACGTTGCCCGGGCAGCTTTTCATCCTGATCGCCGGCAGCGCGCGCATGCTGGCCTATGCCGTCGACGGCCGGCTCGTCGTGATCGAGGTGTTTACGACCGGCGCCATCTTCGGCGAAGGCGCGCTGTTCGATGCCGCGGCGGGCCTGCATGAAATCGCAGCTGTGGAGCCGGTCGAAGCCGGGGCATTCGAACGCCATGTCTTCTTGGCGCTGATGGACAATTACAGCTGCATCGCGCTTGCCGTGTCGCGATTGCTGGTCGCTAGGCTCGGGGCCACGACGCGGCGACTTGTCGAGGGTGCGACGTTGTCGGCCGCGGGGCGCGTCCATGCCGAACTCCTGCGACAGGCGCGCGCCAGTCCGGACATGACCATCCGGCCCGCGCCTGTCCTCGCGTCGCTTGCCCTATCTGTGCAAAGCACCCGCGAGTCCGTTTCGCGCGCCATCAGCGCGCTGCAGAAGCGCGGCATCATTCGACGCGACGACTCCTCGCTGACCATCGTCGCGCCTCATCGGCTTGAGGCGCTGATCTACTGAGGCGTCAGGGCAAAAAGGCGCGCCCCATCGTCGAGCTCGCCAATCCACTCCGCCTGCGCGGCAGGGGCATCGCAAACCGACAATGCCGAGGCAAACGTCTCGCTGACCGTCACGACTCCCGGCATCGCGCGCGCGACGATGCGTTCGAGCTCGACGATGGCCGGGCCGACCAGAGCGGGCGGCGCGTCGAGCCAATGGGCAAGCGCGTAATGACCTGCGATGCACATCGGCAGAGGACCGGCGTGGCTCGACAGCAGGGCTTGGCCGAAGCGCCAGGCTGCCCCGGGATCCGCAAAGCCGACAATGCGTGCGTTGCCGGCGGGCAAGACAATATCGGGTTGGACAACCATCCGGCCGATCGAGTTGCGCAGCGGCACGAGCATCGAGTCGACGATCTCGGCAAAGGCGCTGTCGTCGAGCGTGTCGAGGCCGGCAAAAGCGATGAGAAGCATGGCCGCCAGGCGTCGGTCCGGACGCCCTTCCGGCGTCGCCCGTGCGCCCGAGGCAGGTATGTCGGCCTGGCGCGGATGCACGATCACGCGCTGCGGGCTCCCCGTTGCGGCCCAGCGGATTCCGTCGCGTGCCGTGGCGAGGCCGGATCCGAATGGCGCTGGCCCGTCATCGACGACAAGCAACTGGACGGCCTCGCTGTCGAGCATCCGTGCGTTCAGCACGGCCGATCCCATGGCGACATCGGCCGCAAGCGCGGTTGCCAGCGGTTCGTAGTCGCCACTGACTTGCGTCAGCTCGCGCACGCTTGTCGCCGCGTCCAGGCAATATTGGTACCGTGTCGCCCACTCGGCAGCATAGGGCGCCACCGACTGCCGACGAAAGGTGTCCGCCGCAACGGGCAGCACCAGGTGGACTTCCGCGCCGGCCGCCAGAAGCGCTTCGGCAATGATGATGTCGGACCCCGCCGCCAGCGCGCCATAGCCGAAGCCGATGCGCTTTTCGGCAATGAACCGGGCGACCTGTTCACCCAGGCCGCTTCCCGGCGCGACGCCGAGATGCCCGGCAAAGTGCAACGAGCAGGGCGGGCGAAACCGGTCGAGCCACAGATCAGGCGCGCCGAGCGCGGCAAGGATCAGCCGCAGCTGGCGCAGCGTCGAGGCATGGTCTGTCCAACCGTCGGGGTCGGCCGCAAAAGCGGCCTCCAGCGCAACTTCGGCCGCGGCCGCATTTCCACACAGCAGAAGGGCCTCGGCGCGCGTCGCCGCCAGGTAATAGGGAGTCTCGGCAATGCCGGTATCGGCGTCGAGCCAGTCCAGCAAATCGCCTGCGATCGCAGCCGCCTTCGCCCTGTCGCCTGCCAGCAGCGTCAGGGTCGCCATGTTGATGCGCGTGTAGGGCTGTGGGGCGAGCCTGTCCGCGGCAGCGTAAGCTGCCGCGGCATCGGCAAGCTTCGCCTGTCGGTCTCCCGCCGGTGACCGCAGAGCGAGATCCTTGAGAAGGCGTCCCTTGACGGCAAGCGCGCCAGGGTCGTCATCGCGCCCCTCATAGCCGCCTGCGAGAAACAGGCCGCGGGCATAGTCCAGACTGCCCGCCCGTGCTGCCGTGATGATTGCCGACAAGCTCGGCACGCCGGAAATTATTGGCATCATGGGCAGGGAAACACCTTCACGCATCCTGCGCTAGCAAAACGCAGCGATCATGACGAATCGAAGGAGCCTTGCCGGGTCGCGCGGCAAGGCTCCTTCCCCCGATATACTTCATCGGGTAACCAAATCGGGTTATTTGCCGTCGGGCAGCTTGGTCACGTCGACGGCGGCGACTTGCTGGTCCGCGCGGCGGGCCATCCGGACCAGGCGCAGCGCTTCGATCTGCCGGTTTGCGTCGGCAACGGCCAGGTTGAAGCAGCGATTTGCGGTCATCACGCGACCGAGATCGCGGTCCCCGCCGACTTGGCAGACTAGGGCAGCCGCCGTGCGGGCCTTGCGCGTCAGCGCGGCAACGCCCTGGGGGCTGGAAAGATCATAACCAGCGGCTTTCAGCTGGACGGAAGGCGCGCCGTCAGGCGTCGACTGCGCCAGCGCGGGGCTGGCGAAAGCGGCGATGGCAACGGCGGCGAGGGTCAGGTTCTTGAGGGTGCGGGTCATTGTCTTGGTCCTTCTGCTCGGGTTGTGCCTGTCTGGCGAAACCGGATTAGGCCGGGACGACCGACGTTGCGCGTGACGGCCGTCACGCCTGCGTTACGTTTTTCCGGAAATGTCTTGCAGCGATTGACCGGCCCTTGCCGGGCTATCTACGATGCGCCCGTGACTGCCGCGCCGACATCCCCTGCTCGAAGCAGCGACGCGGCAACGGCATCAATCCAGCCCGCGCTGCACATTGGCGTGACAGGACATCGGCTCGAACGGCTCGGTGATCTCGACACCGACCGGCTCGCCGACGCGATCTCGACTGTCCTTGGCCGGATCGAGCTGGCCGCGCGCGGGTGCGGGGCGCCCACGCTCGTCATGATCAGCAGCATTGCCGACGGCGCCGACAGCATCGCGGCTCGGGCGGCCCTGTCTCGCGGGTGGGTGCTGGACGTCGTGCTGCCCTTCAAGTCCGAAGATTATCTGCGCGATTTCGCGGAAGGGCCGGCGCGCAGTGCATTCGAGCAGGAACAGGGCTCGGCGCGCTCGGTGTTCGAGCTTCCGGGTGACCGCGATGCCGGTGGCGATGCAGCCGTCGCCTATGAGCGCGCCGGGCGCGTCGTGCTGGCGCAGAGCGATATCCTGGTCGCCGTATGGGACGGGGAGCCCTTGCGTGGGCGGGGCGGTGCAGCACAAATCGTTGCAGAAGCGGTCACATCGGGCATCCCCGTCATCCGCGTCGATCCCGGCGCGCTGGAGGCGCTCGAGCTGCTCTGGTCGGGTCTCGAGGACCACGACCTCGGGCAGCACACGATCGACACGGTGCCGCGCCAAGGGCTCGACGCGCTCGATCCGCTGATCGAGAGCCTGGTCCGCGAGCCCGATGACGATGGGCTTGCCGGCCTGAAGGCGCCGCGCTGGTCGATCGCCTTCGCCTATCCCCTCTTCCTCATGCTGCTGGGCATCCGGCGCGTTCGGCGGTCCGATTTCGTACGGCCACGTCCACGCCCCGATGACCGGTCGGACGAGCAGACCGGCTTGCCGGGCCGTATCGCCACATATCTGAAGCCGCATTATGCCCGAGCGGATGCCGCAGCGGCCGACGCGGCACAGCTGTTCCGCAGCGGCTATGTGATGAACTTCACCCTGGCGGCACTCGCTGTGATCCTGTCACTGCTCAGCTTCATACTGCCTTCGGCGGCGAAGCCGATACTGGTTGGCCTTGAGCTCGCGACCATCGGCACGATCCTGGCGGTGACCTACACCGGAAATCGGGCGGGCTGGCACCGGCGCTGGCTCGACAATCGCAACCTGGCCGAACGGCTGCGCTGCCTGGGTCTCTCGTGCAAGCTCGGCGACCTCGATCTGCGGACCGACGGTGCGCGGTCGAGCGCCTGGGTCGGGTGGCAGGTCCGCACCACGGCGCGGGTGCTGGGCTTGCCATCGGTGCGCGTCGATACGCCCTATCTGGCGCGGATCCGCGACGACCTCCTGGCCCTTATCGACGAGCAGATCGCCTATCTGTCGGGCGATGCGACGCGCATGCACCGGCTCGAACACCGGCTGCACCGGCTTGGGTTGGTGCTGTTCGGCGCGACCGCGCTGATCTGCGTCCTCACGCTGACGCTGAAGGCGGCCTCGGGCATGCGCCTGCATGTCGCCGACGAGTCGCTCGAACACTGGATCCTGACGCTGCTGACGATCGGCAGCGCCGCTCTCCCGGCACTGGGCGCCGCGATCTACGGTATTCGCATGCAAGGCGAATTCGCCGGCATTGCCGAGCGCAACGAGGCACTGGTCCACCATCTTGAACCGCTGCGCCGCGCGATCGAAGCCGATGCGCTCGGCTTCGATACGCTTCGTCGCCGCGTCGGCCGCGCGACCGACCTGTTGACGGCCGACCTCGACAGCTGGCTACAGACCTATCACGCCCGGCCGCTTGCGCTGCCGGGTTAAGGTCGGCTCAATGACCGCCGTTGCTGCCAAAGGGGGTAGTGGACGCCTTGTTGTCGGCCTGGGTCATACCGTTCGAGGCGTTGCCGCTGGCGTTCGTCATCGCGTTGGACGCATTGTCGCTGGCGTTCGTCATGGCGGCGGACATGTTATTGCCGGCTACCGTCTCGACCGGCGCGGTCGCGTTTACGGCGTCGGGCTTCTTGGGTTTCTTGCACCCAGCGAGGGCAACCAGCGATGTCGCGATCAAAAATCCGGCTGCGATCTTCTTCATGAGTCAGTCCCCCTAGGTTTCGTTACGCACTTAAACAAATCCAAGCGACTTTAGCAAAGCCGAAAATTCGGGTCGCCCGCGGACCGGGTCGAGCAGCGGATCGGTCGCCAGATAACTGAGGCCCGAATCGCCTGCAGCGCGCGCGCGCAGCAACGTTGCCATCGCACCGTTCAGGTCGCCCCATTGGGCAGCGATTTCAGCCTGCTGGTAGAGCGAATTGTCACCCAGATGGGCGACGAGGTCAGCGCGTGCGGCCTCGGCCTCGGCGACTCGACCGAGCTTTCGCTCGATGATCGCGAGCCCCGTCTGCCGAAACAGGTCGATCGGCTCTGCAGCACATGCCACCCGGGCTTCGGCTGCCCGGCCAAGCAGCAGGAGTGCGTTTGCCTTCATCGCGCGGGCGAAGCCGAGCTTGGGCGCGATCCGGATCGCCTGGTCGTAATATCCGATCGCAGATGCATAGGCCCGCCGCGCATAGTCGACCGTTCCCATGATGCGCCAGGCGCGCGCATTGAGCGGGTCGAGTTCCCGCGCACGCACCGCCGCACGTTGGGCATCGCTGACGCGCTGGGTCATCGCAAAGTAGAAAGCACAGGGAATCAGCACATCGGCGTCGCCTGCGCCCAATTGCGCCGCGCGTTCGAACGGGCGGCGCGCCCCCTTGACGTCTACCCGACCGCTGAAAAGCGTGTTGCCCAGCGCGAGCTCGGTATCGACCAGGTCGGGCGCAGCCGTTGCCGCACGCCTTGCCGTAGCGATCGCGGCATCATAGGCGGCGCGCAGCCCGCCGGCGCTTGCATATTGATCGGCGATCAGCGCCTGGATGCGCGCCTTCAGCGCCAGGGCCGCCGCATAATTGGCGTCGCGGGCAAGCGCCGCATCGATCTGCGCGAGCGCCGCCCGGTCGGATGCTTCGCCGGCATCGGCGTTGTAAAGCGCTCGCGCCCGCAGGAATGCGTCATAGGCTCCCGGATCGGTGGTGGCACCCGTTGCCTTTGATGCGGGATCGACGCGCACGGCAAGCGCGCGCGCCACCGTGTTGGCAATGTCGGTCTGGACCGTCAGGACGTTGGCGATCGGTCGATCGAACGTCTGCGACCAACTGCTGAAACCGGTCTTTGCATCAATGAGTTCGGCGGCGACGCGCACGACGTCACCCCCTTTGCGGACACTTCCCTCGAGGAGAAACGCGACGTCGAGCTTTTTCGCGACGGTTTTTGCGTCTTCCTGCAGATCGCGAACCAGGTTGGACGACGTGCGTGCCGCGACCTTCAGCCGGCCGTTACGTGCCAGCGCGGCGCGCACTTCCTCGGCGAGTCCGTCCGAAAAATAAGCTTGCCCGGGGTCGCCGCTCAGGTTGGCAAAGGGCAGTACCGCCACGCTGTTGGCTTCGACACGTTTGGCAAAGGGATTGAAGGCGATCAGGGCACCGGTCGTGCCGACCGCGACCACCGTGCCGCCTGCAAGCAGCGCGGTACGGCGCGAGGTCACGCCGCGCTTCGGCACGGGACGCTGCCGGGGGGCGCTACCACTGACCTCGGCGATCGCCGCGCTGACGCTGGCAATCTCCGACGCGCGCGGGTTGCCGCGCCATCTCGACAGGTCGATGGCATGGTACTGGCCGAATCCGAGCGGTGGCGGCGTGCCGTCGAGCAAGACCGGGACCAGCCGACCGCGCTGGCGGGCAAGATCGGCTTCGTCGCGCACCCAGTCCGACACGACCGACGTCGTCGACCACACGACGACGATCGCATCGGCGGCCTGGAGCTGCGCGCCGATCGTGCGGGCGAAGGCGGCGCCGCCCTCGATCATGATATCCCACCAGACTTCGTATCCGGCTGCCGTCAGCGCGTCGGCAATCGGGCGGACGCGCTGCCGGTCCGCCCGCGCATAGCTGATGAAGACGGTCTTGCTGCCCGCGTCGTCCAGTGGGCTCGCCAGACCAGGTTCCTCCGTACCGCTCACATCGGGGTGACCTTGCCGGGCGGTGCCGTCTTGGCGCGCTCGATCCAGTCGAGGAAGAAGGAAACACGGGTGTAAATCGCTGGACTCCCCGGACGGGCACAGCCGCGCCCCGAAGACACGATTCCGACGAGCAGGCGTTCCCCACCCGGCCTGTCGGGGTCGCGCGTCAGGGGTCCGCCGCTGTCGCCGCTACACACGTCCCTGCCGCCCGGCAGTTTCCTGGCGGCATCGACAAAGCCGGCGCAGACTGTCCGCCTGGGGTCGATGTCCGGCCCGACATTGGCACACAACGTGCCAGGCAGCGCCGACACGGCAACCTGCTGCAGCTCGGCCGAATTGACGTTCACTGTCCGGTTGTCGCGGGCCATGATCTGGCGCCCCGGGTCCATGGGCAGCATCATGCCCCAACCGGTCACGCGCAAGCTGTCATAATCGGTCAACGGCCGGTCGCTCGCCGAGGGCAAAGCTACCTGGCGTACCCGCTTCGGGTCGAAAGCTGCGCTTCGTCGAGGACGGGCGATGTGGATCAGCGCGATGTCGTTGGGGAAGCTGCCTCCAGCCACATAGTCCTTGTGATAGGCGGCGCGGTCGACCGAAAAGACCTGGCCGCGATTGCCGCTGATCGTCTGTGTCCCGAGCCGCACCTTGCGCGCCTTCAGGAAATCGACGTCGGGCCGGTAGACACAATGCGCGGCGGTCAAAAGCCAGTTGTCGCCGATGTAGACAGCACCGCAGCGGTGGTCGCGATCCCAGGGTTCGCGTTCGGCAAGGTGAGATCCTGCGTCGGCGTTCAGCCTGACTATGCCCTTGTCGGCTTCGATCTCGGCCTGCGTATAGGGCACCACGGTGAAGATCTCCGCCTGCCACGGTGCCGAGCCCGGATCGGCGCGAACGCCCCCCACGACGCGACCGTCGCCGGAATCCGGTGTTGCGTCGGGCACAGGCGTCGGCCCCGCGGGCGTTGTCTGCGCAGGCAGCGCGGTCAACGGGGCTATTGCGATCGCCAGGGCAAGCAATGCGCGGCTCATGGGCGGGTCTCCTCGAGCATCGGATCGCCGGGTGCAACGACGGTGGCGGGCAGCACGATGGCGTTCCAGTCGCCGACGGTCGGCAACGTCGCATCACGGGTGCCGCCGCTGGCGTCGCACAGCAATCGCGCCAGCGTCGATCCGCACGCTTCGGCACTGCGGGCGCCGTCATTTTGCTGGAGCGCCGCGGCGTTGATCGGTGTGTCGCTGGCAAGCACCATGAAAAGATAATGGCCCTCCGAACGGGGCGTTATCTGCTGGTTTTGCGGCAGCATCCGGCGAGCCGGCAAGGCTTCGTCGATGACCCCCACGATCGGCAAGATCTGCTGGACATGAAACTGGGCGTCGATGCCGAAGACGTAGAAGTGTCGCGGCCGGTCGGTCGCGTTGACGACACGTACACGCACCGGCTTGTCCGTCTTGAGCACACGCCCATGTCGGCCGGTCACCGGCGCGCATGGCGCTGCGGTCGGGTCCAGATTGTCGACGCAGAAGTCGATGTCGCCCTTGCCCGGGTCGCTGCGCAGCGCCAGCATCGCCTGAACGCGGGCAACGCGCCTGAGCGCGGCGGTCAGGGCGTCGATCAGGCCGCGGCGATCGACGACGATTTCTCTCCCGACCTGGGCAGGCACCAGTTCGGGCAATGTTTCGACATAGACGCCATCGGGCGTGGTCAGCACATAGCGCATCCCTTCGCCGCCCGGGGCGAAAGCCAGGATCAGCTGCGGCGCTCCTTCGAAGCTGAGAAAGGGGAGCGAGGACAGATCGTGCCTGAATTCGGCTGCCTCGCCTTCGCGCATCATAAAGCCAAGTCGCAACTGGCGGTCGCCAAAGGCGTGCTCGGTCTCGCGCGCACGCAGCAGACCGGTCGCCGCGCGATCGAGGGTCAGCGTAGCGTTAAAGTCGTCGAGCGCGGTGACTGTGCCCTTGGCGAGCGGCTGGGGCGTCGCGGCGATCGCGCCCGCACGGTCGGCAAACAGGGCGTAGACCGATCCCATCGTCACGCCGGCAAGGCGCCCGCCCAAGAGCTTGCCGGACAGGCCGCTCGCTTCGACATCGACGAGCGCCACGTTGCTGTTGGCGCCGCCGAGCGATGCGTTGAGCGCGCCTTCGATCTGCGGGTGCTGGTTTGTACGCCCGGTATCGCGCACCGCGAGCTGAACCGCGGTCGCAATGTCGCCATAGGTGGCGCCCGCCAGCCGCGGCTGGGCGATCGTGCGGACGAACGCGTCAGTGAAAACGCCGCCATGGCGTCCCCCGGAGATCGGCACTTCATACGACTTCTCGTCATCGGTGGAGGCGCCGAAGTGGACCCAGTAGCCGGGGCCGGGAGCAACCTCGACGTCGGGCGCCGGCGCGACGTGAAGAGCCGGCGCGCCACGCGCGCGGCCGACCGGGGCCATGCCCCGCGCGCCCGTGGCCGAGTGACAGGAATCGAAGATCGTCACGAAATTCACGCCCTTGCGCACGGCCGTATTGATGATGACGCGAATATCGTGATCGAGAATATCGCCCTGTTCGATGGCGTCGGGGCTTCGCGCATCGACCGGCAAAATGGTGCTGTTGCGGCCCGTCACTTGCGTCTGCAATGATCCGTCGTCGGTTTGCGAGCCATGGCCGGCGAAAAAGAAAATCACCGTGTCGCCCTTCTTCGATGCTGCGATCTGGCGGCCGAGGGCTGCCAGCACGGCCTTTTTGGTCGCGCAGTCGTTGGTGAGCGTGACGGAGAGGCCGGCGTTCCGCGGGCAGCCGCGCTCGGCGGCGGGGCCGGTGTCGATGCCATAGGCCGCCCGTAGCGCGGCCTTGATTCGACCGACGTCGCTGACGGCCCCCTCCAGATCGTCGAAGTCGTTCTCGGGCACATGGTCGCGCGAGTAGCGGTAGCGATCGATCCCGACGAAGATGCTGCGGATCGTCCCCGCCTCGGCGCGCAGCGGCAGCGCGAACACGAGCAGGAACAACAGGGACAGCAGGGCGCGCTTCATGGCGTCCGTCGCCGCAGCACGATCCCGCTTGGTCGCCCGGTGAAATCGAACAGCGCCGGCTCCTGCGGCTTCGGCTTCTCGACGGGGACGAGCGGCACCAGGTCGAAATCGCGCGTCGCCAGTGCGGCGTAGCGCTTGAGCCGCACGTCCTCGCTCAGGCCCGGCAGGCGTTCGGTTGCATAGCGAAGCCATTCGTCCAGTGTGATCGCGCCGTCATTGTCGAGGTCGGCACGCCCGAAGCCATCGGCACTCAGTCCCTCGCCCGCCAAGGCCCAGCTGAGCAGGCCATGGCCCAGCTTGGCGTCCTCGAGCGCCACATCGGCGTTCTGCGTGGCGGCGAGGATGCGGATGCCCTTGTCGAAAGCCAGCTGGCCGAGGTTGGCGTCGCCCATCGGGCCCGGCTTGAACCCGGCGCTGTCGACGCTGGCCGCCGAATTGCACGCATCGATGATCAACGCGATTTGACCCGCATCGACACCGCGCAGCCAGTTGCTGAGGTCGACTGCCGAAACGAAACCCGAGGTATCGGGCGGCGTACCGGGGTCGATCGCTCTGGCATCGCTCGGGATCAGATAGAAATTGCCGGTCTTGTCGGCCCAGCCGTGCCCCGCATAGGCAATGACGACAAGGTCGTCGGGACGCGCCGCTTCAAGGGCAGTGGCGTCGCCGAACCCTGCTCGCTCGAGCTTTTCGACCAGCGGTTCGCGCGGCGCTCCGGCGAGAATGCCGAAGGCGGCGGCAATGGTTTCTTTCGAGACTCGGCGCGGCTTGCCTTGCGCAATTGCCGGCGCCGTCAGCGCGGCGCGATGCACGTCGCCGGGCGCAAATCCTGGTAGGGCGGCGAGCCGCTCGGAAATCAGATCGGCGTCGCGCGCCGCAAACCGCAGCGACAGGCGCGGATCCTCATAGGCATCGATCCCGATGGTCAGGACAAAGGCGCGCCGCGCGCGCACCGTCGTCGCCGGACGATCATAGACCGCGGCAGCCGTCTCGCTTTTGATCCGGTCCTCGTTGAACGCATAGGCGCTGAACCGCACCTGCTTCACGTCCGCGCCCGTGGGGAGCGCGACGAGCCGGCTGTAGCGTGCGACACCATCCGGGCCTGTAGGCACCAGGTTGGCGGCACGCCACGCATCCAGGGAAAGCGCGGCACGGTCGGGCGTTCCCGGCAGCCGCGCGACAAGATTGCCATCGCGGAACAGGCGCAGGTCGTAGATCGCACTGGACGTCTTGCCGAACTTCGCTCCAGGCTTGCTTCCCGGTCGTGCAGCAACTGTCACCAGGGCCGTATCAGCGCTCGGCCCGGGCGCCACGCGCGTGACCTCGACCGTGGGAAGGGCCCGATTGAGCAGGACGACCGAGGGCACGGCCTTGAAATGCTGGTCGCAATTATCGTCCTTCATGCACGCAAGGGCGCGGCTGGCGAGACGCGGTTCGAAATAGTCGCGCATGAAGGTTTGCGGGCCCAGCGATTCGAACGGGGTGTCCGTCACGATCCAGCGGAATCGATCGCTGTCACCGCCGAGGTCGGTGTCGTAGCGCCGGTCGGGCGTCATCGTGAAATAATGCCCCTCCGGGATCAGCCAGGTGGAGATCGTCTCGAACCGCCCGCTTCCTCCGCCGGACGACGCGGGCCAGAACTTGAGTCCGTCGATCGAGGTGACCGCCCAATAAATCGGTGCATCGGGCATCAACCCGGCGGCGACGACATTGTCGAACATGAGTATCGACCTTGGCCCCGGCCCGCCCCGCAGGCTGATCGAGGAGACGCGCATGTCGGCCTCGTCGAATTCGTACCAATTCTGGCCGTCGACCGGGACACTTGGTTGCGTGAACGCCAGCGCGGGCGGCGTTCCGAGCCCGATCTCGGCCGGCGGGTTGCCCGCGCGCCAGGCGAAGTGGCGCCCGTCGAGCGTCGCGACAACCGACTGACCATCCGGCGCATAGGCCAGTTGCGCGCTCGTTTCATAACCGGCAAGCGGGGTCCGCGCGATAGCGGCGCCCGACGTCGCATCGAAGGTCGCCAGGTCGAGCGCGCCCGCCGCCGTCGCGGTCGTGGGCGATTCCGACAGGACGGCGACCCGGCTGCCGTCGGGCGACGGTGCCAGCTTCACGATATGCCGTCCCTTGAAACCCGCTTCGTCCAGCGTCCGCCAGCCGCTGCCCGGGTCGTAGCGCATGAGGCCGCGCGCGTCGCTGGCGTCGTCCCAGCAGTTCGACAGCCCTGCGCCGACAAGGACGTCGCCCTTCAACGGCACGACAAAACAATGGTCGGCGATGTCCGGACCAACCTGTGTGCCCGTAGCCGTATCGATGATCCGCGCCGGCGTCGGCGCGCGCAGATCGCCGGCGCGACCATTTGGCTCGCCGCGCGCATTGCTCTGGTAGTTTTGGGTCAGCAGGACGCGCTTCGCGTCGAGCCACGCGACCCGCCCGTAAAAGCCGTCGACCGCGAAAGGTTTGAGGTGAGCGGCGGTCGGCAGGTCGAACAGCATGACCTGCGTCCTGTTGGCACCGGGCACGCCTGCCAGCGTCGCAAACAGGCTGATGGCACCGATCGGCGCGGCATCGACGATCATCGCCATCGTCCGGGCATTGGGCGACAGCGCCGCGTGGCGAAAGGCTAGCGGCGGCGGCTTTTCCAGGCGCTGGACGACGCGCCCCCCGGCGTCGAGCACCTGCAGGCTGTTATCGGCCAGATGCGCTGCGATGCCCTGTCCACTGCCGCCGCTCGAAAGCGTCAGCAGGCCGTTGTGCGACTTGGGAAATTCGTCGGCCGATCCGTCCGTGAGGCATGGTGCACCGTCGTCGGGGGAGTCCTTGCGGGTCCAGATGCCGGCCTTGCCCAAGGGATAGGAGAATTCCGAATTGCGGCAAAAGCCGGTGTCGTTCGACCGCAGGTTGACGCGAAGCGTCATCTTGCCCGCCTTGTCGATCTCCATCTGCCAGGGCTCGACCAGGTCGCTGGCGGCAAGGGTCGGGAACGCAATCTTGTTGATCAATCGCCCTGTCGCGACTTCCCACACGAACACCGTCCGCCCGAAGGCATTGGCCGTGACGACGAACTTGTCGTCCCAGGTCCAGGCTGCCACATCCTGTCCGCCCAGATTCTGCGACTGCAGGACAAGGCGCGGATATGCAGGATAAAATGCGTCACCCACGCGCGTGCGGGGTGGCATGTCCGGGCTTTGTGCGCGCACGGCCGTTGCACCCGACAGCATCGCCAGCGCCGCAAAAGCAATGTTTACACAGACAGCCTGACGCGCAACGCTCACCGCAGCCCCCAATGGGCGGATATCTACCGCATTTTGCCCGCGCCGCCTAGCGGTCGCCGGCTGGCCGCGGGCAGCGCCTGCCAGGGGGAGGTTGCCGTCGCCCGGGCACCGGACGCCCTCTTGCGGGGTTACCATTATCCTTTTAACGAGCGGCCGAAACCCGGCGGACCCTCTTGTCCCGCCGATCGGCAACCCCTGCGCCGCGCGCATCAAATCCGTCGATCAGTCGTGCGCAGGGTCCGATCGAACCAGCAGGTCGGAACGGCTGGCACGCAGATCGCGGCCATCGCGCGCCACCGGCTCGGGGCCGTCGCCCAGGCCCCGCCACAGCGCCGTATTGAAGGCGGCCGTGTCAAGCTTGTCCTCGCTGCTGAAATCCTGGCCGCGCATCGCTTCGGCCCAATAGGCCGCGCTGCGCGGGGGACGCGTCATTGCCGAAGTAGCGGCGCCCGGCGCGAACCGCGCGGGGGAAATCGGCAATTTCGTCGCGGCCAAGGCCTGCGCGGCCGTCGCGCGGTAGGTCCACGCCTTCTGCTGAAGATCGAATACGTCCGCCATGGGCGATGCCATCGCGTCGTTGAGGCCAAGGGGAGCCAGCCCCAGGACCGAGCCGATCGTGCGCAACATGCTGACCGTTGTGTACCGGGTCGAGACGAGCGCATGCTGGCGCACATAGGGGCCCACGACATAGGCGATGCTCCGCCGGGCGTCGACGTGGTCCGCGCCATTTTGAGCATCGTCTTCGATGATGAAGATCAGTGTCGAATCCTGGAACTTGCTTTGCGCAATGCGTTCTACGACCATGCCGATGGCCAGGTCGTTGTCGGCCATCTGCGTTTCGACCGTGTCCACCCCGTCGACGGCCTTGTCGAAATCGCCGAAATGGTCATGCGACAGCCGCAAGAGGGTGAGCGACGGCATGGTGTTTGCCGCTTCCTGTTGCGCAAATTCGCGCTGCCATTCGAGCACGCGCCAGTAATCCGCCAAACGCATGTCGAATCCGCGGAAATAGGGGTCGCTGTGCGGCGCCAGCGCCGGTGCGGCGGGCGCGTAAACGGCGCGCTTTTCGCTCGCCGGATCGCGCAGCAATGGCACATCGCCCGGCGCGCCCGCTTCATAGACCGATGCGTCGGCAAAGCCGTAGTTACGCACGCTCAGGCCGGCACGCAGGGCGGCATCCCACAGGAATCCCTGGCCCGGCATCCGGTCGTCGTCGGCGTCCGGCGCCGTCAGCAGCGCGCTGCCGGGCAGGATATCGTCATCATCGGGTATGGCCGGATTGACGCGCCGCCTGTCGGCCTTGGCCAGGCCCGGGGCGATGTTGCGGTCGAGTTGCTCGGCGTCATAGGCAAGGCCGCGTCGGGCGTAATTTACCGGTGCGGTCTTTTCGAGCATGTCCGGCACTCGACCGGCGGTCGTCCAGGTCCACCCCGTGCTCGATTGTTCGCCGCTGTCGTAGAAATTGTCGAGCGTCACGAAATTTTCGGCCAGCGCATGGTGGTTGGGCGAGAGCGACCTGCCCAGGATCGCCAGATGGGGATCGCCATTGCCGATCGGCAGATCGCCGAGCACCTGGTCATAGGTGCGGTTCTCCTTGACGATGAAGACGACGTGTTTGATCCGGGCGCGGAGCGCCGCCATCGTCACTTCCGCAGCAGCGCGCGTCCTCGCATCGTCGAGCCCGATGTTCATCGCAACCTGCCGCGTCGTGCGGGCGAGCGCCTTCCCGTCGGGCATGGGAAACTGGAGCAACCCCGCCTTTTCAAGTTGGAAGACATACTGATTGGCACCACCGCACGCCTTGGGCTGCGCCTTGACCACGGCGAGCTTGGGCAGGCAGCCGAGGGGATTCGGCCCCGGCGGGCTCTTGCGGTTGACCACGAACACGCGCGCGCCACCGGCACTTGTGGCAACCGCCGACGGATACCATCCCGTCGGCACCAAACCCTCGACCCGTGCGCCGGTCGCCGTCGGGGTCACCAGGGCAACCGCATTGGCACCGCCATAGGTCACCCACAGGCGATGGCCCGGCGCCATGGCGATCCCGTTGACATTCAGGCCCTTGGGCAGGTTGCCGGCTTTACCGGTGTCGATCGCGTCGGGCATCCCCAGCCGGGGTTCATTGACGAGGCGGCCGGTCGTCAGATCAAGGATCGCCAGCCGGTCGGCATTGTCCTCGGTCGCATACAGGCGCTTGCTCGCGGCATCGACCAGGAGCGACGTCGGTTCGCCCACGGTGGCGACGCGTTGTGCCACCTCGATGCGCTGATCGCGAATGTCGAGCTTGATGATCTGGCGGTCGCGCGGGGATGAAACATAGGCCGTACGGGCATCCGCCCACACAATGGCGAATGGGAATTCGCCACCAGGCACACCGCGCGCGGCAGCGTCGATTTTTCCGGGACGCAAATCCTGTTCGGCCAGGACGGTCCGGGCGTCGAGATCGATCATGCTGACGGAGTCGTTGTAATAATTGGCAACCAGCGCACGACGCCCGTCCGGGCTTACTGCGACGCCGGCAGCCTGCGGCTGGACGTCGACGCCGACCCCCGCCGCATGGCGGAGTTTGATCGGGTCGCCTTTCTGGACGAAACCGTTCGCGCCGCGCGCAAATGCATAGACGACATCGTCGAGTCCGCCGCCGACGATGAAGCCCTTGCCGTCGGGTTGCCAGGCGACGCCCGAAAAGCTGTTGTTCACGCTCAGCGTCTGCAAGCGCGTAGCCCCCTTGGCACTGATCGAATAGACGAAGACCGACTGCTGCGACTGGGGCAGGTTCAAGCCACCGGTGACGTCGTTCACCCGATTGAAGCCGCTGGTGAGCACGAGCATCTCGTCGCCATGCGGGCTCACGGCAATCGCGGCCGCGCCGTCGGCAATATAGTCGGGCATCGGGCCGGCACGGGTCACCAGCGGCTCGAACCGCGCGCCGGGGGCCGCAAGCGGCGTCAGCGCCTGGCCGGTAGGAAGATGTTGCGGCGCGTCCGCTGCCGATACGCTGCACGGCAGTGCTGCGAGTGCCGCCAAGCTCCCCATAAAGAAGATTTTTCTCAAGGCCCCACCTTCCGAATTGATCGCCCGGGATGCTGGGCCGGCAATATGACGCCGCCGTGACCATCGCGAACGCGCCAGCTTGCGGTGACCGGCAAGCGGGTCAGAAGCTCGCCCCGCTGCCGATCCGCCCCCCAAGCAGGCGCTTGACCGGTGCCCGAAGGGCCAGCGCCAGAAGACCGCCCGCCGCGGCGATCGCCGCGTGAAGCAACCAGAATTTTGCCGGGCCGAGCGGTTCGTAGAAGCGCCCGAGCCAGCCGACCGCGATATTCGGTGCGCCAAAGGCGATCATCAGGTTGAGGCTCATCATCGTCGAGGCGACGGCCGACGGGGCGAAGCGCGAGACGAAGCTGTTCGTCGGCGGGTCGGTCCAGGCGAAGGCAAAGTCGAAAAGCAGGAAATACAGCAGGACCAGGATCGTCGGCGCGAGCACGAACCAGCTGGTGCCGGCGGCCAGCAGCACATAGGCCGCAGCGGTCAGTGCCGCGCCGATCGACAGCTTGATGAGTGTGTCCGGCTCGCGACGGCGCGCCGACAAGGCGCGCCAGAGCGGGATGGTGAGGGCAATGCCGACGATCGTCATCAGGCCGTCCCAGGTCAGGAGCCAGGTGACGGGATATCGGGATCCGAACATCGAGCGATCGACCCCGGACTCGGCCCAGACGATGACCAGGTTATAGGCCTGGTTGGTCGCTGCATAGATCAGGATGCACGGCATCAGCGTCAGCACGATCGCCGCGATGGCCTGCCAGTCTCCCCGATCGAGACCGCCGGCCGGTCCGTCGCCGCGGCGACGATCCGGCGGCAAGTAGCGCCAGCCCGCCACATAGGTCGCGACACCGATCAGCATCCCGATTCCGGCCACGCCGAAGCCATAGTGCCAGCCATAGACTTCGCCCAGGGTGCCGCAGACGAGCGGCGCGAAGAAAGCGCCGATGTTCAGGGCAATCAGGTATATGCTGAAGGCCTGGGTGCGCCGCGGGTCGCCGGCGCGGTACAGCTCGCCGACTTGCGCGTACATATTGCCCTTGACGCAGCCGGCACCGATCAGGAGGAATGACAAGGCGATCAGGAAGGCGGCTTCCGATGCCATCAGCAAGTGACCCGCCGCCATCAGCAGCAGGCCCAGCACCGACGTGCGGCGCTGGCCCAGAACGCCGTCCCCCAGCCATGCGCCAAGCAGTGGCGTCATGTAGATGAACCCGGTGTAGAGCCCGAAAATCTGCGAGGCCAATGCGATCGTCGTCAGCGGCCCGAACACGGCTTCGACCGCGAAGCGGAACCCGGCAAAGCCGATCACCTTTTCCACATGACCCGGCAACAGTAGCTGGTGGATCATGTACAGCGCGAGCAGCGCCTGCATGCCGTAAAAGGAAAATCGCTCCCAGACCTGGGTGAAGGCAAGAAACGCCAGTCCGGGCGGGTGCCCCAGGACCGTGGCTGTACCGGCGTCGGCGATTTCTTCGCTCGTCAATTCGTTCTGCATTGTGGCCCCCCGGTAGGGTGGACCTCGCAGGTGTGGGCGCCGGGCGCAATGGTGGCCCGCCGGCGACCGCACCGGCGCGCGTCAGCCGGTCGACCGGCGGGCCAGCGCGTCCGTCAGATGCGCGATTCCCGTTCGAACCAGCCGTTCGATGGCTTCCGGGCTCTGCCAGGCGCTGTGGCATGTCATCACCACATTTGGCGCCGACCGGAGGGGATGGTGCGCCGGAAGCGGTTCGCTGCCATAAACATCGAGTCCGGCGCCTCGCAGGCGACCCTCGGCAAGCATCGCCGCCAGTTCGTCCTCATCGATAATCGCGCCCCGGGCGGTATTGATGATGACGGCGCTGCGCTTGATCCGCCTCAATCTTTGTGCGTTCAGGAAATGTCGGGTGTCGTCGTTCAGCGCGAGATGTACGCTGATGACGTCGGCACGGGTCAACAAGGCGTCGAGCCCCCGCGCGTCGTCGCCGTTTTCGGCGCCCCGCGCCCAACTGATGACGTTCATTCCAAGCGCGCGTCCGATCTGCGCGACTTCGCGCCCGACGCTGCCTGTGCCGATCACGCCGAGCGTCTTGCCACTCAGCTCCCCGATCGGTTTGCCCTCGCTCCACCCTCCTGCCCGCATCGCCGCATGCTGGACAGCGATGTCCCGATACACGGCAAACATCAGCGCAATCGTGTGCTCGGCGACGACCCGGTTGCCATAGCCGGCAACGGTACGGACCGTCACGCCCCGGCGTTGGCAGGCGGCGACGTCGATGTAGCTGGAAGCGCCCGTTCCCAGGAACACGATCACCTCGAGATCGGGACAGGCGGCAAGGACATCCGCGTCGATCCGGCTCTCGTTGGTTATGGCTCCGGCAAACCCCCTCAGGCGGCGGACCAGTTCGGCGGCGTCGGGCGTGCCCTTGTACAGGGTCAACGGGGACGCATTGATTTCGACATTTTCGAGATGCGGCAGGACCGGGTCGATCGCGTCAGGACAAACTGCCCGCAAGGGCAGCGCGGCGATACCGACTGTTGTGCTACCGAGGGCCACACGCAAACTTACGCCACGCGCGAACGGGGTCAACTCCCGGCGGGCGGGCCGCCATTTGCAAACGTCAGATCGGCGCCGTTTCGGGCAGCGATGACGGCTCCCCGAGCTGCGACCGCTCGCCTCCGGCCGGCAGCGCGGCCCCGCCGAGGAGGGCCCGGGGGGGCAGGCCAAAGTGCTGGCGACACGCACGCGAATAGACGGGTTGGGAGGAAAAGCCGGCGGTAAGTGCGGCTTCGCGGACGGTCATGCGCGGCTGTCGCAGCAGCGCCGCCGCATGGCGCAGCCGCAGATCGCGATAGAAGCGCCCGGGGCTCATACCCGTGTCCGCCCGAAACAGCCGCTCGGCCGTGCGGCGATGGACAGCTTCCCCCGCGAGAATGGCACCGAGCGGCCGGCCTTCCCCGATGCCGCGTTCCATGGCAGCCACAAGGCGCTTGACGACGGGCCCCGCACGCTCCGCCGAACCTGCCAATGTGGCGCGCTGCGGTGCGGTCGGCGGGCGGATGCGGTCGTGGATCAGCTGGTCCGAAACGGCCTGTGCCAGCGCGATCCCATGGCTCGCGGCAATGCCGTCGAGCATCAGGTCCATCGCGGCGGTGCCGCCCGCGCACGTCATCAGCCGGGCATGGCGCTCGTAAAGCTCGTTGGAGACCGGAATCCGGGGATAGCGACGGCGAAACTCCTCTGCCGCTTCCCAATGGAGCGTTATGGTCTCGCGGCCGAGAATGCCCGCCTCGGCCAGCACGAAGGCGCCGGTATCGATCGACCCCACCTGGCAGCCCGCACGCCACAGGCGCCGGATCTGCCCGAGCAAGGCCGATCCGGCATGGGCAAGGGGGTCGAAGCCGGCGCAGACGACCAGCGCGTGCGGCGCATCGGGCAAGGGTCCATCGACATGGAGCTGCATCCCGTTCGACGCTGCGGCGGTTACGCCGTCGGGCGCATGGATCGTCCAGCAGTACAGCACCTGCCCCGACAGGCGGTTGGCGATGCGCAGCGGCTCGAGCGCGGCGAAGAATGCGATCGCCGAAAAATTCGGCATCAGGATGAACGCCAGGGACTGCATCACCCCAACGGGCCTGTCAACAAATGTCGCATTTTGCAATCATTCGCCGCGTTTCGCGATTTGTTTCGGCAATTTCCCGGTTAAGCTGCAGGGTACGCCGGGGGGACAAGCCATGAATTTCGAAACCTTCATCACCTGCGCCGTGACCGGTTCGGGCGCCACCGCCGACAAGCACCCCGCCCTGCCCATCACGCCCGAACAAATTGCCAGTTCGGCGATCGAGGCGGCCAGGGCGGGTGCCGCGATCGTGCATATCCATGTCCGCGATCCCGAAACCGGCAGGGGCAGCCGCGACGTGGCGCTCTATCGCGACGTGGTCGATCGCGTGCGCGCCAGCGACACCGACGTGGTGATCAACCTCACGGCCGGAATGGGCGGCGACATTGTGTTCGGCCCGGGCGAGCACCCGCTGCCGCTCGATCCGGCGGGCACCGACATGGTCGGTCCGATCGAGCGGCTGGTCCATGTGCGGGAATTGTTGCCGGAGATCTGCACGCTCGATTGCGGGACGATGAACTTCGCCGAAGCCGATTATGTGATGACCAACACGCCGGGCATGTTGCGCACCATGGCAGCTGAAGTGCAGCGCCTGGGCGTGCGGCCCGAGCTGGAGGTGTTCGACACCGGGCACCTCGTCTTCGTGAAGGAACTGATCCGCGAAGGGCTGCTCGACGATCCGGTGATGATCCAGCTGTGCATGGGGATTCCCTATGGCGCGCCCGACGATCCGCTGACGACCATGGCGATGGTCCACCAGTTGCCGCCGAGCGCCGTGTTCAGCGGCTTTTCGATCGGCCGGAACCAGTTGCCGTTCGTGGCCATGGCGGCGCTGGCCGGGGGGAATGTGCGCGTCGGGCTGGAGGACAATCTCTACCTCGGGCGCGGCCAGTTCGCGACCAATGCCCAGCTGGTCGACCGTGCGGTGCAGATCCTCACCGGCATGGGCGCGCGCATCCTTGGGCCCGCCGAAGTGCGCACCAAACTCAAGCTGACCAAGCGCTAGGAGCGACAGGCACATGGCAGGCGAAATCCGCGCGGAGATCGGGAAAGTCGGTATTGTCGGCGGCGGCGTGATCGGCGCAGGCTGGGCGGCGCGCTTTGCGCTCAACGGTATCGATGTTGCGATCTACGATCCGGACCCGGAGATCGAACGCAAGACCGCGGCGGTGCTCGCCAACGCGCGCCGGGCGCTGACCCGCCTGTTCGGCGAGGCGCTGCCGGCGGAAGGCGCCGTGACCTTTGCGGCGAGCATCGCCGATGCGGTGCGCGACGCCGATTTCGTCCAGGAAAGCCTCCCCGAGCGCGAGGACCTGAAGATGCGGTTGCTCGCGGAAATGGATGCGGCGATGCCGGCGCATGCCGTGATCGGCTCGTCCACCTCGGGTCTGCTGCCCAGCAGGCTGCAGGCAGCCATGGCACGACCTGACCGGCTGGTGGTCGGCCATCCGTTCAATCCGGTCTATCTCCTGCCGCTGGTCGAAGTCTGCGGCGGCGATCTGACCAGCCGGGAAACGAAGGACATCGCGGCCGCCGTCTATGAACGCATCGGCATGAAAGTGCTGCACGTCCGCAAGGAGATCGACGGGTTCATCGCCGACCGCCTGCTCGAGGCCGTCTGGCGCGAGGCACTGTGGCTGATCAACGACGGAATCGCGACGGCCGCTGAAATCGACGATGCGATCCGCTTCGGTGCGGGCATGCGGTGGTCGTTCATGGGCACGTTCCTCGTCTACCGGCTGGCGGGCGGCGAGGACGGCATGCGGCATTTCCTCCATCAGTTCGGCCCCTCGATGGAATGGCCCTGGACCAAGCTGGTCGGTCCCAAGCTGACTGACGAACTGATCGAGACGATCTCGCGTCAGAGCGACGAGCAGGCCGGCGGGGTCGATCTGCGCACCTACGAAAGGCTGCGCGACGACTGTCTCGTCGATCTCACCCACGCCCTGGAGCGCAATGATTTCGCATCGGGCGCGGTGGCGAAGGCGCACCGCGCGCGACTGGGGGGTCAGGCTGCGGCAGACGGTTCTGTTCTCGCCGATGGTCGCATGCTGACCATCTCCACAGCGGTCCAGCCCGAATGGATCGACTATAACGATCACCTCACGGAATATTGCTATCTGAAACTGTTCGGGGATGCGACCGACGTAGTGCTGGCGAGGGTCGGGGCGGGGCCCGCCTATGTCGCTGCGGGCCATTCGTGGTACACGGTGGAGACCCATATCCGCCACCTCGGTCAGGCGCGGTTGGGCGAGCCCATCGACATACGGTCCCGGGTGCTGGCGGCGGACGCCAAGCGCCTGCATCTGTTCCACGAGATGACGAGCCGCAAACAGGACGCCGTGATCGCGACGGCCGAACACATGCTCGTGCACGTCGATGCCCGGGCGGAAAAATCGGCACCGTCGCCCCAGGCGATGCAAGACAAGGCAAAGGCGCTGGTCGCTGGACAGGCGCACCTGCCGCCGCCGGAAGCCATGGGTCGCCAGATCAGGATGCCCGGCTGAACCGCCAGGGGGAGTGTGATGCCGCATGGCTTTGGTTGAATCCCGGTCGATCGATTACATTCCGCTCGCCGAGCGGAAGGGCAAGGTGCGCGACCTCTGGCCGGTGTGGTTCATGGGCGACGCGCATCTGGCGACGCTGGCCACCGGGGCAATCAGCGTCACGAGCGGGCTCGACCTGTTCTGGTCCAGTCTTGCGGTGATCGGCGGCTGCATGCTCGGCACCGTGCTGATGGCCCTGCATTGTACGCAGGGGCCACACCTCGGCTTGCCGCAAATGATCCAGTCGCGCCCCCAGTTCGGCTATTTCGGTGCCCTGCTCGTCTGGATCGTCGCGCTGGTCACCTACATCGGCTTTAATGCGCTGAACCAGTCGCTGGCCGCGAGCACGGTCAAGGAACTGATGGGCTTTCCCGAAGCGCCGACGATCATCGTCTTCGCCGGCCTTGCCGCATCGGTCGCGGCGGTGGGCTATGACCTCATCCACAGGGCCCAGCGCGCGCTGGCCTATCTGATGCTGTCGGTTCTCGCCGTCTATACCGTCGGCCTCTTCACCGTCGTCGACCTCGCCGCGCTGCTGCGCCCCGGGGCGTTCAACCCCACCCTGTTCCTCGTCCAGTTCTTCGCGGCCGCGGGCTATCAGCTCAGCTGGTCGATCTATGTCTCGGACTATTCGCGCTACCTGCCCAAAGACGTGGGAATCCGCGCCTCCTTCCTGTGGACGTTTTTCGGGGCGTTTATCGGCGGCGCATGGATGATGCTGGTCGGCACATTCGCCGCCGCGGCCTTTGCCAATGCCGACATCATCGTCGCGCTGCGCCACAGCGCCGATGCGATATTGGGGGGGTTCGGCATCGTCATGCTGGTGAGCAGCTTTTGCGGGCTGGTAACGATCACGTCGCTGAACCTCTATGGCGCATCGCTCACCCTGCTCAGCGTGGTCGACAGCGTGACCCCGATCCGCCTCGGCGCGGCCGCACGCCTCACCGCGTTGCTGGTGTGCTTCGGCGCCTCGTTGGCGCTTTCGCTCGCTGTCGGCGACAACGTGCTCCATGGGCTCGAGGCGTTTCTCGGCGTGCTGGTCTATCTTTTCACACCATGGACCGCGATCAATCTCGCTGACTTCTTCATCGTGCGAAAGGGGCGCTATTCGATCCGGGCGATGTTCATGGCGGATGGACTCTATGGTCGATGGAACTGGCGCGGACTGACGTCCTACGCACTCGGCTTCATGGCCATGATCCCCTTCTTCAAGACCGAGCTCTACGTGGGGCCTATCGCCAAGGCTCTGGGCGGGGCAGATATTTCGATGCTGGTCGGACTGCCGGTGGCGGCGGCGGTCTATCTTTTGCTGTGCCGCAATCTCGATCTGCCGGCGGAGCTGGCGCAGATTCCGGCGCTTGACCGCAATTTGGAAACGGAGCCTGTACGATGAGCTGGCGCTGGATCGCCCTGGCCGCGCTCTCGCTCGCCGCGCCCGCGGCCGCGCGGCCCATCGCCTTCCCCGGCCATTTCGATTCCATCGGCACCCCGCTGCAAAGCCTGCAGACCGGCGAGGGGCGCACGGTCCATTTCACCGACACGGGCGAAGCGGGCTGGACGCCCCTTCTCTTCGTCGGTGGCGTCGGGACGAGCGGCCGGGCGCCGGAACTGGTCGCGTTTCTCGACACCTTGCGCCGCCGCCTCAAGGTGCGGATCATTGCCGTCGAGCGCAATGGGCTCGGCGATACGACCTTTGATCCGGCGTGGACGTTCGACGACTACACGAGCGAAGTGCGGCAGGTGCTGGCGCACCTCGGCATCGAGCGTTTCGCGCTGGTCGCGATCTCGGGCGGCGGGGCTTATGCCGGGCATCTCGCCGCCGCAATGCCCGAACGGCTGACCTCGTGGCACATGCTCGCGGCCATCGCATCGGCCCCGGTGAGCAGCCCCCTGTGCACGGCCGATCGGGCCGCACTCGAGGCGGACCTGGCAACACAGGTCGGCAGTCCGCGCGTCTTCTGGGCCATGCCACCCGCAGGGGTCGTGAGCAAAGTCCCCGGCTTCGCCGACCGCGCGGCCGACGAGGGCGCACATGCCTATTTCATTGCGGGGCAGCACGGCGATGCACGAGGCGTCGCCCGCGAATACCGGCGGTTCTGCGAAGCGCCCGCCGCGGTCACCGCCTTTCCGGCCCCGGCGTATTTTTACTATGGCGAGGCCGACCCGCTTGTCCCTCCGAGCCAAGGCGAATTCTGGGCCGGCCGGGTCGCGGGCAAGGTGACCTTCCGCCGCTACCCCGGCGAGGGTCATGATGTTCAATATCGACACTGGGACCAGCTCCTGCTCGATGTGGCGGGGCACGGCGGCCAGACGCTCGTCTGTACGCGCGGACGGGCGCAACTGAAGGCGGGCGTGATCGCACCGTCGCAGCTGTCGCGGGGACAGACGCTGGGCATCTGTGCATGGCAGGCCGGGCAGGACCAAGGATCAGACCATGTCGGAAAATGATGTGAAGGGCGCCGGGCATGGTCTGCGCACGCCGCTGGAGGGCGTTGCCGCCAGGCCGCTGACACCCGGCGAGCCGATCGCGGCACCCCTGCGCCTCATCGGCCCGACAGTCCCGCGCGACTGGGTCGACTACAACGGGCACATGAGCGAATCCTGTTATCTGCTCGTGTTCGGCGACCAGTCCGACGCGTTCTTTCGCCTGATCGGGATCGACGAGGCCTATCGCGCGGGCGGGCATTCGCTGTTCACCGTGCAGACGATGATCTTCAACCTGGCCGAGGCGCATCTCGGCGACCGGCTGGACCTCTCGCTGCAGCTGCTCGATGCGGACGACAAACGGCTGCACATCTTTCACGCCATGCACAATGCCGAGACCGGCGTTCTCCTGGCAACGGGTGAGCAGATGCTCGTCCATGTCGACATGGCCGCCGGGCGCGCCGCGCCCATGCCCCCCGAACTACATGCCCGCGTGCACGCCGTGCGCGCCAGCCACGCCGATCTCCCTCGCCCTGCCCAGGCCGGGCGCAACATTGCCATCAGACGGAACCCTGCGTGATGCACTTCGACTTGTCCCCGGAACAGCAGATGCTCGTTGAAACAGTGCGGCGCTTTGTCGAGACCGAGCTCTACCCGCACGAGACGCTGGTCGAGGAAACCGATGACGTGCCGGTCGAACTGGCTGCCGAAATCCGCCGCAAGTCGCAGGCGCTCGGCCTTTACGCGGTCAACATGCCGGCGGAGCTCGGCGGCGGGGGGCTCGGCACCTTCGACACCACGCTGATGGAGCGTGAACTCGGCCGCGCCAGCTATGGCCTGCAGATGATGATCGCGCGGCCGAGCAATATCCTGCGGGGGTGCGCAGACGGCCAGATCGAGGCCTATCTGCTGCCGACGATCCGGGGCGAGCGCCACGACTGCCTTGCCATGACCGAGCCCGACGCGGGGTCGGACGTCCGCTCGATGCGCACCTTCGCGCGGCGCGATGGCGGCGATTTCGTGATCAACGGTACAAAGCATTTCATCAGCCACGCCGATGTGGCGGATTTCGTGATCCTGTGTGCCGCGACGGGCGATCAGGGTGGCAGGAAGACGATCAGCTGCTTCCTCGTGGACTTCGACACGCCCGGCCTCACCCGCCAGCGCGGTCCGAAATGCGTTTCGCACCGGGGCTATCACCAGTGCGAGCTGATCTTCGAGGACTGCCGCGTTCCGGCTTCCAGCCTGCTGGGCGAACTCGACAAAGGGTTCGAGCTGATGGGGCAATGGCTGGGCTCCACCCGGCTGCAAGTCGCGACCACGTCGGTCGGGCGCGGGCAGCGCGTGCTGGAGATGGCGACCCAATGGGCCGCGACACGCAAGCAGTTCGGGCAAGCCATCGGCAAGTTCCAGGGAACGGGCTTCAAGCTGGCGGACATGAAGACCGAGCTGGAGGCGGCCGAACTCCTCACGTTCCGCGCTGCCTGGAAGGACGACCAGGGCACGATGACCGACACGGACGCGGCGATGGCCAAGCTCTTTGCGTCCGAAGCGCTCGCCCGCGTAACCGACAATGCGTTGCAGATCTTCGGCGGGATGGGGCTCATGGATGGCCTCCCCATCGAGCGTTTCTGGCGCGATGCGCGGGTCGAGCGGATCTGGGACGGGACGAGCGAGATCCAGCGTCACATCATCAGCCGCGCGCTGCTGCGCCCGCTGGAGGCATGAGCGCGGACCGGCTGGCACGCCTGCTGCGCCCGCGCAGCCTGGCGATCGTGGGCGGCAAGGCGGCCGAGGAAGCCGTGCGCCAGTGCCGCGCGCTGGGCTTTGCCGGGCCGATCTGGCCGGTGAATCCGAAGCGCGAGACGATGGGCGGCCTGTCTTGCTTCGCCGATATGGCGGCGCTGCCCGAAGCGCCGGATGCCGTCTTCCTCGCCGCGCCCGCTTCTGCCACGATCGCGCTCGCCGGCGCACTTGCCGGTGCGGGCGGCGCGATCTGCTATGCAGCGGACTTCGCCGAGAACGGCGAGGAAGGGCGCGCACGGCAGGCGGCACTCATTGCCGCGGCCGAAGGTGTGCCGCTCGTCGGGCCCAATTGCTACGGCATGCTCAATCTGTTCGACCGGGTGGCGCTCTGGCCCGATCAGCATGGTTGCCTGCCCCTCGGTTCGGGGCGCGGCGTCGCGATCATCAGCCAGAGCGGCAATCTGGCACTCAATTTCACGATGCAGGCGCGTGGGTTGCCGATCGGCTACGTCATCTCGGTCGGCAATTGTGCGGATGTCACGCCGGCGGACCTGATCGAGGCGCTGGTCGCCGACGAACGGGTCAGCGCGATCGGGCTGCATCTCGAAGGGCTGGGTTCGGTCGCGCGCTTTTCGGAAGCCTGCCTTGCCGCGCGCGCGTCGGGGGTGCCGCTCGTCGCGCTGAAGACCGGCGCTTCGGTCAAGGGCGCGGCGCTGACGCTGTCGCACACGAGCTCGCTGGCGGGCGCCGATGCGCTCTGCGATGCGCTGTTCGCGCGATACGGCGTCGCCCGGGCGCACGATCCGGCGGGCTTTCTTGAGACGCTCAAGCTGTTGCATGTGGCGGGCCCCTTGCGCGGACGGCGGGTCGCCAGTGCCAGCTGCTCCGGCGGCGAAGCCTCACTCACGGCCGATCTGGCCGAACGTGCCGGCCTTGCGACGCCCGACTTTCCCGCTGCGGTGCAGGCCGGGCTCGAGGCTGTCCTCGGCCCCAGGGTGACTGTCGCCAATCCGCTCGACTACCACACCTATATCTGGGGCGATCTGGCGGCGCAAACCGCATGCTTTGCCGCTCTGCTCGAAGCCGACTTCGAGGCGTCGGTACTTATCCTCGATTTTCCCCGCGCCGACCGGTGCACGGCCGCGGATTGGGACGTGACCATCGCGGCCTTTCTCGCGGCAGTGCGCGCGAACCCGGCGGCGGAAGGCACCGTGCGGATCGTGGCGAGTTCGCTCAGCGAAAACCTTCCCGAAGCGACCGCCGATCGGCTCGTTGCCGAGGGCGTGCTGCCCGCGAACGGCCTCGACAAGGCCGTGCTGGCCGTGGCCGCCGCTGCGCAGATCGGCGAAGCCCGGGCGCGCCCTGCCCCCGCCGCCTTGCCCGAGGCGCCAGCGCTCCCGGCGGGCGCGACGGTGGCGTGGGATGAAGTCCGCAGCAAGGCGGCACTGGCTGCAAGCGGCGTACCGGCGCCGCGCGGGCGGCTGCTGACCTTGGCCGAACTGGAGGCGCTGTGCGGTAATGCGGCGGAACCGCTGCCCGCGCCGTTTCCGCTGGTGCTCAAGGCGGTCGGGGGCGATCTGGCACACAAGACCGAGCGCGGGGGCGTCGCGCTCGGCCTCGCCAGCCGCGCCGCATTGCTGGCCGCCGCCCACCGCATGGCCGGGCTTGGCGGGCGCTTCCTGGTCGAGGAAATGGTCGGCGGCACCGTTGCCGAGCTGATCGTCGGAGTCGGGCGCGACCCGCAGTTCGGCCTGTTCATGACGCTGGGTGCAGGCGGCATTTTCGTCGAACTCTTGCGGCAGGTCGAGCACGTCCTGCTGCCCGCCAGCCGCGCCGAGATCGAAGCGGTGCTGACACGCCTGCCCTTTTATCGCGTCCTCGCGGGGTACCGGGGGCGTGAGGCATGCGATATGCCGGCGCTGGTCGATGCCATCGTGGCGATCGCCGCATTTGCCCTGGCGCATGCGGACCGGCTTGAGGAACTCGACGTCAACCCGCTGCTGGCCCTGCCCCGGGGTGCGGTGGCCGTCGATGCGCTGATCCGCATGCGGGAGGTTTTGCCATGAGTGCCGTCACCATCGAGAAGCGCGCCACGACGCTGATCGTCACGCTCGACCGGCCCAAGGCCAATGCCATCGACGTCGCGACCAGCCACGAACTCCATGCCGCGTTCAAGACACTCAATGACGATCCTGCCATGCGGGTGGGCATCGTCACCGGCACCGGGCGGTTCTTCTCGGCGGGCTGGGACCTTGGCGCGGCAAACGCCGGCGAAGCGGTCGATGCCCATCATGGCCCCGGCGGCTTTGCCGGCCTCACGGAATATTTCAGCCTGGCCAAGCCCGTCATCGCGGCGGTCAACGGCCTGGCGGTGGGCGGCGGGTTCGAGCTCGCGCTGGCTGCCGATCTGATCGTGGCGAGCACGGCCGCGCGCTTCTGGTTGCCCGAGGCGCAGCTCGGCATGCTGCCCGATTCCGGTGGCCTGCTCCGCCTTCCCAAGGCGATCCCGGCGCGGCTGGCGCGCGAGATGATCCTCACTGGCCGGCGCCTGGAAGCCGATGAAGCGCTGGCGCTGAACCTCGTCACCCGGGTGGTGGCACCCGATGCCCTGCTCGACAGCGCCATCGCCTTGGCGGACACGATCGCCCGTGCGGCGCCGCTCGCGGTTGCCGCGGCGCGCGATATCCTGCGCGCGACCGACGGCCGCGACGTCGAACAGGGCTACCGCCTGATGCGCAGTGGCGCGATCCCGTCCTATCGTGCGATGCTGGAGTCGGACGACGCGCGCGAAGGCCCGCGCGCCTTTGCCGAGGGCCGTGCCCCGCAATGGCAGGGGCGCTAGGGCGCCTCCGCCGCCCAGTCGACCGGCTCGACCTTGGGCAGGATGCCGATCCAGCCCAGCAGGCCCAGGATGTTTACCAGCCCGGCGAGCAGAAACGCCGTGCCATATGATCCTTTGCTGGCGTCGATAAGCACGCCGGCGAACAGCACGCCGATGATCCCCGGCATGTTGCCCATCATGTTCTGCATCCCGACCCAGCGTGCCGCGGCGGACGGCCCGGCCATGATCTGCGGGATCATGAAATAGGCAGGCGAGGAGAAGCCGAGAAACACTTCATAGACGAACAAGAGCGCGATGCAGGCGCCGATCGGCAAGACCGGCATCGCCAGCATGCAGCCGAGCCCTGCGACATGCGCCGCCGCCAGCGGCAGCTTGAGCGTGAGCGAGGGAGACCAGCCGCGCTCGATCGCCTTGTCGAACGCCCAGCCTGCAAAAAGCGCGGCGATCGCATTGACGAGGTAGGCGCTCGATACGACCGTCGCCATGTGTTCCGTCGAAAAGCCGCGCTGCATTTCGAGGTACATCGGCAGGTAGCCGAGGATGAAATACCAGTTCCAGTTGCCCGCGAAATGCCCCAGCGCCGCGCCCCACAGGGCGCGGCGGCCAAGGATCTGGCGCAGGGTAACCGGCTGCTGGCCCGGATTTTCAGCCGGTTTCGCCTCGTTGATCCGTACCCGGCTCCACGGGACGAGCCAGAGCAGCGAAACCGCGCCGAACGCCAGGAAGGTCGCGCGCCAGCCCCAGCGGGCCATCATGAAGCCGCCGAGCAGCGTGCCCACCGCCGGGCCGACGAGATAGCCGAAGCCGATCACGCCATTCGCCAGCCCCATCTGCGCGCGCGGCACATTGCTGGCGATGATTTTCGAAGTGGTCGTGAAGGCCACGCTCTCGCCCATGCCCAGCATCATGCGCAGCACGAACACCCCCAAGAAGCCCTGGGCGAAACCCGTCAGCAGCGTGGACACCGACCATAGCAGCGCGCCGATGCCGAGCACGAGTTTGCCGCCGATCCGGTCCGACAGGGCACCTGCGGGAAGCTGGCAAAAGGCATAGGCAAAGTAGAATCCTGCCGCGAGCGCGCCATAGGCCGTGGCCGAGAGATGGAGATCGGCGCGGATCTGGGTGGCGCCGGTCGCCAGATTGCCGCGGTCGATGTAGTTGATGAACAGGCTGAACGCCATCAGGCCGACGATCACGAGCGGCGCCGTTGTGCGCAAACTGCGCCGCTCAGTCGGCATAATCGGGCTCCCGCCGGTCGAGCATGCGCTTGAGCGCCGCGAAATGCAGCTCGATCCTGTCCTGTCCTTCGACTTTGGCGGAGGCGGCATATTGCGCCACCGTGCGGCGCAACACCGGTTCGGTTATGCGTCGCAAGGCCTGCCCGCTCGACTGCGCAAGAATTTGGGTCATCGCCGCGCGCTCGAAGAAATAGAGCGTGTTAAAGGCGTCGGCCACGCTGGTGCCGGTGACCACGACGCCGTGGTTGCGCAGCAGCAACACGGTCTTGCTGCCGAGCGCGCGGGCCATGCGCGCGCCCTCGTTGCTGTCGAGGGCAAACCCCTCATAGTCGCACAGCGCGACCAGCCCGTCGAAGCCGATGGCATTCTGGCTGGCCATGAGCAACGCCGGTGCCTCGAGCATGCTGAGCGCGGTGGCATAGGGCATGTGGGTGTGGAGCACGCAACGGACATCGGGCCGGGCGGCATGAAGCGGCGCATGGATGTGGAACGCGGTATCCTCGACCGGCCCGTTCCCGGCCAGGACAGTGCCGGCGAAATCGACCAGCAGAAAGTCGCTGGCGCGCACCTCCGACCAGTGCAGGCCGAAGGGTGCGAGCAGGAACCGGTCGGCATGGCCGGGCAGCAGCAGGGTGAAATGATTGTCGATGCCCTCGTGAAACCCGAAATGCACCGCCAGCCGGTGCGCCGCTGCCAGGTCGACCCGGGCCGATTGCTCTGCCGATCCGGCCGCCTGCCGGGCCGGATGCTGGAATTCTGCGATATTCGTCACGCGTCCCCCCTCCCGTCTTGCCCTGCCCGTTCGAACGACCGGGCTGGGTGCTTCATCGTGTCGTCACCTCGTCTTCAAGGCCATGCTGCAAGCCCTTGCGCAGCAGGAATATGAGCAGGGCTCCCGCCGCACCGATGGCGGCATCCATGGTCCAGAAAGTCGCTGGCGCCATCTGGTCGAAGTAGCTGCCGACCCATCCCGCCATGACATGGGCGACGAAGGGTGACAGGAACGCGACGCCCATCAGCGTCGAGGCAAACTGCGGCGGCGCTGCCTTGCTGACAATGGCAAGGGTCGTCGGCCAATAGTACATCCAGCCCAGCCCCATGATCAGCCAGCCGGCGATCGCCCAGCCCGCCGCGACGCCGTGCGATCCGGAGACGCCCCAATTGCCATAGGCGAACATCAGGGCGGCGCATGCGACGATGGCCGTCCCGATTCCCTGCTTGGTCACGCTGGCCGGCTCGTTGCCGCGCCTGGCTTGCCATCCCCAGAGCATCACCAGTATCGGCGCGGCGAGAATGGACCCCAGCGAGTCCATCGACGCGAACCAGCTCGACGGAATCGTGCCCAGCGGTGTCGCGAGGTTCACATATTGGTCGACCCAAAGGATGCCGATGCTCCACACCATCGGATAGGTGATTTCGGCGGGAATCGTCAGCGCGATCACGATCAGGAGGACGAGCACGCGCTTGCGCTCGCTGCTGCTCATCGGTGGCGCCTTGGCGCGGTCGCGCCGGGTCGGCCGGTCGTCCGGCAGGTGCGGCTGGCCGAGCAGGTATCCGATCAAGGCGAGCAGCATCAGCACGGCCGACACCGCGAAACCCGCGTGCCAGCCATAGATGGCCGCCACCAGGCCCGTCACCAGCGGCCCGCTGGCGGCGCCGATGTTGATGCCCGTCGAAAAGATCGTGTAGCCGCGCGAGCGCAGCGATTCATCTGCGCGCGGGTAGAGCGACCCGACCTGCGCCGAAATATTGCCCTTCAGAAACCCCGAGCCGAGGATGAGCAGCAGGAGCGCGAGCAGAAATGTCGAATAGAACGACATCGCCAGATGGCCTGCGCTCATCAGGAGCACGCCGATCAGAACCGTGCGCTTGGCCCCCAGCAGCCGGTCGGCGACCCAGCCACCGAGAAGCGGCGTGAAATAGACCAGCCCGGCATACCAGCCATAGACGATCGAGGCGAAAGCCACGTCCGACAGGGGGCCGTGAAACCCGATCAGGCTCCTGAGTGTCGACAGCCCGGCGACCTTGGCGGCATGCGCCGGCAGCAGCAGGTCCTTGACCATGTAGAGCGTCAGCAGCGCCGACATTCCGTAAAAGGAAAAGCGCTCCCATGTTTCGGTGAAGGCAAGATAATAAACGCCCTTGGGATGGCCGCCAAATCGGCTGTCATGTCGTGCTGCGCTGGCCATCCTTGGTCCTTGAACATGTTGGCGGTTTGCAGCTTGATGGGACCGAAATCGGTCCGTCGCAAATTGCGGGGGTTTGGGCTCAGCCATCGATTGCCGGCGCGTCCTCGGACAGGACGTTGCGACCGATGCCCCTCACGCCGCGGGCCGACAGCACGGCGACGATCTCGGCCGGGTCAAGCGCCTGAACGGCAAGGTTTTTTTCTTGGGCTATGGTCGCTGCGACACCCACGGCCTCACCCATTGCCATGCATTGGGGCATGCCGCGGACCGAGGCAAAGGCGGCCGGGTCGGCGCAGACCAGCCGGCCCGCGAACAGCAGGTTCTCGATCTTGCGCGGCACCATCGCGCGAAAGGGGATAGTGTAATGGCTCCCCCGCGCAACGATCGCGTCATGGGTCATCGCGGCATCGCTGCGCATCACGTCGTCGATCGGATTGTCGCAGCAGACGACCCCGTCCGCAAATTTGGTCGCCGCCGCAAGGTCGCGCGCAAGGATGCGATGCACGGCCTCAAGCTTGCGCGTTTCGCGCACGCCGATCGTGGGGCCAACGTCGCTCATGCGCGCCTTTGCGAAGCCGGGCACGCTTTCGACCAGGAACGTCGCCAGCTGACGGCACCGTCGCCGGCCCTCCTGCGTGGCCCTGGCGACTTGTTGCGGATCGGTACCGTCCACGCCGCGGATATGGACCGAATTGCAAAAGACCGTATCCCGATGGAAACCCCGCATCAGGTAGAGCTTGGCGAGATCGGGGTGCAGCCGGCCCTCGGCGATGCCCAGCGCGGCTTCCCTGGTGAAATAGGGATCGTCACCGCTGAAGACCTGTGCCCAGGGCGCGCCCAGCATCGAGAACGACAAGGTCACGCCCATCATGTTGCCGCGCCCGTCACCCAGCGAGAAAGGAACGCCGGCCTTGGCGGACATGTCGCCGTCGCCCGAGCAGTCGAGCACCATCCCCGCCTCGATGACGAGCGGCCCCGTCCGGTCATGGCATTCCACCGCCACGACACGTTGGCCCTCCATCACGGGGGCCGCGGCAAAAGTGTTCAGGTGCACGTCCACGCCCGCATCCTCGAGCATCTGGAACATCGCGAATACTGCCGCCTCATGGTCATAGACCACCTCGGCACCAAAGTTCTCGAGGGTGGACGGCCGGACTTCGGCGAGTGGCGGACGCAGGCTGCGCAACTTGGTGGTCAGGGTGTCGAAGACGCCGCCGATGCTCCGGCCGGTCGGAAAGCCTCCGCCCCATGGCATGCCGGGGCAAAATGCCATCACCCCGCCGATCTTGCTGGTCCCTTCCACCAGCCGGACGCGCGCGCCCCGGCTCGCCGCGGCATAGGCTGCGCCGAACCCGGCCGTGCCGCCTCCGACAACCACGATGTCCGTCGATATGCGGCGCTGCATGGGCGATCAGCCGCCCGGTCGCGATCGCGCCTGGTCGTCAAGCCCGCCCGCAGCCGGCTCTGGCGTCGGCGTCTGGACGAGCGCGAACAGGGCGTAGACCACGCCCCCGGGCGTTTCGCGCGCCTCGCCGGCCGCGAGCGTCGCATTGAGCCAGTCGTAGCGCCGGTCGCCGGTGGCGAAACGGGCCTGGACCTGAAACTGGGTTTCTCCGAACCCTGTCTCATGGCCCGCCTCCAGCTTGGCGGTCACGGCATCGCTGAACCGGTAGAGGCCCGTATAGGACAGGTCGATCAGAGCGCCGTCGTGGGTTTCCAGAACCTTGCGGACATCGAGCTGCGCCAGCCCGCCCTCGCCGACCAGCATCCAGTCGCCACCGCCGTTGAGAATGCGGCCGCGCAGGCGGGGGCCGGAAAACGTGCCGGCCGTGATGACGTAGGTGATGCGCTCACCAAAAGGGGTCCGGCCGATCCGGTGGGTTTCCACGCCATTGGAAAAGGTCATCAGCGGTTCAAGACGGAGCATGGCAGCCGTCGGTTGACGGTCGGGCGCGAAGCGCGCGCGGCCGCCCGGGCCTCAGCATGGCGCCGGCCCCGGGGCGGCAACCGCATCTCGACATCTTTCGGCCATAGCGCACCCCCCCGCCCGGAAGCGCAGGCTGGCATTGGCCGGTCGGGCTTGGCAAAGGACTTCTAGTCTACCCCGGTTGAGCTGCCCTCACGTCCATCCTCGCGCAATGAAGCGAGCGAAGGATCGAGTTCGACCTGTTCCACCACCCAGTTGCGGAACGCCCTGACGTGCGGGTTGTCGGCGCGGGTCTCGGGGCTCGCGATATACCAGCAATAGCCGGGCCGCACTTCCAGTCCGGGAAAGGGGCAGACCAGCACGCCGGCGGCAAAGTCCTCGGTCGTATAGGGCTGCATCGCCAGGGCGACGCCGTGCCCGCGTGCCGCCATGCGCAGGGCATGGTCATAGCTGTCGAAGCGGAGCCCGTCGTCCGGATCGATCAGGGTCGCACCATGATGGTCCAGCCAGATCCGCCAGTCGTCCTTCGACGGATAGACCTGCAGGATGGTGTGCCGGGCAAGGTCGTCGATCCTGGTCAGCCCGGCGGCGATCTGCGGCGTGCAGACGGGATAGATTTGCGGGGTGAACAGGTAGGTTGTCTGCAGCCGCGCACCGCCGGGCGTGCCGATCAACAGCGCGACATCGCAGGCATCGTCGGCGAAATCGGCATCGTGCTGCGACGTGACGAGGCGGATCACCAGCTGCGGGTGAAGCTTCTGGAACACCTGGATGCGCGGCATCAACCACCGCACCGCGATCGTCGAATAGGTCTGGATCGTCAGCGCGTCCGGATGCATCTGGCGGTTGAGCGCCCCCACGCCCTGCTCGATCTCGAGGAACGCGGCGTGGATATGCCGGTGAAAGGCCTTTCCGGCCGGCGACAATTCGATCCCCCGTGCGCTGCGCACGAACAGGAACACACCGAGATAGCCCTCCAGAAACTTGATCTGGTGGGAGACTGCGGACTGGGTGACGTTGAGCATTTCGGCCGCCCGCTTGAAGCTGCCCGCCTGCCCCGCGGCGTCAAAGGTTCGCAGCGCGTTGAGCGGAGGGATCCTGGTTCGCATCCCGGCACGCTCGCATGAGCAATGCTCAATGCCAAGCCAGCAAAGGTCGTTTGCCCCGACCCCGGCCGGGGGCACAATGCGAACCCGTCGCGATCACCAGCGGGGCAAGGCGGTTCCAGTGCAAACAGCGATCATCTCTGCGGGAGCGAGCGGCATCGGCCTTGCCATTGCGCGCCGTCTCGCGGCGAACGGCTGGCTGGTCTACATCGGCGACCAGGACCGGGCAGCGGTCGCGGACGTGCAGCGGACCGATCCCGGCCTCGTCGCGCGCGTCTGCGATGTCGCCGATATCAAGGCGGTCGACGACTTCTATCGCGCGGTCGCGGCGGATCTCGACCTCCGGGGCCTTGCCGGCATCGATCTTCTCGTCAACAACGCGGGCATCGCGGGGCCGACGGCAAGGCTCGAGGATCAACCGGCCGAGGCGTGGCTGCGGACGCTCGATGTCAACCTCAATGGCACGTTCTACATGACCCGCCGGGCCATTCCCCTGCTGCGTCGCAAGGCGCCCGGCGCCTCGATCGTCAACATGAGCTCGAACGCCGGCCTGTTCGGCTGCCCGCTGCGCGGCCCCTATGTCGTCAGCAAATGGGGCATCATCGGCCTCACCAAGACGCTGGCGATGGAATTGGGCCCCGAAGGCATCCGGGCCAATGCGATCTGCCCGGGCTGCGTGGAGGGGCCGCGCATCGAACGGGTCATCGAGGCCGATGCCGGTGCCCGCGGCCTGCCCGCCGCCGAAGTCGAGGCCGAGTACAAGCGGCAGACATCCTTGCGGACCTTTGTCACGAGCGACGAGATCGCCGACATGGTTCTGTACCTGACGTCGCCTGCCGGCCGGCGGATTTCGGGACAGGCGCTGGCGTTGGACGGCCACACCGAAGGCCTTTCGGTCGAAATGGAGGGTTATGCGCGCGGTCTGGTATGAATCGACGGGCACGGCGGACAGCGTCCTGCGCCACGGCCAGCTCGAGGACCCCGTGCCGGGCCCCGGCGAGGTGCGGGTCCGCGTCAAGGCCTCAGGGGTCAACCCTTCGGACGTGAAGGCAAGGAGCGGTACGCGCGGGCCGATGCCCTTTGCACGGGTGATCCCGCATTCGGACGGCGCGGGCCTGATCGACGCCGTGGGTGCCGGTGTCGACACGTCACGGCTGGATTCACGCGTCTGGCTATGGAACGCGGCCTGGAAGCGCGCCGAGGGGACATGCGCGGACTATGTCTGTGTGCCGGCCGACCAGGCCGTACCGCTGCCGCCGAACACCGGTTGGGAAGCAGGCGCCTGTCTCGGCATTCCGGCGTCGACCGCCGCGCATGCGGTATTCGCCGACGGCGATGTCAGCGGACGGACCGTGCTGGTCACGGGCGGTGCAGGGGCTGTCGGACATTATGCCATCCAGCTCGCGCGGTGGGGCGGCGCCCGCGTGATCGCGACGGTGAGCGGGGACGCCAAGGCGCAGATCGCCCATGCGGCCGGTGCACACGCCGTGATCAACTATCGCGCGGGCGATACCGCCGCGGCGATTCTCGACGCGGCCGGCGGCGCACGCGTCGATCGCATCGTCGAGGTCGAGTTCGGCGGCAATCTGCCCGTCAGCGAAGCCGTGCTCGCACCCGGCGGCGTCATTGCGGCCTATGGGTCGATGGCCGAACCGGCGCCGCAGCTCCCCTTTTATCGCCTGATGTTCAACAATACGACGGTCCGGATGATGCTGGTCTACTTGCTGTCGGCGCAGGAACGGGCCCATGTCATCGGCAGGCTGACGAGCGCGCTCGAAGCCAATGCCCTGCACCACGCCATTGCCGCGCGCTTTGCGCTGGCCGAAACCGCCCGGGCGCATGAAGCCGTGGAGTCCGGCACGCTCGTCGGCAATGCGGTCGTGCTCGTCGATTGATGCTGCCATGACCCCGGCGCCGGCCGGGCGGCCTTCGGGCCGAATAACTGGCCGGTAGACTATGTGGCGGTGCTGTCAGTCTAATGCGAACCGCTCTCTCCACGCTGAGGCTCGGTCTTTGATGTTGGCAAATCAGTTGGTCACTTGACGCCAGTCTGCAAGCGCCGCTGCGCGGCGCTTCTAGTAAGTCTTCCTGTCGACGAGGTGGCGTTCGAGGTTGAAGTGATTGTGGACATTGGCATGGACTGAAGCGAACTTTTGTAGGCTCTTCATTCGTCGGAACCGCAGCATCGCGCGCTCTCGACGTCGGAAAGACAGGTGGCTGTTCTCCACCCGGTTGTTGGCCCAGCGTCGGACCTCCTACTTGTCGGCATTGCCCAGCTTATCCATCGCTGCCTTGTAGGAGCGCAGGCCGTCGGTGGTGATGGCTTCGGGTGACCCATGGCGCTTCAGCGCCTTCTTCATGAAGCGCAGAGCGGCGTCCTTGTCTCGTCTCTTCGTGACGTAGCTCTCGAGGATCTCGCCTTCCTGGTCGACGGCACGCCAGAGGTAGACCATCTCACCATTCACTTTCACGTACATCTCGTCGAGGTGCCAGCGCCAATGCCTGAACCCGCGCATTGCGCTCACCCGCTGTCGACGTATGTCGCCGACGAACATCGGACCGAACCTGTTCCACCAGTGGCGCACTGTCTCATGGCACACATCGATCCCGCGCTCGAACAGCAGGTCTTCCACTTTCCGCAGGCTCAACGGGAACCGCACGTACATCATCACGACCAGGCGAATCACCTCGGGGGAAGAGTTGAACCTGCGGAACGGGCTTGGCGGAAGCGCGCGAGGCTTGCGGGGCATCACCCGCCGCTAGCCGATGCCGCATTCGCCTGACAGATCCCTCATACGCCTTGACGGGGGGGTTAGCATATATATGCAGCGTTGGTATGCGACGTGGTAAAAGCTCTATGCCGGAACGCAGCCACACGGCCTATGACGTTGCCAGATCTGCCGGCGTTTCGCAGAGCGCTGTGTCACGCGCTTTCCGGCCGGGCTCGTCGATTGCACCCAAAACGCTTGCCCGCGTTCTCGCGGCTGCCAAAGAGCTCGATTACCAGCCGAACGCCATGGCGCAGAGCCTGATTACACGGCGCTCTAATCTGGTCGCTCTGATCGTTTCTAACCTGACCAACCTGCACTATCCTGAAGTGCTTGCTCAATTGACTCAGCGTCTTTCAGATCGGGGGGCCAGGGCCTTGCTCTTCGCGCTGAAGGCGGAAAGCGACATCGACGGTGTTCTCGATCAGGTCTGGCGCTATCGTGTCGATGGCGCGATCGTGGCAGCCCGCCTGTCGGACGCGCAATTGAGAATGTTCGCCGCGCGCCAGACTGCGCTGGTCCTGTACAATCGCATCGGGGGGGAAGTGCCCGTGGCATCGGTCGCATGCGATTTCGGCGCGGGCGAGACGCTGCTCATCGACAGCATGTACAGCGCCGGTGCACGGAAGTTTGCGATTATCGGCGGCCCGCCGGACTCGACGGTTGGCGAAGCCCGGGTGGCTGGCGCCTGCGACCGTCTGCGCAAATACGGTATCGACGACGTGCCGATCGAGCGCGGCGACTTCTCCTATGAAGGGGGCTATCGGGCCACGCTCCGGCTATTCAAGCGTGAGGCCGTGGATGCGATCATCGCCGCGAACGACGTTATGGGCCTTGGTGCTATGGACGCCGCGCGATTTGAACTTGGATTGACCATTCCCGACCAAGTGGCGGTGGTCGGTTTTGACGGCGTCGCCCCCGCCTACTGGCGAAGTTATAATCTCACGTCCATGCGCCAGCCCGTCGAACGCATGACCGAAGCTGCCGTAGCGATGCTGTTCGAGCGGATCGAAGATCCGGAGGTCGGGGCGGAGCGGCGGCTCTTTGCAAGCGATCCTGTTATCGGGAGCAGCGCCCCGTTCAAGCCTGGCGCGGGTTTGCTTCAATGAGTTGGGGTAATGGGATCGATCAAGACTTGCTGGCACATCTGCGCCGCTTCGATACACCTACAATCTGCAACGCGCTCGAATTTGCCACCGGGGGGCGACGTGCCACGGGCTTTACCCGCCGCACTATGGTTTGCCCATTTCCGGACCTGCCGCCGGTCGTGGGCTTCGCGCGAACTGCAACGTTGCGCAGTGCCGCTCCATCGTCAATGACGCCGATGGCAATGCGCGACCTGCGCATTGGTTATTACGAGCATGTTATGGGGACAGACGTACCGACAATCGCAGTCATCCAGGACCTAGATTCAGAACGTGGAATCGGCGCGTTCTGGGGCGAAGTAAATTCGCGGCTGCACCGCGCAATCGGCTGTATCGGCGCGATTACGGATGGGTCTGTGCGCGACCTCGATATGCTTGCCGATGACTTCCCCATCCTTGGCGGCTGTATCACGCCCAGCCATGCCTTTGTCCGGATCGAAAGTCTCGGCGGGGATGTCGATATTTTCGGCATGCAGGTCGCCAACGGCGATCTGATCCATGCCGACCGACACGGCGCGGTACGCATCGACCGTGAGGCCGCGCAACGGCTTCCGCATGCCATTAACGTCGTGACCCACCGCGAAAAGCTGATCTTCGATGCCATCGACCAGCCGGGCTTCTGCATTGCCGACATCCGGCGCGCGATGGCAGACGGTGACGATATCCATTGACGTTGATCAGGCATGATGCGTTCACGCGTCACGTCGCCGCGCCGGCGGGCGAATGGATCAACGACCCGAACGGGCTTGTGTACGCCGATGGCCGCTATCACCTGTTCATGCAGCACAGCGCAACCGCACCGGACTTCAAGGAAATAGGATGGGCGCGCGCGTCTAGCACCAATCTGGTTGAGTGGACCTGGCATGGCACCGCAATTCCACACGGCGATGGCATTTCGGCCTATTCGGGGTCGGTAGTCGCGGCGGCACCGTTCGAGGCGTTTCTGACGCGGCATAACGCCGCGCTCACGCCACCCGTACAAAGGCAATGGCGCGCGACCAGTCGCGACGGTGTGCACTGGGCGTTCGACGACAAGCCGGTCGGCCCGGCAGGTAAAAACGTCCGCGACCCTTTCGTGTTCTTTTTCAATAAAACGGGCGATTGGCGGATGCTCGTCGCGCAGCCGTGCGACTGGCACGGCTGGCAAGAGGACGCACCGTCGACGATTGCCGTCTGGCGCTCCGCAGATCGCCATCTGTGGGAGCCGGCCGGAACGATCGGCCCCTGGGCACAGCCGGGGGTGATGTGGGAAGTCCCGGTATTGCTTGATTTCGATGACCGACAGGTCCTGATCGTATCGACGATCGACCGCTTCGACGGGTCATCGCGCTGTGGGGTGCGGGTGTGGAACGGCAGCTTTAACGGGGCGCAGTTCGTACCGGAGGATGCCAAGGGCACGCTACTCGACATGGGCCCAGATTTCTACGCGCTCTGCGTTAATACGGTAGACGGCTGGCCAGATGGTTCTCGCGTCGCTTTGGCGTGGGCTTCAAACTGGCGTACGGCGCGCGACACGCGCTGGCCGGGCGGGACGAACGGCGGGCCGATCACTTCGCCACGGGTGCTGACACTCGAAGCGGACGTACTGTGCCAGCGGATCGCAAGTGCTGCCGAAACGCAGCGTGTAGCGAGCTGGCTTTTCGACGGAACATCGATGTCGTGGGCCTTCGTAGGTGTCAGCGGGCGGATCGACATTGGCGTTGCTGCGGACGGGACGCTGACGGCGTCGCGCCGCTGTGAAGACACTTTATCTGCATGGGATTTAGGCGAAGCGGTGACACTCGCTGCCGGATCGAGGATCGACGTCTATCTCGACGCCGGATTGATCGAACTTTCGTTCCCGCAAATGGGCCGCGTACTGACGATCTATCTTGATGGCGCGACGCTGTGCTGACGTCCGACCGGGTGCTCTCGCGCCCGGCCGTGACGTGCCTCAGAATTTCGCGCGCAGGCGAACGCCGTAATTGCGCGGATAGCCGTAGGTGATCTGCTCGATCCCGTCGCCACCGTAGGTGGTGCGCAGCTTGACGATATTGTCCTCGATGTTCTCGACATAGGCGTCGATGCCGAAGCGGTCGCTGGCATCGTTCCAGCTCAGTCGCAGGTCTGTCTTGGTGAACGCCTCCTGCGTGCCCGCCGGATCGATAAAGCTGACCTGGGTTTGCGACGAATAGCGCCCCGAAAAATAGAACTGAATATTCGGAGTCAGCTTCCCGGCACTCCCGAGCTGGATGTCGTACGAAGCAATAAAGGTCGCCTGGAATTTTGGCGAGAACGGGGGCGTACCCCCCTGCAGCGAGATAAATTTCGCCGAAGCGTTCGGGTTTCCGTTGTAGAGCTGGTACGGCACCAGCACGTTAAACACACCGAATTTGGCATCGAGCACCGATGCCGACGCCGTAAGCCGCAGATTGTCGATCGGACGCGCTTCGACGATGATTTCGGCCCCGGTCGATTTGATCGCACCGCCATTCGCCGAAATCGTGTCGACGCCGCCCGAATTGTTCGGCCGCTGGAAGCTGGTGATGAGGTTGCTGTATTCGACGTGATAGACCGACGCGTTGACCTGTATCCGGTTATTCAGGAAACGACTCTTGATACCGGCCTCATAATTGATCGAGGTTTGCTGGTCGGTCGTCGTTCCGTCGGTGTTGAGGTTGCCCGACAGGAAGCCCGTCGCAACATTGGCGAACAGCATGACATTTGGAGCAACGTCATATTCAATTGCACCACGCCACGTCACGTTGTTGTAACTGCGCTGCGTCCGGCTCGTCGCAAGCGACGGGTTGGTCGAAAACTGCTCGATATCGGTATTGATGAAGGTGGGAAACTGCGGCCCGACGAAGCTAGTGGTCGAATTTGCGCCGCCATAGTTGATCGCGCTCTTATTTTCCGAGGAGTAGCGAATCCCGCCGACCAGCCGCAGCCCGGACGTAATTTCATAACTGGCCTGCCCAAACAGGCCGTAGTTGTCGACGTTCAAATACTGGAAGTTGTTCGAGCTCTGCCCATTACGCGTTGGCAGACCTGCACCGTTCACCGCGAGCGGATCGCCCACGTTGATTGGGCCGCTGATCGGCGTTGCGATGAGCACCGGCAGCGAAACCGTCGGAGAGCCGTTGACTGGCACGGACACTCGGACGGCGGTGTTGTCGACATAATATCGTAGCGTTGCCGAAAGATATTTGATCTCGTCACGCGAGGCGTAGCCCCCGGCAAGGATCTTGAACGGACCGTTCTTGTTGCTGAACTGTATCTCGTTCGTCCAGGATTTGACGGACGAAAAATAGAGGTCGGCCGCATAGGGTGCCGCCGCGAAGTTGTTGGCTTGGCCCAGATTGACCTTGAAGCCGGTGTAGCTGAAAATCCCGCGTGCGCCAAAATCGGCACCGAGCGGAAGGTTTACATCGAGGACCGCGCTGAACTCGTCGATCTTGGTCGGCGGCACGATTCCGCGCTGAACCGTCAGCGGCCCCAGCTGATCGAATCGGGGAGCGCCTGCTGCGCCGCGCCGCGGATTCTGACAGTCCGTTACCGTTCCGAACGGATCGGTAAAACCTTGCGTCGTTACCTGCCGACAGGCGCCGTTGAACGCGAACAGGCCAAGCTGGGATCCGCGCTCGCGCACATTCTGCAACTTGAGCAGTACGCTCCCGCCATCATCGCCCTCATAGCGGAGCGACCCGCGCACCGAAATCGTGCTTGGCGCACCGAGGTTCGGTCCCGTCTGGTTCTGGACATAGCCGTCACCATTTTCCTGCAACCCGGCCACACGCAATGCCAGCCGGTCGCCGATCAGCGGCACATTGACATAGGCTTCGGTGCGCAGCGTGTTGAAGCGGGCGTAACTGACGGTCCCGCCGATCCCAAACTGGGAGGCGTCGGGGGATTTCGTCCATACGTTGACTGCCCCGGCGAGCGTGTTCCGGCCATAGAGCGTGCCCTGAGGTCCTTTAAGGACTTCGACGCGGTCGACATCGAAGAACGAACGCGTTTGCTGCGTCGCCTGCGGACGGAACACCCCGTCGATGAACACGCCTACGGTTGGAGCAGCGTCGAGAAAGGTGTTGTTCGAATTGGCGCCGCGAATCGAAATTTTGCTGTCAGCGCCGTAACGGGCGAAGGTTACCCCCGGTGCGACGAGGTCTAGCCTGGTCACATCGGTGATTCCGGAGCGGACAAGTCCTTCTGCAGTGATCGCCTGGATCGCTATACTGACATTCTGGATGTTTTCGGCTCGCCGCTGAGCTGTGACGATGATGTCCTCGATCCCGCCGTTGTCGGCCGCAGGTGCTGGTGCCGCAGGCGAGGCCGGCGATTGGGCAAAAACCGGTGTCGAAAAGGCCAGCGCGCTCGCCGTTGCGATCAACGTTTTCAAGGTTGCTTTGCGCATATCATCCCCTCCCTCGATAGCCCGATTCGATGTCTCTAGCTCGACCGGACAACAAAATGCTGCGCTAAACTGAATATATATGCAACAACAAACTGCATATATGTGCAGTGACTTGTGTCCTGTGTCGTTTGGGGCAATACCCGGCAACGATGAAAAGGCTGAAGAGGGCTTCCTCGACCGACGTTGCGCGCTTGGCTGGCGTCTCGCAATCGGCGGTGTCGCGCGCATTTTCCCCTGGTGCGACCGTCTCCGTGTCGACGCGCGAAAAGGTGCGCGCCGCGGCGGCCGAGCTGGGCTACCGACCTAACGCGCTCGCCAGCAGCCTGATCACCAAACGCACCAATATCGTCGCGCTCATGACTGGCGATATCGCCAACCCGCATTACGCGCGCACCATCAATGCCTTTTCACTCGGGCTGCAGGAACGCGGCCTGCACGTGTTGCTGTTCTCGCTCGTCGAGGGTCAAAGCGTTGAGGCGGCAGTCGAGGAGGTTCTTAAATACCGCGTCGACGGCGTCATTCTGATATCAGCGGCGCTGTCGACGGAAGTCGGCGATGCCTGTGCAAAGGTCGGCGTGCCCGTCGTGCTGTACAACCGATACGCCGGCCATTCGCATGTCAGCTCGGTAAGAATCGAAAACAGCGCCGGCGGGCGGGTGATCGCAGACTATCTGGTAGACCAAGGGCACCAAACGATCGGCTTCATTGCGGGTACGTCCGTGGACCCGACCAGCGCGGACCGCGAGGCAGGTTTTACCGCACGTGTTACCGAACGCGGCGCCAGCATCGTCGGCAGGGTCGACGGCGACTACACCTTCGACGGTGGACGCGCTGCCTTTCGCAAACTCATGGCCGCAACAAACCGGCCGACCGCAGTTTTTGCTGCTTCCGACCTGATGGCATTCGGCGCAATGGACGCGGCGCGATACGACCTTGGCATGCGCGTGCCGGACGACGTGGCTATCGCTGGATTTGACGATCTACCAGCTGCTGCTTGGCCCAGCTATGACCTGACCACGATCCGCCAGCCCGTCGAAGCAATGGCGGATGCCGCGCTTTCGCTGTTGATGGATCGCGTTGGCAGCCCCACGGTAAGCCCACGCACCCAGCTCGTTCCCGGCAAGCTAATCGTTCGGGGTTCCACCAAGCCGCGCTGACGCAGTTGCCATAGTCTGCGGGATGTGCTGAATATATATGCACAACCCGCGGAACGACAGGGAGTGCAATGCGCGGCTTTGATCCAAAATTCGTCGATTTCCCCGATTTTATCGAAAAGATCACCCGCGAAATCTGGGAAGATCGTGGCGTCGGTCTGAGCCTACAAAAATATTATGCACCCGATGTGATCGTTCGCGCATCGAACGCGATCATCACCGACAACAAGGGCGTAACGGCCGCCACGCTCGCGACCCTTCACGAGTTTCCCGACCGTCAGCTGGTATACGAAGACTGCATCTGGACGGGCAACGACGTCGACGGATTCCTTTCGTCACACCGTCTGATTTCGGTCATGCGCAAACAAAACGACGGTGCATACGGACCGGGCGAGGGGCAGCTGGTGCGCTCGCGAATCATTGCGGATTGCGTGGTCAAGGACGGCGTGATCAGCGAGGAATGGCTCGTTCGCGACCACAGCGCCTTTGCCAGACATCTCGGTACGACGCCCAAAGCGCTGGCCGAATCCTTCATCGCGCGTGGCGATACGACCGTATTTACGCCGGCGAACGACAAGCCGGGCCCGTATTGCGCCATTATCGAGAACTGCGACGACGCGGGCCGCTATGCGGCGGCCTGGCGCGAAATCTGGGGCGCCAAGACGCCTGCCGCTATCCGCGAATATTATCATCAGGGCGCGAGCGTGTCAGTTGCGGGCGGCGAAGTGCTCAGCGGACACAGCGATATCGACCGCTTTGCAATTTCCTACCTCGCCTCCTTCCCGGACGCGGAACTCACCATCGACCACTTGATTGTCAACCGCGATCCGGGCCAGCCCGTCAGGCTCGCCCTGCGCTGGTCTATGACTGCAACCCACAGCGGCTGGGGTCGCTTCGGCGAGCCGACCGGCGCAAAAGTCTATATCCTTGGCATGACCCACGCCTACATGGTCGATGGACGCATCACCATGGAATGGATTTGCACTGACGAGGTCGCGATCTGGAAGCAGATCCTCGCCCATCAGCAGCGCCAGCCCGCAAGCCTCGGCACGGCAGGCGATTAGACAATCCGGTCCGGCATCGGCTGGCCAGCAAAAAACGCCTCGGCATTATCGAGCGCGCGCATACCCATAGCCGTACGCGTCTCGACCGTCGCGCTGCCGAGATGCGGCAGCAAAAAGATGTTGGGCAGCGTTGCATAGCGAGCATCGAACGCGGGCTCGCCCGTGAAAACGTCGAGGCCTGCGGCGGCAATATGGCTGCTCGACAACGCTGCGATTAACGCGTCGTCGTCGATCAATTCGCCGCGCGCCGTATTCACGACGATTGCACCCAGGGGGAGTGCCGCAAGCACTTCGGCGCCGACCAATCCGCGCGTTGCATCGGTGAGCGGTGCATGGAGGCTGACAAAATTGCAGCGCGGCCAGAACACGTCGGCGTCGGCGACGAACTCATAGGGCAGGTCCACCCGCGGCCTGCGGCCGTGGTAAATGATCGTCATGCCGAAAGCGGCCGCTCGAGCGGCCGTCGCCTCGCCAATGCGCCCCATGCCGACAATGCCGAGCGTCTTGGCGGCGAGATGTGTGCCGAGCATCGCCGTAGGCGCCCAACCGCGCCACGCCCGGGCACGCATCATTGCTTCCCCCTCCCCTGCCCGCCGTGCAGCGCCGAGCATAAGCAACAGTGCAATGTCGGCAGTCGCGTCGGTGAGCACGTCGGGCGTGTTGCTGACCGCCATCCCGCGCGCCTTGGCTGCGTCAAGATCTATATGGCTGACGCCCGCACCGAAATTGGCGAGCAGCCGTACCCGGTCGGGAAGCGATGCAATGACGAAGGCGTCGATCCGGTCCGTCACGGTGCACATGATGGCGTCAGCCTCGCAGTTGGCCCAGTCGGCGGGACACCAGGGCCGGTCGTCGGAATTGAGCAGCGCTTCAAACTGGGTCGATGCCCGCTCTTCCACGACCTCGGGCAGGTGACGCGTTACGGCCATTATCGGCACGGCATTTCTCCAATCAAAATCGCACGAAAGTCATTCACGTTCGTCCGCGTTGGTCCTGTAACGACCAGGTCGCCGAGGGCCGCGAACAACGAATAGGCGTCGTTGTTCGCAAGCAAAGCTGCAATATCGAGCCCGCCAGCGTTAGCACGCTGGCGCGTCGAGCCATCGGCAAATGCCCCGGCATTTCCCTCGCTGCCGTCGATACCATCCGTGTCGGCCGCAAGTGCCGAAATCGGAAGGCCGTCGATTCCGATCGCCAGCCCGGCGAGATATTCGACATTTCGTCCGCCACGGCCTGATCCAGTTACGGTGACTGAAGTCTCTCCCCCGGACAGCAGCAGAAGCGGCGCTTCGCTCAGTCGTTGCTCTGCGAGCCGGGCATGCGCCGCGCCCAGCTCTCGCGCCTCACCTTCCAAACGGTCGGACAAGATTTCGCAGCGAATGCCCTGCGCTTCAGCATGCGCTTTCGCGGCATCGAGCGCAGCCGAAGCGGTGGCCGCAACGCAATGCGTCGCTACCGGAATTCGGACAGATTCAGCCGTGAGCGCCAGATGCCGGGCGACGTCGGCCGGCGGCAAAATGTGCCATCGCGCCAATATCGAACCGGCTTCGTCGACGGGCGAGGGATCGGGAAAGGTCGGCCCCGAGGCGACAAGCGCGGGATCGTCGCCGGGAATGTCGGAAATAACGATGCTATGGATGCGTGCAGGTGCGGCTGCAGCTGCAAGACGGCCGCCTTTGAATGCTGACAGCCGCCGCCGCACGGCGTTGATGTCCGCGATCGGGGCGCCGCATTTTAAAAGCGCAGCAAGCACTTGCCGCTTGCTTGCCGTACTGACGCCAGAAGCGGGCAAGCTCGTCAACGCCGAGCCCCCGCCGGATACAAGTGCAAGCGCAAGGTCATCTGGCCCGAGCGTTGCGGCGAGTTCGAGCATCGCGCGCGCCGCACCGGCGCCGGCATCATCGGGATAGGGATGCCCGGCCTCAATCAGCGCGACGCGCCGGAGCGCCATGCCGTGCCCATATCGTGTAACCGCAATCCCCTCGAGCGGACCGTCCCAGTGCGCTTCGACCGCCGCCGCCATCGACGCCGCCGCCTTGCCAAAGGCGAATATCGCCGTCCGTCCCTTCGGCCGCAGCGGCAGGCACGGCGCCACACATGTCGCTGGATCGGCTGCAACGATTGCAGCGGCAAACGCTTCGCGGAGAAAGGCTTGCGGATCGATCACGCTTGCTGAATATATATGCAGAAACGGCGCGGCAAGCCGGGGAGGATGAACGATGGGCGATGCCGCGATCGTACGGGCTGAAGACATCCCTCTCTCACGCCGTATCGCAGCTTTCGCGTTTTTTATGGTCGCCGATTTTTTCTACGGCTGGTCGTGGAACACCGCCGATGTGCTGCGACCGGATATCCGCGCGGCACTCAAGCTGACGCTCACCGAAGCCGGCTCGATGTATTCGGCCCAGGGATTGGGTGCACTTGTGGGCGCGGTGATCATCGGGCAGCTGGCCGACCGGTTGGGTCGCCGAAACGCGCTGTTCGGTATTATGGTCGGCTATGGTCTGTTCCTCGGCTGGGGCGCGTTTGTTACCAGCTATCCGCAACTCGTCGCACAGCGTTTCGGACTCGGGCTCTTCCTCGGGGGCATTTTCCCGACCGTTGTCGGGCTTTATACCTCGCTGTTCGACCGGCGGATATGCGGCAAGCTCGCCGGATTTTACAACGGCACCTTCAACGGATCGGTGTTCGTGCTGGGGCTGCTCGCGAACCGGCTTCATATCGGCGATTGGAAGACGCTGATCCTGATGGGTGCCATCCCACCGCTGATCCTGGCGCCCCTCGCTTATTTGATCGTTCCTGACGACCGGCGGATTATTCCCTTCGGCGCGCTCGGCTACGACCGGACAGCGCGCGGCAAACTGCCGGTCGTCGAACTTTTCCAGAACGGCCTTTGGCGCCAGACCCTGCTGATTGCGCTTATGGTCGGCCTGAATTTCTTCGGCAGCCAGGCATTTACCGGGTGGCAGACAACCTACCTGCAGCAACAGGGCATGGCCGGCGCCGCCGCCAAGGAAATGTTCGGCTGGCAGTTTTTTGCGGCAATCGTCGGCGGCTTCGCCTGGGGCGCGTTTTCCGACCGCTTCGGGCGCCGCATCAATGCGGCGGGATATTTCATCGGCGCATTCGTGGTCGTCGCTTATCTGACCGTCGCGCACACCGTTCCTCTGTTGCTCTTGGCCGGCTGTGCATATGGATTCACGATCTCGGCGAGCGTGATTTGGGGGCCGTGGATCGCCGAGCTCTATCCGGCCCATCTACGCTCGACCGCCGCATCAATCTTCAACTGGGGGCGAATCATCAGCTTCCTCGCGCCGCTTATTACAGCGCGGGTAGCAGAGAGCTTCGGACTGGCAACAGCGATGATGCTTGCGGCCGTCGCGCTCGCCTTCGCGGCGGTCATTTGGTGGACTCTGCCTGAAACGATCGACGGCGCGGTTCGCCCAACTGCGCCCGAACCCGCCGTTGTTGTTTAAAGCGGGTGCGGGTCGCGGCAGATCGGCAGCGGCTCGGCATCGGTCGCGCCATAGGGCAGCGCCACATCAATCCGGTTGCGCGCTTCCGCCGACCAGCCGCTCAGCGACTCGCCGTTGCTTTTCGCGAAATAGGATTGAATACCCTCTGGCAGCCGGTCGTAGGACGGATGGTACCATAGCGTAATCAACGACCGTGGCGCGTTGCTGCCGTTGGCGTGCGCGGCGTGCAGCAGGCGGCTGTCCCCCAACAGCAGGTCCCCCGCGTTGACCGGCACGTCGATCTCCCCGTCGAGATCGCCGAACATCGCGCCATCGCCTTCACCGGCGAGCGCATCCTTGGAATGGGCAGTGGCGAGCATGTCGTGCGCAGGCAGGCGTTCGCGATGCGATCCCGGGACGACGCGAAGGCAACCGTTGTCGCGGCTGGTATCGACGGCATAGAACATGGCGAACAGCTGATGCGGTAATGGGTCCATTGCGACGGGGTGGTTCCACCACATCCAGTCCTGATGCCAAAACAGCCGGGGGCCGCCCGCAGGCTTGCTGATCACGTAACCTGCCGACCATGCAACCTGCCCCAGCCCGAGGCCGCGGAGTATTTCGAGCGTGCGCGGTAGCGCGATGAGCTCGCCAAACCCTTCATCCTGTTCGACCCCCAGCATGCTCCCTGTCGTGCGGTTCGCCTCAAGATGCGCGCGTGACGCCTTGGCTAGAACACGCTCGCACGCGGCGCGCATTCCCTCTACCTGTTCAGGGGCGAGCACGTCGCGCACGCGAGCAAATCCATCGACGGCGAGACGCTGCGAGATTTCAGCGATCTGGTTCATGGCCCAAACCTTTCGTTGCATATATATGCACAACACGATATCGATTGCCAGACTTGAATCGCTTTTCGGCCTTCTCGCTGCTGCGCGAAAGTTTAGGGTACGAGCGCATGATCGACGTCGGTGGGCTTGAGCGAGCGGCCGGTTCGAACGAAAAGCGGGGCTCCGAAGGCCTCACTGAGACGACTCATCTGCATCGAAACGGCCGGCGGTGACAGGTTCAGTTGTTCTGCCGCCCGAATAAAGCTTTGGCATTCTACGGCCGCGAGAAATATCCGCATTTGCCGAAGAGAAATTCCAGTCTCATCCTCCGCCAACAGTTTATGCCGCCGCAAAATTTACCGGGCAGTCAGGACGACCAAACTTCCCTTCGTCAAGATTGCGTCGCGCGGAAAGGGATTTGCCGAGATTTAGCATCGCTGTGGGGGGCTCGAGGAATGTACGGCTGCTGTCGGGACGTCTGATCGGGTCTCCACCTCGGAACATGTAGCCTGCGGTGCGATCCCAGCGATAAGATCCGAGAATTACTTCGACCTTCTTCTTCGTCGAGCGCGAAGGAAGCAATGAGGACGGAAATCTGACCGAGCGATCAAACGAGATCGTTGTGGTGCTGAGCGCCGCCACCGTCGTTAATGACCGGCAGCGTTTACGCGGAGGCGGTTAGTCTCAGGTGGCGAGTTGAAACACTGGAACAGGCTGGCGGCTTGGCTCTCGATTTGCGGCTCATATACGCACGATATCAGGCCCCTGCCCTGGCTGCCACACAGGTCTGACAGAGCCAGGACCACGCATCCAAGCTCGCTATCCGTCGCAGCTTAACGCTAAGTGCATTTGGTCTGATAAAGCCTTAAAAAGCCTCGGTGTCTCGCTGCGCCCGCCGACGACCGACGCGACAATAATTGTGGAATTTCTTTGGCGGACTGGGCAGGCAACGGTAATGGAGAACATGACGCCAGTCTCGACCACGTCTTCGGCCTTTCGTTCCGGTCCTGCGACCTCCTACGACGTCGCGCAGCGTGCTGGTGTGTCACAATCAGCGGTTTCGCGCTGCTTTCGGCCGGGATCGAGTATATCCCCGAAAACGCGGGCGCGTGTTCTCGCCGCAGCAACCGAGCTTGGCTACCATCCCAACGCCATGGCATCCGGCCTAATTACGAAGCGGTCCAATCTTGTCGCAATCCTGATCTCCAACCTCACCAACCTTTACTACCCCGAGGTACTCGCGGAGATCACCCGACGGTTGTCAGATAACGGCATCCGCGTCCTTCTGTTTGCGTTGCAAGCTGAAAGCGAAGTCGACGCCATGCTCGACCAAGTCTGGCGATACCGCGTCGACGGCGCGATTGTTGCCGCACGCCTTTCTGCGGGGCAGTTGGCAGAATTTTCGCGCCGGGGAGTGCCCGTCGTTCTCTACAACAGGTTCGGCGAGGGAGAGGCGGTCGCCAGCGTATGCTGTGACTCGGTCGGCGGTGAACGCCAATTGGTCGAGCGACTGATCGCGGCAGGCCACTCTAAGTTCGGCATAATCGCAGGACCCGACGATTCTTATGTTAGCCAAGAACGTGTCCGCGGGGCGAGGCAACGGCTGAACGAGCTCGGCCACAAACCGCAAGTCGTCGCCGGCGCGTTCGACTATGAAAGTGGCGAAGCCGGCCTTGGTGCGCTGATGGCGATGACCGATGGCAAGCTCGATGCCCTGATTTGTGCCAATGACCTGATGGCGATTGGCGCAATCGACGGAGCGCGCGTGAAGTTCGGACTCGACGTGCCAAAAGATCTGTCAATCGTGGGGTTCGATGGCGTCGCGCCGGCCATGTGGGCGAGTTATCGCCTCTCGACCGTCCGACAACCTGTCCGCCGGATGACCGAAGCGGCCGTTTCGATGATCATGGAACGGATCGACGACCCAGAATTGCCGCCGGAGGTACGTACTTTTGCGGGCAAGCTGATCGTCGGCGCCTCGGCACGGCTGACTCCCGCAGCATGACTGTGCCGGGCTGGCTCCTGACCTGCCTCGTGTGCATCCCGGCAGCCTCGGCATTTTGTGGCATTGCTTCGGTGTCGCCGTCATCGCGCCCTGAGCGCTGCTTGCATTCGGATGCAAGCACGGGCAATCTGGGCGTTCGGGGAGAATGCTTTGGCAACCGACGGCCTGAACGACGGATGGATTAACGCTGCTGATCTGTCGACGCAGAATCGCACGGTCGCGCTCGCCTTCCTGCTGATCGCGTATTTCTGCTACGCCTGGTCTTGGAATACGGTCGATATCCTGCGACCGTACATTAAGGACAGCCTGAGCCTGACGCTCACTGAGTCCGGGTCACTCTACACGATCCAGTCGATCGGCGCCCTAATTGGTGCGGTGGTGATGGGTCAAGTCGCAGACAAGATCGGGCGCCGGACCGCGCTCAGCATATCGATGATGGGCTATGGCAGTGGTATTCTTGCCGCGCTCGTCGTGACCGATTATCTTCAGTTGATCGCCCAGCGCGCCTTTCTCGGCTTTTTCATGGGGTCGATGTTCCCGATCGCAGTTGGCATCTATTCAGGACTGTTCGCGCGTGAAGGACGGGGCATGATCGCAGGGATCGTGTTTTTTGTCTATAATATGGCGGTGGCGGCGCTGGGATTTCTGTCGGCGGCCGCGTTTCGCGGGGGGTATAGCTGGAAGACGCTGTTGTGGATCGGCGTGGTACCGGTCAGCCTGGCATTGTTCGCGCCGCTGTTCATTCCCGACGACCGCAAGCTAATCCCGATGGATGGCATCGGCGATGGCCAGACGGTTGCTAAGGCCAAGCTTCCGATCACCGAATTGTTCGCGCCGGGCGTTGTCCGCCAGACGATCATGCTGGCGGCGATGACGGGCCTCAATTTCTTCGCCTATCAAGCGTTTACCGGCTGGGCGACGACCTATTTGAAGACCGTGCGGCTCATCCCCGATTCCGTTGTCGGCGATATCCTGGGTTGGCAATTCGTCGGCGCCGCGATCGGTGCACTGTTCTGGGGGTGGATCAGCGACCGGTTTGGCCGACGGGGCGCGGCCTGGGGTTTTGTCGCGGCGGCCGCGATCATTCCCGTTTATCTGTTCGTACCGATGGGTGCGCTGCTGCTCGAGCTGACCGGCTTTGGCTATGGTGTGATGCTGTCGTCGAGCGCGACCTGGGGGCCGTGGCTTTCCGAACTTTATCCACCGCATCTGCGCGCGACCGCCGCGTCAATCTTCAACTGGGGTCGGCTTGTCAGCATGACCGCACCCCTGATCACGGCGCCGCTTGCCGAAGCCTTCGGCCTCGCGCCGGTGATGTGTCTGGCCTCGGTCAGTTTTGTCGCGGCCGCAATGATCTGGCTGTCGCTTCCCGAAACGCTGGTGCGCAAGGCGTGATGAGCTGGGACGATCTGCCTGCGGTCCGCTCGCCTGCCGGGCGCACGCTCGACGATCTGCTGGCCGAGGGACCCCGCCGGCAAGATTTGCCGGGCTACGACCCCGTCTATCGCGATTTCGTCGATTATATCATCCGCTGCACCCACCGCATCTGGGAGCAAAAGAACGTCGGCCTTTGCCGAACGCATTATGCAGAGGATTGTGCGATCCGGACGCTCGCCGGGCCAGTGTCGGGCGTCGATGCAGTCGTGCAGAACACTATCACTACTCTCGCGGCCACACCTGATCGCCTGTTGATCGGCGAGGACGTGATCTGGTCCAACGATGGCGACGCCGGGCTGTACAGTTCGCATCGCATAGTCAGTCGATCGACACATATGGGCTATGATCCGATGCTCGGGGCCGCCACGATGGCGTCCAACGGCGTGATGACGATCGCCGACTGCCTGTGCCGCGAAAACCGCATCATTGAGGAATGGCTGGTACGCGACAATCTTCGCGGCGTGCTGCAGGTGGGCGTCAATCCATGGGCGTTGGCACGCGCCCAGGCAACAGCGGATCAGGGGGGCGACCCGGCGCGGCACGACTGGCGTCGCGACTGGATTGAGGACACACGCGATGGGTCGGATGTGGTCATCCCGCTTGATCATCCGGCATTGGTTCCGGCGGCGATGCACGTGGCGGCGTGGCGCGAAAATCTTTACGGGGACGCGGCCGCGGCACTCTCGCCCGCTGTCGAGATCCGCTGGCCGACCAACCGGCACGGCTGGGGGCGCGGGTATTGGACGGGGTGCCTGGCACAGATTCGCGGTGCCCTGCACGATGTGTCGTACCGGCTGGAACATGTCGCGGGTCGGCCGCTGCCCGGCGGCGACGTGGCAGTGGCACTGCGCTGGGCGCTTGCGGGTACTCACAAGGGCGATGGCGTGTGGGGATCTTCGACAGGCAGGGAGCTGTTGATTTCAGCGGTGTCGCACTATCGTCTCCGCGAAGGGCGGATAATCGAAGATGTCACAGTCTTTGATGAGTTGGCCGTCCTGCGACAGGTCTGCGGCGGACTCGGCGCATGAGCGCGCGGACCATGCTGATCGCGCTGGCGCGCGGCACGCGGCCGACTTCGGGTTTGCTCCACAGCTGCCGGTTTGAAGGATTTGGCGCGGAATCCTATGGCGAAGAAGCAATTTTCGAGCGCTTTCGCGACGCCGACTTTGAGCTGCCGGACGACCCGGTCACTTTCGAAAGTGCCGGCCATATTGTGATATTCGCCGAAGACCGTGCGCTATTCGCCGATATAGCCGAGGGCGGGATCGCGCGCCTGTGGGCACTGGGCGACGATCAGGTGGGGGCGCCCGAACCGGGTGTCTCAGTGGTGTTCGATCCCGACATGGCGCAGGCACGCGGCGACGTGTTCCTGGCAACCTGCGACCATCCCGAGCTCGACGAAAGTGGCGCGGCGAAAGTCGCAGACATCGGTCGGGCTATTGCACGTGACGATCCAGGTTATCGTACGCGCTGTTTTGCGATCCGGGCGTTCGGATCGACTGTTCGAGGAGCTGCGCTGTTCGCCGTCTATCGACTTGGTGGCGGCAAGGCGCGAACGTCAGGTTTTGCCTACGCGGCAGCATGCTGGGGCGAAACCGAGATGCTGGTCGTCCACGACCGTGCCGGTGAAGCTGCGGCGGCCGAGGCGCCCTGGACGCCGAGCGTCGACGGATGACGCCGGTCCTGATCCCCGGCAACATGTGCGATGCGCGGCTGTGGACGCGCGAAGTCCGCAACGCCCTGCCCGGTGCCGTCGATGCCGATACGACCCGCGACGACAGTATCGCCGCGATGGCCGCACGCGCTCTGGTATCGGTATCAGGCACTCTCCTTCTAGTCGGATTCTCGATGGGGGCGATCATTGCGACCGAGATGTGGGTACAGGCGCCTGCGCGCATCGGCGGGCTCGTCCTGCTCGGCTATAACGCCACTGCCGACCTGCCCCAACGCGCGGAACGCCGGCCGATCCAACAGAACGAGGTCCGCGCCGGCGGACTCGAACGTGTGCTGATCGAGGAATTGAAGCCCAATTACCTTGCGGCTGCACGGCGCAGCGACAAGGCGCTACTCGATCTTCTGCGCGATATGGGGCTGGCCCTCGGGCCCGATGTCTTCGTTGCGCAGAGCGAAGCCTTGCGCCGACGCGACGATCGCGTGCCATCGCTCGGCATTATCGATGTACCCGTGTTCTATGGCTGCGGCGCCGAGGACGTGCTGTGTCCCCCGGAATGGCACCAACGCTGGGCCGGACTGACGGCCGATGCCACGCTGAACATTTTCGAAGGCGCCGGGCACATGCTGCCGCTTGAAGCGCCACATGCACTTGAGGGTGCGCTCGATCGCTGGATCTCGTCCAAGGAGCTGATATGACCGACCGCATTCTCACCACCCACGTCGGCTCACTGCCGCGATCGAAGGCCGTGACCGACCTCGTGTTTGCGGCCGAGCGCGGCAATCCGATCGATGCGGCCGAGTTTGACCGCGTCATCGGCCTGGCGGTTGACGATACCGTTGCAAAACAGGTCGCCGCCGGGATCGATCTGGTTAGCGACGGCGAGATGTCGAAGATTTCCTATGCGACTTATATCAAGGACCGTATCACGGGCTTTGACGGCGACAGCCCGCGCACACCCCCCGCCGATCTCGAGGACTTTCCCGCATTTCTCCAGCGTCAGGCGAGCGGTGGCGGCACCCCGACCTACCGACGGCCCAAATGCGTCGGTTCGGTAGCGTCGAAGACACTGGAGCCACTCGAGGAAGATCTGAGGCACATGGCCGCCGCGATGAGGAAGCACCGTCCGGCAGGCGGCTTCATGAACGCGGCATCCCCCGGTGTGATCGCGTTGTTCCAGCCGAACGAATATTACCCAACGCAGGACGCCTATCTCGAAGCGCTCGCCGAGGCGATGAGGCCCGAATATGAAGCGATCGTGGCCGCCGGGCTGATCCTTCAGCTTGACAGTCCCGACCTCGGCCTGGGTCGGCACATGATGTACAAGGGACGACCTGATACCGAGTATCTAGAACTGATCGGTATCCATGTTGCGGTACTCAACCACGCGTTGCGCAATGTGCCGTCAGACCGTGTCCGGATGCACGTCTGCTGGGGCAATTATGAAGGCCCGCACACACACGATGTTGAAATGGGCGTCATCCTGCCGACGCTCATGATGGCGAAGCCTGCCGGGCTGCTGTTCGAAACCAGCAACCCGCGTCACCAGCACGACTGGAACTATTTTTCCGAGATGATTGACCTGATCCCCGAGGAGAAAATACTGATCCCCGGCGTCATCGACTCGACGACCAATTTTGTCGAGCATCCGCGCGTCGTTCAGGAGCGCATCGAACGCTTTGCCAATATCGTCGGGCGCGAGCGGGTGATCGCCGGGACCGACTGCGGCTTTTCCACCTTTGCCGGTTTCGGTGCGGTAGATCCCGACATCGTCTACGCAAAACTGGGCGCGCTGGCCGAGGGCGCCGCACTCGCCAGCGCGCGTTTGTGGCAGGTAGCAGCATGAAAATTTTTCGCGACCGGATTCGCAGCGGTGACGTCCTCGCCGGAACCTGGGTGAAGACCCCGCACCCTAATATCGTCGAAGTGCTGGCGCTGTCAGCGCTCGACGTGCTGGTGCTCGACGCCGAACATGCGCCGTTCGACCGGGGCAGCCTCGACCTGTGCATCCTAGCCGCACGCGCAGGCGCCAAACCGGTACTCGTTCGCCCCGCAAGCGCGAGCCAGGAGCATATCCTGCAAGCGCTCGATGGCGGCGCCGACGGCGTCATCGTGCCGCATGTCCGATCACCCGAAGAAGCGCGTGAAGTCGTGCGCGCTTGCCACTACGGCCCCGCCGGCGATCATCAGGCGCGCGGCTTTGCAGGGTCGACACGCGCTGCGGCGTACACGACGCTCGGCATGGCAGCGCACCGGGCTGCGGCCAGTGACGTTACCGTCATTGCCCAGATCGAGGATGCGGAAGCGCTCGACCAGATTGAGGCGATTGCGGCCGTCGAGGGGATCGACGCCCTATTCATCGGACGCGCCGACCTGACTATCTCGCTGGGAGCAGACTCGTCCGATGATGCGGACGTCGTTGCGGCCGTCGATCGCATTTGCGCAGCGGGAAGAGCAGCAGGGCGGACCATCGGCATGTTCCTCGCCCGCGCCGGCGATGTAGCGGACTGGCGCGCGAAAGGCGCGAGCCTGTTCATCCTGCAGTCGGACCAGGAATTCGCATTGAAGGGTGCAACTGCGCTCGCGCAATCCGTGCGCGGTTAGCTATTCGACCCCGGACACGCGGTAGACGACCGCATCGCCCGCAAGTGTCCGTTCGACGCCGACTGGCACGGTTATCGTGTCGCCTTCGCCGAGAGTCAGCGATCCGCCGTTCCAAGACACGGATATCTCCCCCCTGTGGACGAACAGCACTTCCGAGGCCTTCGGCGTTGCACGCTCGTTGGGGTTATCGACCCGGTCGAGCGTGAAGGGATGCGGCCAGTCGAGTGGCGCGCCCGGGCCGATAATGGCACCGGCACCAGTGGCATTGCGGACGACAAGACCTTCGGCGTCGGCCTGGCTGGGCACGCTGAGCGCCGCGACTTGGTCCGCCGTCGTGCGCGGCATCGGGCGCTCACCAGGGGGAACGGTCTGGCCTGCGGTGGTATCGACCAGCGACCCGTTTTCGAGCAGCACCAGCCCATAGTCCTTCGCCATGTCGAACACCTGCGGCGCCCACAGCACACGGCCGGGATCATCACCGCCGAGCACCGCAAACAGGTAACCCGGCGATCCATCAGCGGCGGGAGCCGTAGCGGTGAAACCGCGAAACATGCCAGTCGGCAGTGAGATCGTATCGCCGGGTTGCAGGTGAACCTGCGCGTCGTCGCCATGTTCGCCGATATCAAAGCGCCATTCACCCGAATGGACGACAAAGACTTCGGCGGAGTTATGGCTGTGCTGTGAATTGACGCAGCCCACAGGCTGACGCGCCCCACCGATATTAAATCCGTGCGGCTCGGCAATGTGGACGTGCTGATCGGGATTTTCCGACACGCCTGGCCCGATGACCGTGAAATTCTCTTTGGCCTCGCTGCCCGGCGAACGCGTGTCGATGAACGCGTTATAGCACGGCTTCAGATCAGCGTAGCGGACAACGCGGGCCTCCATTTGGGCCGGGGTCCAGCGGGTCTGCGTCGTAGTATCACCATTCATGGATTGAGGGGTTGCGGCATTTTGCATTCGCAGTCAATATAAAGATATGGCCATCGCAAAATTCGATTCCATCCCCGGCGATTGTAGCCCACACGGCATTTTTGCCGCAGACGGGCTGAGCCGGTTGCGCGACGACCATGTGATGAGCGCATTCCGGCCGGTCGACCATGGCGTGGGCGGGGCTTTCGTGCGCGACGCGGTGCTAGCGCCACTCTCGGCCGCCCTCCCCGGATATGAACTTCGCACCGACATCGCGACGCGTGGATCGTTCAAGGGCGGTGAATGGACCGCGTCGAGCGGTCACCTGCTGGGCCGGTTCATGGCGCCGCTCTTCGGCATACCAGCCAACGAACGCGTGGTGTGGCTGAGGTTCGGCTCCTTCCAGCGGTGGAACAGCGGCGGAGTCGCCGAAACGATATTGCTGCTCGATCTGCCCTCGCTGATGATTCAAGCCGGTGTCTGGCCGCTTGCCACGCCAATAGGTCCCGATTTTCCCGCCCCGGGCCCTGCTGCGCGTGACGGCATCTGGCCCCACGGTGACGGCACGGCGGCGCTCTCCATCGTCGAAGGGATGATCGGCGGGCTGATGAAGTTCGACGGATCGCTGAAGACCATGAACATGCGAGACTTTTTTGCTGAGGATTTCTGGTGGTACGGCCCAGCCCCCATCGGCAGCTTTCGGGGTTTCACCGATTACGAGCGCGGTCACGCGATGCCGTTCCTGACGGCCTTTCCCGACCGGGTGGGCGGCAACCACCGCGCGCGATTCGGCGATGGCGATTATGTCGCCTCGACCGGCTGGCCAAGCATCACGGCAACCCACCGGGGCTCCGGCTGGCTCGGAACGGCGGCGACCGACACGCCCCTAACGATGCGCGTCATGGATTTCTGGCACGCCACCGATGGCCTGCTCGATGAGAATTGGGTGATGATCGACATCCCCGACGTCCTCAACCAGATCGGCATCGACGTGTTCGCTGCCCTGAACAACGGGAGTTAGACATGGCAGAATGGCTCAAACGCGGTGCAATGGCAGACCAGAAGGCGGCAATCGATGCAAAGGTGCGCGAAACGGTCGAAATCACACTCGCCGACATCGAGGCGCGCGGCGACACCGCGGTGCGCGCGCTAAGCATCAAGTTCGACGGTCTGGACCGTGAAAGCTATCGACTGACCCCGGACGAGATCGACCGATGCATAGACAGCCTGAACCGGCAGGACATCATCGACATCGAATTCGCACAGGCACAGGTGAGGAATTTCGCGCAAATCCAGCGTGCAACGATCACCGATACCGAAAAGGAAACGCTGCCGGGCGTTATCCTGGGGCACAAGACCATCCCGGTGCAGAATGCAGGATGTTATGTTCCGGGCGGTAAATATCCGCTGCTGGCCTCGGCGCATATGAGCGTGGTGACCGCCAAGGTCGCGGGTGTTCCGCGCGTCATTACCTGCGCGCCACCGTTTGAGGGCAAGCTCGCACCTGCGATCGTCGCGGCGCAAGCCATGGCGGGCGCGGACGAAATCTATTGCCTCGGCGGTATTCAGGCGGTCGGCGCGATGGCACTTGGCACCGCCAGCATCCGCCCGGTCGACATGCTCGTCGGCCCAGGAAATGCGTTCGTCGCGGAGGCCAAGCGCCAGCTGTTCGGCCGCGTCGGCATCGACCTCTTCGCCGGGCCGACCGAGACGATGGTCATCGCCGACGACACGGTTGATGGCGAGATGTGCGCGACCGACTTGTTGGGTCAGGCCGAGCATGGGCCCGACAGCCCGGCAATCCTGATCACGACCAGTCGCAAGCTCGCCGAAGAGACCATGCGCGAAGTTGCGCGACTACTCGAAATCCTCCCCACCGCGCCCATCGCGCGCATCGCCTGGGCGAATTGGGGCGAGGTCATTCTGTGCGACGACGAGGAAGAAATGGCGCAGGTTAGCGACAGCATCGCTAACGAGCACATCCAGGTGATGACGCGCGACCCCGACTGGTTCCTGAACCGCCTGGTCAATTACGGCGCGCTATTCTTGGGGCCGCGCACCAATGTTGCTTATGGCGACAAGGTGATTGGGACCAACCACACACTGCCAACCCGCAAGGCCGGGCGCTATACCGGAGGGCTGTGGGTAGGCAAGTTCCTGAAGACTCACACCTATCAGCGCATCCTGACCGACGAGGCCAGCGCCATGATCGGCGAATATTGCAGCCGCCTGTGCGCGCTCGAAGGGTTTGCCGGACACGGCGAACAGGCGAACCTGCGCGTCCGTCGCTATGGCGGCCGTAACATACCATATGCGGGCCGAGCCGAACCGCTTGAAGTGGTGACATGATCCTGCCGAAAACGCCGAGTTTCCGCCTCGACGGTAAGCGCGCGCTAGTGACCGGTGCCGGCCGCGGCATCGGCCTTGCGCTAGCGGCCGCCCTCGCTGAGGCGGGCGCGGAAGTGACACTGGTTGCGCGGAGCCGTGAAGAGATCGAACCAGCGGCAGTCACAATGGGCGGCGACTGGGCGACGCTCGACGTCACCGACCTTACTGCTGTCGCGCTGTTTTTCGACGCGCGTCCCGCATTTGATGTGCTGGTCAACAATGCCGGTACCAACCGGCCCAAGCCGATGCAGGATGTGAGCGAAGCCGATTACGACGCGGTACTCGACCTGAATGTCAAAAGTGCATTCTTCGTTGCGCAGGGCGGTGTAAGGCGGATGCTGACGGATGGCAGGCCCGGTAGCCTGATCCATATCGGGAGCCAGATGGGGCACGTCGGCGGCCCGAACCGTAGCCTGTATTGCGCGTCGAAATGGGCGCTGGAAGGTATGAGCAAGGCGTTCGCCCTCGATCTGGCAAGCGCCGGAATCCGCAGCAACACGATCGCACCCACGTTCATTGAAACGCCACTAACCGCTCCGTTTTTCGAGGACGAAGCGTTCAAGGCGTCGGTCCTGGCCAAGATCAAACTCGGCCGCATCGGCACGGTCGAGGATCTGATGGGCGCTGCCCTGTTCCTCGCTTCCGATGCCTCCGCACTGGTCACGGGGACCAGCATCGTCGTTGATGGCGGCTGGACGGCCGACTGACGATGGCGGGGGGGACACCAGCAACGCAGGTCCGCACGGCAACTATCGCCGACCTCGAAGCACTCTATGCCCTTGCGGTTGAGGGTGGCAGCGGCCTGACCAACCTGCCCCCCGACCGCGAGGCGCTGCGCAGCAAGCTCGAATCCAGCGAACGCGCCATTGCTTCGGCCGAAGCGCGCGAGGCCGGGGCAGCGATCATGCTGATGGTCGAACATGGCGGGCGCGTCGTCGGCACATCGTGCGTTTTCCCGCGCGTCGGCGCCGAATGGCCATTCTACAGCTATCGCCTGACCCGCCAGGCGAACCGCTCGCTCGCGGTCGGCCGGCTCAAAGCGCAGACGCTGCTCAACCTTGCTAACGACTTCGATGGCGAGTGCGAAGTTGGCGGTCTGTTCATCGACCCGGCGATGCGCGGCCATGCGCTAGGCGCGCTCGCCGCACGCGCACGCTATCTATTCATCGCCGCGCATCGCGACTGGTTCGGGCGGCGCGTCATGGCCGAACTGCGCGGCTGGCAGGACGCGGAGGGCAAATCGCCCGTTTGGGAAGGTATCGGCCGCCACTTTTACGACATGGATTTTCACGAGGCGGACCGCACCGGCGCGCTCAGCGGCAACCAGTTCATCGCCGATCTGGGGCCGCGCTATCCGCTGTATGTCTCGCTGCTGCCAAAGGCCGCGCAGGACGCGCTGGGGCGCCCGCATGACGATGGGCGGCCGGCCTTTGAAATGCTGCTGGTCGAGGGGTTCGTCGCAGGCGACTATGTCGATATCTTCGACGGTGGCCCGACGGTGGTGGCCGATATTGATTCGGTGCGGACGGTCCGCGACGCGCGCACGGTAAACGTCAGTGTAATCGCGCCAGGTGGCGTGCGGTCGCTCGTCGGCACCGGGCACGGCGCGTCATTTCGCGTCGGCCGCGGCGATGTCGGCGCGAATGGCTCGATCGATCCTGACCTGGCCGCGACGATGGGGCTCGTCCCCGGCAATACAGTGCTGGTCGTTACGGCCTGAGGATATGACGATGCTGCCCTTCACACTGCCCGAACGCCCGGCCGTCACCCGCATACGACAGCGCGTTCTGAAGGACCTGCTCGGGCCACCGACGCCACGCACGCAGCCGATGGCGGGGTTCGAGACCCAGTTTGGCGACATCGTCGATTACATCGTGCGCATCACCGAGGAGATCTGGCGCGACCGAGCGATCGGGCGGATCTACGAGACGTACGACGCTAGCTGCACGGTCTATGGATCAACGGGAGTGATCCGATCGGTCGAAGAGGTCGTCGCCGCAACGATTGCATCGATGGAGGGCTATCCCTATGCAACGACCGACCATGTCAACGTCGCTTGGTGCGGGGACGACGTGTCGGGATTCTATACGTCCCACCTCGGCTATTCGGGCGGTACCAACCTTGGCGCGTCGGGCTTCGGCCCTGCTACCGGCAAGCAAGTCATGAGCTATTTCGTGGCCGACTGCATCAGCCGCGACAATCGCATCCATACCGAATGGCTGATGCACGATAGCGGCGCGGTCTTGCAGCAGCTCGGCCTGGATCTGCACGAAATCGCGCGCAACCAAGCAGAGGTTCCGCTCACCGACATCTACATCGTCTCGCCGCCGACGCGTCTCGACGGCCAGGCACCGCGCCGCTGGGACGAAGCGCCCGCCGACACGCCGGACGGCTGGGCACGCCACCATTTCGGGCAAATCTGGAATGCGCGCCGTCTCGAGCACGTTCCGCTCCATTATGCCTCCGACGCTATCGCGCATTGGCCCGGGTGCCGCACGGCGAACGGACCGGACGAAATCGCGGGGCAGGTTGTCGCGCTGCTGGCAAGCGTCCCCGACGCGATGGTTAGGGTTGAGCGGGTCAGCTGGTCGGAGGAAACCGACGGTGTGATCCTGGCCGTGCGCTGGCTTCTGGAGGGGACGACCCGGGCGGGCGCGTTTCTGGGCGATGTTCCCTATGGCAAGTCCGTATGGATGATGGGCAGTTCACACTTCCTCTTCGGTGACGGCTTATCACCGAAGAGTGGACGGTGTTCGACGAACTCGCGGTCGTTGCCCAAGCGTACCGGGCATGAACGCGCCGGCGCTAACCAAAGGGCTGAAGATATCCTACAGCCTGGGTAGCACGGCGGAAGCAATCGTCATCACGACGACGTCTAGTTTCTTGCTCCTTTTCTACAACCAGGTGCGCGGGCTGCCCGCCAGCCATGTCGGCATGGCGCTGGCCTCCGGGTTAATCGTTAACGCTGTCTTCGATCCGCTGGTCGGGTCGTGGTCGGACCGGACGCGCTCTCGCTGGGGACGGCGCCACCCGTTCATGTTCGCGTCGATCCTGCCGGCGGCGCTCCTGTTCTTCGCGGTCTTCAACCCGCCTTCAATCGGTGAGCTCGGACAACTCGTCTGGCTCGCCGTCATGAACACCGCGCTGCTCCAGGCCATGACGCTTTACCATACGCCACACCTTGCGCTCGGCGGCGAGTTCTCTGACGATTACCTCGAGCGGTCGAGCGTGATGGCGTACAATACGTTTTGCCTGTGGATGGGCGACACGCTGGGCTGGATCCTATCTTTCCGCGTGTTCTTCGCAGCAACACAGCAGTTTCCCAACGGCGCACTCGATCCGGCGCGGTGGCCGGTGTTTTCGGCGACGGTCGCAATCACGATCATCTTACTGCTCGGCTATTCGAGCTGGTCGACGAGAAGCCGCATCCCGTATCTGCCAAAGCCTGCTGCCGACACACCGGGGTTCAGCGGTCGCGAACTTTTGTGCGACGTCGGACGCACGCTCGCCAATCGCAATTATGTCGTGCTGCTGCTCGGGCTGCTCTTCATATCTCTGATGACCGGCGTACGCGGCGGGCTGTGGTTGTACGGCGCGAGCTACTTCTGGCGGCTGACCAATGAGCAGATCAGCTGGTTCGCGCTCGGCAGCTTCGCGGGTTATCTGTTTGCTGCTTTCGTCGTGAAACGACTGCATGCCCGTTTCGACAAGCGCTGGACAGGGGCGTTCGCTTTGTTGCTCTATACGGTCGGACCGGCCATCCCGCTCGGGCTCGGATGGCTCGGCGTGCTGACGTCAGAGACGCCCTATCTGCTGGCGATTCTGATTGCTTTTTCGGTCCTCCAGCACGCGCCGTACAGCGTGATGACGACCACCATCTATTCGGCACTTGCCGACATCTCCGACGAACTCGAGTTGAAATACGGCATGTGCCAGGAAGGCATTCTCTATTCGACGCGGACCTTCTTCGCGCGGGTTGATCAGGCGCTGGGCACGGCGCTTGCAGGCTGGGTGCTGACGATCATCGCGTTCCCGGCGAAGGCCGTCCCGGGGCAGGTCGACAGCAAGGTCCTCATGGGACTTGCCGCCGCCTTCGTGATGTCAACCCTGCCCGGCCTGATCGCCACGATCTTCTATGGCATGCTGCGGGTGACGCGGAGTACGCATGACGCGACGCGACAGGCGCTCGCAGCCCGCGTCGGCGCCGATGCCGTTGTGGCAGCCACCTGACACCTGCACCATGATTACCGACAGCCTTGCCCAGACCTATCGGCGCGACGCGCGGTTTCAGGTGCTGCTGTTCCTGGTGGCGCTCCAGTTCTTCTACGCCTGGGCCTGGAACAGCAGCGATACGTTGCGCCCGGCCTTTCGCGCCGCACTTGATCTCAGCCTCACCCAGGTGGGCACGGGCTATTCGGCGCAGGTTGCCGGTGCGCTGTTCGGCGCACTTACTGTCGTCCGGTTCGAACATCTGGTCGGGCGCAAGCACACCTTTGCTTTTGTTGCGGCAGGCACAGGTGTCACCCTGATCGCAGGCGTCTTCGTATCAAGCTGGGCCGGTTTTCTCGTCCAGCGATTTGCCGTGGGCTCCTTCGGCGGCGCCGTGTTTCCCCTGACCATCGGCCTGATCGCCGAATTATTCGAGAGCCGCGTTCGGGGCCGACTGGCGAGCCTGATCGACGGAACGTTTTTCCTGGCTGTCGTGGCGCTCGGTTTCGCTTTCGGCCAATCCGGGATCGGCGGGTGGAAAACGTTGATGTGGCTGGGCGGCATTCCCCCAATCCTGTTCGCACTCGCGGCTTACCGGCTGATTCCCGAATATGTGATGGTTAGGGCAGATAAGGGTTACGTCCGCCCCCGTGCATCGATTGGCGTACTGTTTGCGCCGGCCCATCGATCACGGACACTGGCGCTTTCGGCAATGATGGGCGCCAACGCCTGTGGGCATCAGGCCTTCAGCGGTTGGCTGACAACCTATCTTTACGACATCGCCAAATTCAACGGCCCCCAGGTCGGCGCGACCGTCGCCTGCCAGTTTATTGGCAGCGCGACGGGAAGCATAATGTGGGGCTGGGTAGTCGATCGCTATGGCCGCCGCGCAGGAGCCTTCGGCTTGCTCTCCGCGGCCGTTGCGGTCGCCGCGTTTCTGCTGGCGCCGCGTTCGCCAATCATGCTCGAGGTAGCGGCAGCGATGTTCGGATTGACCTTTGGCGCGGTCGTTTCGATCGGACCCTGGCTGGCTGAGCTCTATCCGCCTGCACTGCGCACGGCAGCCACGTCGATGTTTCAGTGGGGCCGTTTCATCAGCCTGGTCGTGCCGCCGGCGACGGGAAGCCTGGCGGGCTATTGGGGCCTACCCGCCGCCATGGCGACAGCGATTCTCGCCCTGCTGATTTCGGCAACGATTTGGTCGCGCCTGCCGGAGACGTTGGCGCGCGGCTAATTGCCGAACCGCGCTAGGCTGTACGGCGCAGGATCAATATGCGACGCAGTCCCGGTTACCAGCTCTGCGATCAATCGCCCCGTCGACGGCGCGCCGATCATCCCGTCGTGGCCGTGGCCGACAGCTGCGAACAACCCGGGGTGACGCGCGACGCCGCCGATGGCCGCGACACTATCGGGAAGAGAGGGACGGAAGCCCATCCACAAGCGCCGCGTCTCGGCTTCCATCCCCGGAAACAGCTCGTCGAGGTGGCGCCGGAGCACCAACGCGCGGGTCTCGTCGGGGGGGGCATCAAGGCCGGCGATCTCGACGGTACCCGCCAGCCGCAATCCCTCCGCCATCGGTGTGATGGCGAGGCCCCGTCCGCGATGGATGATCGGCAGCGCGATGGGGATCGACGGCGCGCCGAGCTGGAGGTGATAGCCGCGCTCGGTCTCGAGCGGGATGCGAACGCCCAGCGGATTGAGCAGGATCTTCGACCAGGCGCCCGCACACACCACCACTGTGCGTGCGTTGACATTGGCCTTGCTGGTCAGCAATTGCCAGCCTTCGCCATGCGGGATCAGCTTCAACGCCCGCTCGTGCCGCAATGCGCCTCCGCGTTCGGTGAAGCCTGCGAACAGCGCCTCGACCAGCCTGTGCGGGGACAGCGTATAGCCGTTGTTCGGGAATAGCAGTCCGCGCTTTGCAAACGGCGCGATGCCGGGGAACAGCTCGCGCAGCCGTTCGGGCCCGAGCGTTTCACACCGGATCCCGAGTTCGTCGCGGATCGTATTGGCAAGCAGTTCATCCTTGCCTGGATGTTCGCCGCGCGCGAGCACGACGCCGCCCGACTGGCGCAGCAGATCGCCGAACGCCGCCTCGCCGAGCACGCTACGATAACCGTCAAAGACCCCGCGATGCAGCGCATGCAACGCGCGGGCACCGCGCCGCGTCGCGGACGCGCGGCTTGCCAGCACCCACTGCAGCAGCCATGGCATGGCGCGCGTCAAGTACGAAGGGCGCACACGGATCGGCCCGTGCGGGTCCATCAACCAGCCCGGCACTCGCCGCAGCATGCCCGGCATGGCGACCGGCAGATAAGCGTCGCCGTTGATAAGGCCGGCGGTGCCGAACGACGCCCCGTTGGCGAGGCCCGCCGCATCGAACAGAACAGGCGCGCGGCCATGGTCCTGCAACCAGCGCGCGCACGACAACCCGATGACGCCCGCCCCGACCACGGCGACATCGACCGTGTCGCGCTCAGGCATCGGCGAGGTCGCCCAAAACGTCGGCCAACGGACCTAGCCACGGCTGGTAGTGGCGCCAATGGTCGATGCCTTCATCGGATAAAGGCCGCCGGACCTGTTCCGAACTCGCCGTTCGCACCGACCGCCGGTTGGCGTGGAAATTGAGGCACGCCACCTCGAACGGCAGCCCGCAATGCGCAAGCAAGGCCCTGATCTCGGTTTCGGGATCGGCCACCAACCGCTCGTGCTGCACCCGGTGAACCCGACCCGGCAGGACCGCATCGAAGTGCGCCATCATCGCGACATATTCGCGATAATAGCGCCCCAGTTCGGTCAAGTCGTACGTAAAGCCTTGCCCGCGAGAGAAATGCTGCTTGAACGCCGAAAAGCCGGTCGCCATGGCGCCTCGCCTGGCGTCGATGATCTTTGCATTTGGCAGGATCAGGTGGATCAGCCCGATATGTGCAAAATTGTTCGGCATCTTGTCGACGAACAGAGGTTTTCCGGTCTTCCTCTGGATGCGCGTGCCGTCGAGGTAACGACGACCGAGCGCGGCAAGTTCATCCACCGAAAGCAACAGCAAACGGTCCAGGTAGCTCGTGCCCTGTCCTTGTTCGCGTTCATGCCGCCCGCTCAGGTCCGCAGAAATAGAACCGATGTCGGGCAACTCCATCGTTCCTTCGACGCAGCTGTGGCTGGCAAGGATTTGTTCGACGAGCGTTGATCCCGAGCGCGGCAAGCCCACGACGAAAATCGGGTCGGGCGCGGGATCGCCCATGCCTTGCCGCGCGTCGAACACGTCGCGAGTCATCAACGCGCGGGTGGCTGCCAGGTGCGTCGTCGATTGCTGGGGGTCGTACGGCAATTCGGCACGCCGCATTGAATTGCCTTGTGCATAATGGTCGAATGAGGCCGCCCAGTCGCGAGCGTCCTCGTAAGCTTTCCCCAACGCGAAATGGATATGGTACCGATCCTCGGGCTGCGTGGCACGATCGAGGGCATCGGTCATCGCGGCAATGGCGTCAGCATCGAGCTTGACCGTCTTCAAATTGGCAAGACTCCACCACGCGTCTCCGAGTGTTGGCGCGATCATCACGGCACGACGGTAGGCCGCGACGCTGTCATCCCGGCGCCCGACCGTCTTCAGCACATGGCCACAGCTGACCCATAGTCGCGCTTCGTCCGGATGCCGCGCAAGAATGGCCTCATAGGCAGCGAGTGCTGCATCATAATCGCCCGTCCGCACCAGCACGGCGGCCTTCACCGCAAGGTGTCCCACGTCGTTGGGGTCCCGGGCGATCAGCCGGTCGGCCTCGGCGTGTGCCGCTTCGAACTTGCTCTGCCGATGCAGCACCGTCACGTAATTGGCACGCGCCGCATCGAAATCGGGTGCGAGTTCCAGGGCGCGCGCGAGCAGCCGTTCAGCATCCGCATAGCGCCCGATACGCCCGGCGACTTCGGCCAGCATGCGGATGGAGGCGACATCGGTCGGCGCAGCGCGCAGCCGGTCGCGCAGCATGTGTTCGGCGACGGCGATCTCGCCGCGCTGCATCGCGGCCGCCGCAGCGACCACTTCAGGCAGGCGCTGCGCCTCGGCAAGCGCTGCGGCAAGATCGACCCGCATCAGACCGGGACCGAAGGCCCGGGCCGCAATCGGCCGGGAAACAGCCGCCGTTCGGCGATCATGCTTTTGTCCTCGATACGCATCGCCATCATATCGACGGCGGCCTTTGCCATGTGCTCTACGGGTTGATCAACGGACGCGATCCCATGACTCAACCAGCTTGCCGCCTCAATGCCGTCAAAGCCGGCCACCGCCACATCTTCGGGCACGCGCTTGCCGAATTTGTGGACCAGCGCGTCCTTCGCGCCGATGGCCATCATGTCGTTGGCGGCGATCACCGCATCATATTCGATTCCGCGCGCGGCCCATTCGGTGACGGCCGCAACGCCGCGGTCATAATCGAAATCGCCGCGGAATTCAGCAACGATCGTCCCGCCGCTGCGCGCAAGTTCTTCTTCAACGCCGCGCATACGTTCGTTGCCAACGAACGAGTCGGTGTAGCTGCGGATGAGCGCGATCCGCCTTCTACCGCTGTCGAGGACGTGACGCGCGATAATGCTGCCCGACGTCAGGTGATCGCAACTGACCGACGCACAGCCATCGTCGCCTGGTCGGTTGTAGAATAGCACCGGGACCCGCGCACGCTGCAACTGATCGAGGTGTTGGCGCGGGATCTGTGCTGCCGCGATCACGCCGTCGAGCTGGTACGACAGGATGTGGTCGATAACCGCTCCGATTTCCTCTTCGTCTTCGAGCAGGAACAGCATTACCCGGACGCCGATGGTTGAAAACGCCTGCGAAAGCGCAAGCAACACACCTGGGTGATGGCGGTTGGTTTCGTTGAACAGGATGAGCCCAACAACGTTCGAGCGCCGCGTCACCACCGCGCGCGCCATGATATTGGGTCGATACCCAAGCTCGTCGGCGGCGCGCAGGATACGGGCCCGCTTGTCGGGTGCGACGCTCGCTCCCGGCGTAAAGGCGCGCGACACGGCCGAAGTGGAAACCCCTGCAACGCGCGCGACGTCTTCGGACGTTAGCCGCCGATGGCGCGTCATTCCTCGTTCGGATTCGGCTTTAGGGCCCGAACTGCACCGCTTTACCGTCATGTAGGCACTCCCGGCACGCGCCCTTAATCGAAGCCATAATCCGTCTCCATCATCCGAGCTTATCGAACTCGCGCACCTCTGGGCAATCGATTTTGCGTCTATATTGCAAGCGCATGCAATATCTGTCATGAAGTTGCCACCGATTTGTCGCGGGATCGTCCGGTTGCAGCATTGGGCGCGCGCACTGAGCACAGTCGAAACGGGATCGAGGGGGTGGCTATGTCATTGTCAAAAAAGGCTTTACTGATCGGCCTCATTACAACGTCGGCTCTGGTCGCGCCCTCCTTTGCCCGTGCGCAGGCACCCACCGAATCTAGTGCAGACGAAATCGTCGTTACCGCGCAAAAACGCGAGGAAAGCCTGCAATCGGTGCCGATCAGCATCCAGGCCCTTGGCGAAAAGCGGCTGGAGGAGCTTCAGGTCCGCAATTTCCAGGATTACGTCCAGTATCTGCCCAGTGTGAGCTTTGCGCGTGGATCGACCGGCGTCCCCGGAAATATCTCGGTCAGCTTCCGCGGGATCGCTACCGACGGTGGGCTGATCGGATCGGGCACGCTGCCGACCGTTGCCATTTATCTCGACGAACAACCGATCACTTCAATCACGGGGTCACTCGACGTACATTCCTATGACATTGCGCGCGTCGAATCCCTCGCAGGGCCGCAGGGCACGCTCTACGGCGCTTCAGCCGAATCGGGCGTCCTACGCATCATCACCAATAAGCCCGACCCGCATAAGTTCAGTGGCGGCTTCGACCTGGAAGCGAACCAGATCTTGGGACATGGTTCGGGCGGTTCGGTCGAGGGGTTCGTCAACGTACCCATCATCACCGATCGCGTCGCATTGCGCGCCGTGGGCTGGTATGTCCGCACAGGCGGCTACATCGACAGCATCAGGCGCTCGCGTACTTTCGCTTCCTCGGGAATCACGCAAACCTCGCTGGTCGGCACCGATCTAAATTCATCGGAAGTGAGCGGCCTGCGCGCGCAGCTGGGCATCGAACTTGACGACAATTGGACGGTCACACCATCAGCCATGTACCAGAAGACGACATGGGACGGCCCTTATCGTTCGGATGACGACAAGGCGGGCGTGCTGAAGGTCGGCCATTTCTATCCCGAATTCGGCCGCGACGAATTCTATCAGGTGGGCGCCACGATTACCGGCAAGGTCGCAAATTTCGACGTGACTTACGCCGGCTATTACATGAACCGAACATTCGCGAGCCAGAACGACTATGCCGACTACGGCTTCTATTATGATGCGATCGCGGGCTCGGGATCTGGCGTCGTTGACAATGCCGGACGGCTGATCGATCCGTCGCAGATCTATAACAACCACCGCGTGACGACGAAGCTAAGCCAGGAATTTCGCATCGCGTCGCCGCAAGATGCGCGGTTCCGCGTGATCGCCGGCCTGTTCTACCAGCGCCAAACAGAGCTGGGCGAAGACGATTATCTGACGCCCAATTTCGCCACCCGCCTGTCGGTGCCGGGACGCCCCGGCCAGGTGTGGCTGACGCTGCAGAACCGCGTCGACCGCGACTATGCCGCGTTCGGCCAGTTCGATTTCGACCTGACGGACAAGCTGACCATCACCGGCGGTCTTCGCGCCTATAAGTTCGATAATACGTTGATAGGTTTCTATGGGGTCAACACAACCTACTTCGGCACCGGCGTGCGCCAGTGCCTCGGTCGGGCAACGGCCGGCGGCCCCTATGGCGTCGGCATCGCGGTCGTGCCGGGAACGCCGTGCACCAATCTGGGCATCCTCAATGCTGATGGCAGCATTTCACCCAAACAGTCGAAGGGCGACGGGTTCACCTATCGGGCCAATGCGACCTATAAGTTCGATGCCGATCACTTGCTGTACGCGACGGTTTCCAGCGGGTTCCGGCCGGGCGGTATCAATCGTGCCGGCGCGGCCACACCGTTCGACGCCGACACCCTTACAAATTACGAATTGGGTTCGAAGAACAGCTTTCTCGGCCGTCGTCTGAACCTGAACGTCACGCTGTTCCAAGGCGATTGGAAGAATGTGCAGGTCACATTCCAAGCGCCCGGCGGCAGCGGTGTCGCGCAGATCACAAACGCCGGCGGCGCCCGGGCGCGCGGCATCGAGGCCGACCTTGCCTGGCGCGACCCAAGCGGCTTCTCGCTGATCGCCAACGGCACCTATGTCGATGCGAAGCTTACAACGCCGCTGTTCACGGGTGGCACCACGCCGACCGCGCCCGCCGGTGCCAAGCTTCCGCTGACGCCGTCCTTCAAGGGCAGCCTCACGGCTCGCTATGACTTCGACATCGGCGGCTGGCGCAGCCACGTGCAAACGGCGGTATCGTACATCGGCGACCGGATCAGAACGCTGCCCACGGCAGATTCGGCCAAGCTGGGCATCAGCCCCGCCTATACGCAGATCGACGCCAGCATCGGCGGGGAGCGTGACGGTTATTCGCTCGAGCTCTACGTTCGCAACCTGAACGACGTGCGCGGTGAGCAGAGCCGATCGGCCGAGTGCAACATCAGCTATTGCGGTCCGTCTTCATTCGATCGAGTCGGTGAAATCTATCGCAATTATAATCAGCCCCGTACGATCGGCGTCCGCTTCGGCAAGCGGTTCTAGGACAGCCCGTCGAGGAACCGAGCAACATTGCGACCGAGCGTTTCGGTAGCGTAGCCGCCTTCCATGACGATCGCCGTCGGCCAGCCGCGCGCCGCGATGTCGGCGCCAAGCACGGCATAGTCGTCGGTTATCAGCGCAAAATGCGAAATCGGATCGCCGCCCCAGGTGTCGGCGCCGAAACTGACAATCAGCAACGCGGGTTCGAAGCGCGCGATGGCATCGAGCGCGCTCGATTGTGCCATCCGGAACGCGGTCAGCGACGTCCCGCGCGGCAGGGGCAGATTGAGCGTGGACCCCGCGCCGTCACCAACGCCGGATTCGTCGGCATGCCCCCAGAAGAATGGATAGTCGGTCGCGGGATCGGCGTGAACTGAGACGTAGAACACATCGCCCCGAGCCCAGAAGATATCCTGCGTACCATTGCCGTGATGATAGTCGACGTCGAGGATCGCCACCCGCGGAATACCGGCGTCACGTGCATGTTGGGCCGCCACGGCGGCCCCATTGATATGGCAATAGCCGCCGAAATAATCGCGGCCCGCATGGTGGCCAGGCGGGCGACACAGCGCGAAGCTGCTGCGTGCTCCGTCCAGAACGGTCTGCGTCGCCGCGAGTGCCGATTGAGCACTCCAATAGGCCGAATCCCAGGTTTCGTCGACGATCGGCGTGGTCGCATCGAAGCTATAGCGCCCGAGCAAGGCATCAACACGTTGGAGGCTGACCGGACGACGGCTGACCACTGGCCAGACATAGGGGATGGCCTCATCGGAGCGGCCGGCGTCGCGCCATAGCTGCGGCGCCTCGCGAAGAAATTTCAGATAATCGGCATCGTGAACGGCCAGGATCGGCGCCGGCCCGAAATCCGCAGGCTGCTGAGTAGCGCCAATCGCCCTCGCGACGGTTTCGGCACGCAGCGGCACCTCCGCATAGGGCATAAAACTGCCGTTGTGCAGTTCGTTGGGCGGATCATGCCGCAATTGCCGGGAATCAAAAAAGCAGCGCACGCTCAGCTTTCGGTGTGACGCTCTCGCCCCAGCGTTTCAGGCAACGCGAGCCACAATGCCGCGCCTACGACATAGATAATCGCCGCCGTCGCCATCGTCCATTGCAGACCGAGCACCGGACTGGCGAAGGCAAAGAAAATGGGCGCGCCCATTGCGATCGCATGCCCCGCATGGAAGAGCGACGCGCCATAAGGGCGGAGATGCTCGGGAAAGAGTTCAGCGAACCACACGCCCCAGGCCGATGTGCACGACAGGCCAATGCCGAATGCCAGCGCGACCAGGCTTAGTGCGGTCCCGGTCAGCCCGCCGAACAGGAACGCAAGGACGGTCGCGGCGGTGATGACATAGCCGATGGCAGCACTCCGCCGCCCGAACCGGTCCGACAACCAGGCCCAGAAAAACCCGCCGCCGAGCGACCCCGTGCCAAGCATCGCCACCGTCCCCCCGATTTGCGCGGCGTCATAGCCGAGCGACTGTTTCAAGTAGAGCGTCATGAAGCTGGCAAAGAGCTGGTATGCATTGAAGTCGATCCCCGACAGCACAATGCACCCGATAGTGATCCACCGCAGCTGCGGCGACAGCATGCCCTTCCAGCCACCGATCAGCGGCGCTTGAGGGATTCCGCCCTCGACCTCGACCGCCTTGGCAGTCGGACTCTTGCGCTGCGACGGGACAAGCAGGAACCCAAACGGCGCAACAATCAGTGGAACGGCGGCGAGCCAGACGAGGACGTGCCAGTTCTTGTCGCCCAAAGCGCCGCCGAGCGTGCCGAGCAGGATGTTGGACAGCGGATAGGTCGCCGAGTTGAGCGCGATCAGCTTGCCGCGTACCGATGGTGGAAACAGCGCAACGACAAGGCCGGTCGCGACAACATAATAGCCGCCCAGTGCCGCCGCCATGAACCCGCGCAGCCCGAACCACATTGCATAGCTTGTCGAAAGTGCCTGCAGCACGGCGACGGCGCCGATCGACCCGGCGACAACCAGGACCGACCAGCGCAGTCCCGTCCGCGCGACAAAGCCCGCCCAGCACAGCGCGCCAATGGTGATCCCGATATTCGCTGCCACCGAAAAGGTCGCGGTCTGCGTCAACGTAAAACCGAACTCGCTGACCAGATAGGGCCGGACGTAATCGACGAGATTGAAATTATAGCAGTAAAACAAATAACCGATCAGCACGACCATATAGGCGACAATCCGCCGGGTCAGGCCCGTCGGCTCAACCATCGCTGTCACTGTGGCCGCCGCGCGCCGCGGCGCGATAGACCTGCGCGAGTACGCCGACCTCGTCGAAAACCGTCCATTCCTCGACGATGCGGCCGTTAGGACCAAAGCGGCAGTGCGTCATACCCGGCACCGCAATCGGCAGGCCTGCGGGCTGCGCTCCGAACCAGGCGCCTGCCCGGCTTGTGCCGGCGAGTTCCCACCGGACGGCGCCGATAACGCCATCGATTTCTTCCGACCAGCAAACATTGGAGATCGTCATCCGCGCATCGGGCATAGCCGCAAGCAGCGATAGGTGCAGGGCGCGGATTCCCGCCACGCCCTCACCCACTCGCCCGCCGGCCGTGTGGAGTCGCGCGGCGGGATCGTAATGAGTCGCAATTTCGTCGAACATGCGCCGGTTCCAGATGTCGTGGAACAAGTGACGCAGATGTTCCTCGAGCGTGACACGCGCGAGATCGAGCACTTGTGGCGGCGTCTGCCCGTCGAGCCGAGTCGGCCAGCCCCGGATATAAAGTTCGCGTGGGGCGGTTGCGGCGACGCGGCGAGCCGCATCGTGCAAATCGATCCCGAGCTGGCGGACAAGTGCGCCATTGTCGCGCGCGAGCCATTCGGTGTGGATGCGGCCGTTGAGCGAGATGCAATCCGCGCAGAACCGGATCGTAGCGCTGCGCCCGGTGGCAGCGCCATAGGCGCTTTCTCCGACGCTCAGTCCCGTCCCGAAGCCCAGATGACTCGTGTAAAACCCTTCACGCGCATTACCGCTCCAGGCGACATTCAGGAAATGATTGTCGAGGTCGGGCGAGACCGCCATCGACGTAATTGTTCCCTCGACAACCAGATCGACGCCTCGAACGACATCGCTTGCAGTGTAGACCACGCAACTGGGATCGTAGGTATCGTAGATCAAGCCGATGGCGCCATCGACCCAGATTCGGCGCGTGATTCTGACGATATAATCGACGATGTCGGCGTACTCGGGGGGAAAGCCGTCGAGATCGCGATCCCCGCGCGTGGACGCGGCAAGCATGTCCTGTTCGGTCGCGTGGCGGACTTGGGTGACCTGCGGACGCGGCGCGATCCGGAATTTCTGCCCGATATCCGCGACGTCGCTCACCCGTGTTCCTTTCGCTTGATTCAACGCGATCATGCGGGCAATGAAGGTTGAATGCAAGCGCTTGCAACAGCTCGCGGGAGGAGTGCGCATGAGTGATTTTCAGGCCGAAAAGCAGCTGGTCCTCGCTTATCATGCCGATCTCGGGCGGGCGACGCCCGATACTGTCACCGACGTGCTTGCACGCTATACTTCACCCGATTGGCACTGGCGCGGCATGCATCCATTCCATGAACAATATGGACCGCGAGCGGTCGCGGACGTTTTCTGGAAGCCATTTCTTGGCGCGATGACGAAGGTGCAGCGGCGCCCCGATATCTTCATGGCCGGCCTCAACGAGATCGACGGGTTCGAAGGGCGCTGGGTCGTGCAGATGGGCCATCTGATGGCACTGTTCGACCGGCCCTGGCTGAACATCCTTCCGACCGGCAAGATCGTCATGCTGCGCTTTGTCGAGTTCAACCATGTAGAGGATGGCCGGATCGTTGAGACGGCGATGTTCATCGATATCCTTCACCTGATGCAGCAGGCGGGGCAATTCCCACTACCCGAGCAGACCGGCGCATCGCTCGTCCAACCCGGACCGATGACGCATGAGGGGCTGATGTACAAGAAGCAGGACCCTGCGCTCGGCGAACGCTCACTTGCGGCCATCAATGCGTTGCTGAAAAATCCCAAGTCGAAGGACCTCGGCATCAGCGAGGCGGAGCGCCTGCAGCGGGTGTGGCACGACGACATGATCTGGTGGGGTCCCGGGGGGATCGGCGCGAGCTACACCATTCCGCGATACCTGAAACAGCACAGCGAGCCGTTCAGCGACGGGCTGCACACCGGTTACAGGTTCAACGGTCACCTGTGCCGCATGGCCGAGGGCGATTTCGGTGGATTCTTCGGATGGGCCAATCTGACCGTGTTCAACTCGGGCGGCTATCTGGGGATGACCAAGGGACCGGGTCCGTCCGAAATGCGCGTGGTCGATCTCTACCGCGTGCAGGACGGCAAGCTGGCCGAGAACTGGATTTTTATCGATATCCTCAACTATCTCGCGGTCCAGGGCCTTGACGTGCTCGGACGGATGGCGCGGATCAGGGAATACGAACCGGGGAACTGACCGATGCAGCCGCTGTCGCCCATTGCTGTCGGGCTACCCGAAAGTGGTATCCGCCGCATCACCAACGCCGCCGTGTCGATCCCCAATTGCATCCGCCTCGAAATGGGTGAGCCGCAATTCGCGACGCCACCGCACATCTGTGAGGCGGCGGCGCAGGCCGCGCGCGACGGCTTCACAAAATATACCGTCAGCCAAGGGCTGATGTCGCTGCGCGAAGCGATGTCGGCGAAGCTGAAGCGCGCGAACGGCCTCGACGTCCCTCCCGAACGTATCGTCGCGACCAATGGCGCGCTGTCCGGGCTGTTCACCACCTGCCTCGCGCTGCTCGCGCCGGGCGACGAAATGCTGATCCCCGATCCCGGCTGGCCGAATTGGGAAATGATGATCCTTGCCGCCGGGGCGCACCCAGTGCGCTACCCGACCCCGCAAGCGACCGGCTTCCTGCCGGACCCGAACGCAATGGACGCGCTGGTGACCCCGCGTACGCGCGCGATCATCCTTAATTCGCCGTCTAACCCGACCGGCGCGGTGATGCCGCCCGAACTGGTCGAGGCCATGGTCGCCTTCGCACGGCGGCACGACCTCTGGGTCGTCTCCGACGAATGCTATGACGAATGTGTCTTCGATGGCGCCCATGTCAGCACTGCGCGCTTCGACATCGACGGGCGGGTAATCTCGCTGTTCAGCTGTTCAAAGACCTATGCGATGACGGGCTGGCGTGTCGGCTATGCTGCCGTACCCGAGGCCGCTATCGGCGTGCTCGCCAAGCTGCAGCAACCGGTGCTCGGCAACATATGTTCTGTTGCGCAAAAGGCGGCTGAAGCTGCTTTGACCGGCCCGCAAGACTGCGTCGCGGTGATGCGCGACTATTATCGCGCGCGGCGAGAACAAGCGCTGGGCATGCTTGCCGCAGCTGACATGCCGGTGGCGCGGCCCGGCGGCGCATTTTACTTGATGGTCGATGTCTCGGCGGCAAACCCGGATGCCACAGCTTTTGCGCTCGACCTGTTGCACCGTCACAAGGTTGCCGTCGCCCCCGGCGAGACGTTCGGACCGGGCGGCGCGGGGCTGGTGCGTGTGGCCTTATGTGCCTCGGCAGAGGCAATCGAGGCGGGACTCGGCACGCTGATCGAAGTCGTTAAGCGCGCCCGCTGATCAGCCACCCTTGTCGGTCGGCACCGGGCCGTGGGCGGCCAGGCCGAACAGCGCGGCTAGGTCCGGGGGCTGCGATCCGCTGAGCACGAATTGTGCGACATGCTCGCCGATCACCGGTCCCATCTTGAACGCATGTCCCGACCCGCCACCTGCGATGATGACATCCGACAAGCCCGGATGCCGATCGATGAGGAAGTGTTCGTTGTCGGTATTCTCGAGTTGCGAAACGTAGGTCGAAACCACCGGTGCGTTTGCGAGGTCGGGCAGGCGCGCGGCAGCATAAGCGCGGACCTGGCCGAGCAGGCCGGGCGTAGGCATACGGTCGCCGCCGTCGGGATCCATCGGCACGTGACGGATGACGGGCGCGAACTTTACGCCGCCGCCCAGATTTGCTGATGTCCAACCGAGTGGGTCGGCCAGGCCGGGACAGCGGTCCCAGTCGAAACGCCGGTCTCCCGGCGCAGGGGCAAGGAAGAAAAGTTCGCGGCGCGGCGTCTTGATGTGCTGACCGAGCAAATCGGGAAACAGGCCAGGCAGCCACGGCCCGCAGGCGAACACGAAGGTGTCGGCCGTAAGACCTTCCCCTTCGGCGTCCACACGCGCGAGGCGCCCGGCGGAGGTTCGCGGCAAGGAGACACGCGCCCGTCGATAGCTGCCGCCGAACGCCTGGAAGCGGGCGACAATTGCGACGAGCGCGTCGCGCGCGGCGAGCGTACCCGATTTCGGTTCATACAACAGGCGGTCCGGCGTATCGTAAAGGATCTGCGGCCAGCGCGCATGAACGTCGTCCGAGGTCAGCACCTCATACGGTTGGCCGAGCCGGTCGAAGGCGCACGTTTGCTGCACGATTTCGTCAGCCGATAGGGCGCGAAGGCTGCCGCTGGGATAGAGGCAGCGGATTCCCAATTCGCTTTGGCGGGACTGCCACAACTCCCAGGCGCGCATCGACCAGCGCGTGTATATCGATTGCGCGCCATAGGCAGCTCGGATGTTGCGGCTTTCGCCGCCGCTCGATCCCAGTGCGTTGCCCGGTCCATAAGTATCGACCAGCATCACCCGCGCGCCGCGTTCGGCGAGTTCGAGTGCCGTCCAAGCGCCGAAGGCCCCCGCGCCGATCACGAGAATATCGGGTTTCAAGTCCGCCATGCCCGACGATTAGCCGTGTTGCATGCGAATGCAAAGCGTGTCAGGTTGTGGTGGTTGTCAGGGCAAGGGGGATGGCATTGACCGTCGTCGCGACACCGCGAGTAGAAACGACGTCGCCTGTCGCGCCCTCGGTGCGCCTTAAGATCGCCTTCGGGCTCGGCAGTATCGCCGAGGGCGTGGCATTCACCACCAACAACACATTCTTGCTGCTGTTTTACAACCAGGTGCTTGGGCTTTCCCCTGCGCTGGTGGGCCTGGCGCTTTCGGCCGGACTGATGGTCAATGCCGTATTCGATCCGCTCGTCGGTTCATGGTCCGACCGAACCTGGACGCGCTGCGGCCGGCGGCACCCGTTCATGTTCGCAGCGATCCTGCCGGTCGCGCTTTGCTATGTCGCCATCTACCACCCCCCCAGCTGGTTCGGCGCGAACGGCCAGTTGGTTTGGCTGGCGGTGATGAACACGCTGCTGCTGCAGGCGCTGACCCTGTTCCACACGCCGCACCTCGCGCTCGGCGCCGAGATGTCCAACGACTATATCGAAAGATCGAGCGTGATGAATTACAACACGCTGTGTCTATGGATCGGCGACACGCTGGGGTTGGTCATCGCGTTGCAGCTGTTCTTCGCGGCAGGCCCCGGTTTTACCAATGGGGCGCTCGATCCGAGCCGATACCTCGCCTACTCGCTCTTCATGGGCGGCAGCCTCATGATTCTGCTGTTCCTGTCGAGCTGGTGGACTCGCTCGCTGATCGCACAGCTGCCAAAGCCTGCCGCCGTGATCGAGCCGATCACGGTGCGGCGTTTCGCGACCGACATCAGTTATGTCATGCGCAACCGGAATTACGTCGTACTGCTCTGTGCCCTGCTTGCCACATCGCTGATGATCGGTACGCGTAACGGCCTGTCGTTCTATGTTTCGACCTATTATTGGCAGCTGAGCAACAATCAGATCAGCATCTGGTACGCGTTCGGCACAGCCGGGGGGTACATCCTCGGTGGGCTTATCGTAAAGCGGCTCCACAAACGGTTTGACAAGCGCTGGACGGGCGCGGCCTCGTCGCTTGGCTATGCGCTACTGCCCGCGATCCCGCTTGCCCTCGGCTATATGGGTGTGATGTCGCCAACAACGCCGGGCCTGTTGTACATCCTGATCGGTCTCGCCGTCCTGCAATATGCCCCGTATAGCATCGTTTCGACGACGGTCCGCTCGGCGCTGGCCGATATTGCCGACGAGATCGAGCTGAAGTTCGGCGTGCGTCAGGAAGGGCTGCTATATGCAGCGCGCACCTTCTTTCAGCGTGTCGACACGGCGCTTGGCACGGCCTTTGCCGGCTGGGTCCTGACGATGATCGCTTTTCCAGCAAAAGCAGTGCCGGGCAAGATCGCGGCAGAGGCGCTCCAGGGACTCGCCAGCGCTTATCTGCTGGCATCCATTCCGGGCATCATCGCGGCGGTGTTCTACACCATGATGCGCGTGACGCGAGAAAGCCATGCCGCGACACAGGCCGCTATCGCCGAGCGCAGCAAGGCCGCTTCTTAATTTCATCCGCGTTCAAGGGAGGTTTTTGAACGATGTCCATCCACGGCCGCAACAAACAGCTGGTAGCGTGCTTCCTGACCGAAATCGCCAACCGTGAGCCGCAGGAGTCGGCGGCAGTCATGGCGCAATATTGCCATGACGACTGCCATTGGGAGGTGTTTCATCCTTTCAACACTTTGCTCGGCAATCAAGCCGCACTCGAAGGGTTTTGGCAGCCCTTTCGCACTGCCTTTCCCGATTACGAGCAGCGTATCGCGTTGATCATCGGCGGTGAATATGAGGGGCGCGAGCAGGTCAGCACCTGGGGCCAGACGATGGGCACCTTCGATGAACCACTCGTTGGCATTCCCCCCAATTTCGGCGCCGTGACGATGAAGTTCGGCTTCAACTGCATTATACGCGACGGAAAGATCGCCAAGGCCTATGTGCTGCTCGATCTGGTCGATGTCATGCGGCAGGCTGGGCATTACCCTTTTCGCGAAATGCCTGGGTCACCCGAGCAATGGGCGTTCCCGCCCTGCGACACGGGGACCACGGCGTTCGGCTGGGATCCGGAGCTCGGCGCGCAATCGCTGCGCATCATCCGCGAGATGCAAATGGGCCTGGTCAAGCAGGCCGACATCAAAAGCATAGCGAATTCGCCAAGTCGCCATAGTCCGCACTGGCACAAGAACATGAATTGGTACGGCCCGGCAGGGCTCGGCTCCATGCGAGGCCTGCGCGGCTTTCGCAATTTTCATGGTGCACTGTTCCTTCAGGCCTTCTCCGACCGGACCGGCTATGTCCGCGATCACGAGGGGCCAGAGGACGCGCCGGGTCATTATGTGCGAATGGGCGATGGGCGCTATGCCGTGACGGGCGGCTGGCCGTCGTTGAACGCGACCCACCTTGGTCCCGAATGGCTCGGCCTGCCGCCGACCGGCCGCCGCGTGCTGATGCGCGTCGCCGACTGGTACCGGCTCGATCATGAGGACAAGATCATCGACAATTGGGTGATGATGGACGTCCCCCACATCGTTCATCAGATGGGCATGGACCTGTTCCATGACCTGCAGTTCTTCGTCGACCGGTCGAAGCAGCGGACGGCCGTGTTCGATCCCGTCTAGGCGTTGAGGACAAGGCCCGGGCGCGGCCAGGAGCGGCTCACCAACCGCCCGGTGCCGCCGAGAGTTACATAGGCGGTCATCATATCGGCCCCGCCCCAGCATATGTTGGTGGTGAAGGCGTCGTCGGTCGGCACGAACTCGACGAGGTCGCCGTCAGGCGAAACAACCGTGATGCCCGAAACATCGCCGACTGGACCGATCGTCGCGATGGCGATGTTGCCGCATGCCTCGACGCCGAGGCTGTCATAGGCAGCGAGGCCCGGCGAGGAATAGAGGAAGCGCCCGCCCATGCCCCGCAACCCGGGACGGAGTGCAACTTCGCCGGGTGACACTATTTCGAACGCCCAAAGTCGCGCCGTCGGCGTTTCGGTAACGTAGAGCGTGCCTCCGTCGGGCGACAGGCCGATGCCATTGGGGCCGTCGAGCGGAAAGATGACCTCGCGGCATGACGATCCGTCCATTCGTCCGTAAAACACCCCGGTGATCGTCTTGGTCCGCGCGTCGGCCTTGCCATTGTCGGTAAACCAGAAGCCACCATGCACGTCGAAAACGATATCGTTCGGCCCTCGCAGCGGGACATCGCCCGCCCTCGTATAGAGCGTCTCGACACGGCCAGTAGCGATGTTGACCCGCTCGATCGATCCGGTTGTGTAATTTGCCGCCTTGCCGTCGGGCAAGAGCATGCCGTCCCATTCGCGCCAGCGACAGCCGCCATTATTGCACACGTACAAATGCCCGTCGGGGCCAACCGCAAGTCCGTTCGGGCCACCGCCGGTTTCAGCAACTACCGACAGGCGCCCGTCGGAGCCGACCCGGCTAACCTGCCCCGCCGCTATCTCGACCAGGATGACACTGCCATCACTGCAGGCAACCGGACCCTCGGGAAATTTGAGCCCATCGGCGCGCAACATCCAACCTAGCAATGCTTCCTCCTGTTTGCGCCCGGAAATGTACCATTTGCTGTTTTCGGATGCAAAGATAGGAATCAAAGGTTTGCGGCGAAACTTTGACGAAACCGTGGCCTAAATGCCACGGAATTCACCCATTTAGCACGGCCCCCACTAAATTAAATGACTGCGCTTGCAATTTGTGGTTCGGCAGATAAGGTTCGTGCTGGTTCCGAAATAAATAGGGGGAAACCATGCTGACCACAGTGACGACTCGCAGATCGCTACGCGCTCTGGCGCTCGCGTCGGCTGCGCTCACAAGCGCTGCGACGCTGACCGCTCCGGCCTTTGCGCAGAATAAGCCCGCAGCTGACGATGCGGGTGTTCCCGATATCGTCGTGACGGCGCAGCGCCGCGAGGAATCGCTTCAGCGCGTTCCCCTGTCCATCGTCGCCATTGGGCGCGAGACGCTGAAGAACGCGGACGTGACCGAAGCATCCCGCCTCGAACAGCTTGCCCCCGGCCTTCGCCTTGGCCGCTCCGGCGCCGACCCTCGCCCCGCCATCCGCGGCATTTACACAGAATCCATTCAGGGCAATGCCGACCCGCGCGTCGGGTTCTACATCGACGAAATTTATCAGTCGCGCACGTCGATGACGAGTGTTCCGTTCGTCGATCTCGAGCGGGTCGAGGTGCAGAAGGGGCCGCAGGGTACACTTTACGGCCGCAACAGCTTTGGTGGTAATATTGCGATCGCGACTGCCAAGCCCAACGATAAGTTCGAGGGCGGGATCGAGGCTCTGTACGGATCGTACAACCGGTTCATGGCCGACGCCTATGTCAACATTCCGCTTTCCGAAGGTTTGGCGGTCCGTTTCGCCGGTTATGCTGAAAAGCGCGACGGATTTATAAGAAGTGCGACCGCGCCGGGTTTTGCCGATCAGGACGACAAGAATCAGCAGTATGTCCGTGGCTCACTGCGCTGGGCGCCCGCGGGCAGCGGTCTTGAGATCATCCTTCGCGGTTCGTACTGGAACGACGACAGCAAAGGTAACGGCACGTTTAATGCCAAGGCGATCGGACAGTTCATCAACCCTGCACTGGTCACCGCCCCTGGAGGAACGCTGACCGTTGGCGGCGCAACATTCACGTTTCCCAACGGCTATAACGGCCGCTCGTTTATCGGCGTGTTCCAGCCCTATGGCACGTTCCGCGATGGTATTCCGGACATCAACGGTAACGATATCGGATATCCCGTGCTCGGGCCGTATATCGTCCTGAACGACGCGCCCTCGAAGCAGCGAATCAAGTCGACGCAGATCTCCGCTGTCATCAACTATGACATTACCGATAGCTTGCGACTGCGCTCGATCACCGGCTACAACGACTTCGACGCCGTTCGCAGTACGGACAACGATGGAACGCCCGCGAATTATGGAATTGGCTACTTCCTAACCAAGGACAAGGCGTTCAGCCAGGAAGTCCAGCTACAATCGACGGGAACCAGCCCGTTCAAATATACGATCGGCGGCTATTACCTGAACGACGAAGTGCCCGATGCCTTTCTCTCTGGCCGGACCAAAGGCTATTCGACGGCGGGGGCGCTCGCGGGAGCGCCGGGGACAGGCAATTATCCGTTGTATTTCGGCAGCAACTTCACGACCCTGCCAAGTTCTGGCGGTGCCGTCGTCAATGGTCCGACGACTGCCTATATCGGGCTTAACGGCAGCGATGCGTTCAACCCGCTCTCATGGGCCAAGAACATCAGCTATGCCGCTTACGGTCAGTTTTCCTACACGTTCGCTGACCGTCTGACCGTCACGGGCGGCCTTCGCTACACGATCGACAAGAAGGACTTGCGGTCGGCGCTTGCCACGCCAGGCGTGTTCGCGCCGGCGGGGACGTACATCGCCTTTCTTCCGACAACTGACTTCAACCGTACCTGCGACGGGGTGACCGCAGCTGACGCGTCGTCAACCGCCCCGGCAGCAGTCGTGGCCAATGCGCTGACCACCCGCTGCGGACAGAAAACGTTTAAATACTTCACTTACCGCGCGGCCATCGATTACAAGGTTAACGACGATGTGCTGCTCTATGCGAGCTATTCCACCGGCAAGCATTCGGGCGGCTTTAGCTATTCGCCGATTTCCAACACTGCCGGACAGCCCCTTCCGCCCTATGATACCGAAGGAGTGGAAGCATTCGAAGCGGGTATGAAGGCGACATTTTTCGACCGTCGTCTGCAATTCAACCTCGCGGCATTCTACAATATCTATTCCAACCTTCAGGTGCAGACGAGCTTCGCTAATCCGCTCGTTCCCAACAGCGTGATCACGCTGTTGAGCAATGGCGCAAAGAGCAAGGCACCGGGCGTCGACCTGTCGATCGTTGCTTATCCGGTCGGCAAGCTCCGGCTGAACTTCGCGGTCAACTATCTTCATGCACGCGACGACCCGTTTCCTGTCGCAGTGACTAACAATGGCATCTGCGGCATCGTTGCGCCGGGCGGCACTTGTACGACCAATCCTGCCGTCCAACTCGGTTATCTCGGCGGTATCCTGCCGAACCCGGTCAGCAACCCCGAATTGTTTGTTGCAATCCGAGATTCGACAGGTGCGCAGGTCGTCGTGGGCGGCGTGCCGCAGTTCCTCGCGCTCGGGTACAATACCCCAACCCGCGTCCAGAACACGCCGGACATCACGGCACAATTCGGGGCTTCGTATGAGTTTGACCTTGGTAATGGAAGCACGCTGACGCCGGAATGGCAGACGTTGTTCAGCGGAGATTATCTGCTTTCGCGCGCCTTCCCAGACTATCTGCAAAAAGCCTATACTAAGACTGAGCTGCGCCTGACGTATCGCACGGCTAATGGCGTGTCGTTCCAGGCGTTCGTCGAAAACCTCGAGAACGAGGCGACCATTGGTCGCGTCACCGTGGCGAGCGGCGGTGGATTTAGCGGATCCTATGCGGCGCCCCGCACCTGGGGCGTGAAGGTCGGCTACAAGTTCTGACGCCAAGTGTTGGGCCCGGGGTTGCCTTTCGGCGGCCCCGGGCTTTTTCATTTGCCAAGCCACGACAGGAGTCAGATGATGCAGTATTATGGTTTGCCGTTCACGCTTCCGGAACGCCCTGCGGTAACGCGAATCCGCCAGCGTGACACCGCCGACCTTACGAAGTCGTCCGGCGTGCGAACGCAGCCGATGTCGGGGTTCGAAGACGACTTTACCGACATCGTCGACTACATCGTGCGGATTACCGAGCAGATCTGGGTCGAGCGCGCAGTCGGGCGCATCTATGACACCTACGACGCAAACTGTACGGTCTACACGACTAACGGTATCGTGCGCTCGGTCGAAGAAGTGATCGCGTCGACTACGATGGGCATCCACGCCGGCCCGGACGGCGAGTCGCATCATCTGAACGTTGCATGGAGCGGCGACGAGACCGAGGGCTTCTACACGTCGCACCTTGGTTTCGCTAGGTCGACGAACATCGGCGCGTCTCCCTACGGCCCCGCGACCGGGAAGCGGCTGGGGCGTTTTTTCGTGGCCGACTGCGTTAGCCGAGCAAACCTTATCCACACTGAATGGCTGGTGCGCGATAATGGCGTGGCGGTCCGTCAAATGGGATTCGACATCCACGAAGTCGCGCAGCGCTTGGCCGAGATTCCTTTGGCAGAGGCGCCGGTGGTTTCGGTCCCGACGCGGCTCAAGGGCCAAGTGCCGCGTAAAGCCTACGACGGTCCGACCGACACTGTCGGAGGCTGGGTCGCGCGCCATTTCAGCCTGATATGGAACATGCGCCGCTTCGACCACATACCGGTTGCCTACGCGCCTGAAGTGATCGCACATTGGGGCGGCGGCCGCATCGCGCAGGGAACGCGCAATTTGAGCGCGCTTGTCATTGCAATGCTGGCAAGCCTGCCCGACGCAACCATCCGCATCGAACATGTCAGCTGGTCCGAGGAAACCGACGGGGTGATCGTTGCGGTTCGTTGGATGCTTGAAGGGACCACCCGTCCTGGGGGCTTGCTCGGCGACGTTCCCGCTGGTCGTCAGGTCGGCGTGATGGGCATGTCACATTTGCGCTTCAGTGGACCGAAGGTCGTTGAAGAGTGGACTATTTTCGACGAGGTCGCAGTGCTGGTACAGGCATATCGCCGATGACCCAAGATCTGACGGCGAACCCAAGGCAAGCCGTAGGAAAACGCGACTATGCAACACTACCAGGCTGTGCCCTGTGCGGAATCGATCGCTTGCGCACATTGGGCTCTTCGATTGCGACATCACGTCCACAAGACCGGCGACGTCGATCGTTGGCGGTGCACAGGATCCTTTCGTTGAAGGAGGGGTCGTCATAATGGCGAGTAACGATCGGTCATGCTGGACAGAGACGTGTTGGCAAGCGCGCTCTAAGCCTTGTTCGAGGAAAGCGCGATAACTGGCTCTACGATACTAGCCAAGGAGTAAGAATGGCAGCAATGCGTCGCGTGGTTGCCGCCGTAGGCGAGAATGGTAAAAGCCGAGTCGCTTTAATGGAGCCGGTGCCGGTGGACGGCGAGTTGGAACGGTTGCGGCTCACCAACTTGTGGATCTCGCCTTTCGAACTTGCTGATAACTCAGCGGACTTCAGCGGTGGTTTTGTTCCTTTTGCGATGAGCCAGACCAACTCCAACACCTATGCTATGACGCTGGTCGAATTTGCGCCGGGATGCGGTAGAGACAATCCCGGCATGCATTCGACACAAACTCTTGATCATTTTTATGTTCTCGAGGGAGAAATCGTAATGGTTCTGGAAGTCGGCGAGACTGTCCTTCGCACTGGCGACACTGGCATCATTCGCGGGGCTATGCATGGCTGGCGCAATGACGGTGCTAGAGTTGCAAAACTAGTTTTTTTCGTTGTGCCTGCTGCACCCCTCGAAACCATTCGACTTGCCCGCCTACCAGAGCAACACGCTGCACATGAATCGCCGCCGCCATGATGCGGCTGATGCCCCGGTCGGTGTGACTGACGGGGCTCTGGCTGGTGGGAGCGGCATTGTGCTTCTCCCACCAACCGGAGAACCATCATGGCAAATGCCAAACCCAAGACAGCCACGCCCTCTGCCCCGGCAGCTGTCACTGCCGCACCTGCAGTGCCCAACAAGACCGCGACCGTCATCGCGATGCTTCAGCGCAAAGAGGGATCGGCCCTCGGCGACCTCGTCGCGGCAACCGGCTGGCTCCCGCACACGACGCGGGCCGCGCTGACGGGTCTTCGCAAGAAGGGGCATGTCATCGAGAAGACCAAGGTTGATGGCACAACCACCTACCGCATCGCGAGCGCTGCCTGATGGCGGCGATCGATGCGCAATTGGCGGCGCTGGCGACCTTGTCGCCGGCGCAGCTGCGCGAGCAATGGGTGTCGGTCGTGGGACCAGTGGTACCACGGGTCAGTGCCGCCATGCTGCAACTGGCACTCGGCTATGAGCTGCAGGCACGGGCATCCGGCGGCCTGTCACGGGTAACCCAGCAGAAGCTGGCGCAGCTGGGGCGCGGCAAGACTCTGAGTGCCCCCGCGCAGAGCGGCATGCGACTGGTGCGGGCATGGCAGGGCCGCACTCATGTCGTGGTGATCGGCGAGGACGGGGTGATCCGGTGGAACGAGCGCGACTGGGGATCGCTGAGCGAAGTCGCCCGCGCAATTACCGGTACACGCTGGTCGGGCCCTGCATTCTTCGGCCTGAAGAAGCGAATTGCGGCGTGAAGAGCGTGCGCTGTGCGATCTATACACGGAAGTCATCCGACGAGGGACTGGACCAGGCGTTCAACTCACTCGACGCGCAGCGCGAGGCCTGCGGGGCCTATATCCTCAGCCAGGCCAGCGAAGGCTGGTCGGCGCTTCCCGATGTGTATGATGATGGTGGGCTGTCCGGCGGCACGCTCGAGCGCCCTGCCCTGCAGCGGCTGCTCGCCGATGTCGCGGCAGGCCGCATCGACATCATCGTCGTCTACAAGGTGGACCGGCTCACCCGGTCTTTGCTCGATTTCGCAAAGCTGGTCGAAGCGTTCGACAAGGCAGGAACCTCGTTCGTGTCGATCACCCAGTCCTTCAACACGACCACCAGCATGGGACGACTGACCCTCAACATGCTGCTGTCATTCGCCCAGTTCGAGCGCGAGGTCACCGCAGAACGCATTCGCGACAAGATAGCCGCGTCCAAGGCCAAGGGCATGTGGATGGGCGGCACACCGCCGCTCGGGTATCAGCCCAACGGGCGTAGCCTGACGATTGTCGATAAGGATGCCGACCTCATTCGCCGCATCTTCTCGCTCTATCATGAACTTGGTAACGTCAGGCTGGTGGCCGAGCGACTCGTCGCGGATGGCGTTCGGTCACCCACCCGTGTGACCACCAGTACTGGTCGCGCCTTCGGCGGCGTCACGTTCACCCGGGGGCAGCTCTACGCCATCCTCAAGAACCCGATTTATGTGGGCGACATCCCGCACAAGGACAAATGCTATCCCGGGCAGCATGACGCGATCATCGAGCGCGCTGACTGGGACAAGGTACAAGCAATGCTCGCCGATCACCTGCAGGGCGCGCGACGGTCAACACCGGTTGCCAGCGAGAGCCTGCTTGCCGGGCTGATCGTCGACGATGCGGGCGAGCGGCTGGTGGCGGCCCATGCCTGCCGGGGCAAGGTCCGGTACCGCTATTACGTCAGCCGCCAACTTCAGCATAAAATAGCAGACGACGCCCGTAGCGGCATCCGGCTTCCCGCCCGCGAGATCGAGAGCGCGGTAGTCGAGCGGCTTGTCGAAGCATTGGACAATCCGTTCGCGCTGGCGATCGAGGCGGGGCTCGACGTTGCCGCCGATCAGTTGCTGCATTCGAACGAGCGCAGCTATGTTGCCGTCGCGCGTATCCGTGCGCGCGACCGAGCCAGCATCACGGCCCTGGTCAGATGCGTGCTCATTCTCGTCGATCGGGTCGAGATCGAACTGCACACCGCGGCACTGGCCGAGCTGCTGCAGCTGCCTATCGATAAGCACGCAACCGACACCTGCTCGCTGACTTTAAACATCCGCGTCACGCGCACGGGGCGCGCGGTGCGGCTTGTTCAGACGTCAGGTGCCAAGGTCGGCGCTTCCGTCGCCAACCCCACGCTGGTCAACCTGCTGGTCAAGGCGCATCGCTGGTGGGGCGAGCTCAGGGTCGGCCAGATCACCATCGCCGAACTGGCGCGACGCGAAGGGGTCATCAAGACTTATGTATCGCGGGTCGTCCGGCTCGCGTTCCTGGCACCCGATGTGGTCGAGGCGATGCTCGCGGGGCGACAGCTCGCTGCTATCGATGGGCGGGCACTGACAGCGACGGGCGCGATTCCATTGCCGTGGGCCGAGCAACGGCGCAGGTTGTTGCCGACGGTATAGTACCGGTTAGCAATTTTCTTCTTTCCTACATTGAACCAGATGGGTGATAGCGAGCAAACACATGGAGTCGCACATGATCAACTTCGATGCCCCTGCCCTGCTTGGACTTGCCGCACTGATCACCAGTATCTCGACGCTTGTCTGGTCGATCAGGCGGAAGGCGGGATGAGATCAGGGCTGGCCTCTGCGCGGCCAATCCACTCAGCACTCAGGCGATCGAGCCCTTTGCGCGTCCCCTCGAGGATGACGCGCTGACCGACCAGTTCGGTCGCGTCGGGCTCGGCGTCGAGGGCATAGATACCGCCGTCATCAAGTTCGAGAATGAGGCCGCGGGCCGATGTAATCAGCCGACCCGTCTCGCGATGGTGAGTCCCCAACATCATGCCGCTCATCTTAGTGTAAGGCCCGGGTGGCGCTATAGTTTCAAGCTGGCGTCACCAATGATTGCTGCCCGGCACTCCTTTGAATGGCCCAACAACGTCGGGCGTTATCCAACCCCCATAAAAGCCGCCCGGTTGCGGGATGACGGTGAAATCATCGACTAGGCACTGCTCGAATGGCGCGGCGTAAAAAGCGATGTGGTTTCGCAGAAGCTGGAAGCCGCGCGTGGGCTCGGGGTAGCTCCATCCCACGTCGCGAAAAATCGACCCCTCGATTGCGACCGTCCAGTAGACAGCATGTCCTTTCCATTCACAGAAAGAGGTTCTGTCCGTCATCGTCAGCAACGACATCGCGATGTCAGCCTGCGGTATGTAATATGTCGGCGGGTGGCTGGTCTCGAGCGTGCGAACACCAGCACGCGTGTCCGCCAGCCACGCCCCATGATGAACGATCTGGATGCGGCGAGAAGTCTCCTCGGCAATCGGTGGGCGAGGATAGTTCCACACGCTTTCTTGGTCCTGAGCTACGGGATCTGGTGACGGCGGAAACATGGGCGATCCTTCGAAAAGCTGACTTCAGAAAACCCCTATTAGGTTGGGCCGACTGTCCTGGCGTTCAACAGCCGGAAAACTGAGTTATCGATCTGAGGCTGACCGAGGCGATCTCGATGTATCGATCCATGGGGTTTGAGCGCATTTCGCCGTATCACGAATACCCCGCGCGGCTGATGCCCTACCTTGTGTTTATGGAGAAGCCGCTCGTCGATCTGCCGACCGTGCTACCGTGGTATTGCCAAACGGTATCGCACCCATACCGAGGCAATGAATGGAATTTTTGGGCAGCTAAGCGCCCAAACCCAGTCATTCGCCACTCATCGTGCCGTCCCTGAAACCGGTCATTCGATCAGTGCGACCAAAAATGTACCCCTTTGAATGGACAGCGGTCGCTGGATCCAGGCACCCCAACGGTATCCAGCGGATCGATCGTGCAACAATTGACGAAGCGCTGGAACCTCCAGCTTCGCCGATCTTCTCCGATCCTAAGCTATCGCGATGATTTCTAGCACCTCCGTTCAAAGCGTCAGAGCCAGGACTACTTCAACGCGATCGCGCCAATCAATTTGTGGGAGCCCGGGAGAATCAGCAGACCGGGCGAGGACTAGGTGCGAGTGACCGATCCGATAGTTAATGCCAAAACGGCGCGATTTTTCTTTTCTTTCAAGTGCGAAGTTCAACAGATGCCGCGAAATCGTGCTACGGGCGTCGCGTGGGGGAGAGATTGAAGACATCGGGCGCGGCAGCAACCGCAACTTCGCATGGCGATGTATCGAGTGTCACGGCGCTGCGCGCGGCGGCGCACGGCGGCACCGTCTCGTTCGGCGTCGCCGAGGCGACGCTCCCGGCGATCGATGCCCTGTATCAAGGCTGGGTCGGCCAACTGGACGCCTTTGCGTTTTGGACGGCTGCCGCCAACGGGACCTATCGGCCAGATAAGGGCCTGTGGTTACCGCAGCGACGGGCCGTCGCCTTTGCGCACGCTTATCTGGCCGCTTGGGACGCCGGGTTCGCAGAAGGGCAGGCCGCCTTGGTGAAGATGCCGACCGGGACAGGTAAATCGGCGGTCATCGCGACGCTCGCCTGTGCGTCGCCGCGGGTGAATAAGGTGCTCATCCTGACACCGCGCGAGGGACTGGTCAGCCAGATGCGCTTCGACCTGTCCTACCGTTTCTGGGGCAAGGCGTTCGGCGCGGTTTACGATGGCAAGCAACTCCGCGAGAGTGTCGATCAGGCCGAGATAGACCGAATCGAAAAAGCCGTTGCGCACGGCAAGATCGCCCCCGCGCGCGCGCTCGAGGCCGCGCAGTATAAACGCATCGTCGAGGATGATGAGAGCGGCCAGGCACGTCAGATCTTGGTCGGAACGTTCAACGCCCTCCACCGCATCCTTGGCCTCGAGCCACCACCGCATCGCTCGTTTCACGGACGCAACGCGCCCGAACCGGCGGCAAGTTTGAGTGGGCTTGATGGCGGTGCCGCCCGCCTCAGCGATCTGCTGCGCTCGGTCGATCTCGTGATCGTCGACGAAGGGCATTACGAGCCGGCTTATGCATGGTCGCAGGCGGTGCGTGCGCTGCGCCGGCCGACGATCGTCTTTTCGGCGACGCCCTATCGCAACGATTACAAATACTTCAAGATCGACGGCAACTTCGTTTTCAACCTGCCGTGGGACGAGGCCGTCGATCAGCGTCTGATCCGCCAGGTTGATATCGAGCCGCCGATCCCCATCACCGTCGCCGCGCCGGCGAATCCGACGCGCGAGCAGCGGTTTGTCCATCAGTTCCACGCGACATTGGCGGCCTTGCCTGCGGGCAAGAAGGTCATCGTCCACGCTGCCACGTTCCGCTCGCTCGTCGCGCTGCAGCGTGCGTTTCGCGACATGCTGGGGGAAGCGGCGGTCCTCATCCACGATGTCGTCAAAAAACCCGGCAACGCCAAGGTCGGTCTCGATGGCCTTAACGATGCTGCCGCCGGCGTACTCACGTCGCTCAGGTTCGAGAAGGTGCGTGTCGCGGTCAAAGACGAGGGTGCCAGGGCCGCCCGGATCTGGCTGCATCAATACAAACTGCTCGAGGGCATCGACGACTCCAGCGTCGTCGAGATTTGGATCCTCGATGCGTTCGGTTCGGCACGTCAGCTCGTCCAGCAAATCGGCCGCGCGACCCGGTTGCCCGACCTCGATGATCCGGATGGCCAGCGCGCGATCGTGCGGGGCAGCGCCGAGCGGATCGACCGCTATGTCGGGGCGCCGACGGTCCATGAGCAAATAGACGACCGCTGGCAGAATTATCTCGCTTACGAACGCTATGCCGCAAGCGAAGTCGAGATGGCGTTTCGCGCCGAAACCCAGCTGCTCGCCAGCGTCAAGCGCGCGGCCCCGGCCGTTCAATATATCGCGCGCGAGTTCCGCGGGGGGCACCTGCTCGACGAGGCGCCGACAATGGCGGCGTTTGTCCTCCCGCGCCGTGCCAGCGTACACGTGCTGGAGAACATGCCCGCGACCGTGCCGACCGCGGTGCTGGACGGCTTGGTCGACGCATTCTGCGAAGCGATGTTGATCGAGGAACGGTTCGACATCGTCGTTGTGCGGCCGCCCGAGGGGCTTGAGGCGGATTATGCCGACGTGCGGATGATCCGCTACCTCCTGTGGAGTAACTCGCGCTACCTCGCGCACCACCACATCCCCGAATGGCGGCTTGGCGTGGCGGTCATCGCGCGGGCGGGACCGCATCTCTTCCTCCTAGACACCGAGGGGGTACCGATCGACAAGGCGAGGCTGAAACTCCTGGCGCCGCCGTCCGACGACCTGCGCCGGCTTTTCCCTGAGACAGCGACCGATGCCGAGTTGCGCACCCGGATCGTGGAGACGGCGGCTGCGGGTCTCGATCTTGGGGAACGCGGCCTGCGCTCGTTGCGCCTCAGGCGACACGCGCTGGAGGATGGCTACTTCGATCTCGCCGAGGCGAGCCAGGTTCCGACCTCGATCAGCGGGATCGCGCCGCATGACAGCGGAACTGCGCGCCGGCGGCTGTCGCTCGGCACGTCGAGCATCGCCGACAGCAGTTATGCGTTTCTCGCAGTCGAGAAATGGCTGGCATGGCTGCGCTCGATTTCGGCGGCGATGATCACCACCGAACGCCAGCCGCACCATTATTTCAGTCGTTTTGCCCGTGAGGTGCCGCCGCCGCCATCTGGCAACGGCGCGGCAAGGTCGATCCTGCTGGACCTGTGGGGCGCACTCGACGAGATCGCTAGCGAAGAAATCGATGCCAAGGGCTGGGACGAGGCCGCGCTGAAGGAATTGCTCGGTTACGATACTTGTTGCGAGGTCGACGAGGATGTCGACGAGGAGGACAACGTCGTCGGCCATTCGTTCGGCTTCGGGCCGTACCGGCTGGCAATCGATTATGTTTATCGAGCGACGACGCCTCCACGCGGACGATACAGGATCGAGAGCGAGGACCTCGACGCCGCGGTCACCGCCGGCGAGGCGGCCGAGGATCCGGACATCGAACAGCATGAGGACGACCGGGAATTCGGGCGCAAGCTGCCGAGCTCGTTGATCCGCATCATCAACCAGCAGCAGTCGTTTCGGGTGATCCCGGCAAACGGCGACTGCGTTTATTCGATGGGGCATTTCTACAAGCCGGAACTCAATCGCTCGATGCTCGAGATTCTGGAAAAGACGGATCACACCGACACCGTTCTCAGCGAGAAGGGCGACACGCGGGTTGACAACGCGACGAAGTGGGACGTCGAGACGCTGTTCGGGCTCGTCTTTGGTTGGGTCGACGGTAGTCTGCCCAAGCCCACCGAACAATTCGGGCTGGATCTCATCGCCTCTCAGGTGGTCATCTGCGACGACAGCACGTCGGAAACCGCTGACTTCTACGCGGTCGATACCGCAGCCCGGCGCGTGATGTTGATTCACGCTAAAGCGGCAAAGACGCGCAATCCTGAAGCTGCCGCGGGAAAACTTCAGGATGTTACACGTCAGGCGCAAGCGAGCCTCGCCTTTGCCGGTTCGGCAGGTGTGCGGCTCGCCAAGCCGGCCGGCTGGGACACGGACTGGTCCGTGATCCTGTCGAATGCAGGCAACGCGAAGATCGAGCGATCCCGGCTACTCAAGGGGAAGGGCACAATCGACGATGCGCATCGATTGCTTGCTGATGCGCTGGCCGACCCGGCCTACCGCAAGGAAGTGGTCATGTTGACCAGCGGGCTACTGAGTGTCGATGCGGCCAAGAAGGCCTTCGATCGGAAGAATACCCAAGACCTTCAATTCCTCTACTTTCTCGCCGGTGTCCGGACTGCGTTCGATCGTGCGGGTGTGGGCTACCGCATCATTTGCAATCCCTAAGCGGACGCCACCAACGCTCAATCCATCATGAAGGACGGGTGGTAGCTCTTGTCGCCACGACGGTCGAAGTCGAACTCGTAGACGATGCACGGTGCGATCGCCTGATCTTGCTGGCCGAGATAAAACAGGATGCTGTTGGGAGCGGATGCGAACAGGTGGACGACGGCATCGAGATCTTCCGCTTTTACCCGCCGCACCGCATTGGCGATTTGTTCGGCCAACGCGGCGCCATGGGCAGCGCCCATGACGCTTTGCTGTCCGGGTCCGGTCGCGAACGAGAATTCGAGTATCGTACCGACATCCAGCGAGGCCTTGGCCATGTAGGTGCGTGCTTGTGATGCGACGTCCTGCGCTGCGCTGAGAAACACCGCGACATCGCGGCCGGTGCCTACCGACGTGACGGTTTCGGCGAGAAGGGCGCCCACACTATTGTCATCGGCGCGCCAGGTTCGTGCGCCGACCCGCCCCTTCTGCACCAGTTGGACGCCGATTCCCGTTTCACATCGAGGACGTTCCCGGCGAGGAATGCGATCGACGCATGTGCATCGAGGATGATCCGCAGATGGCGCGACCGGGCAGCCGCGACGGCGAGGAACGCCTCGACCCGCGGCCGGATATCCGCCTGCCAGTCCCGCCCGTCCTGCAGATAGCGCTGACGGAAGTCGTCGGTAAGCGACAACGTGTTCTCCGGGTGTCGCACCCGTCAAATCCGACGCCGGACCCAGGAAGCTGCGGATCGCAATGGGCAGATAAAAATCGGCCGATCGCGTGATTTCTTCAAGCAAACCCTCTTCGCGCGCGAGCGTCAGAAGGGTCTCACGGGTGAAAGCCGCTAGTCCGCGCGACTTCAACTGACGCGCCAGTTCGTCATAACGGAAATCCGAGTCGGCGGCGCTGCAGGTGAGCATGCCGACGACACTGGCTTTCAGATTAATTTGCGACCGCAGTTCTTCGAGCGACACCACCACATTGGCGCCGCACTTTCACGAAGCGATGGAGGCCGAGGCGAACTATGGTGCCGGGCGTCTGCTGTTCATGGCGGACCGCTTCAGGGCAGAGGCGATGTCCAGCACGCCGTCGCTCGAGCTATTCGTGGGCTGACTGTCCAGTACGGCATCACGATCACGTCGACGTTGTGGCGGTTCATCGAACAGGCCGAGGCCCAGCGCCCAATGGTCGCACTCGTGACGGGGCATCCGCATCGCAGCCGCCGCAAACCCGACTTCGACGATGCCAACCCGTGCCGCTATTGCATCCAGTCCCCGCTGTTTCGCGCGAACTTCGGCCGCCTAACGGATATCGATCTGTTCGGGATCGTCGCTGGATATTCCGGGCCGCAGCGCGCAGGCCCGCTCGGCAAGGCTGAAGTACGTCTGGTGAATGATGATGGCCAGCGCCACCTCTTCAATTTCGAAACCTTCTTCAACGGATATGAAGCGCTGACGCTGGGTGTCTGGCAGAAAGAGGAACCTCTACTCCACTGAGATCGGCTACGATGCCGCCAGCGGGGTAAAGCCGAGAAGCCGTCAGCAAAGTGGGCACCCGGTGGTGCGCGGCTGGTCCGTCAGAGCGGTTTGGCACCGGGCGGCAATCTCTTCGCATAGCCCGGTATCTGCCAGGCGACACTGTGCACCATCGGCTGGGCTGGCAGGGTACGGCGCCGGAACAGGTTCATCCGCCATTCCCATTTTTTACGATTGTGGTTCCAATGCTTCTTCGGGACAAACTCCAGTAACGCCCAGCCCAGCGTCATAGAATTGTGGCGCGTGGCCTTAGGATCTGCCTTGCTGAAGCGGTCGTTATCGAGACCCAGAACCTCGTCCAGTCGCGCATCTTTCACCTGAAGGCCGTTCGCGCGTGCCTCCTGCATCATCCACTCGAGCGGATATTTGGACATCCCGCTGTCGAGTTCGGGATAACCGCCGCCGACGTCGCCATGCGTACCGGGAAACCAGACTTCCTTGATGTCGCAACCGGGCGTCGGCACGAACCAGTTGACCCGGAAAAAACCTCGAAGTTCGTCGATTGCCATGGCGTGCCGGACGATCGCGTTGCCGGGGTTCGAACCGGTATACGGGAGCATCAGCGGGCTACCGATCCAGCCGACCGAATTGACCGTATCCCACACGCCGAGAAAATGGACCGGGCAGTCGCGGCTGCCCATCGTCGCCTTGAAATCGCGGGCGAGGTGGAAATAATCGTCGCGCGCCGTGTCCGTCTTGAGCTTGCTGATGGCCCACATCATCTCGACCGCATAGGGAACGAGCGGATCGTTGCCGGACTGGGCGAGACCGTACAGGTGGAGCATTCCGGCAATGACTCGGGCCGTGTAGGCGCCGCGGCTGAAGCCGAAGATGAAGACTTGGTCGCCTTCCTGATAGTTGTTCATCAAAAAGCGGTAGGCATCGACGATATCGTCCTGGAGCTTGTACCCGAAGGCGAGCCCCGCCGTCTTGCCGAGCCAGGTCCCGACCTTCGTTCCTACGCCGGTGGGTGCGCGGGTCCCGATCCCAGGATGATAAAAACACGCTTGGCTGGCCGGATTCTTTTCGATGGCGTGGAACAGCTTGATGACGCTGGTCCGGTCCTTCGAAAACTGGTTCGATGTCCCGTCACAACAGAGGACGATGTTCCGCGGCATGGCTTATTTTCTTCCCGCATGAGTGAATCGATGTCCGCGTTGCCGCAGACCGATCAGGGACGGAGGGGCAGGGGAACATCCCATTCGACGTAAAGGCCGGGCTCGACCTTGAAGCCGTCTTTTTTCGCCTTGGCTTCGTCATCGCTCCGCGCCCATTTCGCAGCCTTGCCGTTGATCGCCTCGACAAGCGGCGCGCGCGGAATGTCGGGCCATTGCTTGACCGAGCAGGTCGAAAACAGGGCAACCCCGCCGGCCGGCATCACGCTTTCAATGAACTCCTTCGGTGTCGCGTTGTGGCTGCCGTGATGCCCCACCTTGTAGAAGTTCGTGCGGGCAAGCAGCGCCTTGCCCTTCGGATCCTCGAGAATGGCGTTCCACGATCCCCATTGCGCGTCGCCTGGAAACAGCAGCATCGCATCGCCACATTCGATCATGATGATCAGGCTGGTGTTGTTGACGGCATTGTCGAGCGCTGCTGCCAGTGGGCCGAACGGCAATTCGGCATTCGCGTCGATCGCCTTGCGGTCGTCGTCGCGGAAACTGTCAAAGCGCGCTCCGGCGGCGAACTGCGCTGGCGAGATTTGCCACCGCGTACCGAACGCCGGGACGCGATCGGAGTCAAAACCAGCATCGGCGGCCGCGAAATAGCCTTTGCCACTCGGCGGATTCATGTTGGCGATGACGGCGTCGGAACGCGATGGACCAAGGATGTGAAAGCTAAGATCGGACGCGTTGTCGAGCGAGCGTTCTTGGAACCTCGTGTTCTGCTCGGGGAGGAACCTACGTGGTGGTTTGCCGAGGAAGCCCGAATGGAGCGCGCTCATCGCCTTTTCGTTGGTGAGGGCATTGATGGCCATGCCCATTTCCGCTTGTTTCAGCCGTGCCGGAGCGGTTCTTGGGAGCGGATTGGCGAGCGGCTCTTCTTGGCCTGAACGACCGGTCAACGCCATCGCGAGCGCCGACTGGCGATTGCGAATTTTCGTCGCAGCCGGATCGTCGGGATCTTCGGTCCATGGCATCCAGACTTCGCCAACCGTCACTTTGGACCAAAGCGGATTCGAGAAACCGCCGACATGATCCTTATGCCGGTGGGTCGCGATCAACAGATCGATGCGCGGTCCGGTCTCGCCGTTGCTGCATTCGGTGATGACGTCGTCCGCGACCTTCGTGACCTGGGCTGCTCCTTCGGTTATGCTGCCGCAGTCGAACAGGATCGCGAACGGCGCGTCGCCTTTCCAAAAGCGGACGAGGAAGCAGTCGCCGAAGCCGACATGATACATGCGGATGCTGAGGCGGTCGTACATATCAGCAGCCCTCGTGGAGAGCACGCAGGCTCATGCGCGCCAGCATGCGTTCGAGATAGTCTTCGGCGGTCATATAGGGTGAGCGTGGATCCCGACGGTCGAGGTCCTCGACGAACTTGCTCTGCGTGGTGATGCGCGCGGTCGCATGGGCGTCCTCGTCTGCCGGAAGGTGCGGTCCTGGCAGGGGCTTGCCGATCACATAGCGGACAGCGCCATCGACCCCGACGATGATGGTGCAGCCGCCACGCAAAGGGATGCCGCCATATTTCGGGTCCTTGGCACTCGCATCATCGGTCTCAACGATTTGCGCCACCAGCTCGATCTGGAGAGCGCCCGTCGGCGCCGTGCGGAAGACGGCATTCAGACCGACAATTGCCGGCGGCTTGTCGCCGCGCAAATAGAGGGCGGCGCTGTTGGCCTGCGCCCACTGTGCCAGTGAGTTTCGCATCTCGGCCCAGAGGTTGTTGCCGGCCTGAGCATCCTGCTCGTCGACACTTTCCTCCACCGGCAGCATCGACGCGGATTTCTTCGATATTTCTGGATCCGAACTGATCCTGCTGAAGCGCTGCGCCTCCATTTGCAATAATTGCGGCAAGAGATGCGTAAAGCTGTCCTGGATCGGCGGGATCGTGTCGGGCGCGGCTTGCCAGCGTAACGTTTCCTCCGCGAGCGATCCCACCCCCTTGGGATAGATGCCGCGCTGTCGGAACCCCTCGATCAACGCAGCGCGCTGACCCCATTCATCGTCGGGGTTGAGTTCGAAGTCGGCAGTCACCAGGGCGCGCAGATAATCGCCGAACGTAATATCGATGGGCGGCAGATAGTCGAAGGCGCGGATGCACATGTCGAGCTGCCGCTGAGCGGTGCGCGACGCCTCGGTCGCGATCCGGTTGACCAGATCGGGGAGGAGGTCCCCTGCCGGTAACTGCCCGCTGCCGCCGGTCGCGATACGGACGAGATCGGCAATGCGCGACTGATAGGTGGCGAAGAAGCCGTCGAACACCGCTGCGACCAGAATGGCGCCTCGATCGTGCGGCTCGACCACCGTGTCGAGCAGCGTTCGATCGGGCTTGTCGAGCGCCGAACGCAGCGCCTGGCCAGAGCCTGTCGCATAGCCGAATTGCCGCGCGAGTTCGACGAGCACCGTCGGTTTGCGCAAGTCGCCCCGTCGCCGCTGGATTTCGTCCGCGAGGAGGTCGCGGAACGAGAAGTGCTGGAAAAGCGCGACGATGTCGGCAAAGCCCTCATGAAAGGCGAGGACGTCGACATTGGTCGGCTCGAGGAAATAGCGACGCAGCCGGTCCACGATAGCGTGCGTCATTTCGTGCGCGATGATGTCGTGACTGAGGCACGTAAAGATCATCTGTTGCGGAATGTTCGTGCCGGGATCATCGGCATCGGCGTTGAAATAACCGAACAGCAGGGCGTGCCGGTCCCGATCATAATAAGCGTTCTCGCCGCGGAAAGCGTGTGGGAATAGCCGAAGCCGGTCGAACCGCGATCCCTTTCGCATGCTGACGCGGCGTCCGAGCGCGCGATCGAAATTCTCGAGGGTTCGTGCGGCGACGGCATAGACCATCTGCTGATGGAAGCGGGGGTCGGATTCGGACGGCGTAAGCCCGCCTTGCATGAGGATCGCCGGGTCATCGAGATTGACCCGGTCGTAATAGACTTTTCCATGCCCGTCATAATCGATCACTTCGAGGCGCGCGCCGACGGGGCCTGATTGCAGCGGCTCGTTTTGGACGTCGATCGTTGCGGTCCGCGCAGCCGAATAACCGCGGGTCGGATCGGTCGGGAAGATGCGGAGCGGCCGCGTTGTTGGCCTAGGCAATGACTGCATGTCTTGCACCCCCGATGTGCGGCCCCGAATTTGCGAGTCGCGCGCGTAGAGAACCTATGATGACGCACGACGTTAGTCACGCTTCAGCGCGCGATTTTATCTCCAGATCGGGCCTGCTTGCATGTAGTGGGCTGCCGAAACCTGCCAGTCCGCAACCGGCCAATTGTCGCCGTTCATAGGCGAGTTTGCTAACCGATTAGCGAATGATCAAGTTGGACGGTTACCTTCCAGCACCCAGCAAGGCACACACCGTAGTGTGGTCGACAAGGCAGGTGGACATCATCCATGCGCAAATACATCATCCGCGCTCGAAAGCGGGCGCCTTCGTCCTGCTGATGCCGTCAACGGCGGTGACCCGTCTGCCGCTCGATCGACTGGCGCCGGCCCATGCGGCTTTCCTCCAGAATGCCGTCAATGCGTCGCCCAGTCGCGCACTCGAGAAACTGGGTAAGCGCATCTACCTGATCGTCATGTCGCGCGTTGGGAAAACCAAGAAGTTCGTGGCGCAATTCGACAAGCCACGGCGCCTCGATAGGCAGTTGGACCAGGCCTGCCTGCAGTGACGCAGTTTGCGCCTCAAGGCGTACATCTTTTGCAAGCCGCACCGACGGCGAAATTATGCTGCAGTTATTACTGATCTGATGCCGCCGCAATTCACCTGCGAGTGATATACCGGTGCCGGCACGCTCGATGATGACAGTGTCCGCCTGCCAGTGCCGAGCAACAGCAATCGCGGCCGCCTTTAGATCAGGGTAATCATAACGGGCGCGGTGAACGTCAAGCAGCAGCCAGTGGTCGCCCAGTTTGCCGAAGGTTAGACACACCGACCAGTCGCTCGTTGGAAGGCCGGTAACGGCGGTATCCCACGATTGGACAATGTATTGACACTGGTCGCGAGCGGGCGCCTCTGCATAACGTCCGAACCAGCTCCAGCGTATACGGTTGCCTCCGGGCGGGATGGGGTTCTGCTGGTACTGCGTTGAATACAGCGCATCGCCCATTTCACGCCGCAGACTTTCAAGTGTTTCGTGGCTCTGACGCGCTGGGTTGAGCAAGTCGCCGGGCTCGCGCGTCCATGTGCGGCCATTGTAAAGCGTAAATGTCTCGCGCTCGACCGCCGTTGCAGGCAGTACCACGTGACGAAAGTCAGTGTTGCTAAGGAGGAGTCCGGCCAGATCGTTTTCGGCGATCCGCTGCTGGATTGAAATGAGCCGGCCAGTATTTCTGTCGTTAAGCCGTGAAGCTATCGTGTTCTGATAGAAATCGTGCGTCTGCTGAAGCAAGGCTGGGGAGTTCACATCGCTGGCCTTGGCTAGATCGTCGAGGATGATGAGATCGGCGCCAAACCCCGTTAGCGACCCACCAAGCCCGGTTGCGCGCCGAAAGCCCCCTTCGGTTGTTTCGATGACGGTGGACGTATTCCGGACCAAATGGAACTGGGGGAAAAGCGTTTGGTAAAAGGGCGTTTGAACCAGAGTACGAAATGGCCGGGCATGCGCGTCGGCAAGTTCCTGACCATAAGACGCAAACAGCACCTTGAAGGTCGGATCGCGGCCCATCAGCCACGCCGGCAGTGCGATCGATACCAGAAAGCTTTTGAGGTGGCGCGGGGGCACGTTAATATTCAGCCGAAGGACGCGGCCTTCGGCAACTTCCTGGAGTTCGTGGCAAATCAACTCAATATAGTTGGCGTGTACCAGCTGCTCACCGGGATAGAGTACCGAGAATGCCCGGCTTGCAAAAACATAGAAGTTTATCCGCGCGATCGCCCGTGAGACCGCGGCGTTAGACGAGGCGGTAGCTGGCTGTCGGCCAATTGTATGATCAGCCACCAGCCTTGTCCGCGTTGGTTACCGCATCGCCGCGAGCAAGAACGTCACGTGCAGCCTGAGCCCTCGTATCGGGGAAAGTCGACAGGAAGAGGTCGAGCGCCATTGCATCGAGTTCTGCCGTCGAAGCCTGATCAGCCCCCAATACCGCCTCATTCGCCTGGGTTTTGGCGCTGTCGATTTTCATGATGGCTGCGACTGCCTTTGGATCCCCTTCGATCGCTTTTTTAACGAGCTGCTTGGCGAGCAGTTCGCGTTTCGTAATTGTCCTACGGCGGCCGCCTTCGATTATGGGCACCCTCGAATTCAGCTCGGCGTCTATTATCGCCTGCGTTCCCCTGGCCGCCTTGCGGCGACCTTTGGGGTTGCCGCTCTGGCCGGGCTTGAACTGGCTACGCCGGGGCGGATTTCCGTATCCCACCGAGTATCCGTCCGCCTGCAGGCGCTGATCGACCTCATCGGTTTTGCCGATAGCTGTTGCTTCAGTGAGATCGTTTGGGGCAACGTCTTGGGTAGCGGGTATCGTAACCGGTTGAGCTATAGGCCGGGTACGTACGCGGTGGCGAGCAGTCTGCGTCATGACGTTGCCTCCCCGGGAGCCCCGCGGCAGGCAGCAAGGTCCTCGAGCGTCATGCCGGTATCGACATGTATTGCGACCCCGCCGGTGCGCTGCTGCCAGCGGCACACAGCGCCATCCACGTATTTAGGATCATATTCGATGGCCCGGGCAACACGGCCCGTCCGCTCGGCGGCGATGATCGTGGTGCCCGAGCCGCAGAAGGGGTCGAGCACAATGTCGCCGCGACGCGAGCAGTCCTTGATCGCGTCGGCGACCATAGCGACTGGCTTGACGGTCGGATGCATGGCCAGCTCGGCCGTGCGATTGGGACTGATGCTGTTGATACCGGCATAATCCCACACGTTTGTGCGATACCGGCCACTGGCCCCGAGACCAAAGGTGTTGAGATGCGGGGCGTCGCCGACTTTCCAGACAAACACGAGTTCGTGCTTGGACCGATAGAAGGTACCCATGCCTGCATTATCCTTGTTCCAGACAATGAGGTTCTTGAGCTCGGAATAATGCTGGTGGCCTGCGGCAAGCATCTCGCCCATGTGGCGCCAATCCATGCAAGCGAAGTGGATGGCGCCGTCAACGCTGGCGGCTGCCATGTGGCCAAATGTTACTGCAAGGAATTGCGTGAACTCTTCGTCACTCATCTCGCCCGAGGCCATCGCGAACTCGGTATGGGCAACACTTCCAAGGCCACAAACATTACCCTCGATACGCACGTTGTAGGGCGGATCGGTGAACACCATCCGGGCATGATCGTCGCCCATGACCCGCTGGTAACTCGCACGCTCGCGGGAATCCCCGCACAGCAGCCTGTGGCTGCCGAGCTGCCAAAGATCGCCCGGTTGACTAACGGGGGGACCTACAGCGGGTTCGACGACATCGTCGTCAGCGTTGGATGCCGCCTCGGTGCTCGTAATCATGATGTCGATCTGGGCGGTGTCGAACCCGGTAAGCTCCAGATCAAAATCAAGATCAAGCGCGCTCAGCTCACCGAGTTCGAGGGCCAACAACTCACTGTCCCACTCGGACCGTTCGGCGAGCCGATTCTCGGCAATGGCATAGGCGCGTACTTCTTCGGGTGTCAGATGCGAAAGCCGCATCACCGGAATGCGCGCGAGTCCAACGAGTGGTGCGGCCAGCGCGCGACCGACCCCTGCGACAATGCGATCATCGTCATCGATCAAGACCGGGTCGTTAAACCCGAACTGACGGATGCTCGCGGCGATCTGCTCGATCTGGCGCTGCTTATGTTTGCGAAGCTGCCGCGCCGGCATGTGCAGGTCCGTCAAGGCGCGGTATTCAATCGCCAGGTTCATGTTGGCAAAGTTGGACAGCGCCGTAGGCGTATCGACGTGGCGCAGGTCGGCCTTGCGGGCACGGTGTTTTGGATCGAGCATTTTCATTCCTTCGAACAGCATTAAGAAACTGGGAATAAATCGCCAATGCGACGAACGCTGCTAGCAACAAGGCTAGCTCCCGAATTCCTGTGCTGCCAAATAATGGCTGCCCTAGAGACTATTACGTAATACGATTCGTGAAGGCGTGCAATCCCTCATCTTCATATGAACAACATCGAGATGTTCTAGACTGTTCCTTTGTCAAAATTTATTTCATTTCATATATTTGACCAAGTATATACCGACGCTCGACTTGACCTTCACCGCCTTGGCGCCATGTAGACAGCGCAAGCCTCGAGACTGGGGCGGTCAGGCACAATTGACCTTCTGTCCCGCAAGTCTGGCCTCGAGTTTGCGCGCTGACGCACGTCAACCAACCACAACCCAAGGAGATGTCGATGCCCGTAATCCCCATACCCCCGAACACACCACCGCTCTTTGGCGGCCAGGCCCAAATCTGGTTTGGCGTCCGCGACCCGCGTCGCCCGATCCCGCAGCTCGATCGCAGGACTGACGAAGAAAAACAGATATTTCGCGACGCACCCCGCGAACCGGAACCAAGCTCTACTGTTTTAGGACCGCTGTTTGACGACGGGCTTGCCTACGCCAGCGCCATCCACCGTACCCAGCGTCGCAAAGGTGGCGACATCCCCTATGTCGCGCACCTGCTGGGCACGGCTGCGATTGCCCTCGAAATGGGCGCCGACGAAGAGGAAGCTATCGCTGCCCTGCTGCACGACGCGGTCGAAGATCAGGGCGGAGCCACGCGGCTTGCTGACATCGAGCAGCGTTACGGCAAAAAGGTTGCCGGTATCGTTGCCGACTGTTCCGACAGTTGCCCAGAGGACGACAGCACCGAGCTGTCATGGCGCGCTCGGAAGGAAGCCTACGTCGCGAGCCTTGCATCCAAGCCGCGTCCATCGTTGCTGGTGTCGCTTGCCGACAAGACCCACAACGCCCGCACCATTGTTGATGATCTCGCAATGTCAGGGCCCGTGATATGGGACAGGTTCACTGCGGGTCGCGCAGGAACCGTCTGGTACTACGTTGCACTGGCCACAGCATTCGAGCTGTACATGCCCGGGCCGTATACCAAGCGGTTGACACGGCTTGCCAACGTCATGGCGGCGCCAGACGTTTGACCGTCGGGACGCTGCCGTCGCGGTCGTGTACCGCGAAGGTTTGCTTCCCTGTTACCTGGCTCACCGGGTCTGCCAATTCCCTGCTAGCCAGATTAAATTCCCTGCTCCGATGAGTAGGGAATTTACCCACCAAAGCCGCAGTTTCCTGCGGCTTTTTTGTCGTCGGTGAACAGGGTTTTGCCTGCTAAAACGCAAAATTCCCTGTAAATCGGCCTTGAGCAGGGAAAACGAGTAGCCGCAGAAACGGCGCGGTCGTCGCGTTATCTGGAAAGGGTACCAGCGCTGGCCACTCCAGAGAATGTCTCGGGAATTTGCCTGTTTCTGACGTCAGTGGTTCTCTCCGGAGTACCCAAAAGCGTCGAAAAGCGCGCGGATTCGCGGGAATAACTGGGAATATATCCGGTCGGCTCAAAATAGCCGAGACTTCTTGGCGGAGAGGCAGGGATTCGAACCCTGGGTACCCTCACGGGCACGCCGCATTTCGAGTGCGGTGCTTTCGACCACTCAGCCACCTCTCCGCAGAGGGACGGCGCCCTGCTGACAGGGCACCGGCGAGATCGAAGCGCGGCGCATAGCGCCCGCATTACCGCTTGCCAAGCCCGACATCGAAAGGGTGGCCGCGCCCCGCTTGTCTATTGCTGCCGAACCCCTAGATTGATTCCATGAACATCGACTCCCAGCCCGGCCGGAACACACCGGCACCCCCCATTGCCAAGGCACGCTTCGGATTGGGCGAGATCGTCAAGCACCGGCACTTCGAGTTTCGCGGCGTTATCTTCGACGTCGACCCCGTCTTCGCCAACAGCGACGAATGGTATGAATCGATCCCCGAAGCGATCCGCCCGCGCAAGGACCAGCCCTTCTACCACCTGCTCGCCGAAAATGCGGAATCGAGCTATGTCGCCTATGTCAGCCAGCAGAACCTGATCCCCGATGACAGCGAGGAACCGGTCGAGCACCCGGGCATCGCCGGGATGTTCGAAGCGTTCGACGGGGTAAAATACCAGTTGAAGGCAAGCCGCCGGCATTAGGCCAGGGCGGGTAGGATTGGCGCAAAGCCAATCGCGCCCGCGCCGCCGTGCCAGGCCAGCCTCGCTGAGCGACGACTGACGACATGGCCTTGCCGCGTCGGGACCGTATCACGTGATCGAGACGCCGCGGCACAGCCGCGCCAGCGGTCCACGGCCCTTCGGCAAGGCCGGGATCAGCTTGCGCTCATCCCGGCCGCCGCGCTCAGTACTTGATGCGCAACCGCGCGTAATAGAAGCCGCCGTTCATGCCGAACGGGCCACCCGAACGCGGGTAGACCTGGCCGTCGTTCAACCCACCCGTCAGCGCGTAGATCGGGTTGACGGGCGATGCCTGGATCTTGTCCGGGAACACGTTGAACACGTTGTTGGCGCCCACTGTCAGCGTGAAATGCTCGGCAAAGGTATAGCTGATATCGGCATCGAACAGCGTCTTCGCGCCGAAGATCTGCGACGGCGGCGCCGTCGTCGCACCGGCGGCCGGGGCCACCAGATTATACTCGAGCGCGTTCGACCATTCGCCGAAATAATTGCCGCGCACGTTGAACGTGAAATTGTCGATCTGCCACGCGGCCGAGGCCGTGATGCGGTTCTGCGGGGCCAGGTTGGCGATGTTGTACTGCTGCTGCAGGCTGACCAGCGGTGCACCCGCCGTCGTCAGCTTGATGTTCTTGGCCTTGAGGTTGTTGTAGCTGTACGCCAGCGTGAAATTCAGCGGCCCGCCCATCAGGCTGGTGCGATAGTTCGCCACCGCCTCGACGCCCTTTGACGACACGTCGAACCCGTTGGTGAAATAGTTCACCACGCCGCCGAGACCGACCGACGCGAGCGACGGCAACGCGGCGATGTTCGCCGCGGTCACCGTGAAGTTCTGCGAGATGCCGATCCGGTTCTTGATCTGGATGATATAGCCGTCGACCGTCAGCGACAGCGCGCTGGTCGGCTTCAGCACGATTCCCGCGCCATAGTTGGTCGACCGCTCGGGATTGAGCAGCCCCGCGCCATAGAATTGCGCGATCGCGCTCGACGTCGGATAGGTGCCGGTCTGCACCTGGTTGCCGCCCAGGAAGTTCGTCGTCACGACCTGCGTGTTGTTCTGGCCGGGCGACGGGGCGTGGAAGCCGGTGCCGACCGTCGCACGCAACGAGACGGCGTCGGTCACGCGGAACAGCGCATTGGCTTTGCCCACCACGACATCGCCGAACGTGTTGTAATGCTCGTAGCGTCCGGCAAGGCCGATGGTCAGCGCCTTGGTCACATCGGCTTCGGCGCCCACATACAGCGCATAGCTCGACTGGGTCGACACGCCCGCAAAGTTCGGACTGGTACCGCCATAGCCGCTCGCGGCCGGCGACTGGGTCGCCGTCGTGCCGGTCGCGGCATAGACCGCCGGGGTCGCGCCGACCGCCGGGGTGACGAGATTGTAGAGCGGCTGCGACGCATAGGGGCCGGCACCGTACGACTGGAGGTCGCCCGTCGTCTTCTCATAGCGCTCGCGGCGGTATTCCGCGCCCGCCGACAAGGTGATCGGGCTCGCGAAGCCGACTTGGAGTGGATAGGTGAAATCGGCGTTGAGCGTGATTTCGCTCTGGATCAGCTTGCCGAACTTGAAGCTGGTCTGGCTCTGCGGTCCATAGGAGGCCGACAGCGAATTGGTCATCGACAGGTCGAGCGAGTTGCGGCTCAGGCTTCCCGACAGGTCATAGGTGAAGCCGCTGTCGGCCTTGCCCTTGAAGCCCAGCGTTCCATAGGCCTGGTCGACCTTGCCGATGAAGCGCGGCGTGAAGCCGCCCGGATAAATCGACGCGAAGCTGAACGTGTTGGTATCGTTGACGAATCCGCCCGTCGGGCAGGTCGCTGCACTTGCCGCCGGGCACGGCGTCAGGAAAATCGGGTTGAACGAACCGTTGCGGCTCAGCGTCGCGGTCGAATTGGACGTGCCGTCGAAGCGCACGAACCCGGTGTTGGTCTGGGACGGGCGATAGTTGAAGCTCTGGTTGGTGTCGCTGTGCGCCAGGTTGCCGGTGAAATAGACCTGGCTCTGGCTGCCCACGTCGAGCGCGGCATTGAGGAACAGCTTGTAGCCATTGCCCGGCGACGTGCCCCAGATCTGCGCCGGGTTGGGCACCGCGACGCTGGGGTTGTTCTGCTGGATGACAAGGGCGCTGGCGCGCGTCACGCCGCGGCTGGTCTGGCCCTGGTCGTAATATTCGCCCGCCAAGCTGATGAAGCCGCGATCGCCGATCTTGAGCCCGCCATAGCCCGAAAGGATCTTGCTTTCGCCGTCGCCGCGATAGGTCTTGCCGTACAGCGCCTGCGCCTCGAGCCCCTGGTCGCTGCGGATCGAATAGTTGAGCACGCCCGCCAGGGCGTCGGCGCCATATTGCGCGGTCGCGCCATCGCGCAGCACCTGCAGGTTGCTGATCGCGATGGCCGGGATGTTGCCGATGTCGGCGCCCTGCGACCCGAACGACAAGGCCGTATCGGCACCCGTGTAGACGTTGACCAGCGCCGAGCGGTTGTAGCGCTTGCCATTGACCATCACGAGGATCTGGTCGGCGCCCAGCCCGCGCAGCGACGGCGCGCGGACGAAGGTCGACGCGTCGGAGATCGTGTTCTGCGGCACGAAGAACGAGGGCACGAGGTTGCGCACCGTGTCGAGCAGGTTGACCGACGGCGACGCCGCCAGCTCGGTCGCCGCGATCACGTCGATCGGCGAGGCCGAATCCGTCACGGAGCGGTCGGTGCGCCGCGTGCCGATCACGACGATGTCCTCGCCCTTCGGCGCGGCGTCGTCGGCCGCCGCCTGCGGCGCGGCTTGCGGTGTCTGGGCAAAAGCCGGGGTGGCCACGACGGCCATGGCCGACAGCGAAGCGAGCATCATCGCGCGAAAAGAATTCATCTGCGTTCCCCCCAAGGAATTTGGCGGCCGTCATAGGTCCGTAACCATAGTTGGGGCGCTGGGGGTCTGGTTGCAATAATGTTTCAGCAACTCCGGCCGGATTGCACGAAATGTGTTGCTGCGCAGCAACACTGGGAACTGTGGTGGTGGATTGTTGCGTGCGCGCCTCTCGGGCCTAAGCCATTGAGCCGCGGTCGTCCGCCCGGCATCATCCCCCGGCAGCGCGATGACCTTGGGGATGCGCCCTGTGCGCGCACGAGCCCCCTCGCTCGTCTTTCCTACCCCGTGCGTTCCCGCTACGTTCCTCGTGGCCGATTCGGACTCCGATCCGGAAAAGGCAGGTTCGGCACGCGATATACGTGTACTTTTTGTCCAGTCGCCGCGAACGGCGTCGCCCGATTGCCGTATTTTCCTCCTTTCCGAGAAGGAGAGCGGGGCTCGGGTGTGACTTTCGTGTGACTTTCGGGGCTCTGGGACCTGCCATCTGCCTTGACAGCGGGCCCGCCCCTCCGTATCGGCTCCGTCTTTCCCGGCGGGCTCGCTCCTCGGGACAACTGTTTTTGACTGTGAAAGACTAGAGCCATGTTCGCCATCGTGCGCACGGGCGGCAAGCAGTATCGCGTTGCCGCAGGAGACAAGATCGTCGTCGACCGCATGGACGGTGACGCTGGCGCGCGCGTGACCCTGGGCGATGTCCTGTTCACCTCGACCGGCGAAACCGGTCTGACGGTGGCAGCAGAAATCATTGCGCAGGCGAAGGCCGACAAGGTCATCGTCTTCAAGAAAAAGCGTCGCCACAATTATCGCCGCCGCAACGGCCACCGCCAGCAGCACACGATCCTTCAGATCGTGAGCGTCGGCGCGTCCGAAGAGCAGAAGGCGGCCCCCAAGAAGGCGAAGGCGCCTGCCCCCGAGGCAGAAGCAGCCCCCGCCGTCGAAGCAACCAGCGCGGAGTAAACTCAGATGGCACACAAGAAAGCTGGCGGATCGTCGCGCAACGGTCGTGATTCGGCCGGTCGTCGTCTTGGCGTCAAGAAATTCGGTGGCGAGCATGCACTCGCCGGCAATATCCTCGTGCGCCAGCGCGGCACCCGCGTGTGGCCGGGCCGCAACGTCGGTCTTGGCAAGGACCACACGTTGTTCGCGCTCGTCGAAGGCCGCGTCGCATTCCACGAAGGCAAGCTCGGCCGGAAATATGTTTCGGTCGACACGATTATGGCAGCGGCGGCAGAATAACCGGCGGTCGGGAATACGGGTCGCCTGACGGGTGACCCGAAGGACCGGCGCGCCGGTCCGTGAGGGAGAAAAGGTTACCCTTCCCCTTGTAAAGACTAACTCCCTCGAAGCGTCAGCACGGTGTCACAAAGCACCGCTACTGGCCCGGCCAAGGAGAGTTAGAGTGTTCATCAGAACCGAAAATCTGTTGTTGCGGCCCGGCTGGGTCGACGACGCCCCCGCCCTTACCGAGGCGTTCGCGCGCGAAGACGTGGTGATGACCCTGGCTCGGGCGCCCTGGCCGTACCGACTTGATGACGCGGTCCAGTATCTCGCGCGCGAGCGGTCCTCGCACGAAGCCGACTTGCTGATTTTCCTGCGCCCCGCGCGCGGCACCGCCGGTACGCCGCGCCTGATCGGCGGCGTCGGCATTGCCGACCGCGACGGCGCGTCGGAGCTCGGCTACTGGATCGTGCCTTCGCTGTGGGGCCGCGGCTATGCGACCGAGGCGGCCCGGGCGGTCGTGGCCGCCGCGCGCCACTCGCTGCGTATCGACCGGCTGGTTTCGGGGCATTTTACCGACAACCCGGCGTCCGGCGCGGTGCTGTGCAAGCTCGGCTTCGTGGCGACGGGCGAGGAACTCCGTGACTGCCGCGCCGCCGGCATCGCCAAGCCGTGCCGCACCTACGCGCTCGAGCTCACCCCTGCACCGGCGCTCGCGCTGGCCGCCTGAACGCGGTCCGCTCGCCCGCGAGCTCGGCGAAGGCCAGGTAGCCGCACCGCGCCGCGACTTTTGCCGAGGCGATGTTGCCACGGTCGATCATGCAGCGCGTCTCGGCAATGCCCGCTGCATCGGCCCAGCCGGTGACGGCGGCAATGGCTTCGCTCGCAATCCCCCTTCCCCATGTCGCCGCGGCAAAGGCCCAGCCGGCTTCGGGATAGCCCTCCAGTTCGGCGATCCCGCGCTTGAAGTCCGACAGGCCGGCGACGCCCAGGAAGGCACCGTCCGCGCGGTCGATCACCGCCCACGTGCCATAGCCGACCAGCCCCCACATCGCCGCCGCCTGCCCGAACTTGGGCCAGGCGACGTCGGGCGGGCGCGGCTGGCCGCCGATGAAGGCCGTGACCCGAGTGTCCGCCCACATCGTGGCATAGGCTTGCCAGTCGGCGATGGTCAGGCCGCGCAGGGTCAGGCGATCGGTCGTCAGCGTCGGGGCATCCATGCCCCCGGGCTTAGGCCGCGAGGGCCACGCCCTGCAAGTTGGCGGCCGCAAAGTCGCTGTCGTATTTTCCGATCAGCGCGCGGTCATCATGATTCCATGGGTGGAATCCAGGAATGAAGAACGCCAGCCACGGCAGCGCCAGCCGCCGTAGCGGGCCCGGGTTGCCCATGAGGTACCAGGCCAGCCGCGCCTTCGCTTTCCAGCCGGTAATGCCGTCCTGTGCAAGCAGGTCGAGTGTGGCCTCCCAGCGCTTGGTCCAGAAATTCTTCGTGACGACGAGCATCATGATCGTCTTCACCTTCCACCGCTTCCACCGGCTCCAGTCACGGGTCGCGTGCAGCCAGGTGTCATAGGCTACTCCCTTGTGCTCGATCTCTTCGATCGCATGCCACTTCCACATGTCGGCAAGCTCGGGATCGGCACCGGCAAACGCCTTCGGGTCGCGCAGCATCTGGTGCGCCATCATCGCGGTATAATGCTCGAGCGCCATGGTCACGGCCAGGTTCAGGATTTGCGGCCGGTTCTTGGTCAGCTCCAGGCTGTCGGCGACGACCTTCTCGAGGTGCTCGATCCGATAACCCGCATCGGTGACGCGCTTGTTGAACGAGACATGCTCGCGGCTGTGCATCACTTCCTGTGTCACGAAGCTGCGGATCTCGGCGGCAAGCTTGGGATTGGCCCCCTCGCGAAAGGCCTTGACCGATTCGACAAAGAACGCCTCGCCGCGCGGGAAGGTGATCGACAGGGCATTGTGATAGGCCGATCCGATGGGATCGCCCCCCAGCCACCAGCGCTTTTGCGCGAGTTCGCGGCCGAATCGACGGTCGCGCGGGGTGATGGTGAGGTCCACAGGTGTCTTGTCGCGTCGTGCCATGCTAGGGGCTCCCTCTTGTACCTTTGAACTAGAGCTTACTTACACTGATGTCAATAGAACGTAAACGCCTGACGCCCGACGAAAGCCGGACTGCGGCCCTCGACGCCGCTCGCGATATTCTGATTGCCGAGGGACCTCAGGCAGTTACCCTGAAGGCGGTGGCGATGCGCGTCGGCCGCACCCATGCCAACGTGCTTCACCATTTTGGCTCGGCGCTCGGCCTGCAAAAGGCGCTTGCCGCCATGCTCGCCGAATCGGTGTGCGACGGCATCGCCGCGACCGTCGTCAGCGCCCGCCGCGGCGAAGCAGACCCGCGCCTGATCGTCGACATGACCTTCGACGCCTTTGACCAGCAGGGCGCGGGCGCGCTCGCGACATGGATGATCATGTCGGGCAACCGCGATGCGCTCGACCCGATCCTGTCTGCGATCCATCACCTCGTCGACGAGCTCGCCGACGACAATGAAGATGGCCTGATCAAGGAAGACACGCTGACGCTCGTGCTCATGGCGCTCGGCGACGCGTTGCTCGGCAAGCCCATGGCCGACGCGCTGGGCCTGCCCCGTGAAGCTGCGCGCGACATCGCATACAAGCAACTCATGGCGTCTCCCGGCGTTATGGCGCGGATGGCACAGGCCTGACATGCATTTCCTGGACCAAGCCAAGATCTATCTGTCTTCGGGCACGGGTGGCCCCGGCGCGGTGGCGTTCCGTCGCGAGAAGTTCATCGAATATGGCGGACCCGACGGCGGCAACGGCGGCAAGGGCGGCGACATCATCATCGAAGCGGTCCCGGGCCTGAACACCCTGATCGACTTTCGCTACACCCAGCATTTCCGGGCGCCGCGTGGCAAAGGCGGAGCGGGCAGCAACATGACGGGGGCCGGTGGCAAGGACCTGATCATCCGCGTTCCCGTAGGCACCCAGGTGCTCAGCGAGGACAAGGAACATGTGCTGGCGGACTTCACCAAGGCAGGCGAACGCCGGGTGTTCCTGCGCGGCGGAGACGGCGGGCGCGGCAATGCCAGCTATAAGACATCGACCAATCGCGCCCCGCGTCAGCACGGTACGGGCTGGCCGGGCGAGGAAGCCTGGGTCTGGCTCAGGCTGAAGCTTCTTGCCGACGTCGGCCTCCTGGGGCTACCCAATGCGGGCAAGTCGACGTTCATCAATGCTGTCACTAACGCCCAGGCCAAAGTCGGCGCCTATCCGTTCACGACCGTGCGTCCCCAGTTGGGCGTGGCCACGCATAACCACCGCGAAATCGTGGTCGCCGACATCCCCGGCCTGATCGCCGGTGCTGCGGACGGGGCGGGGATCGGCGACAGGTTCCTCGGCCATATCGAACGGTGCCGTGTATTGCTTCACCTGATCGACGCGACAGGCGATAATCCGGTCAAGGCGTGGCGGACGGTGCGCAAGGAGCTCGACCTCTATGGCGCAGGCCTGACCGACAAGCCCGAAGTGATCGGACTTAACAAGATCGATGCGCTGGACCCCGCCGAAATCAAGGCGATCACTGCCAAGCTGAAACGCGCGACCAAGTGCGAGATCATGCCCATGTCGGGTGCTGCGGGCACGGGCATCGACGCCGTGCTCGACCGGCTGAGCGATGCGATTCCCAAGCCCGAGGAAGCAGCGCGCGCCGTCGGCGAGGTTGAGGGCGAGTGGTCGCCGGTGTAGATCCGACTAAACCAAAGTCCGACAGGAGGATTCGCCATGAATAAGCTCGCCGTCACGCTGTGTGCCCTTGCCCTGAGTTCGCCGCTTGCCCTCATGGCCGCCCCGAAGGCGGACCCTGTCGCCATGGCGCTCGCCAGCCCCGGCCGCCCCGATGCCGACAAAGCGCGGGACGCGGCGCGCAAGCCCGCCGAACTCATGGCCTTCGCCGGCATCAAACCAGGGCAGAAGGTCGTCGATTTCGTGATGGGTGGCGGATATCTGACGCGGGTGATCTCCGGAACGGTGGGCCCCAAGGGCGTGGTCTACGCGTTCCAGCCCGCCGAGTTCGTCGGTTTCCGCGCCCAATACGGCATCGACCAGGACACGGTCGCAAAGGCATTGCCCAATGTGAAGCCGCTGCGCTCGGGGTTCGCCGCACCTGCCATCCCCGAGCCGGTCGATGTCATCGTAACGGTACAGAACTATCACGATCTCTTTCTGGCGCCCTTCCCCGCCGACACCGCCGAAAAGGCAACTGCCGCGCTCTTCAAGGCGCTCAAGCCGGGCGGCACGCTGATCGTGGTCGATCACGTCGCGGCTGCAGGATCGGGGCGAGAAGCGCCGGAGAAGCTTCACCGCATCGACCCCGCCTTCGCACGGGCCGAGATTGAAAAGGCCGGCTTCAAATTCGACGGCGAGTTGAATAGCTGGCGGCAGGCTGCGGACCCGCACACCGACAGCGTTTTCGCCCCGGCGATCCGCGGCAAGACCGACCAGTTCGCCTATCGCTTCCGCAAACCGAGCTGATGGCCAGGGACGAACGGTTTGAGCGCCACCGCCAGCCGTGGACGAGCGACGAGATCCAAAAGCTCCACATCCTTGCCAAAAAGGGGATGGCGCTGAAGGCAATCGCCAAGGCGATGACCCGCAGCGAGGAGTCGGTCAAGGAACGGGCGAGAAGCGACGGACTGGGGATCGCGAAGCTGCGATGAGCAGCATCGATGCGCGCTTGGCGGTGTACGGCACGCTCGCGCCGGGCAAGTCGAACCATTGTCAGCTCGATGGCTTGCGTGGCACATGGCTGAGCGGCGCGGTTCGGGGATGCCTGATCGAGCAAGGCTGGGCTGCGGGAGACGGTTATCCGGCGCTGGTTCTGGACCCCCAAGGCAATAGCATCGCCGTGCAAGTCTTCATTTCGGCGGATCTGCCAGACCATTGGCCGCGACTGGATGCGTTCGAGGGCGCAGACTATCGGCGCGCGCCGGTGATGGTCGAGATCGGCAATGACCGTGTCGAGGCATGGATCTATGCGGCAGCCTATTAACCTGGCCGCTGTCACTGCTCTCATCGCCGCAAGCGGAATCGCCGCCGCGGCGAGAGCCGATGGATTTGTGGGCTCGTTTCCCGATGTCCGCGTCCAACCGATTGCCGAGACCCTGCAGACGTCCGACGACGATTATCCCCTTGAAAGCCGCCGCGCCGGTCAGCAGGGCGTGGCCAGGCTGCTCATCACCGTCAGCCCGGCAGGCCGGGTGACGGCCTGCTCGATCTATCGTTCTTCCGGCGCCCGACCGCTCGACGCGCGAAGCTGCACGCTGGCCGTCGATCGCTTTCGCTTTTTGCCCGCACGGCGCGACGGAACTCCGGTCGAGGACACGGCGATCCTGCCCGTCGACTGGCGGCTACAGGACTAGCCAATGTCCGGGTGACCGAAAGCCGGCGACCGGCAACGCGGCGCACGTCCCATCCCGTCTATAATGGCCTATATGAAACGGGGAATCGGCATTTGTTGAGCGAAAGGGCAAGGGAGACCGCTGGTGCCGCGCCTGCCAGCGAACATGCGGCGTCGGGCGGTATGCCCAAGCTTGCGGATCACCCGTTCCTGCCGATCGTCAGCACGATCGCGGACCTTCTTGCCGACGGTCTCGACCACCCCGAAGTGTGGCGCGCCGTAGCCGACGCCGCAGACCACGACGTCAGCGACCTCCGCGCTCTGCTCGCCGTCCTGCGAACGACATCGACCGGGATCGCGCTGAAGTCTGTCACCCTCGTCGATGGCATTCTCCATGCCTTGACGGGCGACCGCGCCGCTGGGCTGGCGATGCTTCACCGCCTGCTGCCAGAACACCCGCATTGCCCGCAAGTCGCCGGCGCCATCTTCTTTGTCAGCCGTCACGGGCAGGACGGCCCGTCGGCAGACCTCGGCGAGCGGTTCTGCGATGCGCCTTTCGTCAAATTCGAAACGATCATGGACGGTACGGTCGCCCCTTGCTGTTCGATCTGGACGCAGCAACGACTGGGGAACCTCGACACCCAGACAGCTTCGGAAATCTGGAACAGCCCCGAAGCCCAGGCAATGCGCGTCAGCATCCATGACGGCAGCTTCCGCTACTGCAACAAATTGCGCTGCAGCCACATTATTGACGACGCGCTGCCGATCGCTGCAGACGTTTCCGATCCCGAAATGCGGACGATCATCGACGAGGCGAAGGTCGAGCTCGAAAACGGTCCGCGCTGGGTTTTCCTGGCGCATGATGTCACCTGCAACCTTAGCTGCCCTTCGTGCCGCGACCGCATCCTTGCCGCAGACGAGGCACAGGAAGCGCGCTTCGACATCATCGAGCGAGACGTCCTGCGCCCTTTGCTGACAGGCCGCGGGCCGGTCAGTCTGGCCGTTTCCGGACAAGGCGATCCCTGGTCGAGCCCGCATTACCGGTCCATCCTGCGCTATGTCGCGGACCACGAACTCGAGATCGAACTCGACCTGCACACCAATGCGTTGCTGATGAGCGAAAAGCGCTGGTCTGACTATGCGGGCCTCGACAAGTACGCGGCACTGGTCAACGTATCGATCGACGCCTGCACGCCCTGGGTGTTCGAGACCGTTCGCCGACCTGGCAAATGGGAAAAGCTGCGCCCGAACCTCGACTTCATCGCGGCCAAGCGCGCGCGGGGAGAGTTTCGCGCTTTTCACCTCAATGCCACGATCCAGCTCGACAATTTCCACGAGATGGGCGCACTCATCAGCTTTGGCGAAACGCTGGGCGTCGACAGCGTGCGTCTCTACATGATCCAGAATACCGGCGGTCACCTGACGTCCGACTATGCACGGCTGAACGTCGCCGACGAAACTCATCCACTCCACTTGGCGTTTCTCGAAACGCTGCGCGATCCGCGTCTCGGCTTGCCCCGGGCACATCTGTATGACGTGGCAAACTGGCGCGCGCGGTCGCTGGCGATGCCCCTCCCATCGGACAGGCTTCAACCGGACTACGCGCGCCAGGACCTAGACGCGGCGCTCCATGAGGTCGCGTCCCGCCCCGCCGAAGCCGTCGCGCTGTGCGCCGCGGGGCGGATCCGCTTCCCGGCCGACCTGGATTTGCCCCTGCGAGAGGCCCACGCGCTCCAGGCGCTCGGGTTTGTCGGCCAGGCTCGATACCGGCTGAAGGAGCGGCTGGCGCTCGGCGGCGAGGACGTCCGGCTGGGCTGACCAGCGAAGGCCCATCGCTCGCGTGTTTGGTTGCCGCCTGTCGCTGCCGCCGCTAACCGCTGCACATGGCCTCCAGCCCTCCCCTCCGCCTGATCGTGAAGGTCGGTTCCTCGCTTTTGGTCGATGCAGCCGGGGCGGTGCGGCGGGAATGGCTCGCAGGGCTGGTGGCGGACATCGCGGTGCGAATAGCCGGCGGCCAGCAGGTCGCCATCGTATCCTCGGGGGCCATTGCGCTGGGCGCGCGGCGGCTCGGCCTGGCAAAGGGCGGGCGCGGGACACTTGAGGACGCGCAGGCTGCGGCGGCCGTCGGGCAGATCGCGCTGGCGGGATGCTGGGCGGAACTGCTCGGCGACCGAGGCCTAACGGCAGCGCAGATGCTGGTCACGCTCGACGACCTCGAGGACCGGCGGCGCTACCTGAATGCAAGCGCCACGCTCGACCGGCTGATGTCGCTCGGTGTCGTCCCCGTCATCAACGAGAACGACAGCGTCGCGACGGAGGAGATCCGTTTCGGAGACAACGACCGGCTCGCTGCGCGCATTGCCCAGGTCGCGGGCGCGCGGCAGGTGGTGCTGCTGTCTGACGTCGACGGGCTCTATACTGCCGACCCGTCGCGCGATGCCGGCGCCACGCGCATCCCGCGCGTCGAGCGCATCGATGCGCGGATCGAGGGGTTCGCCACGGCCGGCTCGCAGTCCGGCATGGGATCCGGCGGGATGGCGTCGAAGATCGCGGCAGCGAAGATTGCCACGTCGAGCGGCGTCGACCTGGTGATCGTGTCGGGACACGAACCCCATCCTCTGGCGCGGATGGCCGAAGGCGCGGGAACGCTGTTTGTTGCCGACAAGCGGGCCAGATCGCGCAAGGCCTGGCTCGCGGGACGGTTGACGGTAAAGGGAGAGATCGAGGTCGATGGAGGCGCTGCGAGCGCGCTCGCCAAGGGCGCAAGCCTACTTCCCGCCGGGGCACGGCAGGTCACCGGCAGATTCGCGCGGGGCGATGTCGTCGACATCATCGGCCCGCTCGGGATGGCGATTGCGCGCGGGCTGTCGGAGTATGACTCCGACGAGGCGATGAGGGTCGCAGGACTGAAAAGCGCGGACATCGAAGCGGTCCTTGGTTACAGCCCGCGCGCGGCGATGATCCACCGCGACCATATGGTGCTGTTGTGAGACTGGCGCTCACGGGCGCAACCGGATTTCTTGGCGGCCACGTCCTGCGCCGCGCGCTGCAGGCCGGTCATGTGGTGCGCGCGCTGGCGCGCAGGGCGCAGCCGCCGCGTTCCGGCGTCGAATGGGTGGCCGGTTCGCTCGAGGACGAGCCGATGCTTCTGCAGCTGTGCACCGGCGTCGAAGCCGTCATCCATGTCGCGGGCGTGGTCAACGGCGATGCCGGCGGCTTCGACCGGGGCAACAGGTTGGGCACGATGGCAATGCTCCACGCCGCAGAAGCAAGCGGCGTCCATCGGTTCGTGCATGTCTCTTCGCTGGCAGCGCGCGAGCCGCAGCTTTCGCTCTACGGTGCTTCGAAGCGAGCGGCCGAGGATGCTGTCGTTACCTCGTCGCTCGACTGGCGCATCGTGCGCCCGCCCGCGATCTATGGGCCCGGCGATACCGACAATCTGGAACTGTTTCGCTTTGCCCGGCGGGGAGTCGTTCCCCTACCGCCCGGGGGGCGGATGTCGGTGATCCATGCCGATGACTTGGCGCGGCTGGTGGTCGCGCTGGCCGAAAGCGGCACGACGCATGCCTTTTACGAAGCCGACGATGCCCTGCCCGAGGGCTGGACCCATCGGCAATTTGCGCAGGCGATCGGCGCCGCAGTGGGACGGAAGGTGGCCACCGTGGCACTGCCTCGGGCGCTCGTCCGCATGGGCGCGCGCGTCGACAGGGCAGTGCGCGGGCGAGCCGCAAAGCTCACTTCCGACCGCGCCGCCTATTTCTGCCACCCGGATTGGGTGATCGACGCGACCAAACGTCCGCCTGAAGAATTATGGGTGCCGCGGATCGACACGCCTGCGGGGCTGGCCGCGACAGCGATATGGTACATGACCAAAGGGTGGCTGGCGCCCAGCTGATTCCGGCAGGAATTAGGGCGCCGTCGCCTGTGGGGGCCATGCGTCCTGCCCGACTCCCGCCGCAATCGCTTGGCAGTTGGCCCTGCCTGTCGTTAAGGACGAAGAATGACCGACCGCACCCAGATTTACGACACCGTCGCCGCGCAGATCGAACCCTTCAACAAAAAGGGCGTGGCGCTGACCGAGGCCACGACGTTCCAGAACGATCTCGAATGGGATTCGCTGACGGTCATGGATTTCGTGGCCGCGATCGAGGATGAATTCGACATCATGATCACGATGAACATGCAGGCGGAAATCGAAACCGTGGGCCAGCTGGTCGACGCCGTGATGAAGCTCAAGGCATGAAGCCCGACCTTTTTTCCAAGTTCGACCCGCTGATCCAGCAGCGCGAGGCCTTGCTCGCCACCGGGCAGCGCGACCCGTTTTCGCTGGTCATGGAAAAAGTGCTGTCGCCGACGCGCGCCATCTGCAACGGGCGCGAGACGATCCTGCTCGGCACCTACAATTATATGGGCATGACGTTCGATCCCGACGTCATCGAGGCGGGGAAGCGGGCGCTCGACGAGTTCGGCAGCGGCACGACCGGCAGCCGCGTCCTGAATGGCACGTACAGCCCGCACCGCGACTGCGAAGAGGCATTGAAGGAATTCTACGGGATGGACCATGCAATGGTCTTTTCCACGGGATACCAGGCCAACCTCGGCATCATCTCGACGATCGCAGGCAAGGATGACTATATCGTCCTCGATGCCGACAGCCATGCCTCGATCTACGACGGGTGCGCGCTGGGCAATGCCAATATCGTGCGGTTCCGCCACAATGACGTGGCCGACCTCGACCGGCGGCTGGGCCGCATCCCGGCCGAGGCAGGCAAGCTCGTGATCCTCGAGGGCGTCTATTCGATGCTCGGCGACGTCGCACCGCTGACCGAGATGATCGCCGTCGCCAAGAAATACGACGCGATGATCCTGGTCGACGAGGCCCATTCGATGGGCTTCTTCGGCCCCAACGGCCGGGGTGTCGCCGAAGCCGAGGGTTGCCTCGATGATGTCGATTTCGTCATCGGGACCTTCTCGAAATCGGTCGGAACGGTCGGCGGATTCTGCACGTCGAACCACCCGAAGTTCGAAATCATGCGACTGGTTTGTCGGCCATATGTATTCACGGCCTCTCTGCCACCGAGCGTTGTCGCGACTGCCGCGACTTCGATCCGCAAGTTGATGCACAGCGGCAACAAGCGCGCACATCTCTGGGAAAATTCGAAAACCCTTCACAAGGGGCTGCGCGATCTGGGGTTCGAACTGGGCACTCCCGAAGCACAAAGCGCCATCATTGCGGTTATCATGCCCGATCTGGAGAAGGGCGCGGCGATGTGGCAGGCGCTGCTCGAGCAGGGCGTTTACGTGAACCTTGCCCGGCCGCCCGCCACGCCCGCGAACATGACGCTTTTACGGTGTTCGCTCTGCGCGGAACATTCGGCGGATGAGGTCCTGACGATCCTCGAGCGCTTTGCCGCAGCCGGGCGCGCGACCGGCGTTATTGGGTGACGCTTTCCCCGCGGGCCGAGCTTCGCTAGAAGTCGGCATAATGCATGAAGACGCGAGGGATCCCGCGCGCTGGCGCTCGTGGCTATGGCTGGTCGTAGCAGCCGGCGGCATGGCCGCGCTGATCTTCGCACTGGTTTTTTGGCTGGCCCGTGCCAACCGGGCGCGCGATGTGGCGCTCGACGCGCAAGCGAACAGCGCCGAACGCATCATCCTCGCCGCGACATTCGACGCCACCATGGCGCGCAGCGAGGCGGCACTCGGTCGCTTCGTGATCAGCGGCGATCGCGCACTGGGCACGCTGTATTCGGACAATCTGACCAACTCGGGCGTCTTGCTCGGCCGGTTGGAAGCGGCATCGCGCGACGACGCATCGCAGCGGCTGCGCGTCGCCGCGCTCCGGAAGGCCTGGAGGGCGCGCAGCGCGGAACTCACCGAGACGGCGATCCGGACCAGCTATCGCCAGAACAACGAAGCGCTGTCGACTTACTATCGGATCAGCAAGTCGCAAGCGCTCGATCGGCTGGATACCTTGACAGCCCAAGTGACCGCGCATGAACGCGCCGTTCTTGGCAGGCGGACGACGACGGCGGATGCGCGGACGGATCGCGCCAATATGCTGACCGTCATTATCTCGCTCGTCGGCATCGGCCTGGTCGCGGGGGCAGCCCTGCTCGGCTATCTTGGACTGCGGGCCGCCGAACGCCGCCGCCGCGAGGAGGAACGTACCGTCGAGCTGGAGGGCGCGGTCGCGGAACGCACGGCTGAGCTGAGCGCTGCGAACGAACGACTGATCGACGAGATGGCTACGCGTGAGGCTGCCGAAGCGCGGCTGCGCCAGGCCCAGAAAATGGATGCCGTCGGTCAGCTGACCGGCGGTATCGCCCATGACTTCAACAATATGCTCGCGGTCGTCTTGGGCGGCGTCGAACTGGCAAAACGTCGTCTCAAGGATGGACAGGAGGACCCGGGGCGGCATCTCGACAGTGCGATGGAGGGCGCGCATCGGGCAGCGGCGCTGACCAAGCGATTGCTCGCTTTTGCCCGCGCCGAGCCGCTGCTGCCCACCGCAACCGATGCCGATACGCTCATCGCGGGCATGTCCGACCTCCTCGACCGAACCTTGGGCGAACGGATCACGGTGAGGCATCTGGCGCGCGCCGGCGGTTGGCCGATCTTCGCCGACCGCCACCAGCTGGAAAACGCCCTTTTGAACCTTGCCGTCAACGCGCGCGACGCGATGGAGGCGACCGGGCGGGGGAGCGGCATGCTGACGATCGCCACGGCGCAGGTCACGCTCGCGGCGGACAAGGTGCCAGACCTCGACCCGGGCGACTATGTCCGGCTGGCCGTCAGCGACACGGGGACCGGCATGGAGCGCGCCGTGCTCGACCGGATCTTCGAACCGTTTTTCACGACCAAGGCCTCCGACAAGGGGACAGGCCTCGGCCTCAGCCAGGTGTTCGGCTATGTGCGCCAATCGGGTGGCACCGTGACGGTCGACTCGATGGTGGGCACGGGCACGACGGTTTCGATTTACCTGCCGCGCCATGTCGGCGAAGCGGCCGTGACCGAAGACCGCAGGCAGGAGGTCGGCAAGCTCGCTGCCGGCTCCGCCAAGATCCTCGTCGTCGAGGACGATCGCCGTGTGCTGTCGGCAACAATCGACGCGCTGAAGGAATTGGGCCATGCGCCAATTGCCTGCCTCGGCCCCGGCGAAGCTGCCGCACAGCTGCGAGCGCACCCCGATATCGCGCTTTTGTTGTCCGATGTGCTCATGCCGGGGCAGACGGGCCCCGAACTTGCGACCGTGTTGCGCGGCATTCGGCCGGACCTGAAGGTCGTCTTCGTGACTGGTTTTACCGGCGACATTGCCAGCGCGGACGCCTTTGGCAAGGATTTCGTCCTGCGCAAGCCGTTCACGATGATGACCTTGGGCGCGACCATCGAGGCAGCGCTGGGTGAGGTGCCGACGACGGCGCTGGAAACCCGCGCAGCAGCTTGATAGGGACTTACATGTCGTCCTCCCGACGTTCCGGAACTGTGTGACCCTTTTTTCCGCCACCGACCGCTATCTGGCGCGCCTTATCTTCCTCCCGCTGGTCGGGTCGCTGATTATTGCCGCGATGCTCCTCGTGCTCGACCGGATGCTGCGGCTGTTCGATTTCGTGGCCTCGGAGGGCGGCCCCGTCAGCGTTGTCTGGCGCATGCTTGCGAATCTGCTGCCCGAATATCTGTCGCTGGGCATTCCCATCGGCCTGATGCTCGGCATTCTGCTGGCATTTCGGCGGCTGGCGCTTTCGTCAGAACTCGACGTGTTGCAGGCCGTTGGACAGGGCTACAATCGCATGTTGTTGGTCCCCTATCTGTACACCATCGTCCTGGCCGCGGTGAATCTGGGCATCGTCGGCTATGTTCAGCCGGTTGCGCGTTTTGCCTATGAGGAACTGCGGTACGAGCTGCGGTCGGGTGCCCTCGGGGCCTCGATCAAGGTGGGAGAGTTCAACAAGCTGGGCAAGGACATGACCCTGCGCATCGACAAGAGCGAGGAACAGGGACGAAAATTGTCCGGCATTTTTGTAATGGCGCGCCAGTCGGGCGGCAAATCGCTGTCGGTTGCGGCCGAGCACGGCCAATTCCTGGCGACCGACGACAAGGATGTCATCATCCTGCGCCTGTCAAACGGGACGCTGGTGCATGATCAGCCCGGTTTTCGCACACCCCGCGTACTGACCTTTACGTCGCATGACCTGCCGATCGACCTTCCGAAGATGGAAGCGTTCCGCAAGCGCGGCGAAAAGGAAACCGAGATGACCTTGCTGCAACTCGCCCGCACCGGGGGCGACAAGGCCGTGCCGCTGAACATCCGCAACGAAGCCCGGTCAAACTTTCATTACCGGCTCGCCGAAGTCATGATGATGCTGCTGCTGCCGCTACTCGCAATCGCGCTGGCCGTGCCGCCAAAGCGGTCGACATCGGCGCTCGGCGTCTTCGTCTCGATCGTGATGGTGGTCACCTATCACAAGATCAACGAATATGCACAGGGACTGGGCGGCGCGCTCGGCGTCGTCGATCCCTTTTTCGCGCTGTGGATTCCGTTCGCGCTGTTCGCCGGCCTTATTGTCTGGATGTACTACACCATCGCCTTTGTGCCCGGCGGTCAGCCCATTGGTGCACTCGACCGCGTTGCCGGCAAGGCGATGAAGGCGTTCCGCAACATCTTCGCCAGGAAGCGCTGACGATGCCCGACTTCTTTCCCTCGCGGACCGTCACCGTCTATATGGCGAAGCTGTTTCTGACCCGCAGCTTTGCGGTGCTCGCGTTGCTCGTACTGGTGTTGCAGGCCCTCGACCTGCTGGGCGAGAGCGAGAAGATCCTGGCGCATCCGGGCAACGGACAGGCCCAGATCCTCGAATATGTCTCGTTGCGCGTGCCCGCGATCATCCAGCGCTTCCTGCCTTTCTCTGTGCTGCTCGGGACGCTGATCGCCTTCATGACGCTCAACCAGAACAGCGAGGTCATTGCGATGAAGGCGGCCGGCCTTTCCGCACATCAGGTGCTGGCCCCGTTCATCGTAGCCAGCCTGCTGCTCGCTGGCGTGGCCTTTGTCTTCAACGAACGCATCGTAACCCGCGCGATCTCTACGCTGACGAAGTGGGAGGCTGTCGATTTCGGCCCCGTCCCCGATGCACGGGGCGGCGTGACCAATGTCTGGGTGCGCGACGGTGACGATCTGATCCATGCCGATATCGCCAACGGGCGGGGCATGGACACGCGCCTCACCAATGTCGCGGTCTACGACCGGACGGGCGGGATCCTGAAATCGGTGATCAACGCGGCGACGGCACGGCCGGTCGTGGGCGGCTGGGAATTGTCGGACGCGCAGGCGTTCGATGTCGCCTCGGGCGTGCGCCAGCCGCTGGGCACGATCAGGGCCGCAAAGGATGTCCGTCCCGACCAGTTTACCCTGTCGTCGGTCGACCCGCTCGGTCTGTCGTACACCCGGCTGACCGAAGCGATCGCAGACCTCGACGCCGCCGGACGCCCGACGGCGTCGCTGAAGGCCAACCTGTTGCACAAATTCTCGGGACCATTGTCGACGGTGCTGATGCCGCTGCTCGCTGCCGTTGCGGCTTTCGGACTTGCGCGCTCGGGCAAGCTGTTCGTTCGTGCCGTCATCGGCATGGCGCTCGGCTTTGCCTATTTCGTCGCCGACAATTTCGGCCTCGCGATGGGCAATCTCGGCGCCTATCCGCCGCTGCTCGCCGCCTGGGGCCCGTTTGTGCTGTTCCTGGCACTCGGGGAAGCGGTGCTCATCCGAACCGAGGAATAGGACGGTTCAGGTAGCGCTACGCCTGCCCATCGTGCTCGACGCGAGCCGACCGACCAAGCCGGGCAAGCCCGCATAATTGCCTTTGTGATAAGGTGAATCGGCTGCCACAGCCTTTGAAATGCGGCGATGCGCCTCTCCCAGTGAATGATAGGGCAGGCTCGGCAGCAGATGGTGCAAGGCGTGGTAGCGCAGGCCTACGGGCGCCCAGAGCGCCGGCAGCAGCGACGGCGGCGGCACATTGACGGAATCGAGGTATTGCGCGGTGACAGTCATCGCCTCGCCCTCGTTTTCCCAGAGATGCGCGACCAGGGTACGGACCTGGTTGATCAGCATGACGGCCGAAGCCACGCCCATTCCAATCAGGAACGCACGCAAGGGCACGACTCCGGCGGCGACCAGCACGATCAGCGAGACTGCCCATAGGCTGCACGCTGTCTCTTGCCAGAACCATTGCTGCTTGAGTTCGCCTTCGGGAGCGCGACGGCGGAATGCGGGGTTTATCTGCAGGCCGGAATAACGCTGCACGGCGACCTCGCGCAATTTCGGGGACAGCAGCGACAGCGGGGTCAGGATACCAAAACGGATCAGCACCGCAATCGGCGCCAGCAGCGACGCGACCACGAAAAGGGGGAGTGTCCACGGCTTCATCAGGGCCAGCGGCAGATACTCGGGATCCTCGACCGTGCCGTATCGCGTCCGCGCATGATGGAGCGTATGAACCCCCTCGTACATGAACGACGGTACCAGCATCGGCACGCCCACGAGCGCGTTCCAGCCGAAGCGAAAACCGGGAAGTGTCGAATGCTTCACATGCGTCAGTTCGTGAATGAAGCTGCCGGCGCGGTACAGCGCGAGCACGGAGACGATCGCCGCCACGATCGCCCAACGCGCTGGCAACGCGATCGCCCCATATAGGGCGACATAGCCGCCGACCGCGGAGGCCAGAAAATCGGCCCAGTAAATCACGGGCCTGGCACTGTTGATGTCACGGGTCAGTTCGGCCGCGGCGCGCAACATCGCCGTGTCGTCGGCAATGCGCGGACGCACGGCGGCGCCCGCAATGATCTTGGGCGCATCGACCGGCGCGCGGTCGAGCGAAGCGGTGCTGTCGGTCATCGTCATTGTCTGCGGCATTGCAGAAATATAGTGGCGAGAGGGTGGCGACGCCAGTGGCTAGCGCCGTCCGTCCGCAAAGTGCGCTTGCCCTTTGCGTCCGCGGCGGCAAAAGCCTGCGGACACGCACCGCAATCTGTAAAGGTGACGCCGCTTGAAAATTCGTCCCGTCCTGACCAACGCCGACCGGAAAGCGTTCGTCGACCTGCCTTATCGCCTTTACGCCAATGACCCCAATTGGGTGCCACCTCTGAAGTCCGAAGTCCATGGCCTGCTGATTCCGGCGAAAAACCCATGGTTCGAACATGGCGAGGCGCAGCTTTTCCTTGCCGAGAACGACGGGCGCGTCACGGGGCGTATCTCGGCGCACATCGATCGTCTCGCGCTGTCGCAGCCGGTCGAGCAGGGCATGGGCCCCGGCACGGGCATGTGGGGATTTCTGGAGGCGGAAGACGGCGCGACGACCGCGGCGCTGATCGCCGCGGCCGAGGACTGGCTGCGGGGCAAGGGCATGGCCAAGGCAATGGGCCCGTTCAGCTTTTCATATTGGGACGAGATCGGGCTGTTGGTCGAGGGGTTCGACCATCCTCCGACGGTGATGATGGCCTTCAATGCCGCACCCTATCGTGCCTGGGTCGAAGCGAACGGCTATGTTGGTGTTCAGGACCTCTACACCTATGCGCTACCGATCGCCGAGGGTTTCCCCGAACTCGTCAATCGCGTCGTCGCCTCGGGAGAGCGCAATGCACGGATCCACATTCGGCGCGTCGACAAAAGCAAGTTCGATACGGAGGCAGCAATCATCATCGGCATCCTCAACGACGCCTGGAGCGACAATTGGGGTTTCGTGCCGTTTACGGACAAGGAAATCGAATATGCCGGGAAGAAGCTGAAACCGTTGGTTTTCAACGACCTGATCCGTATTGCCGAGGTCGATGGGCAGCCCGCCGCCTTCATGATGACGTTGCCCGACATGAACGAGCAGCTGATCAAGTTCGGCGGGAACCTGTTGCCCTTCAACTGGGCCAAGCTGCTCTGGTGGCTGCGGGCACCGCGCGCGCGGACAATGCGCGTCCCCCTGATGGGCGTGCTCAAGAAATACCAGTCGTCGCGCGTCGCCAGCCAGCTGGCGATGATGCTGATCGAACATATCCGCCGCGATGCCGTCAACAAATTCGGCGCAACCCACGGCGATTTCGGCTGGGTGCTGGCGTCGAACGGTCCGATGCGGTCGGTTGGCGAGGCAGTCGGAGGCAAAGTAAACAAGGTTTACCGGGTTTACGAAAAGGCGCTTTGAGATGACCGACTTTGCTCCCCGAAGTGCGGCGTTTCGGCAACTGCATGACCATGGCTGCTTCGTCCTGCCCAATCCCTGGGATGCAGGCAGCGCGCGGCGACTGGAGAAGCTGGGCTTCAAGGCCCTTGCTTCGTCGAGTTCGGCGGCGGCCCTGTCCCTTGGTTTGACCGACTACCAGATCACGCTCGAACAGTGCCTTGACCATCTCCGCATGCTGGTTGCCGCATCGGAGCTGCCGGTCAATGCAGACTTCGAGAACGGGTTTGCCGACAGCCCCGACGCAGTGGCCGCCAATGTCACCCGGGCGGTCTCGACCGGCATTGCAGGCCTGTCGATCGAGGACCAGCACGGTGGGGCGCTCTACCCGCTCGACCTCGCGATCCAGCGTGTTGGCGCAGCCCGCGCGGCGATCGACGCGGCAGGCGGCGACGTCGTGCTGGTCGCGCGTACCGAAGGGAGGCTGTGGAACCTTTCGTCCGCGCAAGAGGCCATCGACCGGCTTGTCGCCTATGCCGACGCCGGCGCCGATTGCCTCTACGCACCGGGCGTTACCGACAGTGCCGAAATCGCGGCCCAGGTTCAGGCGGTCGCGCCGCGCCCCGTTAATGTGCTGCTGATGAACGCCCAGATGCGCATTGCTGACCTGGCCGCTCTGGGCGTACGCCGGATCAGTACGGGCGGCGCGCTGGCCAATGCTGCGTGGCGCGGATTCGACGCTGCGGCGGCCGCACTCGCGGCCGAGGCGCTTCTAGCGTAGGACGATCCAGGTCGGTGCGTGGTCGCTGGCCTTCTCGCGACAGCGATATTCGCGGTCGACGCCGGCATCGACAAGACGGTCGGCGGCCTGGGGCGACAGCATCAGATGGTCGATGCGAAAACCGGCATCGCGCGGCCAGGCGTTCATCTGATAGTCCCAGAAGGTCCACATCTTGGCGGTCGGGTGGCGCATCTTCAGGGCGTCGGTCCAGCCCTGTGCGCCGAGGCGCCGGAACGCGGCACGGCTCTCAGGCTGAACGAGCGCGTCACCGGTCAATCCGGTGGGCGACCAGATATCGGCTTCGGTCGGCACGACATTATAGTCTCCTGCAAGGACGACCGGCCTCTCTTCCTCGAGCAGGGCGGCGGCACGTGCGTTGAGCCGATCGAACCAGGCCAGCTTGTAATCGAACTTGGGACCCGGCTGGGGATTGCCATTTGGCAAATAGATCGATGCCACCACCAGCCCATCCACCTCGGCTTCCAGGTAGCGACTGTGCGTGTCATCAGGGTCATCGGGCAGGCCGCGGAGGCGCTCGACCGGATCGCCACTGCGCGCCAGAACGGCGACTCCGTTGAACCCCTTTTGCCCGTGCCAGATTGCGCCATAGCCCGAGTCGCGGATGTCGCTTTCCGGGAAGGTCTCGTCGCTGGTCTTGAGCTCCTGAAGGACAGCGATGTCGGGCTTTTGTTCGTCGAGCCACTCGATCAGCCGGGGCAGACGCGCCTTGATGCCGTTGACGTTGAAAGTTGCGATTTTCACTAGATCGAAAAGCTCGATCCGCAGCCGCATCCCGATGCCGCATTTGGATTGGTCACGCGGAACGCAGCACCGCCGAGTGACTCGACATAATCCACTTCGGCCCCGGCAATAAAGTCGAGACTGACGGGATCGACGATCAGCGACACACCGTCCCGGGTGGCGACGCTGTCACCGTCCTCGGGCGCGTCGGCGAGTGCAAATTTGTACTGGAACCCGGAACAGCCGCCGCCCTCCACCGCAAGGCGAAGCACGGCAGGTTTGCCCTGGCGTTCGGCGATCGACGCGACGCGTCGCGCAGCGGATTCGGTAAGGGCAACGGTGCTCATATGCCGGAGATAGGCCTGCAGCGGCCCAGCGACAAGCTATTCGCCCTTTGGCCCACCCACGGCAAGCTTGCCCCGCGTCTGCATGGCGACAAGGTAATTCGCCGATTGCAGGAAAGGCATCGGATTGACGGCGTGCCCGTCGAGGCGAACCTCATAGTGCAGGTGCGATCCGGTCGACCGCCCGGTCGAACCCATTCGCGCGATCAGCTGGCCACGCGTCACGCGCATGCCGGGCTGTACGAGGATTGCCGAAAGATGGCCGTAGCGCGTCTGAATGCCCTTGCCATGGTCGAGCTCGACCAGATTGCCATAGCCATTGGCCCATTCGCCACGCGAGACGACTCCGTCGGCAGTCGCATAGATTGGCGTACCGAGCGGTCCGGGAATATCGACGCCGGCATGCATGGCTGCACCGCCGCGGAACGGATCGCTGCGCACGCCAAAGCCGCTGGTAAACGTGACCGCGTCCACAGGACGCTGCGAGGGAATGGCGACAATACCCTGCTGAAGCTGCTCAAGCCGCTTCCACGACTGAAAAAGCGCACGAAACGCCGGATCAGGTTGCCCCTTGGCGGCTGGCAGCGAACTGGCGCCGGGGAGCGGCTCATAGGGCCCGCCCATCGCACCCGAAACCCGGTGAAAACGGCCAGCATCGATGCCCAGACGTCCGAGCGCCGCCGCCGTCGCTTGGTAGCGGGCGTCGGTTGCGCTCGCGAGACGGCCGGCGAGCCTGTTTTGATGTCCTTCCGCAGAAGCGAGCGGCGCGAGCACACTGCCGAGCTTGGGCGAAGCGGTTAAGGGAGTCGCGGGCATCGCCGCAGGCATGACCGCCTTGCCGGAAACGACGGCATCGAGCATCGCCTGGCGTTCTTCAAGACGCTTGGCATGTTCGGCGGCAGCGGCTCGAATGGTGGCCATTTCGGCCTCCATCGAGGCAACCTTGGCGTTCATGCGGGCAATGGCGACATCGCGCGAGACAGCAGCGGTCATGGCCCCCGCCACGGCAGGCGAACTGACGGCAAACTGCGCCACGGACAGCATTGCCAGCGTCAAGGTCGTAACCCCTGCGGTTGCACCGGCAATCTGAACCTTGGCGGAAACGTGCACCCGCCGCATCGAACTGCCGTCATGGAGGAAAAGGTCACGCGAGCGAAATTTGTCACGAAGCGTGGACACAAAGCCGTCCCGTCCGTAAAAGCGATCCGAATTCATTCAATCCCCCGCGACCATTTTAAGGGCAAGCCGGAACAACACGATACCCTGTGCGTTGTCCGGCAATGTGCCGGCCTGCTTTGGGCCTCGATACTGGGGTATCCCAACGCGGATTGGCATCAACTCGTCCGCGTCGGGCCGAAACGGTCACGCGACGAACGGTTATTATTAACGGAAATTAGCGACCCGGCGCGGCGCGCACGGGCTTAGGCACGCGCCACTGCAAGAACCGATTCGGCGTGGCCGGGCACTTTGACCTTGCGCCAAATCTGCGCGATTCGCCCGTCGGCACCGATCAGGAACGTCGTTCTTTCGATGCCCATATATGTTTTCCCGTACATGGATTTCTCGACCCAGACGCCAAACGCCTCGCAGGCCGTTCCCTCGGTATCGGCTGCCAGCTTTACCTTAAGGTCGTATTTCGCAATGAATTTTGCATGGCTCTTGGCGCTGTCCTTTGAAACGCCGACCACCGTCACGGCCGCAGTTTCGAACGCGGGCATCAGGGCCGTGAACGCCTTTGCTTCATTCGTGCAGCCCGGCGTGTCATCCTTGGGGTAGAAATAAACGACCAGCTTTTGACCGCGAAAGGCACCCGTGCTCGTTTCGGAACCATCGGCAAGGGTCAGCGCGACGTCTGGCACCATTGTTCCGACCTCAAGCATCAGCCATTCCCCCTTCGTCCTGCACGGCACTCCAGTGCCGCGTCACGCACTGCCTTGCCGCGTCGAGTCGGGCAAGCAGCTCCGGCCAGTCCGCTGCGCCGCACGCCCGCGCGACCACCGCCTGGCTCGACGCTGATGGCTCACCAAGTCCCGGCGTAACCAGCCTGAGCGTCACGAGCAGGCGGGTCAACAGGTCATGCGCCTCGGCCAGCCCCGGTTCGACTTGGCCCGCAGCTGCCAGGTCGGCGATCGCCGTCCGCAGATCGGGGGACAGACCAACGCCGCTTGCCAGCTGCGCATAATGCACGGCAAATTCGAGATCGACGAGCCCACCTGGGCCGAGCTTGACGTCGAACGGCCCGGCGGGCGGCTTGTGCATCGCAATATCGCTGCGCATCTTGACCACGTCCTCGACAAGCTTCGCCCTGTTGCGAGGCTGGCGCAGAGTATCGGTCACGATGCCGGCCAGCGACGCTTTCGCCGCGGCCGACCCGAAGACCGGTCGCGCACGGCAGAGCGCCATGTGCTCCCATGTCCAAGCCGCCTCGCGCTGATAACGGGCAAACGAGTCGATGGTCGTGACCAGCGGGCCCTGGGCACCCGACGGGCGCAGGCGCGTATCGACCTCGTACAGCGCCCCCGCAGCGGTCGGCACCGAGAGCCCGGCTGTCACCCGTTGTGCGAGGCGATTGAAATAATGCGTGGCGCCCAGCGGCCGTACGCCATCCGACTCGCCGGAAAACTCGCCCGAAAAAAGGTAGATCAGGTCAAGGTCGGACGCGTGGGTCAGCAATCCTCCGCCCATTCGACCAAGCGCCAGAATGACAAATTCGCAGCCGGCGACCCTGCCATGCGCGACTTCGAAATCGGATATGATCCGTCGGGTCACAGTGTCGATAGCTGCCTCGGCGAGTCGCCCATAGCCCGCCGCCACTTCGACCGGGTCGCTGGCGCCTTCGACGATCTGCGCACCGAGCGCGAAACGATATTCGCCGACGACGTGCCGCACATTATCCAGCACTGCTTCCGTCGCTTCGCTTCTCCCCCGCATTTCGTCCCTGAGCGCCTCGATCGCGGGAATCGGCCCGAGCGCAGTGCGGTCGAGCAGTCGATCGAGCAGCGACGGCTGTGCCGCGAGCGCGTCCGAGAGCGTGGGGGCATGGCTCAGAATGTCGATGAGCAGCGCGCGGATGGCTGGCCGCGCCTCAAGCAGGCGGAACAGGTTGATCCCGCTCGATAGCCTTCCCAGCATCGTGTCGAGCCGCGCCAGGGCGGCATCCGGATCCGGCGCAGCCCCAAGATCCGCAAGAATCCCGGGCAGCATTTCCTCGAAGGCACCGACGGCAGCCGGACTGCGGACTGCCCGCAATCCCCCGGACCGCCAGCGCTCAACGCGCAGCAATGCTGCAGCAGGGTCGCTGAAAGCCGACAAGGCAACGCTGGTCCCGGAAACGGGCTTCGCATCGCCTTCGTCGCTTTCGTCGAGCGCGTCATAGGCCGCGCCGACTGCCGCGACGGGCTCCCTCAGCAGGTCGAACAATTGGCCGCCGTCGGTCAGGCCATGCAGCCGGGCCACTGCGTCCAGTGCGGCGGGGTCCACCGGCAACGCATGGGTCTGGCGATCGTCGATCATCTGCAGCCGATGTTCGATGGTTCGGTAAAGACGGTAGGCGTCCTTGAGCATCGTTGCATCCACTGCCCCGATCCAACCTGCTGCAGCCAGTGCGGTCAGTGCCGGCAAGGTCGCGCCGTCGCGCAGCCGCGCATCCCGCCCGCCGTGAATGAGCTGGTGGATCTGAGCGTAGAACTCCACCTCCCGTATTCCACCGCGTCCCCGCTTCAGGTCAAATCCCGGGCCGAGCACCTGGCCCCTGTGGTGACTGCGGATCGAATGCGTCAGCGCCCGGAGATCGCCAATGGCACCGAAATCGAGGCTGCGCCGCCAGATGAATGGCTGGATAGTCGCTAGAAATCTTTTGCCGAGGGCGATGTCCCCGCCCGCTGCGCGTGCACGGATATAGGCGGCACGCTCCCAGGCAAGCGCGCTCGATTCATAATGGGTGATCGCCGCGTCGACGGGCAGCGCCACCGGCGTCGCCTCCGATGCGGGGCGCAGGCGCAAGTCGACGCGAAAGACAAAGCCACCGGCATCGCGCGTTTGCAGAAGGTCGACGACCCGACGGACGATCCGGACGGCGGCTTCGCCGGGCTCCTCGCGCGCCCGGTGCGGCAACGACTTTGGATCATAGATGAAGATCGGGTCGATGTCGGAGCTGTAGTTTAGTTCGCGACTGCCGTGCTTGCCGAGCGCGATCACTGCAAGGCCCTGCACCGGCGCGCCCGGCACATGGCCGCCGATGGCATCGGCGATGGCAATGTCGAGCGCCCTGTCCGCGAAATCACTGAGGGCCGCCACCAGCGCTTCCAGCGGCCAGGCGCCGGACAGATCAGCCAGCGCAATGGCCAGCATATGGCGCGCCCGCATCCGCCGCAAATGAGCGCGCACGTCGCAGTCGCCGGACGCCGCCGCCAGGCCGAGCGCGTCGGCCGGTGACATACGTGACGCTTCGACAATATCTGGGTGCGCTGCGATCAGCCCGCGCAGGAAAGGTGATGTCTCCTCGGCGCGCGCCAGTGCAGACTCCAGGCCCGAAGTCGCCGTTCGGCCACCGTCATGTGCGGGCATCTTCGACACAGCCTTTTTTTCTTTTGGAAACAATGGGTCAGGTGCGCGTTAGCGGTTGAATGGAACCGCTTGTAGACGATACTCAGTCCGCCCTCAAAGGACCGTCGCTGGTCCGATATTCGGGTGACCACGGGGTTAGCGACACCGTCGATCGTACGCGGCTCGGTACGGGCAGCGCGCTGCGCCGCGCCTATGCCGTGCCTGGGGCTGCTCCAGAAGACATGCTGCGCTTGCTGCGACAGCTCGATGACCGGCTCGACCCGGCGACTGGCTGACGTCGTCGACCGCGTCAGTCGCTCGACTGCTGGCTCAATGTTTCGACTTCGCCCATGATGCTATCAAGAGCGCTTTGCGGGCCCCGTTCGAAACTGGCGCGTGGTTCGAGCGTGTTTCCTGTCAGAAGCGCTTCGAGCGCAACGCGCCCACGCGCTACCCGGCTCTTGATCGTCCCGACGGCAACACCGCAGATATCGGCGGCCTCTTCATAGGCGAACCCACCAGCACCGACGAGAATAAGCGCCTCGCGCTGGGTCTGGGGCAGGTGCTGCAGCGCGCGCTGCACGTCACCCAATTCGATCTGGCGGTCCTGACCGGCCGGCGCGGCGAGCAATCGATCTGCGGTGAGATCGTCCCATTCGCCGGTAAAACGCGATCGCCGCATCTGCGACAGAAACAGGTTGCGCAGGATGATGAAAGTCCACGCGCGCATGTTGGTCCCCGCCTGAAAGCGCGAACGTGCGGCCCAGGCCTTCATCAGCGTTTCCTGCACGAGATCGTCCGCGAGATCGCGGTTTCCGGACAGCGAGCGGCCGAACGCGCGCAACTGGGGTATGATGAGCGCAAGTTCAGCCTTGAACTCATCGTCCGACAGCGCAATCCGTTCGGCATCGCGGTCGAAGCCCTCGCCGGGCTTCTGAACCTGCATCATCAGCTCATCCAGCCCAGTGCCACAACAAGCCCGAATCCGAGTACGACCAGAAGCAGGGACGCCGCAAGCACATAGCGCATGATTCCAGGGCCCGTGCCCGCGCGCGCCTCAGTCGTCGTTTCATGGATTTGGCTATCGACCATGTGTTATTGCTCCCGATTGGGGCTGTAACGCGTCCAACTACCGAGGGGTTCCATCACGCTGCCGGAACAGTCGCCTCGTCGAAGAACAAGGCCTGGGCGATCGCGGCCTTTACGGTCGGGCGTTGGAACGGCTTTGTAATCAGGAACGTCGGTTCCGGACGCTCGCCTGTCAGCAGCCGTTCGGGGAATGCCGTGATGAAAATCACCGGTACCGACACCTCATTGAGAATATCGCGCACCGCGTCGATGCCGGAGCTGTTGTCGGCAAGCTGGATGTCGGCCAGCACGAGGCCCGGCTTGGTCTGCTTGGCCATCGCGACCGCCTCATCGGCAGTGACGGCGATGCCCGCCACTTCATGCCCGAGATCGCGCACGATGGTCTCGAGATCCATGGCGATCATCGGTTCATCTTCGATGATCAGGACGCTGGCGCGCGTTTGTGATTCGATATCGGCAAGCGCCTCTGCGACCAGGGCCTCGACTTCGCTGCGATCCGTGCCGATCAGATAGCCTGCGTCCTCGACGGTGAAGCCTTCCATCGCCGTGAGGAGGAGCGCCTGCCGCGACCGGGGCGTCATCCGCGACAGGCGGGCGCGCGCAAGCTCGCTACGGCCGCTCTCGTCGTTGCCGGCGCCGGTATCGACATCGATCGATGCCGAGTCCCAGATGGCCTGGAACGTGCGGTAAAGCCCAAGCCGGGGATCGACGTCGTTCGGAAATTCTTCAGGCGCAGCAACGATGGCTTCCAATGTAGCCCGAACATAGGCATCGCCCTGTTTCTGGTTGCCTGTCAGGGCGCGGGCATAGCGACGAACAAAGGGGAGATGGGGGGCAAGCTGCTGTCCCAGGGTCATGATAATAAACGTCCTTTACGCGTGTCAGCCACCTTGTCGGAATGGCGCGGTCCTTGGCAACCCCTGACCCGAAAAGTCCCGGACCGTTACGGCTACGAAATTCCCGTCGCGATGGAACCAACGAGCGAGATTTTAGTTTCATGCTCCGATGGGCAAATTTTCAATGTTGCGGGCGTCGTAATTGGTGGCAAATTCCGAATCAGTTTCAGGGCACGAGGGCGAAAGCGCAACAGGGTGGCAGGTGACAGAAGCAAAAAAGACCAAGGTGTCGGCTAAGCTCAAAGATGGGCCGGCGTCGGGGTCTGCTGACAGAGGGGCGAAAGTGCCGGGACGGCCTGCGCCTCACGATGTCGGAACGGCGCTCCGCAATGCTTTCCGTGCGACCGTCGAGGAAGAGGTTCCCTCGGAAATGCTGGATCTGCTCCGGCGTCTCGACTGAGCGGGGGCGGCGCCAGTGCAAGCATCGGGGCGGCCCGGCTGGACGATGGCCTTTATCCGGCTGTCGACGAGCCAGAAACTCATTCTCGTGCTGACCGTTGCATTGATGCCGCTGGGCGCCGTGGCGTTGCTGGTTTCGCTCCAGTCGGCCAGAACGGCCGACAAGCAAAGGCGTGTCGACGTTCAAATCGCGGCGACCGAAGCCGCGCGGAAACTCAGCGCAGAGTTGACCTCGGACATTTTGGCGCTCGGGCAGGCCGCAAACGGTCTTGAGCAGGACCCGCGCGGCGTCGCGGCGTGCGAGCACCTGAACGCACAAATGGCCTCCAATCCGATGCGGCACGCGCCGGTTGCTCTTTATGGCCCCGGGTCGGTGCCCGTGTGCGCAAGCCGAAAGATTACGGACCAGCGGCCGGTGCTCACCTTGACCGACAGCCAGCCGATTTTCCGGCGCAGCGGCGACGTTGTCGATCTGATCGTTCCTTCGCGGGGCGGCACGAGTGTTGCCCTGGCACGTTACAGCCGCGCGAGGCTTGCACGCTTTGCCCGACCCAACGGTTTCACCCTGCCCTATCGCATGACTCTCGCGATCGATGACGCCGATGTGGAGATGGAAGACACGTTGGGCGCGCTCACCATGGCGCGTAGCGAATCAGCGACGGTTCCGGTCGGCATCTCGACGCTGACGCTCACGATGACGGTTGCCGGCGCAGCCATTGGCGTGACGGAGGCGTTGCTGGCCTTTCTTCCGATCCTGATGTGGGCGGCCGCGGTGCTCGTCGGTTATTACGTCGTGGACCGGTTCCTCGTTCGCCCGCTGAAGGCGCTGCGCGCAGCAGTAGGCAATTACGAGCCCGGTTCCGCACGCATCACATTGTCGGAAACGCCGGCCACGGAAATCCGGGAGCTGGAGACAAGCTTTACGCTATTCGCCGACCGGCTGGCCGAACGCGAACACGAACTCGAGGTGGCGCTGGCCGACCAGGTCAAGCTGACGCGTGAAGTCCATCACCGCGTGAAAAACAATCTGCAGGTGATCGCCAGCCTCATCAACCTGCACGCGCGGGGGGAAACGGCGGCGGGAGCCCAACTTGCCTATGCGGCCATTCAGCGGCGCGTCGACGCGCTGGCGATCGTCCACCGCAACCACTATGCCGAACTCGAAAAAAATACCGGCATCGATGTGAAGGCGTTGGTCGGGGAGCTGGTTGCCAATTTCCGATCGAACGCCGGGCAGTCCAGTCCAGCTCCCGTCGTGACCGTCTCATCCATAGCGGCGATGGTGGGGCAGGACACGGCCATGCCCTTGGCTTTCCTGTTCACGGAAGTTACTGAAATTGCGCTATTCTCCGACCCTACAGCGCCCATTTCGATCGTTGTGAAGGCATCGGAGCCTTCCGGCATCGCGCGCTTGGAAATCGCTTCGGCCTCGCTGCGCGAGCGCGACGGGACGAAACACGAAGCCTCGTTGAGAATTATCGACGCACTCGGAAGGCAATTGCGCTCGCATGTCGAATACGACGTTCACCTGGGACGATATTCGGTTCTTTTCCCTATTCTTTCAATGTCTTCCGCCGACGAATGATCAGGATGAAAATTTTTCGGACCGTCCGGAACTCGATGCAGGTGTGACCGTTTAACCTTCCGAACGGCGACCTTTTGCCCCCCCGCTCTCGCCGTTCCAGTCACGGGTCCGAAGTCCTGGTCATCCCCCCGGCCAGCATTTCGGACCCAATTTTTCTAAGTCGTCAGGTGGTTTCAGCGGTGCGGCGGCGTGCCCGCTCGGTGAACCATGTCGCGATAAGCGTAAGCTCATAAAGGACGCACAGCGGGACCGCGAGCAGCATCATCGAGCCGATGTCGGGCGGCGTCAGCACCATTGCGACGCCGAATGATCCGACGATCGCATAACGCCGCGACGCGACAAGCTGCGCCCGCGTGACGATGCCCGCCGCTTCCAGCAGCATCAGCAATACCGGCAACAGGAACGACAGGCCAAAACCGAACAGGAATTGCATCACGAAGGTCAGATAGTTGCCGACAGCGGGTAGCGCTTCTTGTTGCACGCCCCCGACCATCCCCTGAAAATTGGCGCCAAGCAGGAAATGCAGCGCGAGGGGGATGGCAACGAAATAGGCCAGGCTTGCCCCCATCCCGAACAGGATCGGCGTGGCGAAGAGAAACGGCAGCGCCGCGCGCTTTTCCTTTTTGTAGAGGCCAGGCGCGATGAACAGCCACAGCTGGTTGGCGATGATCGGAAACGCCAGCATGATGGCCGAGAAGAAGGCAACTTTCAGCTCGACAAAAAACGCCTCAAAAATCTGGGTGTAGATCAGCTTGTTCTGTCCGGCGACAAGCAGCGGGTGGACAAGCACGGCAAATATGTCGCGCGCGAAATAAAGGCAGATGGCAAAAGCGACGGCAAGCGCGGCGAAGCTCCACAACAGCCGGCGACGCAGTTCGATCAAGTGGTCGAGCAGCGGTGCCTTCGACGCGTCGATCTCGGAATCGGCGTCGCTCACGCGGCTTTTTCCCCGGGCGACGGCAGCTGGGGCGGCGGATTGACGACGTCCGGCACCTCGGCTGAGGGAACTGGCGGCGGTACCGGCGACGGGTCGGAAAAGTCGGTCAGCGCACTATGCTCGGCCATGATCCGGGCATTTTCCTCTTTCCACTTTTTTTCCATTTCCTCGAGTTCCGCCTCGCGAACCATGGCATCGAATCCGCTGCGGAACTGGTTCGCCATGCCGCGGGCCTTGCCAACAAAGCGGCCGACGACCCGCATCGCCTTGGGCATGTCCTTGGGACCAATGACGATAAGAGCCACCAGCGCGAACAGAACGAACTCGGACGGCGCAATGTCGAACATGATGTAACGCCGTTCCTTCGTTCCGGGCGACGGCTGAATTTAGGCCTGTGCGTCCCGGGCGGCCGCAGCCGCCTTGGCCGCTTCGTGCTCGGCGATAATGTCGGCCGCCGTCTTGCCTTCGATCAGGGTGGTGGGCTTGGCGGGCGTGAGCCCGTCCTCCTCCGCCATCCCCTTTTTGAAATTCTTCACGCCCTTGGCGACGTCACCCATCATCGACGAAAAGCGCCCGCCGCCAAGCAGCAGAATCGCCACGACCGCGAAAATCAGGATGTGCGGAAGTGAGAGGCCCATGTGTCGATCTCCGTAGTTTCACGCTTATCTAGTCGCTCTCGCCCGCGCTTTCCAGTTCCGTGTCGCTTTCGCCCATATCCCAGTCCCCGACCACGGGATCGAGCAGGCCCGCCGCGCGCAGGTCGTCGATGCCGGGCAGGTCGCGGCGATCGGCAAGTCCGAAATGCGACAGGAAATCCGGCGTGGTCGCATAGGTCAACGGCCGTCCCGGCAATTGCCTTCGCCCGGCGGGTGCGATCCAGCCGGCCTCGATCAGCACGTCGAGCGTGCCTTTCGATATCTGCACGCCCCGAATTGCCTCGATTTCGGCGCGGCTGACCGGCTCGTTATAGGCAATGATCGCCAAGGTCTCGACGCCCGCCCGACTGAGCCGACGCGCCGATTCCCGCGTTTCGCGCAGCAAGTGCGCCAGATCGCCGGGCGTCTGGAAATGCCAGCGCCCCCCTCTTTCGACAAGTTCGATGCCGTGCCCGGCATGGCGTTCGGCAATGGCGGCCAACGCCTCGCCGACCTCAGCCACGTCCAGGCGCCCGGCAATGTCGGCGGCCGACAGGGGCACTTCGCTGCCGAACAGCAGCGCTTCCACGGCCCGTGCCAGTTCGTCCCGCGCCGTCATGCGGCCTTTACCAGCAGCGGTCCAAAGGCAAGGTCCTGTCGCAGCTCGAGCGTTCCGCGACGCGCGAGTTCGAGCGCGGCAACGACAGTGGACGCGAGCGCCGACCGCCGGAAGTCAGGGTCTCCGTCACGCGGCATGAACGCCGCGATGGCAGTCCATTCGTGCATGCGCCCGACCAGCGCCTCCACCCGGGCAATTGCGGCATCGAGCGTCATCACCGGCCGTCGGCTGACCTGATGAATGACCGGTGCGCTGCGTGCCTTGACCTGGCCATAGGCGGCAATCAGATCATAAAGGCTTGCCTGCCAGCGTACTGGGCGATCGGTCGCCAATCCTTCGGGGCAGCCCCGCGCGAAGACGTCGCGACCCAGCCGGTCGCGCGCCATCAGTCGCGCCCCGCTGTCGCGCATCGCTTCCAGCCGCATCAGGCGCTGCTGGAGGCGCCACGCCAGTTCTTCGGGACTGGGGTCCGCCTGCTCGGCCTTGGGCAAGAGAAGACAGGATTTGAGATAGGCAAGCCAGGCCGCCATCACCAGATAATCGGCGGCCTGGTCGAGGTGTCCGGCGCCGGCGTGCTTCAGATAGTCGAGATATTGATCGACGAGCGCGAGGATTGAGATCGCACGCAAATCCACCTTCTGCGCGCGGGCGAGCGCCAGCAGCAGGTCGAGGGGCCCCTCCCAGGCGCCCAGGTCCACGGTAAGGGCGGCGTCGTCGGCGCTCATGCAAGCGCCAGCAAGGCGTCGCGCTTTGCGATCAGGTCGGGCAGCGCGGCAAAGTCGTCGACCGGCGCAATCGTCGCCATGGCACGCGCCAGCCGTTCGCGTCCGACCGCGTCCATCGCAGGGAGGACATTCCCAATGCCGACCATCTCGTCCATCCGCCCCCAGCAATTGAGCGCCACGTCGCATCCGGCTGTCACCGCGGCAAGCGCGCGCGACGGTACGTCGCCTTTCAGCGCCTGCATGTCGAGATCGTCGCTCATCAGCAGGCCGTCGAACGCGATCCGTCCGCGAATGATGTTCGCGATGATGGCAGGCGACACGGTCGAACAGAGCGTCTTGTCCCATGCCGGAAACATGATGTGGCCCGTCATGCCCATCGGCGCGGTGTTGAGCTGTCGGAAAGGCTGCAGATCCTGTTCCAGCGTCGTTTCGTCGGCATCGACCACCGGCAGGTCGTAATGGCTGTCGACCTGCGCGCGCCCTTGCCCGGGCATATGTTTGACGACGCCGACCACGCCCCCCTGACGCAACCCGTCGATCACAGCCCGGCCCAGCGAAGCCACGCGCTGGGGGTCACGCCCCAATGCCCGGTCGCCGATTGCCGGGTGTGTCTCGGGCGTTCGGACGTCGAGCAGCGGCAGGCAATCCACGGTGATTCCCACTTCGGCAAGCATCAGCCCCAGGGCCTGGGCATTGACATGTGCGGCTTCGAGCGCGGAGATCGGTGCGATGTCGTAGAGCGCGTCAAAGGCGGCCCCTGCCGGAAACGCCGGCCATTCAGGCGGCTGCATCCGCGCCACGCGTCCGCCCTCCTGATCGATCAGGATCGCGACATCGGCGTGCCCCTCGAGCTCGCGGAGACTGTCGGTGAGCGCACGCAGTTGTGCACGATCAATGCAATTGCGCTTGAACAGGATATAGCCCGCCGGCTTCGCTTCGGCGAAAAAGGCGCGTTCGTCATCGGTCAGGACAGGCCCCGACAGGCCGAAGATCGCAGGTGTCATGCCAGCGGCATACGCGCGCAGCCGGTGCCGTCAATCGTGCGATCAGTTGACCAGAATGCAGTTTTCGCCTGCCGCCTTCAGCTTGCCGCAAATGGCGGATGCTTGGGTGCCGGCGTCAGCACGCAACCTGTAGACGGTCGATCCACCCACATCGGCGGCGACGATCTGGTGCGTCAGCGGGGCGACATAGGCATAGCGCGACGAAAGCGAAGTCCAGGCCGTGGCCGCCTTCGCCTCCGAACCATAGGCACCGAGCTGCACCATGGATCCGCTGGCGCCCGTCCGCACCGGCGCGACGACGACCGGCGTCTTGGCGACTAGCTTCCCGCCCGGCTTCGGTACGGCCACCGTGGTGTTCGCTGCCGCCTTGCCGGTCGCATCGGCCGTCGGCGGGCCCTTCACGCCTTTCACCGGCGTTTCGGGCAGCGCGTTGGTATCGATCTTGCCTGTCGCTTCGGCACCTTCGGATGTCGCGAAACTGCTGTCGCCCTTGCCTTCGACTTTCATGCCGCCAGGCGCTTCGGGCTTGACCTTATAGTCCCCTTCGGCCGCCGCGATCAGCGTCGGATCGGTCGTGTTGCCGGGCGCGCTTTTCGACCGCAATGCCCAGACGCCCCCGACCACGATCGCCAGGGCGACCAGCGCCGCGACGATGAGCGCGATGAGCTTGCCGACCGACACGCCTTCGCCGCCGCTTTCGTCGTCGACGGCCTCGAGCCACGGCAAGCGGTCTTCGTCGATCGCTGGGTCCCGCGCGCTGTCGCTCACTTCAATTCTCCCGGCTCACATTTCCTCAACGGCAGCCACCCCCATGATCGCCAGGCCGTTTCGAATGATCTGGCCTATCCCGTCGACAAGGAACAGCCGCGCACCACTTAGGGCGGCGTCCTCGGCTACGACAACCCGCCGATCGGGGCGCTCATGTCCCAAATTGAAATAGCCGTGAAAGGCGGCGGCCAGATCGTAAAGGTAGAACGCAATCCTGTGCGGTTCGCGCGCCAGCGCCGCAGACTCGACGATCCGCGGAAATTGAGCTGCGAGCTTCACGAGTTCGAGGTCCTCGGCATCGAGCCGTCCCACCGCGCTGCCGTCTGCCGCAATGCCGGCTTCTGCGGCCTTGCGCCCGATCGAGCGGATGCGGGCATGGGCGTACTGGACGTAGAAGACGGGATTTTCCTTCGACGCCTCGACCACCTTGGCGAAGTCGAAATCCATCTGGGCATCGGCCTTGCGCGTCAACATGGTGAAGCGCACGACATCCTTGCCCACTTCGTGGACGACATCGGCAAGCGTCACGAAATTGCCCGAACGCTTGGACATCTTCACCGGTTCGCCCGCCCGCAACAGGCGGACCATCTGGATCAGCTTCACGTCGAACGGCTTGCCGCCGGTCAGCGCCGACACCGCCGCGCGGATCCGCTTGACCGTACCCGCATGGTCGGCACCCCAGATGTCGATCAGCGCATCGGCGCTTTGCGCCTTTTGAAAATGATAGGCCATGTCGGCGCCGAAATAGGTCCAGCTGCCGTCCGACTTGCGGATCGGGCGATCCTGGTCGTCGCCGAATGCCGTCGAGCGGAACAGCGGGAGAGTGACCGGTTCCCAGTCGGGATCGACCTCGCCCTTGGGCGCTTCGAGCTGCCCGTCATAGACCAGGTCCGCGGCGCGCAGGACGGCTTCGGCGGCCTCGGGCTTTTTCGCCGCCTGGACCGCCGCCTCGGAGGAAAACAGGTCGTGGTGGATGCCGAGCAGCGCGAGATCGGCCCTGATGAGCTCGAGCATTGCCGCGACCGCCTTGGTCCGGAACAGCGCAAGCCAGTCGCTTTCGGGCTTGTCGGCATATCTGTCGCCGAACTCGGCGGCCAAGGCCTGCCCGACGGGCACGAGATAGTCGCCGGGATACAGCCCTTCTGGAATCTCGCCGACGACTTTTCCCAGCGCCTCGCGGTAGCGCAGGTGCGCGGACCGGGCGAGGACATCGACCTGTCCGCCGGCGTCGTTGACATAATATTCGCGCGTCACCCTGTGCCCTGCCCATTCCAGCAGGCTGGCCAACGCATCGCCGACGACGGCGCCGCGGCAATGGCCCATGTGCATGGGTCCGGTGGGATTGGCCGACACATATTCGATGTTGACGACCGACCCGCCGCCCAGGTCCGAACGGCCATAGCCGTCGCCCGCCGCGTGGATGGCGGCCAGCTCGGCGCGCCAGATATCGTCGGCGAGTCGCAGGTTGATGAATCCGGGGCCCGCGATCTGGACCGATGTCACGCCGGGGACCGCCGCCAGTTCGGGCTTGAGCATTTCGGCAAGGGCACGCGGCGCCAGGCCGGCGCCTTTCGACAGAACCATGGCGGCATTGGTCGACAGGTCGCCATGGCTCGGATCACGGGGCGGCTCGACCGTCACATTGGTGCGCGGCGCGTCGGCAACGGCGGGGACCCGGGCGAGCGCGGCATCCAGCTGCGCAGTGAAATTCTTGTACAGTGTCATGATGCCGGGGCGCTTAGGCGAGTTTGGCGGCAGGTTCCAGCGTGTCGCTTGACGGGAAGGCCGCACACCTTGCCGGCCTCCCCCGCAAGATGATCAGCAGACCAAGGGGTGCCGTCAGGCTCGGACGAGCGTCTCCCGAAAGCGATCGCCGCTCTCGTCCGGAAACAGCGCGCCGCGCACCCGCGCCGGGTCGAGACCATAATGCTGCGCGAGCGCCGCACCGATCAGCGTGTCGAGGCTGAGCGTCGGCTTGAGGTCGCGACCTTCGTACAAATTGGCACCCGTCAGGCCCGGCCAGTCGGCGATCACACGACCGCCAGCGATGCGCCCGCCGAGCAGCATCGCTGCCGAGCCGGTCCCATGGTCCGTCCCGCCGGTGCCGTTGACCGCCACGGTTCGCCCGAACTCGGTCGCGACAATCACCAGCGTGTTCGCCCACTGCGTGCCGAGGCCGGTCTTGAGCGCGGCGAGCATCGCGTCCAGCCCCTTGAGCTGGGCCGAGAGGCGCCCGGCCTGACCTGCATGGGTATCCCAGCCGCCGGTCTCGATCATGGCGATTCGGGTCGTCGGGCCCATGAGCAGACGGGCGGCCAGCGCACCGGTGGCCGCCGCATTCTTGCCGCCGGCATCGCTCAGGTCGCCGGTCATCGCCCGCGTCGCCATCGCCTGCTCCCACAAGCCGTGGAGCAACGGATCGGCCGCGTAGAGACCCGAGACGCGCATGAGCAGGTCGTCGGGCGCATCGGGCAGCGCGGATGGTGCATAGGAAGCCACTTCCACCTTGCCGCGCAGCGCTGCGGGAATCGTCGACGAGATCGCGATCGCATCGGCTTCCGCTTTCGGAAGCAGCGCAAGGAAGCGGTTCAGCCAGCCGTCCTTCAGCTGGTAGGGCTGGGTGCCGCCGGTCTCGAGCACGTTCTGGCCGTCGAAATGCGACCGGTCGCGATAGCGCGACGCGACGGCGTGCGCGAACAGCGCCTGTTTGTCGCCGAACATCGTCGCCGTTTCGGCAAGCGCAGGATGCAGCGTGAACATGCCGTCGAGCTTCGCCCCGCCCGGCACCGCGAGGCTGCCCCGCGCCGCGACAAAGCCCGGGTCGCCGGTCGGCATCACGATGTTGAGCCCGTCGGCCGCGCCGCGTTGAATGACGAAGACGAACCGGCGATCGGTGGGGGCGGCAGCAAAGGAAATCGACGGCAAGGCCGCGACGCCGGCGCCGGCTAGGCCCGATGCCAGTACGCTGCGCCGTCCGATTGTCATATCCAGCATCATTACCTCCGCATGAATTCGGGCGAAACGAGCATCAAGGACAGCCCCTCGACCGGGCTTTCGCACCGACCGATGGCCTCCAGTGTCGCCGCACTGCCGCCCCCGGGCAAGACATTTCCGGCAAGCTTTCGCGCATCGAATGCGACGCCTCCGACCCGGGTGGCAATGCGCGCTGCGGCCTCGACCCGGCGCATCAGCGCATCGGGTCCGGCCCAGCTCGCATCGGTATCGTCATAGCCGGCGGGGGAACCGGGCTTCCACACGGGCTGGCCGAGCTGGTTCATCAGGCCGGCGATTGCCTGCCCCTGGACGTCGCGCGTGCCGACCGCGCGCAACGCCGAGATCGACCAGTCCCAGGGTGACTTGAACTTGCCGGTGCCAGGGGCCGCGACTTCGGGCGCCTCAATCAGGACGCGGTAGAGCGCGGGCAGATCACCGCCCGTCGCCAGGAAGCGCGCGGCCAATCGATCCACCAGCGCGGGCGGCGGCGCGTCGCCGGTAAAATGGCGCGCCAGCTTGGTCGCGATATGGCGGGCGGTAGCCGGGCTTTCCGCCAGATCGGACAGAACGGCGCGGGCCTGGGCCTCGCCACCCTGTCCGTAGCGACGCCCCATGATCAGACGATCGCCGGGCTCGTGCAGGGCCGGCGCGAACAGGAATGCGCCCGGCGTCCCGGCGACGAAGCGCGCCATCGGCCCCCCCGTGATGCCGGCGACGGTCCAGCCCGTCATGGCGCGCGCGAATTCGGTGACATCGGCCTGGGCATAGCCGGTCCGCACGCCGAGCGTGTGCAGCTCCATGATTTCGCGGGCCAGATTTTCGTTGAGCCCGATCTTGCGCTTGCCCCGGACCGCGACGGCCTGGCCCAGCTGGCTGTTCGGCCCGACCGATTGTGCCTGGTCGAGGTAGATCAGCATCGCCGGGTGGGTTTCGACCGCGAACAGCATGTCCTTGAAAGTACCCAGCACGTGCGGCCGGACGGCCTCCACCTCGAGCAGTCCTCCCATGCCGATGACGGGGAGCTTGTCGATCGAAATGGCGAAATGGTTCGCCCAGAAGTGCACCATGCGTTCGACGAAGGGCGCGGTGGTGGTGAGCGCGGCATTGGCCCGGGCGCCGACCAGCGCGATATATTCGCTGCGCGCCACTTCGCCCGCATATTTGCGCGACGCCTTGATCGCCTGTTGCACGGTCTCGCCAGCGGGCGCTCCGTTGGCGGCGGTGACCATTTCGACGCCGCGTTCGGCCTTCGATCCCGCCTGCTGCCGAAAGGCACGCGTCTGCTCGAGATAATCGGCAAGCCCGGCGGCGACCGTGGCCCGTGTCGGCGCCGCGGCAAACGCCGTGGGCCTGGCGTCGAAGCGCCCGAACTGGTCGAGCGTCGCGCGGCGTGCATCCGTACCCCGCGGATCGTCGGGACGGGCGCCAAGGCCGAATCGGCCTGCGGCTGTGGCAAAATCGAGCATGGGCAACCTCTGCGACGATGCGACACATGCGACTGCATGCCCATCCAGAACGCATCAGCCGGGCAAGGCCTTTGCCGCCGCCAAAAATTAATTCGCCGGGCCAAGCAGTTATCAATATTTGCACAGCAAAGCTTGCTCCGGCCTTGGGGCATCGCCACAAGTGCCGTGGTCGCGTACGGGGGCAAAGTGGCAGGTGTCGGAAGCGAAGCGGAACGGGCGGCGGTCGACGGTCGCTTCGACGCTGCGCACCGCGCGCTCGTCGCCGACAAGAGCATCCAGTTCGACATGGCGCCATTCGCGCCGCCGCCGCCCCCCAAATTGCCCGACTGGCTGAAACCGCTGGGCGAGCTTCTCGCCTGGTTGTCCCCGGCTTTTCCCTATATCTTCTGGGGCACGGTTGCCGCCGTGGTACTGACGATCCTGTACTTCGTGCTGTCCAACATCGACGGCGTCGAATGGCCCTGGGGCCGCCGACGCGACAAGCGCGCCGCCGCAGTCATCGACGAATGGCGGCCCGAAGAGACGGCGGCGCGCGCCCTGCTTGCCGAAGCCGAGGCCCTAGCTGCGCAGGGACGCTACGCCGAAGCGGCCCGCTTGCTGCTGCTGCGCAGCGTGGAGGACATCGCCCGCCGCCTGCCACATTTCCTGAAGCCCTCGCTGACCGCGCGTGACATTGCCGCCGCCGACGAACTGCCGGGCGCGGCGCGGCCCGCCTTCGACGCGATCGCCCGCGTCGTCGAGGTCAGCGCCTTCGGCAGCCGCGCGGTCAACGAAGCCGCCTGGGCGGACTGCCGCGCGGCTTATGCGCGTTTCGCCACGCCGGCGACCTGGAACGCGGTCCATGGCTGAGCGGGTGTCGGACAACCCCTTTTCGGTCCGGGTGGTCGCCATCGTCGTGCTCAGCGGCGCGCTCGCCTTTCTCGGCTTCCTTTTCCTCATGGCCTATGCGCCGCAGATGAAGGCGCGGGGGTCGGCCGGCCCCTTGCCCCTGTCGAAGTCGGCGGTTGGCTTTTTCGGACTGTACAAATTGTCCGAGACAACCGGGCGGCTGACGGCGCTCGGCGATGACGAGGGCCATTGGCGCGCGCCGGGGTTCGTCATCGTGACGATCCAGCCCGATTCCGATGTCGAGCGCCTGCGCCGGCTGGTCGCGACCCGCCGCGGGGTCGAAGATTCGAAAACACTCTATATCCTGCCGAAGTATGTGACGTCGCCGATGTTGCTACAGTCGGGATGGGTCGAGAACAGAGGCATTCTGCCGCCGCAATGGTCGCCTCAGCTACTCGAGGTGTTCGGCCGCATCCGCTTTGCCGAAGAAATATCGCCGAACGGCAATCGCATTTCCGGCATCCCCGGCGGCGAGATGGACGGTGTCGACGCCGTTGCGCCCTCGACGCTGCACTATATTGCACAGGGCATGAAGCCGGTACTCGTCGACAGCGGCGGCGACATCGTGCTCGGGCGGACCGACATGACCAACGGTGCAGCCGACTACATCATGGCCGATCCCGACATCCTGTCGAACCAGGGCCTCAAAACGCCGCAAGGCGCGCGCGCGGCGCTCGCGATCGTCGATGCCCTTCGCGCCGATACCCAGGATTCGGTGGCGTTCGACATGGTGCTCAACCAGCAGGGATCGCGGAACCTGCTGCAGCTCATGTTCGAGCCGCCGTTCCTTGCGCTGACGCTCGCGGCGATGGCGACCGCGCTGCTTGTGGGCATCCATGCCTTCGCCCGCTTCGGCCCGCCGATTGCCGAACCGCGCGCCATTCCCTTCGGCAAGCGTGCCTTGGCCGACAATGCCGCCATCCTGATCGCACGCGCGGGCGCGGTAAAGCGCCTTGGCGATCGCTATGTCGCGATCATCCGCGAAAGCGCGGCGCAGGCGCTTGGCGCGGGCGCGCTCGACCCTGTGGCGCAGGAGCAATGGCTGGCCCGCCTGCCCGCCGCGCCGAGCGGTAGTTTCGCCGAGCTGGCCGAACGGGCCCGCACGGCCCCGAATTCCGACGCGATGCGGTCCGCCGCGCGTGCCCTGCATGACTGGAGAAACGAGGTGGTTCGTGAACGTTGACGACGTAAAGGCGCTGGGTGCCCGCATCAGGGGCGAGGTGGGCAAGGCGATCACCGGGCAGGACGGGACCGTCGACCTGCTGCTGGTCGCGCTGTTCGCGCGCGGCCATATCCTGCTCGAAGGGCCGCCAGGCACGGCCAAGACGTTCCTCGCGCGCTGTTTCGCGCGGGCAACCGGCCTTGATTATGGCCGCATCCAATTTACCCCCGACCTGATGCCGGGCGACATCATCGGCGCCAATCTGTTCAACTTCCAGACGTCGACCTTTACCCTGACCAAGGGGCCGATCTTCACCGAATTGCTCCTTGCCGACGAGATCAACCGCACCCCGCCCAAGACCCAGGCGGCCCTGCTCGAGGCGATGCAGGAACGCTCCGTCACCTTCGACGGGACGACGCATCCGCTTTCGTCACACTTCATGGTCGTCGCGACGCAGAACCCGATCGAGCAGCAGGGTGTCTATCCGCTGCCCGAAGCACAGCTCGACCGCTTCCTGTTCAAACAGGTCGTCGATTACCCAAGCGCCGAGGAGGAGGTGGCCATCGTCGCCCGCCACGGCAGCCGCTTCGGCGCGCCGCAGATCGAGGAATGGGGTATCGGCGCAGTCGCGGACACGGGCACGCTCGATGCGGCGGCCGCAGCCGTCGCCGGCGTCGGGCTCGTCGACGATGTCGTGCGCTATATCGTGCGGCTGGTCCGCGCCACGCGCGACAGTGCCTCGCTCGAAACCGGAGCGTCGCCGCGCGCGGCGGCGATGCTGGCCAGCGCCGCCCGTGCCCGCGCCGCGCTCGACGGGCGCGACTATGCGATCCCCGACGACGTCAAGGCCCTTGCGCTTCCCTTGCTGCGCCACCGCGTCATCCTGTCACCGGCCGCCCAGATCGACGGCAAGCGCGTCGAAGCCGTCGTCGCCGAACTGATCGCCCAGGTTGAGGCGCCGCGGTGACCCCGGCATGATCTATCCCAGCGGCCGGGCAGCCAGCCTTGCGGCGGCAAGCGCGCTGCCCGCAATCGCGGTGGCGCTTCTCCTGCCCGCCTATTGGTACGCAGGGCTTGTCGTCGTGCTGATCGTGCTGGCGCTGACAACGGCCGATGCGCTGGCCACGCCGGGGGCAAAGTCGCTGAATGCGGCCCTCGAAGCGCCGCGCGCGGCCTATGTCGGTCAGGACGTCGCGCTCGACGTCACGGCCCGGGTCGGCGGCGGTCGACGGTTCGAAGCCGCTCTCGAACATGATGCACGACTGGTGCCCGCGCCGGCGGGTTCGGGAGTGACGAATGACGGACGGACGATCGCATTCACCGCCGTGCGTCGGGGGTCGGCGGCGATCGATGCCCTGTGGCTGCGCTGGCCGGGCCTGCTGGGCCTCGTCTGGCGGCAGACGCGGATCGGGCTCGACCGCAAGATCGCCGTGCTGCCCGATGTCCGGCCGTTGCGCGCCGAGGCGCTGCGCCTGTTCCGCCGCGACGCCAGCATTGGCGAGATCGTGCAGGTCGACACTGGTGCCGGCGGCGAGTTCCAGGCGCTCGCCGAATTCCGACAGGGGATGGACCGTCGCGCCATCGACTGGAAGGCGAGCGCCCGCCACGGTGGCCTGATCGCCAAGGAATACCGTACAGAGCGGAACAACGAGATCGTCTTTGCGATCGATGCCGGCCGCCTGATGTGCGAGCCGGTCGACGGCCTGCCGCGCATCGACCGCGCGATAACGGCCGCGCTGACCGCCGCATTCGTTGCGCTGAAGCTGGGCGACAAGGTGTCGCTGTTCGGCTTCGACGCCCGCCCGCGCATCTCGAGCGGCGCGGTTTCGGGAATTGCGTCGTTCGCAACGTTCCAGGGACTGGCGGCCGAGCTCGACTATTCGAACGAGGAAACCAACTTCACGCTGGCGCTCACCACGCTCGGCGCGCAGCTCAAGCGGCGCTCGCTTGTCCTCGTCTTCACCGACTTCGTCGATCCGACCAGCGCTGAACTGATGCTGCGCAATATCGGCCGCCTCGCCGAACGCCATCTTGTGCTGTTTGTCCTGATGCACGACGTCGAACTGGAGGCGATGGCCAATGCCGCGCCCGAACACAGCGCCGATGTGTCGCGCGCGGTGATTGCCGCCTCGATGCTGCGCGAGCGGCGGATTGTCGTCGCCCGGCTCCAGCGGCTGGGCGTCCACATCGTAGAGGCGCACCACGACCGCGTCGGCACCGAACTCGTCAACGCCTATCTCGGGCTCAAGCGGCGGAACCTGCTGTGAGCCAGGACTCGACCATGTTTCGCGCCGAGCGTGAGGCCGACTGGCAGCGGCTGGAGGGCATGCTCAAGCGGATCGAGGGGCGCAGCCCAAGGGCACTGAGCGACGACGAGCTGCTCGACCTGCCGCTGCTCTACAGATCGACGCTTTCCTCTCTGTCCGTCGCGCGCGCGACGGTGCTCGACCGGGCCCTGATCGATTATCTCGAGGCGCTCTCGTTGCGCGCCTATCTCGCCATCTATGGGGCCAGCGGCGGATTCGGCCGCCGGATGGCACGCTTCTTCCTGACCGACTGGCCGCGCGCGATCCGCGCCCTTTGGGTCGAGACGCTCGTCGCGCTTGCGGTGCTTGTCGCGGGAACGGCGGCGGGCTTCCTGCTTGTCCAAGGCGAGCCCGCGTGGTTTGCGTCGATCGTCGGCAGCGACATGGCGGGCGGGCGCGGCCCTTATGCAAGCGCGCAAACGCTGAAATCGATCCTCTATTCGGATGGCAAGGAGCAGGACGGTCTCCGGTTCTTCGCGACCTATCTCTTCACGCACAACGCCCAGATCTCGCTCGCCTGTTTCGCGCTCGGCTTCGCCTTCGGCGTGCCGACGCTGCTCCTCGTTTTCTACAACGGGGCTGCGCTGGGTGCGATGCTACAGATCTACGCGGCAAAGGGACTTGCCCTGCCGATGATCGGCTGGCTGTCGATCCACGGTACGACAGAGCTTTACGCCATCACGCTGTCGGCGGCGGCCGGCTTGCACATCGGCACGCGCATCGCCTTCCCCGGTGCGCGAGGCCGAATGGCGGCGGCAACCCATGCAGGGCGAACCGCAGGCACGGCCATGATCGGGGTCGTCATCATGCTCGCGATGGCCGGACTGCTCGAAGGGATTGGCCGCCAGACGATAAACGCCGACTGGATCCGTTTCTCGATCGGCGGCGGCATGTTGCTGTTCTGGCTGGTTTATTATTACGGTCCACGGCTCCGCCATGGCGACTAAGGCCTCAAAGGCGCCCAAAGCGCCCAAAACCCTCGACAAGCGTCGGCGACTGGTGACGCCCGAAGGCGTCGATCTCGGCGTGATGATCGGCGACAGTGGCCAGCGCATCGGCGCTTTCCTCATCGACCTGACCGTGATGATCGTGGCGATGATCGTGCTGACCATCGTGGCGGGATACGCGCTCGTAACCCGGCGCGCCGGCGAGATGACGGGCGTGATCTGGCTGCTCGGCTTTTTCCTGATCCGCAATTTCTACTTCATCGCCCTGGAACTGCGCCCGCGCGCCGCGACGCTGGGCAAGCGCTGGATGAAACTGCGCGTGGTCGCGCACGATGGCGGGCGGCTGACGGCGGATGCTGTCGTTGCCCGCAATCTGATGCGCGAGGTCGAAACCTTCCTGCCGCTGACGATGCTCGTGACGGGCCTGTCTGCAGGCACCGTTGATGCGCTCACCGGCTGGCTGGGCTTTATCTGGACCGGCGTTTTCCTGTGCTTCCCGCTGCTGAACAAGGATCGGCTGCGGGTCGGGGACCTGCTCGCCGGCACCTGGGTGATCCGGACAAGCCGCGACAAGCTCGACCGCGACCTGACGACGCTGCCGGCCGTGGCCGCGTTCGACTTCACGGCCGAACAGCTCGACGCCTATGGTGTCTTCGAGCTCGAAACGCTGGAGGGTGTGCTCCGCCGGAGCGAGAACGCCGCCAAACTGACCGTGGCGCAGGCGATCATCGACAAGATTGGCTGGCCGACCGAAGTCACGGACATCGACGGTTTCTTGACTGCCTATTACACGCAGCTGCGCGCGCGGCTCGAAAAGCGGCTGCTGCTGGGCAAGCGGCGGGCGGACAAGTTCGACACGGGTCGCTGACCGGCTCGCGCCGTGGGCGCTCACGGCGCGTCGCCCATCTGCGAATATCTGCCGCCGGCTGATTTTCTGCAGGATGGTGACCCCAACGGGAATCGAACCCGTGTTTCAGCCGTGAAAGGGCCGCGTCCTAACCGCTAGACGATGGGGCCGCTCGGGAAAGCGAAGCGCGCGCTTAGCAGAAACGCGGCTCTCGTCAACCGCCTGTCAGTCGCACCAGGCGGCATCGTCGAGGTGAAGTTCGGCAGCCGGTCGCGCGCCCCAATCGTCGATCTTTGCGCGGCCTGCGACCCAGAGTCGCCGGTCGCGGGGGGCGGCGAGCAGCGCCTGACCCAGCGCCTTGTCGGCACTGCGGAAAGCCACCGCCTTGAGACTGCGACCGTCATCGCCCTGCATCAGCGCGCGGACATGGCCGCCGCTGCCCACTATATCGGCCTTGATCACGCGCATCGGCCCCGCCGCCACGCGCGGCGCGGGCCAGCCCATGCCATAGGGGCCGGCGCCCTCAAGCGCCTCGACCAGCGACGGCGTGACGCCGCCGCACGACACGACGACGTCGAGCAGCAGCGCCCGGTCGCCCGAAGCCCGCGCGACGTCGGCGGACAATCGCTCTTCGATGAAATCGGCAAAGGCCTCGACCTGCCCGGCCGCGACGGTCAGCCCTGCCGCCATCGCGTGTCCGCCGCCCGCCATGAGCAACCCCATGTCCTTGGCCGCGAGCACGGCCGCACCCAGGTCGACGCCGGAAATCGAACGACCCGAACCCTTGCCGACCCCGGCGTCGTCGAGGGCAATGACGATCGCGGGCTTGCCCAGCTTTTCCTTCAGCCGCCCCGCGACGATGCCAATGACGCCGGGATGCCAGCCCTGCCCCGCCACGACGGCGACGGCGCGGTTGTCCTTGCCTGCCGCGAGCAGTTCCGCCTCGGCCTGGACGCCCGCCTCGATCGCACGGCGTTCCTCGTTCAGCTGATTCAGTTGTTCGGCAATTTCGGCGGCTTCTTGGGGATCGTCCGTCGTCAGCAGGCGCACGCCGAGATCCGATTTGCCGACCCGTCCACCGGCGTTGATGCGCGGGCCGAGCGCAAAGCCCAGGTCCGAACATTGCGGCGCCCGCTTCAGCCGCGATGCGGCCAGCAGGGCCTGGAGCCCGATGTTGCGGCCGGCACCCATGACCTTCAGCCCCTGCGCGACGAATGCGCGGTTGAGGCCGCGCAAGGCCGCCACATCGGCGACCGTGCCGAGCGCGACGAGATCGAGCAGGTCGATGAGCCGAGGTTCGGGCCGCGCCGCAAAATATCCCCGCGCGCGCAGGTCGCGCAGCAGCGCCGCACCCAGCAGGAACGCCACGCCGACCGCCGCCAGATGGCCATGCGCCGCCCCCTCCCCCTCGTCGAGGCGGTTCGGATTGACGACGGCATGCGCCATCGGCAGCGTCGCTGCACATTGGTGATGATCGACGACGATCACGTCCACGCCCGCGTCCCGGGCCATCGCCAGCGCCTCGAACGCCTGCGCGCCGCAATCGACCGTGACGATCAGCGTGGCCCCGCTTTCGGCAATCCTGACGAGTGCGGCGCCCGACGGTCCATAGCCTTCCATCAGGCGATCGGGGATATAGGCGGCCGGGGCCAGGTCCAGCCCGCGCAGCAGGCGAACGAGCAACGCCGCCGACGTGGCACCGTCGACATCATAGTCGCCGAAGATCGTGACCGCCTCGCCGCGTTGCACCGCATCGGCCAGCCGCGCCGCGGCCACGTCCATGTCGCGGAACATCGAGGGGTCAGGCATGAATCCGCGCAAGGTGGGTGCACGATGCGCCTCGAGATCGGCATGCGCGCAGCCCCGCGCCAGCAACAACCCGGCGACCAGGTCGTCGCCCGGCCCCGCCCCGCTGCGCCAGCGCCATGACTGGCCGGAGATCGACTGGTTAACGTCCAACGGGTTCATGCCGCCGCTATGCGGAGGCGCAGCGCGGGAGACAAGGACCAATGCCGTACCATTACCGGCGGTTTGTTAACCTCATTTGGCTACCACGCTCTGCTTATGGTGCGCGTATTCCGCAGGCTTATGAACGACTTGGCACGGCGGCTGGCGGACTACGCCGGTGCTGCTCGCGTTCATCTGCCTGGCCGGCGCCGCTCCCGCCGGAGCTGCCACCTGTGCGGCGGCGACTTCGGCGGGCGCGGCAGCGAACGGATGGGACACCTACTGCTGGCTCGACATGACCAGCTATAACGACGCCACGGCACGTACGGCGGCGGGCCAGCCGATGACGTTCAATCTCAGCGATGGATCGGTGTTCAGCGTGACCGTCCAGACGGTGAGCACGGCGGCGACGGGCGTCACCGCCACGGCCGCGCCGGCCTGGAGCGGGGCGGCCATCGGCAACACATCGTTCCTTGGCATCCCCGGCCGGCCGATCCTCTATTCGGCCAACAATGCCAGCACGATAACGGTCACCTTGTCGAACATGTCGATCACGCCGCCGGCAGGTGCAACGGCGGGCAGCTATATGTTCATCGTGGCCGACGGGGAGTCGAGCAACCAGTCGGAATCGCTGACGTACCAGACCAATGGCGGCAGTTGGCAACTGCTCGACCTTGTGCCGCCCATTTCGGGCGCCATCTACCCGACCTATACGAATTCCGGCGCCACCGTGGCGGTCACCGGCGTGACCGGAACGGTCGGCGGCCAGATTTTCGGCAGCACGTCGCCGACGACCGTGACGACGACGATCGTGGCCGGTGGGCTGCAGGGCGTGATGTTCGCGGTGCGCTTTGCCTCGGTGCGCCTGAACAAGACGATCGCATCGACCCGCCTGGCGGCCACCGACCAGTTTACCTACAGCGTCAAGTCGACCACGTCGGGCGGCACGCTGGCGACGGCGACCACGACCGGCACCGGATCGGGCCCGTTCAACAATGCGGCGGCCTCGCTCGCGTCGGGCATTTCGGTCACCCTGACCGAGGACATGGCCGCGGGCAGCACGAGCAGCCTGTCGCAATATGCGGCGCGGTTGAGCTGTACCAATTCCAACGCGGCGTCGCCGACCGTCCTGCCCAGCAACCTGGCAACGACAAGCTATGTGCTCGGCTCGATTGCCTATGGCGACGCGATTGCGTGCACCTTCGTCAATACGCCCCAGCCCCGGATCACGCTCAGCAAGGCGTTGAGCGCGAGCCGCGTATTCAACACCGACCAGTTCACGGTGCAGATCAAAAGCGGCGCCGCGGTGGTGGCGAGCGCCACGACGACAGGTACGGGTAGCACGGTCACCACCGGCAGCACCGGCGTGCAGCAGGTCGCTGCGGCCACCCCCTACACCCTGACCGAGATTGCGGCAGGCACCACCAACACCCTGCTTTACGGGGGCGCGCTGAGCTGCACCAACGCCTATGGCGTTTCGGGAACGACGCTGCCGACTACGGTGGGCGGCACGCTGACACCGACATGGGGTGACAATATCACCTGCACGCTGACCAATACGCCGAACCCGACCAAGGCCATCCTTGGCATGACCAAGGCATGGGTCGTGCTGTCCGATCCCGTCAACGGCACCGCCAATCCGAAACCGATACCGGGCGCGCTCATCCAATATTCTATAACGGTGACGAACTCGGGTCCGGGCACGGTCGATGCGGGAACGCTCGTCATCGTCGACGCCCTGCCGACCCAGATCATGTCCTATGTCGCAGGGACGCCGGTCACCTTCACCGACGGCGCCGTGCCGAGCGGGCTGACCTTTAATCCGGCGACCAGCGTCACCTGGACTAAAGCGGTGGGGGGCAACACGGCCTTCACCTATGTCCCGGTCGCCGACGCCAACGGGTTCGATACGCTGGTGACGGGCATTCGCCTTGCGCCCGGCGGCACGATGGCCGGGGCGACACTGACCAGCCAGCCCAGCTTTTCGTTGAGCTTCACCGCAAGGGTCCGCTGATCGGTGTCACCCGACGCGATGGTCGCCCTTGACCCAGCGGATGGTGCCCGAAGACGCGCGCATCACGACGCTCTCGGTCGTCATGCGCCCGCCCGGCAGGCGCTTCACGCCGGCCAGCAGTGACCCGTCGGTCACGCCGGTCGCCGCGAAGATGCAATCGCCCTTTACCAGGTCCTTCAGATGATAGACGCGGTCGAGGTCTTCGATGCCCCATTTGCGCGCGCGGGCCCGCTCGTCGTCGTTGCGGAAGATCAGCCGGCCCTGAAACTGCCCGCCGACGCAGCTCAGCGCCGCAGCCGCGAGCACGCCTTCAGGCGCGCCGCCCTGCCCCAGGTAGATGTCGATACCGGTGTCGGGATTGGTCGTCGCGATCACGCCCGCCACGTCGCCATCGCCGATCAGCATGACGCCGCAGCCCATCGCGCGCAATTCGGCGATCAGCTTTTCATGGCGCGGGCGGTCGAGCACGCAGGCAATGATCTCGCTCGGCGCCACGCCCTTGGCCGCCGCCAGCGCCTGTACATTCTCGGTCGCCGACTTGGTCAGGTCGATCACCCCTTCGGGATAGCCGGGGCCGACCGCAATCTTGTCCATATAGGTGTCGGGCGCGTTGAGCAGGTTGCCGCCCTCCGCCGCTGCCAGCACGGCCAGCGCGTTCGGGCCGGCCTTTGCCGTGATCGTCGTCCCCTCGAGCGGGTCGAGCGCGATGTCGATCTTGGGACCCTTGCCCGGTGCCGAGCCGACCTTCTCGCCGATGAACAGCATGGGCGCTTCGTCGCGCTCGCCCTCGCCGATGACCACGGTGCCGTCCATGTAGAGCTCGTTCAGGGCATCGCGCATTGCCTCGACGGCGGCAGCATCGGCAGCCTTTTCGTCGCCGCGCCCCACCATTGCAGACGCCGAGATCGCAGCCCGTTCGGTGACGCGGACCATTTCGAGGACGAGCACACGGTCGAGGACATCGCTCGCCGCAATCTTGGTTTCTGACACGATTTCTGGCATCCTTGGCTTTACTTCAGCCCAGCCGATAGGAGCCGCATGTGACGATGTCGAGAATTGTCGTAGCGGCAGCGGTCCTTTGTCTGGCGCCCCCCGTTCGCGCGAAGACGCCGGACACGCTCGAAACCTATCGCAAGCTGACCAGCGTCGAGCCGCACTGTGGCCGCCCGTCCTCGGACCGCGAAATCATGGTCTGCGGTGCCCGCCGCGCCGACCGGTGGCGGGTGCCCTATATCGGCTATGACATCGGCGACCCGCGTGGCGAAAGCGTCGAGGGCGAACGCAAGCGGCTTGCCGATGATCACCGGCTGCCATGCGGACGCCGGGCGATCATTGCCGATTGCGGCGGTGGCGTCGGCGTCAAAGTGACGACGGCTTTTGGCGCAAGCGGCGGCGAACTGCGGCTGCGGCCGCTGGCCCCTTGATCGTCAGACGTCGAGGATCGGCATCCACATCGGCCTGCCGGTGAGGCTGGAACTGCCGTCGAGCCGGTCGAGCGCGGCCTGCACGGCGCGCGCCGGCCCTTCGTGCGTCGTCATCGCGACGAACACACCGCCTTCCGCGGTCTCGCCCTTCTGGATCATGCTCTCGATCGAGACCCCGCCGTCGCGCATCGCCGCGGTCAATTCGGCAAGGACGCCGGGCTTGTCGGCAACCGCAAAGCGCAGATAGGCACGCTCGCGCCGGTCGCCCGGATCGGCAGGCGCTGCATCGGTCAAGCTGGCGACCGGCATGGCAAAGGCCGGCCCCACTTCGCCGCGCGCGATATCGATCAGGTCGGCGACAACCGCGCTGGCCGTCGGCCCCTCGCCCGCGCCGCGCCCCTCGAAGAACAGCCGCCCGACGAAATTGCCCTCCGCGACCACGGCGTTCATCGGCCCCTGCACATGTGCCAGCGGGTGTGCCAGCGGGACGAGGCACGGGTGGACGCGCTGGAACAGCCCATGGGGGCCGGCCTCGGCCAGCCCGACAAGGCGTATGCAATAGCCGAGCGCCAGGGCCTGGGCGATATCGCCACTCTGGACATGACGAATGCCGCCGCGCGCCACCGCGCTAAAGGCAATGCGCGTCCCGAACGACAGGCTCGCAAGGATCGACAATTTGTGCGCCGCATCGATCCCGTCGATGTCGAACGACGGGTCGGCTTCGGCAAAGCCCATTGCCTGCGCGTCCGCGAGCACGTCGGCGAAGTCCATCCCCTCGGCCTCCATCCGCGTCAGGATGTAATTACAGGTGCCGTTGAGGATGCCGTAGACCTGGGTCAGCTCATTGGCCGCGGCACCTTCGCGCAGCCCCTTGATGACCGGGATGCCGCCTGCCACGGCGGCCTCATATTTGAAGGCGGTGCCCGCTGCCTCCGCGGCCGTCGCCAGTTCCAGCCCGTGATGCGCGATCATGGCCTTGTTGGCCGTGACGAACGCGCGCCCCGCCGCGATCGTGCGGTTGGCGAGCGTGAGCGCCGGGCCATCGCTGCCACCGATCAGTTCGACAACCACGTCCACACCCGGCCGCTCTGCCAGCGCGGTCGTGTCGTCGACCCAGTCGAAGCGCGACACGTCCGCCCCGCGATCGCGGCTGCGATCGCGGGCACTGACCGCCACGACTTCGATCGACCGGCCGGCGCGGCGCGCGATCAGGTCGTGGTTGGCGTCGAGCAGCTTGACGACGCCGCCGCCCACGGTGCCGAGACCGGCGAGCGCAATTTTCAGTGTGTCGGCCATGGGGCTCCCTTCGCTTCGCGCCAGAGCGGAAAGCGAAGGCATTTGTCAAACGACCTGTGGCTTGGCTTGGCTATCCCAGCGGTGGCCCCGGAGGCATCGGGAAGCGCGACCGCGGCCCCTTGCCCCAGCCTGGCATGGCGGACTTGGGGGCGTTTGCTGCCGGGTCTGTGAGATAATGATCGATGTCGCGCGCCGACTGCCGGTAGAAGGCGGCCGTCAGCGGATCGCTGTCGGTGCGGGCCCTGAGGTCGGCCGCCAGCCGGACCAGCCGGTCGAGCACATAGGCCCGCGCATCGGGCGATGTCTCCGCATTGCCGCCCAGCATCATCAACGAATCGAGCGCGACCTTCTGCGCAACGCGCCGCAGCGCACGGGCCTCGGCCGTGGTGCCGCTCGCCGCGTTCCACGTGCGGGCTACGACGGCCTCGACAAGTTCCGGCAGGCTGAGCGTGCCCGGCTGGCGGGCCGCGAGCGACACGAGCCGCGCTGCGCGCGTGCGATCGAACAACGGTTCGATGACCATGGCGGACAGGATGCGCGCGGCACGGAATTGGTCGAAGACATCGTCGTTCGAGAGGTCTTCCAGATTATCGCCGGGGTCGGGCGTCAGCTGCGCCAGCAGTTTTTCGGGCAAGGCGAGATTTTCCGGCTGGACCGCATTGAGCAACAAGCCAAGCACGTCGCGCTGCAGCTTGGCGGGAATGAACTCGGTGGGGGGCAGCGTGTCGCCCTTGACGACGATATTCTCGTACAGGCCGCCGACATATTTCAGGCCGGATTCGATCGCGTAGCGGTGGTGGAGATAAGCCATCCACAAGCGCACGTTCCTGAGCGAACCGACCGCCTCGCCGGGCTTCAGCATTTCCGGGCCATAGGTGTCGAGCATGATGCGCCGCGCCGCGAACGTCTCGCGCAGGTCCTCGGTGGGCGTGGCCCGGTCGTCGTACCACGTCCAGCGCGGATCGGTGTCGGGGACGTAGATGATGCCCTTGGCGCGCATGTCCCCGATGACGTCGTTCAGCCCCGCCTTTTCCTGGCCGGGCGCAAAGGGCGTATAGGAATAGCGCACCATAAAGGTGTCATAGGCACCGATCGCTTTTTGGAAGGACTCGCTGAGGTCCAGCTTGCCGTTGACCACTTTCACGCGCGGTGTCGGATATTCCATCACCGAGGCCCGATCGTTCAGGCTGGATGCGAAATTATGGCCGAAGCCTTGTGCATGGCCGAGCTCGTGCGCGGTCAGCAACGCCTGGCGCAGCAACACCATGTCGCGCTGGCCCGCCGGCATCGAGGCGAGCGCGCCGGGCGTCAACAGGCTGGGATCGGCGATCGTGATGCCGGTCCCGTCCCCCGGCAGGCCGCCCATATAGGCGTCGAAATAATTGGCAACGGTCCGGATGCGATGCGTGTCCATCCGCACCTTGGTGCCGATGATCTCCCCCGTGCGCGGGTCGCGATAGGTGCCACCGCTCGAAAAGCCGCGTTCGTCGCGGTTGATCCACAGCACATAGGTGTAGCGGATGTCCATCGGGTCCATGTCCGCGGGCGCGTCGAGCGCGACGATGGCGTTGCTGAAACCCGCCGCCTCATAGGCCTTGTTCCACCAAAGCAGCCCGGTCTTCATCGCATGGCGGATCGCGGCGGGTATGGCCGGATCGAAGTAGACGGTGATCGGCTTTTTCGGCGGGCTGATCGCGGCAGTCGGATCCTGCTTCTCGAGCCGCCAGCGCGTCACCCATTCCTGGACGGGCGTGTCCTCGACCGGCTGCGAGAAGTCGCGGAACTTGATCGAGCTGACGCCGATCCGCGGGTCGGCCATGCGCGGCGTATAGCCGGTCGGCGCCTTCAGGAAGCTGTGATGGATGCGCATGGTCATGGTGCGCGGCTCGGGCGTGACGTTGCGGACGAGCGCCCCGGGCGTGTCGGCCGCAAAACTGGCAATCGTCTCGATCTCGGTATTTTCCGGGAATGCCTTCATGCGCTTTGGGTAAAAACTGCTGCGGCTCGCATCGAACTTGAAGCCGCCCTGGTTGGCGCGGCGCAACGCGCCCTCGACGTTGGCGGCATCGCGCATGAACAGCGATGTTGCGTCGACCACGACCCTGCCCCCCTTGTCCGACTGGACGGGAAGCGAGGCGAGCAGCGACGTCGGAAAGGAATCGGCGACGCCCTCCTGCTGGGCCGCATCGCCCAGCGGCGCGCGATAATCGGTGTTCTGTGCCACCACGAGCACGCGACCGCCGACGCGCTGGAACCGGATGACCTGGGTGTCGACGATTCCGCGATCGAACGGCAGCTCGACCGATCCGCCCCCGCTCGCCGCCGAGACATAATAGAGGATATCCTGGTCGAAGGCCGAAATCTCGAGCAGCACCCGCCCCTTGGGCGCGTCCCACAGGAACGGGATGAAGCCTTCGCTACGCGGCAGGGCCGCTTCGGGCGTCGCGGCCGGTGCCTCGGCCGCCAACGCCGGTCCGGCAAGGGCTGAAACCGACGCAAGCAATACGGCGGCAAATCTCATCTTGGCAGCATGCACGATTGGTCCCCCGAAAAATCACCGACCGACGACGGCAACCCGCCCTCGCGCCCTGATCTCGGCATCCCCCCTGAGGACATGGCCGGCGGCATCGCGTGCCTGCCGAGTCCCTCCCCCGAGTCGGCAGCAGACGTGGCTTTGCCCCGCCTGTCAATCGGCTTGCCGCTACAGCAGCCCGATCTCGCGCAGCCGCTCGCGCAGATAGCCGTCGGCCGTAATGGGCTCGGGATAGCGATCGGGGTTTTCGGGCGAGATACAGCCGGGCAAGGTCCTGATGACGAAATCGCTCGCCAGATGGAGGAAGAACGGCATCGAATAGCGGGGCGTCCCGCGCCGCTCGGGCGGCGGATTGACGACGCGGTGCGTCGTCGACGGCAGGATATGATTGGTCAGCCGCTGCAGCATGTCGCCGACATTGACCACCAGCGCGCCCTGGGGCGGGTCGATCGCCAGCCAATTGCCGTCGCGGTCGAGCAATTGCAGCCCCGCCTCTTCGGCGCCCAGCAACAGGGTGATCAGGTTGATGTCCTCGTGCGCCCCGGCCCTGACGCCGGGGGCGTCGGGCGATACGGGCGGATAGTGCAACAGGCGCAACACGCTGTTGCCGTCGCGCACGGGCTCGACGAACCAGTTATTGTCGAGGCCCAGATAGACCGCGATCGCCGACAACAGCTTCGCACCCACGCGGTCGAATTCGGCGTAGAGTTCGGTGAAGATCGCCCGGAAGTCTTGCGGCACCGCGGGCCAGACATTCGGCGGCATGTGATCCGCGAACCGGTGCCCCTCGGCCAGATCGCGGCCGATGTGCCAGAATTCCTTCAGATCGTTCTCGGTCGCGCCCTTGGCGATCTCGATCCCGAACGGAATGAAGCCGCGCTGCCCGCCCTTGCCCGCACGATAGGCCATCTTCTCCTCGAGCGGCAGCGCGAAGAAGGTCTTGGTCGCGCCCCAGGCCCGGTCGATCAGTGCGGCATCGATGCCGTGGTCGGCAATGACGGCGAAGCCGAAGCGCTGGAACGACCCGCCGAAATCGGCGGCGAAGACGGCAGGATCGGTGGCTTGAGCCGCCAGCGAAAGCGGGGGCACGGTCAGGTTGCTGGACATAGGCCAACCCGTAATTGCCTGTCGCCACAGGGGCAAGGGAACCGTCTGCCGTCTGGCTCGCTTCCCCTGTGAAGGAGATCACCCATGCCCGATCGCAGCGTCAGCGAACCCTATGTCGAAATGAACCGCCCCGACCCCTCGGCCCAGGGCAACCGCGCCGAGGACGAGCCCGATCTCGAGGGCTATGACGAAGCGCAGCGCGCCGAGATCGCCCTTGTCGAAGGCGACGGCCCGAACGACGGCGTCGTCATGACCAACATCCAGCCGGACCTGGGCGAGGATCTCGACGAGGACGAGATCGAGGACGGCGCCGACATTCCCGACGACGTCATCGACACCGACGACGGCATTATCCGCTAAAGAAACGCATCGCCCCGGCAGCGCCGGGGCGATGCTGCCGCTTACGCGCCGCGCGTGGCGAGGCTCTTCATGACTTCGGCGTGCAGCCAGATGTTCATCGTCGCCGAGTCGTTCGTGTCGCCGGTATAGCCCAGTTCCTTGGCAAGCTCGGTGCGGTTGGCGAGGCTCGAGTCGAGGTCGAGCAGCTTCATCAGGTCGACGATCGACGTCTTGTAGTTCGACGGCGCGCCCTTGTCGGCAGCGATCTTCTCGAGGCGCGCATCGATTTCTTCGGGCGTCGCAGGCGCAGGGGCGGGCGCCGGGGCCGGCGCGGCTTCTTCAGGCGTCGGCGCGGCAGCGGCAGGTGCCGGGGTGGCGGCTTCCGCCTTGTGTCCGAAGATCGCGTCCTTGATCGAACCGAAAATGCTCATCTTGTCTCTCCGTTGAAGGCGGAATCGCCGCACGGTCCAGTCTAGCCCCATCGCGAGACAGGCGCGAGACGTTCAATACAGGCAAGGGGCGCTTAGCTTTTGTCGGGGTTCGATATTCTCAGCCCGATCCACAAGGCCCGCGGGCTCGCCCGCTCGACGACGCCCGTTGCGCTCACGGCCGCCTCGACCCGTGCGTCGAACAGATTCTCCCCGCGCAGCTGCACGCTGACGCCCCGCCCCAGCGGCACGTCGGCCACCGCATCGACCGTAAGCGCAGGCGCCAGGCGCCGGCTGTTCAGGTCATCATCGAATTGCGCCGACACATATCTTGCCGACGCCGACAGCCCCCGCCAGCCGAGCGTCGCCGACCCCTGGAACGGCGCCACGCTCGCGGGCTTCAGGCCCGTCAGCGATGCCGACGCCCCCGATCCGCGCGCCGATACATCGGCATAGGCCGCCGACGCGCCGAGCCGCCAGTCGCCCCGTGCAAAGGACGCGTCGGCCTCCAGTCCTCGCGACCGCAGGGCGTCGAGGTTCTGCCGCTGCCGCGTCGTCCCCGACAGCGTGACATTGGCAATGGCATTGTCGAGCGTGACATCGAAAACGGTGACCGCCAGCGCCACCCCCGCCAGCGGGCGCCAGTGGCCCGCCAGTTCGACACCGCGCGACCGCTCGGGTGCCAGCGCCGCATTGGCATTGGTCACTTCGGCGCCGACCCGGAAGGGTCGATACAGTTCGTTGAGCGTCGGCAGCCGCCAGCCGATATAGGCCGCGGCACTGACATGGAAGGCAGGCGACACTGCATAGGCGGCTCCTGCCCGCCCGGTCGCCTCCCAGCCCCGGCGCGTGGCGAACCGGCTGTCCGTCACGGGGGTCCCGTCCAGCCGCCGCTCGGTCAGATGACCGTCGGTCAGCGACCAGCGATCGATTCGCCCGCCACCCGTCAGGGTCAGCGGCCCCGCGACCCGCGTCGCCTCGGCAAAGCCGCCGACGATATCACTCGCACCTCCGGCCGACCGCAGCCGGGTCGGGGCGCCCGCGACATAGCTGAACGCCTCGTTCGTCTCCCCCGAGGTGCGCCGCCATTCGGTGCCGAGGCGAAACTCGGTCTGTCCGATCCGCGGCCTTGCCTCGATCTTGAGGCCGAGGCCCGTCGCGGGCGTGTTATACTGGTCCAGCGTCTGTGTCGTCACAGTGCGCGTCGCATCGACGCTGGCGAACTGCGAGGCGAAGCGGCGCAGCTGGACATAGCCGAGCGCCACGAACTGCCCGCCGACGAAACGCAGGCTCGCGTCGGCGCCGCTGGTCCGGTTCGCACTGAATGCGGTTCCGCGCGTTCGCGCGTCATCGAAGGCGTCGGCATTGGCCTGAAGCTCGCCGGCCCCCAGCGGCGCCACCGCACGCACCGAAAAGCTGTATTGTTCATAGCGGGCACCGCGGTCTGCTGGGCCCGGATTGACCACCGGCACAAAGCCATCTCCGCGCGCATATCCGCCTGAGATCAGGGCGAATCCTCCGCCGAGCCTCGCCGAGGCGAGTGCCCGCGCCTCTGCCGCCCCATAGCTGCCGCCCGCCGCTTGCCCGGCAAAACGCGGCGCGTCCCCTGCGGCGACGCTTTCGAGCTCGATCGTCCCGGCAAGCGCCCCGGAACCGCCCGCGCCGCTGCCGCCACCGCGCGTCACCCGGATACGGCCCAGCCGTTCGGGCAGATAAAGCGGCCAGTTGAGATAGCCCGCAAACGGATCGCCTTGCGGCACGCCGTCGAGCAGCACCAGCACGCGTGCCGCTGCATTGCCGCCCAGTCCGCGCAACGTCGCGCCCTGACTCGTCGGATTGGCCGAGCGCGCGTCGGACCGGCGGAACTGTTGCAGTCCGGCGACGTCGCGCAGCGCGTCCTCGATCCGTCCGCTTGCCGTCGTGTTCAGTCGATCCCGCTCGACCGCGACGACGCTATAGGCGGCATCGCCGGCGGGATCGGCGAGCCCGCGCCCCGTGACGACGATTTCTTCCTGGGCAGCGACGGGGGACGCAAGAACGAGAAGCAGGCTAAGCGGGCTTGACCGCATCGGGATGCGCCTTTTCAAACGCGGGCAACGCGCACAGCGCGGCGTCGATCCGTACCAGATTGGGACAGGCCGAGAGGTCGGTGTCGAAACGGCGGGCGTTATACATTTGCGGCACGAGGCAAATGTCGGCGAGGCCCGGCGTCTCGCCCGACAGATAGCCGCCGCAGTCCTGCGCCATTGCCTCGAGCGCGATCAGCCCCTCGCGCACCCAGTGGCGATACCAGTCATCGCGCGCGCCCTCTTCCACGTCGAGCACGCCGCCCAGATATTTGAGCACGCGCAAATTGTTGAGCGGGTGGATATCGCACGCGACGACCAGTGCCATCGCCATCACTTTCGACCGCGCGGCGGGATCGCCGGGCACGAAGGGCGGGTCCGAAACTTTCGCGTCGAGATAGTCGCAGATCGCCAGCGACTGGGTCAGCCGGAGCCCGTCGATCTCGAGCATCGGCACGAACCCCTGCGCGGTCTTGGCGACATAGACCGGGTCCCTCTGCTCCCCTTTCGACAGGTCGGTGGTAACCGGCCGATAGGCAATGCCCTTCAGGTTGAGCGCAATCCGCACGCGGTAGCAGGCCGACGACCGCCAGAAATCATACAGGACCACGCTCATTTCAGCACCCTTCCCGCGACCGCGTCGAGCTTGGCCAGCAGCGCCGCATCGCGCGCCTCGGGCGCCGTGATCAGCGCGAAATCGAGATTGGTGTCGATCGGCGACGGCGCCCGTTCCGGCGGCAGCGCCTGCGCCAGCTCGACGAGCATCGCCCGTGCCGTGGCCGCATTGCTGCCCAGCCGGGCCACGACGGTCGCAACGTCGACATGGTCCTCGCCCTCGCGCCAACAGTCGTAATCGGTGACCATGGCGACCAGCGCATAGGGCAGCTCGGCCTCGCGCGCGAGCTTCGCCTCGGGCATCGCGGTCATGCCGATCACTTTCGCACCCCATTGCCGGTAGAGATTTGATTCGGCGCGCGTGGAAAACTGCGGCCCCTCCATCGCGAGATAGGTCGCGCCTTCGCTGACCTCGGCCCCGGCCGCGCGCGCCGCCGCCGCCGCAAGGCCGGACAGGCGGGGACAGACCGGATCGGCCATCGAGACATGCGCAACCATGCCGCTTTCGAAGAATGTCGAGGGGCGCCCCTTGGTCCGGTCGATGAACTGGTCGACGATGACGAAACGCCCCGGCGGCAATTCCTCCGCCAGCGATCCGACGGCCGAGATCGACACGATGTCGGTGCACCCCGCGCGCTTCAGCGCATCGATATTGGCGCGGGCATTCAACTCTCCCGGCGAAACGCGGTGCCCCCGCCCGTGGCGCGGCAGGAACACGAACTTCACGCCCGCCAGCATGCCCGTGAGCAGCGCGTCCGACGGCTGACCCCAGGGCGAGGCATAGGCGACCCATTTCGCATCCGCGAGCGCGTCGATGGCGTAAAGTCCCGACCCGCCGATGACCCCGATGACCCACGCGCTCATCGTGTGCCCTCGGGCTTCATTCCCGCAATCCAGTCGCTCACCAGCTTCACGCCTTCCTTGTGCACCATCGCGCGCCCCAATTCGGGCATCGCAACGCCGGGCTCGGCCGTCGACATGCGATAGACCATGATCGAACTTTCAGGATGGCCGGGGTCGATCGCGTAGAGAAAGCCGCCCGACCCGCGCCCCGCCGCCACCGGCGTCTTGCCGATGCCGATGGCGGTGCGGTCGGTCGTCTCCCAGGTCAGGTTGAGCCCCGAGTTCGACGCCGCGCCCTTTGGATTGTGGCAATGCCCGCAATTCACGTCGAGATAGGCCCGCGCCCGCAGGGCAATCGGCGCCGTGGTGTCACCCCATTTCGGCAGCGCGATCCCGTTGGCCGCAAGGCCGAGCATCCCCGGCGACAGGTTGCGCGCCTTGGGCCCGATCGGAGTCACCGCGCCATCGCGCGCATGGCATTCCTTGCACTGGTTCACATTGGGCACCGCATAGTCGATTGCCTGCCCCTGCACCGTCAGCGCCACGCGCGTGCCCGCCCGCTTCAAGACCGCATCGTCACCCTGCCAGACATAGGGCAGCGCCACCCAGCCGTTGGCCCGGTGCAGCAGCACCCGCGTCTCGACCTTGGTCGCGCCATAATGGAACGTCTTGATCAGCGCCGCGCCGACCGGCAGCTCGGGCAGGCCATCGCCGATAAACTTCGCCTTGGTCCCCGGCGGCAGGTAGAGATAGCGGTCCTTCTCCGCATAGTCCGAAAACAGCGGCGTGTTGAGCGCATAAGGCTGCACGCCCGCATTGGGCGCGCCCCCGTTGAAAAAGCGGAAATCCGACAGCTTCGGCGGCAGCGCGTCCGACGCGATCACGTCGAGTGCCACCGGCGGCGGCGCCGGCGCTGCGCCGAGCAGCAGGAGCACTGGCATCACGCGCCACATGTCAGCCGATCGCCGCTTCCATGCTCGCCGGCAGCACGACCTTCGCTGGCTCCGCGATCGCGGCCCCCTTCGACAAATCGATCGGCGCAGGCTTGGCGTCCATGATCGGGGTCAGCGGCTCGGGCAGGCCCATCGTCAGCACGCTGACCTTGTCGGTCACGCGGATGTTGGTCGCGGCCAGCCCGCCCGCCCCGTCCCAGAACACCGGCGCAATCGACCCGCCCATTGCCTTGGCCAGCATCGCGCCGCCCGGGAATTTCGGGTCCCAGCCCGCGCGGCCGTGCAAGTTGTCGCGCACCACGACGTTGCGCGGCAGCGGGTTGTACGTCGTATCGGTGAACGGCCGCTTGTACGCGACGACCATCACATTGGCGGTCGCATTGTCGCCGAGCGTGTTCCCGAACACATGCACGTCGCGGTTCGCCATCACCATCACGCCGGTGCCGGTCGGAACGCTCGCGACGATATTGCCCTTGGGTGCGAAATTGGGGGTCGAATTGTCGACGACCCGATTGTTGAAGATCCGCACCGAATGCCCGCCCATCTGCGGCAGATTGGGCAGGTCGAACACCAAAATGCCGCCCGCATTCTTCGTCGCGACATTGTCGTGGACGTCGGCGTTGTAGCTGTTCTCGATCTCGATCCCCGCCACATTCTCCCTGGCGGTCGAGTTGCGCACGATGATGTTCTTCGACTGGCCGACATAAATGCCCGCGTCGGACGCCCCGCGCACTGTCACCTTGTCGATCAGCACGTCGCTGCTCGACACCGGGTAGACGCCGTACGCGCCGTTCGTTTCCTTCGGCCCCGCCGTCCATTCGACGCGCAGGTCGTAATAGACGATGCGGTCAGCGCCCTTCGACTTGATCGCGTCGCCGCGCGCATCCTCGACCGCAAAGCCGCGCAGGACGACGTCGTCGGAGGTGACGAGCAACCCCTCGCCGGCCGCTTTCTGCCCCTTGAAATCGAGGATCGACGTGTCGGGCCCGGCACCGCGCACCGTCACCCGGTCGACGTCGAGCGACAGTCCGTCGGTCAGGACATAACGCCCCGCCGCCAGCTGCACGACATCGCCCGGTTGCGCCTCGATCAGCGCCGTCTGCAGCGCTTCCTGCGCATTCGGTCCGGGCGCGACGGCAATCGTCCGGGCGGCAAGGGGCGAGGCGACGAGCGCAAACGCCATGGCGAAAACTTGGGGCTTGTCCATGGCGCCGGACTATTGCACCGCTACGCCCGATCGCCAAGCCGGAGAGCGCCCGTGACCTTTCGACCGACACTGACCCTTGCCCTGCTCGCCTTTGCCGCCCCCGCGCTTGCAGCGACCCCCGTCACGGGAAAATGGGTCACCGCCGGCAAGGATTCGGTCGTCGAGATCGCGCCGTGCGGCCAGAAATTGTGTGGCAAGATCGCGCGCCTGCTCAAGAAGCCGACCCCCGAATCGACACCGTTCGACCGCAACAATCCGAACCCCGCGCTCAAGACGCGGCCGCTGATCGGCCTGCCGATCCTCAGCGACTTCGTCGAGGCGGGTGCACAATGGTCGGGCACGATCTACGACCCGCGCAACGGCAAGTCGTACCGCTCGAACGTGGCGCGCAATCCCGACGGCACGCTAAAGGTGCAGGGCTGCGTGGCGTTCTTTTGCCAGACGCAGACCTGGACGAAGGCACAATAAACGTCGCCCCCATCGGCCGGATCATGCGTCGGCCTACCAGGCCGGCTCGTCCATCCACGGCGAAAAATGCGGCAGGTCCGCCGAGACTCTGTCGGGGTACACCGCCTGCCGCTTGTCGAGAAACGAGGTCACGCCCTCTTTTGCGTCCGCTGTCCCCCCGCGCGACCAGACCAGCCGGCTGTCGAGGCGGTGGGCGTCCATCGGGCTGGCGGCCCCCATCATCCGCCACATCATCTGGCGGGTAAGCGCGATCGAGACCGGCGCGCTTTCGGCGGTCAGTTCCCTGGCCAGCGCGCGCGCGGCGGGCAGCAGGTCGTCAGCGGCATGGACGCTGCGCACCAGCCCGCCCTTCAAAGCCTCCGCCGCGTCGAACACGCGGCCCGAATAGCACCAGTCGAGCGCCTGCCCGATGCCGACGAGGCGCGGCAGGAACCAGCTCGAAGCCGCTTCGGGAACGATGCCGCGGCGCGCAAAGACGAATCCAAAGCGTGCCGACCCGCTCGCCAGACGGAAGTCCATTGGCAGCTGCATTGTCGCGCCGATGCCGACGGCGGCACCATTGATGGCGCCGATCACGGGCTTCCTGCACGCAAAAATGCGCAGCGTCAGGCGCCCGCCATTGTCGCGCACGCCTTCATGGTCCCAGTCGACCGAACCATCCTCGCGAATCGGAGACCCGACGCCTTCCTTGCCCCCGCGCGCCGCATAGTCGAACGTCGCGGCACCGCTGCCAAGATCGGCTCCTGCACAAAAAGCCCGACCGGCGCCTGTCACGATCACCGCGCGAACGGCGTCCTCGCCATCGGCCAGGTCGAAGGCGGCGCACATCTCGCGCATCATCAGCGGCGTAAACGCGTTCAGCCGCTCGGGCCGGTTGAGGGTCAGCGTGAAGATACCGTCGTCAACGGCAGTGGTGATTGTCTCGAACATCGGCGATCCCCGTCCGGCCTGCCCGGATCCCGGAACCGTGCCCGATTATCGTAAGCACGGCAAAGCCGTTCAGGCGGCGCGTGCCTCGGGAACGCCGGCGGCGAATGGCACGGCCGTCGCACAGAACGCACATTGCGCCGAGCTTCGCCCGATGTGCCAGTGCGTCCCGCCGCAACCGGGACAATAGTTGGTCGTCCCGGATCGATAGGTGATCCGAAAGCCTTGCGGCTGGAATGTCGTCGGCCATTGAGCGCGGTTAACGTGCATGAGTCTTCCCCTTGGACGGGGAAAAACGCGCGAGGAACCGTTCGGTTTCATCGACGAGTCGAATTTCTGGCGGGTTCAGCCCGGGAGGGCGGAGGCGACACGCCCGTCGACCCAGATCAGCGGATCGATCTTGGGATGGTTCACGATCGATCGCACCGCGCCGGTGAACAGCGTGTGCGTGCCGACTTCGAACCGGCCGGACGTTTCGCAGACCAGGCTGGCGGCGGCATCGGCAAGCACCGGGGGGCGGTCGGCGCTCATCAGCCAGTTGCCATCCTCGAATCGCGCCTGACCGCTCTTTCGCCCGCCGAAGATCGCGACCAGCTCCTGGTGACGCTCCGCCAGCAGGTTGACGCAGAACCAGCCATGCTCCCCCAGGATCGGCGACATGCTGGCCGTGCGGTTGACCGCCACGACGAGCGTAGGCGGGTCGGCGGTGACGGACATGACGGCGGTCGCGGCCATGCCCGCATAAGTGTCGCCGCTGCCGGTCGTCACGATGGCGACCGTGGTCGCCAGCCGCCGCATGGCCTGCCTGAAATCGTCGCGCAGGGCCTGATCGGTCATTATGGCTCCACCAGCGTCTTGAGCGGGATGCTTGCGTCGGCAAGCTGGTCGGGATCGGCGCGCGTCGCGGCCACGACCAGCGCCTTGCCCTGCACATAGTCCTTGATCGCATTGACGCAATCGAGCGCGATCACGGCGCCGTCGCGCAGGTAGACGACCGAAAAGCTGCGAGTCGCCATGTCGCCACGCACGACCGCCCGGTCGAAACCCGTCGACAGACCGACCGTCTGCAGTTTCAGGTCGTACTGGTTCGACCAGAACCACGGCACGGCGTGATAGGGCACGTCCTCGCCCGTCAGCACCCTGGCGACCGTCGTTGCCATGTCGTTGGCGTTCTGGACTGATTCGAGGCGGATGGCTGCGCCGGCCGCGAAGTCGTTGGCGTGCAGCGCGCAGTCGCCGATGGCGAACACGTCGGGCAGGGTCGTCCGGCACAGCCTGTCGACCGCGACGCCGTTGCCCCCTTCCGCCCCCGCCGCGATCAGCGGTTCGACGGCAGGAATGATCCCGATGCCGACGATCACCATCTCGCACGGCACCACCTCGCCGTCGGCCAGCCGCACGCCGGTGGCGCGGCCGTCCTTGCCTTCGATGCTCTCCACCATCGTGCCGAGGCGCACGTCGACGCCGTGCGCACGGTGCTCCGCCTCGTAGAAGCGCGACAATTCCGTGCCCGCCACCCGCGCCAACACCCGTGGCAGGGCCTCGAGGACCGTCACCTGCTTGCCGAGCTTGCTGAGCACGGCGGCCGCCTCGAGGCCGATATAACCGCCGCCGATCACCGCGACCCGCGTCGTCGACGCAAGTTCGGCCATCATCCGGTCGACGTCGGCACGGCACCGGACGGCGTGCACGCCGCTCAGGTCATGTCCCTGGCAACTCAGCCGCCGCGCATGGCCGCCGGCTGCCCAGATCAACGTGCCATAGCCGAAGCTCTCGCCGGCCGCCGTCGTCACCCGATGGGCGGCGGCGTCGACGGCGGTGATCCTGCGCCCCGTCAGCATTGCGACCTCGCGCTCCACCCAAAAGCTCGCGGGCCGGATGAGGATGCGGTCGAACTCCTTGTCGCCTGCCAAATAATCCTTTGACAGCGGCGGGCGCTCGTAGGGGATTTCGGTCTCTTCGCCGATCACGGCCATCGAGCCGCCAAAGCCGCGCTGGCGCAGCGCGATCGCCGCCTGGGCGCCGCCGTGCCCGGCGCCCACGATCAGAATGTCGTACCGCGTTGCCAATGGTCGCCCCTTTCGGTCGGTCCCTGCGCGAAAACCTCGACAATCGCAAACCCGCCTTTGCAGAAGACTGCCCCTAGCCCGAGGTGTCGTAGCTCGCTAAAACACCGGGCAGGCAGACCGGGGGTAACGATGTTCGGACGTGTACGCGATTGGGTCAGGAGCCATCCGAAGTGGTCGATCGCGATCGGCCTCGTCGTGGTGCTTGTCGCCTATCTCGTCCTCAAGCCCACCCCAAAGACCTATGCCTATGTGACCCAGCCGGTCGACCGCGGGGAAGTCGTCCGGCGGGTCACGGCCTCGGGCAAGCTCCGCGCGCTCAATACGATCAAGGTCGGCGCCGAAGTGTCCGGCCAGATCACCGACGTCTACGTCGATTTCAATTCGCCCGTGACCAAGGGGCAGGTGCTTGCGCGCATCGACCCGACCCGGCTCAGCGCGCGCGCGCAGCAGGCCCGCGCGCAGGTCGCGACCGCCGAAGCCGCTCTCGCCCAGGCGCAGGCTTCGGTCGCGCGCACCGGGACGGATATCAGTATCCAGGAACGCGAATATGCCCGGCGCGCCCAGCTCGCCGAACGCGGGTTCGTGTCGAAGTCCGGGCTCGATACCGCCTCGAGCGGACTCGCCTCGGCGCGCGCGGGGACGCGCACGGCCGCGGCCCAGGTCGCCAGCGCCCGGGCCCAGATCGCCCAGGCCAATGCCGAACTGTCCTCGGCGCTGCTGGACCTCAGCCGCACGACGATCGTCGCCCCCGCCTCCGGCGTCGTCATCAACAAGCTGGTCGAGCCCGGCACGACCGTTGCGGCCAGCTTCCAGACGCCGAACCTGTTCGAGATCGCCGCCGACACCACCCGCATGCAGGTGGAAGCGTCGGTCGACGAAGCCGATATCGGGCAGGTGCGCGACGGACAGATGGTGCGCTTCACCGTCGACAGCTATCCCGGCGAAAGCTTTGCCGCTTCGGTCCGCCAGATCCGCAAGGCCGCGACCGAGACGCAGAATGTGGTGAGTTACCTCGTCATCCTCGACGTCGACAACAAGGACGGCAAGCTGTTGCCGGGCATGACCGCCAATGTCGAGATCATCACCGGCATCGTGCGCAACGTCGTGCGGGCGCCGACGACGGCGCTGCGCTTTCGCCCGAAGACGGGCGACCGGCCGAAGGGCAAGGTCCCGCCGCCGGGCACGCCCTATGTCTTCGTTGCGTCGGCCAATCCTTACCGCCCCGAACGCCGGCGCGTGAAGCTCGGGCTGCAGGGGGAGGACTATGTCGAAGTGCGCAGCGGCCTGACGCCCGGCGACAAGGTCCTGGTGCGCAGCAAATCGACGGTGAAGAAAGCCGTCAACGAAGACGCCGCCGACGAGAGCGACGATGCCGACGGCAACTGAGGTTCCGCTCCTCGAGACACGCGACCTCGTCAAGGACTATGTCCTGGGCGGCGAGACGGTGCATGCGGTGGCGGGCGTCTCGCTCAGCATCGCACGCGGCGAATTCGTCGCGATCATGGGCGCGAGCGGATCAGGCAAGTCGACCTTCATGAACATGATCGGCGCGCTCGACCTGCCGACGCGCGGGACATTGCTGCTCGACGGCGTCGACGTCGGCGGGCTGTCGAGCGACGAACTCGCCGCGATCCGCAACCGCAAGATCGGCTTCGTCTTCCAGCAGTTCAACCTGCTTGCCCGCACCACGGCACTCGACAATGTCGCCACGCCCCTGGTCTATGCCGGCCTGCCCGGTGCCGAGCGCCGCGCGCGGGCGGCACGCACGCTGGAGGCCATGGGCCTTGCCGAGCGCATGGGCCACACGCCTGCGAAACTGTCCGGCGGACAACAGCAACGCGTCGCCATTGCCCGCGCGCTCGTCACCGAACCGCTGATGCTCCTTGCCGACGAGCCGACCGGCGCGCTCGACACTGCGACGTCGGAGGACATCATGGGCATTTTCCAGCGGCTGAACGACGATGGCATCACCGTCATTGTCGTGACGCACGAGCCCGACGTCGCCCAATATGCCGCGCGGCGGATCCTGTTTCGCGACGGCCGCGTGATCGAGGATGCTGCCGTGCCCGACCGGCGGCGTGCCGCATGAATGTCGCACGGGCGATTGCCGGCTGGGGCATCAACATCAGCATCGCGCTGACGGCGTTGCGCACCAATTTGATGCGCTCGATCCTGACGACCCTCGGCGTGATGATCGGCGTGCTCGCGGTCATCCTCGCGGTTGCCGTGGGGGATGGTGCCAAGGTCAGCGTGATGGAATCGATCAACTCGCTCGGGTCGAACATGGCGATCGTCTTTCCCCAGCCCGAGAATCGGGGCGGCCGGCGCGTCGTCGACCGGGGACGGCTGACCGAACGCGATGCGGCCGCGATCCAGCGCCTCGTCCCCGGGGTCAGCGGCATGGCGCCGCAATTGCGCTCGACCGTGCAACTGGTCATCCAGGGCCGCAACACGACGACAACGGCGGTCGGCGTGACCGCCGACTATCCGCGCGTCGCGAATGTGGAGATCGAGATCGGCCGGCTGATCGAGGAATCGGACATCCGGACAGCGTCACGCGTCATCGTCGTGGGGCAAAGCGTCGCCACCAAGCTGTTCGGGACGTTCGATCCACTCGGGCAGAGCGTGCGCGTCAATCGCGTCCCGTTCACGATCATCGGCGTCCTCGCGAGCAAGGGCAGCAGCTTCGGCAACGACAACGACGATCTGGTGCTGGTTCCCATCACGACGGCGCGGCAGCGATTTGCGACGACCTCGGTACAGGGGCCCGATGATTTGCACGTCCTGTTCGTCGGCTTCGACGAAGGGGTCGAACTGGCTCAGGCCAAGCGCGACATGATCCGCGTGCTGCGCGCGCGCAACAACGTGCCCAAGGGCGAGATCAGCCCGTTCACCGTCAATACGACCGAAGAATTCATGAAGCAGACCGGGGTCGTGACCAGCGTCTTCCAGGGCGTGCTCGTCGCCATTGCGTCCATCAGCCTTCTGGTGGGCGGCATCGGCATCATGAACATCATGCTGGTCAGCGTGACCGAACGGACCCGCGAGATCGGACTGCGCATGGCGCTGGGCGCAAAGCGCAGCGACATCCGCAACCAGTTCCTGGTCGAGGCGGCGGTCCTGTGCGTCATTGGCGGCGCCGTCGGCCTTGCACTCGCGACCGGCCTCGCAATCGTGCTCGCGCAGGCGCTCGACTTTCCGGTCGCGGTCAGTCTGTCGACCGCGATCGGGGCCATCCTGTTTTCGGCGTTCATCGGGCTGGCCTTCGGCAGCTATCCCGCGATCCGTGCGTCGCGCCTGTCGCCGATCGAAGCGCTCAGGAGCGAATAAGGCCGCCATTTTTGCTGAATAACTGCTGAATGTTGGGATTATTCACGTTCAGTCATTTTAGGAAACCACGCATTTCAGGCATTTTTTCGTTTGGCACGCTTACTGCAAATCCCTTGGCATCCCGGCATGGCGCCGGGGATGACCAAGGGAGAATGACCATGAACAATTCGCTTGCCGCCAACGCCGCCAACATTGCCACCATCGTGATCGGCGTCGCCTTTTTTGCCGTGACGACCGTCGGCATTGCCCAGCCCGCGCAAGCTGTGCCGGTCGCTGTCACCACCACCGCAGCACGCTGACCCGTGCGGCGGTCCGGCGCGGACGACGGGGTCACACGGTCAGAACCGTGCTCCCCGTCGTCCGGCGCCCCTCCAGATCGCGATGCGCGGTTGCTGCATCTTCCAGCGCATAGGTCTGGCCGACCGTCACTTCGATGACCTTCTTTCGGAACATGTCCCAGACCCGGGCACTGCCCGCCGCCCGCTCGTCCGCCGCCGCATAATAGTCGAACAGCGTCGGGCGGCTCACGAACAGCGATCCCTTCTGCGCCAGAATGCCAAGGCCGATGTCGGTCACGGCGCCGCTCGCATTGCCGAAATTGACGATCAGCCCGCGCCGACCCGTCGCGTTGAGCGACTCTTCCCAGGTCGCCTTGCCCACCCCGTCGAACGTGACGCGCACGCCGTCGCCGCCCGTCAGCGCGCGCACGCGCGGCGCGACGGGCTCGTGCCCGTAGAGAATGATCTCGTCGGCGCCGGCAGCCCGCGCGGCATTCGCCTTTTCGGTCGTCGACACGGTGCCGATGACCCGGGCGCCGACATGCTTCAGCCACTGGACGAGCAGCAGGCCGACGCCACCGGCCGCGGCATGGACCAGCACGTCCCAGCCGGGCTGGACCGCGGCACAGCGCTCGACCAGAAATTCGGTCGTGCAGCCTTTGAGCAGGCCGGCCGCGGCCGTCATGTCATCGATGTCGTCGGGGATCGCGAACAGGCTCGCGGCAGCGACATTGCGCTCGGTCGCATAGGCGCCGAGTCCCGGGCCGAAGGTGGCGACACGATCGCCGACCGACAGGTCGACATCGCTGCCGACGAACGCGACGGTCCCCGCCGCCTCGACGCCCAGCCCGCTCGGAAGGCTGACCGGATACAGGCCGCTGCGGTGATAGGTGTCGATATAGTTCAACCCCACTGCAGTCGAGCGGAAGCGCACCTCACCGGGTCCGGGCGGGGCCAGGTCGACGTCGGCCCATTCGATGACGTCGGGGCCGCCGGTCTTCGAGAAACGCGCTGCACGTACCATCGTCAAGTCTCCTGCCTGGGCATCCCCCGCGCCCCCGAACGCTCGGGAATCAGCTCCCGCCCCAAACAACCGCCTGCGCGACCACGACATGGTCGCCGTTGAAGGTTGCCGTCGGCGATCCGTAGAGCTGGTAACCCTGCGCCAGCGCTTCCGACACGCGCGCGCAAAAGGCGTTGTCGTCTTTTCCGGTGAGCAGCCGATAGACCAGCTTGCCCTCGGGCGGTGGTGTCTTGGTCATGAGCTTTTCTCCGCAAGTGTCCGTTCCCAGGCCAGCGCATCGCGGACGATGCCGTCGAGGTCCGCCCGCTGCGGCGTCCAGTCGAGGGTCGCAAGGATGCGGCTGTTGTCGGCGATCAGGGCAGCGGGGTCACCCGCTCGGCGCCCCTCGTATCGCCGGTCGAGCTTCATGTTCGTGACCCGGTCGACGGCGTCGAGCACCTGGTTGACGCTGAAGCCCGTGCCATAGCCCGCATTGGCCGTGAGGCTCTCGCGCGGATGGGCGATCAGCCAGTCGAGCGCGGCGACATGGGCCTCGGCGAGATCGCTGACATGGATATAGTCGCGAACGCCGGTGCCGTCGGGCGTTTCGTAATCGGTGCCGAACACGCTGACCGAGGGCCGCTTGCCGGTCGCCGCCTCGGCCGCGATCTTGATGAGATGCGTGGCACCCGCGGTGGACTGGCCCGTGCGGCCCTGGCTGTCTGCCCCCGCGACGTTGAAATAGCGCAGCGCGGCGTAGTTCAGCGGATGGGCCGCCGCCGTGTCGCGCAGCATGGCCTCGGTCATCAGCTTCGACATGCCATAGGGGTTGATCGGTACCGTCGGCATGTCCTCGCGCACCGGCACCGTCTCGGGCGTGCCATAGGTCGCGGCTGTCGATGAAAAGATGAAGTGCCGAACCCCGCCCCGCACCGCGCTTTCGAGGAGCGACCGGCTGCGGACCGTGTTGTTGAGATAATATTTCAGCGGGTCGCTGACCGACTCGGGCACGACCACCGATCCGGCGAAGTGCACGATCGCGCCGATGCCATGCTCGCGGATCGTGGCGGCGACGATGGCCTCGTCGTCGATGCTGGCTTCCACGAACGGCACGCCCTCGGGAACCGCCCAGCGAAAGCCCGTCACCAGATTGTCGATGACGACGACCGGATAGCCGGCATCGCTCAGGGCGAGCACGGCATGGCTGCCGATATAGCCCGCCCCGCCGGTAACGAGGACAGTCGGTTTGTCGGTCATTTGTGGGCCACCATTTTCAATGTCGGGAAGTCTTTGTTCGCGGCGGCAATCGCCATCATGTAGCTCGTCGGCCGCTTCATCATGCCGCTGCCGTCAGGCAGCCGCATGCCGATCACGTTGGCCGCCTCGGCGACGAAATGGACGCAGTTGCGCTCGTTCATGCGATAGATGCTGCCGGGCTTCACCGAGTAGCGCGCCACGACGGCCTTCAGCCGTGCATAGGCGGCGTCGGGCACGGTGACGGTCCACAGCTTGTTGCTCGCGGCCATATAGCCCTTGCTCGTCAGGTCGATCCGCCCCGGCACCGGCCCCCAGAGCAGCGCGGGCGTGATCGTCTTGGCGGTAAAGCCATAGCTCTCCTCGACCGGCTTGCCGTCGACCGTGCCCTTGATCGTGAAAAAGGCGTGCGGCAGCTCGAGCCCGAGCTCGCGCGTCCAGAATCCGACTTCGATATCGGCACGGGCGGCAGCGGGGAGGAGGCCCATCAGCAGGGCGAGGATCAGCGGCAGAAAACGCGGCATTTTTTCACCCGGTTGACAAGACAAGGCGGCTCGGTGGGCCTATGGCGATGGATGCGGAACTTGTCGAGCGACGGAGAATTATCACGGCGTCTCGATACCGTAACGACCAGCCCCCAGACCGGGTCTGCCCCTCAAGCCCTGAAAGCCCGCCCCGCGATGCGCCTCGCCATCGATGTCCTGCTCGATTATTCCTTGCCCCCCACCGATGAGCCGACCGACGTGCTGCTGCAGGTCGAAGCCGCCGCCATGGCAGACCAGCGCATCATCTCCGAAAAACTGACGGCGACCTCGCCCGAGCGGCTCCGTGCCGTTCATGGCGAGGATGCGATCGGCCAGCGCACCTGGGCCGCCGGCGTCGGGCGCTTCACCGCCCGCTATGCGGCGACCGTCGACATTGACCGCCCCGTCCTCGACCTGGCGCCGCTCGGGCCGACCTTGGCCCGCGACCTGCCCGGGCTGGTCCTGCCCTATCTGCTCCCGAGTCGTTACGTCGAAAGCCATTTGTTCGAAACCTTCGTCCACCGCCAGTTCGGCCATCTCAGCGGCGGGGCCAAGATCGTGGCGATGCGCGACTGGATCATGCGCCAACTCAGCTATGTGCCCGGCGCTTCCGACGGCAGCACGACGGCGCAGGCGACCTTCGTCCGGCGTGAGGGCGTGTGCCGCGACTATGCCCATCTGATGGCCGCATTCGCCCGTGCGGCGCTAATTCCCGCGCGGCTGGTTTCGGCCTATGCGCCCGGCGTCACCCCGCCCGATTTCCATGCCGTGGTCGAGGTGTGGCTGGATGGCGGCTGGCACCTCGTCGATGCCACGGGCATGGCGGCGGCCGACGAGATCGCGCGCGTCGCCATCGGCCGGGATGCCACCGATATCGCCTTCATGACGGTGTTCGGAACCGCGACCCTGCTCGACCAGCGCGTCCTGGTGACGGCGGAACAATAGCGCTGGCAGGACGGTTGTTGGGTCGAACCGGACCGAGGACGACCCATGACCCACAATCACCCGAATGCAGCCAACGACCAGGGGCCCGAGGCCCAGGACGGCCCGCTCGCCGCGGACCGGACAGCGCCGCAGGACGAGCGGATCGTCGAGCGGCTCGAAGAGAATCCCGAGGACCCCGACGCGCAGCTCGACGCGGCGCTGGAAGCCTCCATGGACGGCTCCGATCCGGTTTCGATTGCCCAGCCGGCGCGCGCGGCTGAGCCGGCACCCTCCGACGGCCAGCATGGCGAGGACCCCGAGGTGCGCAGCAACGCCTAGGCTGCCGTTGGCGGTATAAACTCGCTTCGTCGCATTGGCCGTTGCACTGCAGCAAAAGCTATGATTCATTCTGCATATGGCTCGTGATAGCGCCATCCGCTGGTTAAGCTTCTGCTAACCATCGAGGCGCATGATCGGGTCTTCCGCAGCGCGGGGCTGCGGCAGCGTTGCGGGGAATGATCCGATGGGTGCAATGGGCAGGCCGGCCGAAGGTGCGAACACACTGAACGAGATCAAGGAGTTCGCAGGCTTCGACAAAGGCACGCAACGCTATATCCGGCGCTCCATCGATATCGGCCTGCAACGCACCGACGCCATCGCGCGCTGGTCGCGAGACCCGATCGAAGCGGCCAGCATCAAGGCGCAGACGCGCGTCTATGCGCGCCTCGACAGCGTCCGCGCGCAGGTGCCCGAAGACAGCGGCCTCGACCGTGTCGAGCCGTTCATGGCGCCGCTGGTGACGATGTCGGCCTTCGATCTCGGACAGGAGCGGCTCGTCAGCTTCTCGGCCTATCGCTTTCTCTACGAGCGACTGCTCGGCGCCGCCGCGCGCCCCTGGCTGCCTGGCGCTTTTTGCGCAGCGGCGGCCCTGCCGCACCTCCATCCCGAAAAGCGCCGGGTCCTGCTCCAGTCGATCAGCGAAGCTGCCGCGACGGCGCCCGGTTGGTCCAACCGCGAGCCGGTGTTCTACCCGGAATGGGTCGACAAGGTCGAGACGAGCGGGGCCGCCAACTAGGCGAGGCCGCTAGGCCTTGCCGACCACGCTTTCGGGCAGATCCTTGCCGAAGACGCGCTGATAATATTCCGCGACCAGCGCGCGTTCCGCCTCGTCGCACTTGTTGAGGAAGCTCAACCGGAACGCGAAGCCGACATCGTTGAAAATGAGGGCATTCTGCGCCCAGGTAATCACCGTGCGCGGCGACATGACCGTCGAGATGTCGCCGTTGATGAAGCCCTGTCGCGTCAGTTCGGCGACCTTGACCATATTGTCGACCTCGGCCTTGCCGCCTTCATGGTCATATTCGCCGCTCTTGGCGAGGACGATCCGCGCCTCGACCGCCGCGGGCAGGTAGTTGAGCGTGACCACGATGTTCCAGCGGTCCATCTGGCCCTGGTTGATCTGCTGGGTGCCGTGGTACAGGCCGCTGGTATCGCCCAGCCCGACCGTGTTCGCCGTCGCGAACAGCCGGAAATAGGGGTTGGGGCGGATCACCCGGTTCTGGTCGAGCAGGGTCAGCTTGCCTTCGGTCTCCAGCACGCGCTGGATGACGAACATCACGTCGGGGCGGCCCGCATCATATTCGTCGAACACCAGCGCGGTCGGCGTCTGGAGCGCCCAGGGCAGCAGCCCTTCGCGAAATTCGGTGATCTGCTGGCCGTCCTTCAGCACGATCGCATCGCGCCCGACGAGATCGATGCGGCTGATGTGCGCGTCGAGGTTGATGCGGATGCACGGCCATTTCAGGCGGGCCGCAACCTGCTCGATATGCGTCGATTTCCCGGTGCCGTGATAGCCCTGGACCATGACGCGCCGGTTGAACGCAAAGCCGGCCAAAATCGCCAGCGTCGTGTCGCCGTCGAAGACATAGCTGGGGTCGAGGTCGGGTACGCGCTCGTCGGCTTCGCTGAACGCCGGCACCATCATGTCGGTGTCGATCCCGAACATGTCGCGCACGCTGACCTTCAGGTCGGGGGCGGCCAGGACCGTATCGGCACGGCTGTCGGGCTGAACATTGGGAATATTGGTCATCGGGGCATCCTTGGGAACGCCAAGGTCCGTGCGGATGTGCAACGCAAAGGTCAAGGAAAACGGCGGACAGGCCTTGGCATGGATCAGAAAAATGCTTTTGCGCTGGACACATACCATCCGGTCGGTATGTTGGATCGCATGTCGATTCGCCCTGGGAATACAAAAGCTTTGGCCACGCGGGATCGCCTTGTCGGCGCCGCGATGGACATTGTCCGGCAGAAAGGATTTGCCGCCACCAGCATCGACGACCTGTGCCGGGCAGCCGGCGTGACCAAGGGCGGCTTCTTCCACCATTTCGCCTCGAAGGAGGCGCTCGCCATCCACGGGGCCGAGCAATGGACGGCGCGGGCGCAGGAGCTGATCTTTACCCGGCCCGACTGGAACCGGCTCGCCGATCCGCTCGAACGGTTGCTCGCACACATCGATTTCCGGCTGCAGATGATCGACGGCCCTGCCGAGGCGTTCACCTGTTTTGTCGGCACGATGGTGCAGGAAGTTTTCGCCAGCAACGACAACATTCGCGCGGCCTGCGACGCCAGCATCACCGCCTATGCCGAGCGCCTCGCCGAGGATATCCAGCCTGCCATCGACCTGTACGGCGTTGCGCAGGGCGTCACGGCGCTTGGCCTGGCCTTCCATATCCAGGCTGTGCTGCAGGGCGCGTTTATCCTGGCCAAGGCCAAGGGCGACCCCGCGGTCGCGCGCGACTCCGTCATCCATCTGAAACGCTATGTCGAGATGCTGTTCGGCGGTTCGCCGACTCAGAGGGAGCCTGACCATGCCCGTTGATCCCCACGCCGCGGTCGAAGTGACCGCCTATGAATGGGTACCTCCCCCGGCACGCGGGCTCGTCAAGGACATGCGGGTACGCTGGGCGCTCGAGGAGATCGGCGTGCCCTATCGCGTCCGTCTCGTCGGCGGCATCGGCGGGGAGAAGTCACCCGACCACATCGCCGACCAGCCGTTCGGCCAGGTACCCGTCTTCAAGGAAAGCGGACTGACCCTGTTCGAATCGGGAGCGATCCTGATCAACATCGGCGAAAAGGACGCCCGCCTGCTGCCGCGCGACACGACGGGTCGCCTGCGCGCCATCGGCTGGATGATCGCCGCGCTCAACAGCGTCGAGCCCTTTCTCCAGACCCTGTTCTTCATGGGCCTCATCGGCGCGGACAAGCCCTGGCAGGACGAAGCGAAAGACGGTGTCCGGCCGTTTGTCGAGATGCGGCTGGCGCAGCTCGCGGCGGCCCTGGGCGACAAGGACTGGCTCGAGGGCGCGTTCAGCATCGGCGATCTCGTGATGGTCGACGTGCTGCGCGTGGTGGGCGAACACCAGCTGGTGAGCGCGCATGCCAATCTCGCCGCCTATGTCGAACGCGGCACGGCCCGCCCCGCGTTCCGGGCCGCCCTGGCCGCCCAGCTCGCCGACTTCGACAAGAAGGAACACGCCTGAAGCCACGACATAAAAACGAGAGGAGAGAAACGATGCCACATGATCCGAACCAGGGGCCAAGCAGCGGCCTGACTCCGCATATCCAGATCGGCGACAACCGCGCTGCAGAGGCGATCGACTTCTACACGACAGCCTTTGGCGCGACCGAGATCCGTCGGACACTGGCCGACGACGGCAAACGGCTGATGCACGCGCATGTCCACATCAACGGCGCCTCGCTGATGCTCCATGACGAGTTTCCCGAATATGCCGGGCCCGCCGATGTGGATGCCGCGGGCGGCAGCGGCCTGACTCTCCATCTTCAGGTCGACAATGCCGACCATTGGTTCGACCGCGCGGTCGCTGCCGGCGCGCGTGCGGCGATGCCGCTCCAGGACATGTTCTGGGGCGACCGCTACGGCCAGGTCGTCGATCCGTTCGGCTATCGCTGGTCGATCGCCCACACCCTCCCGCAGGAGTAAGCCCCATGTATATCGACGGATTTATTGCAAGCGTGCCACCGGCCGAAAAGGCCGCCTATGTCGAATACACCTACCGTATCGACGCCATGTTCATCGAATATGGCGCCACCCGCGTCGTCGACGGCTGGGGCGACGACGTGCCGCACGGCAAGGTGACCGACTTCTACCGCGCGGTCGCCGCCCCCGAGGGGGAGACGGTCGTGTTCGGGTATATCGAATGGCCCGACAAGGAAACGCGCATGACGGGCTGGGACCGGATCATGAAGGACGAATGCATGGCCAGCCAGCAGCCGCCCTTCGACGGCAAGCGCATGGTCTTCGGTGCGTTCGAGGCCATCTGCGTACAGGAGAAGTGACATGACCAACATGCATGGCGACTGGATCTGGTACGAACTGATGACGCCCGATGCCGACGCGTCGGCGGCCTTCTACGAAGCAGTCCTGCCGTGGCAGGTCGGGAACCAGCCCGAATATCGCGAGATACAGGCAACCGAGGGCGGCGTCGGTGGCATGCTGCCGCTGACCGCCGAGATGCAGGCGGGGGGCGCGCGTCCGGCATGGGTGGGCTATGTGCTGGTCGACGACGTCGACACCGCGGCGACGTCGATCGAGCAGGGCGGCGGCAAGGTGCTGATGCCCGCGCACGACATGCCCGGCGTCGGGCGCTTCGCGATGGTGACCGATCCCCAGGGTGCGCCCTTCTACATCATGAAGCCGACTCCGCCTGCCGACGACCCCGACAAGGCGAGCCTCGCCTTTTCCTATGAGCGTCCCCGCGACGGCCATTGCGCCTGGAACGAACTCTACACCAGCGATCCGGCCGCCGCGCTGCACTTCTACGGCCAGCGCTTCGGCTGGGTGAAGAACGGCGAGATGGATATGGGCCCGCTCGGCAAGTATGAATTCCTCCGCCACGCGGGGCACGCGCCCGACGGTTCGCCGCCGGGACAGGGCATGATCGGCGCCGTCATGGCCCGCCCGCCGCACGTGCCGGTCACCGCCTGGAACTTCTATTTCCGCGTGCCCGATATCGACGTCGCGGCAGCCACGCTTGCCGAACGCGGCGGGCAGGTGCTGCACGGCCCGCAGGAGATTCCCAGCGGCGATTTCACCGTGAACGCCATGGACCCGCAGGGCGCGGCCTTCGCGCTCGTCGGCAAGCGGAAAGGCTGAGCCATGGCCAGGAACACCATCTGCCTCTGGTACGACCATGATGCCGAAGCGGCGGCGACCTTCTACGCCGCGACTTTTCCCGACAGCCATGTCACCGCCGTCCACCGGGCCCCTGCCGACTATCCGAACGGCAAGGCGGGCGACGCCCTGACGGTGGACTTCACCGTCATGGGGCTCCCCTGCATGGGGCTGAACGGCGGACCGACGTTCAGGCACAGTGAAGCCTTCAGCTTCCAGGTCGCAACCGAAGACCAGGCGGAAACCGATCGCTATTGGGACGCGATCACCGGCAATGGCGGCGAAGAGAGCCAGTGCGGCTGGTGCCGCGACAAATGGGGCATCTCGTGGCAGATTACCCCGCGCGCGCTGACCAATGCGATGATGCAGGGGGGCGAAGTCGCCAAGCGCGCGTTCGAGGCGATGATGCCGATGAAGAAGATCGACGTCGCCGCGATCGAAGCCGCGGTGCGGGGATAGGGATGGCGCGCGACCTCTACGGCCACCCTTTTTCGTCCTACACGTGGAAGGCGCTGATTCCGTTCTACGAAACGGGCGTCCCGTTCGACTTTCACAGTGTCGAGGTGCCCGAAAACGGCGCAGCGCTCGCTGCCGCCTGGCCGCTGGGCAAGTTCCCGGTGCTGCTCGACGAGGGCGAGGCGATCATCGAATCGAGCATCATCGTCGAACATGTCGCGCCGCATTTCGTACCGGCAGACCGCGCAGCGGCACGCGAAGTGCGGATGCTTGACCGCATCTTCGACAATTACGTCATGAACGTCGCCACGCAGGTTGTGCTCGCGGCCATCCGGGGCGCCGATGTCGACGCCGCACGCGCGGAAGCGGCAACGGCACTCGACAAGATCTATGCATGGCTCGACGCCCGGCTTGCGGGGCGCGCATGGGCGGCGGGCGATGACTTCACCCTCGCCGATTGCGCCGCTGCGCCCGCGTTCTTCTATGCCGACTGGGTGCACGAGATCGCGCCCGACCACGCGCACCTGCGCGCCTATCGCGCGCGCCTGCTCGCCCGCCCGTCGGTCGCGCGGTGCGTCGACGACGCTCGTCCCTACCGCCATTATTTCCCGCTCGGCGCCCCCGACCGGGACTGATTTCAACACAGGAGAGTAGCGATGTCCGATTTGCATGAGCTGTCGGTTACCCGCTTCATCGCCGCGGCCCCCGACAAGGTGTGGGACGTGATGACGAACCGGATCGAGGAGTGGTGGTGCCCCAAGCCGTGGCGCGCCGAATTCGACCGGCTGGAACGCCGTGCGGGCGGCGCCTCGACCTGCACGATGTACGGTCCCGACGGCGAGGTCCACGCCAACCCGGGCACCGTCATCGCCTGGGACGAAGGAAAACGCTTCGCCTTCACCGACGCGATCGTCGGCGACCTCGAACCGGCGGGACCGTTCATGATCGGCATCTGGTCGATCGAGCCCGAAGGCGAGGGGACGCGCTACACCGCCCGCGCCCGCCACTGGAAGGCCGAGGACAGTGATCGTCATAAGGAGATGGGCTTCGAACAGGGCTGGGGCGCCGTCGCCGACCAGCTTGCCGAGCTCTGCGAAAATTCCTAAACCGTTGCAAAACGGAGGGGAATTTCCAGATATGACTCGCACCACCTGGCTGCGCGCCTGGCTCGTCTGCGGCCTGCTCGACGCGGCCTATGCGTCGATCGCCACGCTCCTGCGCGGCAAGCCTGTCGCCCCCGTGTGGCGCGGCGTCGCTTCGGGCCCGTTCGGCGATGCCGCTGCGAACTGGGGCACTGGCGGCGTCGTCCTCGGCCTTGCCGTGCACTTCGCGATCATGGCGGCGATGACCGCCGTCTTCCTGTTCGTGCTGTGGCGAAGCGAATGGGTCAGGCGGCACGCGCTGCTTGCAGGGGCGCTTTACGGCGTGCTGCTCTACGGCATCATGTACTGCATCGTGCTGGCGGCGCGTTACCCCGCGAACTTTCCGCAGACCGACCCCGTCAAGATCGCCCTTGCCCTGTTCCCGCACGTCTTCCTCGTCGGCCTGCCGCTCGCCCTCATCGCCCGTCGCCGCTAGACGCTTCGCTTGACAAATAATCCCTAGTCGTGTAATGGGGATTTGAATGAGCGAGTCGGACCTTTTGGCCGTTTCGTATGCCGGACACCCGGTCTGGGCCTCGCTGTCCCGTTACACCATCGGTCCCGAGGACGCTGCGCTCGGCTTTGCGCGACGGCTCGCGCGCGAGAACGGCTGGAGCGCCACGCAGGCCGCCCGTGTTCTCGAGGAATACCGGCGCTTCTGCTTCCTCGCGCTCGTCGCCGGCCACCCGGTCACGCCGTCCGACGCCGTCGATCAGGCCTGGCACCTGCACCTGACCTATAGCCGCGACTACTGGGACCGCTTCTGCCCCCAGGTGCTGGGCCGCGACTTGCATCACGGTCCGACCGCGGGCGGCCGTGCGGAACAGGCGCGTTACTTCGCGCACTACGCCGACACGCTCAAAAGCTACGAAACCGTTTTCGGCGAAAGCCCGCCCGCCGATCTCTGGCCCTCGGCGACGCGGCGCCTGAACGACGATCCCCGCGCGCGGCGGGTGCATCCCCGCGACGGGATCGTCGTCAGGAAATCCCTCCTGATTGCCCTGCTCGCGCTTGCGGCGCTGGCGGGCGGTGTGTGCGTCCAACTCTGGCAAGGATTATCGTCATGGGGCTAGGACCCTTCGACCTGACCGGCGGACCGTTTCTCATCCTGTATCTCACGCTGCTTCTGGCAGTCTTCATCGCGGGGCTGGTCATCCCCCGCCGCCTGCGGCCCCCGGGGCGTACGCAGGCCGTAACCGATCCCGACATGCTGGCGGTGCTGAGCGGCGGCAAGAGCCGCTTCGTCGATGCGCTGGTTGCCCGGCTCCTCGCGCGGGGCGCGCTGCTGCTGTCGGGGAAGGACGGCTTCATGGCAGCAGCAGGCGCGCGCGGCGAGACAGCCGCCGAACTGCGCGTGCTCGCCCTGTCGGCGCCCATCAGGTTTTCCACGATCATGCGCCAGCTCGCCGATTATGCCGAACCGGTGGCGCGCAAATTGTCGGGCAGCGGCCTGTACATGAGTGATGACGACGCCGCGCGCATCCGCTGGTGGCAAACGCTGCCCTATGTGCTGCTGATCGGGTTCGGCACGATCAAGCTGATGATCGGCGAGGCGCGCGGGCGACCGGTCGGCTACCTGACAGCGCTGCTCGTCTTGACGGCGATCGGTACCGCGATCCGCTGGTTCGTCCTCGACCGGCGGACCCGGGCCGGCCTGGCGGCGGTCGCCGAGGCCGGCCGGCGCCACGACCGGCTGAAGCGGGCACCGACGGCCGGCGAAGTCGGCACGGCCGTGGCGCTGTTCGGCACGGGCGTGCTGGCCGGGTCGGCCTGGCACGACTTCCACCGCATGCGCGTCGCCAGCGATGGCGGCAGTTCGTCGGGCGACAGCGGCGGCGATGGCGGCGGTGGGTGCGGGGGCGGCTGCGGCGGGTGCGGCAGCTGAGCGTCAGGCGAAGACAGCCGAACCCCTGAGCCGCTGATAGGCGGCGATCACGTCGGTCAGGGCGCGCTCATGGCTGCGGTCGCCGCCGTTGCGGTCGGGGTGGTAGCGTCGGACGAGGTCGGAATAGCGGGTCCGCAGCGCGCGGCGGTCCGCATCGATCTCCAGCCCCAGGGTCTTCAGGTCGCGCCGCTGCTCGCCCGACAGCGCGCGGCCGTCCTTGCGCTCTTCGGGCGCGCTGCGGCGAAACCGCCCGGAGATCGCGTCGAGCGGATCGGCGAAATCGGCCCAGCGCGGCGCGCGGTCGGCGCCGGCCGTCGAAAAGGCGCGCGTCTCGCGTTCCCACCCCGCCATCGGGCGCTGCTGCGCCTGGATCTCCTCGGGCGACATGCCGGTGAAGTAATTATATTTCGCGTTGAATTCACGGACATGGTCGAGGCAGAGCCACCGCCACGCGCCCGGCCCGTCGAAATTGCCCGCGCTCAGCGGCGCCCGGAACTCTCCCGGCTCGCGACAGCCCGGCTCGCTGCAGGGGGCGTCACGTTCGACGCGGCCGTGAAAGCGGGTGCGGGGGCGGAAATTCTCGGTGCTCAAAGGGTATCTCGCTGGTCGGTAATCGGCATATATAGGGCGGATGAATGTCCCCGCAAAAGGTGCCGTCGCCGCCGAAATCGAACGGCGGCTGCAGGCCGCCCTGTCGCCCACTCGCCTCGTCGTGTCGAACGACAGTGCGCAACATAGCGGCCATAGCGGCGACGACGGCACCGGCGAATCGCACTTCAGCGTGACCGTCGAAAGCACCGCCTTTGCCGGCGTCGCGCGGCTCGAACGGCAACGCATGGTCAACCGCGCGCTCGGCGACCTACCCGGGCAACGGGTGCATGCGCTCGCCATCAAGGCCGTGGCACCGGGCGAGTGACCATGGAAACCATCCTGCCGGTCACGCACGATCTCGGCGACTTCAAGGTCCGGCGCACCTTGCCTGCCAAGACCCGCACGATGGTCGGCCCCTTCATCTTCGTCGACCAGTTCGGCCCTGCGCGCCTGCCCGCCGGTCACGGCATGGACGTCCGCCCCCACCCGCACATCAACCTGTCGACCGTCACCTATCTGTTCGAGGGCGCCATCGAGCACCGCGACTCGATCGGCAGCCATGCGGTGATCGAGCCCGGCGCGATCAACCTGATGACGGCGGGGCGCGGCATCGTCCATTCGGAACGCTCGCCCGCGGCGACGCGCGCGGCGGGACCAGCCTTCTACGGCATGCAGACCTGGCTCGCGCTGCCCGACGGCAAGGAAGAGATCGATCCGGCTTTCGAACATGTCGCGCCCGACGCGCTGCCGCTGGTCGAGACGCCGGGCGTGTCGGCGCGCGTGCTGATGGGCAGTCTCTGGGGCGCGACCGCCGCCACGACCTGCCACGCGCCGACGATCTACGCCGATATCCTCCTCGACGCCGGGGCCAGCATCCCGATCGATGCCGAGGCCGACGAGCGCGCGGTGCTGGTGACCGAAGGCGCGGCCAGCCTCGACGGCGCGCCGCTCGACCTGTTCACGCTCACCATCATCGCGCCCGGCCATGCCGCCACCCTGGCAGCCTCTGCGCCCTCGCGCGCGATGCTGCTGGGCGGGGGCGCGTTCGCGACCAGGCGCCACGTCTTCTGGAACTTCGTGTCGTCGTCGCGCGACCGCATCAATGCGGCCAAACACGACTGGAAAGCGGGTCGCTTTCCGACCGTCCCTGGGGACGACGCAGAGTTCATCCCGCTGCCGGAAGTGCCGTTGACGGTGAGTTACCTATAGGGTGCACGGCAGGGGCCTCTGCTCGATCTGTCATTTTTGAGTCGCGGATAACGCGGGCTACTCGCAATCGATAATAGCCTATTGCGCGTCCTCGTGCTGGCGAGGGCCTCCCTGCATCGATCCCGCCAGTTTCGCTCCATTGGCCGCAACGAGCATCATCATGGCATTGGCGACGCCATCGATATCATAGGCACGGTTCTCAACCGACGCGCGCACATGCTCGCGCATCACGAGCGTGATCGCCTGGGTCGCGACCTCCTGAGCGCCGCTGGTGCCGGCGCCGGGCTGGCGACAGTCCACATCGGCGCGCGACGATGCTTCCGACACCGCGCTGACCGTGACTCGGCAGGGAACGGTGTGGGGATCTCCCGCACGGTGGATCTTGATGATGGCCGTATTCCCGAGCGTGTCGTCCGGCGCGATCGTCAGGCTGCCCATGCCCGTGCCCTCGACCACCCTGTCCGCCCGTGAGAGCCGCGCCAGCGCTTCGGATGCCGGCTGCGCGAGGACGAGCCCATGGTCGGACCCAATGGCGTTCGACACGGCCCAGGCCGCACCGATTGCGCAACAGCCAGCAATAAGGCGACCGGACATCCGATCGCGCCCTAGTTGCCGTTCGCCTGGAGGCGCTGGGCTTCGTCGGAGCGCTGAAGCGCCTCGCGCTGCATGCCGCCCATGTTGTGCATGACCAGGGCCATTTCCTTGTTGTCGACGATCTGACGGTCGAAGGCCCGCTTCTGCAGCGTGGCATCGATATATTCCTCGAACATGGGCGCCCTGATCGCCATCTCGGTGTTCGCAATGGCTGAACCCGAGTTCGGGGCCCCGCAGTCGGCATTGACGCGCGTCTTTGCCGGCTCGACGACGGTCAGCACCGCTTCGCAGGCGAGGACGGGGGTGCTCGCGTCGCCGTCGTTGTAAGTCATTTTCAGCGCGACGCCGCGATCGGACGTGCCATCGCCCCAGATCCGGATTTCCCCGTCCTTCGTGCGCCGCGGCATCTTCAGTTCCGAAGACGCCAGCATCTCCTCCACCTGCGCCTTGGAGTACGGATAAACAGCCGGGTCGTGGTTCATCACCGTGTAGCCGACATACCCGCCCACACCGAGCAAGCCCATTCCCATCACCAGTTTCGCCAGCATCGTCGCCCCCGCAATATGCAGCTACGCCCTAGCGGCTACGGGTTAAAACGCTCCTAAGCTCGACGTTTTGCCCGGCGCCGACGCCCGCTCCGGTACCGCAGACGTGCGCGCCGTGGCGACACCGTGATGACCCAGGCCGCCTCCATCGAGTTCGAAGCGGAGCCCGGGCGGCATATCGCCAAGCACGCCTGCCACGACCGAGGAACTGGCTTCACGCCGCTGACCGTTCGTCCTGGCTCTAGGCGACCGCCCTTTGCGCTCTAAGGTCTTGGCCTCGCGACAAGGCGATCATCAGAAGCGAACCGTGGCCGAAACGCGCAATTGGCGTGGCTCGACGGGGCGGATATGGCGATCTTCGACGCCTCCCGCAGGTTCGCCGGACAGACGCGAGGCGTAAAAATACTCGATCTCATTGTCTTTGGCATTGAACGCGTTGAGCAGATCGGTCGCCAATTCGACGCGCCCCAGTTGATACTCGATCCGCGCGTTGATGACAGTCAGCGGGTCGGCGCGAACGCTGTTATCCTCGATTAGGCTGTAGCTGCCGAAATGGCGCGCCCGAACGGCGAAGGACGCCTTGCCATATTTTGCGACGACACCGCCCGCAATGACCGTTTCGATCGCACCCGGAATATAATTGGCACCATCGGGCAGGTCGGTGAGCCGCCCGCGCGATTGGGTAAATTCGGCATCGACCGTCAGCCAGCGCGCCGGCTGGTAAAAGGCGCTGAGTTCAAATCCACGACGTTTGGATGGTCCCTGCGCCTCGGTCGTGCCGCCATCACCCAAAAACAAGAGTTCGGACTTGAGATCGAGCCACCAATAGGTGCCCGTCAGCGTCAAGCCATCGATCGGCTTGATCCGCACGCCACCTTCGTATCCGGTTGCGGACACGAGCGCATCGACGCGATCGGCGGCACTGCCGGTGTTCGGGTCGATGTTGATGCTCGTGCCGCGCGCATCGTTCGAATGGAAGCCGCGCCCGTAATTGGCGTAGAGTTCAAGTTGGTCGAGCGGAGCCCAGGCAATCGACGCCTTCGGGCTGACGCGCGTCGCGCTGCTCCTGCCGCTATTGGCCGCGAGGTCGGAACGGACGTCGAAGGTGTAGCGATCCGCGCGTCCCCCGACCAGAATGCGGATCGTCGATGTCGGGTGGATCGTCGCCTCGGCAAACAACGCGCCCGAACCTTCGGTGACCTTGTCGCGGCGCACGGTCGATACCACGCGTCGCGCGTCGGTACGGTACAGCACTACCGGATCGATGAAATCATACCGGCCCTCGGCCCCGATCAGCAAGTCGACAGGCATACCGACGTCGAAGCCGAAGCGCTTGTCGACACGGCCACCGATGACAAAGCGGCGATCCTGCTGTTCGAACTCGTCGCCATTAACCGGATCGTCGAGGAAATAGGTGAAGTTCGACGTGAGCCGGAAGTCGTAATAATGCGCATAGGCAAGCACATTTAGCGGCAACTTTGAATCATTCGTCCAGTTGAGCACGCCACCGAAGCGCGTTGTCTCGCCGCCCAGATCGCTGTCGAGAAACCCAAGCCGACCGATCAAACCGCTTTGGATCGCACGCAGCGGCACCTGTTCGGGCGAACGGAACTTGACGTGATAGGCTGTTGCGCTCGCCCGCAACGTGCCGCCCGCCAGCGGCCCCGTCCATTTCGCGAAACCGCTCGCCAGCTTCAAATCCTGTGGCAGCTCGAACGGTCCGTCATCGTAGCGCGTTTCGGCGCCGAGAAGCAGCGTGCCCGCGCCAAGCTTCGTCGATCCCGCAGCAACGATCCGGTAGAAGTTGCTGGTGCCGACTTCGACTTTGACAAAGGGTGCTTCGAGCGTGTCGACTGTTTTGAAACGGCCTGACCCGGCGGTCGCGAAGTCGCCGTTCTCGGCACGGTAAGGTCCCTTGGCGAAGGTCAGCGTATCGACGAGCTCGGGAATGATGAAGTTCAGGTCGAGGTAGCCCTGGCCATGGCCATGAGTTCGCATATTCAGCGGGACGCCGTCGTGAAACACCGCAAAATCGGTGCCATGATCGAGGTTGAAGCCCCGGAGGAAATACTGGTTGGCCTTGCCGCCGCCCGAGTGTTGCGTGGCGATGAAGCCTGGCACTGTTTCGAGCAGTTCGGCGACGCGCTGGATCGGCCGGTCTTCGAGATCGATCCGGCCAACGACCCCCTCGGACGCGGCGCCCGCAATGCCGATCAGGTCGGTCGCGCGGCCGGTGACGACGATGTCGCTCGACCTCGCCCGATCCGCGTCGGGGCTTTCGTTCGGCGCAGCGTTTGCAGCCTGGATTAAAAGCGAGCATCCTCCCGCAACGATCAGCACGTTGACACCCAGGCGAGGGACAGACCCGACGTTCATGGCAATCCCTCTCGGTAAGATATTTGCGCAACATCTGCTTACATTGAATTCGCCACAGCTACGGGGCGGTGGGCGTTGCGGATGCACTCAACGACAGAAAATTTTGGGAAGGGAGGAGTCATCGTGCAACGCGTCACATTCTCGCTCGATGAGGACATGGCCGCCGACTTCGACGACATCGTGAAGGCACAAGGCTATCAGAGCCGTTCCGAAGCTGTCCGCGATCTGATCCGTCGAGAGGTCGATAGCCGCAAGCTGCAGCAGACGGGGCAGCAACTGTGCGTGGCCAATCTATCCTATGTTTACGACCATCATGTGCGTGCGCTGGCGGGGCGGCTCTTGCACTTACAGCACGAGCACCATGACATCGTAGTCTCGACGACTCACGTCCATCTCGATCACGACAACTGTCTTGAAAGCACTATTCTCAAAGGTCCGATCGATGCCGTGCGGTCATTGGCCGACAGCATTCAGGCCGAGCGGGGCGTGCGCTTTGCCACGACGAACCTCGTGAGCCTGCCGGAGGAATGAGCGCGGCAAACGGGGTCCGCTTTTTGCGCCTTTCGATGCTGTTTCATGGCCATGCGGGGGCGCAAGGGTTGCTCTCGATTCGGTTGCACACACATCCATTGTGACAGGTCGATGATCCCGAACCTGCCTTCCCGCACCCCACCGCTTCCTGCCAAGCCGCCTTTGGCGACCCCGCCGCCCAAATCCGTTCGGGCAGAACTTGTCGAAGCCCCGTCCTTGCGTTCTGACGGTGCCAAAGACAGAACGGCTTTTGACCCGCGGTTCTCTTCGGGACCGACAATCTCAGGGCGAACGGAGAGTAGAATGACCGACCTGACCCGTACGCGCTTCACCCTCCCCACCGGTGTCGAGCTGGACGTGACGCACGGCGGGCCCGAGGGCGCGCCTGCCGTCTTCTTCCTCCACGGCTTTCCCGAAAGCGCGCGGACATGGCGGCATCAGCTCGCGGCGCTGTCGGCGGATTACCGCGTCTTCGCGCCCGACCAGCGCGGCTTTGCCCGCTCGTCGAAGCCCGAGGGCGTCGAGAATTACACGCACGACAAGCCGATTGCCGACCTGATGGCGCTGGCCGATGCGGTCGGCGTCGACCGGTTTACCCTCGTCGGCCATGACTGGGGCGGCGCGATTGCCTGGGGGGCGGCGCTCAAGCATCCCGGGCGCGTCGAACGCCTTGCCATCGTCAATGCGCCGCATCCGCTCGTCTTCCAGCGTTCGACCTTCGACGACAGGGGCCAGCGCGAGGCCTCGCAATATATCCGCGCCTTCCGCGTGCCCGGGATGGAAAACTACATCGCGGGCGACCTCGACAACTTTTTCGACAAGACGTTCAAGGGGCATTTCGACCTCGATTTCTCGCCCGAGGAAAAGGCCGCCTATCTCGACGAATGGTCGCAGCCCGGCGCCGTTGAGGCGATGCTCAACTGGTACCGTGCCGCCCCCATCGTCGTGCCGGCCATGGACGAAACGCCCGAGCGCCCCGCCTATCTCGACGCGCCCTTCCCCGTGCTCCAGATGCCGGTGCTCGTGGTCTGGGGCATGAAGGACAAGGCGCTGACCCCGTCGCAACTCGTCGGCCTCGAAGACCTCTGCGCCGACCTGCACCTTGTGAAGGAACCCGATGCGGGCCATTTCATCACCTGGGAAAAGCCCGAGGCCGTGACCGATGCGCTGAGAAACTTCCTGGCGCGTGCCAACTAAAGTTGACAATCGGCGCGTCGTCACTTAGATGGCAGAGCTGGAACTGCGCCGGACCGCGGCGTTTGGACAATGGCTTGACGAATTACGCGATGACATTGCCGTCAAGGCCATCAAACGCCGGCTCGCGCGTATCCAGATCGGCTTGTTCGGCGATGCCAAATCGCTGGGCGACGGGCTGGCGGAACTTCGCGTGGATCACGGCCCTGGATATAGGGTCTATTTCACGCGGGAAGGCAGGACGGCTGTTGTCTTGCTATGCGGCGGCGACAAGGGCAGCCAGCCGCGCGACATTGAACGGGCGCGCAAGCTGGCCGCCGAGTGGAGAGACGAAAATGGCAGTTGAGACGTTTCCGTTCGACGCGGCCGACGCGATCGATACGCCCGAGGAACAGGCCGCCTTGCTGGCCGAAGCATTTGCCAGCGGCGATCCCTCGGTCGTCACCGCCGCGCTCGGCGTCATCGCGCGGGCCCGTGGCATCTCGCAGGTTTCGCGCGAAACCGGCCTCAGCCGCGAAGCGCTGTACAAGGCAACAGGCCCGGAAGGGAACCCGACCCTTGCTACGCTGATGGGCATCATGAAAGTGACTGGCCTCGAACTCTCGGCGAGGGCTGCCTGATGGCCGACCACGACCTGCCCGACTACGGCCGCCGCCTGGCGGCATTCCGCGCGCAGCTTGCGGCCGACGGGCTCGACGGCTTCGTCGTGCCGCTGACCGACGAGCATATGAGCGAATATGTCGGCGACTATGCCAAGCGCCTCGAATGGTTGACCGGCTTCAAGGGGTCGGCGGGGGCTGCCGCCGTGCTTGCCGACCGCGCAGCCATTTTCGTCGACGGGCGCTATACGTTGCAGGTGCAGCAGCAGGTCGATGGCGCGCACTGGGACTATGTCGGCGTCCCGCAGTCGAGCATTGCCGACTGGCTCCGCGCGCACGCGCCCGCCGGCGCGCGGATCGGCTATGACCCCTGGCTGCACACCCGGAAGTGGGTGGAAACGGTCGGGAAGATCGTGACGCTGGTCCCGGTCGCCGCCAATCCCGTCGACGCCGTCTGGGTTGACAAGCCGGCCATGTCCCCGGCCAGGGTCAAGGTTCACGACACCGAACTCGCCGGCCGCAGTGCCGCCGACAAGCGCACCGAGATTGCCGACTGGCTGACGCGCGAGGGGCTGGACGCGACGGTGATGACCGCGCTCGATTCGATTGCCTGGACCTTCAACCTGCGCGGCGACGACGTGACGCACACGCCCGTGGGTCTCGCCTTTGCGATTCTGCACGCCGATGCGACCGCCGATTTGTTCGTGGCGCCCGAAAAGATCGACGACACGGTACGCGCCGCGCTCGGCAATGGCGTTCGCCTGCACGACCGGACCGACTTCGCGCCGATGCTCGCGACGCTTTCGGGCAAGGCGATTGCCGCCGATCCCGATGGCGCGGTCGTCGCGGTTTTCGACGCTCTGGCCAAGGGCGGGGCGCGGATCGTCGAGGCGCGCGACCCGGCGATCCTGGCCAAGGCGATCAAGAACCACGCCGAACAGGCCGGCCAGCGCGCGGCCCAGGCGCGCGACGGCGCCGCGCTCTCGCGCTACCTCCACTGGCTATCGGTCGAGGCGCCCCTGGGCAGCCTCACCGAAATCTCGGCCTCGGACCAGCTGCGCCGCTTCCGCGAGGCCACGGGCAAGCTGCTCGACCTGAGCTTCGACACCATCTCGGGCGCGGGTCCCCACGGCGCGATCATGCATTACAAGGCGAGCGCGGAGACCGACCGGCGGATCGAGCCGTCCTCGGTCTATCTGTGCGACAGCGGCGGGCAATATGCCGACGGCACGACCGATGTGACGCGCACCATCTGGGTCGGTCCCGGCACCCCGCCCGCCGAAGTGCGCGACCGCTTCACCCGCGTGCTCAAGGGGCACATTGCCATTGCGGCGGCGGTCTTCCCGGACGGCACCAGCGGCGGCCAGCTCGATGCCTTTGCCCGGCAATATCTCTGGGCGGCGGGCTGCGACTATGCGCACGGCACCGGCCATGGCGTCGGCGCCTTCCTCGCCGTGCACGAAGGGCCGCAGCGCATTGCCAAGCCGACCGGCGGCCAGGCCGGCACCAGCGAACCGCTGCGCGCCGGCATGTTCCTGTCGAACGAGCCCGGCTATTACAAACCCGGCCATTACGGCATCCGGATCGAGAATCTCGTCCTCGTCGAGGTGCGCGAGATTCCCGGCGGCGACATGCCGATGCTGGGCTTCGAGACGCTGACCTTCGCCCCCATCGACAAGACGATGATCGAGCCCGCGCTGCTCAGCCCCGCCGAGCGCGCCTGGCTCGACGGCTATCACGCCGATGTCCTGCGCATCGTCGGGCCACAGCTCGACGGCGCGGCAAAGGCCTGGCTCGAGGAAGCGTGCGCGCCGCTCTAGGCGGCAACCACCCGGACGCGCGGCAGCCCCAGCTTCATTGCGATCCCTGTCCCGGCGAGCGCGAAGCCCGCGCCCCACAGCCAGCCGCCGATCACGTCGGTCGGCCAGTGCATGCCCAGCATCGGTCGCGTGAGCCCGATGGCGAGCGACAGCGCGACCGCCGCCCAATGCAGCCGCCGCTCGCGGATCAGCAGCGCGGCGGCAAGCAGCACGACCATAGATCCCGCCGCATGGCCGCTTGGGTAGCTCATGTCCCCCGCATAATCGAGCCAGGGCGTCAGGTGCGGCCGCGCCCGCGCGAAATGGATCTTGGCCTGGGTATGGCCCAGGATCGAGAGCGCGACGATGATCAGGTAAACCCCGCCGGACCGCCAGCAATGCCGCGCGACGAACACCGCGGCGACCAGAATGACGACGCTGCTCCGCACGCCAACATCGCCGAAGTGCGACACGAACTGGGTGGCGGCCACCAGCGCGTGGCTCGACGCGGGCGTCAGCGCCATCAGGTGGAACAGCGGCACGTCGAAACCGGCGAGCCAACCGCCGGCTGCCGGCACGCCCAGCAGCAGGGCGGCCGCGATCAGCGCCAGCCCCGCCGCGATGCGCGCGGTCACTGGCTCTTGACCACCACCCCGCCCTTCACGACGACCGCGACCTTCTCGAGCACGCGCACGTCCTTCAGCGGATCGCCGTCGACCGCGATCAGGTCGGCATAGCGGCCCACCGCAACCGCGCCGACATCGCTCTCGCGCCCCAGCGCCTTGGCGGCGCTGACCGTCGCGGCCTGGATCGCCTGCAGCGGCGTCATCCCCCATTGCACCATCTTGGCGAACTGGCGGCCATTGTCGCCGTGCGGATAGACGCCCGCGTCGGTGCCGAACAGCATCGGCACGCCCGCCTTCACCGCGCGCTGGAACGTCTGGCGCTGCTTCAGCCCGATCGCCTTTTCCTTGTCGAGGCTTTGCTGCTCGGTGCCGTTCGCCGTGCCTGTCGCCAGGATATAGTCGTCGTTGTAGATATCCATGTCGAACCAGGTGCCATGGGCGATGGCGAGCTTGATCGCTTCGTCCGACGCCAGGCTGACATGCTCGATGGTGTCGATGCCGGCGAGGATGGCGGCCTTGATCCCCTCGTCGCCATGCGCGTGCGCCGCGACGCGCAGGTGCAGCATGTGCGCCTCGTCGGCGATCGCCTTCATCTCCTCGAGGCTCAGCTGCTGCCCGCCGACGCTGTCGCCCAGCGAGAACACGCCGCCGGTCGCGCAGATCTTGATGACCTGTGCGCCATATTTGTGCAGCCAGCGGACCTTGGCGCGCGCTTCGTCGGGCGAATTGACGACCGAGTCCTGCTTCTTGTCGTAGGACGGCGGCAGCGCATTGTCGTCGCAATGCCCGCCGGTCGCGCCGATCGCATAGCCCGCCGTCACGATCCGCGGCCCGACGACCCAGCCGCCGTCGATCGCCTGGCGCAGCCCCACGTCCTGGAACCCCCAAGAGCCGACATTGCGCACGGTCGTGAACCCGGCATCGAGTGTCTTCTTCGCATTCGCCACGCCCACTGCGCCCCAGAAGGCATCGGTGTATTGCAGCCCGCGATAGCCGCCGATCTCGGCCAGCGAGGTCAGGTGGACATGCATGTCGATGAGCCCGGGCAGGATCGTGCGGTCGCCGAGGTCGATCAGCTTCTCGTCGCCCTTCAGCCGCACCGTGCGCGCATCGGCAATGCCCGTGATCCGCCCGTCGGTGACGTTGATCATCGGGTTCTGCACGACGGCCCCCGTCTGCACGTCGATCATGCGGGCGGCGGTGATGTGGACGGTGTCGGCGAGCACCGGCGCGGCGCAGGACACAAGGGCGGCAGTGAGCAACAGGCGCATGAAATTCCCCTTTTTCTTTCAAACACAGCTTAGCGGCGCGCGGCGGCAGGGGAAGGGGCTCCCGATAAACGGGCGTCGTCATGCTGAACTTGGTTCAGCATCCACCTTTCCGCCCGAACGACCGCAGCGGTGGAGAAACGGACCCTGAAACACGTTCAGGGTGACGGCCCGAACACGGCCGTCAGAAATGCAGCGCCCGCCCGTACGCGCTCAGCACGCTTTCGTGCATCATCTCGCTGAGCGTCGGGTGCGGATAGACGGTCTGCATGAAGTCCTGCTCGACCAGTTCCGCCGTCTTGCCGACGGTATAGCCCTGGATCAGCTCGGTCACTTCGGCGCCGACCATGTGCGCGCCGAGCAGCTCGCCGGTCTTCGCGTCGAACACCGTCTTCACAAACCCCTCGGCCTCGCCGAGCGCAATCGCCTTGCCATTGCCGATGAAGGGGAAATTGCCGACCTTCACCTCGTGCCCCGCTTCCTTGGCCTTGGCCTCGGTCAGGCCGACGCTCGCCACCTGCGGGTGGCAATAGGTGCAGCCCGGAATGTTCTTCGGGTCCATCGCATGCGGGTGCAGCCCCGCAATCGCTTCCGCCGCGATCACGCCTTCATGGCTCGCCTTGTGCGCCAGCCACGGCGGCGCGGTGATGTCGCCGATCGCCCACAGGCCGGGCACGTTGGTGCGGCACATCGGGTCGGTCTTCAGGAACCCGCGGTCCATGTCGACGCCGAGCGCCTCCAGCCCGATATTCTCGGTATTGGGCACGATGCCGACCGCCACGATGACATGGCTGAAGTCCTCGGTCGTAATCTTGCCGTCCGCCGCCTTGATCTCCGCCCTGATGCCGCCGCCCGTGTCCGCGATCGCCTGCACGCCCGTCGAGGGGCGGATGTCGATGCCCTGCTTGACCAGCGACTTGTGGAGGAAGGTCGAGACATCGGCATCCTCGACCGGTACGATCCGGTCGAGCATTTCGACGACCGTCACCTTCGCGCCCATGTCGTTGTAGAAGCTCGCGAACTCGATCCCGATCGCGCCCGATCCGATGACCAGCAGCTTCGTCGGCATTTCGGGCGGCACCATCGCATGCCGGTACGTCCAGATGCGCTTCCCGTCTGCCTTGGCGAACGGCAGATCGCGGGCCCGCGCACCGGTTGCGACGATGATGTTCTTGGCGGCCAGCTCGGTCGCCTTGCCCTCCTTGGTCACGGTGAGCGTGGTGGCGGACGTCAGTGCACCGTCGCCCATGTGCACCGTGATCTTGTTCTTCTTCATCAGGTGCGTGACACCCTGGTTGAGCTGCTTCGCCACCCCGCGCGACCGCTTCACCACCGCCTCCAGATCGGCGGACGCGGTGCCCTCGATCTTCAGGCCGTAATCCTTGGCGTGCTGCATATAATGCAGCACCTCCGCCGAGCGCAGCAGCGCCTTGGTCGGGATGCACCCCCAGTTGAGGCAGATGCCGCCGAGCAATTCGCGCTCGACGATCGCGACCTTGAGCCCGAGCTGCGCCGCGCGGATCGCCGCGACATAGCCGCCGGGTCCGGAGCCGAGGACGATGAGATCGTAGGTGTCAGGCATGGGATACTCCTTCTAATCCCTCTCCCCCATGCGGGAGAGGGAAGCAACACCCCGTGGGGCGGGGTTTGCTCCCGCCGCGTAGCGGTGGGAGGGTGAGGGGATGTCAGCGCGCGTAAATATCGCATCGAAAACGCCGCTCGCCGTTTGATAAGACTGTCGTCGTTCCAAAAACGCAAGGACGGTGAAAACCCTCGTCGGGTCAAAAACGCATCCCGACGGAGGTCGGCGCGGTTGTCGGCATGCTGGCCGATCCGTCTGCTTCGATGATCGACGGAAGAACGTTCGAGACAGACGAAATCGACGATATAGGGTGCGATGACTCGTCTGCCGTTCTGAACTTGAACATCTGCCAGTCGGCTTGTCGCGCAGCATGTTCCATAGACGCCCGCTCGGCATTCGTTGGGGTTGCGCCGCATCCACTTTCGCTCGCGCGAGAAGTTCGGCAAAGTCGGCTTGGTCTCGGCGTCCCACTGCTTCGGCATCCATGCCCCTCACCTCTCCCACAAGGGGAGAGGGGCTTTGCCGAGCGGGCCCCTCCCCTCTCCCCTTGCGGGAGAGGGAGGGGCCCGCGACCACTTGGGGGAGGGAGAGGGGGTAGTCACCTAGCCACCAACCCCAGCGGGCTCTCCACCAATGCCTTGAACGCCTTCATCAGCTGCGCCCCGTCGGACCCGTCGATGGCGCGGTGGTCGAACGAGCCCGTCGCGCTCATCACCGTCGCCACGCCCAGCGCGTCGTCGACGATGTACGGCCGCTTCTCGCCCGCGCCGATCGCCATGATCATCGCCTTGCGGCGGGTTGATGACGGCTTCGAACTGCTTGATGCCGAACATGCCCATGTTGGACAGGCTCGCAGTGCCGCCCTGGAATTCGTGCGGCTGCAACTTTCCGGCCTTGGCCTTTTCGGCGAGCGCCTTCATCTCGACCGAGATCGCGCTCATCGACTTCGACGCGGCATCGACGATGATCGGCGTGATCAGCCCCGTCGGCGTCGACACCGCGACCGAGATGTCGGCGCGGCTGTACTTGATCAGTGTGTCGCCTGCGAAGCTGACGTTGCACACCGGCGTTTCGATCAGCGCGAGCGCCAGCGCCTTGATCAGCATGTCGTTGACGCTGAGCTTGACGCCCCGCGCTTCCAGCGCCCCGTTCAGCTCGCCGCGCAGTTTCAGCAGCGCGTCGAGGCGCACGTCGACCGTCAAATAGATGTGCGGGATCGTCTGTTTCGATTCGGTCAGGCGGCGCGCAATGACCTTGCGGATGTTCGACAGCTTGACCGCTTCGTGCGGGATATCGGTGGTGAAGGGGGCAGCGGGCGCCGGAGCGGCGGGCGCAGCCACGGGCGCTGGCGCAACGGCAGACGCGGCCGGCGCGGCCTTCGCGGCGCCGGGCGTTGCGCTCTCGACATCGGCTTTCACGATGCGCCCGTTCGGGCCCGTCCCCTTGAGCGTCGACAAATCGAGGCCCTTGTCCGCCGCCAGCCGCTTGGCGAGCGGGGAGACGAGGATACGATCTTCTCCCTCTCCCCTCTGGGGAGAGGGCGGAGCCGCGACAGCGGCGGGGGGAGAGGGGCTGTGAGCGGCAGGAGTGGCCTCGATGATAGCAGCGCTCGCCCCCTCTCCCCGACCCTCTCCCCGGAGGGGAGAGGGAGAGCTCGCATCCTCGCCCTCGCCCGCGATCGTCGCGATGACCGTGCCGACCTTCACGCCCTCGGTGCCCTCGGCGACGGTGATCGACGTCACCGTGCCCTCGTCGACCGCCTCGAATTCCATCGTCGCCTTGTCGGTCTCGATCTCGGCCATCACGTCGCCGGACTTGACCACATCGCCCACTTTCACGAGCCATTTCGCAAGCGTCCCTTCCTCCATGGTCGGGGACAGGGCGGGCATCTTCAGCTCGATCGGCATTGCGGTTCCTTGTGGCCGTAGCGTCAAGCCCGCCTTCCCCGATTGCGGGGCTTGCGGTCAAGGCTTCCTTGTGTGCAGCTTGGCTCCCAGGGGAGATTTTAGATGCGCACATATCTTGTCGTCATCGACGAAACGCCGGAGGCCGAAGTTGCGTTGCGCTTCGCGGCGCGGCGTGCCGCCAAGACCGGCGGATCGGTCCAGATCCTGGCGCTCATCCCGCCCGTCGAATTCGTCGGGCTCAGCGGCGTGCAGGCGACGATGGAGGAAGAGGCGCGCCAGCATGTCGAGGCGCTGGTTGCGGGCGCGGCGGGCATGCTGAGCGAGGAACAGGGCATCCACCCCTCGATCCTTGTCGAGGCGGGAGAGCCGGTGCCGCTGATTCGCAAGGCCATTGCCGGCAACGCCAATGTCGCCGCGCTCGTGCTGGGCGCCGCGGCAAGCGGCGCGCCGGGCCCGTTGGTGTCGCACTTCGCCAGCGAGGCAGGATCGTTGCCCTGCCCGGTGATGATCGTGCCCGGCGGTTTGGATACCGAGGCCCTCGACCGCCTGAGCTGAAAAAACCGCTGTCCTACAGCGGGCGATCTGTGCTTGCTTGCACCGCATGACAACGCTCCCGCACACCCCCTCGCGCGCCGCTCGGTTCGTCGCACCCCGGCCACGGTTCAACGTCGGATCAGGCCGATATCGTGCGACCTTTGTGACCTTTGCGCTCGTCGCCTCGGCGGCCCAGGCGCAGCCTGCCGGACCGCAGCCTGCCCGGCCGCAACCCGAAGCGCTTCGGGCCACCGTCGAAAAGCTCGTGTCGTTCGGCACCCGGCACAGCGCCTCGACCACGACCGACCCGAAGCGCGGCATCGGGGCCGCGCGGAACTGGGTGGCGGGCGAGTTCCAGAAGCTTTCCGCTGCCTGTGGCGGCTGCATCACCGTCGACCGGCCGAGCGCCCGCTTCGACGGGCCGCGCGCGCCCAATGGCCTGATCGTCGAGGACGTGCTCGGCATCCAGCGCGGAACGGGGGACCCGAATCACATCGTCATCGTCTCCGGCCACATCGACAGCCGCAATTCGGACGTGATGGACGCGACCGGCGCGGCGCCCGGCGCCAACGACGATGCGTCGGGCGTGGCGCTGGTGATGGAGGCCGCGCGCATCCTGTCGAAGGAAAGGCACGCAGCCACCATTGTCTATGCGGTGTTGTCGGCCGAGGAACAGGGACTCTGGGGCGGCGTGCTGCTCGCCGACACCGCCAAGCGGCGCGGCTGGACCATCGCGGCGATGCTCAACAACGACATCGTCGGTAATACCAAGGGGCAGGACGGGCGCGTCGTCGCCGACCGTGTCAGGGTGTTCAGCGAGGGCGTGCGCGCCGTCGAGGATCTGGCCGCGGCGAAGCTCCGCCGCGCTTCGGGCGGCGAGGACGACAGTTCGTCGCGCGCGCTCGCCAAGCGCATCGGCGACGTCGCGACCGCGGACAAGGGCGGGCTGTCGGCCTTCCTCGTGCGCCGTCCCGACCGCTTCGGGCGCGGCGGCGACCACACGCCGCTGCTCGAGGCGGGCTACCCCGCCGTCCGCTTCACCGTCGGCGTCGAGAATTACGACGCGCAGCACCAGAATTTGCGCACCGAAAACGGCCGCGTCTACGGCGACACCGTCGACCGGATGGACTTCCCTTATCTCGCGAAGGTGACCGCGCTGAATGTCGCGGTCCTGCGCCAGCTCGCGTCCGCGCCGGGCGCGCCCGCGTCTGTCGTGCTCGAGGGCGCGGTTGCGACCGACACGACGGTCAAATGGACGGCGGTGCCGGGCGCGTCGGGCTATCGCATCCGCTGGCGCCGCGCCGACCAGACGGCGTGGGAATCGTCGCGCGACGTCGCCGGATCGGCGACGAGCGAGGTGCTCAAGGGCATCATCGTCGACGACACGTTCGTCGGCGTTTCCGCGCTGTCGGCCAGCGGGGCGGAAAGCCTGGTCACTTTCGGGGGCCTTGCCCCCCGCTAACGATCAGCTTCCGCTCAGCTGCCGCTCCTTGGTCCGGATCACTTTGGCGCGCTTTACCGGAACCCGAACATATTCAGTGACATAACTCACCTTGCGGGTGACGATCGGCTGGGCATAGGTCGTGGTCGTCGTCGTGATCGTCTGGCCGCAACCGCAGCTGTAGCCGCCGTTATAGTCGCCCATGAACCAGTGAGGCCCCCGTGGGCGATAGCCGCGCTCATACCCCCAGTCGCCCCCGCCACGATGATCGCTGTCGCGGTCGATCGCCTGCCCCGCCAGCGCGCCGACGCCGCCGCCGATCAGCGAGCCCGCCAGGCGATAACCGGCGCCCGCGATCAGATTGCCGGTCAGCGCCCCGACCGCGCCCCCGACGATGGCCCCGACGATGCCGCTGCGGTCGCGGTGGCGCGGACGATAGCCTCCCTGCCCCTCGCGCAGGTCCCGCCCGTCGCGCCAGTCGTAGACCCGGCCCCACCGGTCGGTCAGCACCATGTCGTCGTAATAGCGCGACCAGCCATAGCCCGGCGCCGGCGTCGGCAGGCCAAGTCCCCGGTAGTCGTCGATGTAGTAGCTCGGCGCGATCCAGTAGCGCGGCAGGGTGAAGCCATAGCTCGGCGCCCGATAGGCGTTCCAGCCCCCGGGCACCGACACCCAGCGATCGCTGCCCGGCGCCGGCGGCATCGCGGGGCGCGGCACGGCGGGCATCGCCTGCGGCTGCGGCGCCGGTGCGCTCATCGGCGGTGTCGCCGGGATCGGGGGCGCTCCGACTCGCGCGTCCATCTGGGCCATGGCGGCCGCGGGAATCAGGCCCAGCGTTGCGATTATGCCAGCAATTGCGCGCCTAGCCATGGTAAATGCTCCGTCTCGAAACCCACAAAAGGCCGCCATTTCCGCCATTTGCTTAACGGTTTGTTTAGCATTCCACGATGCCGGCCGAAAGGGAACGGCTGCGTGACGACCTGTCCCGTTCAGGGGCAGATTCGCGGGGCCAGCCGTGCGGCCAGCGCCTCGATCCCGGCTCGGTCATCGGCGTCGAACCGCGCCAGATCGGGGCTGTCGAGATCGATCACGGCCGCCACCGCGCCGTTCGTCATCACCGGCACGACGAGCTCGGAGCGACTGGCCGCGTCGCAGGCGATATGGCCGGGGAAGGCATGGACGTCTTCGACCAGCTGGCTCGTCGCCGTGGCGGCAGCCGCCCCGCACACACCCTGGCCGAAGGGAATGCGAATGCAGGCTGCCTTGCCCTGGAACGGGCCGAGCACCAGCTCCCGTCCGATCGTTCGGTAGAAGCCCGCCCAGTTGAGCGCCGGCAACCAGTCGAACAGCAACGCCGCGACATTGGCCATGTTGGCAATGGCATCGCGCTCGCCGGCAGTCAGCGCATCGGCGGCGGCGAGCAGATCGCGGTAGAACTCAGGCTTGTCGGTCGCGGTGGTCTTCAGGTCGTACATCAGTCCAGCTCCACTTTACCCCGGCCGCGCTTGACCTCGCCCCGCACGGCCTTGCCGACCATGCGTTTTTCCTTGGCCGATTTGGACGGTCGCGTCTTGATGCGACGTTGCGGCGCGACATGGGCCTTGGCAACCATTTCGGCCAGCCGCTCGCGGGCGTCGGCCCGGTTCGCCTCGCGGGTCCGGTGCGCCCGCGCCATGATCACGATCTCGCCGTCATTGGTCCAGCGGCTGCCCGCCAGCACCTTCAGCCGGGCATAGACCGGCGGCGCAAGCCGCAGGGCAAATACATCGAGCCGCATCTGCACGGCGGTTGCCACCTTGTTGACGTTCTGCCCGCCCGGCCCCGTGCCTGCGAGAAACACTTCCTCCAGCGCCTCTTCGGGCAGCGGCGGCGGCCCCTCAGCCATAGGAAAATCCGAGGTCGATGAAGCTTTGCGGCAGCGGTGCCGTCGCGGCGACAGCGGGATGGTTCTCGCGCGGGACCGACAGGCTATAGGCGTGGAGCATCATCGCGCCCCCGCCCCGGCCATAGACCGGATCTCCCAGGATCGGCACGCCGATGCCCGAGGCCGCATGCACGCGCAGCTGGTGGGTGCGACCGGTCTCGGGCGTGAACCGCACCAGCGAGCGGCCATTCGCAAAGCCGACGACGTCCCAGTTCGTGACCGAAGGCTTGCCGCGCTTCTCGACGATCATCCGCCAGCCGTCCTTCGCCGTGCTGACCTTGTTGAGCGGCAGGTCGATCCGCCCGTCGGCTTCCTTCGGCACGCCGTCGAGCACCGCCAGATAGGTCTTGGTCACTTCGCCGCGTTCGAACGCCAGCTGGAATTTCTTGTGGATGCGCGGGTTGCGCGCCAGCAACAAGCAGCCCGAGGTATCGCGGTCAAGACGGTGCACCGCCATCGGCAGCCGCTCGAACCCGAAGCGAAGGGCGTCGAGATGGTTTTCGAGACTGAGCGAACCGTCGCGCGGACGGTCGACCGGCAGGCCCGCCGGCTTATCGACGACAAGGGCTTCGGCATCGATGAACAGGACACGGTCGGCAAGCAGCATCCGGCCCCCATGCCACCGGCGGACGCGTTAGTCGAACGCGTAGGCATCCATTGCCAGCACGCCATAGGTCGTGCTGCGATGGAGCCGCCGGGCATGCAGCGGCATGCCGCCCGCACCCAGTGCCACATGCAACGGCAGTATATGGTCGGGCGTCGGATGATTGCGTAGCGCGTCCGGCGCGCGGATCATCAGGTCGGTCACGGCCGCGGCGTCGCCCGCCGCCAGGCGCGCGTCGATCCAGTCGGCAAAGCCGTCGACCCATGGGGGCGGACGGGCATCGATGGCCGGTCGCTCGGTGAAAAAGGCGCGCAAGTTATGCGTCATGCTGCCCGATCCGATGATCAGGATGTTCCGGTCGCGCAGCGGCGCCAGCGCCGCACCGAGAGCGACATGCCACTCGGATGTCCGTCTGCTGTCGATGGACAGTTGCAACACCGGGATATCCGCCGCTGGGTAAAGGAGCATCAGCGGCACCCAGGCGCCGTGGTCGAGGCCGCGCGCCGCGTCGATCCGCACCTCGTGCCCGGCCCGGCGCAACACCTCCGCGATGTCCTCGGCAAGCGCAGGCGCGCCGGGTGCCGGATAGCGCTGCCGATAGAGTATGTCGGGAAAGCCGCCGAAGTCGTGGATTGTCGACGGCTTCGCACTGCCCGTCAGTGTCAGCACCGGCTCGTCGAAATGGGCCGACACCATCAGGATCGCGTCGGGACGCGACAGCGTCGCTCCCAGCCCGGCGAGGAAGTCGCGCGCCGGGCTGGGCTCGATCGCCATCATCGGCGATCCGTGGGACAGGAACAGGGCGGGCTGGCGTTCCACGCGCCTAGCCGAAGACTTTCGTCGCGACTTCGGCAACGCGGCGCCCCTGATAGCGCGCCCCTTCGAGCTCGACTTCGGAAGGCTGGCGTTCGCCCTGGCCCCCCGCAATCGTCGTCGCGCCATAGGGCGCACCGCCCACCACTTCGGCATGGCCCATCTGGCCGGCATGGCCATAGTCGAGGCCGACGATCGTCATGCCGAAATGCAGCAGGTTGGTGATGATCGAGAACAGCGTGGCCTCCTGCCCGCCATGCTGCGTCGCCGACGACGTGAAGGCACCACCGATCTTGCCGTTCAGGGCGCCCCGCGCCCACAGCCCGCCCGCCTGGTCGAGGAAGGCCGCCATCTGTGACGAGATCCGGCCGAACCGCGTGCCCGTGCCGACGATGATCGCGTCATAATGCTCGAGGTCGGCGATGCTGGCGACCGGTGCTGCCTGGTCAAGCTTGAAATGCGCGTTCTTCGCGACGTCTTCGGGCACCGTCTCGGGCACCCGCTTGATGTCGACCGTCGCGCCCGCGCCCCGCGCGCCTTCGGCTACGGCGTTCGCCATCGTCTCGATATGTCCGTAGCTCGAATAATAAAGGACCAGAATTTTTGCCATTTTATGTCTCCGTTGGTGGAATGAAGGATTCAGGCCGCGTCGACGAGCACGATCTCGGCGTCCGCGAGCGCACGGATCGTGTAGGTGCCGCCGCCGAGGGCGACGCCGTCGCGGGCATTGGCGGGGACGCCGTCGATCTCGATCCTGCCGGTCGCGGGTACGAGATAGGCATGGCGGCCAGCGCCCACGTCATGCGTCAGCGTTTCGCCCGCGCTCAGCGTGGCGCCCATGACGCGCGCGTCGGTACGGATCGGCAGCGCGTCTTCCTCACCGAAACCGCTGGCGAGCACTGACCATTTGCCCGACCGGTCGCCCTTGGGGAACGGCTTGGCACCCCAGGAAGGCGCGCCGCCGCGCTGCGTCGGCTGGATCCAGATCTGGAACAGCGTCGTCGGTACGTCCTCGACATTATATTCCGCATGGCGGACGCCCGAAGCGGCGCTCATCACCTGCACGTCGCCGGCGCCCGTGCGGCCCTTGTTCCCCATCGAATCCTCATGCGTGATGGCACCGGTGCGGACATAGGTGATGATCTCCATGTCGTTGTGCGGATGCGGCGGGAAACCCGTGTTGGGCGCGATCACATCGTCATTCCAGACAAGAATATTGCCCCATCCCATGCGGGCAGGGTTGCGATAGCCGCCGAAGGAGAAATGATGGTGCGCGTCGAGCCAGCCATGGTTGGCGGCGCCGAGCGAGGCGAACGGGCGGACGTCGATCGTTTTCGCATCAAGGGTGGTGAGGTCGGTCATCTTAAGAAGCTCCCGTCAGGGTTGATGACCGCCAATCTAGCTGTCAGAACCAGAGATTAAATAGAAACAAACGAAAGATATCGTTTCCAAAATGTCGCTACCCGATTTCGAGGGCTGGGCCGTGTTCGCCACGGTCGCCGAGCAACGCTCATTCAGCGGCGCCGCCGCGACGCTCGGCCTGTCGAAGGCGACCGTTTCGAAAGCCGTCAGCCGGCTCGAGACCCGGCTGGGCGTGACGCTTTTTCATCGGACCTCGCGGCGGCTTGCCTTGACCGAAAGCGGTGCGGCGCTGGTCGAGCGCGCTCAAGCCATTCTGGCCGGCGCCGTCGAGGCCGAGGAATGCGCGCGCGAGGACGTGGGCGCCCCGCGCGGTACCGTGCGGCTTGCCGTGCCGATGAGCCTTGGCGTGCGCGAGATTGCCCCGGCGATCGCGGCGTTTCTCAAGGGTCACCCCGACATCGCGATCGAGCTCCACCTGAGCGACGCGCTGATCGATCTCGTGGGGGAGGGTTACGATGCCGCGCTTCGGATCGGCACGCTTCCCGACAGCAGCCTGCGCGCCCGCAAGCTGCGTGATGTCCGGCGGCTGATCGTCGCCAGCCCCGACTGGGTGGCGCGCCACCCCGAGGTGCGCACGCCCGACGACCTGCGGGCGACGGACGTGTTCGGCTACACCAACCTGCCCCGGCACCGGCAGATCGTGCTGACACGCGACGGTGGGGGCGAAGCGGTTTTTGCGGCCGACGGCCGGCTGCGCGCCAATAACGCCGATGTGATGCTGGCCGCAGTCGAAGCCGGGCTGGGTGTCGCGATGGCACCCGACTTCATCGTGGCAGGCGGCCTGTCGACGGGGGCCCTCGTCACCATCCTCGACGGGTGGTCCCCGCCGCCGGTCGCGCTTCACCTCGTGACGCCGCCCGGCCTGCTGCGCCCCCGCCGCGTCGAGGTGCTGATCGCCCATCTGGGTCAGGCCTTGAGTGGCACATGACGGCCCGCGATCACCGCGCGGTCGCCTATAATGGACGTAACGAAGCGACTCGCGCTTTGCCGCGGCTTAACGTCAAATTAACCTTTTCCCTTCATTCGGTATTTGGTTAATGAAATCGGGCGGTCCGGGGAAACGAGCCGTTCGGGATACAGGCGATAACAAAGGGGCGTCGCATGCGCGTTTTGCTGATCGAGGATGAGCCGACCACGGCCAAGGCCATCGAGCTGATGCTCTCGTCTGAGGGCTTCAACGTTTATACGACTGACCTGGGCGAAGAGGGTTTGGACCTCGGCAAGCTCTACGATTACGATATCATCTGCCTCGATCTCAACCTGCCCGACATGCATGGATACGACGTGCTCAAGAAGCTGCGCGTCGCCAAGGTGCAGACGCCGGTGCTGATCCTGTCGGGCATCAGCGAAATGGATTCCAAGGTCCGCTCGTTCGGCTTCGGCGCCGACGATTATGTCACCAAGCCCTTCCACCGTGACGAACTCGTCGCCCGCATTCATGCCGTCGTCCGCCGGTCGAAGGGGCACAGCCAGTCGGTGATCCGCACCGGCAAGCTGGCGGTCAACCTCGATGCCAAGACCGTCGAAGTCGACGGCAGCCGCGTCCATCTGACCGGCAAGGAATATGCGATGCTCGAACTGCTCAGCCTTCGCAAGGGCACGACGCTCACCAAGGAAATGTTCCTCAACCACCTGTACGGCGGCATGGACGAGCCCGAACTCAAGATCATCGACGTGTTCATCTGCAAGCTCCGCAAGAAGCTGAGCCTGGCCTGTGGCGGGGACAATTACATCGAAACGGTCTGGGGCCGCGGCTATGTCCTGCGCGATGCCGACGACCTGACCTTTGCGGAAGTTGCCTGAGGCGCCTCGCTTCCGCCGGGCGTTTTTATCGGGAATGCGCGGCAATGCATCCTGTTTCGCCTGCGCCCGCCTTGTCTTGCCGACGTCCGCCGCGCCGGGTGCGCGGGCGGCTGCCCCTGACTAGCTCACCGTCCAGTCGATCGGCTTGAAACTGCCGCCGTTCGACTGGAGTGCCGAACAGGCCGTCAGGCCGATGATCAGGTCGATCTTTGCCTTGAACCGGATATGGTCGCCCGGCACGCTGAGCGGCGGCAGAACTTCGAACGTCCCGTCCGCGCGCACGGGCACATTCATGAAACAGTTGAACGCGACCGGGATCATGTCCTCGGTCACGCCATAGGGTGCCAGCGCCTCCGCCAGATTGCCGAAGCAGCCGCGATGCGGCTCCTTATGGCCGTAGATGATCCGGAACGTGTCCTTGGAACAGGGCGTCAGCAGGAAGTCATGGCGTCCGACACTATCTTCGACGATCTCGAGCATCGGGTTCGACCGGTTCGACCACAAGGTGTCGCCGGTCGTCAGGTAAAGCTTCGAGGCATAGTCGAGCGTCCGGCCGGACGAGAGCACTTCGCCGACGTCCGCCTTGCTGAACGCCAGCAGGTCCGCGACCTGCCGGCCCATCGGGTCCGTCACCGTCAGATGCTGGCCTGCCCGCATCTCGAAGGCCACGCCCGTGCGGGGCTCGATACGGGCACCGGTCACCGTTCTCGTCTCTTCAAGCAGCATCGCGCAGCTTCCCCTGATAAGCAAACGGGCATCCCCATTCGTCGTCGACGGCACGCCCCGAATATTGTCGCGCCTCGGACTGTTCGCCGTGCCGCGCCAGCATGGGGTTGAGCGATCCCGAGTAATGTGCGTCGCGGTCGAGAATGCTGCCCCGCAGCTTTTCGTACCGCCCTTCGGCGCGCAGCCGCTCGAACTGGTCGTGCAGGTTGAAGATCATCGTCGGGGCGGCAAAGCGGCGCGCGCGGCGGCTGGCATGCGGATGCAGGCCGACCACGAAAAACGCCTGCCCGCCGAAGCTCAGCGAGAAGTGCGGGTTTTCCGGATCGGGACTGACCGTCCGGTCGTATTTCTGTCCGAGCCACACATCCTTGTCGCTGACCGACTGGATGCGCTTCCACATGGCCTCCTCGAACGTTTCCTCATCGATCGTCCGCGGCCCCTCGAAGATGACGGCAAGCGACTGGAAGAGCTTGCGGTTCCGCCGGTATTCGGCAGCGAACTTCATCAGCGCGGCGTGGATCGTCAGGTCGTTCCACCCGCTGGTGATCGAACGGGCGACGACGGCCTTGATCTGCCCCTTGGCCAGGGCGGATTTGGCCCCGACGCAGGGGAAGCGCGGATTGGCGATGAACTGGTCGAGCTTGTCGATCAGAGGGTGGTCGGTCGTAAAGGGCTGCTGATGCATCTCAGTCGTTTCGGCTGTTGGTTTCGGCTGGGACGGGGAGAACGCACCTCGCGGCGAGTCCGTTCCTCGAACGTGCCCCCCTCTTGTGCAGCGCCGCAAAGCCGCGCAGTCTGGCAACCAATGAAACAACCGCCGTTTGACGAACTCTGGGGCACGAGCAGCGAGCAGTCGCCGCGACCCGAATTTGCGGGTCTCGCGAACTGGCTGACCGAAACCCCCCGCGCCGAACTCGACCGCCGGCAGAAGTCGGCCGAAGCGACGTTCCGGCAGCTGGGAATCACCTTCGCCGTCTACGGTGACGACGACGCGGCCGAACGGATCATTCCATTCGACATCGTCCCGCGCATGTTCACCCGGACCGAGTGGGACAAGCTCAGCGCGGGCATCGTCCAGCGGGTCGAGGCGATCAACGCGTTTCTCGACGACGTCTATGGCGCGCGGCGCATCCTTGACGAAAACATCATCCCGCCCGAACTGATCCTCGCCAATCCGCAGTTCCGGGGCGAAATCGTCGGCAGTCGCCCGCCGCACGGCATCTGGTCGCATATCTGCGGCATCGACCTCGTCCGCACCGGCCCCGGCGACTTCTGGGTGCTCGAGGACAATGCCCGCACCCCGTCGGGCGTCAGCTACATGCTGGAAAACCGCGAGGCGATGATTCGCCTGTGTCCGGAATTGTTCCGGCGCTACAACGTCCAGCATGTCGACAGCTATGGCGACAGTCTGCTGCAGACACTGCGCTCGGTCGCGCCCGCCAGCGCGGGCAGCGATCCGGTCTGCGTCATCCTGACGCCGGGACGGTTCAACTCGGCCTATTACGAGCACAGCTTTCTGGCCGACTCGCTCGGCATCGAACTGGTCGAGGCCGCCGATCTCGAGGTCGACGACGACATCGTCTGGATGCGCACGATCACCGGACGGGTGCGCGTCGACGTCATCTATCGCCGTATCGACGACGATTACATCGACCCGCTCGTCTTCCGCCCCGATTCGATGCTCGGCGTTCCCGGCCTTATCGCCGCCTATCGCGCGGGCAAGGTGGCCATCGTCAACGCACCCGGCACCGGCATCGCCGACGACAAGGCGATCTACAGCTACATGCCCGAGATCGTGAAATTCTATGCCGGCGGCGAGCCGATGCTGCCGATCGTCGAGACCTGGCGCTGTCGTGAGCCGCAGGCGCTGAAATATGTGCTCGACAATCTGCCCGAGCTCGTCGTGAAACTGGTCGACGGCTCGGGCGGCTATGGCATGCTCGTCGGGCCGACGGCATCGAAACAGGAGATCGAGGATTTCCGCGCCGCGCTGATCGCCGAGCCGCACCGCTATATCGCGCAGCCGACCTTGGCGCTGTCGACGGTCCCGACGCTGGTCGAAAGCGGCGTCGCCCCCCGGCATGTGGACTTCCGCCCCTTTGTCCTCAGCGGCGCGCAGGGCGTGAAGGTCATTCCCGGCGGGCTGACCCGCGTTGCCCTGCGTGAAGGATCGCTGGTCGTGAATTCGAGCCAGGGCGGCGGTACCAAGGATTCGTTCGTGCTGATGGACGATGGCGAAAGCGGGGGCGACGCCTGATGCTGAGCCGGACGGCCGCCTCGCTCTACTGGATGGGTCGCTATGTCGAGCGTGCCGAGTTCACGGCGCGACTGGTCGAGGCCACTGTCCGCCTCGACGCCTTGTCGTCGCGCCCGGCGGGAGAGGCGGCATGGGCGTCCGCGCTCGCCGTGATCGAGGCGGAATCGGCGTTCAAGGCCACCGGCGAGAAGCTGAACCCGAAAAACGTCGCGCGCTTCCTGACGCTGTCGACCGCACATCGCGGTTCGGTGGTGTCCTGCCTCGATCTCGCCCGCGGCAATGCCAAGGCGGTGCGGACCGCACTCAGCCGCGATGCCTGGGCGACGATCAACCGGGCCTGGCTGCTCTTCAACGGGCGGACCAGCCCGGGCGATACCCAGGCGACGCTGGCGCTGATGGAGCAGGCCCAGAATGAGACGCGCGGCTTCGAAGGGGCGATCGGCCGCATGCTGCGCAACCCCGCGTCATGGTTCATCCGGCTCGGTGCGACGATCGAGCGCGCCGACAACACGGCGCGGCTGATCGACGTCAAATATCATATCCTGTTGCCCGAGGGGGAGCGGATAGGGGGCGCCGTCGATCGCGACCAGTGGACGACGATCCTGCAGACGCTGGCGGCGGTCAATGCCTATCGCTGGCTCTACCGCGAGGGCCTGCAGGCACGCTCGGTCTGCGAGCTGCTGATTCTGCGCCGCGAACTGCCGCGTTCGCTCGCTGCCAGCGCCGAGGAGGTTGTGCTGCACCTGAACGCACTCGGCAAGCAGACCGGGTTTCAGGGTGAGGCCGATCGGCTTGCCCGGTTGCGCCACGCGCGACTGGGGGAAACGCGGATCGGCACGATCCTGACGGGCGGCCTGCACCAGTACGTCGAGAATTTCATCGAGGAAAACGCCGCGCTCGACCAGGCGATCTCCAAGCAGTTCAAGTTCATATGACATGCGCCTGAGCATCGACCACCACACCCGCTACCGCTTCAGCGTCCCCCAGGCCCGGGTCGTGCAATTGTTGCGCGTGACCCCCAGCGATTACGCCGCCCAGACGGTGATCGACTGGCGGATCGACGTCGATTGCGACGCGCGCCTGCGCACCGGCCTCGACGGCTATGGCAACCCGACGACGATGCTCTACATCGACGGGCCCATCGATGCGCTCGAACTGACCGTCCGCGGCGAAGTGCTGACCGAGGACCAGGCCGGCGTCGTCAGGGGCGCGCACGAGCCGCTGCCGCCGCTGTATTTCACGCGGACGACGCCCTCGACCCAGATCTGCGACGCGACCCGCGACTTCGCCCGCATGATGCGCGGCAGCGACTGGCTCGAACGCGTCCATGCGCTGAACACTGCCGTCGGCGGGGCGATCAGGATCGAGGCGGGGCGCGGCCCCGTCGGACGGACGCCGGGCGAGATCCTCGACAGCGGGCACGGCACGACGCGCGACGCCGCGCATCTTCTGGTTGCCGTCGCGCGTGCCAGCGGCTGCCCTTCGCGGATCGTATCGGGCCACAGCCTGCACGGCCCCAACCGCGGCCTGCGCCGCTCGGCGCACTACTGGGCGGAAATCTTCATCGACCGGCTCGGCTGGGTCGGGCTCGACCCGAGTTCGGGATTCAGTCCCGACGAAAGCTATGTCCGCGTCGCCGTCGGGCTGGACGCCTATGACTGTACCCCTGTATCCGGAACGCGCGTCGGCGGCGGAATCGAGGAACTCGACGTCGACGTGCGCGTGGAACCTGCAGGGAGCCAGCAGCAATGACCTATTGCGTCGGCGTGCTCGTCCGCGACGGCCTCGCCATGATTGCCGATACCCGCACCAATGCCGGCATCGACAACATCTCGATCTACAAGAAGCTTCACGTCCTGGCGGACAATGAGCGGCAACAGATTTTCGCCTGCACCGCCGGCAGCCTGTCGGTCACCCAGTCGATGCTGTCGATGCTCGACGAAGGGCTGCCCTGCACCGACGACAGCGGCATCGCGCGCTCGATCGCCGCGCAGCCGAGCATGTTCCGCGTCGCGCAGCTCGTGGGCGAAGCGCTGACCACGGCGAAGCGCGCGATCGGCGCGACGCTCGAAGGGACGCGGATCAGCGCCAGCGCCTCGGTGCTGGTCGGCGGGCGGATCGGCGGCCCGGACCACTGGGGGTCGCTGATGCTGTTCCAGATCTATGCCGAGGGCAATTTCATCGAATGCCAGCCCGACGCGCCCTTCCTGCAGATCGGCGAGCTCAAATACGGCAAGCCCATCCTCGACCGGACGCTGACCTTCGAGTCGGGGCTCGACGAAGCCGTGAAGGTCGCGCTGATCTCGTTCGATTCGACGATGCGGTCCAATCTGTCGGTCGGACGGCCGCTCGACCTCATCGCCATTCCCGCCGACCCCGCAAAGCCGGTGATCACGCAGCGGCTCGCCGAGGACGACGACTATTACAACCAGCTTTCCGCCGACTGGGGCCGCATGATGAACGAAAGCCGGATGGCGATCCCCGACCCGCCGTTCATGACCGGCGGCTGACCCCGGGTTCCTAGAACTTGCGGCCGTCGGGCGCGCCGGGCAGGCCTTCGCCCCGCAGCGACTGCGCCACTTCCGCCTCGACCATCCGCCGCCAGCCTGCCGGGCCCAGCTGCTCCATAGGCTGGAACCGGGCCTTATATTCCATGCGCTTCGAACCGGCGACCCAATAGCCGAGATAGACATAGTCGAGCCCGGCCAGTGCCGCCCGCTCGATATGGTCGAGGATGATGAACGTGCCGAGCCCCGCACGCCCCGCATCGTCGGGCGCGAAGAAGCTGTAGATCATCGACAGGCCGTCGCTCTGGCGATCGGTGATGCAGGCACCGACCAGCTTGCCCGGCCGCCCGTCGATCGACGGCTCGCGATATTCGATCACCTGGGTATCGACCGAGGAATGCTCGACCATATCGGCGAAGTCGAGTTCGTCCATCCCCGCCATGCCGCCCCCCGCATGGCGCGAGTCGAGGTAGCGGCGCATCAGCTCATATTGCTCCTGCGTCGACCAGGGCTGGCAGGCCGTGATCTCGAGGTCGGCGTGGCGCTTCAGCAATTTGCGCTGCGTCGCGCTCGGCGCGAACTCATGCGCGATGACCCGCACCGACACGCACGCGCCGCAATCGACGCACGACGGTCGATACGCAACGCCCTGGCTGCGGCGGAAGCCGATCCGCCCCAGCGCGTCGTTGAGTTCGGTCGCCTGCGGCCCGACGAGCTCGGTAAAGACCTTGCGCTCGGTCCGCCCCGGCAGATACGGGCACGGGCTCGGCGTGGTCACGAAAAAACGGGGAAAGCGAAGGGGTGCGGTCACGGGCACCGTTATGCGACGCCGGACGGCGCATTAAAAGCTCATTTACCATCAAAGTGGGTTAACGGTTAAGCGTATCGCCGCGCCGTCCGCCGCGTCATCCCAGCTCGACCAGCCTGACCTCATAAGCGCCCGCGACAAGCGCCGCGACAAGCCGGTCGAGATGCGCCTGGTCGCGCGTTTCGCATTCGACGTCGAGGGTCAGGCCCTTGGCCGGCAGATTGGTGAAGATGCGCTGGTGCGACAGTTCGAGGATGTTGACGCCCTGCTCGTCGAAGACGCGGGCGACATTGAACAGCGCGCCGGGCCGGTCCTGCAGGCGGATCCGCAGGCGCGCCAGCCGCCCCGACCGCGCAAGGTCGCGCAGCAGGACATTGGCGAGCAGGCGGGTGTCGATATTCCCGCCGCACAGGACGACCCCGACGGTCTTGCCGGCAAAGCGCTCCGGATGCGCGAGCAGCGCGGCCAGGCCCGCTGCCCCCGCTCCTTCGACGACGGTCTTCTCGATCTCGAGCAGCAACGCGACCGACTTTTCCAGGTGACGTTCGGCGACCAGCACGATGTCGTCCGCGATCGCGCGCACGATCTCGCGCGTCAGCAGGCCGGGATGCTTGACCGCAATGCCCTCGGCCAGCGTGTCGCCCTCGGCCGGCATGTCGAGGCCGTTCAGCAGCGAATACATCGACGGGTAAAGCTCTGCCTGGACCCCGATCACCTGCAGCCCGGGCTTGAGCGCCTTGGCGGCCGTGCCGACACCCGACAACAGCCCGCCCCCGCCGATCGGAATGGCCAGCATGTCGATGTCGGGCGCATCGGCCATCATTTCGAGCGCGATCGTCCCCTGCCCCGCGATGATCTCGGCATCGTCGAAGGGGTGGACGAACGTCAGTCCGCGCGCCGCCTCGAGCTCGCGGGCATGGGCATAGGCCGCGTCGAAGGTCTCGCCGAACAGGATCACCTCGGCGCCATGTCCCTGCGTCTGCATCACCTTGTTCGTCGGCGTCGGCACCGGCATCACGATGGTCACCGGCACGCCGAGACGCGCGCCATGATAGGCCAGCCCCTGTGCATGATTGCCCGCCGACGCCGCGATGACACCGCGCGCGCGCACCTCTTCGGGCATCAGCAGCAATTTGTTGAGCGCGCCCCGCTCCTTATAGGCAGCGGTGAACTGGAGGTTCTCGAACTTCAGCCAGACATCGGCACCCGTCAGCTTCGACAGGGTGATGCTCTTGAGCGTGGGCGTCCGCACGACCTGCCCGTCGATGCGCGCCGCAGCGGCCCGGATATCGGCAAGGGTCACGAGATATGTGAAATTATCCAACTGGGTCATCTTACCTGATCGATTCTGAAAAAAAACGGACTCACGCAAAGGCGCTAAGAAGAAGAGAAGGCGCCAAGGTTGTTGACCACCCTTTTGACGCCGGATTTGAACGTGTCTTCGCCGAAGTTCATCAGCAAACCCAACGGCAAATTCATCAACCTGAGGTAGGTGAGCACTTGCTTCAAATGGACTGGAAGCGCTCTCTCGACGGACTTCAGCTCAATGATGAGCCGGCTCTCGACCAGAATATCTATTTTAAAAGCATTTGGAAAAACGATCCCATCAATATCGGCGGTGATGACCTTTTGACGCTCGACGCGCAGCCCGCGCCTCTCCAGCATCATGGCCAGCAGCGTTTCATACACCGATTCGAATAGCCCGGGTCCAAGCCGCCGGTGCAAGCGCAGGCCGCAATCGACCGCCTCGCGCGCATATGCCTCGATATCGTCCAATCCCTTTGCGCCTTGCCTTCTTCTTTGCGTCTTTGCGTGAAACCGGCTTCGTCCTTGCCGCGCCCCTAACGTCATCTGGCGCACCCGGCAAACGCCCGCTATGCCGCCTCCTCATGGCAAAACTCGCATTCATCGGTCTGGGCGTCATGGGCGGGCAGATGGCCAAGCACCTGGCGGCGGCCGGGCATGACCTTACTGTCTACAACCGCACGCGCAGCAAGGCCGAGGCCTGGGTCGGCGAACATGGCCAGGGCCGCGCGACGGCCGTCGACAGCCCGGCCGATGCCGCACGCGATGTGGAGGCGGTGATCGCCTGCGTCGGCAATGACGACGATCTTGCTTCGGTCACCCTCGGCCGCGACGGCGCGTTCCGGGCGATGACCAAGGGCAGCGTGTTCATCGACCACACCACAGTCTCGGCCAGGATCGCACGCCAGCTTGCCGTCGAAGCCAAGGGCATGGGGCTGCACAGCGTTGACGCGCCGGTCACCGGCGGCCAGGTCGGCGCGCAGAACGGCACCTTGACCCTGATGTGCGGCGCCACCGCCAAGGGCATTGCCGCCGCCTCTCCGTTCATGGAAGCCTATTCGAGCCGCATCGTTCATGTCGGCGCGCCCGGTGCCGGCCAGACGACGAAGATGGCCAACCAGATCGCTTTCGCCGGCACGATCCAGTCGCTTGCCGAGGCCTTGCGCTTCGCCCAGGCGGCCGAGCTCGATCTCGACCGGGTCTATGAAAGTATTTCCGGGGGCGCTGCCGGCAGCTGGCAGATGACCAACCGCTGGGCGACGATGGTCGCGGACGAATTCGATTTCGGATTTGCGATCGACTGGATGCGCAAGGACCTGGGCCTCGCCTTCGAGGAAGCGCGCGCCAATGGCGCAACCTTGCCGGTCGCCGCGCTAGTCGACCAGTTCTATGCCGATGTGCAGGCGATCGGCGGCGGGCGGCAGGACACCAGCGCCATCGTCCGGCGGCTCCGCAAGGACTGAATGCAACTTTTTTGTGAAATTTCGTTTCGTGGCCGCATCAAAGCGGAACTGGTGCATCGGATCGTCGTTCTGGACTGACAACCCTGTCACCAGATGGCCCGAGAGATGACTGCCAAGATTTTAATTGTCGAAGACGAGATGCTTGTTGCCTGCGAGGTCGAGGCCGTGCTCGGCGATCTGGGGCACCAGGTCGTGGGCATCGCGCCCGATCTCGAAACGGCGATGGAGCTGGCGGCCCAGCCGATCGACCTCGCCCTCGTCGACCTCAATCTGCGCGATGGGCTCACGGGTCCGGAAATCGGGCGTCGCCTTGGCGAACGCGGGCAAGTGGCGGTGCTGTTCGTCACCGCAAACCCGCGCATCCTGGGCGACGGCATCGCCGGTGCCATCGGCGTACTCACGAAGCCCACCGACGAAAATGCGGTCAAGGCTGCGGTCGATTATGCGCTGCGCGTGAAGGCCGGCGACCGGTCGGCGACGCCGCCCCAGGGCCTGCGGCTTTTCGCGCGCGCGGCCTGACGCTTCGCTTTCGCTAGAGCCGGACCAGTCGCCGCAACTCGACGTCGATCGTAACCTTCAGCCCTTCGGGCAACCATTCGCGCCGCACCTTGCCGCCCAGCTGTTGAACGACACTCATGTCGGTCAGCCGCGTCCCGAACCCCTGGCGCGTGGGTTCGCCCGTTACGGTCGGGCCGCCGCTTTCCGTCCAGATCGCCTTCATGGCCCTGCCATCGTTCGTGATGTCGATCGTCACTTCGCCCTCGGCGGCGCACAGCGCGCCATATTTGGCGGCGTTGGTCGCAAGTTCATGGAAAACGAGCGCGATCGGCGTCGCGCCCCGGTCGTCCAGCGCGACGTCGTCGCCCGAAATCTGCAACCGGCCTTCGGCGTGCGCCGGATAGGCACTCAGCAGGTCGTGCAACATCGTCTTCAACGTGACATCGCCGAAGACCGGTCGCGACTCCTCGCTGTGCGGACGGACGAATTCATGGGCGCGGCCCAGCGCGGCGACGCGCGCGCGCAGATCGTCGGCGAATGCCTTGACGACGGGATCGCGGCGGGCGGACAGGCCGATGAGCCCGCCGATGACCGCGAAGATATTCTTGATGCGGTGGCTCAGTTCGCGGTTGAGGATCTCGTTCTGCGCCGACGTCCTCTTCTGCTCGTCGATATCGGTGCAGGTGCCGATCCAGCGCGTGATCCTGCCACGGCTGTCGCGGACCGGCAGCGCGCGGCCCAGCGTCCAGCGATAGTCCCCGCTGCGATGGCGCAGCCGGTATTCGATCTCGTACGGCTCGCCGGTTTCGAGGCTGTGCCGCCAACGGCTCCAGGCGCGGTCCTGATCCTCGGGGTGGAACATGTCGCTCCAGCCTTCGCCATCGGTCGAGCCCGGGGGCACGCCTGTGAACTCGTACCAGCGTGCATTGTAATAGTCGTGGAAGCCATCGGGCAGCGTCGACCAGACCATCTGCGGCATCGCGTCGGTCAGGATCGCAAAGCGCGCGTTGCTCTCGCGCAGCGCATCCGACATGTCGACGCCGTCGCCTTCGGGTGCGAGCCCCGACAACAGCGAAAGTGCTGGCGAACTGGTCTTGTTTCGATCTTCAGTGATTTCGGTCGAAGGGATCGGTGCGGTCGACATCAACGAGGGGGTCTTTGCGATAAAGGGTCGTGACGGCAACGATCCGGCCCGTGATTGCGTTCCGCAGCCTCTGTCCTACACGATGCTGATCTGCCATCGTTACCCCATGATGCTCTTCCAACACTTTGTTCGCCGCTCCGTTCGTCCTGTGTCTGGGGCGCTTCACCGGCATATTCCTGCATTCTCGTGGGACATTCGTGACCTTTGGCGAATCGCGTTGATGGCCCTTTTCCTGAGCGGAGGGCCGGCGCTTGCCGATGGGCTCGTCGACAATGTCAACGGCATCACGCTCGACGAAAAGGGACAGGTCGTTCGCTTCACCGGGCTGACCGTGACGCCCGAGGGCAATGTCGGGCGGCTGATCCGCCAGGGGGAGAAACCCTCGACCGACAAGACCTGGCGGCCGGACTGGCGGCTGGACGGCAAGGGCCGCACCTTGCTGCCGGGCCTGTTCGACGCGCACGGCCATGTAATGGGGCTGGGCATCGCGGCGCTGACCCTCGACCTGTCCGGCACGAAATCGCTGGCCGAAGCCCAGGCGAAAATCGCCGATTATGCGCGGGCCCATCCCGAACGCCGCTGGATCCTCGGGCGCGGGTGGAACCAGGAGCTCTGGGGTCTGGGGCGCTTCCCGACCGCTGCCGATATCGACGCCGTGGTCGCCGACAAGCCCGTGCTGCTCGAACGCGTCGATGGCCATGCGCAATGGGGCAATTCGGCGGCGCTCGCCGCGGCCGGCATCACGGCAAAGACCGTGTCGCCGCCCGGCGGCCGCATCGAAAAGCTGGCAAGCGGTGCGCCGGCCGGCGTTCTCGTCGATGGCGCCACGTCGCTCGCTGAAAAGGCGGTGCCGCAGCCGCTGCCGGCCGAGCGCGACCTGGCCCTGGCGACGGCGCAGGACATCCTGCTTTCGCTCGGCATTACCGCGATCGCCGACATGGGGACCAGTCCGGAAGACTGGAACACGATGCGTCGCGCCGGGGACAAGGGCGCGCTGCGCGTACGTTTCGTCAGCTATGCCAACAGCATAGACACCGCCATTTCGATTGCCGGGGCCGGTCCGACGCCCTGGCTCTACGGCGACCGGCTGCGCATGGTCGGGATCAAGATGTATGCCGATGGCGCGCTCGGCTCGCGGGGCGCCTGTCTGAAACAGCCTTATGCCGATGCGCCGGGCCAGACCGGGCTGTGCTTCCTCGACGACACGAAGATGCGCAACATCATGAGCCGCGCGGCGATGAACAATTTCCAGGTTGCGACCCATGCCATTGGCGACGCCGCGAACGCCCAGGTGCTGTCGGCAATCGAGGAGCTGGTCCAGACCTACAAGGGCGACCGGCGCTGGCGGATCGAACACGCGCAGATCGTGGATCCGGCCGACCTGACGCGCTTTGGCCGGAACGGCATCATCGCGTCGATGCAGCCCGTCCATCAGACGAGCGACCGGACGATGGCCGAGGCCCGGCTGGGTCCGGCGCGGCTGGCCGGGGCCTATGCCTGGGCCTCGATGCTCAGGAACGGCAGCACGCTCGCCTTCGGTTCGGACGTTCCGGTGGAAAGCGCCAACCCCTTCCCCGGCCTAGCCGCGGCGATCACGCGTGAGGGGGCGGACGGCCAGCCCTTTGGCGGATGGCAGCCGCAGGAGCGGATCTCGCGCGAACAGGCCCTGGCAGCCTTCACGACCGGAGCCGCTTTTGCAGGACAGGCCGAGGATCGCATCGGGCGCCTGTCGCCGGGCTATCGCGCCGACTTCATCCTGATCGATGTCGATCCGATGCTGTCGACCCCGGCCGAACTGCGCGCCACCAAGGTCGACGAAACCTGGGTCGGCGGGAAGCGCGTCTTCAGGACGAAGTGACGAGCGCCGTCAGCGTGCCGGGCGTGAGCACCTGCGGCAACGTCTGCGCCGCGCCGCCCTTGGGATAGAAGAGGTAGAGCGGCACGCCCGACCGGCCCTGCGCCTCGAGGAAGCGGCCGATCGCTGGATCGCTGCGCGTCCAGTCGCCGACCAGGACGGCGACGTTGCCGCCCTTGAACGCGGCCTCGACCGAAGGCTGCTCGATGGCGACGCGCTCGTTGACCTTGCAGGTCAGGCACCAGTCGGCGGTGAAGTAGACGAAGACCGGTCGCCCCTCGGCCCGCAGCGACGCAAGGCGCGTCTCGCTGAACGGCTCGGCGTTGAGCGCCGTCGGGGCCGCGGCGGCTGCAGGCGATGCGGCCGGAAGAACGGCGATCGCAAGCGCCGACGCCGCAACGGCCGCCAGCGTGCCGATCGCCAGCCCTGCCTTGCCCTTCGCCTGGCGCAGCCCGACCCACCAAAAGGCGAGCGCTGCCCCCAGCGAGCCCAGCAGCGCGACCGTGACGGCATCGCTCCCCGCCTGCCGCCCCAGCAGCCAGACGAGGCCAAGCGCGGTCAGGAACATCGGAATGCTGAGCACCCGCCGCATCGTCGCCATCCATGCGCCCGGCTTTGGCAGCACCCGGCGCAGCGCAGGGATGAAGCCGAGCAACAGGAACGGCAGCGCGAGGCCTAGGCCGAGACCGGCGAACACCGCGAGCGCGGCCGCCACCGGCAGCACGAGCGCCGCGCCCAGGGCCGCTCCCATGAACGGCCCGGTACAGGGGGTGGCGATGAACGCCGCGAGCGCGCCTGTCGCAACGCTGTTCGTGCTCGCCAGGCCGCCGCCGACCGTGGGCAGTTCGAAGAGCCCGGCGAAGTTGAGCGCGATCGCCGTGACGAGCACGAGCAATGCCACGATGACCCGCGGGTCCTGCAACTGGAAGGCCCATCCCACGCTCGACCCCGCCGCGCGCAGCGCCAGGATAGCGGCGCCCAGACCGACGCAGACGAGCACGGCGCCAAGCGTATAGCCGAGCGCATCGCGCCGCGCCGCCCGCTCGTCGCCGCCCGCCTTGGCCAGGCTCAGCGCTTTCAGGCTCAGGATCGGGAAGACGCAGGGCATGACGTTCAGGATGAGTCCGCCGAGAAGGGCACCGCCCAGCGCAATCGCGATCGCCGACCAGCCGGTGCCGGACGCGGGCAGCGGCGGCACGCTGCCCGCGCCCGCCGTGACCGTCAGGCCGCGCCCCTCCCCCGTCGACAGCACGCCGGCCACCGGCAGCGCGCCGCCATCGGGCGCCGCCAGCTCTGCCACGAGCAGGTCGCCGTCGCGCCCGAATTTCTGCGGCGCCGCATCGACGATCAGGCCGCCGCTCGCCGGAAAGAAATGCGGTTCGACCAATGCGGCTCCGGCCGGAAAGGGGATGGCGAGGCGCAGCAGCTTGCCCGCCCGCGCAAAGCGCGCCGTGACTCCAAGCGGCGTCGGCAGCTTCGTGCGCCACATGTCGAAACGGGCCCGGGCATCGGGCGACCCGTCGCCCACGGTCAGCACTGTCGACAGCGCGGCCCGCTGCGGCACGCAGATCTGGTCGGTACAGGCAAGATAGTCGAGCTTGAGCGCCACCGGCAGCTTCGTCCCCACGGCCAGCCCCGGCGGCAGCGTCAACGGCACGAGCAAGGCATGCGGCCCTTCGAACACATAGTTCATCAATCCGCCGACCACGAGCGGGTGCGGCACCGGAAAGGCGACCATCCCGGTTGTCGCGCCTTTGGGAAGCGTCCAGTCGAAGCGCGGCTCGAAGCCGGCTTCGCCCGGGTTCGACCAATAGCCGTGCCAGCCCGGCTCGGGCTGCATGGCGACGGCAAGCATCACGGTTTTGCCCGCTGCAGGCGTGGCGCTTTCGGCAACGAGCGTGGCCACGATATGGTTGGGCTCGGCGCGCAAGGGCGACACGCCAAGGAACGCCAACACCGCCGCCAGCAGTGTCACCAGACTGAAACGCCGTGCCGTCATGTGCCGCTTGTCTCCCTCGCCGCACCTCCATACGGTTCGTGGCGCGATTTCGATACGGTGAAAGGCATTACGGATGATCCGACCTCTTGCGGCCCTCGCACTGGCTGTCCTGCCCGCCGCCCTGATCGCCCAGCCGGCACCGCCGCCGAAACTCCTGGTCGTGATCGCAGTCGATCAGTTCTCTGCCGACCTCTTCGCCGAATATCGGGCGCATTTCACCGGCGGCCTGAAGCGATTGTCCGACGGAGTCGTGTTCCCGAGCGGCTACCAGAGCCATGCCGCGACCGAAACCTGTCCCGGCCATTCGACGATCCTGACCGGATCGCACCCGGCCCGCACGGGCGTTATCGCAAACAGCTGGATCGACCAGGGCATCACCAGCCGCAAGGACACGGGCGTCTATTGCGCCGAGGACGTCAGCAAGGGCGCGTCGAGCAGCTCGAAGGATTACGTCCCTTCGCCCGCGCACCTGCTCGTCCCCACGCTGGGCGACAGGATGAAGGCGGCCACGCCCGCGTCGCGGGTTGTTGCGGTTGCCGGCAAGGACCGGGCCGCGATCATGATGGGCGGGCACAAGACCGACCAGATCTGGTTCCTGAACCCGCGCGATTTCGCCAAGTTCGAAACGCTGTACGATCACGTCGGTCAGGCTCCCGCGGCCGTCGGGCGCGCCAATGCGGCGATCGACGCCGCCCTGGCCAAATCCGCAGCGCCCATGGCGCTCTCCGCTCTTTGCGCGACGCGCAGCCGGGCGGTTGCCATCACTGCGACGAAATCCGTCGGCGACGGGCGTTTTGCCCGACCCGCTGGTGACAAGAAGCTCTTTCGGGCGTCGCCCGAATCCGACGCCGCAACGCTGACGCTCGCTGGCGACCTCGTCACCGAGATGAAGCTCGGCCAGGGTGTCGCCACGGACCTCATCGCGGTGGGCGTGTCGGCTACCGATGTCATCGGCCATAGCTATGGCACCGAAGGCAGCGAGATGTGCCTCCAGCTCGAGGCACTGGACCAGAACATGGGCCGGTTTTTCGATCGCCTCGACAAGGCAAGGATCGATTATGCGGTCGTGCTGACGGCGGACCATGGCGGGCATGATGCCGTCGAGCGCAACGATGCGAACGCCATTCCCGAAGCCGCGCGCATTCCCGATACGTTGTCGGCGCGGGCGGTGGGCGCGGCGATCGCAAGCGAGCTCGGCCTTGCGAAACCGGCGCTGCTCGGCGCCGAGCCCGCCGGCGATGTCTGGCTCGACGCATCGATGCCGGCCGACAAGAAGCCGCTCGCCCTGGCGCGGGCCAAGGCGCTGTTCCTCGCGAGCCCGCAGGTCGCCGCCGTTTTCACGGCCGCCGAGATCGAAGCGGCGACCGCAGCCGACGGCCCGCCCGAGGGATGGTCGCTGATCCAGCGGGCCAAGTCGTCCTATTACCGCGGCCGTTCGGGCGACCTGATCGTCATGCTCAAGCCACGCATCACGCCGATCCCGCTGTCGGTTGCTGCGGGCAATTATGTCGCAACGCACGGCAGCCCCTGGGATTATGACCGCCGGGTGCCGATGCTGTTCTGGCGCAAGGGCCTAGCCCCGTTCGAACAACCCAACAGCGTCGAGACAGTGGACATATTGCCGACGCTTGCCGGATTGATCGGGCTCACGATCCCGAAAAGCGAGATCGACGGGCGCTGCCTCGACCTGATCGCCGGCCCCGGAAGCAGTTGTCCCGCTAACTAGCGACTGTCGGTCGGCTTGATCCCCGCGCCGAGCTTGTTGGCGCCGATCTTCAACGGTTCATGGCTCCAGTCGGCGACGAACGTCGTCCCAAAGCCGGCACCGGGCGCAATCGAGGCATCATTGCCCTCGACAATGAGTCCGGCCGAGGGGTTCGCACGCGCTTCGGCGGCGACGGCGATGATCGCCGAATGGTTTTCCTTGTTCTTGCCGACCACGAAGACATTACCCGCGATCCGCCCGGTCGAACCGTTGGGCAGGTCGATCGCGTAGTTGGTTAACCGCCCCGCCGAGTCGTCGAAGCTCGAATCGGTCACGATGGTTCGTGCCGCACGGCTTTTCAGATAATGCCCGCCCGTGCCCCGTTCGAACCGGACGCGATTAACTGTCAATGTCCCGGCGCCGCCAACATAGATCGAATGCGAGCACATGCCGCCCGGACATCCCCCAAGCCCCGAAAAAGTCGAGCGTTCGATCGTGATGCTCCCGCCCGGGTCGTCGGCGGTCAGGATGCCCTGTTCGGAATCGAGGAACGTCGCGCGGGTCACGGTTAGGTCGCCCTTCTCGAGCCGGATGCCGACGCCGTTGCGGTCGGGCACGCGAATGCCCTTGAAAACGAGCCCGTCGACCGTCGCGCTCAGCCCGCGCAGGACCAGCGTCCCCTTGCCCTCGCACGCCCCGCCCTCAAAAATCGCGGTTGAGGGGGTCGCTGCGCGAATTGTCAGGTTCGCTCCGCTGAAGACGACGCAATCGGGATAGCGGCCGGGCGCGACGGTAATCGTGCCGCTGCCTTCCCCGATCGACTTCACCGCATCATCGAGGCGGTAAAAGCTGCGTCCGCTTTCCTCGACGCGGAAGCCGCCCCCCGATTGTGCCAGTGCAGGCGTCGCAAGCAGGACAAGGGCGAGCGATCGAAGGCGATTGACCATAATCGCCGATACCACCGGCCGCGCGCTCAATCCAGATTCGGCCGCAGCCAGCGACGTGCCGTTTCGGGATCGACGCCGCGACGGATCGTATAGTCGGCCAGCTGGTCCTCGCCGACGCGCGCGACACCGAAATATTCCGCCTGCGGATGGCCGAAGTAAAATCCTGAAACGGCCGCCGTCGGCCACATCGCAAAGCTTTCGGTCAGAGCGAGGCCCGTGTGGGTCGGCGCATCGAGCAAGTCGAACAGGATTGGCTTCAACGAATGGTCGGGGCATGCGGGATAGCCCGGCGCCGGGCGGATACCGCGGTATTCCTCCTTGATCAGTGCCTCGTTCGTCAATTGCTCGCCCGGCGCATAGCCCCACAGCGTCGTGCGGACGTACTGATGCAGCCGCTCGGCGAATGCCTCGGCAAAGCGATCGGCAAGCGCCTTGAGCAGGATGTCCGAATAGTCGTCCTTGTCCGCCTGGAAACGCGCGAGGTGCGGCTCGATGCCATGGATACCGACTGCGAATCCCCCGATCCAGTCGCCGTCAGGATCGATGAAATCGGCAAGGCACATGTTGGCGCGCCCCTCCCGCTTGGCGATCTGCTGACGGAGGAACGGCAAGCGGACATGCTCTTCGGTATCGACGAGGTGTACGATCACGTCGTCGCGGTCGCGGCGGCAGGGCCAGAGGCCGGCGACGCCCCTTGCCGTCAGCCATTTCTCGTCGATGATCTTCGCCAGCATCGCCTGCGCGTCTTCCCAAAGGCTGCGCGCACTTTCGCCGACGATCTCGTCGGACAGGATCGCGGGATAATTGCCGTGCAATTCCCAGGCGCGGAAGAAGGGCGTCCAATCGATCACGTCGGCCAGATCGCGCAGGTCCCACCCGTCGAACGCGTGGACCCCCGGCTGCTCGGGCGGCGGCGGCTTCAGATGATGGTCATAGGCAAAGCCATTGGCGCGCGCATCCTCGATCGAGACCAGCGCATTCTGGCCCTTGCCGGCGCGCACTTCACGAACATGCGCATAGTCGTCGGCGAATGTTTTCACATAGGCATCGCGACCGGTGTCGCTCACCAATGCCGTTGCCACACCGACGGCCCGGCTTGCGTCGAGGACATGGATCACCGGCCCGTCATATGCCTCATCGATGCGCAGCGCGGTATGGACTTTCGACGTGGTCGCGCCACCGATCAGCAACGGCATCGACATGCCCGCGCGCTGCATCTCCTCGGCCACCGTCACCATCTCGTCGAGCGACGGCGTGATCAGCCCCGACAGGCCAATGATGTCGGCATCGTTCTCGTTCGCCGCCTCGAGAATCTTCGTCCAGGGCACCATCACGCCAAGGTCGATCACTTCATAACCGTTGCACTGGAGCACGACGCCAACGATGTTCTTGCCGATGTCGTGGACGTCACCCTTGACGGTCGCCATCACGATCTTGCCCTTGGCGCGCGCACCCGGCTCTTTCGCCGCCTCGATGAAGGGAATGAGGTGCGCGACCGCCTTTTTCATGACGCGCGCTGACTTGACGACCTGCGGCAGGAACATCTTGCCGCTGCCGAACAGGTCGCCGACGACGTTCATGCCGTCCATCAGCGGTCCCTCGATCACCTCGATCGGGCGGGCGAACTGCTGGCGGCATTCTTCGGTGTCGTCGACGACATACATGTCGATGCCCTTGACGAGCGCATGTTCGAGCCGCTTGGTCACCGGCCAGCCGCGCCATTCCTCGGCGGCCTTTTCCTGTTCGGGCGATGTGCCCTTATAGCTTTCGGCAAGCGCGATCAGCCTTTCGGTGGCGCCCTCGTCTCGATTGAGGATAACGTCCTCGCACGCTTCGCGCAGCTTCGGGTCGATCGCATCATAGATATCCAGTTGCCCGGCATTGACGATCGACATGTCGAGGCCGGCGGGGATCGCGTGATAGAGGAACACGCTGTGCATCGCGCGGCGTACCGTCTCGTTGCCGCGGAAACTGAATGACAGGTTCGACAGGCCGCCCGAGAAATGCACATGCGGACAGCGCGCCTTGATCTCCTTGACCGCCTCGATGAAATCGACGGCATAGTTGTTATGCTCTTCGATGCCCGTCGCGACGGCAAAGACATTAGGGTCGAAAATAATGTCTTCAGGCGGAAAGCCGATCCCGATGAGCAGCTTGTAGGCGCGCTCGCAGATCTCGACCTTGCGTTGCTTCGTGTCGGCCTGCCCCTTTTCATCGAACGCCATGACGACGACGGCCGCGCCATAGGCCATGCATTTGCGGGCTTGCTCGAGGAACTGGGCCTCGCCTTCCTTCATGCTGATCGAATTGACGATGGGCTTGCCCGAAACGCACTTGAGTCCGGCCTCGATAACCGACCATTTCGAACTGTCGATCATGAACGGCACGCGTGCAATATCGGGTTCGGCGGCGATCAGCTTCACGAAGGTTTCCATCGCCACGAGCGAGTCAAGCAGCCCTTCGTCCATGTTGATGTCGATGATCTGCGCGCCGTTCTCGACCTGCTGGCGCGCGACCTCGACGGCCTTGGCATAATCGCCGGCCATGATGAGCTTCTTGAACGCCGCCGAGCCGGTGACATTGGTGCGCTCACCGATATTGACGAAAGTGGGCAGGGGTTGGGTCATACGGCCTTATTCTCCCTCTCCCTTATGAGGAGAGGGCTATGGAGAGGGGCAGTCTCTCGAAACATCAAAGGAAATCTGTCCGGAGAGATTCGGCCCCTCTCCCCGACCCTCTCCCCACAGGGGAGAGGGAGAAAAAATTCATGCCGCCAAGGTCATCGGCTCCAAGCCCGCCAGCCGGGTCGCAACCGGCACGCCCGGCAGCCGACGCGGTTCGAGCCCCGCAACCGCCCGTGCCATCGCGGCGATGTGCGCGGGCGTGGATCCGCAGCAGCCCCCGAGGATATTGACCTGTCCGGCGTCCGCCCATTCGCGGACGAGCGCCGCGGTCTGGTCGGGAAGCTCGTCATATTCGCCCAGGTCGTTCGGCAGCCCGGCATTCGGGTAGACCATGATCAGTGTATCGGCGAGCGCCGACAGCACCTTCACATGCGGACGGAGTTGCGCCGCGCCGAAGCTGCAGTTGAGACCGATGGTAACGGGCTTCGCGTGTCGCACCGCGTGCCAGAACGCCTCGACCGTATGGCCCGACAGGTTGCGGCCGGACAGATCGGTCAGGGTCATCGACATCATGATCGGGATGTCGCGACCAAGCGTGTCCTGGGCCTCGAGCACCGCCATGATCCCTGCCTTGGCATTGAGCGTGTCGAAGACCGTTTCGATCAGGATGAAGTCGACGCCGCCTTCGACCAGCGCATCGACCTGCTCGCGGTACACGCCCTTCAGGTCGTCGAAGTCGATCTCGCGGAAACCCGGGTCGTTGACGTCAGGGCTGAGCGACAATGTCTTGTTCGTGGGGCCAATGGCGCCGGCGACGAACCGCCTGCGCCCGTCGCGCGCCGCGTAATCATCGGCGGCAGTGCGCGCGATCCGTGCCGAAGCGACGTTGATGTCGCGCACCAGATGTTCGGCGGCATAATCCGCCTGGCTGATGCGGTTGGCGCTGAACGTATTGGTCGAAACGATGTCGGACCCCGCGTCGAGATAGGCCCGTGTGATCGTGTCGGGTACGCCGGGCTTGGTCAGCGCCAGAATGTCGTTATTGCCTTTGGCATCTCTCGCGAGCGCGAGATCGCCCATATAGTCGGCTTCGGCCAGCTTCCAGTTCTGGATCTCCGTTCCGAATGCGCCGTCGGTCAGGAGGATGCGGGTTGAAGCCGCCGCAAGCAGGTCGTCACGCACGCTCATGCTGCCTTCTCCTGCAGATGCGGTGTCCGAGCGCGCAGACCCAGCATGTGGCAAATCGCAAAGCTCAGTTCGGCGCGGTTAAGCGTGTAGAAATGGAAATGGCGCGTCCCGCCCGCATAGAGGCGACGGCAGAGTTCGGCCGCGATTGTCGCCGACACCAGCTGGCGCGCGGCCGGCAGGTCTTCGAGTCCTTCGAACAACCGGCCCATCCATGCGGGCACCTCCGTGCCACACATGGCGGCCATCCGGCTGGTCGCGGCAAAGGTCGAGACGGGCATGATCCCGGGCACGATTTCAGCGTCGATTCCCGCCGCCGCGACCTGATCGCGGAAGCGAAAAAACGTCTCGGGCGCGAAGAAGAATTGCGTGATCGCGCGATCTGCTCCCGCGTCGAATTTGGCTTTCAGATTGTCGAGATCGTGCCGAGCGCTGGCGGCGTCAGGATGAGTTTCGGGATAGGCGCTCACCGAGATTTCGAACGGATGCAGCTTCTTGAGCCCGGCAACGAGGGCGACGGCGTTGGCATAGCCGTCCGGATGGGGCTCGAACTTCGCGCCGGCGACGGGCGGGTCGCCGCGCAGCGCGACAATGTGGCGTACGCCGGCATTCCAGTAGGCGTTGGCGACATCGGCAATTTCCGCCTTGGACGCGCCGACGCAGGTCAGGTGCGCGGCGGCAGGCACGCTGGTTTCGCGGACGATGCGTGCCACCGTGGCATGGGTGCGCTCGCGCGTGGTCCCGCCGGCACCATAAGTAACCGACACGAACCGGGGCGCCAGCGGTTCGAGCATCCGCACCGAATCCCACAGGGTTTCGTTCATCTTGTCGGTCTTTGGCGGGAAAAATTCGAACGATACCACGGCGTCGCCGGCCAGATCGGCAAACAGCGGGGCACCGAGCGCGTTGCGGGCTTCTTCGAGTTGGACGAGCGAGGGAGTCATGCAGCAAGTGCCTTGAAATCGGCGGGGCGCGTGCCCAGCCAGAGTTTGACGGTCAGTTCACCACCGGTCAGCTCGTCGGCCTGTTCGAGGGCGAGGCCGGAGGTCGCAAACCAGCCGGAAATCTGGGCATCAGAGAAACCAAGTCGGGCATGCGCATCCTGGGTGCGCAGTTCCTCCCGGTCGTGGCTCGCGAAGTCGACGACCAGCAGGCGGCCGCCGGGGGCAACGATGCGCGCGGCTTCGCGCAAAGCCGTTTCCGGCGCGGGGATGTAATGGAGAACTTGGTGCATGACGACAGTGTCGGCGCTGCCGTCGGCAAGCGGCAAGGCCCCGACATCTGCCTGGCGCAGGTCGATCGGCGTTGTCGCGTCGGCAAGCTTAGCGCGCGCAAGCCGCAGCATTTCGGGGCTGCGGTCCACGCCGGTGGCATGGTCTGCAGCATCTCTGAGGAGCTCGATCATGCGGCCGGTGCCGGTGCCGATATCCACCAAGCGTCCGATGCGAGGCCCCAGCAGCGTGCGCATCCGTGCCTCGACCGCGCTCTCGGCGACGTGCAGCGACCGGATGGCGTCCCATTGTTCGGCGTGGCCGGCGAAATAGCGTTCGGCGGCCGCCGTCCGGTCGGCACGGACAGCGTCAAGACGCACTGCATCGGCCACGGCCCAATGGTCTTCGCCGCCTGCGTCGATCAAAGCGAACAACGGCACTGCCATGGGGCTTGGCGCGGGGGTCAGAAACACCCAGCTGCCTTCGCGCCGGCGCACTGCTACGCCCGCATCAACGAGGATTTTGACGTGCCGCGAGACGCGCGGCTGGCTCTGCCCCAACACCTGTGCCAGCTCGCCGACCGACAGCTCCATTCGACGCAGCAGCGCGACAATGCGAAGCCGCGTCGGATCGGCTAGGGCACGAAAGATATCGACGGCACCTGTCATGCCACCAGCATATAAAGAAATCTTTATATGCGGTCAATGTGACAATGACGCCGATGATGCGCCCTGCCTTTTTCTTGCCATAGTTCGCCAAAGGCGGTATTGGACGAGGCGTGCCGGAGCGACATCGCAACGGGGGTCGCTGATCGCTAGCGATCCGTATCAACCTGACCGAGGGATTCTCTCATGAAGAAGATCGTTACCGTCGCCATGATCGCCGCGGTTGCCACGCTCGCCGCGTGCACATCCAAGGCGAAGAACGAAACTGCCGCAGCGAGCAACACCGTCGCGACCGACGTCAATGCAACGGCCGCTGCAGGCGTCAATTCGATCGACGCTGCCACCGACAATGCCATGAACAGCATCTCGAACGCTGCTGATGCTGCCGGCAACAAGGTCGAGTCGGCCGCCGACAAGATGAAGGCCGCCGCTGGCAACGCGATGACGAACGCGGGCAACACCGTAAAGAAGTAATCCGCGCGCAAGCTTGTCGAAGGGCCGTCCGGGCGACCGGGCGGCCTTTATTCTTGTGGTGCATGCACCACGGACGCATAATTGGCTCATGCGCGCCCTTTTTCTTCTTTCGCTGCTGCTCGTCGGCTGCGGCAGTGCCAAGCGGACCGATGGTGTGACCGCGACCGAGGCGGCGCAGTTGAATGCGGCCGCCGAAAAGCTAGACGCGCAGACGGACAAAGCCACCCGCTGACAAACAGGGCCGGAGGTCTGCACCCCCGGCCCCGTCTTCTTTGGATCGAGCGTGCGGGCAAAGCCCGCGCTGTTGTCGGTCGGGACCACGGCAGGCCAAAGCCCGCCTTCCGGTCCGGAACGTGTCCGGGAATAGCGCCGCTATTCCCGGCCGTTCGCGGATCAGAAGTCCATGCCGCCCATGCCGCCCATGCCGCCACCCATGCCGCCGCCCATGGCCGGGGCCTTGTCTTCGGGCAGCTCGGCGATCGTCGCTTCGGTGGTGATGAGCAGACCGGCAACGCTGGCCGCATCCTGCAGCGCAGTGCGGACAACCTTCGTCGGATCGATCACGCCGGCCTGGACCAGGTTCTCGTAGACGTCGGTCGCGGCATTGAAGCCCCGCGTCTCATCGTTTTCGCGGAGCAGATTGCCCGCGACCACGGCGCCGTCATGACCGGCATTCTGCGCGATCTGACGGAGCGGCGCCTGCAGCGCCTTGCGGACGATGTCGATGCCGCGCGTCTGGTCGTCGTTGGCGCCCTTGGTGCCTTCGAGCGCCTTGGTCGCATAAAGCAGCGCGGTGCCGCCACCGGGAACGATGCCTTCTTCGACAGCCGCACGGGTTGCATGCAGCGCATCGTCGACGCGGTCCTTGCGCTCCTTCACTTCGACTTCCGAAGCGCCGCCGACCTTGATCACGGCAACGCCGCCGGCGAGCTTGGCAAGGCGCTCCTGGAGCTTTTCCTTGTCGTAGTCGCTGGTGGTGTTCTCGATCTGCTGGCGGATCGCCTCGACGCGGCCCTTGATCGCGTCCGCATCGCCGAGACCATCGACGATCGTCGTATTGTCCTTATCGATGGTGACGCGCTTGGCCGAGCCGAGCATGGCGACGGTAACCGACTCGAGCTTGATGCCCAAATCTTCCGAGATCATCTCGCCCTTCGTCAGGATCGCGATATCCTCGAGCATCGCCTTGCGACGATCGCCGAAGCCCGGTGCCTTGACGGCTGCGACCTTCAGGCCGCCGCGCAGCTTGTTGACGACGAGCGTGGCGAGTGCCTCGCCTTCGATGTCTTCCGCAATGATCAGCAGCGGACGGCCCGACTGGACAACAGCTTCCAGGATCGGGAGCATCGCCTGCAGGTTCGACAGCTTCTTCTCGTGGATCAGGATGTACGGATCGTTGAGTTCGACCGACATCTTCTCCGGGTTGGTGATGAAGTAGGGCGAGAGATAGCCACGGTCGAACTGCATGCCTTCGACGACATCGAGCTCGAAATCGAGGCCCTTGGCTTCCTCGACGGTGATCACGCCTTCCTTGCCGACCTTGTCCATCGCTTCGGCGATCTTCTCACCGACAATGGTGTCGCCATTGGCCGAGATGATGCCAACCTGCGCGATTTCGGCCGTGCCCGAAACCGGCTTCGACCGCTTCACGAGATCCGCGACGACGTTGGCGACAGCGAGATCGATGCCGCGCTTCAGGTCCATCGGGTTCATGCCGGCCGCGACCGACTTCATGCCTTCGCGAACGATCGCCTGGGCCAGAACCGTGGCCGTGGTCGTGCCGTCACCCGCCATGTCGTTCGTCTTCGACGCGACTTCGCGGATCATCTGCGCGCCCATGTTCTCGAACTTGTCCTTCAGTTCGATTTCCTTGGCGACAGTGACGCCGTCCTTGGTGATGCGCGGGGCGCCGAACGACTTGTCGATCACGACGTTGCGACCCTTCGGCCCCAGCGTGACCTTCACGGCGTCTGCGAGAATGTCCACGCCGCGCAGAATGCGTTCACGCGCGTCGCGGCTGAATTTTACGTCCTTGGCTGCCATTTTGGCTACCCTTTCAAAGTTGGTTGAAGTTCAAAGATCACAAAAGTCACACCTGAAAAAATGTGATCAGCCGACGATCCCGAGGATGTCGCTTTCCTTCATGATCAGCAGGTCCTCGCCGTCGAGCTTGACCTCGGTGCCCGACCATTTGCCGAAGAGGATCTTGTCGCCGGCCTTGACGTCGAGCGGGGTTACCGTGCCGTCCTCGGCCTTGGCACCAGTACCGACGGAGACGATTTCGCCTTCCTGCGGCTTTTCCTTGGCCGTGTCGGGGATGATGATCCCGCCGGCGGTCTTTTCTTCCGCTTCGATGCGGCGGACCAGCACGCGGTCGTGCAGGGGTCGGAATGCCATATATTTGCCCTCTCAATTTGCGCCCCGCGGTCCGCGGGGCCGGAAGCTTTGCGTTAGCACTCAACCGGAGCGAGTGCCAGCAGTGCGCATATGTGCATGCGCCGGACGGGCGTCAACCGCCCCAGGGGAAACTGGGCACAAAAAATTGGGCGTACTTCTTGCGCCGCAGCATCGATCAACAGTTTCACCAAAATGTCTTAAATTGGTCTCCGTTTCGCAACTGAAACGACATCAGCGTGACGCGGGTCAGCCGCTACGGGCCGCTCGAACCTCGGGGGGCAAGACCATGACGATATCCACTCTGCGCACATCGACGGCGATGATGGCGCTCATTCTTTCGGCTACGTTCGCGTCGCCGGCCTTGGCGGCAGATGCGGCAGATGCGGCCGCGCCGGCAGCAGAGGCAGCAGAAGGCGACGGCCTGTCGGAAATCATCGTCACAGCGCAGAAGCGCGAGGAAAACCTCCAGTCGATTCCGATCGCGATTTCGGTGCTGGGCGGATCCGATCTGCAAAACCGCCATGTCCAGTCGCTGGTCGACCTGGGGGACGGTGCGATACCTTCGCTTCGCGTCGCGCCGTTCTTTTCGAGGCCGGGCGCGTTGATCGTCAACGTCCGTGGCGTGGGTGTGCTGTCCGACAGTAATCAGCCGGCTCGCGACCAGGGCGTCGGCATCTATGTCGACGGCGTGTATCTCGGGCGTCCACAGGCACTCGGCGCCGCGTTGTTCGAGGTCGCCAACATCGAAGTGCTGAAGGGGCCGCAGGGCACGCTGTTCGGCCGCAACACCGAAGGCGGCGCGGTAAACATCGTTACAGTACGTCCGCGTGGTGAATTTCGGCTCGACGCCACGGCTGGTTTCGGAAATTTTGGCAGCTATAACGGTGTTGTCCATCTCGACTTGCCGAGCATCAACGACGTCAGCTTCAAGTTCGATGCGATCGTCACCCGTCGCGGCGGAACCGTCACGAACCCCCTGCCGGGTTATTCCGACTTCAACAGCTTTGACCGGCGAGGCTTTCATTTTGAGGCGCTTTGGAAAGCCACGCCCGACTTCACGGTCGATATGTCGTACGACAATGGTTATGATGCGACGACGACGCTGTATCAGCAACAGGTCGGAGCACCATATGCGGTTCCAGCATCGGCCAACGATCCGGCCATTGCCGCCTATGTCTTGGCAGCCGCAGCGCCAGTTCAGACAATCCGAACTGGCATTTCGCCGATCGGTGCGATTGAACAGCCCAGCGTGGGCAAGACCAGCGGCGGTCGCTTGAACCTCGAATGGCAGGTCATTCCCACGCTGCAGCTCAAGTCGATCACTGCCTATCGCGAACTTACTCAGAGTCAGTATGACAATGCCGGCGTGGCTGCTGCGTTCGTCACGCGCCCGACCGCAACCTTCACCAACGCCGCCTTTCAGCGCTACAGCCTTGCTTTTTTCCGCCAGAACCAGCTCAGCGAGGAACTGCAGGCAGTTGGCGAATTCGACCATGTGAAATTCGCGCTCGGCGCTCTTTACTATGAAGAACGCGTGCAAGACAGCGCGCAGGCGCCCTTTGTTGCGGCGTTCACCGATGCGGCGGGCAGCGCCTATACGACGAACATCGCCGCCGTCGCGACGGCGGTGGTGCAGCGGGCCAGCTATGTTAAGACAACGAGTATCGGCGCCTATGGCCAAGGTACCTACACCCCGCCCGTTTTCGATGACATTTTCCACCTCACGCTCGGCGCTCGCTGGACGCGTGATCGCAAGCAGGGCTCGCTGTTCACAATTAACGGCGCGCTTCCGCCGGGTATCAACGGCAATCCGGCTGCCGCGATCCCGCTGAACTATTCGGCGTCGCGCGTCGATCCGCTGGTCAATCTTTCGGTGGACGCCACGCGTGATGTCCACCTGTATGGCAAATGGAGCACCGGCTATAAATCAGGCGGCGCCAATTCCCGGTCGCTGAGCTACGCCAGCTTCAACCCCGAAACCGTGTCGATGTTTGAAATCGGTGCCAAGACGCAATTCCTCGACAACCGCGTTCGCCTGAACGTTGCGGGCTATGTCGGCACCTACAAAAATGTGCAGCTCGATTTCAGCGGGCAATATGAGGACTTCATCAACGGCGTCCGCGTCGTGACGACGCGCACCACCACCGACACCGTCAACGCTCCCGGCACCGGTCGCCTGAAAGGTGTCGAGGCCGAGCTAACGGTCGCGCCGACGCCCGGGCTGACCCTGAGCGGCAGCTTTGCCTACAACAGCGTGACAATTCCCGACACGGTCAACCCGTTCAAGCAGACGATCAACGGCGTGGCGGTGAACGTCCTTACGTCGCAACGCATCTATCAGGTCTACACCCCGGAATATTCGGCCAGCGCCTCGCTCGATTATGAGGTCCCGGTCCAGGGGATGAAATTTATGACCCACCTCGATGCCAATTACGACTCGGGCTATTACGCAAACTACACCGACGCCCTCATCGACAGCCAAACGCGCGCGGTGCGAGTAGCCCAGCCCAAGGGTGACAAGGCCTTTGTCGTCAACGGCAGGATCGCCTTGGGCGAGATAGAGATGGGCGGTGCCACTAACGCCAAGCTGACCGTCGCGATCTGGTCGCGCAACCTGTTCAATGAACAGCATCTGTTCTACAAATCGACCAGCCCGACGGGCGGCACCACCGGCTTTTTCAATGACCCGCGCACCTTCGGGATCGAAGCCAACATCAAGATGTAAGGACCTGCTGCATGGCCATCGGGCGCTCCATTCTCCTCGCTACGGCGCTTGCCGTCCTGGCGACACCGGCATGGGCGCTCGATGATGCCAAGGTCGTGCGCGACGGCGACGCTTTGAAGGTCACCTGGACAGCAAAGAAACCGGTCGACGTCTATGTCGCGGAACGGGCCGATGCGGCACCGGGAGTGGCGAAGCTGGTTTCGCGTGCTGACGGGGACGGCAGCTTCACCCTGCCCGCGGCCGGAACGACGCGCCGTTATTTCCTGCTGCGCGAAGCGGGCCAGAAGGCGGTGGTGCGGACGGCAGAGCGTTTGCTGCCACTCGAAAAGGGGTCGAACTTCCGTGACATCGGCGGCTATGAGGCAGCCGGCGGCAAGCATGTCCGGTGGGGCCTGATCTACCGGTCGGGGGCGACGCCGCTGCTGACCGACGCCGATGTCGCGACGGTCAAGGCACTCGGACTGACCGACATGATCGACCTGCGTTCGAGCGAGGAGCGGGTCATCGCGCCTTCGAGGATCACCGGCATCCGGTATAGCGCCGTCAATTATTCGATGATGACGATGATGGGCGAGCGCCGTGCGCTGACCAACGGCAGTGCGCTCTATCACAATTTTCCGGCCTTTTTTGCGCCGCAGCTGCGGATCGTGTTCGACGACCTGATCCGCAAGCAGGGACCGATCGTCTATAACTGCTCGGCCGGGCAGGATCGCACCGGCTTTGCGACGGCCATGGTGTTGAGTGCGCTGGGCGTGCCGCGCGCGACGATCATCGCGGATTACCACCTCTCGACCGGCTATCGTCGCCCCGAAAACGAGCTGCCGCCGATCGACGATGCCATGGCCAAGACCAGCCCGGTCGCCGGCATGTTCGCCGGCCTGCAGAAAAGCCCGATGGCGAAGGTTGCACAACCGCTGAAGGAAGCCGACGGCACGCCGTTTCTCGCTGGCGCCTTTGCCGAGATCGACCAGCGCTGGGGATCGGTGGACGCCTATCTGGAAAAGGAAGTCGGCGTGACCAAGGGCGATCTGGCCCTGTTGCGCGCGACCTACCTCGAATAGTCGCGTCCGCGTTTACACTGTCGACGCTGTGCGCTAGCGCGCTAACACACCCAATGGGACGGCAACGACAATGAACCTGGTACGCGGCGCGTGGCGCATTTTGGTCGGCATAAAGGACGCGCTCGTCCTCATCTTCATGCTGATCTTTTTCGGCGTGCTGGCGGCGGCGTTGAGCGCGCGACCCGGAACGAAACCGATTGGGACCGGCGCGCTGGTCATGGAACTGAAGGGCAGCATCGTCGAACAGCCGGCGAGCGTCAGCCTGAGCCAGGCCCTGGGCGGCGGCAACCAGGCCAAGCAGTTCCGCCTGCGCGATATCGTCGCGGCACTCGATGCCGCGGCTACCGATGATCGGGTGAAGGCCGTGGTGCTCGATTTCGACGGTTTCCTCGGCGGCGGCCAGGTTGCGCTCGGCGACGTCGCCGCGGCGCTCGATCGGGTCAAGGCGAAGAAGCCGGTCCTCACCTTCGCCACCGGCTACAGCGACGACGCCTACCAACTGGCGGCGCATGCGTCCGAGATCTGGCTGGACCCTATGGGCCTTGCCCTGTTCCAGGGCCCCGGCGGCTCGCGGCTCTACTACAAGGGCTTGCTCGAAAAGGTCGGCGCGAACGTGCACGTCTATCGCGTTGGCAAGTTCAAGTCGGCGGTCGAGCCCTATATCCTCGACAAGGCGTCGCCCGAGGCAAAAGAGGCCAGCCAGGCACTCTACGCCTCGCTTTGGCAGGGCTGGCAGGCCCAGGTTTCCCGAGCGCGGCCCAAGGCGCAACTGGCGGCGTTCATCGCCGACCCGGCAGGCGCCGTGGCGGCGAGCGGTGACCCTGCGGCGGCCGCCCTCAAAGCCGGTGTCGTCGACAAGCTGGCAGACCGCGCGGCATTCAATCGCCGCGTGGCACAGATCGCCGGTGCGGGCCGCAAGGACCAGCCCTATGCCCGAATCGAGCTCAAGCCCTATATCGCGGCGAAGTCGCGCGTGCCGGGCGACCGCACGATCGGTGTCGTCACCGTAGCGGGGACGATCCAGGACGGCGAGGCCGAGGCGGGGACCGCGGGCGGCGAGACGATCGGCAAGATCATCGACAAGGCGGTCGCGTCCGACAAGTTCAAGGCGCTGGTCCTGCGCGTCGATTCGCCCGGTGGATCGGCGCTCGCTTCGGAACGCATCCGCTCGTCGCTGGTCGCCGCGCGCGCCAAGGGCCTGCCTGTCGTCGTGTCGATGGGCAATGTCGCGGCATCGGGCGGCTATTGGGTCTCGATGGCATCGGACAAGGTTTTTGCCGAGCCGGCGACGATCACGGGGTCCATCGGTATTTTCGGCGTGATTCCGACCTTTGAGGCGGGCCTGAAGAAAATCGGGGTCACCAGCGATGGCGTAACCACAACGCCGCTGTCGGGTCAGCCGGACGTCGTTGGCGGCACCAACGCCGCCTTCGATTCGGTTATCCAGACCAGCATCGAAGCCGGCTACCGGCGCTTCGTCAATCTGGTCAGCGGATCGCGCCGGCTGACGCCGGACCGCGTCAACGAGATTGCGCAGGGGCGCGTCTGGGACGGCGGCAGTGCCCGCCAGCTGGGCCTGATCGATGCGTTCGGGGGCGTTGACGATGCGATTGCCGAAGCCGCGCGGCGGGCAAAGCTCGATCCCGCACAGCCGCATGCCGTTTGGCTCGACAAGGAACCAGGCTGGCGTGAAGCACTTGCCGCCATGTTCGGGTCCGAAGAGCAGGAGAATGGCGCTGCCGATCTGCTGTCGACGCTCGCCCGGGGGCGCATGGCATCGTTTGCCGGCGTGGCCGAGGATGCGCGCGTGATGATGTCGTCCTCGGCGATCCAGGCACGCTGCCTCGAATGCCCCGTCACGGCAGCGCCCGTGAAACCGGCGACGCTGCTGCAGATGCTGGCCACATGGATCGGCGCATGATCGAGCTTCGACCCGCAACCGGCGACGATGCCCCTGCGCTGCTGGGGATCTATGGGCCCTATGTCGTGACCAACGCGGTATCCTTCGAAAGCAAGCCTCCGTCGGCCGAAGACATGCACGCCCGCATCACGACAGCCGGCGACCTCTATCCCTGGATTGTCGGCTGCGACCGGGAAAGCGGTCTGGTCCTGGGCTATGCGTTCGCCAAGCCCTGGCGCGTAGGGCCAAGCTACAGGTTTTCGGTCGAGACGGCCTGCTATGTCGCGGGCGAACTCGAAGGCCAGGGCATTCGCCGGACTCTTTATGGCGCGCTCATCGCGACGCTGACGGCGATGAACTACACTCAGGCCGTTTCACAGCTGACCATGCCGCAGGACAAGGCAATCCTGCTTCACGAAGCAATGGGCTTCCGCCGCGCGGGCGTCTATCGCGAAGTCTGCTTCAAGAACGGCCAGTGGGTCGATGTCGGCGTCTGGCAGCGCGAACTCGCTCAGCCGGGCACGCCGCCCGACGAGCCGATCGGCTTTGCAAGCGTCGGCGTCGTGCGGAGCTAGCTGGCGATATAATCGCGCAGGGCGGCCGCCTCGGCCTCGATCCGGTCGATGCGGTATTTGACGAGGTCGCCGATCGAGACAAAGCCGACCATCGACCCGCCTTCCACGACGGGCAGGTGGCGAATGCGCCGTCGACTCATCATCGACAAAGCCGACATGACGGGCGCGTCCGTATCGACAGTCAGTGCAGGGGATGTCATGACATCGGCAACTTTCTTGTCGAGCGCCGCCGCGCCTTCGGCGGCGAGGCAATAGATCACGTCGCGCTCCGAAAAAATGCCAACGACGCCTGTGGTGTCGGTCACAGGCAAGGCCCCGATGCGGTGCGTGGCCAGAAGCGTCACAGCCTCGGCAACGGTCGCATCGGGCGCAATCGACATCACGTCGCTGCCCTTGCCCGAAAGAATGGCCCTGACAGTCATCGGCGCATCTCCTACAGGCGACTCTGCCGGTCGCGGGATTTCATAGTTTCATGCCTGCGCGACAAAGGAAAGCTGCGTGAACAGTCCCGACCTCGACGATCCCGACTATGCCCGCTTTGCGTGGGGCCGCTACAAACGGCTTCTGGCATGGATGACGCTTGCCTCCATCGCTGCCGTGTTGGTCGGGCTCGGCGTACTGCAATACGCCGTCGGTTCGATGCCGTTGCTCGGCACGTTGTTCGCGGCGGGCGGCATCTTCTTTACCGTCATGCTCGCGGCCGCGCTCATGGGCCTGGTCTTCCTGTCGTCCGGCAGTGGACATGACTTCAAGATCGAGGACCCGACCCGGCCCGAGGAGGAACGATGAATCCCGACGAACCCATTTTGCGGGTCGTCCCGCAGCCGGCCGATATCAACTCCAATGGCCATATCTTCGGCGGCTGGGTGCTGAGCCAGATGGACATCGCGGGCGGCATCCTGGCGGGACGTATCGCCGACGGCGCGTGCGCGACCGTCGCGATCGAGACAATGCAGTTCATTGCCCCGATCCTGGTCCGCGACATCATCTCGATCTATGCGCACGTCGAGCGCCGTGGGCGTACGTCGGTCGCGATCCGGCTCGACGTCATTGCCAGCCGCGACCGGGGTCGCGAAGAGGTAAAGGTGACCAGCGGCGTGTTCACGTTCGTCGCGCTCGACGAGGAATTCCGGCCGCGGCCGCTGCCGCCGACAGGCTGAGCGTCAGCGCTCAGGCTTTTCGGTATAGGTCAACGTCACCGTGCCATTGGCGGGAATAGCGATTGCCCAAAGCCAGCTGCCATCCTTCTTGCGCAGCTTGCCGGAAGAGCTTCGAAGGTTGCGGTCGCCCAGTTTCGCTTCGAAAGCGACGGGGTAGCGGTTGTCGTTGGTGACCGTCAGGACATGCGTGTTGCCTATGCCCGCGACGTCGCGGGCCACGATGCCCGTCGCCGTTGCAACGTCGATGTCGACATCCTCGCCGACCGCCTTGTCGCCCACAGACCCTTCGCCAAGCAGCAACGCGCGTGGACTGCCCGACTGGTAAAGCACAAGCTTGCCGGCCGGAAGCGGGAGGCCAAGGCCATCGGCGGCGCGGTTCTTCGCGCGGAGCGTCAAACGGACCCGGGCGTCGGCCTCTCCCCAGACATCCGCGCGGTAGACCAGGCTGACCGGCACATGTGCCTTGTCGAGCAGCGCGACCTGCTTTTGGGCGTTTGCCGCAACGGTGACCGGTTCGGGGACGCGATAGAGTTTAAGGTCGCCGAGCTCCTCCTGTTTGACGACCATGGCGGCGACAGGGGACGCCATGTCGTAGGCTTTTTCGGAGCGCCGTTGGGCAGTGACCACAATATCCGAGAGCCCGACAGGCGGAGCGGGCATAGGCAGTTGTTCGAATTCTGTCGTCGGAATGTCGCTTGTCGTTCCCTGCGGCCAGCAAGTCAGGTTGATCGACGATTCCATATCGAGCTTTTCGGACCGCTCGCTGTCCCGGTTCAACCGCCCCGCGATCACCATCGCCTGCGCCTTGGGGAAGCTGGTTTCATCGGCGCTCGCCAGGGTGACCCAGCCGAACAGGTCGAGACTTTTGCCGTCGGCCCCGAGCATGGCGACATAGTTCGCCTGCCAATCGAAATTGTCGGCGAGGTAGCTGAGCGTCACCGTGGCGGTGACTGCACGAGTGCTGCGGGTCCGCACCGATAATGTCGGCTTGGCTGATAGCCCCTCGGGCACAGCGTCGTAGACGATGGTTTCGGGAATGCCGGTACAGCGCAGCGCCTCGATCCCCGCCGCCGTTTGCAGGACCACTTGCCCGTCGGGCCCGGAACGGATGACGGCTTCCTCCTCGGTCGTCTTGCCGGTTGCGCGCACGGTGCGGCGGATCGAGACGCGCCGGCCGACAGAGGCACCAAGCAGGCTTGCCGGGCTGAGCAGATTGGCGTCCTGGTTCTTTTCCAGGATGCCGTCGGGCAGGCCCGTGACGATCGCGCTTTCGGGCAGGATGCCGCCCGCCACCCCCTCGAAGCGGATCACCCCGTCGCCCGCCGGAATGTTGACCCGTCGCGTTTCGGTGACCAGCGCAAAGCCACGTAGGTACTGAAGATTCATCGCTTCGTCGGCGCTGCGGTCGGGCGCACGGTAGATGCTGACCGAAACCGACTCGGGCGCGGGAGAGGTGGTCGTGGTCTGGGCAAGCACGGGTCCCGATGCCAGCACCAGCAGCGCGGCAAAGCGCATGGTCAGTACCGCGTATCGAATACGGCCGTGACCGTCGCTTCGCCATTGGCCGGGACGGTCACTTTCCACAAGGCCTCGTCAGCCGAGCGACGTTGGCTCAACTGGCTTTCGGACAGGATGCGCGTATCGACCCCGTAGTTTTCCAACCCGGCCTGCGTCAGGTCGACCACGACGGGCGTGCTGCGCGCGTTCGTCAGCGTGTAGCGCATCGATGTCTTCCATCGCGTGCTGCCGATTTTCTCGCGCGCCTCGACGACGGGTTTGACCTTCACGTCAAAGGCTTCGCCCGTCTTGAGGCCGAGCGCCGACCCCATCGGCGTATGGCCGATCTGGTTTTCGCCGATGAATTGCGGCTGGCCCTTGGCATCCTTCATATAGACGCGCACCGTTCCGGCGGGGAGCGCATCGCCCAAGCCGCCGTCACGTGACGTGAAAAAGCCCAGTACCGTGTCCACTGACTGTGCCTCGTTCTGCGTACCGAGCCAGCCATTGCGATATTCATAGCCCTTGGCCGCCGGCGAACCGCGGACGTCGAGGAAACTGACCTGTTTCTGCTGTGCCTGGGCGATCGTCGTGCGCCCCTTGATCGGATAGAGGTAGAAGTCGCCAAGCTGCGGGCGGTTGGCGGTTTCGGTTCCGGGCTTTACCATGGCACCGCGTGGCGGTTGCGGCGCATAGGACCGGCCATATTGCGGCTGGCTGTCACCCACCTGGCCCGCGACCAGCAGCGTTTCCGCATTGGTATAGGTCGTGCCCGAATTGTTGGTGAGCGTGACCCATCCCTGCACGTCGATCTTGCCCGCGCTCTCGTCGAACAGGGCGACATAGTCCGCTTTCCACCCCAGCCCAGGCGTCAGATAGCTGAGCGAAACGGGCCGCGTTCCTGCGCGGGTGCTGTCAAGCGTGACCGACAACGTGGGCCGCGCGCGCAGGTTCGGCGGCACCCGATCGAAAATCACGCGCACCGGAAGCCCGTCGTCGCGGAGCACTTCGATGCGCTGGCCGATCTGGAGCACGACCCCGCCGTTGGCGGCCAGTACCTTCGCCTGTTCGCGCGTCTCCGCGCCCGTCGCCGGATTGATCCGGACAGTGGTCACCAGCTGCCCGACCGCCTTTTGCATAAGCGCTGCGGGACTCAGCAAGTCGTAGTCGAAATTCTGCTCGACAATGCCGAAGTCCGCGCCACCGATGGTAACGGTCTCGGCGCGGATCTGGGCGGATACGTCGGGGAACTCGACGGTCGTGCGGCCCGAAGGCAGCGCTGTCGGCCGAATGTCCTGCACGAGCGCAAGATTGTTGTTGTAGATGGTGACGGCGACCGTTCCCTGCGCAGTTTGCGCCATGGCGGGGGCGGAAAAGGCAAGCAGGGGCAGCAGGGCTGAACAGCGCATCAAGTGACTCTCCCGGGTCGTTACCGGAAAGAGCATGGCAGTATCACGCCTGAAGCGGGAGTGAATAAACGCTTAGCGGCTTTACCGTTATTCCTCGGTCACGGCCTCGGCGACGACCTTCCTGGGGCGGCCGCGCTTCTTGGGGACGGCAACGGGCTCGCCTTCGATGCCGGCGACCGGCTCCATCGCCGAAGCGTTGATGGCCGGGGGCAGCGCGTCGAATGGCAACGAGTCGCTGTGGTCGCCATCGTCATCATGCGTTGCCTCGACGTCCCGTGCACGGGGGGCAGCACGGCTGCGGTCGAGACGCGGGCGCTCTTCACGCGGGCTGTCATCGCGCGGACGGTCATCGCGCTGGTAGCGATCCTGACGCGCGGGACGGTCTTCGGCTGCGCGTTCGGGTCGCGCTTCGCGGTCCGGGCGCGCCGGGCGATCGTCACGATTCTGCTCGCTACGGCTCTGGTCGTTGCGCTGCGGCCGATCCTCGCGGGGACGGTCGTCGCGCTGGTAGCGATCCTGGCGGGGCGCCTGTTCCTGGCGGTTCTGCTGGGGCGGGCGCGCTTCGAAGTCACGCTCGATTTCATTGCCGTCTTCGTCGAACTGCTCTTCCTGCTCGGCATAGTCCTGGCGGGGCCGGTTGGGGTTTGCCTCTTCGAACCGGGCCCGGCTTTCGGCGAGCACGCGGAAATAATGGTCCGCGAACTGGAAATAATATTCGGCAAGCACCCGGTCGCCCGCCTGTTGCGCGTCGCGCGCGAGCGTCTTGTACTTTTCGAGCAGTTGCGGGGCATTGCCACGCGCGCGGTTGTCGATGCGGTTGCCGAGTTCGGGTCGTCCGTTCTGCGGGCGCTGGCCATTCTGGCCACCCCGGCCGCGACGGCGGCCGGACTGCTGGCGATTGTTGATCAAGCTGATGCCGTCCTAAACAAGGGGGGTGTTCAAATCCCTTTTTGCCCCATTTCGCGCTGTCGTATCCGAACCGCCGGACGATCAGCCGCTTCGCCGAACCAAAGCTTTATTGCCTGGGACCGGAGGATGTGGGGGTAAGAGAGCGGCGCATTCGCTTAAAAAGCTGGGAGATGCGTTCGCCTCTTGGCAGGTTCATTAGCGCCCCCGTGTCGCGCCGCCAAGCATTATTTGAATTGCACGATCAGGCACCTTTCGCGGCCGGCGAGATCCATGCGGCAGCTGACCTCGGCGCCCTGACCTTCTAACAGTGCAGTGACCGCAGCGCGCTGCATATGGCCGATTTCGACACACGCAATTCCCCCGGGGGCGAGCTGGGACGCCAGGCCCGGAGCAATCAGACGATAGTCGTCCAGTCCGTCGACGCCCGCAAACAGCGCCGATGCAGGTTCCCAATTCGCGACGTCGGCCGGCAAGATGTCGCTCGTCGCGACATAGGGCGGGTTGCAGAGGATAAGGTCGAAGCGCTCACCGGTCCCGGCCCAGTCGCCTTTCACGATCGCCGCGCGCGCGCCCAGGCCAAGCCGTACGACGTTTTCCCGGGCAATTCGCACGGCGGCTTCGGACGCGTCGATCCCAACGCCGGTCGCTTCGGGCCATTGATCCAGCGCTGCCAGCAACAGGGCTCCCGAGCCGGTACCGAGATCCAGCACCCGGCGCGGACCGGTGCGCGCGAAGTGCGCGACCGCCGCTTCGATCAGCGTTTCGCTGTCAGGGCGTGGAATGAGCACGCCGGGCCCGACGCGGAGCGCGATCGTCCAGAAATCGCGCGTCCCGAGGACATAGGCGATGGGCTCGTGCGCGAGGCGCCGGATCAGAAGTGACTCGAAACCCGCCGGGGGCGCATCGTCGAGGTGCGCGAGAATCAACTGATCGCGCGTAATGCCCGATGCATGCGCCATCAGCAGCTCGGCATCGAGCCGCGGCGTCGAGCTGACATCCTTCAGCGCCGTAGCGGCCGACGCGAGCGTCGCCCGGACCGTACTCACGCGGCGTCGAGCGCCCCGAGCCGGGCCGCTTCGTCCTCGCTGATCAGCGCACCGATCAACTCGTCCATCTGTCCCTCGAGGATTTCGGGCAGGCGGTGCAGTGTCAGGTTGATGCGGTGGTCGGTCACGCGCCCCTGCGGGAAGTTATAGGTGCGGATGCGCTCGCTGCGGTCGCCCGAGCCCACCATGGCCTTGCGCGCACCGGACCGCTCATCGGCAAGGCGGCTGCGCTCGAGTTCGTAAAGACGTGTGCGCAACACTTTCAGCGCCTTGGCCTTATTCTTGTGCTGCGACTTTTCGTCCTGCTGGATGACGACGAGTCCCGAGGGCAGGTGCGTGATGCGCACTGCCGAATCGGTCGTATTGACCGACTGCCCGCCGGGCCCCGACGAACGATAGACGTCGATGCGCAGGTCCGCATCGTTGATCTGGACGTCGACGTCCTCGGCTTCGGGCAGCACCGCCACCGTTGCTGCGGACGTATGGATGCGTCCGCCGCTTTCGGTCGCGGGCACGCGCTGCACGCGGTGGACGCCGCTTTCGAATTTCAGCCGCGCGAAGACGCCCGTGCCGTTCACGCTGGCAATGACTTCCTTGTAGCCGCCGACATCGGCCTCGCTCGCGGAGATCAGCTCGACCCGCCAGCCATGTTCCTCGGCATAGCGCTGGTACATGCGGAACAGGTCGCCTGCGAACAGCGCGGCCTCGTCGCCGCCCGTCCCGGCGCGAATTTCGAGCATGGCCGCACGCTCGTCGGCGGCATCGCGCGGCAGGAGCTTCAGCGCGAGGTCGCGCTCCGCCAGCGGGAGCGCGTCCTTGATTGCCTGCGCCTCTTCCTCGGCCATCGCACGGATTTCGGGGTCGGCGTCCTTGAGCATGTCGCCCAGCACTGCCTGTTCGGCGCGCAGGCGGCGGAGTTCGGCAGCAGCCGCGGCGACGGGTTCGAGCTCGCTATACTCCCGCGACAGCGCGACGAGCCGTTCGGTCGCAAGGTCCGCCTGCGACAGCTGCGCCTGAACCTCGTCCCGTCGCGCCTCGATGGCGGCAATGCGTTCGTCGGAAATCGTGGGAGTCATTCGACGCTCGACAAGGCAGGTTCAATAATGCTGCGGACACGCTCGATCGCGTTCGCCTGGGCATCAAATCCGCGCTGCCCGACCGCCAGCAGACCATCGCGGTAGCTCAACGAGACGATCTGCCCGGGATTTGCCTTGACGGCGCGATCATAGCGCTTCTTCGGGCTGCCGGTGATGATCGCCGCGGCCGGAATGCCTGCCCTTCGCAAAAGGCTGACAGCGACGGACGCCGTCGTTTCTAGACGGTCGGCCTCGGCGACGACAATGACGCCGGGTCGATCGTCCAGCGGCGCCTCGGCCAGCATGCCGAGCCGCTCGATCCCCGCCGCCCAGCCGACCGCTGGCGTATGCGGGCCGCCCAGCGTCTCGATCAGCCCGTCGTAGCGGCCGCCGCCCAGCACCGTTCCCTGGGCGCCGAGCCGGTCGGTGACGAATTCGAACGCCGTGTGGCGATAGTAATCCAGCCCCCGCACAAGATGCGGCGCAATCTCGTAAGCAACTCCCGCCGCCTCCAGCCCTTCGCGCACCTTGCCGAAGAAATCCTCGGCCTCAGAGCTCAGCACCATCTTGGGCGCCGTGTCCGCTGCAGGCCGGTCGCGCGGGTCCTTGCTGTCGAGGATGCGCATCGGGTTCTTCTCGAGCCGGGCGAGACTGTCTTCCGACAGGTCGCCGCGATACGCCTTGAAGTGCGCCACCAACGCTGCGCGCCACGCATCGCGCGATGCCGCATCGCCGAGCGTGTTGAGCTTCAGGGTTACCCCCTCACTTATCCCCAGTTCCATCAACAGCTGGTCGGCAAAGCACAGCAGCTCGACGTCTGCCGCCGGTTCGGCCGCGCCGATGACTTCGGCGTCGAGCTGGTGGAACTGGCGAAAGCGCCCCTTTTGCGGGCGTTCGTAGCGGAACAGCGGCCCGTGGGTCGCGACCTTCATCGGCGCGAACTGCCGCCACCCCTCGGTCAGATAGGCGCGCGCAATGCCCGCAGTGAATTCGGGACGCAAGGTCAGCGAATCGCCGCCACGATCCTCGAACGTGTACATCTCTTTCGACACGACATCCGTCGTTTCGCCGAGCGAGCGCGCAAACACCGCGGTTGCCTCGAACACGGGAACTTCTACCCGACCGAAACCGTAGAGCCGACGCACGCGGTCAAAAGTTTGCACGACATGGTGGAAGCGATCGGCTTCCTCGCCGTACATGCTCTGTGTGCCGCGGATCGGCCGGGGAGTTTCGATGCGTGCCATTGGGACGCGCGCCTTAATAGGATAGTGCGCTTTTACGCAACCAAGGGACCGAAATGACCGAACGAAACGCGGGGCGCAAAAAGCTGGGCCAATGGATCGCACCGCCGCGCTTCCTGCTGTTCGTCGCATTGCTGATCGCGGTAACCGGATTCGCCACGGCCCGCGCGACGATGGCGCACGCCTTCATGATCGGCTTCGACGTGGCCGCCGGCGTCTTCCTGCTGTCGCTGTTTCCGCTGTTCAGGGCCCAAACGCAGGAGCAGATGCGCGCACATGCGGCCGAAAACGACGCAAACCGCGTCATGCTGCTGGCCGTGGCGACCGTTGTCAGCCTCGCGATCATGACGGCCGTTGCGGGCGAACTGGGCAGCAAGACGAAACCCGATATCGTCATGATCGTGACCACGCTGGTGCTCGCATGGCTGTTCGCCAATACCGTTTATGCGCTGCACTATGCCCATATCTATTATCTGGAGGGGTCGAATGGCGGGCTCGATTTCTCGGGCGAGCCCGACACGCCCGACTACAGCGACTTCATCTATTTCGCCTATACACTGGGCATGACATTCCAGACGTCAGATACGGCGGTCGAGACCCGACAACTGCGCCGGATCGTGACGATCCACAGCTTTGCCGCCTTCGTTTTTAATATTGGCGTCCTTGCGTTTTCGATCAACGTTCTGGGAAGTTCGAGCGGCGGGTAGACGCGGCGGCGCGCAACGTTACAAAGTTGCGCAATTATTTCAGTCGAAAGTCGCTCATCAATGTATCTGCGTTCGTTTGCCGCCGTGCTTCTCGTGTCCGTCGCCGTACCCGCCATTGCCGCCAACAGCGCGCCTCAGCCGGTGCCGGTCGTCGACACGATCCCCGCCGCACGCGACGTGCCTTACCCCGGTACGATGCTACTCAAGGTCGATGCGACCGACCTCGACCAGAATATCTTTCAAGTCTCGCAGACGATTCCGGTCGCCAAGTCGGGTGCCATAACGCTGCTGTTCCCGGCCTGGCTCCCCGGCAATCATGCACCGCGCGGACAGATCGAAAAGGTCGCGGGACTGACGATCAAGGCTGGTGGCAAGACACTGATCTGGAAGCGTGACCCGGTTGATGTCTATGCTTTCCACATCGATGTGCCTGCGGGGACCCGATCGCTGGACGTCGACTTCAAATTCCTGTCGGCAACAGCCGGCGATCAGGGGCGCATCCAGGTCACGCGCGAGATGCTGAACCTGCAATGGGAAGCGGTTTCGCTGTACCCGGCAGGTTATTTCACGCGCCAGATCCCCGTGTCGGCGACCGTGACCTACCCCGCCGGGTGGCAGGCGGCGACAGCACTGCGCCCGACATCGACGAACGGCAGCACAGTCACCTATGGTACCGTCAATTATGAAGTGCTGGTCGACAGCCCGGTCTTTGCCGGCAAGTATTTCCGCAAGGACGATCTGGGCCAGGGCGTCATGCTCAATACGGTTGCAGACTCCGCCAAGGAGCTGGTCGTCAGCGACGACGTGCTGGCCAAGCACCGCGAACTGGTGACGCAGGCGGTCAAATTGTTTGGTGCGCGCCATTTCGACCATTACGACTTCCTGCACGCCATCACCGATCGCATGGGCGGCATTGGCCTCGAACATCACCGGTCATCCGAAAACCAGAATGATCCGGGCTATTTCACCGACTTTGCAAACAGCCTGCCCGACCATAATCTGTTGCCGCACGAATTCACGCACAGCTGGAACGGCAAGTTCCGACGCGGCGCGGATATGTGGACGCCCGATTTCAAGACGCCGATGCGCGGTTCGCTGCTTTGGGTATACGAAGGGCAAACGCAATTCTGGGGCCATGTCCTCGAAGCGCGGTCGGGCATGACGTCGAAGCAGGACAAGCTCGATGCGCTGGCCGGCATTGCGGCATCGCTCGACAATCGTCCCGCGCGCAGTTGGCGTAGCCTTGACGACACGACCAACGATCCGGTGATCTCGGCGCGACGTCCAAAGGGCTGGCTCAGCTATCAGCGCAGCGAGGACTATTACAACGAAGGCCTGCTGATCTGGACCGAGGCTGACGCGATCATCCGCCAGGGCACGAACGGCGCCAAGGGCATGGACGATTTCGCCAAGGCCTTCTTCGGGATCAACGACGGCGACTGGGGCGAAGTCACCTACACTTTCGACGATGTCGTCAGCACGTTGAACGGCGTCTACCCCTACACCTGGCGCGAGTTCCTGACCGACCGGCTGACGCAAAAGGACCGCGCGCCGCTCGGCGGCTTCGAACGCAGCGGCTACAAGCTGATCTACACCGATACGCCGACCAATTTCACCAAGGCGGGGATGAAGGCAAACAAGTTCCTCGACCTGACTTATTCGCTGGGCCTCAACGTCGCCAAGGGGAAGATCTCGACGGTCCAGTGGGACGGGCCGGCGTTCAAGGCCGGGCTGACCGTGGGCCAGGAAATCATTGCCGTGAACGGTGCGCCCTATACCGAGGATGTACTGAAGAACGCGGTGACGGCGGCGAAGGGCGGCAAGGACGGCATTCGGCTGACCGTGAAGACGGATGCGCTCGTCCGCGACGTGACGGTTCTGTGGAACGGGGGACTGCGGTATCCGCGCTTTGAAAAGACGGGGACGGGGCCGTCGCCACTCGACATATTGTTGGCCCCGCGGTGATCGCGTGCAGGTGGCAGGTCAGACCTGCCGCTTGCGCACCGACCAGACGAAGCTGTCGAACCAGAAATGGAGCAGCGACACCGCCACGAACGGCCCGATCAAATAGTGGAGTTTTCCAGTCGCGACAAACTCATAGGCCGTGCCCCCTGCCACCGTCATGCCAAGGAACCAGATCATCGCCCGGTCCGCTGGCAAGCGGGAGAACTGGGCCATGCGTTTGCCCTCCTTGAGCCAGACAAGCGCGAAATATTGAACCGCGTGAAAAATGTTCATCACGGCGAACGCCATCACCGGGGGCAGGAAACCCCATGCCATGATCGAGGTCGCGATCGCACTGCCCGTCAGCGCGATCTTGTGGGGCGGCAGGCGATAACCCTGCCGCATCGCCGCGCGGTAATCGCGTACGACCCACAGGGTGGTCGCCACGGTCAGAGACACGGCAACCTCGCGGATGAGCGGCAGCTCATGCTCGAACGCGCCCGGCGCATTTGCGAGCACGTCGAGCCCGGCGTCATGCAGCCCTCCCAAGGTCCCGATGTGCGACATGAGCGCGGCCCCGGCCGCAAGGGGCCCGACATAGAGCATCCAGTTGAGGCGCAAGTCAGTCGCGCGCAGGACATGCGGATCATTGCCGACCTTCATGTCGTAGATGCGCGCGAGACCGAAGTTCTGCATCGCGCTATGATGCACGTCCCAAAAAACCGCGAGGACAATGCCGACCGCAAGGATGACCGGGCTCATGACCAGCCCGGCGATCGCGATGGCCGGGACGATGGTCAGCCGGCGTCGATTCGAGCCAAACACATCTGCGTTCAGATACGCGCGCGGAACGACGGCAAAGAGATGTGCGTAAGTCAGGATCGCGACGAGGCCCAGCAACATGTGCGCAAGGGGCGGACGGGTTCCCCCGGGCAGCAGATTGCCCAGGGCAGCGACAGCCACGACGGTGGCGAGCGCGATAAGCGGCGCGCCCCACAACAGCAAGGCGTCGAACGCCGGTGTACCAATGCTGTGCTCGCGGTCGCGGAGCGCCGCAACAAGCCGCGGACCGGTGCTGATCGGCTGTTCGAACGCCCGGCTGGCCATGGGTCACCTTGTTACCGAATGATGCGCTACCCCGCTAAGGTAGAAGCGAAGCGTTAAGAAAAGTTTCTTTGCGCTTGGGCACGCGAATTAAACCGGCTAGGGGCGCTGCATGAGAATTGATCTTATCCCGGTAGGCAAGGACCCGCCGAACTCGCTCAACGTCATCATCGAAGTGCCCGTCGGCGGCGAGCCCGTAAAATACGAGTTCGACAAGGAAAGCGGCGCGCTGTTCGTCGACCGCATCCTCCACACGTCGATGCGCTATCCGGCCAACTACGGTTTCATTCCGCACACGCTATCGCCCGACGGCGATCCTCTCGATGCGCTTGTCGTTGCGCGCTCCCCCTTCGTGCCGGGCTGCGTGGTGCGCGTACGGCCGATTGCCGTGCTGTTCCTCGAAGACGAAGCCGGCGGCGACGAGAAGTTGCTGACCGTCCCGATCGACGCAACTTTCCCCTATTACGAGAATGTCGACGAGAAGGAACATCTGCCCGCCATCGTCATGCAGCAGATCGAGCATTTCTTCACCCATTACAAAGATCTGGAGCCCAAAAAGTGGGTCCGCGTCGGCAAATGGGGCGATGCGGACGAAGCCCGCCGGGTCGTGCTCGAAGCGATCGAAGCTGCCAAGGCCGCCAAAGCCGCCAAGGTCTGATTCCGGGCGGCGCGAAGTTCAGCTTCTGAGACGTTCGAGCGCCGTGGCCGTCGCACGGGCGTAGCTGCTGCCGGTATAACGATGCGTGCCCGGAAAGTGCACCAGCCCGGGATCGGCCCGGTCGCCGTCGTTCCAGAAATGGTAATAGCGCGCGTACGGCAACAGCACCGGATCAAGGGTATTGGCCACGAGATAATTCGAGGCGACCTGTTCGCTGCCCCATTGCCGCCAGATGTCGACGCCCACCGCCGCCTGCGCTGCGCGCGAAAACGCCTGAGCGTCGGCGCGCGACACGCTGCCCGGCGCAAAGCCCGTGAAGGCCGCACAGGCACGGATGTATGTGCGCGCGTCGGCATCGGGCAGCCGGTCCATGCGCGCCTCGATCTGCGCTTGGACATGCGCGCCTGCAGGCAGCGCTCCCGGGCCTTCCGGGTAGACGTTGCGGCGGAAATCGGTCAGCGTCTGGCGGCCGTGCGCTTCTCCGTCGGCTCCGCCCAAAATCGTAAAGCTGCGCCCCGCCGCAATCGCATCGCGCACTTCATCGACCGCGCCCAAGGTTACCGTGTCCGAGTCGAGCTGGATGACGTAATCCTGCGCGGACAGGTCGATCAGCGTCATCAGCCGTTCCCAGCACCCGCCGCGCGGCGTGTCGCCCGTTTCGACGTCATGGATGGAGCGAATATCCGGGTCGCCCAGATGCGCGGCGAGCGTCGCCTTGTCCATTGAAGTGAGCGACCCGTCGTCGAGCAGCACGACCCGGCCCCGCCCCAGCGCGTGCAGGAAGGACTTGGCGGCGACCAGATAGGGCGCGACCACCCGCGTCCCGATCATCGAAAAAACGACGACGCCGTCGGCCTGCGACACGACGGGGGGCGTTGCGAGCACCGCCTTGCTTCGGGCCAGATGAGCCACCTCGCGGGCCTTGCGGATCAGCCGGTCGATCATGCGCGAGCTCCTAGACCGGGCGCGTTAAGATCGCCCTGCCAGGGCCGCCAGCGCCGCCCCTTCGACCCGGTTGATCGTCCACTCGTCCATCGATCTGGCACCGAGGGACCGGTAGAAGTCGATCGCCGGCGTGTTCCAGTCAAGCACCGACCACTCGAGCCGCGCGCAGCCGCGCTCGAGCGCCAGCCCCGCAAGAGCGGCCAACAGCGCCTTTCCAGCACCCGACCCTCGCGCCTCGGGGCTGACAAAAAGATCTTCCAGATAAAGGCCTGGTCGACCCTCGAACGTAGAAAAGTTGTGGAAAAACAAGGCGAAGCCAACCGCCAAGCCCGCGCGTTCGGCAATGAGCACCTCTGCCTTGGGTGCACTCCCGAATAAATGGGTGGCCAGCACATCGCGGTCGAGGCGCACCTCGTCAGCCAGCCGCTCATACGCGGCAAGCGCGTGGATGAAGCCGATGATAAGGTCAAGGTCGGGCTCGATGGCGCGGCGGATCGCAATGCTCAAACGGGTTCTCCCCTGACAAATCGCTCGGCGATGCGCGGCCACAGGATGCCCAGTGCAAGGCCCGACATCACGAGCAGTGCCGCTATCAACTTCCAGCCTTGCATCGGTTCCCCCAGCAGGATCGCGGACGCCGTCATACCGAACACCGGCACAAGCAACGCCAAGGGCGCTACCGTCGCCGCCGGGTAGCGCGCAAGCATCCATCCCCAGACGCCATAGCCGAACATGGCATTGCCGACTGCCTGCCAGACGACGGCGGCCCAGGTGACAGCGTCGGCATGGCGTATACCCGTCGCCATGGCCGTGGGCCCCTCGAAGAGCAGCGCAAGTGCGAACAACGGTGGCACCGCAAAGAGGCTCGACCAGACGACATAGGCGAGCATGTCGACCTTGCCCGCCGCGCGCGAAACCATGTTGCCCGACGCCCAGTTAAACGCGGCGAACAGCAACAGGCCGAGCCCCAGCGGCGTGATGCTGCCATCGGTATGCGACAGGATGACCGCAAGGCCCCCGACCGCAAGCAGGAGGGCGATGACCTGCACCGGCTTCAGCCGCTCGCCGGTCAGCCACATCGACAGGCCGATCGTGAAGAAGACCTGCGTCTGCATGATGAGCGAGGCGAGCCCTGGCGTGACGTCGGCCCGAAGGGCGATGAACAGCGCACCGAACTGACCGGCGCCGATCAATATGCCATAGGCAGCGAGATTGGCCCAGCTCGCCGCCGGGCGCTTGAGGAACAGGGCGGCAGGCAGGAACACGGCAGTGAAGCGCAACATTGCGAGGGTCAGCGGCGGCAGATGTGCGAGCGCGACCTTGATGACGACGAAATTGCTGCCCCAGACCGCCATGACGGCGATCGCAAGCAGCAGATGGGCCGTCGTCAGCGTCGTCCGCCCCGTCAAAGCGCCGCCTCGAGCTTGGCCGTGTCGGGCCGTCCGCCCCGCGCCGCAATGATGCAGCCGGTGACGATCAGTATGGCACCGGCGACCGTGCTCAGCGTTACCGCTTCGCGGTAGAAAATCGCGCCCATGATCGCCGCCCAGACAAAGGCGGTATATTCGACGGGGACCAGCACCTGCGCCTCGGCGCGCGAATAGGCCCAGCTGAGCAGGTAGAGCGACACAAAGGCAAGCAGCGCTGCCAGCGCCAGCATCGGCCAGTGCGATTCACCCGGGACATGGAAGATCGACGGCGCGACCAGAATCACGACGGGCAGCGCGAGCAGCAGAAAACCGCCCGCGGTGACATTCTGGAAGAACGCAACCTCTGCCGGCGGCGCCAGCAGCGCCTGTTGCCGCATCAGGATGATATTCCACGCATAGAAAACCGCCGACAGGAAGATCGCCGCCACGCCGTCGAGATGGCGCTCGCCCCCGCTTCCGAGGCGGGCCGCGAGCAAGACCGCCACCCCGCAGATGCCGAGCAGCGAGGCGATGATACTGTGCCGACCTACGGTTTCTCCCAAAAGCACGACTGCGAGGTACAGCGCGATCAACGGGGCGATGAAGGACAGCGCGATCCCCTCCGCCAGCGGCACCCGCGCGATTCCGTAGAAAAACGAGACCGCCATGATAGAGGCCACGCCCCCGCGCAGAACGTGCACGCGAAGTCCCGCGCGGCTTGGCCGGCCCTTGCGCGTTACCAGATAGGGACCGGCGCTGATCAGGCCGCCGATGCCCAACCGCCACAACATCGCGCTATAAGCGCCGAGCGCGATCGCGAGCCCTTTCATCGCGGCATCCATGGCCGAGAACAGCGCAATCCCGACACAGGCGACGGCAAAGGGAATTGCGGTGGAGGCGATGCGAATGGACATGCCCCGCGCCTAGCCGGGCAATGCCGCGAAGACTAGGCCGCCAGGCTGATCCCGGCCTCGATCTCGGCGGCCTTGGCCTCGACCAGCTTCACGATGTGGTCGACCATGTCGGCATCCTGAACCGTGTGATCGGTGACACCCGAGAGGTAGACCATGTGCTTGCCGTTGCCGCCGCCGGTGAGACCGATGTCGGTCTCACGCGCTTCGCCCGGACCATTGACGACGCACCCGAGGATGCTGAGCGACATCGGCGTCCGGATATGCTGCAGCCTTTCCTCCAGCGTCTGCACCGTGCGGATCACATCGAAACCCTGCCGGGCGCAGCTCGGGCACGACACCACGCGAACGCCGCGGTTGCGTATGCCCAGCGCCTTGAGAATCTCGAAGCCGACACGGACTTCGTCTTCGGGCTCGGCGCTGAGCGAAACCCGGATTGTGTCGCCGATGCCGTACCACAGCAGCGACCCGATGCCGATCGCCGACTTCACCGTACCGCCGACGAACCCGCCCGCCTCGGTAATGCCCAGATGCAGCGGGCAGTCGACCGCTTCGGCGAGTTGCTGGTAAGCCGCCACTGCGAGGAAGAAGTCCGATGCCTTCACCGCGACCTTGAACTCGTGGAAGTCGTGGTCCTGCAACAGCTTGATATGGTCGAGCGCGCTTTCGACCAGCGCCTCCGGGCAGGGTTCGCCGTATTTCTCGAGCAGATCCTTTTCAAGGCTGCCGCCGTTCACACCGATACGGATCGCGCAGCCATTGGCCTTTGCCGCGCGCACCACTTCGGCGACGCGCTCGGACGATCCGATATTGCCCGGGTTGATCCGCAGGCAAGCGGCACCCGCATCGGCGGCCTCGAGCGCGCGCTTATAGTGGAAGTGAATATCGGCGATGACCGGTACACGACTGGCGCGCACGATCTTGCCCAGCGCTGCGGTACTTTCGACATCGGGGCATGACACGCGGATCAGGTCGACGCCTGCGTCCTCGCAGCGCCGGATCTGCGAAATCGTTGCGCCGGGATCGCTGGTCGGCGTGTTGGTCATAGTCTGTACGGTGACGGGCGCGTCCCCGCCGACGGGGACGTTGCCGACCATGATCTGGCGGGAATGACGGCGCGTGATGTCGCGCCAGGGACGGAGGGAAGACATGGCACGTCTATAGCGGACTGCCGCGCGCGCGTCACGCGGCGCGTGGCGCAGGCGACAGGACATCGCCTTGCCGGCTGCCCCAGCGGGAACAAACCAAAAACATGAAGGGTTAAAGCGTGGAAGGAGCATCTCCATGAGCGACAATCCAAAGACACACCCAACATCCAACGCCGAAAAAGACCCCAGCGACTGGACCACCGGCGACGAGCCGATGACAGGCGCACAGGCGTCGTATCTGAAGACCCTGAGCGAAGAAGCCGGAGAGGCTTTTGACGACAGCCTCTCGAAAGCCGATGCCTCGGTCCGTATCGACGCCCTGCAGGAAAAGACGGGACGGGGACGTGAGCACACCGAAAACCGGTAGTGCGCGGCGAGGCGGGCGTGCTAGCGCCCCGGCATGCCGCCTGCTGTGAACCAATGGTCCCTTGTCGTTCACGGCGGCGCGGGGATTATCACCCCCGAAAGAGTGAAGCCCGACCAGGAAACGGCAATCCGGGCGGCGCTGGCGAGCGCGCTGGGCGCGGGCAGCACATTGCTGGCGGACGGCGCCTCGGCGCTGGACGCTGTCGAAGCGGCCGTGCGGGTCCTCGAGGACGACCCTCATTTCAACGCGGGACGCGGGGCAGCGCTCAGCTTCGATGGCGTGGCAGAGCTTGACGCCGGGATCATGGACGGGCGTACGCGCAACGCTGGTGCCGTCGCGCGGGTCACCACCACGCGCAATCCCGTAACGCTCGCACGGGCCGTCATGGACCAAAGCCGCCATGTCTTTCTTGCGGGCGTCGGTGCCGACGCGTTTTCGCAGCAGTCGGGGGTCGCGCAGGCCGACCCCGATTACTTCATCACGGCCGAGCGCCGTGCGAACCTGACCGAGCTCAAGGCCAGCAACGCCGATGCCTATGACGTCGATATGAAATACGGCACCGTCGGCGCCGTTGCGTGCGACACGTACGGCCATGTTGCCGCAGCGACCTCGACCGGCGGCGTAACCGGAAAGCGGTGGGGACGCATTGGCGATTCGCCCGTCATCGGCGCCGGGACCTATGCCGACGATCGCGCCGGTGCCGTCTCGGCAACAGGATCGGGCGAATTCTTCATTCGCGCTGGCGTGGGTCACGAAATCTGCGCGCGCGTACGGCTGGGTGGAGGAGACATCCTTGCCGCGGCGCATGCGGCAATGGCGGACGTGACCGCATTGGGCGGCACGGGTGGCGTTATTTTTGTCTCGCCAAGAGGCAGAAGCGGGTGGCATTTCACAACGCCGGGCATGTTCCGAGCCCGTGTTTCGGCGGTCGAACCGCCTGTGGTCGCCATCTTCGCCGACGACTGAGGGTAAAGGAACCCGCAGGCGTGACGGCCGTCACGCGCAGGCTGGCCCTGGCCATGGCACCACGCGCTGCGGGACGGCCTCACCGATCGGGTAGGTGTCCCCTCAATGGGAGTGACAAGATGAAATCGATAAAGCTTTATGTGGCACTGACCGTCGCACCGATGCTTGCGTCCGTCGCGATTCCTGCTCACGCGCAGAATTATCCCCTGGTCGCCGGGGACTACGCCGAAGTCACCGATATAAAGGTCGAGCCGGGCGGCGGTTATGAATATGCCAGCTGGCTGGCCGGCCAATGGCGCAAGAACCAGGAATTCGCCAAGGCTCAAGGCTGGATCAAGGACTACAAAATCTGGTCAAATATCTACAACCGCAATGGTGAGGCGGATATCTACCTGATGATCACAATGGCCGGCATTCCCGACGGCCCCGAAAGCGAGCGCCGTAACGAGGCCTATCGCAAATTCATGGCGCAGAGCGATCAGCAGCTGGAATCGGCATCGGGTGACCGCGGCAAGTTCCGCAAGGTGTTGGGAACGGCCCTGCTTCAGGAACTGAGGTTCAAGTAACGCTTCGTACCGGGTGCTTCGGCACCCGGTACATCGTGACCCGGTCAGTTACCCGTAAAGCGGTAGGTCCGGACTTCGCACACATCGACCTTGCGCGTCCGCACGCTCTCGTCATCGAACGACGCCTTCAGATTATAGCTGCAGGCATCGCCGCTTCCGCCGCCGATGACGAGCTGCGCCGACTGGCCGGGCTTGAGGATCGTGTCGCCGAGCATGTCTTCGTCGACAGGCGTGCCTGTGGCCGGTGACGCGTAGAGGCGCGTCATTGTGTTTGTCGTCGCATTGACCACGGTAAGGCGCCGGTCCGCCGCGCTCGCAGCGCCGGACAGTGACGCGATGAGCAAAGTTGCGACAATAAACTTGTTTGTCTTCACCAACTTGATCTCCAGCCGCCGGTTGCCGGGGGCACCATCGCAGGGATATGACCGTCGCGACGCTGCTTTCAATAGGGCACCCTGCATGTATCGCCTGTTAATAGCCTTCGCCCTGCTGTTGCCGTCGCCGGCGCTCGCTTGGTGGGAATATGGCCATGCCACTGTCGGCGACATCGCTCTGGCGCAGGTAAAACCTGCGACCCGTGCCCGTATCCAGGCGATGATGAAGCAAGGCGCGCTGCTCGAGACCCCGACGTGCAAGGTCGACACGGTCGAGGGGCTCGCCTACTGGCCCGACTGCATCAAGACGCTGAAGGACCGTTTCAGCTATGCCTATCCCTGGCACTATCAAAACGTAGATATATGCAAGCCGTTCGACCTGAAGTCGGCGTGCGCGGACGGCAATTGCGTTTCGGCCCAGGTGACGCGCAACGCCCGGCTGCTGGCCGACCGGTCGCTTCCGCCGCGCGAGCGATTGATGGCGCTGGCGTTCCTCGTGCATTTCGTCGGCGACCTGCACATGCCGTTACACGCCGGCGACCGGAGTGACAGGGGCGGCAACGACCTGAAGGCAAGCTATGGGATCTTTGCCGGGTCGCGCCTGAATATGCATGCCATTTGGGACGGTTACCTGGCCGAACGGGCGATCACGACGCCTCCCGCAGGGCCGAGCGGCCTGCGCGGCGAAGTGCGCCCTGAAATGGCAGCCGGAAGCGTCGAAGACTGGAGCCGGGAAAGCTGGGGCGTCGCCCACGACGCCGTTTACGCCGTTGCGCTGGGCGACCCATGTGGCCCGAAACAGGCTCGCGCGGCACTGGACGAGGCCAAGATCGAGTCGCTGATCCCGGTGACCCGCCTGCAGATCGAGCGCGGCGGGATGCGACTTGCGCGACTGCTCGACGAAGCGCTCGGCTGACCGAATGAATTCCCCGCAATCCACGGTTGAGCGCGAGACGCGGCGCGCGCGCATCGTCGTTGCCCTCCTTCTGGCGGCGCTGGGTCTGTGGATTTCAGCGAATTTCCTGCCCGCGCTTGTCTGGGCGGTCGTCATATGCGTGGCGATCGATCCGCTCCATTTGCGATTGCGGCGCCGCTGGCCGGCGACTGCCGGCCAGGCAACGATACCGGCATTGCTGACCTTGCTCGTCGCGCTCGCAATTATCATACCCCTGGTCATCGGCATCGCGCAGGCTGCGCGTGAAGTACGCGCGGTTGCCGCCTGGATCATCGAGGCGCAGGCGAACGGATTGCCGGTGCCGCAATGGGTCGATCATCTGCCGGTCGCGCGCGACGCGGTCACACGTTGGTGGCAGGACAACCTCCTGACGCCACAGGGTGCGACGTTGCAGATCGAGCATCTGCGACATTCGGCGCTGGCGGCGGATACCCGATTTATTGGCAGCAGCGTGCTGCGCCGGCTGGTGACATTGGCCTTTACCCTGGTCGCGCTGTTCTTCCTGCTGCGCGACCGCGATTCGCTGATCTTCCAATTGCGCCGTGCCGGGGACCGGCTGCTCGGTCCTTCAGGCGAGCGGCTCGGGCGTCAAGCCGTCTTGTCGATTCGCGGCACAATCGACGGCCTTGTGCTTGTCGGCATCGGCGAGGGCGCGGTGATGGCGATCGCCTATGTCGCACTGGGCGTCCCCAACCCGTTGCTTCTCGGCGGACTGACTGCCGTTGCCGCGATGATTCCCTTTGGGGCAGCAGTCCTGCTTGCCATCGCTGCGGCGCTGCTGCTTGGCCAGGGCGCGGTCGGATCGGCAATTGCCGTCATCGTGATCGGGATGATCGTCGTCGGCATTGCCGACCATTTCGTCCGGCCCATGCTGATTGGCGGCGCGACGCGCTTGCCGTTCCTGTGGGTCTTGATCGGCATCTTGGGCGGCGTCGAAACCTTCGGTCTGCTCGGGCTGTTCGTGGGGCCGGCGACGATGGCCGTGCTGATCATGCTCTGGCGTGAATTTCTCGAAGGCTCCCAGAGCGACCGTGCGCAGGATAGGATGGCGCCTCGCTAGGCGTCCTGTCCCCACCGCCACTTCCATCCGCCTCGGGTCTTAGCCGCATAAAGTGGTGCCGGCAGCCCGAGAAGACAGGCCTCGATCATGACCAACAGGGCGCGATTGGCGTGATAAATCCGGGGGTGTGAGCGCACGAGCACCAGCGTGACCGCGACGACCAGCAGCACGTGCAACGCCGTCAGGGCCCAGCCTTGCCAGCTAATCGGCTTGCCCGCGCCAATGCCGTAACTTTTGGGGGCAAACCAGGGTCGATCCTCGAGGAAGGATGTCAGCATTTCATGTCTCCTTCGGCGGCCGCCCGCGTCGCGGCCCTTCTGTCAGGGGAACGCGCACCCCGCGCTTCGCAAGGGCCTCGCGGAGCAGGCATTCGATCTCGGCATTCACGCTGCGCAAGTCGGTCGCGGCCGCACGCTCGACGGCAGCGTGGAGCGCCGGGTCGAGGCGCAGCGCAAAGGACCGACGGTCGGTCACCGACCGCCCACCCTGCCGGGGGCGTGCACCACGGTCATGTCACTGGTACAGCGAGCCGGTATTCACGACCGGCTGGGTATCGCGTTCGCCGCACAGCACGACCATCAAGTTGCTGACCATCGCGGCCCGACGCTCGTCATCGAGTTCGACCACGTTCTTTTCGCTCAGCATGTCGAGCGCCATCTCGACCATGCCGACGGCACCTTCGACCAACGTCTTGCGCGCGGCGACCACGGCTTCTGCCTGTTGGCGCCGGAGCATCGCGCCCGCAATCTCCTGCGCATAGGCAAGGTGGGTAAAGCCGCACTCGTCAACGGTTATGCCCGCGACGCTTAACCGGTTGATGAGTTCGGCGCGGAGTTCGGCGCCCACCTGTTCGTGGCTCCCGCGCAGCGTTATTTCCTGGTGCGTGAAATCGTCATAGGGATAGCGCGCGCCGATGGTGCGGATTGCCGCCTCGATCTGGACCATGACGAACGCCTTGTAATCATCCACGTCGAAGAGCGCCTGCGCGGTGTCTGTGACCCGCCACACGACCTGCGCCGCCATTTCGATGGGATTGCCGCGCAGGTCGTTCACCTTGATCTTGTCGGATATGAGGTTGTTCGCGCGCGCCGAAATCTTCTTTTTGGAATACCAGGGCAGCACCCAGCGCAACCCCGTTTCGCGGTCGGTCCCCTTGTACGTGCCGAACAGCTGGATAGCCGCGGCCTGGTTTGGATTGATCAGATAAAAACCCGAAAGTATCAGCGCGACCGCGAACATCGCGACAACGGCGCCAGCCATTTCCAGGCCGCCGCCCATATCGTTGGCGAGCCGGACGACCAGCGTCACCCCGACGGCCAGCAGCAGAAGCGCAAAAACCAGCATCAGATAGCCGCTGTTGCTTGACGCGCGCACCTCTCGGCTGGCGTTGAGCGCAGACGAATGTTGCGAATCGGTCATCGGTAGCCTCCTGTTAAAGTGATATCATATTTATATTGGGTTTATTGATGTCGCAAGCGAAATCATTCCAGGGGCGCGAACGGCTGATCGCCGTTATGCGCTGTCGAGAGACAATAGGGAGCATTCGCCATGGCTGTATGGGAAACTGACTATCTCGTGATCGGGCAGGCGCGGTCGGCCTGGCTTTTGCCGATACGATGCTTGCTGAATCCAACGCGCGCATCACCATCGTCGATCGCCACGGCAAGCCCGGCGGCCATTGGAACGACGCCTATTCTTTCGTGGCGCTTCATCAGCCGTCGGCATTTTACGGTGTAAACTCGCTGGAGCTGGGCGCCGGCCGCAAGGACCGCATGGGTGTCAACGCCGGCCTGTACGAGCTTGCTTCCGGGCCAGAGGTCTGCGGCTATTTCGAGACGGTGATGCGCCAGCACCTGCTGCCGAGCGGCCGCGTGCGCTACCTCGCGATGAGCGAATATGTCGGAGATGGCCGCGTGGTCTCGCTGTTGTCGGGCACTGAATCGACAATCAAAACCCGCAAGACCGTCGACGCGACCTATTACGGCACCACCGTTCCCTCGACCCACAAGCCGAAGTTCGCAGTGGCTGAAGGCGTACGGCTCGTCACGCCGAATGCGCTGCCGCATTTGTGGAAAGCCCCGTCCTCCGTGCCGAGCCGCTTCGTGATCCTGGGGGCCGGCAAGACCGCCATGGATGTCGGGGTCTGGCTCCTCGCAAACGGCGCTGCCCCCGATGCAATCCAGTGGGTGATGCCGCGCGACTCATGGCTGCTCAACCGGTTGCGCATTCAGCCCGGTCTCGAATTCTTCGAGGCGACGTTTGGCGGACAGGTCGCGCAAATGGAAGCCTTTGCGGAGTCACGGTCGGTAGACGAGATTTTTGAACGGCTCGAGGCCGCCGGGGTAATGCTCCGCATCTATCCCGATCAGCAGCCAATGATGTTCCATTACGCGACCATCTCCACCGGCGAGATTGGCGAGCTTCGACGGATTACCGACGTCGTTCGAATGGGCCGGGTACAATCCATCGGCCCCGACGCCATGATGCTCGAACAGGGCACCGTTCCTGTAAGTCCGGGGACCTTGTTCGTTGACTGCACGGCATCGGCGGTCGAAATTCGGCCAGCGCTGCCGATCTTCGACGGCGACCGCATCACGCCCCAGCTGGTGCGGGTGCCGCAACCCGCTTTCAGCGCCGCCCTCGTTGCCTATGTTGAGGCGCATTACGACGACGACGCCACGAAGAACGCGCTATGCCGGACGGTGCCCTTTCCCGAAACGCTCGGGCATTATCCAATGTGCAATATCGTCAACATGATGAACCAACACGCATGGGGACAGGACAAGGAGCTGAGCCGCTGGATCCGCGACAGCCGCCTCGACGGCTTCGGCAAGGTCATCGCGGCGGTGACGCCCGACGATCACGAGAAACTGGCCCTGCTCGGCAAATTCCGGAGCACCGCCATGGCCGCGATGGTCAATCTGCAGAAGCTCGCGGCTATTGGACCGTGACAGTCACCGCGCGGCGGTTCCTCGCATAGGATTCCTCGTCCGACCCGGTCGCGTCGGGGCGTTCCTTGCCATAGCTGATTGTCGTGATTCTCGAGGGATCGACCCCAAGCGCAGCCAGAGCGTTCTTGGTGGCATTGGCGCGCCGCTCCCCGAGCGCGAGATTGTATTCCCGGGTACCACGTTCATCGCAATGCCCCTCGATCGTCACCCGCTTCTGCGGATAGCGCGCAAGCCAGGCGGCCTGCGAGCGAAGGGTGGCCTGATCTTCGGCGTCGACCTCGGACTCGTCGAGCGCGAAGAAAATGCGGTCGGCGGTGACACTGGCGACAAAATCCTGCTGGCTGCCGGGCACGACGGCCGTATTGGCCGACGTGTCCGGTTGGACCGGCCCGCTTGTCTGCACGGGCGCAGGCGGCAGTTCCTTGGGCGGCTTCTTGGCGCATCCGGCAATGGCCATCAGCGACGCGGTAAGCAGCAGCGTGGCAGGGCGAAACTTCATCAGCGAATCTCCTCGGTCGGTTACTATCTTTCCCCCCGAAGCAGCGTCAGGGCAACAACGGTCCCCAGGTCGGATCGGACCCGTCGACGGGCGTGGGCAGGCGCCGCTCGTTAACGCCGGTCAGATCGACCTGCCACAGAGACGACTTGCCGCCGCGTCCTTGCGACGTCCGGAAAAACTGGATGACGCGGCCGTTGGGAGACCATGTCGGCGCCTCGTCCTGCCAGCTGTTCGTCAGCACGCGCTCGCCCTGCCCACCGGGGGTCATCACGCCGATCCGAAAATTGCCCTGCATCTTGGTAAAGGCGATCAGGTCCCCGCGGGGCGACCATTCGGGAGTGGCATAGCGCCCGCCACCGAAACTGATGCGCTGTTGGTTCGACCCATCCGCGTTCATGACGTACAGCTGCTGCGAACCCGAACGGTCGCTCTCGAACACGATCTTGGTCCCGTCGGGCGAAAAGCTTCCCCCAACGTTGATGCCCGGCGTGCTGGTCAGGCGCCGCGGCGTGCCACCCGAAGCGGGCACCGCATAGATGTCGGTGTTGCCGGCCTGGCTCATCGAATAGAGGATGGTCCGGCCATCGGGCGACCAGCGCGGGGCGAAAGCGGCCGAACCGCCCTCGGTGACCAGGCGCTGCCGTCCGGTGCCGAGCTCGTAGACATAAATGCGCGGACGCTTGTTGGCGTAGCTGAGATAAACGATCGACTTGTAGTCCGGCGAGAAGCGCGGTGTCAGCACGATGTTCTGGCCATTGGTCAGGAAGCGGTGGTTGGCCCCGTCCGAATCCATGATCGCCAGCCGCTTGACCCGGTTTTCCTTGGGCCCGGTCTCAGCAATATAGGCAACGCGGCTGTCGAAGAAGGGTGTCTCACCCGACAGGCGCGAATAGATGGCGTCGGCACATTTATGCGCGGCACGGCGCCAGTCCGACGGCTGCACCACATAGCCGGCGCGTGTCAGTTCACTCTTCAGCGCGACATCGTAAAGATAGCAGCCGACGGTGATTTCGCCGCCCGGATTGGCGCGGACGAATCCCTGGACCAGCGCCGCCGCACCGCCGCTCGTCCAGCGTGCGAAATCGGGGGCAGTCACGGCGGCAAACTCGATGCCGGGGACGCCGGCGGGGCCAATGGGCTTGAACAGTCCCGAACCGCGCAAGTCTGCCGCAACGACGTCGGCGACTTGCCGACCCAGTGCGTCGGTGCTGCCGGCCGCCGTCGACGTCACCTGCGGCGTCGGCATGGCCGGTACGGCAATGACAAGATCGTTCGTCGATTCGTCGGTAACATCGACCTTGATCTGGGCGGCTGCCGGGGCGGAGAGCACGAGCGCCAAAAGAAACATGTTCAGCTTCATCATCCCAACCTCTTGTCGAAGCCGACCGGCTCCAGAACCTTCCATGCGTCGTAAAGTTCTGCTGGCAGGACGAACGGAGCCGCGAGCCGCACGGCCTTCACTGCCGCTTCCTGGTGAAGTTTGACCTGCGCGCGGTTGCTCGCCGTGATACCTGTCGTCTCGATGACGCGGACCGCCGCGACCTGCCCGTCTCGCGTCAGCGAAATGCTGAGCGTCGTGCGTAATTGCTCGGCATCTGCTCCCGTCGGGGCTTTCCAGTGCGGTTTGAGCTGTCGTAACACTTCACGTGCCAGCGACGCTTCTACCGCGGGGCCAGCTGCCGCGCGGGGACTTTGCGCCGTACTTTCATTGGGGCGATCGCTCACGCCTTTCAGAAAGTCGGCACCCAGGCGCGAGCCGCGCGGGGTTGCGCCGCCCGGCCGCGGCAGATCGAGCGCGAGCTTCGGGCGTGACGGGTTCGAGACGGCCTTTGATGCTGGTTTCGGCGCGGGCCGGGCTGTCGGTGCAGGTGTCGCGACCTTTGGCGCGGGCTTTGGCGGCGCGGGCTTTGGCGCTGCAGGCGCGGCCCGAGGCATGGGGGCAGGCGCCGGGTCTGGCATCGGCGCCTCCACGGGGGCACCCACCTCAGGCGCCACGCTGGGGGCAGGCTCGGCGGGCGCCGGATCGGGTACGGTATCCTTTAGCCCGACTTCATCGACAATCTGGATGTCGACGGGCTGGGTCAGCGGCGGGACTGGCTTGGGCATCGTGATCAGACCGAGCGACAGCACGCCGAAGAGCAGGACATGACCCGCGGCAGCGATCGCAAGGCCGGTTGCGTCAGCGCGCTGCACGATCGCCCTCGGTCGTCACCAGCGCCACGCGGGTCAACCCGGCCCGGCTGAGCTCGCCCATCACCCGCATAACCCGCCCATAGTCGAGCGCGCGGTCGGCCCGCAGGAAAATCTGGGGGCCTTGGTCGCCCGTGCCGCGCGCCGCGATGCGCGTGAGTTCGTCGGCAAGCCCGGCCTCGGGCACTTCACTGTCATTGATGAAAATCCTGCCGGTCGCGTCCAGCGACAATTGTATGGGCCTCGCATCCTGGTCGAGCGCCTTGCTGCGCGCGTCGGGCAGGTTGACCGGCACGCCCGCGACGAGGAGCGGTGCGGTCACCATGAAAATGATCAGCAGCACCAGCATGACGTCCACCATCGGCGTCACGTTGATCTCGGCCATCGGCGCGCGGCGGAGCCGTGACCGGCGAGAAGGCGATTGCATCACAGCCCGTCGAGCTCCCTCGAAAGGGTCGCATGGAAGCCGTCGGCGAACCTGCCGAGGCGCGCCTCCACGCGGTTCAAGCGGTGGGAGAAGCGGTTATAGGCGACGACGGCGGGGATGGCCGCGAACAGGCCCAGGGCGGTCGCGAACAGGGCTTCGGCAATTCCAGGGGCCACGACCGCGAGCGAGCTGTTCTGCGCCGCCGCGATGCCGGTGAAGCTGCGCATAATGCCCCAGACGGTGCCGAACAGGCCGACGAAAGGCGCAACCGAGCCGATCGTCGCGAGCCAGTTCAACCGCTCGGCCAGCTTGTCGACTTCGGCAGCGACCGCCGCGCCGAGCGCCGTGGTCAGGCGCGCGCGCGTCCCCTCTCGGTCGATCCTGCCGCCGCGCCCGTTGGTCGACTGGCGCCATTCGGCGAGCCCCGCCCCGAACACCTTGGCGCTCGGCACCTCGCTCTCGCGGTGTTCGCGGGCGAAGGCATCAACGTCCTCGGCCTTCCAGAAGGCAACTTCGAAAGCGTCCGAACCCTTTGTCGCCCGCCCGATGCGCAGCCGCGACGCAATGATGATCGCCCAGGTCCAGATGCTCGCGGCCAAGAGCAGGAGCATGACCGCCTTCACGACCAGATCCGCCTGCATGAAAAGCGCGATCGGCGACATCGTCGTCGTGTCGGTCGACAGGGACAGCATTTCGTTCATTTATTGACTCACCAGCTTCTGAAAGGCCTCGACCCAGGATTTCGGTTGCCGCCGCGGCCGCCCTTCCCGCGTCAGGAACGCGGCGGTCACGGTCGCTTCGGTCAGTGTTTCACGACCGCGCATGACGGCCTGATGAATGGTCGCCGTCGCGCCCCCCACGGCCTGCACATGGCTGACGACGGTCAGCGCATCGTCGAGGCGCGCAGGCCGTCTGTATTTGATCGCCAGATCCGCGACGGCGTAAACGCCCTCGCCGCTGTCGAATGCCGAGCGCTGGTCGATGCCGACGCAGCCCAGCATGTCCGACCGGGCGCGCTCCATGTAGCGCAGGTAATTGGCGTGATAGACCACGCCCGAAAGGTCGGTGTCCTCGAAATAGACACGCACCGGAAAACGGTGGAGCAGGCCGTCGAAGGCACCGGAGGCGGGCGCGGGATTAACCATGGCTCCTGCCTTACCGCCCGCGATTCGCCGCGTGAATCCCCAATCGTCGCTTTGTCCTATGCGTCGAACAATCCGTCCTGCGATCCGGCTGGCGGGTTGAGCCCCAAATGCTTCCATCCAAGCGCGTTGAGGCAGCGTCCCCGCGCCGTGCGGGCAACGAGACCGAGCTGGATGAGATAGGGTTCGATCACTTCCTCGATGGTGTCGCGCGGCTCGCTGAGCCCCGCGGCCAGCGTCTCGACACCCACGGGACCGCCCTTGTAGATGTCGGCGATCATCATCAGGTAGCGGCGGTCCATCGCGTCGAGACCCATCGCGTCGACCTCCAGCCGCGTCAGCGCCGCGTCGGCCACCGCGCGCGTCACGCTGGCGTCGCCGGCGACATTGGCGAAATCGCGGACCCGGCGGAGCAGGCGGCCGGCGATGCGCGGGGTACCGCGCGAGCGCTTGGCGACTTCTGCGGCGCCATCGGGGGCAATGTGCAGGTCGAGCAAAGTCGCCGCCCGCGTCACGACGCGCTCGAGTTCCTCGACCGAGTAGAAATTGAGCCGCACCGGAATACCGAAGCGATCGCGCAGCGGCGTCGTCAGCAACCCCTGCCGTGTCGTCGCGCCCACCAAAGTGAACTTCGGCAGGTCGATCCGCACGCTGCGCGCCGACGGCCCCTCGCCGATCATCAGGTCGAGCGCGCGGTCCTCCATCGCAGGGTAGAGGATTTCCTCGACCGCAGGCGCAAGCCGGTGGATCTCGTCGATGAACAGCACGTCGCCGTCCTCGAGATTGGTCAGCAACGCGGCGAGGTCGCCCGACTTGGCGATGACAGGGCCCGACGTGGCGCGGAAGCCGACGCCCAGTTCGCGCGCGATGATCTGCGCCAAGGTCGTCTTGCCGAGCCCCGGCGGCCCGAAGAACAGCACATGGTCGAGCGCGTCGCCGCGCGCCTTTGCCGCCTGGATGAACACGCGCAGGTTATCGCGCGCCGCCTTTTGCCCGACGAACTCGTCGAGCGACTTCGGCCGCAGCGCGGCGTCGATGTCCTCGGGCTGGCGGGACGGCGTGGTGAGCGGGTTGGTCACCGCGCCACCCTTTTCAGCGCCACGCGCACAAGCGCGTCGAGGCCGGCGCTGCCGCCCAGTTCCTCGTCGGCCTTCGCGACGGCGGCGCTGGCCTCGGCGGGGCGGAAGCCGAGGTTGAGGAGCGCGGAGACGGCGTCGGCAGCGGCACCCGCGACCGGCACGACGCCCGGGATGCCGACCGACACCCCGCCGACCTTGTCCTTCAGCTCGCGCACGATGCGTTCGGCAAGCTTGGGACCGACGCCGTTGGCGCGAGCGACCATCGCCTTGTCCTGCGTACCGACCGCGCGGCTCAGTTCGCTCTCGTCGAGCACCGACAGGATGCTGAGCGCGACACGCCCGCCGACACCCTGCACGCCGGTCAGCAAGCGGAACCAGTCGCGCTCGGCGGCGCTGCCGAAGGCGAACAGGGTCATCGCGTCCTCGCGCACCTGCATTTCGGTGAACACCATCACGCTTCCCCCCACCGCGCCCAGCACGGTCAGGGTCCGCGCCGAGGCCTGGACGAGATAGCCCACGCCGCCGACGTCGATCACCGCATGGTCTGCCGCGCTTTCGGCGAGAATCCCGGTCAGACGCGCGATCATCGGCGGGCACCGAAGGTCACGAACGTCCCACGATATCGCAGCAATCTGCCGACGAACCGTGGCGCAACGTCGACGAAGCGAATGCGCGGCGAAGACCCCCGGAACGTCATTGCGGCACATAGGCAGAACATCGCCGCGTAGGAAAGCAAATTCAGCCGGTGCGTCGGGCCGATGCCAGGTGATGCGCATGGGTGATGGCGACCGCGAGCGCATCGGCCGCATCCGCCCCGGCGATCTTCACGCCGGGCAACAGCCGCGCGACCATGGCATGAACCTGCGCCTTTTCCGCAGCGCCGGTACCGACGACCGCCTTCTTGACCAGCCGCGCGGCATATTCGCCCACGAGGACGCCGCGCCGGGCCGCACACAACAGGATCACGCCGCGCGCATGGGCGAGCTTCAGGGTCGACTGCGCGTTGGTGTTGACGAACACTTCCTCGACCGCCGCGCCGTCCGGCGCGTGTTCGATCAGCAGGTCGGTCAGCGCCGCCTCGATCGCGACGAGCCGGTCGGGCAGCGGCATTTTCGGGTCGGTCTTCACCTGCCCGTTGGCAAGGTGGCTCAGCCGGTTGCCGCTCGCCGCGATCACGCCCCAGCCGGTCGTGCCGAGCCCGGGATCGAGGCCGAGGATGATCAGCCGAGCTTCTCCATGATGTCGTCGGGCACGTCGTAATTGCCCCAGACCGTCTGGACGTCGTCGTCATCGTCGAGCGCGTCGATCAGCTTCATCAAGGTCGCGGCATCGCCCTCGCCCACGGTGACCATCGTCTGCGGGCGCCAGGCGAGTTTTGCGCCCTCGCCCTCGCCGAGCTTTGCCTCGAGCGCCTTGGCGACTTCGTGCAGCATCTCGACGCCGGTCCAGATCTGGTGGCCGTCCTCGTCGCTGGTAACGTCCTCGGCGCCGGCCTCGAGCGCGGCCTCGAACACCGCATCGGCGTCGCCGGCCTTTGCCGGATAGGAGATCAGGCCCAGCCGGTCGAAAGCGTGGCTGACTGCGCCAGGCGCACCGAGATTGCCGCCGTTCTTCGACACCGCCGTCTTGACGTTGGTCGCGGTGCGGTTGCGGTTGTCGGTAAGCGCCTCGATGATCAGGCTGACACCGCCGGGGCCGAAGCCTTCGTAGCGGATTTCCTCGTAATTCGCGCCGTCGCCCTTCGACGCGTTGTTGATCGCGCGTTCGATATTGTCCTTGGGCATGCCGCCCGCGCGCGCCGTCAGCACGGCGGCGCGCAGCCGCGCATTCATCGCGGGATCGGGCAGGCCGGACTTGGCGGCGACCGTGATTTCGCGGCTCAGCTTCGAAAACGACGCTGCGCGCTTCTTATCCTGTGCACCCTTGCGGTGCATGATGTTCTTGAATTTAGAATGGCCTGCCATGGATCCTCCTTATGGCGCCCCGCTTAAGCTGTCCGGGCGTGTCAGGCCAGTCCGAGCGCGGCGCGATAGGTTTCGAGCAGCGCGTCCATCTCGTCGCGGTCGTTCTTTTCCATCCGGCGCAGGCGCACGATCTGGCGCATGATCTTGGTGTCGTAGCCCTGGCCCTTGGCCTCCGAATAGACGTCGCGGATGTCGTCGGCGATGCCCTTTTTCTCTTCCTCGAGCCGCTCGATGCGTTCGATGAACAGCCGCAACTGATCGGCGGCGATGATGTCGCTCATATTGGTCCCCGTAAGAATGAGGCGCGTCCCTAGGCGAGAGATTGTCGATGCTCAACCGGGTCGCGCTTTGCCCCGTCACGTTTCGTCGCTATCGGACGCTGCGGATACGCGCCAGGAGAGATAATTTGCACCGTTCGCTCGCCCCCCGTGCCCGCAAGGTTCGCGTGCTCGCCACGCTGGGCCCGGCGAGCAACACGCCCGAGATGATCGAGAAGCTGATCCGTGCCGGGGCCGATGCGTTTCGCATCAACATGAGCCATGGCGTGCAGGCCGATCATGCGCCCGTCATCGCCGCGATCCGCAGCCTCGAAAAGTCGCTGGTGCGGCCGACGACGATCCTCGCGGACCTGCAGGGCCCGAAACTGCGGGTGGGCACCTTCGCCGACGGCAAGGTCGAGCTGTTCACCGGGCAGAGCTTCCGCCTCGACCGGAACCCGCAGGACGGCGACGCGACGCGGGTTTGCCTGCCGCACAAGGAGATTTTCGACGCGCTCGAAGTGGGGGCACGGCTGCTGCTCGACGACGGCAAGCTGGTGCTGCGCGTCACCGACATGGCCGACGACCATGTGATGACGCGGGTCGAGGTCGGCGGCATGCTGAGCAATCGCAAAGGGTTGAACGTGCCCGATGTGGTGGTGCCGATGGCGGCGCTGACCGAAAAGGACCGCAGCGACCTGGCCTTCGCGCTCGATCAGGGCGTCGACTGGGTGGCGCTGTCGTTCGTGCAGCGGCCCGAGGACCTGGCCGAGGCGCGCAAGCTGATCGACGGACGCGCGTCGTTGCTTGCCAAGATCGAGAAGCCGGCGGCGATCGACCGGCTCGAAGAGCTGGTCGAGCTGGCCGATGCAGTGATGGTCGCGCGCGGCGACCTGGGCGTCGAGCTGCCGCCGCAGGCGGTGCCGCCCGCGCAGAAGCGCATCGTCGAGACGGCCCGGCGGCTGGGCAAGCCGGTCGTCGTGGCGACGCAGATGCTCGAATCGATGATCATGTCCCCCTCCCCCACGCGCGCCGAGGTGTCGGACGTCGCGACCGCGATCTACGACGGGGCGGATGCCGTGATGCTGTCGGCGGAAAGCGCGGCCGGGGCCTGGCCGGTCGAATCGGTGGCAATGATGGACGCGATTGCCTGTTCGGTCGAAGGCGATCCCGGCTATTTTGCGCGGCTGCACTTTACCGAGACCAAGTCCGACCCGACGACGGCCGACGCGCTCGCGCAGGCGGCGCGCGAGATCACCATCACGGTGGGGGCAAAGGCCATCGTCTGCTTCACCAAATCGGGATCGACGGCGCGCCGGGTATCGCGCGAGCGCCCCTCGGTGCCGCTACTCGTCCTGACGCCGAGCGCGACGACCGCGCGCCGGTCGGGCCTGCTGTGGGGCGCCCATGCGGTCCAGACCCGCGACGTCAAGGATTTCGAGGAAATGGTCGCCAAGGCCAAGCGCATGGCGCTGCGCCACCAGCTCGCGGGCGGGGGCGATCGCATCATCATCATGGCCGGTGTGCCGTTCGGCGTGCCGGGATCGACCAACGTGCTGCACGTGGTCCGCCTGACCGGCGACGAGCTCAAGATTGCCGGGCGCTAAAGCAGGCCGCGCTCGACCAGCTCGGCCCGCAACGTCGCGGCATCGACGAAATGATGCCCGGCAAAGCCATTGGCTTGGGCGGCGACGACGTTGGGCAAACTGTCATCGATGAACAGGCCGTCGCCGGGTGCCAGCCCGAACCGCGTCAGGGCCAGCCGATAGATCGCGGGGTCGGGCTTTGTCAGGCGTTCGTCGCCCGAGACGACGATATCGCGAAACGGCGCAAAGAGTGCGGCTTCGCGCGCAACGAAGGGTTTCCAGAACTCGCCCGAAAAATTCGTGATCGCGAACAGGGGCACATCGCGCGCGGCAAGGTCTCCCACGATTTCGGTCATGCCGTCGATGGGCCCTGGCAGGGTCTCGAGCCAGCGCTCGCCCCATGCCGCGATCCACGCCGCTTCCTGGGGATGTTCGGCGATCAGTTCGGCACTCGTCTCGGCGAAGGGCCGACCGGCATCATGCTGGAAATGCCATGCATGCGTCGCGATGCGGCCAAGGAAATCCTGCCGCGCCGCATCATCGGGGATCAGCTTGCGATAGAGATTTTCGACATCCCATCGAAACAGGACATTGCCGACATCGAAGACGACCGCGTTGACGGCCATCGGGCTGGATCAGCCCTGGCGCGCCTTGAACCGGCGATTCGTCTTGTTGATCACATAGGTGCGGCCACGACGACGGATCACGCGGTTGTCGCGATGACGGTCCTTGAGGCTCTTCAACGAGTTGCGAATCTTCATGGCTGCGGCTTTTCTGCGGTTCGGTGGAATTCGGAAGCGGCGCGCCTAGTCGGCGGGGGGGTCGAAGTCAAGATACATGCAGCCGGTTTGCGATCCATGCGTTGTTCATCCTGCACGGTTTATCGAAAGAGCCATGATGACCAGAAACTTCCTGATCGCCGCCGCGCTCGGCGTGGCACTCTGCAGTGGCGCGGTGGCCAAGCCCGTGCAAGTGACGCGCTTTGCGGCACAAGGGGAGATTGTCCGCGGCCCGGCCGCCCCCTTTGCGGCTGCGGCCGGACTCGAACAGTCGACCTATGACGCGGCGGTTTCGCGCGAACTGGCACAGGCGGGCTTCGCCGCCGAGGGCGCCCCGCGCTACACCTATACGACCGAAGTCACGAAGGACGTGCGGCGCAATCCGGTCCGGCGTTCCCCCGTCACCATCGGCATCGGGGGCGGCACGGGCGGCTATGGCGGTGGAATCGGCATCGGCGGCAGTTTCGGCATCGGCAACAGCCGCAGCCGCGACACGACGATGACGACCTTGTTCGTGCAGCTGCGCGACCGGGCCAGCGGCAAGGTGGTCTGGGAAGGACGTGCCGAGGCCGAGTCGACGGCCCCCGGCGGCGAGCGCATCGAGCGGCTGGCCGCCGCGTTATTCCGGGACTTCCCCGGCCAGACAGGGCGCACTATCAGCGTCAAATGACGCTTCACATTTCCAGCAGTTTCGATTCCGGCAATATCGAGGTCCTCGGGGCCGACGGCGACACCGCCTCGCTCGCCATCCGCAAGGACAAGGACAGCGATTTCTACCAGTGGTTCCACTTTCGCGTGGCCGGCGCGCGCGGGCGGCCGATCACCCTGAAGATCATGAATTGTGCCGAAGCAGCCTATCCGCTGGGCTGGCCGGGATACCGCGCGCGCTACAGCGACGACCGGCAGCAGTGGCTGCAGGCGGAGACGAGCTATGCCGACGGCGTGCTGACGATCACGCACACACCGGCGCAGGACGTGGTGTGGTTCGCCTATCACGCGCCCTATTCGATGGAGCGCCATCATGACCTGGTCGCGCGGATCGGCGGGCTGCCGGGCGTGGCGGTGCGCGAGCTGGGCGCGACGCTCGACGGCCAGCCGATCGATTGCCTGACGCTCGGCACCGGTCCGAAATCGGTCTGGCTCTATGCACGCCAGCATCCGGGCGAGAGCATGGCCGAATGGTGGGCGGAAGGGGCGCTCGACCTGCTGGTCTCGAACGACCCGGTGGCGGTGACCTTGCGCGCCGCGGCCACATTCCACATCGTGCCGAACATGAACCCGGACGGCAGCCGGCGCGGCCACCTGCGCACCAATGCCGCGGGCGTGAACCTGAACCGCGAATGGCACGCGCCGAGCCTCGAGCGCAGCCCCGAAGTGTTCCATGTCCGCGCCGCGATGGACGAAACCGGTGTCGATTTCGCGATGGACGTCCACGGCGACGAGGCCATCCCCTATGTCTTCATGGCCGGGTTCGACGGCATTCCGAAATGGACGCAGCGCCAGGGCGATCTCTACAAGCGCTTCGGGGCGGAGCTGGCGGCGCGCACCGCCGACTTCCAGACGACGCACGGCTATCCGACGGCGGGGCCGGGCAAGGCGAACCTGTCGATGTCGACCAACCAGCTTGCCGAGCGGTTCGGCGCGGTCGCGATGACGCTCGAAATGCCGTTCAAGGACAATGCCGACGCGCCCGATGACGCGGCCGGCTGGTCGCCCGAACGGTCACGCCAGCTGGCGCGCGATTGCCTGGCGACCCTGGCCGGGATGATCGACGACCTGTGAGGATCGTCGAGGACGACCTGCGCGGGCCCGAGATCGGGTCGCTGCTGCGCTACCATCTCGAACAAATGCACCTGAATTCGCCGCCCGGCAGCGTGTTTGCCTTCGCCATCGAACGGCTGCGCGCGCCCGATGTGACGTTCTGGACGGCATGGGAGGACGACGCGCTGCTGGGGTGCGGCGCGCTGAAGCAGCTTGGCCCGTCGCAGGGTGAGATCAAGTCGATGCGCACGGCCCCCGAGCAGCTGCGCAAGGGCGTCGCCGCGGCGCTGCTGGCGCACATCGTCGGGGAGGCGCGCCGGCGGGGCTATCGGCGGCTCAGCCTCGAAACGGGGTCCGGCCCCGCCTTCGCGCCGGCGCTCGCGCTTTACCGGCACCATGGCTTTCTGGACGGCGAAGCGTTCGGCGACTACGAGCGCACCCCGTTCAACCAATTCCTGCACCTGGACCTCTGACCCATGCCCACGCTTGTCCTCATCCGCCATGGCCAGTCGGCGTGGAACCTCGAAAACCGGTTCACCGGCTGGTGGGACGTCGACCTGACCGACAAGGGCGTCGGCGAGGCGCGGGCTGCCGGCGAACTGATGGCGGCCAAGGGCATCGATTTCGACCTGTGCTTCACGTCGCTGCAGACGCGCGCCATCAAGACGCTGAATATTGCGCTCGAGGCGATGGGGCGGCTGTGGCTGCCGGTCGAAAAGGACTGGCGGCTGAACGAGCGCCATTACGGCGGGCTGACCGGCCTCGACAAGGCGGAGACGGCAGCCAGGCACGGCGACGACCAGGTCAGGATCTGGCGGCGCAGCTTCGACATCCCGCCGCCGCCGATGGAAGCGGGGGGCGCCTATGACCTCTCAGCCGACCGGCGCTATGCCGGGATCGCGATTCCGAACACCGAAAGCCTGAAGGACACGATCGCCCGCGTCCTGCCCTATTGGGAGGCCCGCATCGCGCCGGAACTGAAGGCGGGCAAGCGGGTGGTGATTTCGGCGCATGGCAATTCATTGCGGGCGCTGGTCAAGCATCTGTCGGGCATCTCGGATGATGAAATCACCTCGCTCGAGATCCCGACCGGCCAGCCTATCGTCTATGACCTGGCCGACGACCTGAGCGCGCGCGACCGCTATTATCTTTCCGAGCGCTGAGCCCGTTTGCGCGCATACATCGCCGCGTCGGCGCGGGCGATGATCGTGTCGATGGTGTCGCCCGACGTCGCCATTGCATGGCCGATCGAGACCGAGACGGGCTGGCCGTCCGGCGCATCGGCCGCGATGCCCGCGGCCAGTGCCTCGACCTTCGCCGCGGCCTCGTCCGCCGGCAGATCCTCAAGCACCAGGCCGAATTCGTCGCCTCCGATGCGCGCGACGATGTCGGTGACGCGCACCAGCCGCTTCAGCGCATAGCCGACGTGCATCAGCGCGGCATCGCCTGCCTGATGCCCGGCGCTGTCGTTGATGGCCTTCAGGCCATCGAGATCGGCAATCATCACGGCAACCGGCGTGCCGTGGCGCGTTACACGGGCAATCCCCCGCTCGACTTCGCGAAGAAATGCGCGCCGATTGAGCAATGGCGTAAGCGTATCACTGTCGGCGAGCCGTTCGAGTTCAGCCACTTGCAGGCGCAATGCGCGCAACTCCCGAGCCAATACTTCATTTTCCGACCGAAGACGGGCAATTTCAATTGCGATCGAATTCGAGGAGGACACAGCAACAGTCATGTCCGCTAAGAAGCCGCGCCCGACGGCGATGTCAACTTCGCGATGACAAACCCAACATTTGTTCTGCGCGCGCGCGATGATTTGCGCGGGCGCGTGGCGGGCGCTAGGTCGCATCTTCGGCAAGGCGACAGCCCCAAAGGTGCGCGATGACAGGGACAAGCCCGCAAGTCGGGATCATTATGGGCAGCCAGTCGGACTGGGACACGATGCGCGCGGCGGCAGACGTGCTGGTCGAGCTGGGCGTCGGCCACGAAGTGCGAATCGTCTCGGCGCATCGGACGCCCGATCGCCTCTTCGACTATGCCAAGGGCGCCGCCGGCCGCGGCCTGCGCGTCATCATCGCCGGTGCGGGGGGCGCCGCACATCTTCCCGGCATGGCGGCGTCGATGACCAGCCTGCCCGTGCTTGGCGTGCCCGTCGAAACCCCGGCGCTCGGCGGCATGGACAGCCTGCTTTCCATCGTGCAGATGCCCGGAGGGATACCGGTGGGGACCCTGGCAATCGGCAAGGCAGGCGCCGTCAATGCCGGGCTGCTCGCGGCCTCCATCCTGGCGCTTTCGGACCCCGGTCTTGCGGCACGGCTGGCCGCCTGGCGCCAGGTCAGGACCGACGCCGTGGGCGACGCGCCGCAATGAGGACGCTGCCTCCCGGGTCGACGATCGGCATCATCGGGGGAGGCCAGCTGGGACGGATGCTGGCCATGGCCGCCGCACAGCTCGGCTACCGCGTCCATATTCTCGACCCCGATCCCGATTGCTGCGCGGGCGAGGTTGCAGCAAAACTGGTCGTCGGCGACTATGGAGATCGCGCGGCGCTCGCCGGCTTTGCCGCCGAAATCGACGTCGCCACCTATGAATTCGAGAATGTCGATGCTGTCCCGCTGACGGTTATCGAAGACCATGTCGCTGTCTTTCCGCCGCTTTCCGCCTTGCGCATTGCCCAGGACCGCGCGCAGGAAAAGGCTTATGCTGCGCAGCATGGCGGCACCCCCGCGCCTTGGGCGGCCGTCAATGATGCACGCGGATTGTGCGCAGCCTTGGCGTCGGTCGGCACCCCGGCGATCCTGAAGACCACGCGGTTCGGCTATGACGGCAAGGGGCAGGCGCGCATCATGTCCGTCGCCGAGAGCGATGCTGCCTGGGCTGCGATCGACGGCGGGCCCGCCATCGTCGAAGCGATGGTCCGCTTCGACCATGAGTTTTCCGTGCTGGTCGCCCGCGGGCAGGATGGCACGACCGCCATCTGGGAGTCAGCCGAGAACGTCCATGCCGACGGCATTCTGGCCACGTCGACAGTACCGCCGCATGCCAGGATCGTCTCCCAGCTGGCCGAAGCGCGCACGCTCGCTGTCCGTATCGCCGACGCGCTCGACTATGTGGGTGTGCTCGCGATCGAATTCTTTGCGGGTGACCAGGGGCCGGTCTTCAACGAAATGGCACCGCGCGTGCACAACAGCGGGCATTGGACGATCGAGGGCGCCTTCACGTCGCAGTTCGAGAACCACATTCGCGCGGTGTGCGGACTGCCGCTGGGCGACACCACGCTGGTGACGGCCGGCGTCGAGATGACGAACCTGATCGGGGATGATGTGGCGGACTGGCCGACCCTGATGGCCGAACGCGGCACGCACGTCCATCTCTATGGCAAGGGCGAAGCGCGCCCCGGCCGCAAGATGGGACATGTCACGCGGCTGCGCTGAGCGGCCCCGCCGCAAAGTCGTCCCGCGTGATCTCGTAAATGACATGTTCGGTCGGCACGCCGGCCATGACCGACACGTCCGTCCGGCCGGTCAACCGAGCGCCGATCTTCTCGATCGCGCGGCGCGAGCGGACATTGCCGGCACCAATGCGGAAGTTGACGCGGTCGAGCGTCTGGAGCGCGTGGCCGACCATCAGGCGCTTGACCTCGCGGTTGTAGCCGCTGCCCCAATGCGCGCGCGCGACATAACTTGCGCCGATCTCCACGCTGTTGGTTTCGGGATCGACTTCCCAATAGCGCGACGCCCCGACAACCCTGCCGGTGGCGCGCTCGACCGTCGTCAGCGAACCGCCCGATGCCAGGTTGGCATCAAAATAAGCCCGGAAGACAGGTTCCTTGTAGCGGTCCCACGCCGGATGGACTTCCCACATGAGCGGGTCGGCCGCGATGGCCCAGTGCGCCGCCCAGTCGTCGGGGACCGTCGGTCGCAGCGCGACGCGGTCCCCCACGAGATTGGGCTGACGGTCGAACGCCTCAGGCAGCGCGCGTACCCGTCAGCGGCGAGGTGCCGAACATGCCGGCCTTCACGCCGCCGGTGATCGTGTCGCCGTCGACGGTCGCTTCGCATTCGAGCAGCATCGGCATCGGGACCTTCATGTCCATCGTCCAGGTGATCTTGTTGTCGCCTTCGAACTTGCCATTGTCGCAGGTCAGGCCACCCATGGCGCCGACATTGTCACCGCTCCATGTGCCGTCGCCATTGTCGATGACCGTCATCACCGACTTCTGTTCGCCGAGCGGCGACTTGACGACGCAATCCCATTTTCCCGTGGCATTCGACATAGTCTCTCTCTCCTGTTGAATCATGTGCTCAATTGGCAGCGGGTAGCTGAACGGTTTCGAGGGGGAGCCCCAGCTTTTCGAGCTGCGGCTTCACCTTGGCGGCATCGCCGACCACGACGATCGAGAACTTGCCGGTGTCGATCGCGGCGCGCGCCGCACGGTCGAGCTCGGCCGCGGTCATCGAGCGGTACTTGTCCGCCAGCGTGGTGTAATAGTCGTCGGGGCGACCGAGGTTCACGATCTGCATGAGCCCGCCCATCACGGCGGCCGACGTCTCGAAGCTGCCGGGCAGCTCACGGATGCTGCCGTTGGTCGTGCGCGCGAGTTCTTCCTGCGTAATGCCCTTGGTCGTCAGGAACGCCTTCACCTGGTCGAGCAGGGCCTGCACCGACTCGCCCGTACGGTCGGACTGCACCGGCGCATTGATGATGTAGGGCGTGCGATTCTCGAAGCCCTGCACCCCCGAGCGCACGCCGTAGGACCAACCCTTGGTTTCGCGCAGGTCCATGTTCAGCCGCGACAGGAAAGCGCCGCCCAGCACGTCATTGGCCTGGTCGACCAGGATACGCGACGGGTCCTTGCCGGTGATGCTCAGCACCTGCCCTGCGAGGATGACCGACTGGGGCGAACCCGGCCGGTCCGCGAGATAGATTTTCGTGGAGGCGGGCGCCGGGACGGTAACCGAAAAATCCTTTTTCGGGCGTGCCATGCGGTTGGCCGGCCAGTTGCCGAACCGTGCCTCGAGCAGCGGCTTGATCTGCGCCATGGTCGTGTCGCCGACGACGAAGATCGCGGCATTGTCGGGCACCAGCCAGTTATGCTGAAACCGCACGACATCGTCACGGGTCAGACCCTTTACGGTTGCCACCGTGCCCGCGCCGCCAAAGGGGCGCCCATAGGGATAGGCGTCACCGTAGAGCTTGGCCGGCAGGATCGTGGTGGCGATACCCTGTGGCTGGCTGAGCGAGGCCGCGATGCGCGCGAGCTGTTCGTTGCGCAGGCGTTCGACTTCCTTGGGATCGAACGCCGGGTTGCGGACGACATCGGCCAGCAGGTCGAGCGAGGGCGCGAGATTGGCGGTCAGCGCATAGAGGCCGACCTGGCTGCGGTCGAGGGTGCCGCCCGACGACAACGTCGCGCCCAGCCGTTCCTGCGTTTCGGCAATCTGCGTCGAGTTGAGCGACGTCGTGCCTTCGTCGAGCAGCGACATCGTCAGCGACTGGAGGCCGAGTTGATCCTTCGGGTCGGCGGCCGCGCCGGCGTCGAAGCCGACGGACACGCGGACGACCGGAATTTCGGACCGGCGTGCGAAATAGACCGGAATGCCATTGGCGAGCTGCGCGCGCTCGATGGCGGGGAAGGTCAGCGACGGGAAAGCGCCCAGCGGCGGCGCGGCGCGCGTGGGCTTGGCGGGGGCCGCTTCGGCAACGGCGGGCTTGGCGGCTGCAGGTGCGGGGGCGCCCGGCGCATCGCCGGTGATTTCGAGCGTGGCGGGCGAGGTGTCGCGGTCGCCGGGCGAAACGGTCACGCGCAGCACGGGCCGGGACATCCATTTGCGCGAGGCGGCCGTCACCTTCGCGGGCGTCATGGCGGCAAGTTCTGCCAGGTCTTTCTTATACTTGGCGGGATCGCCCGAATAGACGAGGCCCTCGGCCAGCGCGACCGCCTTGCCGCCGAAGCCGCCGACCGATTCGAACCCGCCGATGGTGCCGGCGATCGAGCGGGTCGCGACACGGCGCACTTCGTCGGCCGTGGGGCCGGATTTGAGGAATTCGGCGACGACTTCGTCCAGCCGCCTGGCGACGAGGACGGGATCGGTGCCGGGCTTCACGTCGGCCGTGACCGACAGCACGCCAATCTGCTCGAAGGTCTGGACGCCCGCGCTGACGCTGACCGCGATCTGCTCGCCGCGCACCAGCGCATTGTCGAGGCGGCTCGACGACAGGCCGCCGAGAACACTGGCGCCCACTTCGAGCGCGGTCGTGTCCTTGCCGTTGACGCCCTCGACCGCCCAGTAACGGGTGATGCGGGTGTAGGGCACGCGGTCCTTGAGGACGAGGTCCTTCGATGCGGCGAGCGTCGGCACCGGCGCACTGACGCGCGTGATCGCGGGGCCGCGCGGAATATCGCCGAACCATTTGGTGACCAGCGGCTTGGCCTTGGCGACGTCGATGTCGCCCGCCAGCACCAGCACGGCGTTGTCGGGGCCGTATTTCGCGCGGAACCAGTTCTTCACCGTCTCGAGGCTGGCAGCGCTCAGGTCCGCCATCGAGCCGATGGTGTCGTGGTGATAGGGATGCCCTTCGGGGAAGAGGTTGCGATAGACATAATAATCGACCAGCCCGAACGGCTGGTTGTCGCCCTGCCGCTTTTCGTTCTGGACGACGCCGATCTGGTTATCGAGCTTTTCCTGCGTCACCGCGCCGAGGAGGTGCCCCATTCGGTCGGACTCGAGGAACAGCGCGGTCTCGAGCGCGGGGGTGGGCACCGTCTGGAAATAATTGGTGCGGTCGAACCAGGTCGTGCCGTTATAGTCGGTCGCCCCGATCTGCTGCAGCGGCTCGAAGAAATCGCCGGGCGAGTTTTCCGAGCCGTTGAACATCAGATGTTCGAACAAATGGGCAAAGCCGGTCTGGCCCTTGGGCTCGTCCTTCGAGCCGACATGGTAGTAGATCGACGTCGCGACCACGGGCGCCTTGCGATCGGTATGGACGAGCACGCGCAGGCCGTTGGGCAGCGTGAACTGGTCGTAGGGAATGTCGACTTTCGCCACGAGCGCCGACACGGGCGCCGGCGCATCGGCGGCCCAGGCTGGCGCGGCAAGGACAAGGGCCAGGGCAAGGCAGGTCGGGCGGATCATGTACACATCCTCGAATGCAACTCGTGTGCGGGGGGTCTTAGCAGGCCGATACGGCCATGCAATCAGGGTCGATACGCATGCTTGGCATGGGCGATGATGTCGGCGCGGTCGAAGTGGACGGGCTTGAACCTGCGGGCCTCGAACAGCGCCATCTGGTCGGTATAGTGCGGCGAGTCGGGGCGTGTCGTCGCCGCGCCATAGGGCTGGATCGAGCGCGACTCGACCTTGCCCGCCTTGTCCCAGGTGACGAGCATGATGAAGCTGTCGCCGTGCTTCACGCGCATCCGGCCGTCGGGCTGCGGTTCCCAGCTTGTCGCGGCCCTGAGCGTATCCGTGCCGCCATTGGCCGGCAGATCGACCGTGCCGCGCCGCAGCCGCTGCAGCTCGCCGAGCGGCACGTCGAGCCGGCCGAACCCCTTCATCAGCGTGTCGACGACTTCGCGCAGCTTCGCCTTGGCATCGGGCAGCGGCTCGCCGTGATAGGCCGCCGAATTTGCCATGTGCATCATCGATTCGCCCAGCGCGTCGGCGCGGCCGTTGCCGTCGCTGTTCCAGTCCCAGGTCGCGAGCAGCTGCTGCGCGCGCTGCAGATCGGGCTCGTTCCTGAGGTCGAGCGCCATCAGCTTTTGCATCCAGCGCCCGGCAAAGCCCGCCCTGCTATAGGCGGTGTCGAACTTGATCTGCATCAGCCGTTCGGGCGTGATCAGGCCTTTCTCCGCCGTCAGCAGTTCCATGGCGCGGACGATGCGGTTGGTCGTGCGCCCCTCGATCCCCATCAGCGGCGAGAAACTGTTGCGGTCGAGCTCGGACCCCGGCCCCGCGGCCATGAAGGGCGTGTTGTTGGCGTTGACCACCCAGCCCGAGGCGGGATTGACGATCTTGGGCATCCGGTCGAAGCCGAGATTGCCCTGCCACATGTCCGCCGACGTGTCCCCCGGGATGACGCCGGTATAGTCGAAGCCGGGTTTGCGGGGCGGGAACAGCGCATTGTAGACATAGGCGATCCGCCCGGTCTTGTCGGCGTAGATGAAGTTGGTCGCGGGAATGCCGCCGAGCGACATCGCCTTCGTCCATTCGTCCCAGTTCTGCGCCTTGCCGATGCGGTAATATTGCTCGACCATCTTCGCGCTGCCGATGCCGGCATAGCGGATCGCGAACGCCCCGTTCTTGTTGACGATGACCGGCCCCTGCACCGCACGGTAGACGGTGCGCGGGATCGGCAGCACGAAGGGCCCGATCTTGACCGGCAGCCACACCCGCTTGCTTTCCAGCGGCAGCCATTTGCCGTCGTAGCGATACTGGCTGCCGTCGCCGTTCAGCGCCAGCTTGTAGACATCGATCAGGTCGGGATCGTTGACGGTGTTGGTCCAGCCGAGATTGCGGTTGTGCCCCATCGGGATCATCGGCATGCCGGGAAACAGTGCGCCGGTCATGTCGAGGCCCTGCCCCGAATGGACGCTCGCTTCGTACCAGGCGACCTGCCCCTCATAGGGCTGGTGCGAGTTCGAGATCAGCCATGTCTTGCCGTCGCTCATCTTCGTCGGCGCGACCGCAAAGGCGTTGGAGCCGTTGGTCGAGGGGTCGCGGCCCACGGGTGTCATGGCCGGCGTCATCGGCGGCACGGTCGTGGCGGGCGGCGGCTGGTCGGTGCTGAGCTTGCCGAGCACGGCGTCGAGCCCGAAGAAGAACGGCGTCCGCAGCACAAAGCCCGCCGCGATATCCTCGCCATTGACCGGGAACAGGCGGCTGAGGCGCACTTCGCCCGGGTGCCGCGCGGCGTACAGGTTGAGCCCCGCGGCATAGGCGTCCAGCAACGCCCGGACATCGGCGGGCATTCTGGGATATTCGCGCGCCGCCGTCTCGCGCGCGCCGAGCAGGTGCTGGACATAGTCGATCTTGGCGCCGTCGCTGCCCATGATCGCCCCGGCGCGGCCGCGCGTCATCGCGACGACCTGCTCCAGTGTCGAGAAATCGTCCTCGGCATGGGCATAGGCGAGGCCATAGGCGGTGTCGGCGTCGGTCTTGCCGAAGATATGCGGCACGCCGAATTCGTCGCGGACGATTCGCGCGTCATAGCTGCGCGCCGGGGGCGGGGCGGCGGCCGTCGCGGACAGCGGCTCCCAGACGAGCCCGACCAGCGCGACGAGCGCAACAAGCACCAACAGGCCCAGCCCGATCCGTTTCAGCACTCATCGTCTCCCGCTTATCCTTGACGTAAACGTGAAGCCGATTGCGGGGCGCGCCGCAAGGGGCGATATCACGCGCCGTGACCCTTCCCCCCCAGATTCGCCGTGCCAAGACGCTGGCGCTCGCCGCCGGGCTGGCCTCGGCCACCGGATTTGCGCCGCTCGGCCTGTGGCCGCTGACGATCCTGTCCCTGGCGGTGCTGATGCTGCTCGTGGCGCACGCGCCCGACGGCCGCGCCGCCTTCGCGCGGGGCTGGGTCTTTGGCGTGGGCCAATTTACCTTGGGCCTCAACTGGATCGCGCACGCCTTCGACTTCCAGGACGCGATGCCGCACTGGTTCGGCTATGGCGCGGTCGTCGGGCTGAGCCTGTATCTGGCGCTCTATCCGGCAGCCGGCGCGTGGCTCGCCTGGCGGATCGGACGCGACGCAGGCCGCGGACGATTCAGCATCGGTTTCGCCGCGGCCTGGATGGCGACGGAATATCTTCGAGCGACATGGTTCACCGGCTTTGCCTGGAATCCGCTGGGGGTCGTGTTGCTCGATACGCCCGCGTCCGCCTTTGCCCGCTGGATCGGGACCTATGGCCTGTCGGGACTGGTCGTGCTCGCCGCCGGACTGGCCTGGTGGCTGGCGGCCTGGGCGCGCGATGCGGCAGGGGGTGGCCGTCGGCGCGATCCGGTGCATCGGGCCGCGGCCGCCGGCGCGATCCTCGTCGTCGGGCTCGCCTATCTCGGCCTGCCCGCCAGCCTGGCGCAGACGCCGCCGGCGGTCCGCGAACTGGGCCCGCTGGTGCGCGTCGTCCAGCCCAACCTGTCGCTCGCCCAGCAGCGCAACAGCGATGCCGACGAACATAATGTCGCGCGGATGGAAGCGCTGAGCGGCACGCCCGGCCCGGCCCCGCGCCTGATCCTGTGGCCCGAGGGCGCCGTGCCCTATTACCTCGACGAGGAAAGCTGGGCGCGCGACCGGCTGGCCCGGCTGCTGGGGCCGCGCGACGTGCTGATGACCGGCGGCAGCACGCTCGTCTACAACAAGGCGGGCGACCTGAAGGCGGCGCGCAATTCGGTCTATGCGCTGACCCCCGATGGCCAGGTTGCCGCGCGCTATGCCAAGATGCACCTTGTCCCCTATGGCGAATATCTGCCGATGCGCCCGGTGCTCTCGGCGATCGGCCTGGCCCGGCTGGTCGAGAGCGATGTCGATTTCGTGCCCGGCGACGGTGCGCTGACGGCCCAGATCCCCGGCTTCGGCAAGGTGGGCGTCCAGATCTGCTACGAGATCATCTTTTCGGGGCAGGTCGTCGACGGCGGGGTACGCCCCGGTTTCATCTTCAACCCGTCGATCGACGCCTGGTTCGGGCAATGGGGCCCGCCGCAGCACCTGGCGCAAGCCCGGCTGCGCGCGCTGGAAGAAGGGCTGCCGATCGTGCGCGCGACGACCACGGGGATTTCCGCCGTGATCGACGCGCGGGGCCGGATCCAGGCCGCACTCCCGCTCGGTCGCGCCGGCTTCATCGCAACGCGCGTTCCCGCCGCCGAACCGCCGACGTTTTTTGCGCGGTTCGGCAACAGCGTGCCGCTGGCGCTTGCGCTTCTGCTCGCCATCGCTGCCATTGCGCCGCGCTTTCGGCGGCGCTAAGGCCCGCACATAAAGACATCTTTATATCCGATTCCGAAAGGCCTTTGCGATGCGTCCGCACTTCCTGTTCACTTCCGAAAGCGTGTCCGAAGGACATCCCGACAAGGTCTCGGACCAGATTTCGGACGCCATCGTCGACCTTTTCCTGTCGAAGGATCCCGAGGCGCGCATCGCCTGCGAAACGCTGACCACGACCGATCTGGTCGTGCTGGCTGGCGAAATCCGCTGCAAGGGCGTGTTCGACCTGAACGCCTATCCCGAAACCGAAGGCTGGGCACCCGGCGCCAAGCATGAGATCGAGGCGGCGGTTCGCGCGACGGTGAAGCGGATCGGCTATGAGCAAAAGGGTTTCCACTGGGACACGTTCGAATTCATCAACCGCCTGCACGGCCAATCGGCGCACATCGCGCAGGGCGTCGATGCCACCGGCAACAAGGATGAGGGCGCGGGCGACCAGGGCATCATGTTCGGCTATGCGACCGACGAGACCGAAGGCCTGATGCCGGCGACGCTCTTCTACTCGCACCGCATCCTTGAAGAGATGACCAAGGACCGCCACTCGGGCGCGGCCCCGTTCCTCGAGCCCGATGCCAAGAGCCAGGTCACGCTGGAATATGTCAACGAAAAGCCCGCGCGCGCGACCGCCATTGTCGTGTCGACGCAGCATGCGGACGATTATTTCTACCACGGCGGCGAGGGCGACCCCGAGAAATATGCCGTGCTGCGCGACTATGTCGTCGGCGTGATCAAGAAGGTCATGCCCGCCGAACTGCTGGGCGACTGGACCGAATATTTCATCAACCCGACCGGCTGTTTCCTGATCGGCGGGCCGGACGGGGACGCGGGCCTCACCGGCCGCAAGATCATCGTCGACACCTATGGCGGCGCAGCGCCGCACGGCGGCGGCGCGTTCAGCGGCAAGGATCCGACCAAGGTCGACCGCTCGGCCGCCTATGTCGCGCGCTACATGGCGAAGAACGTCGTGGCTGCAGGCCTTGCCCGGCGCTGCACGATCCAGCTCGCTTATGCGATCGGCGTGTCAAAGCCCCTGTCGCTGTACGTCGACACGCACGGCACCGGTACGGTCGACGCCGACAAGATCGAGGCGGTGCTCCCCAAGCTCGTCGACCTGACGCCGCGCGGCATCCGCACGCACCTGATGCTTAACAAGCCGATCTATCAGCCAAGCGCCGCCTATGGCCATTTCGGCCGGACGTCCGACGGCGACTATTTCCCCTGGGAAAAGACCGACCTGGTCGATGCGCTGAAGGCCGAGCTGGCCTAGGACGCTTCTTCACCGCGCGCGATTGGCACGTGCGGGAACGCTGGTTAAGGCCGCCGGCATGAATGATCCCATGACGATCGGGCGGCTTTACGGCCGGCGCGCCGGGCACAAGCTGCGCGTCGCGCAGGCCGAGCTGGTCGAAGCCCTGCTGCCGCAGCTCGCCGTGCCCGAAGGACCGCTCGACGCGCGCGTACTGTTCGGCGATGCCGAAGGTTCGGGGCGCCCGCTCGAACTCGAGATCGGTTTCGGCGCGGGCGAGCATCTCGCCGGACAGGCGGCCCTGCGACCGCACAGCGGATTCATCGGCTGCGAACCGTTCCTGAACGGCATGGTCGGGGCGCTGGGGCATGTTCGCGACAACGGCCTGGCCAACGTCCGCCTGCACATGGGCGACGCGCTCGACGTATTGAGCCGCCTGCCCGACGCCTCGCTCGATCGCGCCTATCTGCTCCACCCCGATCCCTGGCCCAAGGCGCGTCACGCCAAGCGCCGCTTCATGAATGCCGGGCCCATCCAGCTGGTCGCACGCAAGCTGAAGCCCGGCGGCGAGTTCCGCTTCGGCACCGACCATCCGGTCTATGTCGCGCACGCGATGATGGTGATGCAGCAGCAGGCTGGTCTGTTCGACTGGCAGGTCGCGGACGCTGCCGATTTCCTGATCCGCCCTGCCGACTGGCCCGAGACGCGCTACGAGCGCAAGGCGCGTCGTCTTGGGCATGAAGTCTGGTATTTCCGCTATTTGCGGCGCGCGGTGTGACGGACGGGCGCCCGACGCCGAAGCGCGATACGCCGAGCACGGCCCGCGGCTGAATGAAGCCGCCCGGGCCGCCGGAACGCGCGGCGGCCCGGGGGAACGCTATCTCGCCTTGGACGACGTCTTCGGCCCCACGTTCCTGTCGTAGAAGCTGACGATATGGCTTGCGATATAGGGCAGATTGTCCTCGGTCGCGAAATGGCCTGCGTTCAGGCGGTGAATTTCTGCCTTGGGCAAATCCTTGAGGAACGCCTCGCCACCCGCCGGCGAGAAAAACGGATCATTCTGGCCCCAGAAGATGACCGTCCGGGGTTGGGTGTCGCGCAGGAATTTCTGCCAGACGGGATAGAGTTCGGGATTGTGGCGATAATCGTAGAACAGGTCGAGCTGGATGCGCAGGTTCGTGGGGCCGGCGACCGACGCCGCGTCGGAGACATAGCTTTCCGGCGCGATCAGTTCGGGGTGCCCCGCACCGCCGAGGTAGACGATGTTCTTGATCGCTTCGGGAGTGTTGAACGCGGCCAGCGGCTTTTCGCTTGCCGCATTGCGGTCGATCCAGAGCGCCTTGCGGAAGCCGTCCCACGCCGCCGTAAAGCCGACCTCATAGGCGTTGCTGTTCTGGACGATCAGCCAGTCGAGCGCCTTCGGGTTGCGACCGACGATCCGGAAGCCGATGGGGCCGCCGTAATCCTGCACGAACAGGCCGTAATGATCGAAGCCCTTGACTGCGAGAAACTTCTCGACGGTCACCGAGATCGCATCGAAGCTGTAGTGATAGGTTGCGGGATCGGGATGATCGCTGTTGCCAAAGCCCTGATAGTCGGGCGCAATCACATGAAAGCGGCCGGCGAGCGCCGGGATCAGGTTGCGAAACTGGTGCGACGACGACGGCCAGCCGTGCAGCAACACGAGCTTGGGCAGCTTGGGGTCGCCGGCTTCGCGATAGGCGATGTTGAGCCCGTCGACCTTGATCGAGCCGTAGCGGACCTGGTTTGCGGCAACCGGTGTCGTGACGACCGTCGGCGCCGCGAACGCCGGTGTCGAGGCGGCAAAGCTGATGATCGCGACGGTCGCGCTAAACGCGGCGGCAAAAAGACGAGACTTGAGTTTCATTTTACGGGTCCTTTTCGGTTCCAGACAGAGGCGTCGGCGAGAGGCATCCGCCGATGGCCCTCAGATAGGCCTCTCGCCGGAGCTCCGGTACGCACTGTCTTCGGGATACGGCCTTCCGGTTTCCGGAAGGCACGCCAGCGCGTCAGAGCGCGGCGACCTCTGCAATCCGGGCGCGCAGCCGGGGTTTGGCGAAATCGAGAAAGGCGCGCAGTTTCAGCGGCACCATCGCGTGTCCGACATGGACGAGATGGACCGGCAGCGGATCGGGAACAGCGTCCGCGAGCACCTTGACCAGCGTGCCCGCGCGCAGGGCACCCGCCGCCTGGTAGGACGTCAGCCGACAGATGCCGATGCCGGCAGTCGCTGCATCGATGAGCGATTCGGCGGTATTGACCGCGAAGCGGGGCCAGATCGAGATCACCTGGCTCTTGCCGCTTCTGCCGAAGCGCCAGTCGCGTGCGGGCTCGAGCCCCTCAAAGGCGATGCAGTCATGCGCAGACAGCTCACCAGGCGTCGCCGGTATGCCGCGCCGCGCGAGATAGGCCGGGCTGGCGCAGGTGAACCACCGGATCTCGCCGACATGGCTGGCGACGAGGTTGCTGTCGGGCAGCTTTCCAATCCGGATCGCCGCATCGACATGGTTCTCGACGAGATCGACGACATGGTCGGCAAGCACGAGCTTGAGGTTCACTTCGGGATAGGCCGCGAGGAAATCGATCGCGATCGGCGTCACGTAAAGCTTGCCGAACAGAATCGAGGCCGTGACGAGCAGGTCGCCGCGCGGCGCGCGATATTCGCCCGAGGCCGCGCGCTCGGCATCGTCGAGCATGTCGAGCACGACCCTGCTGCTGGCGACAAAGGCCCGGCCGGCGTCGGTCAGCAACAGCTTGCGGTTGGTCCGCACCACGAGCTGGGTGCCGAGGTGCGCCTCGAGGTCGGCGACCTTGCGGCTGACGGTCGGCAACGGCATTCGGAGCTTGCGCGACGCGGCCGACAGGCTGCCGCCGTCGACCGCTGCCAGCAAGGTTCGGATCGCGTCGAACCGGTCCATGACCTGCCTTCCGAAAAATGAAATCCCGGCTCTAGGAATTAGCGGATACTGGCCGAAATCGGAAGGTCTTACTTCCCGAGGGCCGGGCATGCCGCCCGACGCGAAGAAGGAACTGAGCCATGTCCAAGACCATCCTGGTTACCGGCGCATCGAGCGGCTTCGGCCGCGATACCGCCGAAACGCTCGCCAAGGCGGGCCATCGCGTCGTCGCCGGCCTGCGCGATATCGGCGGCCGCAACGCCGCAACCGCGGCCGCGCTGCGCAGCGCCGGGCTTTCGGTTGCCGAACTCGACGTCACCGACGACGCATCGGTCGAGGCGGCTGTCGCCAGCATCATCGACGCGGCGGGCCCCATCGACGTGCTGGTGAACAACGCGGGGATTGCGGCGGCCGGCGTCACCGAGGCCTTTTCGGCGGAGCAGGCGAAGCTGCTGTTCGACACGAATGTCGTCGGCATCCTGCGGACGGTGAAGGCCGTGTTGCCGAGCATGCGCGCCACCGGCGATGGACTCATCGTCAACATCGGCTCGGTGCTCGGCCGGGTGACTTTCCCGTTCTTCGGCCTTTACGGCGCATCGAAGTTCGCGGTCGAGGCCCTGAACGATTCGCTGCGCTACGAAGTGTCGCAGCTCGGGGTCGATGTCGTGCTCGTCCAGCCAAGCGCGTATCCGACGAACATGTATGCCAGCATCCTGCAGCCCGCCGATGGCGCGACGGCCGTCGGCTATGGCGAAATCGGCGCGATACCCGGCAAGATGTTCGAGACATTTACCGCCATGTTTTCGGCAGAGGGCGCGCCCAATCCCCATGACGTCGCGGCCGCCGTCGCCGGGCTTGTCGCCGCACCCCGGGGAAGCCGTCCGGCCCGCAGCGTCGTCGGCCAGTCCTTTGGCGCCGATGCCCTCAATGCGGCGACCGCGCCCGTGCAGCAGGGCGTCGTCGAGGCCCTGGGCCTGGGCAGGCTCGCCACGCTGGCGCCGAGCGAGGGGCGCGGCCGATGACCCCCTCGAGCGACATCGCCTTCACTCCGGTGGTGAAGGCGATCCAGGCCGAGCGCGGCTCGCGCGACGCCTATGCCAAAATGGAGGCCCGGGGCGGGTTTCGCACGACCGTGACCGACGACCTCGTCGCGTCCTCGCGACGGCCGACACTGCCTATCTCGCCACGGCCAATGCCTCGGGCCAGCCCTATGCGCAGCACCGGGGCGGTCCGAAGGGATTCCTGCGCGCCCTCGATGACCGGACGATCGGCTTTGCGGACTATGCGGGGAACCGGCAATATATCTCCACCGGCAACCTGTCGGAAAACGCCAAGGCGTTCCTGTTCGTCATGGACTATGCCAGCCGGCGGCGCGTCAAGATCTGGGGACGGGCGCGCGTGGTGGCCGATGCCGATGTCGTCGCGCGCCTGATGCCGGAGGCTTACCGTGCCCGCCCCGAACAGGCCATTCTGTTCGAGGTCGATGCCTGGGATACGAATTGCCCGCAGCATATTCCGCAGAAAATCGACGCGGCGGACGTCCAGACGGCGATCGCAAGCCTGGAGGCGCGCATCGCCGAACTGGAAAGCGAGAACGAGGCGCTCCGTCGACATGGGTGCACGAGCCCGTCCCCTCTGTCATAGTTCGCGACAGGACTCGCGCCGAGCCCGAACCGGTGAGGTCCCATGAGCAATCCAGCAGCGGCACCCTGTGACTCGGCGTTGGCAAATGCGGCCCCGGCGGGCGCGACGCGGCATCCCCGACTGACCCTCGCCGGGACGATGCTCGCATCGAGCCTGGCCTTCATCGACGGATCGGTGACCAACGTCGCCCTTCCCGCGATAGATTCGGATCTGGGCGGAGGCGCCGTGGGGCTGTCATGGATCATCAACGCCTATCTGCTGCCGCTGTCGGCGCTGCTCCTGCTGGGCGGCGCGGCGGGCGACCAGTTCGGGCGCAAGCGCACGCTTGTCGTCGGAATCATCGTCTTCACGCTCGCATCGGTCGGCTGCGCACTCGCCGACGGTTTGAGCATGTTGCTGGCAGCCCGCGTCGTGCAGGGCATCGGCGCCGCCATCCTGCTCCCGAACAGCCTCGGCATTCTCGGCAGCGCGTTCGAGGGCGAAGCGCGCGGTCGCGCGGTCGGAACATGGGCGGCGGCGGGGGCCATCTCGAGCGCGATCGGCCCACCGCTCGGAGGCTGGCTGGTCGGCAGCATCGGCTGGCGCGCGATCTTCTACCTGAACGTGCCCGTCGCGATCGCGGCGATCCTCGTCGCCGTGCGGTTCATCGAGGAAAGCGAGCCCGGCAAGAGCCGCCTCGACTGGGTCGGCGCCGCGCTCGCCACCTGCGCGCTTGGCCTGCTGACCTGGGCATTGACGCTTTGGTCCGCCCAGCACGTGATTTCGCGCGACGTCTGGCTCGGGCTGGGACTCGGCACCTCGCTGCTGATCGGCTTTGTCGTGCTCGAGCACCGGCTCGGCGAGCGAGCCATGATGCCCCTCTCGCTCTTCGCGTCGCGCGCGTTCGTCGGGCTAACCCTTCTTACTTTCCTGCTTTACGGCGCGCTCGGCGGCCTGCTGCTCCTGCTGCCGATCCTGCTCATCACGGGCGGAGGCTATTCCCCGCTGCAGGCGGGACTTGCGCTGTTGCCCTTCTCGCTCGTGATCGGGGTCGCCTCCCGCTTTGCCGGACGGCTGACCGAACGCATCGGGCCACGCCTGCCGCTTACGGTCGGACCGATCGTCACCGGACTTGGCTTTGCGCTGCTGATGGGCGCCGATCCACGCGGCAGCTATGCCCTGACGATCCTGCCCGGCGTTGCCGTGATCGCGCTCGGCATGGCCGGTGCCGTCGCGCCCCTGACGACGGCCGTGCTCTCCTCCGTCGACGGGCGGCACACCGGAACGGCGTCTGGATTCAACAGCGCGATCGCGCGCACCGGCGGCTTGATTGCAACGGCACTTGCCGGCGCGGTCATAGCGGATGCAGGCGCCCGGCTCACGGCGGGCTTCCATGCCGCCGCCCTTATCGGCGCCCTCACCGCCATCGCCGCCGGGGGGACCGCGTTCGCGATGACTCCGGGCCGCGCCGGGGCGGCGCGCCCCGTCAGGAATGCAACCGGGCGCACGACGCCACCACAGGGATGAGGCGGGGCCGCAGCCCGCCGATCAAGACCCCGTTCGGTCATTGCCTGCGCCGAGCGGGCCGCCTGGCTGGGGTGGCAGGATTCGAACCTACGAATGGCGGCATCAAAAGCCGCTGCCTTACCGCTTGGCGACACCCCAGCACGACGGAACGCGGCCTTTAGACAAGGCGGCGCGCGGTTGCAAAGGGTTAGCCGACCCTGTGCACCCAGCCATGCGGGTCGGGCGCCGTGCCGCGCTGGATCGCGGTCAACCGGTCGCGCAGTCGTTCGGTCAGCTGCCCGGGCCCGCCGGCGCCGATGGTAAAATTGCCTGCGGCACTGCGCACTTCGCCGATGCTGGTGACGACCGCTGCCGTACCGCAGGCAAAGGCCTCTAGCAGTTTTCCACTTTGTGCGTCGGCACGCCACTGGTCGATCGCATAGGGTTGCTCGCGCACGGTCATCCCTTCGTCTCGGGCAAGCGTCAGCAGCGAATCACGGGTAATGCCCTCGAGGATGGTCCCTGACACCGCAGGCGTCGACACCGAACCGTCGTCGAACACGAAGAACACGTTCATGCCGCCGAGTTCCTCGACATAGCGGCGCTCCACCGCGTCGAGGAACACGACCTGGTCGCATCCGTGCGCCGTCGCTTCGGCCTGCGCGGTCAGGCTCGCCGCGTAATTGCCCCCGCATTTGGCGGCACCGGTGCCGCCGGGTGCCGCGCGCGTATAATGTTCCGACACCCAGATCGAGATCGCGCGCGCCCCGCCCTTCCAGTAATTGCCCGAGGGCGAGGCAATGACGAGGTAGAGATATTCGGCCGAGGGTTTCACGCCCAAAAAGACTTCGGAGGCGAACATGAACGGGCGCAGGTAGATCGAGCCGCCCTCGACCGCCGGCATCCAGTCAGCGTCGGCTCGCAGCAGGGCCTCGACCGAGCCGATGAACAGCGCTTCCGGCAGTTCGGGCATCGCAAGGCGCGTCGCCGATCGATTGAAACGCCGGGCATTCGCCTCGGGGCGGAACAGCGCCGTCACCCCGTCGGGGTGGCGATAGGCTTTCATCCCTTCGAAGATTTCCTGGGCGTAATGCAATACCGCGGTCGCGGGATCCATCGGAATGGGGCCGCGCGCCACGACCTTGGGATCGTGCCAGCCCACGCCCTCGACATAGCGGATCATGGCCATGTGATCGGTGAACACGCGGCCGAACCCCGGATCGGCGAGCAGGATCTCGCGCGCGTCGGGCGCAACGCAGCGGGGGTTCGGTTCGAACGCAAAATCGGGCTCAAAATCAGACATGGGGGTCTCCGCGAAGTCTTGCATCGGCCTATCGGCGCTGGCAGAACAGGTCAACATGTCTGGCCCAATTCATCCGCGACCGGTGACGTGACATCGCGCGCCTCCCCCCTGTTCCTGCGCGAACCCGAGATCAGGCGCGGTGTCGAGCTGCTCTATTTCGGCTACGCCCATATGACGCGCAATGCCGATGCCCTGCTGGCACAGCACGGGCTGGGCCGCGCGCACCAGCGCGCCCTTTACTTCATCGCGCGCCAGCCCGGCCTGACTGTGGGCGAGCTGTTGCGGCTGCTGGCGGTGACCAAACAGTCGCTCGGCCGCGTCCTGACCGAGCTGACGGCCCGCAAGCTGGTGGCCACGACGCCGGGCGAAACCGACCGCCGCCAGAAGCTGCTGCGCCTGACCGACGCGGGCGCCGCGCTCGAGGCCGAATTGTTCGACCGCCTGCGCGAACGCCTGTCGGCGGCCTATGGGCGGGCCGGGCAGGAGGCCGTGACCGGGTTCTGGCAGGTCCTCGAAGGACTCATCCCGCCGGAGGACCGGGCGCTGGCCATGGACCTCAGCCGGGCCGATTGAGGGCGCGCAAGGCGCTTGCCCGGGAGCGCGGAAGTCAGACACAGGCCAAGGGCAGGCGCGGGACCGGCGGCATTTCGACCTCGATCCGGTCGCCCGGGCGGACCACGCCGCCGACGCGCACGATCGCCATGATTCCGGCCTTGCGCACCAGCTCGTCATGCGTCCCACGCTCCAGCAAGGCGGACAGAAGGCCCGGCCGGAACCGCTCGATCTGGGCGCACGGGTTGCGCAGCCCGGTGACCTCCAGCTTCGCCTCGCCACCGATGCAAAGCACTGCGTGCTGCGGAAGGCCGAGCAAATTCACGCCTGTCGTCGTTACATTCTCACCCAATTCGGCGGGGTGCACATGATGACCCTTCGCTTGCAGCTCGTCGAACAGCTCGGCGTGGATGAGATGAACTTGCCTCAGATTTGGCTGGCCCGGATCGACGGCGACTCTCGACCGGTGCTGGACCGTCATGCCATGGTGCGCATCGCCCCTGACGCCGAAACCCGCCACGAGCTCGATGGCGGGCACCGATTGCTTCGAGAACCGGTGCGCTCCGTCGCGTGCCACCGCCAAGACCCGGCCTTCTGCCATTTTTGAATTCCCCAAATTGCGCAAGGAACGTCCGAAATCAACCGCAGCCGGCGCGAAACCGGCCCCATCGACCCGTTCGTTCGTCGTGCCTCAGCCCTCGCCCAGTTCCCGGTTGCGATCCATCGCCGCCCTCAGCGCGGCCCCGGTGAGCGCTTTCAGCGCATCGTCCCGGTCAAGGACGTCGAGGCCGATGCGCGTCGAGCCGCCCTTGCTGGCGACGCGATCGGCCAGCGTGCCGAGCGGATCGGCCGACGCCTTGGCGAGCGACGCCGCGCCGGCCACCGTCGCGCGCGCCAGCCGGTCGGCGACGTCGGAGGCGAGGCCCAGCGCCGTGCCGCCGGCCGCCAGCGCTTCGGCAAAGCGATAAAGGAAGGCGGGGCCCGACCCGGACAGCGCGGTAACGGCATCGAACAGCCCTTCGTCGTCGATCCACTCGACGAGGCCAAGCGGGGCCATCAGTGCCGTGATAGCCGTGCGGTCGGCCCCCGGCGCATGGAGCGCGACGGCGCCCGCTCCGATCGCCACGGGCAGGTTCGGCATGACGCGCACCACCAGTCGAGCAGCCGGAAAAGCCTGTGACAGGCGGGCATGACGCGTGCCGGCGAGAATCGACAAAAGCGTCGTGTCGACCCCGACCACGGGCGCAACGCGCGGCACGACGCCGTCCAGCATCTGCGGCTTGACCCCGAGCATCAACAGCGCGGGGGGCGTCTCGTCCGGCACCGCGGGAAGCACGCGGACGCCCGGGAAGACCGGCAGCGCCGGATCAACCACCGTTACCAGCGCGGGATCCAACCCGGTCGCCAGCCATCGCGACAGCATGGCGCCCGCCATGGCGCCGCACCCGACCAGCCAGAATGGCCCCGTCGGGCCATCGTCGCTCACGCCTCGCCGCGCGTTTCGACGAGCGCGGCGGCAATCGCTTCCTTGGGAGATTTGCCGCCCCACAGGACGAACTGGAACACGGGATAGAAGCGATCGACCTCGTCCACGGCGGCCTCGATCACGGTTTCGGCCTGGTCGAGGCTGAGACCGGCCTCGTCGCCGCTGTCGATCAGGACGGCATTGCGGAACAGCACCGTACCCGCGCCAGACCAAAGTTCGAAATGCCCCAGCCACAGCTGTTCGTTGATGAGACCGATCGCCTCATAGACCGTCGCGGTCTGGTGATCGGCGACCTTGATGTCCGGAAACGCCATGAATTGCAGGACATTGTCATCGTCGCGCCAGACGCCGCGGAGCTCGTACAGGCCCCAGGACCCCTGGGCCGAAGCCACGATCTCTTCCTCGCCGACTCGCTCGTGCGTCCAGCCATGCGCCTCGAACCACGCCTCCAGCATGTCGATGGGCGCCGCGCGCTGCCCGTCCAGATCGATTTCGACATTTGTCATGGCGTCAGGGGTGGCTCGCCTTGGCGCGCGATGCAAGCATGTCGGGCGCGAATCTGTGGATAATCGTGCAGTGTAACCGATGTCACAATTTCGCCGTATAGCACGCGAGTGGCAACCGACGAAGCTCACCTCCGGCACCTCATGCAGGCGAGCCTCGACGGCGATGCGCGCGCGCATCACATGCTGCTGTCCGCGCTCGTCCCCGTTTTGCGGCGTTACTACGCCCGGCGCATGGCCGGTGCGGCGGACCTGGAGGATCTGGTGCAGGAGACCCTGATTGCCGTCCATACCCGCCGGGCCAGCTATGACCGCACGCGCGCGTTCGGACCCTGGCTCTTTGCGGTCGCCCGCTACAAGATGATCGACCATTTTCGCCGCACGCGCTTCGACCTTGCCCTCGACGATCTGGGCGACCTGCTCGGCGATGGCGGGTTCGAGGACGAAGTCTCCGCACGGCTCGACATCGACGCCGCACTGGAAACGCTGTCTCCCAAACAGGCCGCCACGATTCGCGCGACCAAAATCGACGGGTTGAGCATTGCCGAAGCGGCGGCACGTGACGGCTTGTCCGAGGCGGACGTAAAGATTTCGGTCCATCGCGGGATCAAGGCGCTCGCCAAAAGATTGACGGGCAGCTGATGGATACCGACGCCCTTATCGACGCGCTGGCGCGCGACACCGCCCCGGTGCCGCGTCATGCCGCACCGCTGCGGCTCGGCCTCAGCCTGGGCGCAGGCATGGCCGTGACGCTGGTCGTCATCGCCGCCACGCTCGGCTTCCGCCCCGACCTCGACCTGGCAATGGCCGGGCCGATGTTCTGGATGAAGCTCGCCTATACGGGCTCGCTCGCGCTGATCGCCATGACGGCGCTGCTGTCGCTGATCCGTCCCGAAGCGCGTCCGCCGCGCTGGCTGTGGCTGCTCAGCGTCCCCGTCGCGCTGCTTGGCCTGGTGAGCGCGCATGAACTGGCGGCAATGCCGCAGGACGACTGGCTGCTGGTCTGGCTGGGCCGGACATGGCGGATCTGCTCGATGCTCATCGCCCTGTTCGCGCTGCCCGTCGCCGGGGCCTTGCTGTTCTTCGCCCGCCGGTTCGCGCCGACCCGGCTGCGCGCGACGGGGGCTGTCATCGGCCTTGCCTCGGGCGCGGTGTCGGCGACTCTGTACAGCCTTCACTGCCCCGAGGCCGGGGCCAGCTTCGTGCTGACGTGGTATTCGCTGGGCATTGCCGTGGCGACGGCGATCGGCGCCCTGCTGGGACCGAAATTGCTTCGGTGGTAGCGTAACCTTTGGCGACGGGAGCGCGTATCGGTGACAAAGGAGATCATCATGTCCAAATCGCTTTTCGCCATGGTTGCCGTCGCCGGTGCAGGGGCCCTCGGCCTGCATTTCGCCGCACCTTCGCTCGCGCCCGAAGCCAGGGCCGCACCGCTGGCGAGCGGTGCCGATGCAGCCCATCCGGCTGTCATCGAACTGTACCAGAGCCAGGGTTGCTCGTCGTGCCCCCCGGCGCTGGCCGTGCTCGACGAAGTCGCGAACCGGCCCGACGTGCTCGCGCTGAACTTCGCAGTGACCTATTGGGATCAGCTCGGATGGAAAGACACCTATGCCCAGCCGGCCTATACCGCGCGCCAATGGGCCTATGCGCGCGCGCAGGGGAGGGGCAATGTCCAGACACCGCAGCTGATCGTCAACGGGCGCGCAGCCGTGCTCGGCAGCCGCAAGGCCGAAGTCGAGCAGGCGATCGCCCACAACCCACGGTCGGGCGGCCCGGCGCTCGCCGCCAAAGGCAATGTCATCAGCGTGGCGGCATCGGCCGCAGCGCGACCCGCCACCATCTGGTACGTCGCCTATGACCCGCGCACCGTGCAGGTCCCGATCCGCGCGGGCGAGAACGATGGCCGGACGCTACCGCACCGCAACATCGTGCGGCAGCTGGTCGCGCTCGGCAGCTGGAGCGGAAAGGCCAGCAGCTTTACGGCCCCCGCCACGCCCGCCGGTCTCAAGCGGGCCGTGCTGGTCCAGTCCGGAAACGGTGGTCCGATACTCGCAGCAGCCCGCCTTTAGGAAGCCTTTGCCTCGAGCGCGGCGATGCGGAGCTTCAGGGCATCCGCTTCGTCGCGCGCGGCAGCTGCCATGGCCTTGACTGCCTCGAACTCGTCACGGCTGACAAAATCGAGCCCGCCGATCCATTCTTTCATGCGCTCGCGAAATCCGGCTTCGGCCTCCCGCCCGACCCCGGCAAGGGTGCCAGCGGCGCCATTCATGAACTTGGCGAAATCGTCGAACAGGCGGTTGTCGGTCTGCATGATGTGATCCCCGATCGGGTTAGCGTCTGATATCTATCTGGGTGCCCGCGCGCTCGACGACAAGCCCCTCGGCACCCGGGTTCAGGCGGATGATCTCCCAGTTGAGCACCGCGGCAAAGCAGAGCCAGCCAAGATAGGGCAGCATCAGCAACGCCGCCGCCGGCCGTACCCGTCCGAAGGCAATCGTGGTGGCCGCTGCGGCCGCGAACATGCCGACGATGATCGCCAGCGCCAGGGTCGGCCGGTGCAGCCCGAAGAACACCGGCGACCAGGTCAGGTTGAGAAGAAAGGCAACGACGAAGAGCGCGATCGCATAGCCCCGGAATCGTGCTCCCCGCGCGTGCATGACGATCGCAAGCGCCAGACCAAGCATCACGTAAAGCGTCGTCCACGCTACCGGAAACGCCCATGACGGCGGCTGGAACGACGGCTTTTCGAGGAGCGCGTACCAGCGGTTGGTGTCGCCCGAGTTGCTCAATGCCCCGACGACGAAGCCGGGCACGACCACCAGCGGCACGGTGACCAGCGCCCAGCGCCAATAGGCCGCCCATAATTGTCCGCTCGATGCCAGCTCACTCATGCGCGACTCCGTTGAAGCTTTGGGCGTCAGCTTAGAGGGTTTGTTTCGGCGATGCACCGGTTCATCGGTGCGCGGCGATCAGGAATTCGACATTCCCCTCGGGCCCCGTGATGGGGCTGGCGACGATGCCCTCGACGGTCCAGCCCTGTCCGTCGACCCAGGCCTGGACATCGGCACAAACAGCCGAATGGACGGCGGGATCGCGGACCACGCCGCCCTTTCCCACGGCATCGCGTCCGGCCTCGAACTGGGGCTTGATCAGCGCGATGAGGCGCGCCGCCGGCTTTGCAAAGGTCATCGGGCGGTCGAGCACTTTGGCCAGGCCGATGAAGCTTGCATCGCAGACAATCAGATCGACGCGCTCGGGGATATGGTCATCGGTCAGGATGCGCGCACTCGTTTGCTCGAGCACGACCACGCGCGCGTCCTGCCGCAGCTTCCATGCGAGCTGGTTGGTGCCGCTGTCGACGGCGTAGACACGTGCCGCGCCCCGGGCCAGGAGCACATCGGTAAAGCCCCCGGTCGAACTGCCGACGTCGATGGCGACGACGCCCGCCACGTCCCAGGCAAAATGGTCGAGCCCGTGCGCCAGCTTCACCCCGCCGCGTGACACCCAGGGATGGTCGCGACCCCTCACGATCGGCACGGCTTCGGCATCGACCGCCTGCCCCGCCTTGTCGATGCGCCGATCGCCGAGGAAGACATTGCCCGACAGGACCAGCGCCTGTGCCCGGGACCGGCTGTCGGCAAGACCGAGTTCGACGAGACGCTGGTCGATGCGGGTCTTCACCATGACGGAGTGGCGCCAGGTGCGCGGCGAACGTCACAGCTGCACGATGGTCGGGGGCGGGCGGACGGAAGAGACATGCGGCCCGAGTCCTCCGCCTGCGCCGTCATTGCAAGCCCCGTCGGGTTCGCGCCCGAATGCGCCGCTCGATTGCCCGTGGCTTGCGCGGGGCCCGCATCCGGGGAGTCGGTCAGGCGGCGCGACTCAAGCGCGGACTTCCACAACCCCCACGCTGTTGACCCGCAGCGCCTTCAAGACGCAGGCGACGATCCCTTCGGCATCGAGCCCGGCTTCCCTGTACTGAAGCTCGGGCTTGTTGTGGTCCTGGAAAATGTCGGGCAGGCGCAAGGTGCGCAGTTTCAGCCCGGCGTCGATCAGCCCCTCGTCGCTCGCCATCGTCAGCACATGCGCGCCGAAGCCGCCGATGCTGTTTTCCTCGACCGTCACCGCGACTTCATGGGTGGTCAGCAGCTTGCGGATGAGGTCCGTGTCGAGCGGCTTGGCAAAGCGCAAATCGGCAACCGTGGTGCTCAGCCCCTTGGCATCGAGCGCGTCGGCAGCCTTCATCGCTTCCTCGAGCCGGGTGCCGAGCGAAATGATCGCGACCTTCTTGCCCTGGCGAACGATACGGCCCTTGCCGATTTCCAGCTTTTGCGGAACCTGCGGCAGGGCGGCACCGGTGCCGTTGCCGCGCGGATAGCGCACGGCGATCGGCCCCGAGTCGTGCTCGGCGGCGGTATAGGTCATGTGGACCAGCTCGGCCTCGTCGGAGGGCGCCATGACCACCATGTTGGGCAAGGTTGCCAGGTAGGTCACGTCGAACGACCCGGCATGCGTGCAGCCGTCGGCGCCGACCAGCCCTGCGCGGTCGATGGCGAAACGCACGGGCAGGTTCTGGATCGCCACGTCGTGGACGACCTGGTCGTAGGCGCGCTGCAGGAAGGTCGAATAAATGGCGCAGAACGGGCGCATCCCCTGTGCGGCGAGGCCGGCCGCGAACGTCACGGCATGTTGTTCGGCAATGCCGACGTCGAACGCGCGATCGGGATGGGCCTTGGCAAATTTGTCGACGCCCGTGCCACTGGGCATAGCCGCCGTGATCGCGACGATGCGCTGGTCGGTTTCCGCCAGTTTTGCGAGCGTTTCGCCAAAGACGTTCTGGTAGCTCGGCGGCCCCGGCGGTGCCTTCGCCTGCACGCCCGACACGACGTCGAACTTCTGCACGCCATGGTATTTGTCGGCGCTCGCCTCGGCCGGGGCATAGCCCTTGCCCTTCTTTGTGACGACATGAATGAGGCAGGGCCCTTCGGCCGCGTCGCGCACATTTTCGAGCACGGGAATCAGCTGCTCGAGATTATGCCCGTCGATCGGGCCGACATAATAAAAGCCGAGTTCCTCGAACAAGGTCCCGCCCATGGCAAGGCCGCGCGCGAATTCATCGGTTTTCTTCGCCGCCTTGTGCAACGGGCCGGGCAGCGCGCGCGCCAGTTTTTTCAGTGTCTCGCGCACGCTCAGGAACTCGCGACTCGACACGATGCGCGCCAGATAGGCGCTGAGGCCGCCGACCGGCGGCGCAATCGACATGTCATTGTCGTTCAGGATGACCACGAGGCGGTTGCCCGCCTCGCGCGCGTTGTTCATCGCCTCATAGGCCATGCCCGCCGACATCGACCCGTCGCCGATGACGGCGATTGCCTTGCCCGGCTTGTCATTGAGCTTGTTGGCGATGGCAAAGCCGAGGGCGGCGCTGATCGATGTCGAGCTGTGCGCCGCGCCGAACGGGTCGTATTCGCTTTCGGTCCGCTTGGTGAAGCCGCTGAGGCCGCCGCCCTGGCGCAGGGTGCGGATGCGGTCGCGCCGCCCGGTGAGGATCTTGTGCGGATAGGCCTGGTGCCCGACGTCCCACACCAGGCGGTCGTTGGGCGTGTCGAAGACATAGTGCAGTGCCGTCGTGAGTTCGACGACGCCAAGGCCCGAGCCCAGGTGGCCGCCCGTCGTCCCCACCGCGGAAATCATTTCCGCGCGCAGTTCGTCGGCAAGCTGGCGGAGCTGTTCGGGCTTCAATGTGCGGAGTTCGACGGGTGTCGGGACCGTGTCGAGCAATGGCGTGTCAGGACGATTGGACATGCGTGTCAGTACCGCCTTGGGACGCGGCCTGCAATCGACTCAATTCTCGGCGATTCGCCGCGCGTTAGCGCGCAGGTTTGCGGACCGCGCCTCATGCGCTAGCGCTGCGCCATGCACACGCACCGTCTTGCCACCGAAGCCGATATTCCGGCGATCCGCGCCCTGATGGCCCGCGCCATCGCGGTCAACCAGCAGGGTTTCCTGACGCCGGCGCAGATCGCGCTGAGCCACAGCGTGATGGGCCTCGACACGCAGATAATTGCGGACCGCACCTATTTCATGGTTCTGAACGGCGAGGCCCTGGTCGGCTGTGGCGGCTGGAGCGCGCGGGCGACGCTATATGGCGGCGACGCGAGCGTCGTGGCGCGCGATCCCGCGCCGCTCGACCCGGCGACCGATGCGGCGCGCGTGCGGGCGATGTACACCGACCCTGCCTGCGTGCGGCAGGGGATCGGGCGACTGATCCTTGAGCTGTGCGAAAGCGCGGCGCGCGCGGCAGGGTTCAGGCGAACCGAGATGATGGCGACCTTGTCAGGCGAGCCGCTCTACCGGGCGTGCGGTTATCTGCCGATCGAACATGTCGAGTCGCCGCCGGTCGACGGAATATCGGTACCGCTGATCCGCATGGGGAAAGTGTTGTAACTTTCCCCTCTCCCCCTGGGGAGAGGGCGACACGCGCGAAGCGCGGGTGAGGGCACTTCTGACGTATCTGGGGACTGCCCTCACCGTCCCGCGCTGGGGCGCGAGGGGCCTCTCCCCTTCAGGGAGAGGGAAGGTTCAGGCGCAGGCGGCGCAGGTACCGCGGACTTCGATGACGGGGCGCGAGACGCCGAAGCCGGTGGCGCCCGCCGCCGCGCGCACCGCGCCCGTCACGGCATCGTCGTCGATATGCGTCGTTGTCCCGCAGCTGTCGCAGATCATGAAGATGCAGTCGTGGATGCAATCGGGATGGGCATTGGCGAGATAGGCGTTGGCGCTCTCCACCCGTCGGGCAAGATTGGCCGCCACGAACAGGTCGAGGATACGATAGATGCTGTTGGCGGCGATCCGCCGCCCTTCCGACTTCGACATCGCTTCGGCAATGTCATAGGCCGAGGCTGGCCGGTCGAAGCGGGCAAGCGCAGCGAACACGCGCGACCGCATGTCGGTCCATTGCTCGCCCGACGCCTCGAGCGCGGCCTGGGCAGCGGCGGCCAGCGGCGTGCCATGGTGAAGGGTGTGGGCGTGCAGGGGCATGGCCCGAAGCTTAGGCCCGCGCGCGGGTGTTCATCAAGTGTGCGCCGGCGAGCAGGCTGGCGCCCGAGAGGGTCGCCGCGATTTCGGGCCAGCCATGGGGCACCAGCAGCCCGAGCGCCATCAGCAGCAAGCCGACCATACCGACCACGATGCCGCGCGTCAGCCGTTCACGAATCAGCGTCGGGCCAAAGGCCACCGCCGCCAGCAGCACCGCGCCGAACATGCCGATGCGATGGATGGCCGGATCGGTCCAGATCGACCCCGCCACCGACAGCCCGGCAATGAGCACGACGCTGATCAGGCAGTGCGCGGCGCACAGCGCGGACAGACCGATGGCAGCGCGGTCGAGCGCGGAAAGAAGAGCTGATCGGGACACGGGCGCCATATGGCAGCGGATTGGTAAAGATACAACATATCACCGGAAGACAATTGCCGGCGGTCGATTGCCGATCGTTACGGAGCTCCTATATGCCGGCCATGCCCCCTTCCCCGTCAGCCGCCCGGCCACGATCGATCGCAACCTGGCTGTTCGTGGTCGCGTTCCTCGTTTTCCTCATGGTCGTCGTGGGCGGTATCACGCGCCTGACCGAATCGGGGCTGTCGATTACCGAATGGAAACCGGTTTCGGGCGCAATCCCGCCGCTGACGGCCGCCGACTGGCAAGCCGCCTTCGACGCGTACAAGCGCGTGCCGCAATATGCCGCGATCCATGCGGGCATGACGATGGGGCAGTTCCAGTTCATCTTCTTCTGGGAATGGGTACACCGGCTGCTGGGGCGCGTGATCGGCCTGGCCTTCGCAGTGCCGCTCGTCTGGTTCTGGCTGCGCGGTGCGATCCCCGCGGGCTACAAGCCGCGCCTGCTGGCGCTGCTGGCGCTGGGGGCGCTGCAGGGCGCGGTCGGCTGGTGGATGGTCAAGTCGGGCCTGTGGCAGGGCGTCGCCGTCAGCCATTACCGGCTGGCGCTGCACCTGCTGCTCGCGCTCACGATCCTTGCCTCGCTGGTGTGGACGGCGCTCGACCTGGTTGCCCTGTCGCGCAACACGCGGTCGCGCCCAGCACGGCTGACCGGCTTTGCCGTCCTGGTGGGGGCCGTGCTCTACATCCAGCTCCTCTACGGCGCCTGGGTGGCCGGAATGCGCGCGGGCAAGGTCACGCAAAACTGGCCGATGATGAGCGACCGCTTCCTGCCGACCGGCGTCGACTGGTCGCAGGGGATGGCGCACGCCTTCAGCAGCGATCCCTATCTCGTCCATTTCATCCATCGCTGGTGGGCGTTCGTCGCGCTGGCTGCGATCGTCGTGCTTGCGGGCCGTGTGAAGCGCGCCGGCGTACGGCCAGCGTCGATCGCGCTGCACAGCGCATTGGGGCTTCAGATCGCGCTCGGCATTGCGACGGTCATGACGGGCGTCAACATCGGCCTGGCGGTCGCGCACCAGGCGGTCGGCGCGCTGCTGGTTGCGAGCGTCGCCTGGGGCGCGCATGCTGTCGGGCGACACCGCTAGCGGGGAGACGGAAATGACCGAGCAGGCGCCCTTGAACAGCGGTTTCGGCATGCGATCGACCGCGGCCGACGTGATTGCCGGGGTGGATCTCACGGGCAAGGTGGCGCTGGTTACCGGTGGCTATTCGGGGCTGGGGCTGGAGACGGTCCGCGCGCTGGCCGGGGCGGGGGCGCGGGTGATCGTCGGCGCACGGCGCCCGGACGCGGCGGCGCAGGACCTGAACGGGATCGCGACGGCCGAGATCATGAAGCTCGATCTCGCCAAGCCCGAATCGGTCGACGCCTTTGCCGCCGAGGTCGCGGGTGCGGCAGACAGGATCGACATCCTGATCAACAATGCCGCCGTCATGGCGAACGCGCTGTCCCGCGATGCGCGCGGCTATGAAAGCCAGTTCGCGACCAATCATCTCGGCCATTTTCAAATGACGGCACGGCTGTGGCCGCTCCTGAAGGCGGCAGGGCCGGGCATGCGCGTCGTCGTGCTGTCGTCGATCGGCCACCGCATCGCGCCGGTCGATTTCGACGACATCAATTTCGACCGCCGCGAATACAACAAGTGGACGGCGTACGGCCAAGCCAAGTCGGCCAATGCGCTGTTCGCGGTGCACCTCGATGCGCTGGGCGCACCGCACGGTATCCGCGCCTTTGCCGTGCACCCCGGCGGCATCGTGACTCCGTTGCAGCGCCACCTGACGCACGAGGAGCAAGTCGCGATGGGCTGGTTCGACGCCGAGGGGAACGTCAATGCGCGCTTCAAGACCGTCGAGCAGGGCGCCGCGACCAGCGTGTGGTGCGCAACCTCGCCATTGCTCGCAGACAAGGGCGGCGTCTATTGCGAGGATTGCGACATCGCGGCGCGCTGGACCGAGGGAATGGATCCCAACAGCGGGGTGCGCGACCACGCCATCGATCCGGCCGCAGCGGCGAGGCTGTGGGCGGTTTCGGAAGCCATGACGGGTGTCGCTTTCGCTGCCTGACCTGGACCGGTATCACGATACCCGTTAGCAATGCCGCCGATTTGTTGACTTTTCGCCTCGTCCGATGCATTGGCCCGCTCGAACGCCGCTCCGCACCGGGGCGGCTTGTTTCGTTTGAAGAGGTCCAAAGCCATGAAGGCGTTGATGAAGACCACCAAGGCGGTCAAGCCCGCCGACGTGGTGAAAGACTGGATGCTGATCGATGCCGACGGCCTGGTCGTCGGGCGCGTCGCGTCGATGGTCGCGAATATCCTGCGCGGCAAGCACAAGCCGATCTACACGCCGCACGTCGATTGCGGCGACAATGTCATCATCATCAATGCCGACAAGGTGCGCTTCACCGGCAAGAAGATGACCGACAAGGTCTATTACAAGCACACCGGCCACCCGGGCGGCATCAAGGAAACGACGCCGGCCAAGATCCTCGAGGGCAAGTTCCCCGAGCGCGTCCTGGAAAAGGCCGTCGAGCGCATGATTCCGCGCGGGCCGCTGGGCCGCGACCAGATGCGCGCGCTGCGCATCTATTCGGGCACCGAACATCCCCATGCCGGCCAGAGCCCCAAGGTGCTCGACGTGGCCTCGATGAACCGCAAGAACAAGGTGGGCGCATAATGGCCGAAACTCCCGAAACCGGCGTCGAAGTGTCGGATACCCGCCAGTCGCTGGCCGATCTCGCCGCGCTGACCGGCGCAGCTCCGGCGCCCGCCCGGGCCGAAGTGACCGATACTGTCGTCAACGACGATGATGCGGCGCCTGCCCGTGCCGTCTCGGTCATGCCGCTGCGCGACAAGATCATCGACGCGCAGGGCCGCAGCTACGCGACCGGCCGCCGCAAGGACGCCGTCGCCCGCGTGTGGATCAAGCCCGGCAGCGGCAAGATCACGGTCAACGGCCGCGACCAGGAAGTGTATTTTGCACGTCCCACGCTGCGCCTTGTCATCCGCCAGGCGTTTGAAGTCGCCGACCGCGTCGGCAGCTTCGACGTCATCGCGACGGTCAAGGGCGGCGGCCTGTCGGGCCAGGCCGGCGCGCTGCGCCACGGCATCAGCCAGGCGCTGACCAAGTACGAGCCGGAGCTGCGCGCCCCGGTGAAGGCCGCCGGGTTCCTGACCCGCGACAGCCGCACGGTCGAGCGCAAGAAGTACGGCAAGGCCAAGGCCCGCCGCAGCTTCCAGTTCTCGAAGCGCTAATCGGCCAAGACCAAAACAGGGCGGTCCCGCAAGCCGGGGCCGCCCTTTTTTGTGTCCCCGGCCCGGTAGCGCTCGCGCCGCGCCGGCGCTAATCCTAGGCCGTGACCATCGACCTCGACATTGCGCGCGCGGCGCGACTCGCCCCCATTGCCGACATTGCGGCCAAGGCCGGGCTGCCCGACGCGGCGATCGAGCCCTACGGCCGGTACAAGGCCAAGATCGATACAGCCGCCGTCCCCGCGACCGGCCGCACCGGCAAACTGGTGCTCGTGACCGCAATCAACCCCACGCCGGCGGGCGAGGGCAAGACGACGACGTCGGTCGGCCTTGCCGATGCGCTCAACCGGATCGGCAAGCGCACGATCCTGGCGCTGCGCGAGCCATCGCTCGGCCCCTGCTTCGGCACGAAGGGCGGGGCGACGGGGGGCGGCCATGCCCAGGTCGTGCCGATGGAAGACATCAACCTGCATTTCACCGGCGATTTCCACGCGATTACGGCGGCGCACAACCTGCTCGCGGCGATGATCGACAACCATATCCATTGGGGCAATGCGCTCGACATCGACGTGCGGCGCGTCGTCTGGCGGCGCGCGCTCGACATCAACGACCGGGCGCTGCGCGACATCGTCCAGTCGATCGGCGGCGTCGCCAACGGCTTCCCGCGCGAGAGCGGATTCGACATCACCGTCGCGTCCGAAGTCATGGCGATCCTGTGCCTGGCCCATGACCTGGGCGACCTGCAGGACCGGCTCGGTCGCATCATCGTCGCCTATACCCGGGACAGGCAGGCCGTTACGGCGCGCGACCTGAAGGCCGATGGCGCCATGGCCGTCCTCTTGAAGGAAGCGATCAAGCCCAATCTCGTGCAGACGATCGGCGGCACGCCCGCGCTGATCCACGGCGGCCCCTTCGCCAACATCGCCCATGGCTGCAATTCGGTGGCGGCAACGCGGCTCGCTCTGGAGCTTGCCGACTATGTCGTTACCGAAGCGGGATTCGGTGCCGACCTGGGGGCGGAAAAGTTTTTCGACATCAAGTGTCGGCAGGCGGGGCTCGCGCCCGCCGTTGCCGTCATCGTCGCAACGGTGCGCGCGCTCAAGATGAACGGCGGCGTCGCCAAGGCCGATCTCGGCACGCAAGACGTGGCCGCCGTCGAACGCGGCAGCGTAAACCTGGTCCGCCATATCGAGAACGTGCGGATGTTCGGCGTTCCTGTGGTCGTTGCGATCAACCATTTCGCGACGGACACCCCGGCCGAACAGGCCGTCATCCGCGCCGCCGCCGGCGCCCATGGCTGCGACGCCCTTGTCTGCACCCATTGGGCCGACGGCGGCGCGGGCGCCGAGGCGCTCGCCCATGCGGTTGCGGGCCTGGCGGACAAGGATGCTGCCCAGTTCGCGCCGATCTACGACGATCGGCTGTCGCTGTTCGCCAAGATCAATACGGTGGCGACGCGCATCTACAGGGCCGAGGAGGCGATCGCCGAGCCAAGCATCCATGCGCAGCTCGCCCGTTGGGAAGCGGCAGGTTTCGGCCACTTGCCCGTCTGCATGGCGAAAACTCAGTACAGCTTTTCCACCGATCCAACCCTGCTCGGCGCCCCGACAGGTCATGTGGTGAAGGTGCGCGAAGTGCGGCTTTCGGCGGGCGCCGGGTTCGTCGTCGCCATCTGCGGGGAAGTCATGACGATGCCCGGACTGCCGAAGGTTCCGGCCGCCGAGGCCATTCATCTGAATGCGACCGGCGCGATCGAGGGACTATCCTGACGTTTAAAAAAGGCGCACTGACTTTTTTTGTTGCAGTGCAGCGCAATTTGCAGGAACATCCTGACCCACGACACGTTGGAGTAGAGCTGTTTCGCAACCCTGTGAAAGGGACCTATGAAGTTCGACCCGCTACCTTGGCCCGGCCAGTCGTCCGTCTCGCGCGCGATGCGCGCGCCGTCGCATGTCGCGATGCTGGGCAACTTCCCCCCGCGCCGCTGCGGGCTGGCCACCTACACCGAGGACAGCTGGCTCGCGCTCAAGGCCCAGGGTGTCGTCGCTCAGGTCGACGTCTATGCCATGGACGACGGGCAGGTCGAGGGCTACGGGCCTGAAATCACGCGCCTGATCCCGCAGGACGATGTCGCGGCCTATCACGCGGCGGCCGATGCGATCGACGAAAGCGGCGCGCAGATCCTCTGGGTCCAGCACGAATTCGGCATCTTCGGCGGCGAGGCGGGCAGCTATCTGCTGGGGCTTGTCAACCGGGTCAAGATTCCGGTTGCGATCACGCTGCACACCATCCTCGAATCGCCGAACGGGTCGCAGCGCGCGGTGATGGAAGCGCTGCTCGAGCGCGCGGCCACCGTCATCGTCATGGCCGACAAGGGCCGCGAAATTCTCGAGCGAGTCTATGCGGTCGATCCCGAAAAGGTCAACGTCATCCCGCACGGCATCCCCGATCGGCCGATGGGCGATCCGGTTGCCGCGCGCGCCCGATTGAAACTGCCCGAACGTCCGACGATCCTGACCTTCGGCCTGTTGTCGCCCGACAAGGGCATTGCCGACATGATCGAGGCCATGCCCGGCGTGTGCGAGCAATCGCCCGACGCGCATTACATCGTGCTGGGCGCCACTCATCCGCATCTCGTGCGGCACGAGGGCGAGGCCTATCGCGAATCGCTGGTCGCGCGGGTCGTGGAGCTCGGGCTGCAGGATCATGTCAGCTTCGTCGACAAGTTTTTCGCGCTCGACGATCTGACCGAATGGCTGACCGCCGCCGATGTCTATGTCACGCCGTACCGCAACCCCGCACAGATCACCTCGGGCACGCTCAGCTATGCCGTCGGCCTTGGCAAGGCAGTCGTCTCCACGCCCTATGTTCATGCGACCGAGATCCTGTCCGACGACCATGGCCTGCTCGTACCGTTCCGCGCGCCCGCGGCCCTGGCCGCCGCAGTCGGCGGCTTGCTGACCGACAAGGCGCGCCGCGACGGGATCAGCGGCCGGGCCTATGCCCGTGGCCGCACCATGATCTGGCCGCGCAATGCGGAGGCGGTGCTGGCCGCCCTGGCCCCTGCCCTGCGCCAGCGCGCCGCGTCCACGGCCGAACCTGTCCTGCGCCTGGGCCCGATCGAACGGATGACCGATGGCGTCGGCATGCTGCAGCATAGCCTTTTCGGCGTCGCCGACCGGCGTCACGGCTATTGCATCGACGACAACGCCCGCGGGCTGCTGCTGATGGCCAAAGCGGACGACCTGCCGATCGAGACCCGCGTCCGCTTTGCGCAGACCTATGCGAGTTTTGTCCAGCATGGGTGGAACGCCGACACGTCGCAGTACCGGAATTTCATGAGCTACGACCGCCGCTGGCTCGAGGACATCGGGTCCGAGGACAGCAACGGGCGTACCCTGTGGGCGCTGGGCGTCACCGTCTCGCACGGCCCCGACGCCGCGCTCAGGACTTGGGCCAAGACGCTTTATGACCAGACGATCGGGTCGATCGCATCGCTCGGATCGGTGCGGACGCGCGCCTTTGCGATGCTGGGCGCCGCCGCCTTTCTCGAGACGCACAAGGACCCGGCTTCTGTCAAGCTGTTGCGCGACGGTATCGAAATGTTGTCAGCCCTGCTCGCCCGCAACAGCCGACCCGACTGGGCCTGGTTCGAAATCGTGCTGTCGTACGACAATACCCGCATTCCCGAGGCGTTGATCCGCGCGGGGCTTGCGCTCGGGGACGATGCCGCCGTGACTACCGGGCTGGAGACGCTCGACTGGATCGCGGCGCAGACCAGCGGCCATGACGGCATGTTTCAGCCGGTCGGCACCGAAGGCTTCAGCAAGCCCGGCGAGGCTCCGGCGCTGTTTGACCAGCAGCCGCTCGAGGCCTGGGCGATGATCGATGCCTGCGCCCTGTCGTGGCAAGTGACGCGCGACGAAATCTGGCTCAGGCGCGCCAAGGCTGCGCACGACTGGTTCCTCGGCCGCAACACGCTGGGTGTGCCGATCGTCGATCCCGAAACCGGCGAGTGCGGCGATGGCCTGACGCCGGTGTCCGTCAACTTGAATAACGGCGCGGAGTCGGTGATTGCCTGGCAAATGGGGCGGCGTGCATTTGTTGGCTTGTCAGCGGCGGCGTCGCCGGTTCAAGAGCGGGTGAAGCAGATCGCAAACGCCGCCTGACGGCGTTAATGGACAGCGGGGGCAGGTCTTATTTCTATCGTCGATATTCATCCGCTGCGCTTGCGGCCTGACGCCCGGCGTGTGGTTGTCCGGCCTTTCCACCTCGCGTGGCAGGCGAGCGGAACCGAACCCAGCCGGGCGCTGCGCCTTGTCGGCAACGTGCTCGCCTTGAGCCAGGACCAGGTGACCGTGGCGCTCGAGGACGTGTACCGCGACTTCGGGACGCGCCACTGGCAGGTCGAGAAGGTGTTCGAGCGCCGCTACGAGCAGCTCGTCGAGCAGTTCGGCAACGACCTGGATTTCGGCGCGCTGACGCCGCGCCGCCGCCAGCTGCTTGGCGCCTATTTCTGCCACGAATACAGCTATGCGGCCGCGGCCATCATGAATCCCAGCGTCGTCGCCGCGCCCGACCAGACCGGCCTCACCGATGGCGCGGTCCGCTTTGCCATGTCGCTGCGCACCGTGGGCGAAGGCCATATCAGCACGATCGCCTTCACCCAGGGCATCGTCACGCGCGAGCGCGAGGTGTCGATCCCCTCGCCGCCCCGAATCGCCACGGCGGCCGATGTCTCCGCCGTCAAGCGCGGCGACCCCTTCATCCCGGGGGAGCCGCTGACGGTCTATCGCCACCCCGACAGCGACCTGTCGCGCACCGTGATCTTCCCGATGACCGAGGCGCAGCGCAACGGGCTGGAGGACCTTCGGATCACGCCGTTCCACAACGGCAGCGGCAAAACCGAATGGATCGGCACGTATACCGCCTATGACGGCCGCACGATCCGGTCGGAAATGATGCGGACCAAGGATTTCCGCAAGTTCGAGCTGGTACCGATGACCGGCCGCGCCGCGCGCAACAAGGGCATGGCGCTGTTCCCGCGCAAGGTGAACGGCCGCTACATGATGATCGGCCGCCAGGACGGCGAAAATCTGTTCCTGCTGACATCGAATGTCCTGACTGACTGGGACGATGGCAGCATGCTGGCGCGGCCCGCCTATGCCTGGGAATATATCCAGATCGGCAATTGCGGCGCACCGATCGAGCTCGACGAGGGGTGGCTGTTGCTGACTCACGGCGTGGGCGCCATGCGACGCTATTCGATCGGGGCGATGCTGCTCGACAAGAACGATCCGTCGAAAGTCATCGGCCGGACCGCCAAGCCGATTCTCGAGCCGCTCGACCAGGAACGCGACGGCTATGTGCCCAATGTCGTCTATACCTGCGGTGCGATGCGCGTTGGCGACGACCTGTTTCTGCCGTTCGGCATTGCCGACAGCTCGATCGGCTTCGGTTTCGTCGCGATCAAGGACGTGCTGGCTGCTATGCGCTGAGCCGCGGCCGCCCATGGTCCTTGACGGTGCGGCGGCCGGCATGGCAGGGCCATGGGGCGACGCGGGTGTAGCTCAATGGTAGAGCAGAAGCTTCCCAAGCTTACGACGAGGGTTCGATTCCCTTCACCCGCTCCACCACGACACAGGTTCCTCCGCGACCGGCTTGCCCTTCGCCATGGAGAAAGGGTTCGCAGCGCTTGGTGGCAAGACCCGATGGCAGGCTGGCATGCCCCATGGCTGAGCCGGCGCGATAGCAGCGAAAGCTGACATGAGTCCGGCCGGACCGCCAGGCCGGCTGCCGGCATTCGCCGGGGATCCGCGCCGCGCATGCGCCGCCGGGGCCTGATCGATGTACCCGCTGCTGACCGGCCTGACCGTCATCGAGGCCTCGTCGTTCGTCGCGTCGCCCACGGCCGGGCTCTACCTTGCGCAGATGGGCGCGGAGGTGATCCGCGTCGACCAGATCGGGGGCGGACCGGATTTCAACCGCTGGCCCAGGACTCGCGAAGGCCACAGCCTCTATTGGGAAAACCTCAACCGCGCGAAAAAGTCGGTCGCGCTCGATCTCGGATCGGCAGAGGGGCGCGAACTGCTGCAAGAGCTGGTCCGCAAGACCGGCCAGTTCATCACCAATTTCCCCGTCGGCGGATTCTTGAGCCACGACACGCTCTCCGCAGGCCGCGCCGACCTGATCACCGTGCGCATCATGGGCATGGCCGATGGTGGCCCGGCGCTTGACTACACCGTCAATTCGGCCGTCGGCTATCCCGACATCACGGGCCCCGGCCCCGCGCCGGTCAACCATGTCCTGCCGGCATGGGATCTGCTGACCGGGGCCTATGCGGCCTTTGCAATGATGGCGGCGCTTCACCACCGCGCGGCGACCGGCGCGGGGCAGGAGGCGCGCCTGCCGCTGTCCGACATCGCGATTGGCACCGTCGCCAACCTCGGCTCGCTCGCGGAAGTGCTTTATACCGGCGCGAACCGCGCGCGACTCGGCAACAGCGTCTACGGCGCGTTCGGGCGCGACTTCGAGACGGCCGACGGAACGCGCCTGATGCTGATGGCCATCACCCCGCGCCAATGGTCGGGCCTTGTCGAGGTTCTCGGCATCGCGACCGAAATCGCCGCAATCGAGGCCGAACGGGGCGTGACTTTCGGGCGCGACGAGGGCGTTCGCTTCGAACACCGCGACGCACTCTATCCGCTCGTCGAAGCGCGCGTGGCGACATGGCGTTATGCCGAGCTGAAGGCTGCGCTCGACGCGGTTGGCGGCTGCTATGGTCCCTATCAAACCATGCTGGATGCGGCGCAGGACCCCGTACTCGTCGGGGACAATCCCCTGTTCGGGCACGTCGCAAACCCCAGCGGCTTCGACTACCCCGCCCCCGGCGCCATGGCGACGATTCCGCAAATCGAGCGCGCCGCGCCGCAGCCCGCGCCGCTGCTCGGCGCGCACAGCGAGGAAGTCCTTGCCGACCGTCTGGGCCTTACGGCTTCCCAGATCGGCGCCTTGCATGCCAAGGGGATTGTCGGGATCCCCGCCAAAGGAACTGATCGATGACCCTTCGCCGCGCCGCCATCGTCTCGCCCATCCGGACGCCCGTCGGCAAGTTCCTCGGCAGTCTCGCGTCGGTCACGGCGGGCGAACTTGGCGCGATCATCCTGAAGGCCCTTGTCGAACGCACGAAGATCGATCCGGAACGCATCGACGATGTCGTTTTCGCGCAGGGCTATGCCAGCGGCGAGGCGCCGTGCATCGCACGCTGGTCGGCGCTGGCGGCGGGGCTGCCGATTTCCGTCCCCGGCTACCAGCTCGACCGGCGCTGCGGCTCGGGGCTGCAGGCGATCGTCGACGCTGCGATGATGATCCAGACGGGCGTTTCCGACATCGTCATCGCCGGCGGCGTCGAAAGCATGTCGAACGTGGAACATTATACGACCGATATCCGCACCGGCACCAAGATGGGTGGCATGACGCTCCACGATCGCCTGCTGCGGGGGCGCGTCATGTCGCAGCCGGTCGAGCGGTTCGGCGTGATCAGCGGGATGATCGAGACCGCCGAGAACCTTGCCAGCGATTATGGCATCAGCCGCGAGGCCGCCGATGCCTATGCGGTCCGCAGCCACCAGAATGCGACGCGTGTGTGGGACGCGGGCCTGTTCGACGACGAACTCGTCCCCGTCGCCATCCGGCAGAAAAAGGGCGAGCCCAGGATCTTCGACCGCGACGAGGGATATCGTCCCGATGCCACGATGGCGACGCTCGGCGCGCTCAAGCCGCTCGAAGGCGGCGTCGTCACTGCCGGCAATGCCAGCCAGCAGAACGATGCCGCCGCGGCCTGCCTCGTCGTCGCCGAGGACAAGCTCGAGGAACTCGGCCTCACGCCCATCGCCTGGTTCCACAGCTGGGCCGCCGCCGGCTGCGAGCCGTCGCGCATGGGCATCGGTCCCGTACCTGCCGTCGAACGGCTGTTCGCGCGTAATGGCCTTGGCTGGAGCGACATCGACCTCGTCGAGTTGAACGAGGCCTTTGCGCCGCAGGTGCTCGCCGTCCTCAAAGGCTGGGGCTGGAGCGACGACGACAGCCGCCGCGAAATCCTGAACGTCAACGGCTCGGGCATCTCGCTCGGCCACCCGATCGGCGCAACCGGGGGCCGCATCCTCGCCAATCTGACCCGCGAGTTGCACCGTCGCAACGGCCGCTATGGGCTGGAAACCATGTGCATCGGCGGGGGCCAGGGCCTTGCCGCAATTTTCGAGGCCGCCCGATGACCGACACACACGACTACACGGCAATTCGCGAGGAAGTCGCCAAGCTCTGCGCGCAGTATCCGGGCGAGTACTGGCGCGCCAAGGACCGCGACCGCGCTTATCCCACTGAATTCGTCACCGCGCTCGGCGAAGCAGGCTATCTCTCGGCGCTAATCCCCGAGGAATATGGCGGTGCGGGTCTTCCCCTTTCGGCGGCGGCGGCAATCCTCGAGGAAATCCAGCGCCAGGGCTGCAACGGTGGCGCCTGCCACGCGCAGATGTACATCATGGGGACGCTGCTGCGGCACGGCTCCGACGCGCAAAAGGCGCAGTATCTGCCCAAAATCGCATCGGGCGAGCTGCGCCTGCAAGCGTTCGGCGTGACCGAGCCGACCAGTGGCACCGACACGCTGGCACTCAAGACCGTCGCAAAAAGGGACGGGGACGACTATATCGTCAATGGCCAGAAGATCTGGACCAGCCGCGCCGAGCATTCGGACATGATGCTCCTTCTCGCGCGCACGACCCCGCGCGACGACGCCGCGAGCCGCACGGCGGGCCTGTCGGTCTTTCTCGTCGATATGCGCGAAGCGGTTGGCAACGGCCTGACCATCCGGCCTATCGAAACGATGATGAATCACTCGACGACCGAGGTGTTCTTCGACAATCTCCGCGTCCCCGCCGCCAATCTGATCGGCGAGGAAGGCCAGGGATTCCGCTACATCCTGTCGGGCATGAATGCCGAGCGGCTGCTGATCGCCGCCGAATGCATCGGCGACGCGAAATGGTTCATCGACAAGGCCAGCGCCTATGCCAAGGAGCGCGTGCTGTTCGGACGCCCCATCGGCCAGAACCAGGGCGTCCAGTTCCCGATCGCGCGCGCCTATGCCCAGACACGCGCCGCCGAACTGATGGTGCATGAGGGCATTCGCAAATACGAAGCGGGGGACCCGGTCGGCGAAGAAGCCAATATATCCAAGATGCTTGCCGCCGAGGCAAGCTGGGCAGCGGGCGAGGCCTGCATCCAGACGCATGGCGGTTTCGGCTTTGCGGCCGAATACGATATCGAACGCAAGTTCCGCGAAACACGGCTCTACCAGGTTGCCCCCATCAGCACGAATATGATCCTGAGCTTCGTTGCCGAGCATGTCCTCGGCCTGCCGAGGTCCTATTGATGGCCTGGGACGACTGGATCGGGCGCGAGCAGCTTCAGCGCGACGTGCTGACCCCGGCGCTGCTCGCCCGTTTCCGCGCGACGCTGGACAGCGATGCGACGGGCGACATCGCGCCACAGGGCATCCACTGGTGCCTGTGCACGCCGGACACCGCGACCGCCGGGCTGGACGTCGACGGCCACCCGAAGCGTGGCGGTTTCCTGCCCCCGGTGCCGCTCCCCCGACGGATGTGGGCGTCGAGCACGGTCGCCTTTCATGCGCCGCTTCGCGTCGGCGCGATTGTCGAACGCCGCTCGATCATCGCGGGTGTCAAGGAAAAGACAGGCGGTTCGGGGCCGCTTGTCTTCGTCGAGATCGATCATGACACGACAAGCGACGGCGCACTGGCGGTCAGCGAGCGGCAGACGATCGTGTACCGCGAAGCGAGCACCTCCGCCCCGGCACCCCGCGGCAGCGGCGCGCCGGTGCTCTCGGGCTATGCGTGGCATCGCCAGCTGACGCCCGCCACGCCGCTGCTGTTCCGCTATTCGGCACTGACCTTCAACAGCCATCGAATCCATTACGACCTGCCCTATGCAACCGCCGAAGAGGGCTATCGCGGGCTCGTCGTCCACGGCCCGCTGACCGCTTCGCTGCTGCTCGATCTTGCGGCACGCGAACTCGGGGAAAACCGGCTTGCCGGCTTTGCCTTTCGCGGCGTCTCTCCGGCCATTGCCGACGAACCGCTGCACCTCGTCGGCACCATCGACGGCGCGGCGCTGAAGCTGGCGGCGCTCGGCAGCGACGGTCGCGAGGTCATGGCGGCGACGGCGGAGGTCAGCCCATGACCAACCCCGTCCCGCGCGCCGTCCCCGATGGCCTGGCGAACGTCAGCCGCCGAACGCACCCGTCGCGCGCAGCGCCGCGATCCGTCCCGCGTCATACCCCAGTTCAGCCAGCACTGCGTCGTTGTCCGCGCCCGCGACAGGGGGCACGCGCGGTGCATCGTTGACCGTGACCGAATAGCGCGGCGCAGGGCCCGGCTGGACGCTTCCCCCGACCTCGACGAACGTGCCGCGTTCGACATTGTGCGGATGGAGCGGCGCCTCGGCCAGCGACAGCACGGGGGCGAAGCACACGTCGGTCGCCGCCATGAGCGCGTCCCATTCGTCGCGCGTCTTTCGCGCGATCACGGCCGCCACGCGCGCCTTGAGCTCGGGCCACATCGCGCGGTCATATTGCGCGTCGAAATCGGGATCGGCATCCAGCCCGGTCTTGGCGCGCAGCAGGGCATAGAAGGGGGGTTCGATCGAGCCGATCGCGATGAACCTGCCGTCGGCGCAGGCGTAGGTGTCGTAGAACGGGGCGCCGCCATCGAGCCGGTTCACGCCCGCCCGGTCCTCGTGCACGCCAATGGCATGCGCCGAATAGGTCATGGCCGCGAGCAACGCCGATCCGTCCGTCATCGCGCAATCGATCACCTGGCCCGCGCCGCCGGCTTTCACGGCGAGAAGGGCAGCCACCATACCGAACGCCAGCATCATACCGCCGCCGCCGAAGTCACCGATATAGTTGACGGGCGGCACGGGGCGTTCGCCGGCCCGACCGATGGTGTGGAGCACGCCCGACAGCGCGATATAGTTGATGTCGTGTCCGGCCGCCCGGGCATAGGGGCCGTCCTGCCCCCAACCGGTCATCCGACCATAGACCAGCTTCGGGTTGTCGCCGATCAGCACATCGGGCCCGAGCCCGAGCCGTTCGAGCACACCGGGGCGAAAGCCCTCGATGATCCCGTCGGCCGACCGGCACAGGTCGCGAGCGACCGCAACGGCTTCGCGGTTCTTCATGTCGAGCACGATCGACTTTCGCGACCGGGCGAGCGCATCCCTGGGATTGAGCGCGCCCCCCGGCCGCTCGATGCGAATCACGTCAGCCCCGTGGTCGGCGAGCATCATGCCGCAAAACGGCCCGGGTCCGATGCCGGCGAATTCGATGATCCTGATCCCTGCGAGCGGCCCTGTCATGCTATGCCGCGCCCGTCGCCCCTGGGGCGTCTGCCCGCGTTCTCGCCTGCGCCGCCTTAGCGCCGGTCGATCGGCGCCGTGCCGGTCGGAACATCGGGGATGGACCCGGGATCATGCCGGTGCCGCACACGTCCGTTTTCTTCTCGCCGGTTTGCAGCACCTCAAACTCCGCCATGAGCGTAACCCCGGCACTCGCGCGCCCGAGCGAAAAGATCAAGCGGGAGCACCAGGCCACCGCAATGGCGATTGAATATCGATTGCGCTTCAGCGGCGCTACGCTGGCCGCCGGATAAGGCATCGAGCCGCCCGAATCGACGTTCCCGCTGCGGGCCCGCTTACCGGCTGTCCTTGCGGCCCGGCCCGCGCCCCAGCCGGCGAACAGGGAAATGGTGCCCAGAAGAGGACTGAACTAGGCACCTAAGCTACTGAAATACAGCCGATCTTATCGGTGCGTTTCGCCAAAACCATCAATAACACCATCAAAACGTCTGGCAAGCCCTGGACATCAGTGGATTGAAACGGCGCCAGAGGATCGGGTGCGGAAGCGCCCGAAAAAAGCAAAGGCAGATCGTCAGAGCAAAAGCACTCAGTCGCCCAGCACCGGTACAGCGCGTTTCATGAAAGCGCCGAATAGCGGCACCGTAAAGCCGACCTCGCCGTGCTGCACGGCGTAGATCATGCCCTTCTTGATCAGGCTGTCGCGTGTCGGTGCCGCGGCACCTACGGTCTTGCCAAGTTGCGCGGCAACCACGCTCGACGCGATCCGCTCGCCTTCCACAGCCTCAGCCATGGCGCGAAGGTAACGCCGCTCGAGCGGTGACAATCGATCGAGGCGCACGCGGAAGAAGCTGTTGTCGAGTTCCTCGATCGCGATCGGCGTCGCTCGCTCGACGTCCTCGAGCTTGATCGGCGTTCCGCGCGCGGCGCGCCAGCTTTGTGCACCCCATTCCTGTACGAAATAGGGATATCCTTTGGTGATCTGGAAGACGCGGTCGAGCGCGTCTTCCTGCCAGCGAACGTCCTCGGCCTCGGCGGGGAGGCTCAGCGCCTTGTGCGCTTCAAGGCGATCAAGCGGCCCGACGGTCAAGAAACGGACGAGCCGCTCGCTGTACGATTTCGCTTCGCCCATCAGTCCCGCGATCTGCGGCAGTCCCGCTCCTACGAGCAGCACCGGCTTCGCTTCCTGCCCAACCTGATGGAGCGCCGACAGGAATGCGCCGAGATCGTCGGCCGACAGATACTGGATTTCGTCGATGAAGATCGCGAGCGCGACGCCGCGGTCCGCCGCTGCCTCGGCCACCGCTGCAAGCAGGTCCTTGAGGTCGAGCCCAAGGTCACCACTGTCCGCCAGCCCGCGATCATCAGGCGTCATCTCGATCTCGATGCCGGCAACACTGACCTTGAAGGCTGAGGCGAAGTTGCGCAGCGCGGCGAATCCGCGGCGCACCGTCCGCGCGGCTGCGCCCTTGCGATCGAGCTCGAACAACACGCGACGAAGGTCAGGCGCGAGCAGCGACGGCAACTTGCGGTTTTCGGGCGCTTCGATCTTGACGCAGGCGTGACCCTCAGCCGCGGCGCGTCGATAAAGATGATCGAGCAGCACCGTCTTGCCGACACCCCGCAGTCCGGTCAGGATGGAGTGTCGGGCCGAGCGCCCTTTCGCGGTGCGCGCAAGTGCGACCCGAACGTCCTCGATCACCTGATCTCGCCCGACCAGTTCGGGTGGCCTGGTGCCCGCGCCCGGTGCATACGGGTTCAGTGTCTCATCCATATATAAGGCCTTCAGGAATTTATAGCTTTAAGGAGTATAAATCTCTGAAGGGGCTATAAGTCAATAGAAGCCATGTTTGGCTAGCAAACACCCAATGTCCGACTGGACCCGTTTGATTAATCGACGCCAAGCAGATTGCACGCCTTAATGCCCGTCCACCGCTTCGCCCTTGAGTTCGGAAACGAACTCGTAGCGATCGCCGCGATAGGCCGAGCGAGTGAATTCGATCGCCCTCCCGTCACTCATCCGAGTCAGGCGCTCGATCCGCAATATCTCGGCCTTCTCCTCGATGCTCAGAATGGCAGCCTCGGTCGGCGTCGCGAGTGCAGCACGGATGCGTTGCGTACCTGACACCGGTCGTGCGCCGCGGGTCGTCAGCGCCGCATAGAGCGAGTCCCCCAGCAGATCGAGATCGGGCAGGAATTCGGCGAGTACGACGGCATGCTCGATCGCCAGCGGCTCGCCGCCCGAAAGACGCACGCGACCGAGCCGCACGACCTTTGTCGAATTCGTGATGCTGAGCGCGAGCGCTTCCTCGTCGGTCGGCGTCGCATAGGTCTTGATCATCCAGATCACGCCGGGGTCTTCGCCGCGCGACCGCGCATCTTCGCTGAAGCCGCTCAGCGCCGAGCCCGGCGCCTCGATCAGCTTGGTGACGAACGTCCCCGAACCCTGCCGGCGGAACAGGACGCCTTCCTCGATCAACTGATCGATGCCTTTTCGGACCGTCACGCGCGACATGCCGGTGATCTCGCTCAGGTCCCGCTCGGATGGCAATGCGCCGCCGGGGTCGATGCCGCCCTCTCTGATATGGGAGCGCAGGTTACGCGCCAACTGGAGGTAAAGCGGTGTGCTGTCGCCCGCGCGCGCGGATAGTTTTTCACGCATGAGCGGCCTTCCAAGCGAGCAACGCCGTCACGGCGACGTGAAGATCACCGTTTGCATCGCAGAGAAGTTGCGTCGCCTGTTCACGATCGGCCCCGAGCGCAATCAGCACGCCCGGCTTGATCTCCAGGTCTGCCCGTTCGAGCGCGGCGCCGGCATCCTCATTGCTTACGCGAGCGATGTCACGGATCATCACCCGACCGCGCTGGAGCAGCTTGTCGTTCGACACGCGCATGTTCACCATCAGCCCCCGGTAAACAAGACCACAGCGTAGCATCGTCGTAGTCGAGAGCATATTCAAGACGGCCTTCTGCGCGGTCCCGGCCTTCATCCGCGTCGATCCAGCGACGATTTCGCTGCCAGTGACGATCGCGATGGCATGTTCCGCTGCACTCAGGAGCGGCGTATCGGCATTGTTGGAGATGCCTATGGTAAGTGCGCCCACAGCGCGAGCAGCATCAATCGCAGCGACCGTGAATGGCGTTCGTCCGCTGGCGGCGACGCCGATCACTACATCCTCACGCCCAACCGCGCTCTCGGCGATCCGCGCGCGGGCCCCATCGGCATCATCCTCCGCCCGCTCGGCGCTCATCGTCAACGCCTCGAGGCCGCCCGCCATCAGGAAGACGAGCCGTTCCTGTGGCCAATTATAGGTCGGGAACAGCTCCACCCCGTCCTGCACGGCGATCCGGCCCGACGTGCCCGCGCCGACATAGACCAGTCGACCGCCGTGCCGGAGACGATCGCCGGCGGTGTCAGCCGCATCGGCGATGGCGCGCACCTGGCTGTGGATCGCGGCGACGGCGGCGAGCTGCCCCTCGAGCATCGCCTCGACAGCGCGCTCGCTCGGCCAGCGATCGAGGTCGACGAAACGTGGATCGACGGTTTCGGTACTCATTTCAAACTCCGGGCACTTGATTCGGCTTGCGTCCCGAACTGGCTGGAGCCGCGCAGACGAGGAACGCGACCGCCGTGCCAAGACAAAGCTGATAGGGGAAGGAAAGCGCGCACAGCACGCTCGGCAGGCCGATGGCATGAGCGACGGCCGGCTGAACCAGCACCACCGTGACGAACCCGGCGATCAGGGCCGCGATCACCGACCCGGTCGAACCCCGTGTCGTGAACACCGCCGTGAAATAGACGCCGAGCAGCCCGGCATAGGCGAACACCATCACGCCGAGCGCGAATTCGAGCAGTGGCAGATCGGTATAGCGCTGCCAATAGAAGGACAGCACCGCCATCAGGAACATGGCGACGCCGACGCCCGCCATGCCTACCCGGCCGGCGACGACGAAATGCTTTTCGCTCGCGCCGCCGCTCTGCTCCCGCCACGGGCGATAGAAGTCCTGGATCATCACTGAGGACATGGCGTTGAGCGCCGAATTGGTGGTCGCGACCGCCGCGGCGACGACGCCGATCGTGACAAGCCCGCGCAGCCCTGGTGGCACCTCGGTCAGGATGTAATGCATGAAGATGTTGATCTTCTGGCCGCCGAACGTGTTGGCCGCCGCCGCGACTTGGCCGCCCATGAGGTCGGGGCGGTTGTAATGGATATGGAGCAGCAGCCCGATCGTCACGAACACAAAGATCACCGGGACCGTCGCCGCCACAGACAGATACAGGCTGCGCGCGCCGGTCTTCGCGTCGCGGCTGGCAAGCAGACGCTGGGTCGTGTCTTGGTCCAACCCATTGTTGCCGATGTACAGCAGCGACACGCCGGTGACGATCGCCAACAAGGTGAAGGGCTTGGACGGATCGAGCGACAGGTCGAACAGACGCAGCTTGTCGACACCGGCGGGCGCATGGCGCAACGCCTGCACGATCTCGGACGTTGAGGCAGGGATCGACCAGCGGAGATAGACGAGCACCGCGATCGCCGCGCCGAGATAGATCACGAACTGCACGAGATCGTTCCACAGGACCGACTTCAGGCCGCCGTGGAAGGTGAACAGGAAGCTCGCGACCATCAAGACACCGGCTGCGGCAACGATGCTGGGCGCATCGACCCGCGATGCAGTGACCATCGCGATGGCGATCGCCGCGAGATAGACGCGGGCACCGCCCGCGAGCACGCGGCCGATTAGAAAAGTCCCACCCGCCCAGCGCGTCGCGCGGGCATCAAACCGGGCTGTGAGCAGTTCATAGGCGGTCGTCGCCTTCATAGCGTAGAAACGCGGGATCAGGACTCGCGCGACGAACACCGCACCGATCAGCCCGCCAAGATTGCCACCAAGATAAGTATAGTCGCCGCGGTATCCGTAATCCGGACCGCCGAGGAAGGTCGCGGCCGACTGCGTTGCCGAAAGCACTGACACGGCCGCAAGCCATGCCGGCACGGTGCCGCCGGCGAGGAAATAGTCGCGCGCCGTCTCGGTCTTGCGCGGCATGAAGAACCAGCCGGCGGCGAACAGCACCGCGACGTAGCACCCCATGACGACCCAGTCGGCCGTCTCGAACGGCGTCGTCATGCCATTATGTCCTCGTTGATCAACCCGCCCAGCATCCGTCCGGCATGAGGAACCGATGGCAGTATTTGCGAAGGGCCGCCAACGCAGCTGGCCCCTCGCATTGAATGTGCCTCAGAACTTGCTCGTGAGCGAGAGCGCAAAGGTCCGCCCCGTCACGTCGTAGGTGTCGAGGAAAGTGTTGAAGACACCGCCTGCGAAGAACGGCGGATCCTTGTCGAACAGATTGTGGATTCCCGCTGTCACTGTCACCTTGTCGAACAGCCGATAAGACGCAGACAGATCGAAGATATCCTGGGCGGAGAGCCGGTCGGTTGCACCCGCCGCGCTGTTGCGGACGCTGCCGATGCGCTGCCAGTTGAACTGGAGGCTGCCGCGATCGAACAATGCGGTGACCGAGGCGTCATGTCGATAGTCGGGCTGCACCAGCGTCGTCGCGTCGCTCGAGCAGGTGGCACCGAACGTTCCCTTGCACTGGATCGTCGCAACGGTCGGGTTCGACTGGATCGTATAGCTGGTGACGATGTTCGCCTGGTAGGAGAAGCGCAGCCCGTTGCCCGGCAGCCAGCCCGCGCGCAATGTATAGTTTACCCCGATGTCAATGCCCTGCTGGACGATCCGCCCCAGATTCTGGTTGTTGACGAACGCATCCTGGAAGCGGCCGCTCGCGTTGCGCGACACCAGCGCGCACAGCGGATTACCGCTGTCGGATTGGTGATGTAGCAGCTCGTGATGGCGTTGATCGGCTGGATGACGCCGACCGCGCCCCGCAGGTTAAGCTCGTAATAGTCGACGGTCGCGGTCAGCCCGGGAATGAACGTTGGGGTCAGGACCGTCCCGACCGTCTTGGTGCGGCCGACTTCCGGCTGGATGTTCGGGTTGCCGCCGAAGAAGTAGCTGCCCTGCAGGTAGCTCGGATCAAACGAGTTGGCCGAACCGACGGCCGGGGCGTTGAACCGGCGACATTGCTCGGCATTGCCAGTCCCGAGCACGCACGGATCGCCGCCGTAGCGCGGTGTCAGGCGGGCGACGGTGATGAGGTTGTTGAACGGTAGCGACGACGTGCTGGCCGCGAATTCCCCGAAGTTCGGGGTGCGGATCACGCGCTGGATCGTGCCGCGGAAGCGGATGTTGTCGTCCACCGCCCAGTTCACCTCACCCTTCCAGGTATCCTGGCCGCCGAAGCGGTCGTATTCCGAGTGACGATACGCGCCGCCGATGTCGAGTTGCTTGAAGACGTAGAACTTGTCCTTGAGTAGCGGCACGAGCAGCTCGCCATAGACTTCCTTGACGTCGAACTGCGAGGCGTAGGCACCCTGTGTGCCCTGGCGGAATGTGTTTCCGGTCAGCAGCGCGCTGTCCTGGACGATCCTGGCGGTCTCCTTGCGATACTCAAGGCCGATCGAGAAGCCGACCGGCCCTGCCGGGAGCGCGAACAGATCGGCCGATGTACCGCTCAAGGTTCCCGCTGCGACGAACTGGTCGCGCAGCCGATTATAGCCGTTGATCGTCGTGCCCAGCACGGCCAGCCCTGCCTGATTGGGGCCGAAGATATTCACGGTGTTGGCGATGGCAGCGAAATTGTTCGCACCCGCAGCGTTGGTTACCAGCCCGTCGCCGTAGATCGGCGTCGTTTCGTGCGACCGGCCATATTGTGCGTAGACGTTATATTTGATGTTATCGGTCACCGGGCCGCGTGCGCCGAGTTGGAACTGCGCAGTATCGCGCTCGGTGCGGTAGGTGATCAGGCCGAGCTCGGCGAGCGAGCGGGAGACGCCGACTTGCGCGACGCCGCCGACGAAGGTCAGCTGGTTGCGGATGTCGGGGGTGAGAAACGGATTGGTCGCGTTGATGCCGACCGTTTGGGCGATCACCGGCGGGTTTGGGCCCGGCGTCCCCGACTCCTCGGTGCGGGCATTGGTATACAGGGCGCGGCCGTATAGCTCAAACCCCGGGGTCACCTCATAATTGAAGAGCGCCGCAAGATTATAGCGTTTCAAGGGCACGATCAACGGATAGCGCGCGCTGATGTTCGAGGTGGCGGGCGGCGTCAGGGTAAATCCCCCGTTGGCGTCGAAGCCGAACCGGCGACCGCTGGCGATATCGGTAAAAACGCCTCCAATGTTGGGGATGTTCGAATTGGGCGTGATCGCCCAGTCGCGCGTGCCGGAAAGTACCTGATCGCGCTGCGTGTAATCGCCGGCGATGACGATGTGTCCCCGGTCGCCCAGACGACTACCGAACATCAGCGAGCCGCCATATTCCGCGCCGCCGTGCTCGGCAACGCGGCCCGTGGCCGACACTTGCGCCCCCTCGAAGTCGCTATTGAGGATGAAATTCACCACCCCCGCGACCGCATCGGCACCATAGACGGCGGCCGCGCCGCCGGTCAGCACGTCGACGCGCTTGATCAACGAAGCGGGGATCGCGTTCACGTCGACCGAGTTGCGGAAGCTGAACGGCACCGCACGCGTGCTGTCGATCAGGACGAGCGAACGGCTCTGGCCGAAATTGCGCAGGTCCAGCACCTGCGCGCCGAACGAATCGCTCCCTTGAGCCGACTGACGGACGCCGCCGGCAAGCTGGGGCAGTTTCGTGGAAAAATCCTCCACCGTCAGCGCCTGTTGCAGCTGAATATCCTCGGAGGTCGTCGATGCCACAGGGCTGGTGGAGGTGAGACCGGTGCGCGGAATGCGCGATCCGGTCACAACGATGTCGGTGGCCGGGTCAGCGGGCGGAGTGGCTTGCGGATCAGGTGTGCCATTGGTTTGCGCGAAGGCCGCGCTCGGCATCACGGCAAGGCAGAGCGCTAGCGTCGAAGATGCCACCCCATTGCGGTACGTCTGTATCATTCCCCATCTCCCCTTAGCGATCTTATGATACCAGAAGGTATCGCGTAGCAATACCAATAGAACACCAATAGCAATTGTTGTAAAGGGTAGGCAGCATTTCTGTCACAGGAACATCTTGCCAGGATTGAGCAGCGCTTGCGGATCGACGGCATGCTTGAGGCTCCGCATCAGCTCGACGGCCTGCGCGCCGTGTTCGCTGACAAGAGCCTCGCGCTTCCCGATTCCCACCCCGTGCTCGCCGGTGCACGTGCCGCCGACCGACAGTGCGAAGTCGATCATCTCCTCATTGATGCGCTTGGCCTTCCGCCAGCTTTCGACATCATCCGGTTGCAGCACGAAGAAGACATGGTAGTTGCCGTCGCCGACATGGCCTAGGATCGGTGCCACCAGCCCCGCCGCATCGATCGCCACCCGCGCGCCGTCGATCGCCTCCGCCAGCCGTGAGATTGGCACGCAGATGTCGGTCGACCAAGTGACCGCTCCCGGCAGCAACGCGCGCGCCGCTGGCAACGCGGCATGGCGCGCGCGCCACAATTGGCGTCGCTCATCTGCGTCCGCCGACATGACGAGCTGGCCTCCGCCGGCCTCTGCCCCGATCGCGGCGATCATTGCCTGCTGTTCGGCGACGACCAGCGGCGAGCCATGCAATTCCACAAACAGCGTCGGCTGCTCCGGCAGATCGAGCTTTGCGTAGGTGTTGCAGGCACGGATCGCGACCGGATCAAGCAGTTCGATCCGCGCGACGGCAACGCCCGACTGGATCGTGGCGATCACGGTGTCGACGGCACCGCCGAGCGTCTCGAATGGCCAGACGCCGGACAGGATCGTCTCTGGGATGCCGTGCAACCGAACCGTCGCCTCGACGACGATGCCGAGCGTGCCTTCGGATCCGGTGAAGAGATGCGTCAGATCGTAGCCGGCCGAGGATTTCCGTGCCCGTGTCCCCGTCGAGATCAAGCGACCGTCCGGTAATACCACTTTCAATCCAAGTACATTGTCACGCATCGTGCCGTACCGCACGGCGTTGGTGCCCGACGCGCGCGTCGCGATCATGCCGCCGATCGTCGCGTTGGCGCCGGGATCGACCGAGAAGAACAGCCCAGTGCTGCGCAACTCGGTGTTCAGCGCCTCTCGCGTCACGCCCGGCTCGACAATGCACAACATGTCGGCCGCGGCAATTTCGATTACCCGATCCATACCAGAGAGATCGACCGACAGCGCACCGGCGATCGCATGGGCATTGCCTTCGAGCGAGGTGCCCACGCCCAGCGGTACGACCGGCACGCCGACACTCGCCGCCGCGGCCATCACCTGCTGCACTTCGGCGGCCGTATGCGGCTGGACCACCACGTCGGGCATGATCGCCTGGTGGTGTCCTTCGGACATCATGAACTGCGCGCGCCTCGATTCGCCGGTCACCCAGCGCTCACCGAAAACGCCAGCAAGAGCGGTGCCGAGCGCCTCGAGTCCCGCGCTCATGCAGCCACACTCGTTCGCGGCGCTGGCGCGAAGCGCTTACCGCCGATCAGCGGAGCAGCGACGCCGGTTGTGGCGGGGAAGGTGATCGGCAGCCCGCAAACCGAGCGCGCGGCCAAGAACGCCATCGCCTCCGCCTCGATAAAGTCACCGCGCAGGCAGAAATCGTCGATGCTGCGGACGTCGCCGATTCGCATGCGCAAGGCGCTCATGAGGGTCGGGTTGTGCCGTCCCCCGCCGCAGACCAGCCACAAGCCGGGAGGCTCGGGGAGCTGAGCGGATGCCAGGTAAAGTGCCTCCACCGTGAACGCTGTCAGCGTCGCGGCCGCATCGAGCGTCGAAAGCTCGGCAACAGCGTCCATCGAGAAATCATAGCGATCGAGCGCCTTCGGTCCGCGTCGATTGAAATAATCCGAATTCAGCAAGGTGGCGAGTGCGGCAGGATCGGCCTTGCCAGCGGCCGCCAGTTTCCCGCCATCGTCATACCGCCCTACGCCGCGAGACTGCACCAGCAGGTCGATCATTCCGTTGGCGGGGCCGGTGTCGAAGGCGACCACTTCGCCGTCCTGGCCGAGCCAAGTCAGATTGGCGACGCCGCCAAGGTTGAGGAAAGCGACGGGCCGCGCAACGCCGATCCTGTCGGCAAGTGCCGCGTGATAGGCGGGGACAAGCGGTGCGCCTTGCCCACCTGCATCGAGATCGGCTTGGCGCATATGCGCCACCACCGGGATGCCGAGCGCGTCTGCGATGGCCGCCGGGTCCCCGATCTGGATACTCACGCGGCGTTCCGGGCGATGCAGGACCGTCTGACCATGGAACCCGACGAGATCGATCGGCCCCGACGCCTTGTCGAGCACGCTTGCGGCTGCCGCGAGGTGCGCGTCGATCACCACTGCCTCGGCGGCGCGGCTCGGCAGGTGCCGCTCGCCCGCCCGGTCGGCGCGCACGAACGCCTCGGTTTCCGATACGAGGACGGCGCGCTGCTCATCGGTGAAGGGCAGCAGCACCGCGGGGCCGAAAGCGTCGATCCGCTCCCCGTCGGTTTCCAGAATCGCCGCATCGACGCCGTCAAGCGATGTCCCGCTCATGAACCCGAGAACACGCATTCAACCCTCCACCCAATAGTCGCACTGAACGAAGCTGACGTCGTCGTGCCGCTTGATCCGCGGATGCTTGGTGACACTGCCCGGCTCGCTTTCCAGTGCGCGCAGGCGCGCCAATTGCGCCTCGAAATGCTGCTGCGAGCCGATCGCCAGCAGATCGGCGGCGTCCGCTATCTCGAATAGCTCGACCAGACGGAGAAAGCCGTCGCTCGCCAGCGCGAAGCTGTCGCCCTGTTTGGCCTCCAGCACCATCCGGTCGACATGGTCCGCCGCGGCTGGGTTGGTGCCCAGGATCCAATATCCGCCCGGTCGGTTCATCAGCCGTCGCGTCTCTCGCAGATGCGGGAGCAACGCCTCCTTCAGTGCGGCTGGATCTATTGCCGGGTTCGCCAGGCGTAGCGCGTGCGCAAGCGCGATCGACCGGCCTTCAAACGGCCCGAGTGCGGTGCCGCCGAACAGCGTCGATGATCCATCGGTTGCGCGATAGGCTATGCGGCAGTCACCGAGCGTGGTGAACTCGATCGAGCTGCCGAACTGCCGGACCATCGCGAAGGCCGCCGACGGGAGCTCAGCAACATCGGTTGGCGTCCGCAGCGCGGCACATTCGAAGGCTGCAGCGCAGGTGGAAATGGTCTCGACCAGCAAGTTCCGGGTCGCGATGGACGGGCGGTCGCGCAGAATGTCTCCGAGCACTGAATTGACGCAGTTGGCGAACCACGCCGCATCGCTCGGGCCGGAGAGGAGCGGCTCACCGACTCCGGTGGCGCCATCGATGACCCAAGCCGCGTCGCCGCAATGACCGGCGACATCTTCGTTCGCGGGCCCCGCCCCCTGAGTGGCGGAGACATTCACCTTCAGCATCTATCTGCTCCTGTGCCCCGGAAGACTGCCGGATCACCGAGTTGTATGCAACCACTTTAATACCATTGCAGAACGCGCACTAAGCGGTATGTTTAACCCAGTAACCAAGGGTCCAAAATGACGAGCATGATGGCGTTCGAGACGGCGGAGGCGGCGGCGGTGTGCGAACGCCAGGTCGCGGCCAATGCCGACCTGATGCGAACGCTCGGCGCGCGCCTTCGAAAGCTCGACGCCCCTTTTGCCGCCACGCTGGCGCGCGGCAGTTCCGACCATGCGGCGGCCTTTGCCAAGGTGCTGTTCGAACTGCTCTGCGCGACCCCGACGCTCAGCCACGCACCGTCGATCGGCGCACTCTACCGTGCCACGTCGCCGCGCATGGCAGGCGTCCCGCTGATCGCCATCTCGCAATCCGGGCGCAGCGCCGATCTGCTGCGGGCATCGGAAGATGCCCAGACGAAGGGCGCGTTCCTGATTGCGATCGTCAACGACACAACATCTCCGCTGGGCACGCTTGCCGCGGTAACGATACCCGTGCTCGCCGGGCCCGAAAAAAGCGTCGCTGCAACGAAGAGCTATATCGCCACACTCGTCGCATTGACGCATCTGGCGGCAGAGTGGAGCGAGGACGCGGCCTTGCTGGAGGCTTTGACTGGCATCGGGGACGTCTTGCGGCAGGCGGCGAAGGCCGATTGGTCCGCCGCGGCGTCAGCGCTGATACAGTCGGAAAACCTACTCGTGCTGGGTCGCGGTTATACCGCGCCGATCGCCGCGGAAGCGGCGCTCAAGTTCAAGGAGACTGCGGGTCTGCACGCCGAGGCGTTCAGCATCGCCGAGGTCGCACATGGGCCGATGACGCTGGTCGGGCCATGCGACCCGGTGCTGATCTTCGGACCGATCGACGTCGCCCGCGAGGGCCTACGCGCGCGGGTCGAGGATTTCGTGAAGCGCGGCGCGCTGGCGTTCGGTGCTGGATCGCCGGACGATTTCCCGGGCGCCGCCGCGATCCTGCCTGGCCAATGCGACGTGCATCCCGCGCTCTGGGCGATCGCCTGCATCCAGAGCTTCTACAATTTGGCCGAGGCGGTTTCGCGCGGACGCGGGCGCGATCCCGACCGACCACCCCATCTCTCCAAGGTCACGAGCACTCTATGACCGCGCTGGCGCTCACCAACGTCACCCTCGTGCTACCGGACGGGGAAGTCACGGATCACGCCCTGCTGATCGAGCACGGCCGGATTGCCGCGATCGTTCCGGCCGCGGACATTCCACCAGCGTTCGCGGTCGACGATCTGGGCGGCGGATGGCTGTTGCCCGGATTCATCGACACGCAGGTCAATGGCGGCGGCGACGTGCTATTCAACGATTTGCCCGACGTCGCGGGCATCAAGGCAATTGCCGTCGCGCATCGCAGGTTCGGCACGACGGGGCTTCTCCCGACCCTCATCAGTGATAGCCCCGAAATCGTCGAGCGCGCGATCGCGGCGGTCGATCAGGCAATGGCCGAGCATGTGCCGGGTGTTCTCGGCATCCATGTGGAGGGACCGCACCTCAATGCCGCCAAGCACGGCATCCATGATGCGACCAAGTTCACGGTGCTCGATGAAACGGCTATCGGACGCCTGACCGCGAAAACGGAAGGGGTCAGACTCGTCACGCTGGCACCCGAACTGGCGCCGCCCGGGGCGATTGCCGCATTGGCCGAGCGGGGCGTCATTGTGGCGGCTGGCCATTCGACGGCCGACTACGATCAGACGCGCGCCGCGCTGCGCGCCGGACTGCGCGGCTTCACGCATCTGTTCAACGCGATGACACCTTTGGGGAGCCGAGCGCCCGGCATGGTCGGCGCGGCGCTCGAAGATCGTGGCGGCTGGTTCGGGCTGATCGTCGACGGCGTGCATGTGCATCCCGCGACACTGCGCATCGCGCTGGCCGCGCGCGGGCTTGATGGCGCGATGCTCGTGACCGACGCGATGCCGCCGGTCGGCGGGTCTCGGATCAGCTTCACCCTGATGGGCAAGATAATCACTGTCGTGGATGGCACCTGCCGCGGCCCCGACGGCACGCTGGCGGGATCGGCGCTGTCGATGGCGCAAGCGCTCCGCAATGCGATCGATCTGCTCGGCGTCTCGATGGTCGAGGCATCGCGCATGGCCAGCGGCAACCCGGCGATTTTCCTCGGCTTAAGCAAGGAAACGGGTGCCATCGCGGCGGGGCTTCGCGCCGACCTCGTCAATCTCGACGCCGACCGCCGCGTCCGCCGCACATGGATCGGCGGTGCGGTCTCGGACCTTGGCGAATGACGCCGCCGCTCGGGATCATCGAAGGGCATTTCGGCAAACTTTATTCCTGGCCGGACCGCATGCACCTGATGCGAACGGTGGCCGCTGCCGGTTATTCCTTCTACCACTACGCGCCCAAAGGCGACGCCTTCCTCCGGCGGCGCTGGCGAGAGGCGCATCCGGCGGCGGAGCGCGAAGCGCTCGCGGGGTTCAGGCATGCCTGCCGAAGCCACGGAGTAAGGTTCGGCGTCGCCGTGACCCCGATGGACACGCCCTATCCTCTGGATGGTGTAACACGCGCGGATCTGGGGCGCCGCGTCCGCGACCTCGATGCGCTCGGCATCGACGATCTTGTGATCCTGTTCGATGACCTGCGCGGCGACGTGCCGGCGCTGGCCGAGCGCCAGGCGGAGATTGTCCGCATCTGCGCCGACGCCACGCGGGCGAGCGCCATCTACTTCTGCCCGACTTATTATTCGCGCGACCCGATCCTCGACCGGGTCTTTGGGGATCGACCGCCTGGATATCTCGCTGAACTCGGCAGCCGTCTCGATCCGGCGGTGCGCGTCTATTGGACGGGGCAGGAAGTCGTCTCGCCGGAAATCGGCCCCGCACACCTGTGCGACGTCGCGGCGGAGCTCGGTAGGAAAGTGTGCCTGTGGGACAATTACCCGGCCAATGACGGCCCGCGCATGTCACGGTTCCTGCACCTGCGCGCCTTCACCGGGCGGCCGCCGGGCATCGCCGCGCACATCGTCGCCCATGCGATCAATCCGGCGCAGCAGCCACACCTGACCGCGCTGCCCGCGCTCACGCTGGCCACGAACTATAACGACGGCGCGGACTATGATTACGGTCGCGCCTTCTGGACCGCAGCGGAGCGATTGTTCGGCGAACGCCTCGCCGCGATGCTGGCTACCGACCTGGCGTCGTTCCAGGATGTCGGACTCGAGCGACTCCGCGCGCGATGCGGCCAGCTCCGCGAACGCTATGCGGCCTTGAACGACCCCGCGGCTTGGGAAATCGTTACCTGGCTGGACGGCGGCTATCTGATGACCGACGACGAGGTCAGGACGCAGTGACAGGCCGATAGCCGGCGAGCAACAGCGCGCCGTCCAGCGGATCGCCCAACGGCTCGCTCAATCGCGCGACGGTTCGCTGCCGCAGCCACGCCTTCATCCGCGGCGCCAGTCCGCCGGCCAGCGCGCAGCGCGGCGCGCCGCGCTCGAAGATCGCCTCGATGAAGCGCTCGATGTGCAGCGCGGCATCCTCGACGATCGAGCGGGCGATGGCATCGTCTGCTTCCGCCCGGTCCATGACGAGCGGGGCGAGCGCCGCGTAGTCGCGGGGGCTCGCGTCATCCATCCAAGCGATGGCAGCGGCAGTATTGTGGTTGAACCGCTCGGTGACCGCGATGCTCAGCGGCGTCCGCTGGCTCCGCCCGTCGAGCGCGCGCAAGGCGTGACGCATGGCACTCAGCCCCAGCGCCGCACCGCTGCCCTCGTCGGAAATCGGAAAGCCATATCCGCCGATGCTGAAATTCACGCCGCCGATCCGGCCAAGCCCAATGCTTCCCGTACCGATGATCAGGATCGCCCCGTCCTGCCCACCATGCGCACCGATATTGGCGATGGCAGCGTCGGTCTCATAGGCGATCGAGGCGAAGGGAAACGATAGCTGCTCCAGCGCCGCGCGAACGCCGGTACGGGAAATGCCGGCAATGCCGAAACCGGCGCGGATTGTCGCAATCGCTTCATCGTCCAACCCTGCCTGATCCGTGGCCTGCCGGGAGGCATACTCGAGCGCGGCGTGAAGCTGCTCCATACCGATCCGCGCGTTCGCCGGCCCGGTCTCGCCCGTGCCAATGATTTGCCCACGCTCGTCGATAAGGCGACTGCGACAATGGCTGCCGCCAGCGTCGATACCGAGAAACATTTTCATGTCTGCACCCTATACCAATTCTGTTTTTGGCTTAGATAGGTATTGCTACCACAACGCCGCATCGAAAGGTGAAATTTGTTCGGGAGCGTTGAGTTCAACCCAGCATGGTCTTGCGACAAACTATACGTGCCGGGCTTGCTCGACCCTCGACGGAACCGGAATGCAGATAGCTGTGCCACACCCCCGATATGAAATCATTTTCAGCAGATCGACAAAGCGACGCCTGAGGTTTCCTTGGATCAGCCACGACTATTCATACTTTGCGACGCGCACGGGTGGACGCTACCCCTTCCGCCACACCTTGCGGAGTGGGCCACATGAACGAGCTTGATTGGGCGCATGCACGACCCGCTCACTCCGACGAGTTGGGCCTCACCCGTCGCGCCCAGATGACGGGCATGTTCTCGGCGTTCGTCGCGGTCGCGCTGGCGAGCGAGGTTGCGGCCGCGCGGCCAACCCGCCGGATGGCCGCGCGCGACTGGATCGATCGCCAGAGCGAACTCGCGCGTGCGCTCCGTCAGGGCCAAGTGTCGCCGGGGAGCTGGATGACAGAGGTCGGAGGGCTGGCGCGCGAGATCGACGTTGCGGAGTTGATGGCGACGGTAAACCAGGCACAGGTCAGTGCCTTCTCGCTCGCCCCGACCAACGATCCGCGCAAGCGTAACGTCAGGTTCATCGACGCGAGCGGGGCGCCGCGGCGACTGGGCTATGCGACGGCGCTGTTCGACTTTTCTCCCGCCAACGTCATCACGCCGCACGGCCACCGCCACATGGTGTCGTCACACCTCGTCGTCGGTGGCAGGCTGCGCGTCCGGAACTTCGACCGCCTGCGCGACGCGGAAAACGCGATGGTCATTCGGCCGACCCGCGACGCAATCGCCCGCGTCGGCGACCTGTCAGCCATGTCGTCCGAGCGCGACAATATCCACTGGTTCGTGCCGCAAGGCGGCCCAGCGCGTACCTTCGACGTCGTTGTCGCCGGGCTGGATGCGGGGCAGCCCGACCATGACATCAAGGCGATCGATCCGCTAGGCGGACGCCGGCTGCGCGACGGCTCGATCATCGCGCCGATCATGTCATTCGAGGATGCGTCGGCGAAGTACTTGGCCAACGTCTAGTGACGGACCCGCTCGCTCGATCTCGACGAAGCGATTGGCCGCAAGGTCGGGAACAATGACCGGCGTCACCGGCTTGAACCATCTCACGCTGGCGGTCGCCGACATTGAGCGCTCGCTCGCCTTTTACCGCGATATCCTTGGCTGCACGGTGCGTGCTACGTGGGCGGATGGGGCCTATCTGGAGGCGGGGCCGCTCTGGCTCTGTCTGTCGCGCGACGAGAGTGCGCGATCATCGCCGCACGCCGACTACACCCACATAGCCTTCAGCGTTGCCGCCGCGGATTTCGCACCGCTCGGCGAACGGCTCATTACCGAATGCGTCATCTGGAAGGAGGACGTGAGCGAGGGCGGATCGACCTATTTCCTCGATCCCGACGGGCATAAGCTCGAGATCCATGTCGGATCGCTCGAAACGCGGCTAGCGCACTATCGCGACAACCCGTCCAAGCGCGTGCGCGTGTACGATGCGTGACGCGTTCTCAACGGTGATCGATCGACGGACGGTCATTGTCGGAAGCGCCGCGCTGATTCTGTCGGCTTGCAACGCGCCGGGCCGCGCGACGAGCAAGGCGTCGCCGGTCGCCGAACTTCAGGCGATCGAGCGACGCGCGAACGGTCGCCTGGGAGCCTATGTGCTCGATACGGCCACCGGCACCGGGTTCGGCTGGCGCGAGAAGGAGCGATTCGCGCATTGCAGCTCATTCAAGATGTCGCTCGCCGCGATGATCCTCGCGCAAGCCGACAAGGGAGACATCGACTTGGACGAAACCCTGCGCTGGACGCCCGAAGACATGCTTCCCGTCAGTCCGGTGACGCAGGCGAACCTCGACAAGGGCATGTCGGTCCGGAAACTAGCGAAGGCGACGCTCGTAACCAGCGACAATACTGCGGCAAACGTCCTGCTGCGGCGCTTCGGCGGGCCCTCACAACTGACCCGCTTCTGGCGCGCGATCGGCGACAGCGTAAGCAGGCTCGATCGTTTGGAGCCGGAGCTCAACGTGACGCCACCGGGAACCGAGCTCGATACCACGACCCCCGTTGCAATGGCCGCGACGACGGCGGCGCTGGTTCACGGCGATGCGCTTGCCCCTGCGAGCCGGGTGCTGCTGAAGTCCTGGATGGCCGAGGTCAGGACCGGTCAGGATCGTATCCGTGCCGGGTTTCCTGCTGGCTGGGTCTCCGGAGATAAGACAGGAACCGGCATCGGGCCGAGCAAACACACCTATGTCGACCTGGCATTCGGCGGGCCCGCAGCGCGCGCACCGCTAATTGCCGTGGCCTATTTCGAGCCGAACACTTTGGTTGAACCAATGGACCCGGTTGCAACACGTGTGCTGGCAGCCGTCGGTAGAGTAGCTGCCGACAGCGTGTTCGCTACGTCCCGCTTACCACGGCTATAGAGAAACTGGTCGAGCAGGACGATATGTGATTAGGGTTCAGATAGACTAAGGCGAACGGTGATTGTCGGCAGAGCGAGACGGACAGTTGACGATTTCGGGTCGACTACCAGTTGATCGAGCGGCACGGCGGATGTGTCGTCTGAATGGCCGAACGCTTGAAACAACCTGTTCCTCGTTTGCGAGCGGGCCCGCACCGAAAACTGCCGCAGCTTGCTTCCGCCACCCGCCAGGCAACGCGGCCTTCCGTAAATGTATTGCGGAGATGCGGGCAGCACCTGCATATCAACGCGCCCCGTCAGGCCACCGACGACCAGCGGCGTCTTCCCGATGAAAAGCACGGTATCCGAGGCTATCTTCCTCGTGATCAGATATCGACGCGTCGCGGTGGTCGGCTGAAGCCGGTTCTGGTCGATCGTCAGCGGATCGATGCCGGACAGCTCCTTGAGCCATTGCCCCATCATCTTGCTTCCGTCCGCCAATGGCCGTTCTGCCAGATGGCTACCGCCGGAATAGACGAGCAGCTTCGCTCGCGGATGCGTCGACAGAAAGCGGGTCAAATTTTTCGCCTGTCCTCGTTCCCTCACGTCGCCACTGTTTTGTGGAGCCTCCCGCGATGCGTTATATTCGTAGGCCAGGGGCATGTAGCCGAGTTGCAGCGACCGGCGGATGAACCGGGCGAAAGCCGGATCCCTGATGTAGAACCCATCGCCGTATAGGGGGTATCCGCGCTTTTGCAACTCGACTGCGGTGTTGGCAGGAACGGTCGCCAGGGCTTCCAGCGCCAGCGTGTCATAACCCAGCGGGCGCAGCCTTTCCGCGAGCCGTGCGGCGAATACCCGTTGGCACGGCGTCGCGTGATTTTCGTTCAGGATGACGATTCTGGTCGAGCGCGCGCGATCGACGATCGCGGTCAAGGCGTCGCGTCCAGTCGAGTCAGCCACTGCCGTCACCATCTGCAGGTCGGAGGGTTCGATCGTGTCGGGCTGCAGCGCGCTCGGTTCGCCCGAGACCATCGCATGCATCTGGTTCCAGACTTGAAACGCATATGCGTCCCGGATCGTCGGCGAACCGTGGGGGGACTCAGCCAGCGCAAACGGCCGGACCAGCGCAATGGCACTAAGATAATTGCCGTGAAGGAGCTCCCTGCGAGCGACACCGAATACCTTGGCGAAATCACGCGCGTTGTCGGAAGGCGAACCATGCTGCGAGATGCCCGGCGACATCGCCATTACCGTGACGAGGGTCATGGCGGATAATCTGGCCATGACCGCACGGGATCGAATCCTCCGGCCGATTTCGGACCATCCGGAACGCCAAATCCGTTCGCCTTTGCAGAAACGAGACGCACCAAGGGCATTGCCTTGATCGATTGCCGCTGGCGGTTCGGCCGGGTGTCGCACGACAGCCTCGGACCCTACCGAGCGATCATCGCCGTGCGGATCAGCGGCAGGACGCGCATAATCGTCGCGCGGGCTGCGCCCGGGCCCGTCGCCAAGGCGCGAACTGTCAGCAATTGCCCGTCCAGGATGATGACGGCGGTCGCGCCTTCGCGATCGGCCGACCGATAGCTGCTAACCCAGCCGACCGCCGCGCCCACGTCCAGCGCGCTGACCCTGCAGGCGTCATCGCGCCTTCGGCATAGCTTCTCGAGATCGGCGATGGTCGTCGCGCCCGAGCGGACGCGCTCTTCCGTCCCGCCGGCCTGCTTCCCGAGGATCACGTCAACGATCGGTTCGCCTGCGCATGCGTCGCAGGCCAGCGTCAACCGCGACGGTTCGGCGCGGAACGTGAAGCCCGGCCCCAGGGCCGCGGCAGCCGGCTTGCCCAGCCGCGAAAGATCGCTCCTCGCGAAGCCTTGCGCTTGGGCGCTCGTCGCCGCGAGGACGGCTAGCAATGGCAACAACACAGTCATTCGGGGACGCACCAACAGGCTCCAAAACAGGCATGTGGCGTCATACACTTTGGCATCGCGCCGTGCCATCGCCGTGGAACGCGACCGGCCAGAACAGTTCCCCGCCCAGGCAGGCGCGATCGACCCCAGTCGTTGTTGGGAAGGTGATCGGCAGCCCGGCGAAATAACGCGCGGCGAGATAGGCGATCATATGCGCCTCGATCGCGTCGCCGTCCTGGCCCGCCGCCTCGGCTGTGACGATCGTCGGCCCGAGGCGCGCCTGCAGCCGGTTCATGATCGCCCAGTTCTGGCGCCCGCCGCCGCCGATGACCCAGCGCTTCGGCGTTTCTGGAAACCATCTGGCGGCATTGGCGATGGCATCGGCAGTGATCGCGGCGAGCGTCGCGGCGCCATCGGCGACACCAAGGCCTTCGATTCCGGCAAAGGCAAGTTCGTCGCGGTCCAGCGACTTGGGCGGCGGGCGTTCGAAGAAGCGGTGCGACAACGCCCGTCCCACGATGCCTTCGTCGACCGTGCCCGCGAGACCATGCGCGCCGCCGACGTCCATCGCGTGCCCGGCCCGCGCCATCCAGTCGTCGATCCGCGCGCTACCAGGGCCACAATCGAACGCGATGAGGCTGTGTCCGTCGGACCAGGTGACGTTCGACACGCCGCCGATGTTCACCTGCACCGCGGGTAGCGGCCCGGCGCGCAGCATCGCCTCGTGGTAGACCGGCGCGATTGGCGCGCCTTCACCGCCCGCCGCCATGTCGCGTCGCCGGAACTGGCCGACGACGGGAAGCTGGAGCGCCCGGGCCAACGCGCCGCCATCGCCGAGTTGGACGCTCAAGCCCTCGCCCGGGCGGTGCAGGATGGTCTGCCCATGGAACCCGATCGCCTTGACCGCGTGCCCTGGATTGGCGGCGAGGACGCTGCGTGCCGCCTCGACATGCGCCCGGGTGACGGCGTCGGCGAGGTCCGAGGGCGCCGACGCATGGCCCATCACGGCCGCGAGCCTTCGGCGAAGCACAGGCTCGAGCGGGAACGCCTGTGCCGGGCCATGTTCGACAATGTCCGTGCCGTCGGTGTGCAGCAGCGCGACATCGATCGCGTCGAATGACGTGCCGCTCATCATGCCGAGATACCAATGCGCCGACCGCGGCGCGCCTTCCGGTTGTGTCACCCGCGTGTCGCGGGCGCGCGCGGTACCGTTTCAAACATCATGACATCCCGCCAATGCATACGCCCGCACCCCGATCGTTGCTGTCTCTTCGGGTGCGGCGACGACGCCGACAACCGAGACTTTCTCAGGCGAGGCGATACCATTCTTGATGTGGACCGGCGGTTGGACCGGGTTCACTATAGGCAAAAGCCGTTTCTGCCGGGCGCCCCATGATCAGACAGCATCTTCATCTCAACAACTTACGCGCGTTCGAGGCAGCGGCGCGGCACTTGAGCTTCACCAACGCGGCGGTCGAGCTGCGCGTGACGCCTGCCGCGCTCAGCCACCAGGTCAAGGCGCTCGAGGACCGGCTGGGCTTCCCACTGTTCCGGCGACTGCCGCGTGGCCTCGCACTCACCGACGAGGGCATCGCGATGCTGCCTGCGCTGAGCGAGAGCTTCGACAGCATCGCGGTCATGATGGAGCGCGTCGCGGGTCGCGTCCCCGGCGAGATCGTCAACCTGGGCGTGGTTGGCACCTTCGCGGTGTCGTGGCTATTCCCCCGCTTCGCCGCCTTCGAACAGGCGCACCCCGACATCGACCTGCGCATCTCGACCAACAACAACCGCGTCGACATCGCCGAGGAGGGCCTCGATTTCGCGATCCGGTTCGGCGACGGCGCGTGGCACGCGACCCAATCCACCTTCCTGTTCGCGCCGCCGTTCGCGCCGCTCTGTTCGCCCGAGTTGGCCGAGCGGCTGCACGAACCGCGCGACCTGATGTCCGAACGCCTGCTGCGCTCCTACCGCGTCGCCGACTGGAGCATCTGGTTCGAGCGCGCGGGCGTCGCGGCCTCGGTGATCAAGGGCCCGATGTTCGATTCGGCGCGGCTGATGGTCGACGCGGCGATCGACGGGTTCGGCGTCGCACTGGCGCCACCGGCCATGTTCCAAGCGCAGATCGGCCAGGGACTGCTGCGCCAGCCGTTCGACATCGCCGTGCCGCTCGGCGCCTATTACCTGACCCAGCTCAAGTCGCAGTCGCTCACGGTCGGCAAGAAGACCTTCGTCGAATGGTTGGTCGCTGAAGCCCAAGGCACGGACTGATGGCGACGCGCGGGTTCGACGTCGTCGTCTTCGATCTCGACGGGACGCTGGTCGATACCGCGCCCGACCTGGCGGGGGCGCTCGACCATGCGCTGGTCGGGTTGGGGCGAGCGACGGTCGGCCTCGCCATGGTCAGGCACTTGGCCGGTGACGGCACGCGTGCGCTAGTGCGGCGCGGGCTCGAGCTGACCGGCGGCGCGACGGTGGCGCTCGTCGAGCAGGGCGTGCCGCTCTTCCTCGATTATTATGATGCCCATATCTGCGAAAGGTCGACGCGAGCCGACCATGTCGAAAATGCGCTCGATGCACTGGCGGAGGCGGGAATCCGGATCGGCATCTGCACCAACAAGCCCGAGCGGCTCGCGCGGAAGCTGGTCCAGCGGCTGGGCTGGCAGGCCCGCTTCGCCAGCATCGTCGGCGGCGACACGACAGGGGCAAGCAAGCCCGACCCGCGTCCCTTGCGGCGGTGCATCGACGACTGCGGCGGCGGTAGCGCCGTGTTCGTTGGCGATTCGCGCATCGACCGCGCGACGGCGACAGCTGCCGGCGTGCCTTTCCTCGCGGCGGTGACCGGCTTCGGCAGCGACAGCTTCGCGTGCGGCGAGGCCGATGCGGCGATCACGTCGTTTTCCGAACTCGTCCCGACACTCGGGCGGCTGGCATGATGCGCCAACGGACCTTGTCGCTTGCCATCGCCCTGATGTTCTCGCTTGCGGCCGCGGTCGCGGCAGAGGCGACCCCTGGAGCAAGCGAGCCTGTCCTGCCGGCGGGCCTCAAATTGCTGGCGACGACACCCGCTCATCCGGACGCCGCCCATCGGTTCACGATCGTGGCGGCTGCGTCCCGGGGGGAAAGCCGCAGCGCCGCGCGCGACCGCCCGCTTCTCATCTACCGGTTGCGCGCGGGCCGCTGGGTCCTGGTCGCGCGCAACGACCATATCGTGCTCCGCGCCGATGAAGGTGGCCAGTGCGACCCGTTCGAATATGGCCGGATCGTCGTCAAGGGCCGCTACTTCACCGTCGAGAACGGCGTCGGCTGCGGCATGACGCATTTCACCGACTTCGTGACCTTCCGCCTCGATTCTGGTGCGGACAGCTATGTCTTCGACAACTGGCGCACCGAGAACCTTATCCAGAACCCGAGCCGCGATCCCGATGCCGAAGCGCTCGTCTCGACCGGTGTCCGCGTGCAGCGCGCCCACCGCCCCGTCATTCCATTCGCGCGCTGGCGGCGACCAAGCGAGTGATGCCGTGCCGACCCGTGTCCCTGTTCCTGCGACATTGGGAAAGGCCTGCATCGCCGAGGCCGAGGCCGTCATTGCAGCGCTCCGGGCGGCGACCTCGCCTGACGACCTGCTCGCACTGATCGAGGCGGTTACCCGCGACCTGCATTTCCGACATTTCGCGCTCGTCGACCACAGTGACCTGCGCGTGCCCGACCATGGCCTCGTCGACCTCAAGCGCTACCCGCCGGCGATCGCCGACCGGCTGATCGCGCAGGGCCACTACCGGCGCGACCCGGTGATCCGCGGCTGCGTCTTCGCCGACGGCGCATTCGTCTGGTCGGACCTCGACCGGATCATCCGGCTCGATCGTCGCGACCGTGACAGCTTCGCGCTTGGTGCGCGCGAGGGGCTGAACGAAGGCATCACCGTCCCCTATGTCCGGCTCGGCACGCCGACGGGCTCGTGTACCTTCGCGGGCACGCGGCGACCCGACAAGGCACGGCGCTATCTGGGCGTCGCGCAGATGGTCGGGATCTTCGGCTTCCAGGCAGCGCGACGGCTCGTCCGGCCGGCCGCCGTCGTCGCGACGCCGCCGCGGCTGCATCCCCGCCCGCGCGACTGCGTGATCCTCGCCGGGCGCGGGCTGTCCAACAAGGAGATCGCGCGTGCGCTCGCGCTCACGCCGCGCACGGTCGACGGGTATTTGACCGAGGCGCGGCAGCTGTTCGACGCGCATGACCGCACCGAACTGGTCATCGGCGCGCTGCTCGCCGGCGAGATCGGCCTCCACGAGCTGGCACCGCGTCAACCCGGGTAATTGCTCGGGCTGCCCGTCGCCTGCGTCCCTGCTTCCTTTGCGTGGCGTCAACACACGCGAAGGGAGCACCTCATGATTCACGTCATCGACAACCATCTCGCGGCGGCCAGCCGGCCGTTGCTGCAATCCATGTTCGCCGATCGCAAGCGCCTGTTCGTCGACCTGTTCGGCTGGGACGTGCCGGTCGTCGACGGTTGCTACGAGATCGACCAGTTCGACACCGCCGAGACGGTCTACCTGATTGCCGCCGAGGCCGACGGCAGCCATGCCGCCTCGATCCGGCTGTTCCCCAGTAGCCGCCCGCACATGCTCGACACGCTGTTCCCGCACCTCTGCCCGCTCGGCGTGCCTTCGGACGAAGCGACCTGGGAAAGCACGCGGCTATGCCTGCCGCAGCGGCACGGGGCCGAACGTCGCCGCGCCCTGCGCAACATGCTGTTCTCCGCGATGGTCGACGTCGCGCTCGCGCGTGGCATCGAGCGCTACACCGGCGTCATCCCAGATCCGTTCAGGAAGGAAGTGCTCGCCATGGGCTGGCAGGCCGAGCCGCTCGGCCCGGCAGTCCGCATCCCCGGCGGGCCGATCGGCGCGTTCCAGATCACCGTCCGACCCGACACGCCCGAGCGGCTGCGCTGGACCGGCGTCTATACGCCCGCGCTCGACCGGGTGCCGGCATGAGCCCCACGGTCGACGCCAATGCGGCGCGGCTGACGCGCGACGGCTGGTGCGTTTTCGGGCGCGCCGTCGATCCGGCGGTGATCGTCAACATCAAGGCCGAGCTCGACCCATGCTTCGCGGCGACGCCCTTGTGCCAGGGCGCCTTCTACGGCGAACGCACCCGGCGCTTCGGGTCGTTGCTGACCCGCGCGTCCGGTATCGAGCAGCTCGTGATGCACCCGCTGGTCCTTGAACTGGTCGAGGCGATGCTGCTGCCTTGGTGCGAGCGGATCGCGCTCAACCTGACGCAGGCGATCGAGATCGGGCTGGGCGCGCTGCCGCAGCTGCCGCACCGCGACCAGGACATGTGGCAGGGCCCCAAGGGCAGTGTCGAATACCTCGTCAACGTCATGTGGCCGCTGACGACGTTCACCCGGGCGAACGGCGGCACCCGCCTGTGGACCGGAAGTCATATCGACCAGGACGTGCCCGTCCTACCCGAGGACGAGGCCGTCGTTCCAACGGTGCTGCCCGGCGATGCGCTCATGTTCCTCGGCTCGACGCTTCACGGCGGCGGCGAAAACATGACCAGCGTGCCGCGGCGTGGCATCGTCATCAGCTATTGCCTCGGCTGGCTGAAGCCGTTCGAACTCCAGTGGCTGGTCTATCCCCCGCAGGTCGCACGACACTTCCAGCCCGCGCTTGCCGCGCTTGTCGGCTACGCCCAGCACCGCCCCAACTTGGGCAATGTCGAGGGGCGGTGCCCGTCGGTCCTGCTCGGCGACGACATCCCACAGCATTTGGCGGCGATCGATGCGTTGCGCCCCGACCAAGCCGAGGCGGCTGCCGCGTTCGTCCGGGCGCAACACGCAGAGCGCGGCGCGTGATGGCGTTGATCGCACCCGACCGGGCGGCCGTCGAGGCGGTCGCCCGCGCCGGGCGACCGGCGCTCGCCTGGGAGGTGCTGCGCCGCGACCCCGCCTACCGCGCGGCCTATCGGTCGTTGGCGGCGACCGGCGAGGCCGGTGTCGCCGCCGAAACCGGCTTCACCGCCGATTGGGGGCTGCACTTTCGCTGAGGATCCCGGCCTGAGCTGTGCCCACGTCACGCCGCTCTGGTCGGCGGCGGTCGATCCGTGCGTGCTGCCGGTCCGTGCCGTGCCCGGGACCACGAAGACCGGACGACGCTTTGATGCATCGTCGGTCAAGGCAAATGCGGTCGGTGCCGACGGCGTCGAGCATCTCGTCGTCGGTCGTAACGGCCAGCATGTTCGAGTGGACGTGGTCGAAGGCTCGACCCGCGCCGGGCCGGTCCTGCTGCAGTTTCTCCTTGCCGACGACGACCGGCTCGGGGACCGGCTGGCGGTGATCCGCAGGTGGCACGCCCCGCTGCCGGCCGTGCCCGATCATCGGCGATGGTCACGCACGCTGCTCGCGCTCGCCGCTGTCGATGCGCAGCAAGCGGGCGCGAGCCTGCGGGAAACCGCCGACCTGCTGATGGGTCCCGGCGACTGGCCCGGGGACGGCGAGCACCGCAAGTCGCGCGTGCGGCGGCTGCTGGCCGCAGGACGCACGGCGATTCGCAATGGCCCGCGGGCCGTCCTTGCGATGGACGGCTTGTAGCGGCATGCAAGTCCGCAACCGCGACCGGGCTTCGAGATCAAGCCGGTGACAACAAACGCTGCAGTCGATGTGTGTCGAGACTGGCCAACCGACCACAGTTATGAGAGAGTTTGCTGGCAGTTTCAGCGTCGCCAGGGTCTCGAGACCGGTCGGATTGGTAGCAACGAGAGGAGATTGAATGCGCGATGAGGATCGCCCGCCCGTGCTTGCGCACCAGCGTTTCGACGCCAGCCGCGACAGCTTCGCCGGCCTCGAACTCGCCGCTCGGTTCCAGCGCATCCACGAGACCAACCTCTGGGGGGCGCCGACCAGTGTCTCGGGTCTTGGGTCCGAAGCGGAAGCAACCGGCGTGCTCCAAGCCGCATTGCCGGCGCTCTTGGGCGAGCTCGGGATAGCGTCGCTGCTCGATGCGCCCTGCGGCGATGCCCGGTGGATCCGGCAGGCGAGCCTGAACGTCGACTATATCGGCGTCGACATCGTACCCGAACTCATCGAGGCGGCGCGCGCGCACGCTGCGGACAATGCTCTGAACCGGCGCTTCCTGCTTGCCGACATCACGGCCGACGCGCTGCCCGGGGTCGACGCCGTTCTCTGCCGCGACTGCCTCGTCCACCTCTCGTTCGATAACGTTGTGCGCGCGCTCGACAATTTCGCGCGATCCGGCGCGACATGGCTGCTCACGACGACCTTTCCCGAGTGGATGACCAACGCCGACATCGAGGATGGCGACTGGCGGCCGCTCAATTTCATGCGATCGCCCTTCGATTGGCCAGAACCCTTCCGGTTGCTCAACGAGGGCTGCGACGAGGCCGATGGCGGATATCGTGACAAGTCGCTCGGTGTCTGGCGGTTAGCGGACATCGCGCCGAACCTTGCCTGATGCCGCGACGCGCAGTCGCAGCGTCGGCTGCAATGCGCGCGTGCGGCGGCTCTGGGTCGCTGGTCAAAAGATGCCCTTTGAAGGTCCGTGCGCGACCCATTATACGTCACCTCAAATTGGGGATCGTGTTGGTCGGGCAAGCACGTATCGCGATCAGGGGGACTTTGCGATCAGCACCGAGGGTTCGATCTTGAAAGCATCGGCCAGCTTACCGAGGATCGTGACACTCGCGGAAACGCGCGCGCGCTCAATCGATCCGACATAGCGGGAACTCAATCCCGTCATCTCGGCGATATCTTCTTGCGTCAGGTTCCGTTCGTGGCGAAGTCGACGAAGATTCGTCGCCAGAACGTGCTTCAGATCCATGTACCACGGATCAGGTTACCGGAACGAAAGTTCTAGGAACGATCATTCCTATTCGTTATGCTTGCATACCTTCGAGAAGGTTTCTTGATGTCCCTCATCGCACCACTGGCACCAAGCGGAAACGATGTGGTCGCGTACGATCGAACGCATCTGTCGCTCTACGCTGCCCTGATCGATGCCGCCGATACAGGCGACGACTGGCGGACGGCTGCGATATCGCTGATGCAACTCGATCTTTCCGACAACTCGGCGGAGGCGTGCTGGCGCTCACATCTCGAGCGCGCTCGCTGGATTATTGGCGCTGGTCTTGAAAACGCGTTGGTCGCTCTCGGTGTACGCAGCGATCCCATCGCAGCCGACTAAGCTGCGGGCTCATAACGCCATGGATCGGCAACCGACAGGATTTCGGACTTTGGCGAGAGTTAGCACTTTCCCCAGAAGCCGCCATCATTTCGGCCGAGTGGTCCGCCACTTTTGCGCCATCGGCAACACTTCATCGATCATGAATCGATTGAACGCATCAGGCTCCTCAAAAAGTGGAGAGTGCGCCGAATGCTCAAACCATCGATGCATCTTAACGGGCGCAGCGATCCGGTCGAACCAAGCCTTCTGAAGACCGGCATCGGTGTTGTGGTCGAAGCGACCGGACGCGATGAAAACCGGCATGTCAAACTTTCGTGCGTTACTCCACCAATCGACCCGCGCATTTTCATCGGCCAGCGCGTGAAGCGAGAAATCAGCACCGGACTTGAAGTAGATGCCATCTAGCAGCGTCATCTCGCTTGCCCCGAACGACTGCCACATTAGACTGAGGAGCGAAGTCTGCTTGTGGAACGAACCGCCGCCATATTCTTCGAGCCACTTCCGTTCAGTCATAATGGACTCAATTGGGTAAGGGGGTTCACCCAATGCAGCCAGTTCGCGAAGCGCCAAACCGTCTCCGCGTCGTTTGGCCTCGCCCACGGTAAAACGATACGAGAGTTTTTCTCCTGCCGCCGCGTTCACCACCTGACTGACGCCGACAAATGCTGCGACATTCTGCGGGTGCGTTTGTGCATAGGCCACACCGAAACTGGTTCCCCAACTGTGGCCAGCCAGAACAACTTTCTGGCTTCCGAAGCGCCGCTGTAAATGGGCGACTAACTCATCAAGATCGCTCAAAAACTGGCCAATGGTCATCGAGGACGCAGGAATATCATCTTTGTAAGACCGTCCGGTCCCTCGCTGCGTCCAATATACGACGACGAAATGGTCTTCCAGTTGACCGTTGTATTTTCTCCATAAGCCCGTTTCGTCGGTGCCTGGGCCGCCGTGTAACCATATGAGGATCGGCGCATTGCTGTTTCGACCCCTAATTGTGACGGATTGCTCGACCCCTCCCAACCGAAGGCGCTGCATTTCCGCAACGCTGCCTGCAACGACGGAGCCCGAAGCATCACGGAACGACGGCGTCGATCCGTAACGCCCAAGAAACAGCAAGGCTGCGATTGCGACCAGCGCGATGACGACGATGATCGTTCCCTTGCGCACGAATAATGCTCTACCGACTCCAAAGAGCTTTGAAAGGAAATTGAGCGCTTCAAATTTCCGCGGGCTTTTCCGTGGATGTCAGCTGAGCGGCTTTTCGGCTCAAGAGCTGCCTGTCCGTTCCCCCCGACTTGCCAGACGTTCCAATTGTCACGCACCCATCCATCGTGGCCGCGCCTCACAGTTTCAGCGAGGAGGAGCCCCCGACACGAATGGTTTCGTCGACAAAAGTGGGCTACAGAGGCTAAATTTCGAAAGTTGCTATCCTCATACTAGGCTAACTCACCTTCTCGATGGGGGGCGTCGTATGCGGACGGGTTCGAATATCATTGCGTTGATCGTTGGCCTTTTGCTCCTCGCCAATGGCGTCTGGATGGTGATGACTCCATTGGGCTGGTTCACCGCGACTCCGATCGTATGGCGAACGGGCGTTGCTAACGCCCATTTTATTCGTGACGTTGGCTGGACCTACGCGACCGTCGGGGCGCTCGTGATCGGCGGCCTTGTTCACGGCGCGGCCCGAACGCTGTTACTGAGCCTCGCTGCGATCTGGCTCGGAGGCCATGCGATCATTCATATCGGCGAGCTTGCTGTGGGCATTTGCTCGGCACGCCAGTTCACGAGCGAGATCCCGCAGGTGGTGGGCCCGCTCGTGCTGCTCCTATTCGCGCTCGGGCTTGGTGCCTTTTCTAAAAAGGCGAACGCGGGATGATCTTCGTGGTGCGCCTCGCATGGCTCGGATTGGCTCTGATTCACATTCTCCCTGCATTTGGGCTGGCTTCGTCGATTTTACGGCAGCGGCTTTACGGCATGGACCCAGTAGGCGATCTGGGAATCCTGCTCGCGCACCGCGCACTGATCTTCACAGCGCTTGTCGCCGCATCGCTCATCGCCACGTTCGTTCACGCAATCCGACTGCCCGCAGCGTTCGCGGTTACCGTCAGCGTCATCGGTTTCCTTGTCGCTTACCGGCTGGGTGGCACGCCCATCGGCCCGCTCCGTCAAGTCGCGCTGGTCGATTGCGTGGCATTGCCGCTGCTCGCGATCGTCTGGTTCGACATTGCCCGCGCTTAAAACAAGATCCCAGCGAGCAGTGATAGTGAACCGCCAGCTTCGATCGCGCCGTACAACATCGGAAAGCGCCCGATCCTGCGGTCGATCATGGCGGAGCATAACCGGCCCAGTGCCATGCCGCCCAGTGCGACCCCCACGGCGGCGGCGGCCGAAACGCGCCAAGCCGGCTCGGCCAACGCGACAGCGAGCGCACCGGCGACGGCAAGGCCAAAGCCGCCATAGACCGCCCGGACTTCGTTGCGCCCATCGGCGTCGAGTTCGGATATGCCAAACTTTCGCGTTACGCGCGCCGGTGCCGCCATTGCGACCAATCCCATGAACGCAAACCCCAACAAGGCAATTGTCAATACGATGATCAGCACATGCCTTCCCTTCCCCTTCGCTCTGCCGCCGCCTAGCATCATGACCGCCGAGCACTTTCAAAAACTGGCCATTGGTCAGTCCAAGCTGGTGTTGCTTGGCAACGACATGATTTATGTGGGGCGCTCTTTCGACCTGACTCCGCATCGGGTGGCTGTCACAACAATTGCCATCGCGCTCGAAGCCCCATTCGAACTCGCGATTGACGACATGCAGTCGTTCCGGCTCCTACGCTATGCGATCATCCCGGCGCGGTCATTTCATCACCTTAAAGCGAACGGTGCCGTGGCATTTGTCTACACAGAGGCGGTAGTTGAGGAGCATCGTCTCGGGCAGATTTACGAAAGCGCCTCTGCCCTGGCGGTGCGCTTAATAATGCAGGGTGAGAACCAAGCCATCGTTCTGACCTACGCTGCGCAAATATTGACGCTACTCGAGATCTGCGGTCCGATATTGTCTCCGCGACTGGAGGCAGCCCTGGGTGCAACCGGGAGTTCGCCTTATGACGATGGCAATATCGATCGCGCTGCCGCCATTGCCGGTCTTCGCACCCAAGCGTTCCGTCGCCGCGTCCGAACCGAAACTGGCATGACGTTTGGCCAATACCGAATGCGCGCGCGCATCCATGCCGTGATCAGGTCGATCGCACGCGGGGAGACGCTGACCAGTGCTGCCTATGATGCGGGGTTTTCGAGCTCTGCCCATTTGAGCGCGACGGTACGCCGCCTATTCGGGCTGACCGCATCAACCCTACGACGCGCCACCATTCAAATTGTAACCGACAAAAACGAGCCGAAGCGTGACGAAAATATATGACGGTTGGAAGCGTGGCCATTCTTTTGGCTCGCCAAGGTAAGCCGCCGCTACGCGCATGATACGGACGTTGTCCTGAAGCGCGTCGGCATGGACGTCGCACGCTGGCGCGCGCTTATGATCCTCACCGAAATCCATCCGGCGAGTGTAGTGACCTGGCTGATCACGCCGTTTTGAAGCTCTCGACCATGACCAAAACCGTCCAGCGGATGGAACTGGACAAGCTGGTTCGTACTGACGTTCGCCCGACCGACGCCCGGGTCACCGAAGTCTTTCTGACCGACTCCGGGCGTGAAGCAATTGCTTCGGTGCGGCGCCTGGCAGGCCGTGTTTTCGATCAGGCATTCGACGGGTTCGCGCCTAGCGAACTGGAGGCACTGAATGTTACCCTGCGGCGCTAATGTCCCCGACTGACGCATTCAATTAGGTCTGTCGACAAATCCAAGCAGCGATGTCGGCGGGCTTGGAGATCAGGGGGCGCCGAAGTGCGATCGCGCTGGTCGCCGACGATATTTTGAGACCGAGAACGAGGCGCTCGCGCACATGCGACGAATTCTCTAGTTGCGTCTTGGTGCGGTGTGTCGTTGCGGCGCGGCATATTTTCCGCGGGCACAAGCTGATGTGGACCGCTATCGGGCTCGGTCGTCGACCGGTTGGAACGATTTGACCGACAGAGCGTGCGGCGCGGTGAGGTTGCCTTCGACTACCAACTGCTGCCCAAGAAAATTACGCGCATTCTGGTCGACGTCCAGAATCCACCGTTCGCCAGATAGCGTTTCGAGGAACAGCCCCTTGCGACCCGCACGTAGACGACCTGTAATGGATTTCGACTTCGTCGCAGCGAGCATACGTCACTTTCGGCCGGAGCTGACGGTTTGGCAAGATTGTGTGGGATCAAAAATATCGATCCCCTGTTCAATTGCGCCGTTGCTTGGGATCAATGGCAAACGTGCCCCTTTGACACAAGGCGACCGATACCTCATCCGTTCGGGACCGACCCACCCAAAGTGATTGGGTTACCGAAACGGAGCGCTCGTAATCACGGAGTTGCCAGCCATAGGTGCCGTCGCGAGCCGCGCTTTTGTACCGCGCGTCGACCGCATCGAATCTGAAAAAACTCGCGTGTTGTTCCGCAATTGCCCGGTCGGTGTCTTGATGGCGACGGTTACTGCGGTACTGTTGGCAGCAACCATGCACGGGTCGTCGCCGGTATTCACGCCGGTTGCGTATCTTTGGAGCGCAACAGTTGGTGCCTGCGCCATGGCCCATATCCTTCTTTGCATGAGATACTGGCGCGTATCGCCACCCGACGCCGACTGGCGGAGGTGGAATTCAATGTTCACGGCTATTGCGCTGGCCGAAGGGCTTGCGTGGTGTCTTGGTACGATCTGGTTGATTGCCGACGGAGATCAGCTTCAGGTACTGACGTTGCTTTTGACCTGGTCCGGTGTTGTCGCAGGCGCCCTCGTGGTTTTCGGCTCTTATGCCCGGACTTATCTCGTCTTCACGTATCCTGCGATGATCCCGCACATCTGGCTGTTTTGGCACCACCCCTATCCTTACGGCAACACGATCCTGACGCTGTTGATCATCTATATGGCGTCCTTTCCCATCATCGTGTCCCTGTTCAACGCCCAGCTGAGGGAAGGCCTGCGCTTTCGCTTCGAGAATCTCGATCTCGCTGAAGACATGCGCATCCAAAAAGAACGCGCCGATCAGGCCAATGCCGCTAAGTCCAGTTTCCTTGCCGCTGCCAGCCATGACCTTCGCCAGCCCATCCATGCTCTAGGCCTCTTTATTGGCGCCCTTCGTGGTCGCAAGATGGACAAGGAGTCGCGCCAGATCGTCGATCACATCGACAGGTCGGTTGGCGCAATGGATGACCTGTTTGCCTCGATGCTCGATATCTCGAAACTCGATGCCGGCGTGGTTCAGGCCCGTCTTGAAACTGTCGCCATTGCGCCGTTGCTCGAACGCTTGTGTCGCGATCACTCGGGCGAAGCTGCCGACAAGGGCATTACGCTGCGCTTGGTTACAAGCTCTGCGTGGGTCATCAGTGACCCTGTCTTGCTCGAGCGCATTATCCGAAATCTCGTTGCCAATGCGGTTCGCTATACGGGCTCGGGTGGGGTTTTGGTGGGCTGTCGACGCCGGGCGGGAGCACTTTCCATTGAAATCTGGGATACAGGGTCTGGAATATCGACCGCCGATCAAAGCCGTATTTTCGATGAGTTCTACCAAGTTGGCAATCCAGAACGCGACCGCACAAAGGGACTTGGACTAGGTTTGGCGATCGTCAAGCGCATCGCGCCATTGATCGGTGCGACTCTGACCCTCGAGTCCGCTTCGGGCCGCGGCAGCGCTTTTCGGCTGTCGGTACCGCTCTGCACAGGCGAACTGCCGATCATTCCGCTCGCCGAGACTGAGCCCAAGCGCGCCGGCCGAACCGGATCTATTTTCGTGATCGACGATGAAGTCGAAATCCGTCAGGCCATGGCCGTATTGTTGACGAGCTGGGGGCATAGCGTGACCGTTGGCGGTTCCGCTGGTGAGGTAATGATGAGCGCTGCGGCCACCGGCATACGACCCGATTTGATCGTAAGCGACTACAGACTCCGCGACGGCGACACAGGTATCGCTGCAATCCAGGCCGTTCAGGAAACTTACGGAAGCACGGTTCCTGCCATGCTCATTACGGGCGACACCGCGCCGGACAGGATCATTGAAGCGACAGCGGGCGGCTTTCTGTTACTTCATAAGCCGCTTTCCAACGCAAAGTTACGCGCCGCGGTCGGCAATATGTTGCTCCGGACCGGCTCAGCCTAGGGCGATGGGAAGGTCGCAGCGCGGACCGCTTCGTTGCGGTTGGTCACGTTCAGTGCCCTGAAAATTGCTGTGAGATGGGCTTTCACGGTTTTCTCCGAAATCGTCAGCCGGTAGGCGATTTCTTTGTTCGACGCGTCGCCCGCAACGAGCTGCAGGACGTCACGCTGGCGTTGGGTCAGCGTCGCCAGTCGATCGGGGCACTCCGGTTCAACGGCGTTTCCACGCGCCATGAAGGACGGCACATAGATCTCGCCGCTGAGGACGAGGCGCACGGCGGCAAGCAAGGTCGCTGGCTTTGCCGACTTCGCGACATAGCCGAGCGCTCCGTGCGCAATCGCACCGCGAACGTCGGCTTCGTCTTCCGAGGACGAAAGCACGATGACCGGAATGGCTTCATGACGCGCCCCAAAAACCTTGAGGGCGCCCATCCCAGATACACCTGGCATCGAGAGGTCCAGCAACACCAGATCGAGGTCCGAGTGTTCGGCAGCGATTGCAAGAGCAACGCCCACATCGGCGGCATGGAAGACCGTCGGTAGGCCCAGCTCCTGGCGAAGTACGGCGGCGACGCCTTCGCGCACGACGGCATGATCATCGACGATCAGAATTTTCAACATCGCCAGATACTGCGCGGTGGTTCGTAAGTCAGCAAGTCCCGCGGCAGTCGTAAGTCCTCGGGGCTCAAGTCGTAGGGCTGTGGTCCAATTTACGCAGCGTTGCTCGCCCGTCACCTTGAATTCTCAACTGGACGGTCGCCTCGATGACTTTCGGCGATCGTCCCGGCAGGCAGGGGATTTATGACCGTGTCAAGAACGTCACAACGGCGCTTAAAGCTGGCCCTATTGTTGGTTGGCACCGCGATCGCGCAGCCGCTTTGTGCGCAGTCGATTCCGTCTTTTTCAACATCCGACGGATTTTTCTGCGTCCCCGATAACGTTGTTACCGACTTTCAGGTCGGTCAGAAAAACGCGAGCGTGCAGGCTCCTGTCGGCACTCAAGTGGTGATTGCCGACTACAAATGCACGAAACCGAACGTATCCCCCCAGAATCGTGCCTATATCTCATTGTATCCTGCCAATTTCTCCAGTGCGCCCTTCTTGCAGCAGCGGATTGGGGACTCGCTGGAAGCTTCCATGAGAATTGCGGATGGTGTCTACGCGGAAAAGGCTTCCCGCGATCCCTATGTGGTCGGGGCCTTCGACGCCGCCGGAACGGGCGCGACCTTCAACGGCATCGCCGTTACGCCGCGTCACGCCTTCCGGTATAACATCGACACACAATTGTTTGAAGACCTCGGCACCTTCGCAGGGCCCAAAGGCACCTCCTATGCTTACGGTGCCAATCTCGATGGCTCGGTTGTCGTCGGTTACAGCTACACCGGGGACGCGAGCGCCAGCTCGAACTACCAGGCGTTCCGCTGGACGCAGGCGCTCGGTATGCAAAACCTGGGCGGGACCCCAACCGGCCTCTACTCGCAAGCCTATGCAACCAGCGACGACGGGACGATCGTTGTTGGTCAGTATAACCCCGCACCAAATCAGTCGCAGGCGTTCCGCTGGGTGCTATCCAACGCGGCAACCGGAGCAGGCGTTACGACCAGCCTCGGCATGACGACGGATGCGGCGACCGCACTCAGCAACGACGGGTCAGTCGTCGTCGGCAATCTCTCGTCGAATTCGACCCCAATCTCGCATGCCTTCCGCTGGACGCAGGCGACAGGCGCGGTCGACATCGGCAGCGTCGCCGGCTTCAACCAATCATATGCCACGGACATTTCCGGCGACGGGAAAATAGTCGTCGGTATTCTCTCGCCCGACATCAGGCTCTCAGGGGGCACCGGCCGGTTCAAAATTCCCAATGTCGATAATACCGCGCGCGCCTTCCGCTGGACACAGGCCACAGGCATCCAGAACCTCAATTCGCTCGTCACAGCGGCGGGCGTCGATCTCACCAACATCACCTTGCTGACGGCGGACAACATCTCCAACGACGGGCAATATATTGCCGGTCGCGGTCTGTTCCCCGGTTCAACCGACCAAGGTGTGTACATCATCCGCTACGTCGATGTAACCAATGGCGCTGCAACAACTTCCAGCAATTTTGTACCCACTGCTGCAACTCCGACACCAACTCCGACTCCGACGCCAACTCCGACACCAACCCCGACACCAACCCCGACACCCACACCCATCGTCGGACTGACCTCGGCCGCGTCAATCCAATCCTCGATCGACCAGCTTGGTGCCAGCCGTGGCGGGATCATGGCGCAGCAGCACGGTTTTGCCGCGCCGCTGCTTGCGGACAATGAGCGGATCATCGCTCCTTCGAGTGCTGGCATCTTCAGCACCGTTGGATCAAACGCTGGCGGGACAAGCGGACGGATTGGTCTTGGCAACGGACTGACCATTATCGGCGGCTTGTCATACGGATCGGAAGGCTATCGCAGTAGCCGAATAGAGGATGTGTTTTTGCTCGCCGCGAAGCTGCGCTATATTTATGACCTGTCGGCCTCGAAGCACTTGCTGTTGGAAGCGGGCGGCTTCTGGTCGCCGAATGGGCAATACGCGTTCACCCGCTCCTATGCCAATGGCGCCGGTACTGCCGCCGGCACAGGGCGTGCGGAGGCCAATCAGACTTATGGCTTTGTACGTGGAGGTGGCGTTGTCGAAGCGACACCGAACGACGAACTGGCCTTTTCGCTCGAAGTGGGACGGCAAAGGCTGAACACGCGTGGCTATGTCGAAACGCTTTCACCTTCAAATCCGTTCGAAGCGCATGTGGCTGACGCGCGCGAGACGGCAACATTGGTCAAAGTACGTGCGCAATGGACTCACGCGTTTTCCAAGCGCGTCGATGCGACCCTTTGGGCCGCCGAAGTACGACGCTACCACTATCAGTCAACGCTTGCAGTTGGCGTACCAGGGTTTGGAATACTCTCGCCGCTATCGATGGAACAGCTAACGGGAGAATTCGGGGCGCGGATTGGCTATCAAGTGACTGACCACATTGCGATCAATGTTTTCGGCAACGGCGTTACAGGCAATGATGCGACAGGCACGCACGTCCATGTAGGTGGCGACGTGAAGGTCACGTTCTAACGCGAGCATTTTTGGAATCCCGCCTTTGCGCTTCGGCGCTAACGTTGCGACTTCCCTAGTTACTGCCTGACAGGAGCCGACGACTTTTCAGCCGCTCCGTTCGCGATTGAGTCGGCTTAAAAGCAGACGCCTTGTCAATGACTCTTTGCTGCGTTGGCGTATCCATTTTCCATGTTGGCGCGCTCTCGGTGACGCTGATCCACACCTGCTTCGCCCATCTCATGCGACAGCGTCGGCAAGTTGGCGAATGTAGCAACGCCTAATGCCGGATAAAGCCGCTGCTTCTCAAACGCGCGATGTTCGAGTACCGATGCCACCTGCTCCTCCATCGCGGTGGCATACAGGTTGACGATAGTGGGTGCAGAGTCGAGCCGCTGTTTGTTAGCAACATGCGGTCCGGAATCCGGCCCCGCAACCGCGATCGTGACCAGTGTCGATTGTCCGTCGACAGCCGCGAGATCGGCTGTGAAGTGCAATTGCTCAGCTCCGCCTTCGTTGATTTGCCAGATGACCCGTGAGGGGCCCTGTTCGAGAATCTGCACTTCAACTTGCGCCCCGCCGAATATGATCCGTGGAACGTCGGACCGTTCGAGAGCCGCATGCGCGTCCGCAATCGGAACCTGGTAGACAACACCCGGTCGAGCACAGCCTGCAAGTGCCAGGCCGACGATCGCTGCTAGCCAAAACGCGAACGGCAGGCGACTATCAGTCATCATGAGATTGGCCGGGTTCATCGCCGATTTCGAAATGACCGATTCCTGCTTCGATCGAACTGCGCTGCAGCAGGCACCCACTGGCATCCAACACCGCAGGCAAGTGCTTCTTGAGTTCGGGCGAATCTTCGACTTTGATGATAGCCAAATCTTTATTTTCGACCCGCGACGAGTCGAATTCTCGCTGTTCGATCGCGGATGCCACCGCCTCCGCGATTGCGGGCCGGATCGGTTGCTGAAACGCAGGGTGTCTTCCATCATAGGGGTCGTCAGCCAGTTGCAGCACCTGGATGTCGACTTGGGTCTCGGTTTGAGAAACCGGTGTCAGGATGGCGGCGAATTGAACGATGTCCACATTGCTACTCGTGACGCGCCAGATCACGGAACGATTGGGCATTCCATCGGGCGTGATGTCGAGTAGCAGCCCGCACTGCCGGTCCAGCTTGAAATCCTTCAGATCATTGTGGGCAAGGCGCGCATAAATCTGATCGATCGGCAGTTGGTATCGCCCGGGCACAGGGGCACTACATCCGGTGGCCATAATCAGAAAACCTATGCAAATCTTTCCGCGCACCATCGAACCCCCGGGGCCTGTCTAACATTATCCGAGCGGGGTTAATAAATACGGGAACGGCGAGCTGTGCCGCCTGAAGTCCGAATTGAGGTCACCGCAAACATTGTTCCGTAAACAACGCTAAGCGAGAACGATGTGAACGGGCCGGATGTGCCCCGGTTTTGAGCGCGATCGCGGGCGGGTCGCCGACCGGCGGCAATCGACAACATTGTGGTCGTATAATCGCGAAACGGGTCTGTTCAGAACCTGCCATCCGTTCAGATCGCCCTTTGCTGTCGCGAAACGTCCGAAAGTGGGCATGGATTCAGGGCATCACATTGCCCGGAGGTGCCAGATCTGGTGCCGACTGCACGGAAGCTATTTCCGAACTACCAATCCCTGCTGCCAAGCCAGGATGAACGCTGCCAAGTGATCGACAAACGCCCTGACATGTGGGGCATGCCGTAGCCGCTCATGAAAAACGATCCATAGGCCACCCGCATCGACATCCAAAACGAAGCAGCGTTTGAGGTCAGCATCTTGTTCGCCCACCAGGATCGGCAGTGCGCCGACACATTCACCGGTCTTGATCACTTCGATCAGGGCCTTCATACTGTTACTGGCATAGCGGACGGTCGAAGCCGGTATTACGCTGCTGAGCATGGCGGAAGGCCGTCCCTCCAATGTTGCCAACGGATGCGTCGCGGCTTCGGTAATCGAAGTGGGCATTTCGTGACCCTTCGCCCAAGCCGCAGCACAGTAGACAGCCCACGGCGTGTCCATGACCTTGCGGACAACCAGCTGCTGCTCTTCCATTGCAGGAGCCGCGCGCAAAGCCACATCAGCTTCGCCCTGTGCCAGATCGACCGCTCTGCTATCGGCGTTGAAAATTACGCTGATGCTGGGGTGGGCCTGCGCAAAGCTGGCAACAGCGGGCCCGGCGACGAGATCGGCGAGCACATCGCTGGTCGAGAAACGGATTTGGGCGTGTGCCGCACGCGCCAACTCCTGGGCGGCCTCGAGCATTACTGCGGCCGCCGCCTCGACCTTTTCCCCCTGCTGGACCAGAAAGCGGCCGCTGGCAGTGAGCCGATGGCCGCTTGCGGTGCGCTCGAACAACGTAAGCCCCAGCGCCTGCTCGAGCGCCGCGATGCGACGCGCGCAGGTCGTCTGGTTCACACCCAACATTTTCGAGGCAGCTAGCGTGCTGCCAGTGTGGGCAACCGCGAGGAAATGCCGAACATCGTTCAGGTCCCAATCCATGGCAAGGCTCGCTCTGCAGAATTGCAGACCCGTTCTGCCAAATCGCTGATGCGCCGTCCATTCCTCGCTGCGCTAGGATCGACGCGAAGCAATCAGGGCAAGCCTGCAAGGATGGTATCGATGAACGTGGTGGTGTTGGGTGCCGCGGGTAAGCTTGGTCGGAGGCTGGTCGAAAGCTGCCTCGAGGCCAACCATGATGTTACTGCCGCCGTCCGAAATCCAGATCAGTTCCGACACGCCTTAGGAAGCACACCAGGGTTGAAGTTACGCGTGTTCAGGTTCGACGCGACGGAATCGACCACGCTTGATGCAGCTTTGGCCGGGCACGACGCAGCGATCAGCGCCGCCGGTAACGTCGCCGACGGTGCGCGCTTCGTCGATCTGTTCGATCAGGTCGTGTCGGCGGCTGAGCGAACGCTGAGCGGGGAACGACGTGTGTGGATGCTCGCCGGGGCGGCGATCCTCGACATTCCGCATACCCGCCGGATCGGCCTGAACTTGCCGTTCGTGCCGCGACTTTACCGCCCGCACTTGGCGAACTGGCGCCGATTACAACGGTCTACGCTTGACTGGGCGCTGGCGTGCCCCGGAGCGATGGTTGCAGGCGACGATCCTCTTGAGGCAGACACACTCACCGTGTCGGTCGATACGCTACCATATCCAGTAGGGCCATGGACACGCATCGCGCCGCCCGTCGCCCTGTCGCTGTTGATGAAGTCCAGGCTTCCACGGCTCAACGTCCCTTACCGGGGCGTCGCTGATGTGATCGCAAACAATCTGTCGCCGGGTGGTCGATTTAGCAGGCGACGTGTCGGTGTCGGTTGGGCTGACCCGAACCAGCGTCGGGCAATCGCCAGAGCTGTAACATGACCGAACAAATTGCAGCGGTTCGCCAGCATAAGCTGATCCGCCTACTGATCGGTAACGGCAGCCGCCGGGTGCTCATCATACGAGCCTCGATCCTACTGAGCGCTGCAATACTTGGTTTCTTGGCACTTGTAGCGATGCAGCTTGCCCCGCTGTTGCTGGAACCCGATCGCTACGCAGACACGGTGTCCATCGAGCATGGCCATGATTACCGGGATGCGGTGTTGATGCAGCAAGCTTGGCACCAACCGGTCGCTGCCAACTTCGCCGCGCACGCATTCGAATTTCAACACAATCAAAGCTTCTGCGGTCCGACCTCGGCGGCAGACGTGCTGCATTCCCTCGGCGACTCGCGATCGCAGGACGAGATGTTAGCGGGTACAGCTTATGATACGATGTTCGGCTACCTGCTGGGCGGCCTAAGCCTCGATCAGGAAGCAGACCTGCTCCACCGGCAATCGGGCCGGCCAGTCACGGTCTTGCGCGGGCTTTCACTGGACCTGTTTCGGGCCGAAATGCGTGCGGTTAATGACCCTCATCGCCGCTATGTCGTAAACTTCCATCGCGGGCCGCTCTTTGGTCGCGGACATGGACATTTCTCGCCGTTGCTCGCCTATTTGCCCGATCGCGACCTCGTGCTCGTCGGCGATGTAAACTCAAACTATCGGCCATTTCTCGTCCCAACGCCGCGCTTGTGGCGTGCCGTTGACACCTTGGACAATGCGACCGGGAAAAAACGGGGGTTGATTGTACTCGTGGCAAACCAGCCGTCTTAGGTTCCGAGACCGGCCATTTTCGACAACATTACCGACGTTCACCGAGCGTTCGGTGCCTGTCAAAACCTGCCAACGGTTCAGTTGACAGCGGTAGAAACGCAGGCGCGAAGGCTCTCGACCTTGCCAATTTAGCGATGAGGCATCCTCGCGAAATTAAACTGGGCGTCCGGAGGGGTGATCCAAGAGGCCGCTTCGCTCAAGTACACGTTGGACACAGCCATGAAGCCCGTAGCGTCGGCAAGTGCCGTCGCGAAGACATTCATCAAATGCGTTGCGCCCGAGGACTGCGCATGAAGCCGCGATCCGCAGTTTGCGCAATGCGTTGTCGTAATTACATGACCGGCATCTGACTGCCGCAGAAAGCGAATAGTTTCTCCTTCCAGCTCAAAGCTTTCAGCTGGTACCGAGAATGCGGAGACAAAGGGTCCACCGCTTAGCCGCTGGCATGATCGACAGTGACAATTGACTGACCACACAGGAGGCATTGTACAGATGAATTTCACCTGCCCACAGAGGCAGGAGCCAGTGATCGGCAGCATCATTGCTTCCAGCGCTTTCACGTGGTCCCCCAATTACCTCACGACTGTCCGCCTTTGGCGCGACGGCGGAATCTTGAAATACTAATTGCATTGCAGGACGGTGGCAATCTAGCCAACGACCGAGTCGCCCTCGGCCTAAGACCGACAGCTTGATGTTGCCTCGTTGGATAGCGAGAGGACTGGGCTTTGCCGCGAAGCGTGACTAATCAACGAACGCCCTTTTTAGTGTGATGTTCGCTGGAAAAAGCCAAACGAAGCAATCATACCGGCGGCAGGGGGAACGGCCGTGGACGGGGACGTAAAGAGAACGCTGGGTTTAGTCGCGTTCATCGTCTTTGTGGACATGCTTGGGCTTGGCCTGATTCTTCCAGTAATGCCTCGTTTGATAGGTCAGATTTCGAACGTAGGCATCGACCGTTCTGCCGAAATCGGCGGCTTTCTGCTGTTCACCTATGCTTCAATGCAATTTCTGTTCGCGCCGGTTATCGGTGGCCTTAGCGACCGGTTCGGACGAAGGCCTGTCCTGCTGACGACCTTGACCGTGCTCGGCGTCGATTACTGCGTTATGGCGGTAGCGCCTTCCCTTACGTGGCTGTTCGTCGGTCGCATGATCTCCGGCATCATGGGCGCGACCTGGGCAGCCTCGAACAGCTGCATCGCCGATTGCGTGCCCGTTGAGCGACGCGGAGCCGCGTTCGGTCTCCTGGGTGGCGCGGGCGCGGCGGGTTTCGTACTGGGACCATCAGTCGGCGGGTTGGCAGGCGAGTTCGGAACGCGGCTACCGTTCGCCATCGCGGCTGTGCTGGCGCTGTCGGGCGCTGTCGTTGGGTATTTCATCCTCAAAGAGACACTCCCGCCCGAGCGGCGGCGACCATTTGTCATCGGTCGTGCCAATCCGCTTGGATCATTCAATAAACTGAAAAAAATACCGCTCGTCATCGGCTGCCTTTCTGTGATCTTCTTCATGCAGCTTTCGGGCCAGGCCCAGACGTCAATTTGGGCATTTTGGGGCGCGCTCAGATTCGGATGGTCCCCTCTAACCAGCGGGCTGACGATTTCGTTCTACGGCGTCCTCTTAGGCACAGCCCAGGCGGTGTTGACAGGCAAAAGCATTGCGCGTTTCGGGGCCAGAAACACCGCCCGATTCAGCCTTCTCTTTGGCATCCCATGCTATCTACTTTTAGCGTTCGCGCCGTCGACGTCGGTCGTCATCATCGCAATCCTCGTGGGTACCATCACTGGAATGACGTTTCCTTCGATGCAGAGCATGATGACGGCGAGGGTCAGCGAAGACGCGCAGGGGGAGTTGCAGGGTGCCATCGCCAGCACGGTCAGCCTGACCTCAATCATCGGCCCGATCATGATGACCCAGATATTCGGGCATTTTTCGGACCGTAAAGGTCTGTTCTTTCCTGGTGCGCCCTTCATCCTCTCGATCGCATTGATTTCGATCGCCATCACACTGCTCTGGCGAACACTCAGTAGCTTCCGTGGTATGGACGATGTCAGCCGTTAAAATGAAACTTTGTCCTGCCATTCTTCTCGATCTCGATGGCACGTTGATCGACTCGGCTCCCGGCATACACGCAAGCTGCTACGCTGCACTTCAAACCTTGGGTCATTCGCCCCCGCCGTTGCTCGAAATGTCTGGGATGATTGGTCCACCGATCGAAGAAATTATGGCAACATTGCTGGCGCATTACGGCGACGACCGAGTTGTGGAGGGCGTGGCCGCTTACCGCTCGGATTACAGCGAGCGAGGGCTATTCGGCAGTTCGCTTTACCCCGGCGTTGCCGACGCACTGAAGGACATGCGTCAAGCAGGCGCACGGCTCCTGATCGCTACCTCGAAGCGAAGGAGATTTGCTGTCCGTATTCTCGAACATCTCAACCTCACGACCTTGTTCGAAGGAATTCATGGCTCCGAGGACGGGGGGGCACTTGACCATAAGCCGGAACTAATCGCGCATGTGATTGAGAAACATGCGCTTGTGCGAAAACATTGTGTCATGGTCGGGGACCGTCAGCACGACATTATGGGAGCACGAGCAAACAGCATCCGGTCATTAGGCGTCCTGTGGGGGTATGGGACACGCGACGAACTCCTTCATGCCGGGGCAAGTGCGTTGGTCGGGAAGCCGGAGGAGCTTCCCGCTATCGCCATCTGCGTCACCGAAACCGGATAATCAGCAGTCACGCATTTTTGGGCGTTCGTCACCCCTTGCGAGATTGTCCAAAAGAGCCGTAGATTTACAAAATGAACAGGCAGGCGCTCCTCATTGTCGATGTGCAAGCAGGACTGTTTTCGACACCCCGCTTTGACGCCGAGAATCTGATCGTTCGGCTAATCAAGATTGCGGGGCGACTTCGGGAGCGAGGCGCGCCGGTGATCTTTGTTCAGCACTGTGGAGCTGAGGGAGACCCGCTTCATCCTTCACAACCTGGGCATGCCTTGCATGAAGATTTGTTCGTCGAAGAGGATGACGTTCGCATCGCAAAAGAATCTTGCGACGCTTTCTTGAATACGACGCTCGCCAACCAGCTTGCCGCGAGGGGTATCAACGAGGTCATCGTCACGGGATTTGCGACCGAGTTCTGCGTTGATACGACGATTCGGAGCGCGTTGGCTTATGGCTTCAGGACGGTCGTGCCCGAAGATGGGCACACGACCGCCGATCGAGCGCACCTGTCTGCCGGCAAGGTGATCGAGCACCATAATGAAACATGGCGCTGGCTAATTTCTCCTGCAGGTCCGGCGCGTAAGGTTCTTTGCGCCGACGTAATGTGATCGGCAGACTGCGACAAGATTTCAGAAGTATGGCGGCGCTGCCCGAGGCCCCAAAAGCGGACACCCGCTGACACATGTTTCTGACACTTGGTAACCGCCAGAAAACCGTAGGTCGACTGACGGTGTCACAACCGACCGGTTATGACACCAGGTTTACGGCGAATAGCGCCGTTGCGTCCGGAGTCGGCTTCCCGCAAATGATCCCAATCGGAAAAGGCCGATGGCCGAAGCTCCCCATCAGTCAGTCCGATGGGAAACGGTAAATCTCTCTCCCTCGGCGGATCATCGAGATAGAAGGACCGTCTTTGCTGATAGCAACGTCCACCCGGTCCTTTGTGTCGGCGTTAAACAGGCGAAGCGTAGTGGCCCCTGTCGGCTCCGCAATGAACATCGCATGCTGCTTGTTCTTGTCATCCAATGTTAACAGCACATTCGAATAGCCATGATCGACCGTTGCATAACCGCTCCGCTCTACGCCTTCGGCATCGAAAAGGAGTATTCCCGACATCGTGTCCTCAGGGCGACCGCCTCGTGTTTTATTTTGCTTACCGTTGACTACCGCATGTGGCAGTGGTGCGCCGATCCTCACACGGGTAACGCCGTTATTATCGACGACGTTCAGCTCGCGAACGCGTAGCACATCCATGACCTTGGGCTCAGGCTGTGCGGTTGGCGCTGCGACAGCGCGACTCCCCACGGCCCCAGCGATGGCGAGTATGCCGCATGCTGAACTAATAGCTGCGGTGATAAAAGCGACGCGATATTTGCGTTCGAGACGGGCAATTCGGCGATCCAGGTCAGAGTCGGCGGAATTCATAATCGTTATCCTCTTACTGTATTGCTGACACAATACGCAGCAGGGGGCCAAGTGCAAAGCGGCTCAGGTCACTCGTGCGGCCAAGCCACCTTCACGGTCTGGCAAAACGAAGGTGCTGGCTGCTCCGCTGTTGCAAGCCGGACCATCTTTTTTTGATAAAGGCTGTAGCGAATGGGGTCGGTCTCAATACTTGCGATGTTGGCATTGAAATACTCAGCTTCTCCAACGGCTGTTCCCGCAGGTACGAGGTCGGCGACCGGTGATCGCTGCGCAACGAAATTTGCCAGCCGCAGTTCGGAAGAAACGGCACCGGGATGATCGCGCCAGAAGGCCACCATCATCCTGTTGGCCTCGTACTCGGCTTGCCATCGCGTCAACGGCCGACGTGATATCTCCTGAAGCCAGTGGCCAAGTTCGTGCGCGACGAGCAGGGTGTTGAAGACCTCGACATATTGCTCACGCCCCGAAAGACCAAGCTTGCCGATCGACGCAAAGCGTTCCATAGCGGCGCGTCGGCCGGGACCGAGGAAGTCATAGGGGACGATCACGACAGCACGTTCACGCGGGTCGTAACGCGTTGCTCCCGGTGATGTCGCCAGTTTGACGATCGGCCTGAACGACGGCCTGCGACCGCACGCGACAACGGCCGTGTAGAAGGCATCCACGACAGGCTGTGCTTGCGCGGCGGCCTCATCGGGTACCGGCGCATTTGTTGCTGACAGCAAGCTGCCCGCCACCATGAAGGCAGCGTGAAACATGTTCATATCCAGTCCTTGGATTAGGTGTTGCAGGAGTACGGAGCCGGTGCGACATGTCACCGCAGCGGCAGGAAAAGCTCCGCGACCGCTTCGTGCTCCGGCACCTCGGGAAAGAAGGCGAGGCGCTGACAATATAGCGGAAAGTCTCGTGCCTCTTCACCGCTGGTGGGCAACCAATCCCGATAGAGATACAATGCGGCGGGCTCCAGATTGTCGGTGTTGCCGACCACGCGCAGCACAGCGCAGCGTCCTCCCGGGATGGTGCCAGCCTCGACGCGCTCGCCGTTTGCCGCGATCGGCTGATCGGTGCCGACGCACAGGTCCATCCGATACTCCGCCGGAGGCGTGGTACGCGGATCGGAATGGAAGACGTTGAAGGTCGGGCTGGTCTTCGGCGACAGCCCGGTCGTTTTGCGCCAGGCGATGAACCGCTGGATGGTCGCGCCGATCGTCGCCGGATCGCCGCGATGCTCCATGATCGCCACTGGCGTCTGGCCCATGTTGCGGATCGTCACATCATCGTGGTTGTAGATGGTCTGCATTAACTTGCTCCTCGCATTGTTGAGAGGCCCGAAGGCCGCAAGCCACGGCTCCCAATCGGGAGATTTCCGGAACGACGACGGCGATTGCCCGAACCGTTGCCGAAAGGCACGGGCGAAGGCATCGGGCGCGTCATAACCGGCATCCATCGCTATGTCGGTGATGGTTTGGGCGTCCCTATACGCCAGTCGGTACGAAGCGCGCTTCATGCGGACGAGTTGGACATAGCGATGCACGGACAGCCCGAAGATGGCCGTGAACTGCCGATGGAAATGGTATTTTGAGAACGCCGCAACGCCGCTTACCGCTTCCAAATCCAGATCGTCGCCGAGATGCTGGTCTATGTAATCCAGCACCCGCTGCATCCGGCCATGGTAGTTTTCAAGCGCCGCCTTCATCATCCTCTCCTCCGTGGCGACACCAGCTAGGCGCTCCGGGATATCGCGCGCTCGACCGATCTTGCGGTTCTAGCACAGCAGGGCGGACTTTTCCGATTGGGAAGGTCAGACGGGCACCGCTTTTGCGACACACGCTGCGCCTTCCGGGTCACGCCTTCCCAAAAACTCCTCGATTGAGTTTTCCCGAATTGGGCATGAAGAAGCGGAACTACGGAAAGTGGCTCGAATGGCCGGTTTTCCACTGCCATGCTGATCGATCTAAGGAATGAAAACAGGCGATAGCTGGCAGTGTCAAAACCGAACGGTTGTGACACCGGTCAAACGTCCGCTTTCCGCCATTGCTCAACAACACCGGACAGTCAGCAATCCCCGACAATTCCGCCGTTCCCGTTTACGAGTTTACGACCTGTTTTTTGCGCCTCGCGCATGTGCGCGACCGCGCTCTACTCCGACCATCGCCTGGGCGCCGGTCTCCGCCGAGTCCCTCCGGGTCTCGGCCATCCGGTAACGATCGCTGGCGTGGCCGATGACGCCGCGCGGATGCGCGGCGGCGTTGCTTGTGCCTCTCCCGTTGCGGCGGGTGCGGGCGGCGCTCCCGGCTAGGCCCGTCGCGGTCGGCGGCAACCCCTTCGCTGCGCTTCGGGGTGCTCCACTGCGTTTCGCCCGTGCCGGTGCCGCCGCCCGCTGGAGCCGGGCCTCTTGGTCGCTCTTTGCCGCCCACCTCCGCCTTCGCGGGGAGGCTTTGTGCCTTTTTGGGGTGGCGTGGGAGCAGTCGTGCCAAGACCAGCCAGCCGTGGTGCCCGCCGCAAGGGTGCGGGCGCTGACCGCCCGACCGACACGCGGGTCAATCTCTATGACGAGGTGACTGCCCGCATCGTGTCCGAACTCGAGGCGGGGCGCTTGCCGTGGGTCCAGCCTTGGGGCGCGACCGGGGGAACCGGACCCGGCCTGCCGCGCAATGCGCTGACCGCGCGCAATTATTCGGGCGTCAACGTGCTGATCCTGTGGGGCGCGGTGATCGAGCATGGCTGGCCGTCGCAATCATGGCTTACGTTCAGGCAAGCGCAGGAGGCGGGCGGGTGCGTCCGCAAGGGCGAGCGCGGACAGACCGTTGTCTATGCCGACCGCTTCACGCCGGAGGCCGAGAAGGAACGCGCGTCGCGCGAGGGCGGTGATGCCAAGGCCGTGCCGTTCCTCAAACGCTTCACCGTCTTCAACGTCGCGCAGTGCGAGGGGCTTCGTTCGGGGCTGGCGTCCGATCCCGCGCCGCTGCCCGAGCGCGAGATCGTCCCCGTCGCCGAGGAGGTAATCGCCGCATCTGGCGTCGATTTCCGCATCGGCGGGACGCAGGCCTATTACGTGCCGAGCCACGATTTCGTGCAGGTGCCGCCGCAGCCCGCCTTCTTCGAGCAAGTCAATTATTACCGGACCTGCCTGCATGAACTGACCCACGCCACCGGCCACGCCAAGCGCTTGGGGCGCGACCTGACCAACGGCTTCGGCAGCAAGGACTATGCCCGCGAGGAACTCATCGCCGAGATGGGTTCGGCCTTCCTCTGCGCTGCGCTCGGCATCGTCCCGACCGTCCGCCATGCCGACTATATCGCGTCGTGGCTTGAGGTGCTGCGCGAGGACAATCGCGCGATCTTCCGCGCCGCCAGTGCGGCGACGAAAGCTGCGGATTGGCTGCTAACGCGGCACCGCGAGGCCGAGGCCGCGCGGGCAGAAGCGAGGATCGCGGCATGATCCTCTTGCCCCCCGTCGTGCGGTTTGCGCTGCGCGCAAACGACCGGTCGCGCCGCGCCTGCGACGAGCGTGGCAGGCGGTTCGACCCGGCCCCCGTCGTCAAATTATTCAATCCGCTCGGCGCGGCGACATGGCTTGCGACCGAACTTGGCGAGGACGGCGACACGCTGTTCGGGCTGGCCGACCTTGGGTTCGGTTCCCCCGAGCTTGGCTATTTCAGCCTGTCCGAACTCGCCGCCGTGCGCCTGCCGTTCGGCCTGTTCATCGAACGCGACCTCGCGTTCGAGAGCACAACCCCGCTGTCCGTCTGGGCCGATACCGCGCGCCGCGCCGGGTCGATCCTGTGGTCAGAAACACTGTTACGCCGCGCCGCCCAAGGCGGATCAACGCCGGGCGCGGACCCCGATCTTCCTCTGTCCGGCGAGCCGGACGGGGGTTGACGCGCGGGCGGCGCGCTTCGCCGCCAATCCGAAACCGGTCCGCCCTCCCGGAAAGAACGACGGACCGGCACTCACAAGGAGTAGAGCCATGACACTCGTTTTTATCGATCAAGACAAGCTGTCCGTCAGCAAGACCAACATGCGCTACGCCAAGAAAGCGCCCGACGTGTCAGACCTGTTGCCGACCGTGCGCAAGCGCGGCGTCATCCAGACGTTGCTCGTTCGACCCAACTGCCAGGACGGCCATTTCGAGATCGTCGCGGGCGCGCGGCGCTTCCACGCCGCGCGGATCGTCGCGCAGGAAACCGGCGAGGCCGAGCCGCTGCCCTGCCGCATCCTGTCGGAGACCGACGACGCCGCCGCCATCGAGGCGTCGATGATCGAGAACTTGGCGCGGCTCGACGCCGACGAGGTGACCCAATGGGAAACTTTCACGCGGCTCGTGAAGGAAGGTCGGGACGTCGCCGACATCGCCGCGACCTTCGGGCTTCCCGAACTCACCATCGCGCGCGTGCTGGCGCTCGGCAATTTGCTGCCGCGCATCCGACATCTCTATGCGGCGGAGAAGATCGATCGCGCCACCGTCCGCCACCTCACGCTTGCCAGCAAGAGCCAGCAGCGTAGCTGGCTGGCGCTCTATGACGACCCGGAAACCTATGTTCCGACCGGCCACCAGTTGAAGGCTTGGCTGTTCGGCGGGCAGTCGATCCTCGCGCGCTTCGCGCTGTTCGACATGGCTGCGTTCAAGGGCGTGGTCGTCGCCGACCTGTTCGGCGAGGACCGCTATTTCGCGGACGCCGATGCGTTCTGGACCGCGCAGAACGCGGCCATCGACGCGCGCCGCGCGGCGTATCTGGAGGACGGCTGGAGCGATGTCGTGATCGTCCCGCCATCCGAGCATTTCCATTCGTGGGAATATGAAAAGGCGGGCAAGCGCAAGGGCGGGCGCGTCTATGTCGATGTCCGCTCGACCGGCGAAGTGACCTTCCACGAGGGCTATCTCTCCGCCAAGGAAGCCCGCCGCGCCGCGCGCGGGGACGCCCCGGAACCCGTAAAACCCGCGCGGTCTGAGGTCACTTCGACGATGCAGACCTATCTCGACCTGCATCGCCATGCCGCCGTTCGCGCCGCGATGTTGGGGCATCCGGGCATCGCACTGCGCTTGATGGTCGCCCACGCCATCGGCGGGTCGCACCTGTGGCGCGTATCGCCCGAGCCGCAGACGACGCGCAACGACGAGGTCCGCGAAAGCCTCGAAACCTCGCGCGGTGAGACGGTGTTCGACGAGCGCCGCCGCGCGGTGCTGGCTGTGCTCGACTTCTCGCCCGAGGAGCCGACCGTGACCGGCGGCAATGGCGACGACTACGGTGTGGCGGGCATCTTCCTGCGCCTGATCGAGTTGCCCGACCCCGTTATCATGGAGGTCATCACGGTCGTCATGGGCGAAACGCTGGCGAGCGGCAGCGCCGCCGTCGCGGCGGCGGGCGTGCAGATCGGCGTCGACATGGCCGATTGGTGGCAGGCCGACGCGGCGTTCTTCGAACTGATCCGCGACAAGGAAGTGCTGTCGCGGATCGTCGCGGAGGTGGCGGGCGAGGCGGTCGCCACGGCCAATGCGGGCGAGAAGACCAAGACCTTGAAGCGGATCGTCCGCGATCATCTCGACGGCGCGGACGGGCGGACCAAGGTAGAGCGCTGGGTGCCGAAATGGCTGGGCTTCCCGGCCTCCGCGTATACCGCACGCGGCGGTGTCGGCACCGTTGCCGCCCATGCCAAGGTCGAGGCGGCACGGATCCCGGAGCCGGACCCTGACAGCGATCGCGAGCCGTTGAAACAGGCGGCGTGATAGTCGGTGGGCGGGGGGAACCCGCCCACCTTCAGACCTCAAAATCCGGCCGCGCGCCCCCGCCGTCCCGGCGTCGGCGCGCGGCCTTTTTTGGTATTGGAACCGCCTCTGCTTACGCGCGGCTTTACTATGCCGGGTGCGACCGGAACTCACACATAAGTGGCCAGTTTGTCAGCCTCTAGCTGCACCAACCTGTGCAACTCGGGGAGTTCCGCCTTCTGCTCCACTATCACCGTACGGATCTGCGCCAGGGCTTTTTCGGCGCTCCTATGGATATTGATCAGCCGCTTGACCAACGCATCGCGGCGACCTTGAACGCTATAGTTGAATCCGAGAACGTCGGTCTCGAGATTAAATTTGGCTTCCATTCCGGCCCGCACCTCGGGTGCCCATACTTCCATGGCCGATGCCGTTAAAAAACTGATCTGCTCCTGGTACAAATAGTAAAAAGAGGTGACGGCATCGGATTCGCGCGCCGCCAAGGGTTCAAGACGCACCAGATTTTCCTCCGTCGGAAACAGCGACCGGTGAACCGTCAGCCAGATCATCTTGTCCGGCCCGTCGATGAAGGCCAACTGCTGGCGCGTGGTCGCATGAATGCGTCGAAGCTGTGCATAGACGATAGACCGAGCATTGGTTTCACGTTGAAGCCGCACCCGCTTGTCGGCAGAAATCTGCAACCGGCGCGTCCACCAGAAGCCCAGCACCACTGCGATAAACGGCAGGATCGCAGCGAGTGTTGGCACAATCGCCGCCCATGCTGGGGTCGGTGCGGCCGTCGCGAGGCAGACAGGAATCGCATGCATCGACACGTTCGCCTTCATGAAAAAAGACTGTTTTATAAGGTTACCGTCGCGATCCACAGCTTCGCACGGTCGCGGCAGGAGGCAATGTAAAAGCCCCGGCCCCTCGATTAACGCGGCTGGAGATTGAGGTTCTGTAGCAGGATCGTATTGAGGAGGGTTTGGCCGGCATAGGTGGCGGTCGCCGTGTCAGACAATGCCTCACGTCGCGCCACCGCCGCGCGAACCGCGGCATCCGCCTCAGCTTCGGCCTCGGCCGCCGCAGCCAACTGCGCGTCCGCCGCCTTGGCGAACGCGTCCGCATCGTCGAAGCTCATCTTGCCCGGCTGCCGCTTGCCTGTCGGGTTGAGCCGAAGTATCAGGTCCCGCGCACGCTGCTGGCGGTCGCGCTCTGCCGCTGCGGCGACGGTATTGCGGTGCTTTTCGTCCTTCACGGCGACGGCGCCCGCCACGTCGGCATTGGCCTTGGCGGTCTCGGCGGCGGTCGCGACCGGCGCGAATGTCAGGGCGACGCTATCGGTATTCAGGCGTTTCCCATTCACCAAGCCATTCTGTCCCGATGGCCCCTTGAACCGCTTAAGCGTCCACACCGGACCCAGCCCCGTAACCCCCCGAGTAACGGTAAACTGGATCAGCGATCCGAACGTGGATACCGCCTTGTCGTCCTTTCCAGGCTTTATCTGATGCACCGCCGGACCCTGGGCGATCACACCCGCGCCATCCCGCGCCACCTCGAACAGGCCGAGATTGCCGTCAAGCCGCAGCAGCCTGTCGCCACCTGTCGGCTTGCACCCATCCGGCAGCTTGTCGCTTTCGAGATAATAGGTCGTTGTGAAAGTACGCCGCCGGCCGCCTCCGACGTCCGCAGAAAGCGTCGTGGTTTCGCTTTCGGTGCCACCGAGTAGCGAGCGGACCAGCGAGACCGAAGGTGTAACGTCGAGATTGTCGTCTACCTGCAAAGTAAGCAGCACCGTTATGAGATACGATTTCCCGCCGAGCTGATATTTATGGACGTCTGCCAGTTCGCAGGAGATCTCGTCGATGATGTGCTGGACCTTGGGCGCTAGATCCCGTTTCGGATCGGCTGGAGTCGGGCTTTCGCGGTATGCCCCGGTGTCGCCTGCGGAATAGAGGCGTGGCACCCCACACCCCGCCAACGCGACGCACAATAGCAAGGTCGGTGCGCCTCTCACTGCAGCAGCCAATTCGTTTCCCCCTCGGATACTCCATTCCCCATCATCACCATCTCATGGTGTCTAGTTTCGCGCAAACGAGAATATGTCCATTTCTGCCGCCTATAATGCTTGCAGCGAGTATGCCGACCGTACCTTGCCGCTTCTTTTCATCGCGACATGCCGCCCTTAACGGACCTCTCTCTCGGCGGGTCTGACGGGGTCCGCCGGTCCCGCAATGGCGTCGCCGACCTTCTTCCCCGGCTCGGTTCCCTCGCCTTCCTCGCGAGGCAAGAAGCCCGGCTTTAGCCGTCCTCCGCTGCGCTGCGGCCCTACGGGTGCGAGACCGTCCTCCGCCCGCCTGATCGACCGCCTGTCGAGGCCGCACAGGGCGGCATCGCATCAACTGAAGGAGGTTATTATGGCACAGATCGGCAGCTTCACTCGCGGCGAAAACGGCATCTACACCGGCGAAATCCGCACCCTCACGCTTCGCGTCAAGGCGACGATCCGCCCCTGCGAGCGCGACAACGAGAAGTCCCCCGACCACCGCGTCAACGCGAATGGCGTCGAGTTCGGCGCGGCCTGGACGAAGGCGGCGCGCGAGACCGGCGCTGAATATCTCAGCCTCAAGCTCGACGATCCATCGTTCCCGGCACCGATCTACGCGACGCTCAGCCAAGGCGATGACGGCGAGCACAAGCTGATCTGGTCGCGCTGAAACCGTCCGGCCCCGCGTTCCGGCGCGGGGCCGCGACTGCCCGATGTGTCGAAAACCCAGGGTCCAATTCCGACACTCCGCAAGCGGTGTCCCACCCGCCATTCCCGGTGTCGGGGACGGCAGATCGCCGTCCCGTTCGGACACGGACAGGCAGCATGGACAGCGATGACGACATTTCCCGGGCGAACCGCGCGAAACGCGGCTCACCCTACCTCAATACCGACCAGGCCGCGGCCTATCTGAAGTTCTCGAGCCGCTTGCTGAAGCGACTTAGGCGCGCTGGCAAAGGCCCGGTCTTCCGCCGTCACAGTCGCTTCGTCCAATACCATATCGACGACCTCGACGCGTGGTCGAAGGCCCAGGCGATGGGAGGCCGCGACCATGACTAAGGGCACACGACCGGGCATGCAGCTGCCGGTCTTGGCGTGGGGCGAGCAGCTTCGCGCCGCGAAACTGCGCCGCCGAGTTATTCGTCGGCGCGCTGCCGTCTTGAGCATCGGAATCACCTTCTTGGCGGTGACGATCGCCCTTCCACCGGCCCCGCGCCTTGTCTGGAATGCCAGCGCCAGCGCGCCGATCGGTCCATACATCGTGACTCCGGGCGCACCCGTCGATCGCGGCGACATGGTCATCGCAAAAGTACCCGATCCATGGCGGATGATGGCGGCGCGGCGCCGCTATATTCCCGCCAATGTGCCGCTAGTGAAGCGCGTCGCGGCGGTGGCGGGCGACGAGGTCTGCGCGCTTGGCGAAGAAATCTTCGTCAACGGAAAATGGGTCGCCGAGCGCCGCGTTGCCGACGCCAAAGGGCGGCCGATGAAGTCCTGGAGCGGGTGCGTGCGGCTGCGCGGTCGCCAGCTTTTCCTGCTCATATCGGATAGCCCCACATCGTTCGACGGTCGCTATTTTGGCGTGACCGACGGCGGACTCGTGGTGGGCAAGGCGCAGCTTTTATGGGCGCGCTGATCCGGTTCCTTCCGGCGATCCTGCTGCTTACAGCGTCACCCGCTAAAGCCGACAAGGTCCAGCGATGGCGGCCGATCATTGAAGAGGCCTCGACCCGGTTCGGAATCCCGACCAGCTGGATCGAGCGCGTCATGCGGGCCGAAAGCCGGGGCTATATGATGCTGAATGGCCGCCCGATCCGCAGTCGTGCCGGTGCAATGGGACTGATGCAGCTGATGCCCGCGACTTGGCACAACATGCGTGCGCGCCTCGCATTGGGCAGCAATCCCGACGATCCCCGCGACAATATCCTAGCCGGCACTTTCTATCTGCGGTTGATGTACGACCGATTCGGCTATCCGGGATTGTTCGGCGCATACAATGCGGGACCGAGTGCCTATGCCGCCTGGCTCGCTGGCAATCGGCGGCTCCCCGGCGAAACGGTGGCCTATCTTCGGGCTGTGGGCGGCACGTCGCAGACGGCGTCGCTCCCTAGTGAGGCAGCAGTTCCGCCCAACTCTGTTCGTCGTCCGGCGGGCCGTTCCCGAGAATCAAACCTCCTCTGCCGCGGGTGAGCCGCAGGCGTCCTTGTTCGCTGTCCGGAAGGTCGTCCCATGATTGCGGGCGGTGGAGGGGCTCGTCTCGATAGACCGAGCATGACGGCTGGCGGAGCGGCTATCAAGGCCCGTGGGTGCCCCCCAATTTTCTGCGAAAATCGGTTCCCCCCACGTTCGCTTCGCGGCGCTCCGCTACGCTCCGCGGCCCTGACAGCCACTCCGCCACCCGTCTTCTTCACGATGTTCTCGATGAGGAGAACGCAAAGTGAGGAGATGATCATGGGCATGTTTCAACCTGTTTCGGTAGCGTCGGATCGCGTGATGGAGGCACTGGTCTCGGGGCTGGAGATCGAGTTTGGTCACGGTGTCGGAGAAGCTTTGGCGCATCGGTTCCTGGAGGCCGAGGAGACCGAATTTCTCTGGGAAGCGCGGGATCAGGAGCGCTGGATCGGTACTTATGAGAGTGCGGAAGAGGATGAATTCGACCTGGATCGGGTGCGGATTTTCGGGCGACTGGACGGCAAGTGGTTCGTCGCGGTGATGATCGTCGATGGTGATGGCAACGCGCACGGGGTGATGGGAAAGCGCGAATTCGGGCTGCGGAAACAGGCATTGGCGGCATTTGCGGATGCGTGAGCGACGACGAATTTCGGGCCGGGTCGCGGTGCCTCATCGGCATCGTGGCCCGGCTTTTTCTTTGAGCCAAGAATGGAGGGAGCAGCAGGAGGAAGGGAGAAAGCGAAAGCAAGAGAAAGGCACTGTCTCGCGACAGGTGCCAAGTGGTTGTCTGCACATCGTTTTTTATGGAGACATTCCGCGCGCGGCGCGAGACACGCTTGATCGGAATGGCAGAAATCCGCCGTTTTCGGGGCCAATTCGCGAGATCTGCGGCCACAGTGGCAGGCCGCGATGAGTGACGACGACGAGTTCACGCCCCGGCTCGGTCGGCAGCGCCAACAGGGCGGAAAGCGCGCGCGCCGCTACCTTGGCCGTGTGGTCGGCGCGGCGGTCCGCTCGGCCGAGAAAGGGTCGGTCAGAAGCCGGCGCTTCGACGGCAGCCGGATCGGCCGCGGCGCCAGCATGGGGCGGCTGCTTTCCAGCCGCGATCGTTTCGGTGGGATGCGGGCGCGGCGCGCGGTGGTGAAGACGCGGCTGGTCCGCATCGGCACCAAGGGCATGCCCGCCGCGCGCGCGCATCTGCGTTATATCCAGCGGGACGGCGTCACCCGCGAGGGCGCGCCGGGCGAGTTGTACTCGGCCGAGCGCGACACCGCCGACGGCAAGGCGTTCCTCCAGCGCTGCGATGGCGATCGCCATCAGTTCCGCTTCATCGTCTCCGCCGAGGATGGCTCGGAATATCCCGACCTCAAGCCCTATATCCGCCGGCTGATGACGCAGATGGAGGCCGACCTCGGCACCCGCCTTGACTGGGTCGCGGTCGATCACTTCAACACGGCCCATCCACACACGCACATCATGCTGCGCGGCGTCGATGACACTGGCCAGAATCTGATCATCGCCCGCGAGTATATCTCGCATGGTATCCGCGAGCGCGCGGCCGAGCTGGTGACGCTCGATCTGGGGCCACGCACCGACCAAGAAATCGAGGCGCAGCTCCGCCACGACATCGGCGAGGAGCGGATGACCGCGATCGACCGCCGCCTTATCCGGTCGATGGATGCCGAGCGGCTGGTCAGATCGGCGGATCGCGACCCGTACCAGCAGTCGCTCAGGGCTGGTCGGCTGCAGAAGCTTGCGAGCATGGGTCTCGCCGAGAATGTCGGCGGTGGTCGCTGGCAGCTCGCCGACGATTTGGAGGGGACGCTGCGCACGCTTGGCGAGCGCGGCGACATCATCCGCACCATGCAGCGCGAACTGACCGCCCGCAATCTCCATCGACCGTGGATTGGGCGGAGCCTGTTCGGAGCCGGGGAAACGGATCCGGAGCCGGTCGTCGGCCGTGTGATCGCGCGCGGTCTCGCCGACGAGCACCGTGACCGCCACTATCTGCTGGTCGACGGCATCGACGGCCATGCCCATTATGTCGACATCGGGCGCGGCGATGCCGTTGAGCCGATTCCGGAGGGCGCGATCATCCGGGTGTCGGCGCGGAGCATGGAGGTACGGGAGACCGATCGCGTCGTCGCAGAGGTGGCGGCGATCAATGGCGGGCAATATTCCGTCGACTTGCATCTGCGGCACGACCCGTCGGCCACGCAGGCGTATGCTGAAACGCATGTACGGCGGCTCGAGGCGATGCGGCGGGCCGGCGCCGACGTCGAGCGCGAGGCCGACGGGACATGGACGATCTCGGAGGACCATGTCGATCGTGCTATTGCCTATGAGGCTCGCCGCCATCGAGACCGGCCGGTAGAAGTGGAGACCCTGTCGGCGCGACCACTCGACCAGCTTCGTGCCGCCGACGGGGCGACTTGGGTCGATCGCGAACTGGCGTCCCAGTCGCCGTTGCCGATCCGTGACGCCGGTTTCGGGCGCGAGGTCCGGTCGGCCATTGCGGGCCGGCAGCAGTGGCTCGTCGCGCAGCAGCTTGCGGATTCCGATGGCGATCGGATTCGGCTTCGCGCCAACGCGATAATGATGCTGCAGCGACGCGAGGTCCTTCGTGCCGGCGAAGAGCTAGCTGTCGCGCTTGGCAAGCCTTTCGTCGAGATACGCGAAGGGAACTCGATCCAGGGGCGGTTGCTGCGCCACGTTGATCTCGCCAGCGGCCGGTTTGCGGTCGTGGAGCAGAGCCGGGACTTCACCCTCGTGCCGTGGCGGCCGGCGCTGAATCACCAGATCGGTCGGCCGATTGCCGGAGTCATGCGCAGCGACGGCGTCAGCTGGAGCTTCGGTCGAGGAAGGGGCGGGCCGCAGATTTCCTAAGCTGAGATCATGGAGTAGATGATTCGGTGAGGGAAAGCCGTTATCAGAAGATCATGATCACATCAGTTTGTTCTAGTTCTTGCTTATCAAAGCCCGTGCCCGGAAGCGGGGTGGCCATCGGGCCCGCACGCTTTGACTGATCCAGTCGTCGCCCCGTTTCGTGCCCGGGCGCGGATCCTTGCGCTTTTGGGCGATCAGCTGATCGGTACTGACCAGCTCGCAATCTTCGAGCTCGTCAAAAATGCCTATGACGCCGACGCAGGATCCGTGACCGTGACACTCGCCGGCGTGGATAGCGACGAGCCCACGATCGATGTTATCGATACCGGCGACGGGATGGATCTCGAGACAATCAGGTCGATCTGGCTCGAACCCGCAAGCGACCACCGAGAAATCCAGCGTCTCAAGAAAATACGAACAAAGGCGTTCAATCGTCTTCCCCTTGGCGAGAAGGGGGTAGGCCGGTTCGCGGTCCATAAACTCGGACACCGTATCGAACTCCTGACGCGAGCCAAGGGAGAAGATGTCGAGCATCTGGTAGTGCTGGATTGGGATGAGCTGACCAGCGTCCGCTATCTTGATCAGACGAGCGTTACGATCAACTCGCGCCCGGCCGAATTTTTTACCGAGAAAAATGGCAGGAAGCCGCACGGAACCCTGATCTCGATCCGGAAGCTGCGCAACCGCGAATGGCGGCGCGGCGAGGCGCGTCAACTATACCGGTCTATAACGGCGATTAGTTCGCCCTTCGCTTCCTCCGACAGCTTTTCCGCCGAACTTCTCATCCCCGAGCATCCCGATTGGCTTGAGGGCATGCCGGATGTGGAAACTCTCGTTGACCTCGCACCATGGCACTTCGAATTCACTTTCGACGGTACGCTCAGCTGGAGCTACGAGTTCCGATCCCCGATCGGGCGTCGCCTCGAAGGTCGGCGGCTCTCGGGCGATAAGGACGCGCTCCTTCTCGAACGCGAGGCCGGAGACCGGTCATCTCCGGTGGCCGATGCGAGCACGCTGGAGGGCATTGGGCCGATCGGTGGTCAGTTCGTCGCCTATGATCGCGATCGCAAGATTCTGACGCTGCTGCCCCAGAATTCGCTCGTGAAGCAATTTCTTGATCAGCAGGGCGGCGTCCGGGTCTACCGGGACGGCGTCAGGGTCTATAATTACGGCGAGCCCGGCGACGACTGGCTGCATTTGGATCTCCGGCGCGTCAATCGGCCGTCCCAGCGCCTGAGCCGCAACATCGTCATCGGTGCCATTGAGCTGAATCTCGAAACCAGCACCGGCCTCAGGGAAAAAACCAATCGCGAAGGGTTCGACGAGACCGGCGTGTTTCAGCGTTTTCGCGCGATCGTAACGGCGGTGATCCACCGGTTCGAGGTGGAGCGTGCACTCGACAAGGATCGGCTGAAGCGCCTCCTTGAAGATGCGTCCGACAAGGATGAAATCTTGGTCGAGACGCCGTTGCGGCGCTTGCGTGAGGCAGTCGCTGCAACCGCCGAGGCCAGGACCATCCTTCCCCTAGTGGACCGTGTGGAGGCCGAATACGTCGAGATGCGCGACCTGCTCCTGCGGGCGGGCATGTCCGGCCTGAATCTCGCCATCGTCATTCACGAGGTCGAGAAGGGCGTCCGCTCAATCCACGAGGCGGTCCGCAGCAGGGCTTCGCCCGAATTGCTCGAACAACAGTCGCGCGGCTTGATGGGTCTGATCGAAAGCGTCGGGGGTCTGCTCCGAGAGAAGACCCATGACGGCGTCGATCTCCGCGAACTCGTTCAGAGCAACACGGAGATCAATGTCCGGCGCTACAGGCGTCATCAGGTGAAGGTGACCTACGAATTGGCGGAGGGAATGCCGGAGATCAGAATCCCGGGATCGTCCGCGCTGCTCCAGAATGTGCTCGTCAATCTCGTCGACAACGCCATCTATTGGCTCCGGGTCCGGTGGCCGGATCAGGGACCGGACGAGCCGCAGGTACGGCGCATCCATATTGCTCTGACCGACGATCTGCCGGGTGGACCGGCTCTGATTGTCGCAGACAATGGCCCCGGCTTTCAGGATGTGCCGGAAATTGTCACTAAGCCATTTTTCACTCGTCGCCCGGACGGAATGGGCCTCGGCCTCTATTATTCTTCGCTGGCGATGTCGCTGGCGGGCGGCGCACTGCTCTTTCCCGATCGCGGGGACTTGGAACTGCCGGACTGGGTGGATGGCGCCGTGGTCGCCATGCAGTTCGGCGGGGCGAAAAAATGATCCACCCTTCCTCGGTGATCGCTGTCGATGACGATCCGCAGGAGCTTGCCACCATCGTGCAGGCGCTGAGACAACTGGATGTCGCCTGCCTCCCGGTCTTGGTGGAGGGAACGAAGGTTAACATCCAGGCTCCACTCAGCGGCGTGCGCCTGGTCTTCTTCGACATCAACTACCTTAAGGCCGTGACCAACGATGTCGCGATGTTCGAAGCCGCCGCCACCATCCTCTGCAAAGTCCTTGCACCCGACAACGGCCCCTATGTCCTCATCACTTGGAGCAGCAAGGCCGATAAACATGAGGGGCTAATGGCCCATTTCGCCGCCCATGTGGCGGAAATCCCGCCGCCTGCGGTAACCGGCTTCCTGCAGAAGGAAAAGTTCACACCCGATGGTGCCGCCAAGGATGGGGGCGCAAGCCTGCGCGAGCAAATCATGTCCGTGCTCGCCAATCAGCCGCAGATCAGGGCGCTCATGCAATGGGAAACGTCCGCGCGCCGCGCCGCCGGAGACGTCATCTGTTCGCTGCTCGACCTGTTTTCCCGCGAGGACAGATTTGCAGCGCGATACGGCCCGGCACTCCATGGCGTGCTGACCCACATTGCGCGCAGCGCTGTGGGAAGTGAGAATGTCGCGGCGGATCGCCGCGGCGCGCTGAACGAAGCGCTTGTCCCGATGCTCTTCGATCGGCTCATGCATCAACTGCCGGCCGATGGCGAAGTTGAACTGTGGGCCGACGCGATCACGCTGGCGCCGGAAGTTTCTTCGCCCGATCCGGCCCACGGCCCGCGTCTTAACGCCCTAAGCCATATCGCCCGTGCAGGCTCCGGTCCGATGGTCGCGGGCGATCGAGGGGTGGTTTTCACGCTGCCCAACGGCGTGGGCGAGATGATGGCCGCGAGAACCCAGCGCACGCTGCAGGAAATCGCGGGAGATTTCGTCTCCAGCCAGGCGAAGGGACAGAACAAGGCGTCGCCGCCCGACGTAGCTGAAGTGGCGCAGCACTGCCGTTGGGTATTTGTCGGTATGCGTGCCATCTGCGATCAAGCCCAGGCCAAGGGTATCATGCGGCCAGTCGTGCTTGCCCTCGAGGTGCCTGGGACCATGAAGGACAAGGGTCTCGGCCTCCGCTTCAACAATCACGGCGCGATCTCAGTCACGCCGTGCTTCATGGTACCACCGCCGGGCGGCGGGGCACCCTCCAACCGCCGCCTGATTGTGGATTGGCACTGGACGACATCGCTTTCCGATGTCGAGATGGCTGGCGCAACTCTTCTGTATCGTGTCCGAGAGCCGCTTATGAGCCAGCTCGCATCGCAGATGAGCGGATATTCGGCGAGGCCAGGAATCATTACCTTCGACTGACTTCAGTCGAGCGCGGCCCATTCGTGGGCGTTCTGATCGAAGAGGCCCGCAATCGACATCGATGATCAGCTGGGTGCGCTGCTCGACGATCCCGAGTTCCGCGTATCCAAGAGCCGGATGGCTGCCATCGCCCCAACCGGGATCTCTGGCACCCTGGCGCTATATGTGTCCAAGCTCGATGTTCGGTTGATTCGACTCCAGCCAGGCGCCGACCGCCCCGACGAACTCATCCCGCACGCGCCGTTGCCGACCCACCAGCGCACATTCCCAGATTACTGCGACGCGCCACCCTTGCGCCAGCAGCGCCTCGGCCTGGGCTTTGTCGCGCCGGCGATTGGCGGCAATCTTTGCGTCCCAGAAATCGGCATTGGTTTGCGGTATGACCCCGCGCGAGCACTCATGGCCATGCCAGAAACAGCCATGAATGAAAATGACAGCGCGCCGACGCGCAAACACGATGTCCGGGCGCCCCGGGAGCCCGGCCGCGTGCAGCCGGTAGCGCAGTCCGGCTCCGTGAAGGGCGCGGCGGAGGATCATCTCCGGCTTGGTATCGCGCGCTTTAATTCTCTGCATGTTTTGCCGCCGCTGCGCGGGCGTAAGCGGGTCCGGGCGGGTCGCGCGGCGCCGGATCGGCGGATCGTCGTCAGGGGGATCAGGATCGCTCATCACGTCTGCTCGGCCGTCCTCGCCATCTGATCATTTTCATCGGAGTCCCCCGGCCCCTGCGCGCGTGACATCCTTACCGCGAGACGCCATTCTGACGGCAAGGGGAATCACTTGTGGCTGTAATGAAGATTCTCGCCGGGCCGCCCGGCACCGGCAAGACTTGGCAGGCCGCCCGTGAGGCTGTCCGCATCCTGTACCCTGAAACCAGTGATGCTGACATTCAGCGGATCCACCAAAATCTAGTGCGCGAAGGCCGGATCATCTGGGTGACCTTTCATCCGAGCTACAGCTATGAAGATTTCGTAGAAGGCTATCGCCCGCGCGAGACCGAAAGCGGCAATATCGTCTATTCGGTGGTCGAGGGGCCGTTTCTCCGAGCGTGCCGCGCGGCGACGTCGGTGGTTAGCCCGAATCGCTTCAGCGTAGGACAGCGTCTGGGCAATTATCAGGTCGTCCATGTCGAGGCTGGCGGCGTGGTACTTGAATCCCTCTCCGTCAATCGCAAGGATCGCGTCGCGAGCGAAGACGATCCGGCGCCGCGGGTATTCGTCGACTTCTGGACGCTGCGGCAATTCGAAAGACATGGGCTGTCGGCGGCCGATATGCGTCTTGACGGTAAGAGGAATGATCGTCGGCAGGAGGTGTCGCGCCTGACCGGCCTTCCAACCACATGGTTCACCAACTCCAGCCGCCACGCGACGGTCTATGAGGCACTGCAGCAGGAGAAACTCGCGCTGCATTCGCAGGATGTCGTCTTGGTGATCGACGAGATAAACCGCGCCGATATCAGTCGTGTGTTCGGCGAACTGATCACGCTGCTCGAGCACGACAAACGCGAGGGTGCTACTGAGGAACGGCAGGTTTCGCTCACTTATTCTCAAAAGCCGTTCGCCGTCCCACCCAATCTTTCCATCATCGGGACCATGAACACCGCCGACAAATCGCTGACGTCAGTCGATTTGGCGCTTCGGCGGCGTTTCGAGTTCGTCATGGTCGCGCCCGATCCAATGCTCGTGCCGGAAAATTACGGTGGCCTGGATGTTCGGGCGCTATTCGCCGAGCTCAATCGCCGCCTCTTCGCCGTCAACGGGCCGGAGCTGCTGATCGGGCATGCCGATTTTCTGGAGATCTCCCTCGAAGACCACCGCGAACGCAACGGCTTTCCGGGGACCGCTGCGGGGCGCGCCGCGGCCGTCGCCAGCGTGCTGCGCATCAAGACGTTGCCTTTTCTGGATGATGTCTTCCGCGGCGACCGCGTGCTCGTGCGCTTCGTGCTTGGCAACGACTTCTTCGAGGCCGTGGCGATCACCGATCTCAATCAGGAATTGCAGGCGCTTGGTCGCGCGGAGATCGAATCCATCGTTACCGTGGCAAATTGGTGGGATCCGCGCTGTGGCGGTTGGGACGAAGTCACGTTCACCGCACGGTACCCTGCTCGCCCGTGATCAGGCCGCGCCGAAAGGTACCGATCGTCACGGGGCGGGAATATGACGGTCTGACTTTACCGCGGGCGCTCGACACGGCGGCGACCCGCGAGCGGCTGCAAGCAGCCGGTCGGCGGGCAGGCCTCAGGACCTTCGAAGCGCGCGGCACCAGCTTGTATGCGCTGGGCATCGTCGGGGTTGTCGATATCGGCAATCTCATCGTCGAGATTCTGCCCAAGTCCAGCCAGGCTGCAAGTCCGTTGGATGGCGCTGCCTTTCTCGGCAGGCTGCTGTCCTTCATCGGCAGTGGACGGCAGCCGAAGATTGCTGAGGCGTCGATTCGGGCAGACGGTGGTGGCCTGTTCGAAGTCATTTTGAGCTGGACCGTCGATCAGGCGGCAGACCATATAGCGGCTGGCCTGCCACGCCGATATGTCCCGGCCACAGAACTCAGCACCGCTGTCAGAGGCCGCATCGATTTGCGACATTTGGCGCTGCAACGCCCCGGGCGCGCGTTCGAACTGCGCGTACGCCACGCGCCGCTGAGCGAGGACAATGCAGTGGCGCGCATCATCCGTTGGCTTATGGGCGAGGTGGCGCGGCGTACAACAAGCACGCAGACCCGCGCGCGGGCGCTCCAACTGCTCGACGCCATAGCTCATGTGCGCGAAACTCCGCCGCGCCTGCATGAACTGGACAAACTGGTGCTGTCACCACACGAGGCGCATTGGCGACCGCTGATTGTGTTGGCGCGCTCGCTGCTTATGCAAGTCACGCCCGATCCGGCCCGCGCCGGAGATCTCGACTCGCTCGCCGTACTCTATTCGCTTCACGGCCTGTTCGAAGAGGCGTTGCGCAAAATCCTTACGCAGGGCCTCGGATCGATAAACCTTCGGTCTCAACGTATCGAGGGCACACTGCTGACCGGCGCGGGAGTGGGCCTGATCGCGCTCAAACCCGACTTTCGTTTTGTCGGCCCAGACCACATGGGCGGCATCGTCGGCGATGCCAAATGGAAGCGCATCTTTCAGGGCGATGGGCGTATCCGGCTCGGCGAGGACGATGCCTATCAGATCACGACCTATCTGACCGCGACAGGTGCAGAGCGCGCCTTTCTGATCTCCCCGATCGACCTCCCGGTGCCGCCGATGGTCCACAGGACGTTCGACATAAAGGGTGCCGGGAAACCGCTCACCGTGGTGGGGATTCATTTGCCGGCGCTGATTGCCGATACGCCCGCAGCGGAGGCGCTGCGCGATCAATTGTGCCGGCTTGTGGCCGGCCGAGCCTGAAAGCGGCCGATCAAGCCCGTCGCCCTGTCGCCTGACCTTCGACGGCGAGAACCTGCGTCAATATACGAACCACCTTCGCGGCAATGGCATGGCTCAGCATGGGCGGCACCGCGTTGCCGATCATCTTGAAGGCGTCGGTTAGGGCCGCGTCGCCGAAAGCGAACCAGTCGGGAAAGCTCTGGATGCGCGCGGCCTCTCGAACTGAGATCGTCCGCGGTGAATAGGGATGAACATAGGCATAGGTGTCCTTGCCCATATGGCTCACCATCGTCTTTGACGGGCGGGTCGGGTCCATTCGCGCCACCCAGTCCCCATGATTGCCGTCGCGCTTGGCCAAATAGGATTCAGTCAGCAGATGATGCGAGGATCCCAAACGCTCGCCAGCATGTTCGAGCAAGAGCCGAAGCGACAGCGATCCGTCGAGGCGCGCTTGCAGATCCTCCAACAGGCCCCGATCGGGGAGGATGCCGCCGTTGCGCGTCATCACGCCTTGAACCTTATTCCAGGCTTCGGGCGCAATTTCGAGCAGTCCACCGACCAGCTCGGCCAGGTCGTTCACCGTCGGGGCCTGGTCGGCCCGATAGTCCATCCAGCGGCGGCCCGGACCCATCAGCGCGAAGAATGCCGCGTCGTCTGCGCGCGCGGCACGCGCGGCATGCGCGTCGACGGCGCCCGGCGATTGTGTCGAACCGGGCTGGGGCCGGCGGATCCACTCGAGAAACGGATGGTCTAGCGCCGTGGGCTCGAGCACGGATTGCGCCGCCATGGCGGCGCCGGATTTCGCATCGCCGCCGGCGATCCCCGGCTGCGGCAAGCCCGCTAGCGCGAGTGCCAGAGGCGCCTCGCGCTCACGCCGGATCGACAAGCAGGATTGCGCGCTTTGGCTCGCCGGGCCGACGCCGGGCCGGCATCGCACACCCGCCATGAAGAAGCGCTGACGCGCCTGCGGCACTCCATAACGCGATGCGTCGAGTACATTGCTCGCCACATCATAGTGAACCGCCCCTTCCGACATGTTGGCGATCGCTTCGGCGAGAACTTCAGTCGCCTGAAACTCAACGCCGTTCGCCTTCACGACCGACTGGAAATGCTGGACGTTTTCGAACAGGAAAATGTTGGGCCGCAGCGCGCCGAGCACCATGACATAGCGCTGAAACAGCAGATTCCGGGCATCGCCGGCTTCCGCATCGACCTGGGCATGGATCGCCGCTTCGGCGAGACTGCGCAACTTGCCGCGGCCGATGCGACTGAAACCCTGGCAGGGCGGCCCGCCCACGAGTACCGAAACCTGTGCTCGCTCGGCGTAGAGCACGCGTAAGGCCTCGGCAAAGTCCTCATTGCCGAACAGCGTCTCGCGCAAGGCAAGTCGGCTGCCACGCCATTCAACCCAAGCATCCCGGGTCTCGCGCATCGCATCCGTCGCCAGAAACTGGGTGAACATGGCAACCCGACGGGCCGATGCGCCAAGTTGACCGCGGCCCGGTGTCGCGCCTCGCATTGATAGCGCACCGACTGCGCGCTCCCATTGCTGGAGAGCGAGCGCCGACAACGCAGCTGGCTTTCCGCGCCTCGTCCGCGCTGGCCGGGGCCGATCCTCCCACAGCTCGTGCCACAAGACCGCCGGCATGACGGCAACCTTCAAAGAGGGTCGCGGCAAGGCCAGCTGTTCGTGGAAATGGACCACCGAGGTCTGCGACAGAGCCTGCCGATCGAGTTCGGCACAGGCTGCGCGCCAGGCCGGGCCAGCGCGGATCGCGTTCAGTCGTTCGACATAACTGCGGTCGACTTGGGCGATTTCATCAAGAAAGGCCGGAAAGGCGCCGCCCTGCAACGCCGTCAGTGCCCCTGAAAGCGCCGTATCGTCGTACAATTTCGCAACATGGCACAAATAATAGGTCAGGAACTCGGCTTCGTTGAGGAACTCGGTGAGGTCCGTGACCCGGCCCACGGCACGCGGGCCATGACCGAGCGCGGCCGCGTTGCGGTTGAAGGTGGCGATGGGGGCTGGCTCATTGTCGATCGCCAGCACGGTCCGGAAATAGCCCCCACCGCCCAGAAGATCGAAGCCGAGGCTGAGTCCGCCGCAGCCGGAGAAGATATCGACAACGCGCCAGGGTTCTGCCGGCGCCGCAGGCATCTCGGCTTCGGGACCGGCTTCCGCTTCAATATGTCGGGGACTCCGCGGTAGGACGAACACATTGGTAGCGATTGCCCGACCCGCGAGCCAATTTTCATATTTGCGGGCGGAATCGCTGCGCACATGCTCGCCGGCAAGATGCCGTTGCAGCGTTGTTGTTCCGACCCCAATCTCACGCGCCGCCCGCCCAAGAGGAGCGCCAAGCTCCAAGATCCGTTCGCCGATTCGAGCCATCAACGAGCCAGGTGGCGGCGGAACAAGCATAGCTCTCACATTCATTTTTACGCCACATACGCCGCCGAGCCTGCCTCGGACGCAGTGGCACTCTGTCACCATAGACACCGCTGGAATCCAGGCACAAGCGGTTCCGTAAACAACACACTGGTAGTGTGTAGCTACTTGTCGCTGTCTCAGCAAGATCAGCATGTGAACACCGACGAAACACTATTGGCGGCCGGTCGCGCCATCGCCCGGCATCGGTCGGCACGCGGACTGAGCCAGGAGCAACTGGCCGAGCACGCTGGGCTGCATCGCAACTATATAGGTCTAGTCGAGCGCGGCGAGCGCAACGCCACTTTGAAGACGCTGATCGCGATTGCCGACGCTCTTGATGTCGCGCTCGGTGAGCTCTTCGCGGACGTTCCGACGCGCCGAGATAGCGGGGGAGCAAGATGAACGTACCGGGCCGTCAGGACCATGACCCATGCCGCTGATCTCGATTTGGCGCGATAAGCCAGAAGAAGTTCGCGGATGGTCGGTTCGCCAGGTCATCGCCCTAGCGGGCGACGGAGATTTGCTGGATGGCTCGGAATGCTCTTCTGAGTTTCGGACCTACCTCTCGGAGGTCGAGGCGGATGTGCTGGCCCGGTACGTCAGCGAATGTCTCGACCCTGCCGAACGAGGCCCGCGCAAAGGCAAGCGGGGTTTCGAAAATAGCGGCTATGTATTGCAGGATGTTATCAACGAGATCGGAAGGCGTCTTGATTACGCAGTGGATGATGGCGTCTATTCTGGGCGTGTCGGTGCAATCGGGTATGACGGCATCTGGCGGGATGGTTCTGGAGCTTCGCTGATCGTCGAAGTCAAAACGACGGATGCGTATAGCATTTCGCTGGAAACTATTGCTCGCTACCGCCAGCGTCTCATAACCGATGAGCGCGTCGAGGAGGCAAGCTCAGTGCTATTCGTTGTCGGGCGCGATGATACCGGCGCGCTCGAAGCGCAGATCCGCGGCTCGCGTCATGCCTGGAATATGCGGATGATCGGTGCGGCGAGCCTGGTTCGGCTGCTCCAAGTCAAAGTAGATGCCGAATCGCCCGGCGTGGTCGATCGCATACGCTCCGTCCTCCGACCCATCGAATATACTCGAGTCGATGGCATCGTTGATCTGCTCTTCGACGTCCGGGCCGATGTGCAGATAGATGAGGTTGAGATAGCGCTTCCGGAAGCCGAAGCCTCCGATGATGCCAGTGAGCCGCAGCCGCGCCCGATCCGCTCACCCTCTTCGCCACCAGCCGCGAACTTGGAAGTGTTTCGACTGGAGGTAGCTGACGCGATATCCAAGGCGATGGGAACCCGGCTCACCAAGCGCCGCCGCTCTTGGTTCGAGTCCGCGGACGGCGAAACCCGGGCTATCGTCGCCGTGTCTAAACGGTATCAGCGTGATTATCAGTCTTACTGGTATGGCGTATACGACAGCCAGAGAGCCTTTCTCGCGGAGGGATCACGGGGCTTCCTGGCATTGGGAGGCCTCGATACGCAGCGGATCTGGGTGCTTCCGGCTGCCGAGTTTGAAACGCTCGTCGCTGACATGAATTCCACGGTTCGCCCTGACGGCCAAACGTACTGGCATGTGCTCACGAAACTTGTCGGCGAAACCTGCATGCTCGTGACGCAGCGTGGGGAGTTCGACCTAGCCCCTTATGAGCTCCCGGCAGCAATGGACTGACGACGGCGCTTAACTTCCCACCGTGGGCTGCCGCGGAGTCCCTAGATCGGCATTTCACGGCACCAAGCGCACTCTGATCGACGCGTCGGTTTTAGCCGACATTAGCGGCCAAGCCCGCGAGCCCTGAGTCTCATGCGGGCGGAGGCCCGCATGACCCCGACCAAACTTCTCATCGGACAGATCATCGTCGTGTTCGCCATCGTTTTGGCGGGCGTCTGGTTCGCCACGCAATGGGCTGCAGCAGAACTGGCCTATCAGCCCGAGCTTGGCCGACCATGGTTCATAGCGTTCGGTCATCCGGTCTATTTCCCCTGGGCCCTGTTTGGATGGTGGTTTTCGTTCGAAGCCTATGCCCCCACACTGTTCGAAGAAGCAGGCGCGATCGCCGCCGCGAGCGGTCTCGTCGGATGCGCCGCCGCGATATTCGGGTCACTGTGGCGTGCGCGCCAGCGAAATAACCTCACCACCTACGGTTCGGCGCGATGGGCCGATCAGCGCGACATTCGCAAGGCCGGGCTACTAACGGAATCCGGCGTTTTCTTGGGTCGCACCGGCCCGCGCTATCTCCGTCACGACGGACCCGAGCACATCATGGCCTTCGCGCCGACTCGAAGCGGCAAGGGCGTCGGCCTGGTCGTTCCCACCCTGCTGGGCTGGTCGGGGTCAGCCGTCATCCACGACATCAAGGGTGAGAACTGGCAGCTGACCGCCGGCTGGCGCCAGCGCTTTTCCCACTGCCTCCTGTTCAATCCGACCGATGCCCGCTCGGCGCGCTATAATCCGCTGCTTGAGGTTCGCCGCGGAACCGACGAGGTCCGCGACGTCCAGAACATCGCCGATATCTTGGTCGATCCCGAAGGCGCGCTGGAGCGCCGCAGCCACTGGGAAAAGACCAGCCACTCCCTGCTCGTCGGCACCATACTCCACATTCTCTACGCCGAGGAAGAAAAGACGCTCGCTCGCGTCGCCTCCTTCCTGTCCGACCCGCAACGTCCGTTCACCGCCACGCTGCGGCGAATGATGACGACCAATCATCTCGGCACGGTCGAAGCGCCCGTCGTTCACCCTGTCGTGGCGTCGGCTGCGCGAGAGGTTCTCAACAAGTCCGAGAACGAGCGCTCCGGCGTGCTGTCGACCGCGATGTCGTTTCTCGGTCTCTACCGCGATCCGACGGTCGCGACGGTGACCTCGCGGTGCGACTGGCGGATCGCCGATCTGGTCGAGGGCAAGTCGCCGGTCTCGCTCTATCTGGTCGTCCCGCCCTCCGACATCAGCCGCACCAAGCCGCTCATTCGCCTTGTGCTCAACCAGATCGGCCGCCGGCTGACCGAGCATCTTCATGCCGAGAACGGCGCCAATGCGGCGGCGAGGCACAAGCTGCTGATGATGCTCGACGAGTTCCCAGCGCTAGGTCGGCTGGATTTCTTCGAGACCAGCCTCGCCTTCCTGGCCGGCTATGGCGTGCGCGCCTTTCTGATCGCGCAAAGCCTCAACCAGATCGAGAAGGCTTATGGCGAGCACAACGCCATCCTCGACAACTGCCATGTCCGCATCGCGTTCGCGACCAATGACGAGCGGACGGCGAAGCGCATTTCCGATGCGCTTGGAACAGCGACCGAGCAGCGCGCGATGCGCAACTATGCCGGGCATCGCCTCGCTCCCTGGCTCGCCCATGTCATGGTCAGCCGGCAGGAGACCGCTCGCGCTCTCCTGACACCCGGCGAAGTGATGCAGCTGCCCGCGACCGACGAGCTCGTCCTCGTCGCCGGCACACCGCCGATCCGCGCGACCAAGCTTCGCTACTTTGAGGACGACACCTTCAAGGCTCGCGTGCTGCCACCGCCGACGCTGGCGGGTGGCGATTATGCCGACCGGCCGCCAGCGCGGCCCGACGTTTGGGTAGGCACCGTTCGCGGCACCGATGCACGCCTCGGTGCGGGAGAAGATGAGGCCGACGGCGATGCTGGCGGAGGTTTGGAACAGGCCCGTCAGCCCGAACAAGAAATCGGACACCCGCCAGTCCCAGAGCCAATCACGACCGACCCGCTCGGTCTCGGCGCTGATGACGACGATGCCGCAGCCGAAAGCCGGGCGATGGATCAGACACGGGCGCTTGGCACCGCTCGCACGGTTTACGCGATCGATGCGGGCGCGGGACACGGCGGGCATCGGCCCGGCGACCTGCAGCTAGATTTCTGACGATGGTCGAGAAAATTCGCCACCAGCTGTTCCTGCCGAAACCAGTAAGCGACCGCCTTGAGGCGTTGGCCGCGAAGCCGGGCGCGTCCAAATCGGCGATCCTGACAGACGCTGTCACAGCTTGGCTCAACCGGCGCGGCGCATCCGAACTGGAAGATCGCTTCGGCATCCGGCTCGATCGCCTGACCGCTGCGATGGGCCGCCTTGAACGCGACGGGCATATCCAGCTCGAAACGCTGGCACTGTTCGTCCGATATGAGCTGGCAATCCAAGCCCCGCTCGCCGAGAACGATCATGCTGGCCGCGCCATCGCCGCCAAGCGGTTCGATGCCTTCATCGCCCAGGTCGGCCGGCAGATCGCTGCTGGACGGCGGACGATCGCCGACGGGTTCGGCGGCGCGGCGGAGTCCGGCCGATGAGCGCCGGTATCTCCGCAGACCGGCGGCGCGCGATGCTGCGCACGGCGATGGGGCCGGCGATTGCCGAAGCACTGGCCGATGCCCGTGTCATCGAGATCATGGTCAATCCCGATGGGGCGCTGCGCCTCGATCGGCTTGGCGAAGGCCGCACCGACACGGGCGTGCGGATGGACGCCGCTCAGGTCGAGCGTATCATCCGCCTCGTCGCCTCTCATGCTCGGGCCGAGGTTCACGGCGATGCGCCGATCGTCTCGGCCGAGCTCCCCCCGCATATCGAGGGACGCGCGGGGGAGCGGTTCGAAGGAGTGCTGCCGCCCGTATCGACCGCACCCTGCTTCTCGATCCGCAAGCCCGCCGAGCGCCTTTACAGCCTAGACGACTATGTCGCTGACGGCATCATGGCGCAGGCTGCTGCCGACCGGCTGAAGGCCTGTGTCACCCAGCGCTACAACATCCTAGTCGCCGGCGGCACCAGCTCGGGGAAGACCACGCTCGCCAACGCGCTTCTCGCCGAAATGGCCTGGGTCGACGAGCGCGTCATCCTGATCGAGGACACGCGCGAACTGCAAAGTCCCGCCGCCGACACGGTAGCCCTCCGCACGCGACCGGGCGTCGTGACGATGGCCGATCTCGTCCGCTCGACGCTGCGCCTGCGCCCCGACCGCATCATCGTCGGAGAGGTGCGAGGTCCCGAAGCGCTCGACATGCTCAAGGCTTGGAACACGGGCCATCCCGGCGGCATCGCCACCGTCCACGCCAATAGCGCGATCTCAGCGCTCTACCGGATCGAGGGTCTCGTCCAGGAGGCGGTGGTCACGGTCCCGCGCCGGCTGATCGCCGAGGCGATCGACATCATCGTCTTCATCTCCGGACGCGGCCTCCAGCGCCGCATCTCGCAGATCGCGCGTGTCGCCGGGCTCGATCCCGACACCGGCGCCTACGCGCTCGCCGACTTCCTCTCGCCCCCCAACCCACAAGGAGAATGACCATGCAGATTGCCAAGACACCATCGCGCGCTTCCACCTTCGTCGTCGGTGCCGCCATCGGCCTGAGCCTCGCTATCGCCACCACCGCGCAGGCGGCGGGATCGGGCATGCCGTGGGAGCAACCGCTCCAGCAGGTGCTGGAATCCGTCCAGGGTCCGGTCGCGAAGATCGTCGCCGTCATCGTGATCATTACGACCGGCCTGACGCTCGCGTTCGGCGAGAGCAGCGGTGGCTTCCGGCGTCTCATCCAGATCGTGTTCGGCCTGTCGATCGCGTTCGCCGCGTCGAGCTTCTTCCTGAGCTTCTTCAGCTTCGGCGGCGGGGCGCTGATCGCATGACCCCGGTTGGCTACGGCGCCGGCCAACATCTCGAGGGGTTCGAGGCTCCCATCCACGGGAGCCTCGGCTCGCCGGTCCTGCTCGGCGGCGCACCGCGCGGGCTGGCGATCGTCACCGGGACGCTGGCCGCTGCGGTCGGCTTGGGGCTCCAACAATGGATCGCCGGTCTCGTGCTCTGGGCGGTCGGCCACAGCATCGCCGTCTTCGCCGCCCGCCGTGACCCGGACTTCGCCCCCGTGATGATCCGACATCTCCGCCAGAAAGGCTATTTCGCGTGCTGAACCTCGCCGAATACCGTCACCGGCCCGACCGACTGGCGGACCATCTCCCATGGGCGGCGCTCGTCGCGCCTGGCGTCATCCTCAACAAGGACGGGAGTTTCCAGCGGACGCTGCGCTTCCGTGGGCCCGATTTGGAATCCGCAACCGAGGGCGAGCTGATCTCGGCCTGTGCTCGGGCCAACAATGTCCTCAAGCGGTTCGGGACGGGCTGGGCGCTGTTCTTCGAGGCCGAGCGTCGCGAGGCATCTGCCTACCCCGACAGCGACTTTCCGGACGCCGCGTCCTGGCTGGTCGACCAGGAACGCCGCGCCGCTTTCTTAAGCGAAGGCGAGCATTATGAAAGCCGCTACCATCTTACGCTGACCTGGCTGCCCACGCCGGACAGCGCCGAGGCGGCCGGTCGTTCGCTGGTCGAGCGGCCCGACGCGGACAAAGGCCGCGACTGGCATGGGGCACTGTCCAGCTTCATCGCCGAAAGCGATCGCGCCCTGGATCTCTTCGCGAGCTTCATGCCCGAGGTCCGGGCCCTCGATGATTCCGAGACGCTTACTTTCCTGCATGGTACCATCTCCGACCGCCCGCACCATGTCACGGTCCCGGAGACGCCGGTCTATCTGGACGCGTTGCTCGTCGATACGCCGCTGACCGGCGGGCTGGAGCCGCGGCTCGGCGGCACCCACCTGCGCACGCTGACGGTGCTCGGCTTCCCCAGCATGAGCCGACCCGGGATCCTCGATGCGCTCAACCATCAAGACTTCGGCTATCGCTGGGTCACGCGCTTTCTCGCGCTCGACAAAAGCGATGCCACCAAGGCGCTGACCAGGCTACGTCGGCAGTGGTTCAACAAGCGCAAGTCGATCACCGCGCTCCTGCGCGAGATCATGTACAACCAGCCATCGCAGCTGCTCGACACCGACGCCGACAACAAGGTGGTCGATGCCGACATGGCGCTACAGGTCCTGGGCGGCGACCATGTCGCGTTCGGCTATCTGACCACGACCATCACCGTCAGCGATAGTGACCGCGCCGGCGTCGAAGACAAGGTCCGTCGGGTCGAGCGGATCGTCAATGGGCTCGGCTTCACGACAATACGAGAAGGCGTCAATGCGGTCGAGGCGTGGCTGTCGTCGCTCCCAGGGCAAGTCTACGCAAACGTCCGGCAGCCACTCGTCCATACGCTGAACCTTGCCCATCTGATGCCGCTGTCGTCGGTCTGGGCCGGTCCAGTCCGCAACGCCCATCTCGACGGTCCTCCGTTGCTCCATGCCAGTACGGCGGGTTCGACGCCGTTTCGCCTGTCGACGCATGTCGGCGACGTCGGGCACATGCTGGTGGTCGGGCCGACGGGCGCGGGCAAATCGGTGCTGCTCGCGCTGATCGCGCTTCAGTTCCGGCGCTATGCGGGCTCCCAGGTCTATATCTTCGACAAAGGGTTTTCCGCCCGTGCCGCCGTGCTGGCGATGGGCGGTGCGCATCACGCGCTGGGCCTCGGTGCCGATGCCGGCGAAACGCTCGCCTTCCAGCCTTTGCGCAGGATCGACGATGCCACCGAGCGAAGCTGGGCGGCGGAATGGATCGCGGCGCTGCTTGGCGGGGAGAAGGTCCTCGTTACGCCCGAGGTGAAGGATGCCGTCTGGTCGGCGCTCGGCAGCCTCGCGTCAGCGCCGCCCGAAGAGCGGACGCTGACCGGGCTAACGCTGCTCCTCCAATCGAACGCGCTTCGCACCGCACTCGGCGCCTACACGCTGGACGGCCCTTATGGACGGCTGCTCGACGCGGCCGAGCAGCACCTCGCCTTCGCCGATGTCCAGTGCTTCGAGACCGAGGCGCTGATGGGACAGGCCGGCGTGGTGGCGCCGGTCCTGACCTATCTTTTCCACCGGCTGGAAGAGCGGTTCGATGGTCGGCCGACCCTGCTGGTGCTCGACGAAGCCTGGATCTTCCTCGACCATCCCCTGTTCGCCGCGCGCATTCGCGAATGGCTGAAGGTACTGCGCAAGAAAAATGTCGCGGTGCTGTTCGCGACGCAAAGCCTCGCTGACATCGCATCCAGCAGCATTGCGCCCGCGATCATCGAGAGCTGCCCACAGCGCATCCTGCTTCCCAATGATCGCGCGATCGAGCCGCAAAGTCGCGAGACATATGAACGGTTCGGCCTGAACGACCGCCAGATCGAGCTGGTGAGCCGCGCCACGCCAAAGCGGCAATATTACCTGCAGTCAGCGCGCGGCAACCGGCTGTTTGAACTCGGCCTCGGCCCGATCGCGCTCGCCCTGTGCGGCGCGTCCGACCCCGCCACGCAGGCTCGGATCGACGCGATGATCGGCGAGGGAGGGCAGGCGGATTTCGCAGCCCGCTTCTTGCGCGATGCCAGCCTCGACTGGGCCGCCGACCTGCTCACCGATTTTTCCCGTCCCTCAAAGCAAAGGAGAAATGTGACTGACGTCTAAAAAATCATGAATCTAATGAGAAAGCCCATGATTCCTCGGAAAAGCAGATCAAGGATATCGCACGCGATAAAGCGCACCCGAGTATTTCTCCGCGCTTTCATTAGGATCGACCGGGTCCATGGCCATGGTAGGGGCGCACCGGCCAAATACCATATTGCCGATAAAGCGGCAGGACGTATCGCTCGACGAGGTGCCGCCAAAGCCTCCAGCCCACATATTTGCTATTGTCTTGTAAGGTGCAAAACGAGCGCGTCGAGAAAGACACGCACCTTCGCTGACAAGCTGCGGTGGCTGGGGTATAGCGCGTGAACCTCAACCGCATCGACACCGTGGTCAGGCAACACCCGGACCAACTCGCCCCTCTCGACCAGCGCGCGCGCATCAAAATCCGGCAACCAGCCGATGCCAGCCTCACCAAGCAGCATGATTCGGGTCACTGCGGGTTCCGGGATGACCGTTCCGGGTTCGGTTGTGAGCTCGCGGATCGCACCGGACGGCGTCTTGATTCGCCAAGGAACGAGCCGATCAGTGTGGGCGATCAACTTGTGTGACAAAAGGTCGTCCACCGTGCGCGGTGTTCCATGGGTGGCCAGATAGGATGGGCTCGCGCATGGCCACAGCTCGATCGTCCCAAGCTTGCGTGCAATGAGTTCAGAGTCACGCAACGGTCCAATCCGGATCGATACGTCGATCTCTTCTGTTAGCAAATCTACCGGGCGGTTGTCGACTGTCAGTACGATCCGCACTTCGGGATATTGCGCCAGGAACTGAGGCAACATCGGCGCGAGCGGGCCAGCTGCAAAAGTGAACCCGACGCTGATGCGCAGCGTCCCACTCGGCCGACCAATGAGGCTGCCAATCGCGTTCTCAGCATTGGTCACGTCATCGAGAATACGTGCTGCGTGGCGATGCAGAAGCCGCCCCGCATCGGTGAGGCGCAAATGGCGCGTGGAACGCTCAATCAGCGCTGTACCTACGACCTCTTCAAGTCGCGATAAGGACCGGCTGACCGAGGATTTCGGCATGCCGAGCGAGCGAGCGGCACCGGACACGCTGCCAAGATCAGCGATCCGCGCAAACGCCCTGAGGTGTAAAAGCTCCATCATGCGGACTTCGTTCCAGATCGGGAACAGGCTGTCCAGCTTTGGCCGACTAATCACCATCACAATGATCGTTAAATTGCGACCATCGAACCGAAGGAAATTACCGATGATCCAGACCATTCTTCTCGTAGGCGCAACCGGCATGCTCGGCAGCCGCATTGCCCACCATTTGCTCGAACAGCCCGATGCACGGGTCCGCCTTCTCGTTCGGTCCTCGTCCGACAAGAAATTAAAGCCGCTGCTCGACGCCGGTGCCGAACTGATCGAAGGCGATCTTGCTAACCATGCGTCGCTCAACCGGGCGACAACCGGCGTCGATGTGATCGTTTCGGCGGTGCAGGGCGGCCCCGATGTCATGATTGATGGCCAGGTGGCGTTAGCCGAAGCTGGCAAGCGTAACGGCGTCCGCCGCATCCTGCCATCCGACTATGCGCTCGACCTGTTCAAAGCTACGCCGGGCGAACATGCCGCGTTCGACATGCGGGCGCAGGCCGATGCGAGGATAGCGGACATTGGCCTCGAGCAGGTCAATGTTCTGCAGGGCGCCTTCATGGACATGTTCCTGCCTGGGCACGGCGCGATCGACCTTGAGCAAGGCACGGTGGGCTTTTTCGGGGACGGCAATCGGCCGATCGAACTGACCAGCGTCGAAGACACGGCACGGATGATCGCGCGCGTCGCGCTCGACCGTAACGTTCCCGCAGGAAAATTTGCGTTCGCCGGCGATCACATCTCGTTCCGCCAAGCAGGACAAATAGTCGCGGCGCAAACCGGCCACGACATCAAGGCCGTATCCTATGGATCGGAAGCCGACCTGCGTGCGTCGATGGCGGACGCCGATCCGAACAAGAAGATCATGCTCGCCTATCTTCTTTACATGACCAACGGCCAGACGGCGCTCAGCCACCTGCAGAACGATCGCTATGCCGACATGGTGTTCGAGAGCTTCGCCGATTTCGCCGCGCGCAGTCTCCCGGCCACCGCCGACGCCTAACGACGAGAGCGGCCGCGTCAGCAGGCGCGGCCGCCTCGCAGGAGAATCCTCTTGTCTGCCAGAGCCCAATTGCTGACCGCACGCCTTATCCTGACCGTCATCGCGGTCGGGACGATCGTCTTGCCCTATTTGGCGGACTGGAACGCGACGCACATTTACAATCCACATTGGCCGCCGCACGCAAAGTTCCACAATGCCCAGACGATGGCACTCGGGACGTTGATCGGCCTGGCAGGACTGTTCTTCACCTGGTGGCGGGGTCCAGATCTTCGTCCAAAACTGCTGGCGGCTTGGCTGTTCACCGGATTCTACTGGATCAGCCAGCTGTTCGCATTCGGCTTCCCGGGCGTTGCGTGGACCGATCCCGACCTGCTGCCGCCGGGACACACGCTGGGCGAATTCCCGCTGCAGCTGAAGGGCGACATCCCGGTCTTCGTCCTGCTGGCGATAGCCGCGGCGCTCGCGCTCAGCGCGACGTCCAACCCGCCCGCCTCCAACAGACATTGAGAGAAACGTGATGATCAATCAAACTGTCCTTATCGCAGGCGCAGCCGGCATGCTCGGCACCCGGGTCGCCGCCCATCTGATGAACGAACCTGGCACGCACGTTCGTATGATGGTGCGCGACGCCAACGCGGCGTTCGCCAAGAGCATGGACTTCGCAAAGCTGCATGAGCGCGGCGCCGAGGTCGTGGAAGCCGATCTTGGCGACCCCTTGAGCTTGGAGCGCGCGACCGCCAACGTCGATGTCGTGATTTCGACGGTGCAGGGCGGCCGCGACACCATTGTGGATGGACAGCTCGCCCTGCTCGACGCAGCGAAGCGAAACGGCGTGCGACGCATCCTCACGTCGGATTACGCGCTCGATCTCTTCAAGTCGCCCCCCGGCGAGCATGCCAACTTCGACATGCGCCGTGACGCCGACGAAAGGATCGCGGCGTCCGGCATCGAGCACATCCATGTGCTGAACGGCGCATTCATGGACAACTTCCTCCAGTCGCAGTTCGGCGGCGTGTTCGACATGGAGCGGGGGACTGCCTCCTATTGGGGCGACGGGAACGACGCCTTCGACGCGACCAGCGTGGAGGACACCGCTCGCTATACCGCACGGGCCGCGATCGATCGCGACGTCCCGAACGGCAAGTTCGCGATTGCGGGCGAGCAACTCACGTTTTCAGGCATCATCGACGCGGTCGAGAGCGTGTCGGGCCGAACGTTCGAGCGGCGAAGCATTGGATCGATTGCCGACCTTGAGGCGACCATCGCGGCGCAGCGAGACGCGGATCCCGGCTCGATGGAAGCGCTTGGGAACACGTACCTGCTCTACATGCTCAACGGGAGAACCGCTTTGGCTGACCGTCAGAACGCTCGTTACCTCGATCTTGGCCTGGAAACCTATCTCCAGCATGTCGTGCGGACGTGGGAGTCGGTTAAGTGAGCGCCGCCGTCCCATCAGTCGGCGCGCCGATCGACGGCGGCCGAACCGATATCGAGGGCTTCTCCCATCACTTCGCCGACGTGAACGGCACCCGTATTCACTATGTCTCCGGCGGAGCCGGACCGGCGATCGTGCTGCTGCATGGCTGGCCGCTGTCCTGGCGCGAATGGCGCGGGATCATGCCCGCTCTTTCCGAAGCCGGGTATACCGTCATCGCACCTGACCTTCGCGGGCTGGGCGATAGCGACAAGCCATCGCATGGCTACGACAAGAAGACCGTCGCCGACGACATCCGCGGCATTGTGCGCGAACTTGGCTTCGACACGATCGATCTGGTTGGAACCGACATCGGGATGATGGTGGCGGTCGCCTGGGCACTGCACCACCCGAGGGAGATCCGGCGGCTTGTTCTGGCGGAGTCTCTCATCCCGGGCTTCGGTCTCGAGGAATTGATGAACCCGGCGACTGGCGGTTACTGGCATTTTGGGTTCCATGCCCAGGTCGATCTCGCGACCATGCTGACCGAGGGCAAGGAAGCCGAGTATCTCGGGAACAACTGGAAAATGTTCTCGCCGCTGAAAGGCATCACCAAGGACGATCAGGCCGAGCTCCTGCGCACCTACGGCAACCCTGACGGGATGCGCGCTGGCTTTCGGCATTACGCAGCTTTGCTCGATGACGGAAAGGCCAACCGCACCGCCTTCGACCAGAAGCTGACGATGCCCGTCCTCGTCCTCAACGCCGGGCTCGGCATTCCCCAGGATCAGACCCTGGGAGGAGTGAAGCAGGTGTTTGCCAATGTCGAGCATGACAAGGTTCTGCTCGCGGGACACGCGTTCGCCGCGGATCGGCCGGACTGGACGGCGGACCGCATCATCAGCTTCATGAGTAAGGCGCACCGGACATGACCCAATCACCAACCATAATGCTGGCCGGTGCAGGCGGGGATCTTGGCGGTCGCATTACGCGCGCGCTTGTCGCGCGCGGGGCGACGGTCCACGCCCTCGTGCGTCCCGATGCGTCGCCCGACGAGGTTGCCCGCATTGAGGAATGCGGCGCGAGAGCGGTGGCGGCTGACCCACGCGACGTCAAAGCGATGGCCCGCGCCTGTGCTGACGCAGCTTGCGTCGTCTCCGCCTTGAACGGCGTACGCGACGTGATCATCGACCGGCAGTCGGTTCTTCTCAGCGCGGCGGTCAAGGCCGGCGTACCGCGCTTTATTTCATCCGACTATTCGTCTGACTTCACCCGAACTCGACCGGGCGACAACCGCAATTTCGATTTGCGCCGCGAGTTCATGGCTATAGCGGACCAAGCTCCAATCAAGGTCACCTCGGTTCTGAACGGCGCCTTCATGGACATGCTCGGTGGTGAGATGCCGATCATCCAACCCGGCATCCATCGTGTGCTGTACTGGCACGATGCCGATCAGCCTCTCGACTTTACGACCAAGGACGACGTCGCGGCTTACGTCGCTGCGGCTGCGATGGACGACACGGCGCCTCGAATCCTGCGAATAGCCGGAGACGTCGTAACCGTCCGCGACATCGCCGCTGCGATGACCAGAGCTACGGGCGAACGCTTTCGACCGCTCTGGACGGGTACGATCGGAATGCTCGGCCTCATGATAAGCATTGCCAAACGCCTTATTCCGCAACCCGCCGCTGCGTTTCCGGCCTGGCAGGGGATGCAATATATGCGCGACCAGTTCAGCGGTCGCGGCAAACTGCCGAGCCTGGACAACGCGCGTTATCCGGACCTTCGCTGGACGTCGGTTGATATGCTCTTGCGGGCTCGCTTTGCAAAGACTTCGCCGCGAACGGATTGACAAAATGAACGATATACGGGGTTGGGCAATATATGCCTGGGTCGCGCTGCCGACCGTCATGTATGGCGGTTATGCGCTTTTAGGAATGCTGACGAAGCACGGGGCACTCACGCCGTTCCGTCGGACGTGGTTTCGTGCGGGGCACGCCCATGCTGGCATAATGCTGATTATGGCGCTCGTCTATTTCGACTATCTCTCGCACACCACACTTTCGTTCACGGTTAAGCAGATCGCTTGTGCCACCTTCATTGTCGGGCTGCTGGCTCAGTCGGGTGGCTTCTTCATTCACATGGCGAAGGGCGACGAGGACAAGCCTTCGATCGGCACAACGATGACATCATTTGGCGCAGCGATCCTGTCCGTCGCGATCGGGTTGCTCGTTTATGGCATCGCATTTGCGCATAGGTGAGGGGGACGAGACTTGCCTGCTTCGCTTCGCGTAGGTTGAGATACCTACCGCCGTCCCGCATTTCCCCCGCGCACGGGTAGAGTGACAGGGCGGATCCCACGAATAAAGTCCGCGTTATCGACCGTCGGCCGGCGTCACAAACGGCCGGCTTTAATACTGTCCGGTCCCTACGCCCTCCCGCAGTATTCGCGGCGCCAAAATCTCCATCAGAAACGGAAACTAGGCAAGCAAGTGCTGCAATTCGGCCAAGCACACTAGCTATAGAGCAGCAGTCCGGCGGACGAGATCGACCTGGCAAGAAACGAGGCAATCTCCGGTCAACGTGAAGCGAGTTTTTGCCGACGACGCTCACGCATTAGCTGGATGTGTTCGACGATAGCGCTGGGATCATAGGGGCGCGCCAAGCGCGGCCCTTCGTCACAGAATTCGGCGGCCGCCTCTGCCGCAGCATCGAGCGTGCCTGCGAGCGCGATCTCGATGTCCGGACGGTGGTCGCGTATCCACCGGGCGAGTGCAAAGCCGTCCTGGGAGCCGACCGCGGGCAGCGCACATAGCACGGCACCAATCCTGTAGTCCGGTGCCTGCAACACGATCAACGCTTCCTCGGTCGAAGCCGCAGCAATGACCGAGTAGCCGCAATGCTGGAGGTATTCGGCGAGCGCGTGGCGAGCAATGACCTCACCGTCGACCAGCAGCAGCGCTTCCTCCGGCGTAGGGCCCGCCCCGTCACCCATCGGACCGGCCAAGGACACGATCGACAGTACTTGCCAGCGCCGATGCCGAATACGGTTTGGGGACGATGGCGACAGCGCCGACGGTCGCGAGTTCATGCGCGGGCACACCTCCCGATGTCAGGATCACCGGCAAAATCGGATAATGCTCGCGGACATAGTCGACGAGGCCGATGCCATCGATCGACCCGGGCATGTTCACGTCGGAGAAAATGAGGCTGTACCGCACACCGGTCGCCAGCAGTGTCATGGCTTCATCAGCGTTGCATGCTTCGACTACTTGGAACCCGGCCTCACGCAACCCGTCTGCTGCCACAAGCCGAATGAGGACCTCGTCGTCGACGACCATAACTAGCGGGGGGATAGCGTCGAGCGCATCGGGGATTTCGCGTATAATCGCTTTCAAGACGGCCCCCTCGTTGGTCGCTACCCAACGGTTGGTCGATCTCGCGGTTCCGTGATGCGACAAGACATCACCAATGATGAGAGCATTGCATCGGAGTGTTAGTGTCGCCGCCCGTCTGGATCATGCAACGCCTTTGAGAAAAGCTTCAGCGTTGCGTTTCTTACGACCGCTTGGGCGTGTGCGGTTGCGCCTGGGCTGGACGCGATGCGCGGATAGTTTTCCGGCTCCCACCCGCTTCCCGACAGGCCATGGCCCGCCTCCGGAAAGGTGAGGACCGTGGTCCTGAGGTGAGCAGAAGCACGCGTCTCGCTGATATCTCTGACCATGTCAGCGGACGGCCATGTTTCGTCACGCCCGCCCCCCGCAACCAGAAGCGCACCGCGATACTGGTCGATCGATATCGTCGCGGCCTTCACGCGTTGTGGGTTTGAAGCTCTACCTTGTTCATGCGGTTTGCGCAGCGTACGCGCCTCGCCCCGATACAGTGCGGCGATCGTTTCCCGCATGTTTTTATAGGGCACGAAGGGCAAAGGGGCGCCGGCCCAGGAAAAGGACGAGCGCGTGTCATCCGCTTTGACGTTTGGACCCCATCCCTCCCACACCACGTCAGAAGGCACGATGGCGGCAACGGCCTTGAGCCAGGAAAACCGCGACGCCGCGATAATCGCGAACTCTCCCCCTTTAGAGACGCCGTAGAGTCCGATGTGCTGTGAATCGAGGTCAGGCCTGTTCTCGATCCACAGGTGTATGGCTTCAAGCCGATCAACCGGAATGTCGGCAAAATCGACAGGCAGGCCGGGCAGTTTTTCCGATCCCCAGTCGGGGGCGTAATAGGGCAGCGCAAGGACGGCATAGCCTTGGCTCGCAAGCCACGGGCCGAACGTGCGCCCGAATGACGACCCGCCCTCCGAACCGCCAAGTGCGATGACAACGGGAAGACGATGCGTCGAAGGTATCTGGAATAAGGTCGCCCCTGGAAAGCCATCGACCGGCGCCTTGATGACCCTTGGATCGTGGTCGATGAAGCCTGTGATACCAGTCGCGACCGCTCGCCCGGAAATGAATAGACTGACATGAGCAGTGCGCGGTGCGAGATCGACGGGTACGTTCGCGACGGGATGCATCGACCAGAACAACCCTGAAGCATCTGCGCCTGTATAATCCCCCGCGACGGGTGCGCTCGAGGCCAGGACGACACGTCCTTGAGTGTCGGCGACATATTGCGCTTCAGCGCGATACGCTGTCTGTCTATCCTCATCATCCATCACCCGCTCGGCGACGAGAGTCACTTTCTGCCTCGGGGCTAGCCCACGGACGATAATCGGTATCGGCTCGCCCGCTATGACCTGACCGGGTACCACAATCGTTTGAGCGCAGGCCGGTGAAGCAAAAGCTGCCAGCGTGAAGAGGGAGAGAAAACGAAGTGCCATATCGCGCGTCCTTATAATTCGACGCTTCGGCATGTCGCACTTCGGATATGTTCGGGGAAAAAAGCCTTAAACTGGCAAAGAGGACGACGAACGAACCTGCTAGACGATGAAGCGGCGCAGCAATTGCGCCCCCGTTCGACTGACTTCGACCGAATCACCGTTTGCCATGTGCGCCGTGAGACGCCCGCTGCCCGCAGGCTCGAGCCGTCCCAACCTCGCGAGGTTGATGATCGTCGAACGATGCACACGGATGAAACGCCCTTTATCGAGGCGTTGCTCGAACTCGCCTAGCGACATGCGAACTAAGTGATTGCGCGCATCGATCGTCGCTACCTCGGAATAGTCCTGCGCACCCTTGATTGTCACGATGTCAGCGACCTCTACCGGCTGAAACTCGTCACCGCTTTTCGTTAGATAGCGCTCGAACGGTGCCGCTTGCTCGACAAACGATACGGGCGCGGCTTCCCGGCCCCCTCGCACGGCGTAGCAGATTGCGGCCACCAGAGCGTAAAGGACGAGACCTTGAAAAACCTGCCATGTAAACGCGGGGCCAGCAAACCCGCTAACGGCAAAACCTCCTCCGCGAAGCCCCGAGAGGAAGGCCAGCAGAACCAGCACGATTGCGTACCACGCGGTCGCGAACATGATCGACAGCACGGCATGGGCGATCACCTGAAACGGCACGGAGGCGGGCATGATATAACTTTTCAGCACCTCGCGCGTTGCGATCGCAAGCAGCGCCAGGGGGAACACGTTTGCAAGTCCAAGTCCGGCTGCCTCCGCCCAACCACTCCCCGCTGTCTGGACGAAGACAAAAGCATAAAGAAGCCACAGCAAGGCGGTGCCGCCAGCCCAGAGCGCGAAAAGGGTCGGCGGTCTCCAGTGGGCGACGGTCGTCTGCTTGGTTGCCTGCGCGATCCTCTCGGTCATGCCAATCTTCTAAGGAAAGTGTGGTGCAGCATGACGCGCAGCACCGTCTCGGCCACTAACATCACCAGCGCGAACCGCGTCTAACCCGCGTTTCGGTCAGTTTTTGATGGGCGTACCAGCCCGAGCTTTGCGGGGCCCATCCCATACGCCGTAAGCAATTCCCCCGAGGCATAACGTCGCCATCGCGCCAAGAATGAAAAAGACGCCGGGTGTCGGTGCGATCAAATGCAATTTAGCTACAGCGATACCGGCCGGACCTGCCAGCAGCGCGAATGCCGCCCATTTCGCTTTGTCTCGACGCATCACAATCTCCTTGACCGCATCTACGCTCTGCACAAACCGGTGGACGCTGGCAAATCAAAGGTCGCCCAACACATAAGGACGCTGATCCGCAGACCCGGTTCATCCTGGAGAACGACGATCCACGCAGGCCTGTCAGCGGCTGTCAGCTGAAAGTTGAAACAATTTTTCGACGGTGACATCGAGCGTGCGGGCCAGCTTAAGCGATAAGACCGTGGAGGGGATGAACACCCCATTCTCTACGGTATTGATCGTCTTGCGCGACACCTGCACCGCATCAGCGAGCTGCTGTTGCGTCAGACCATGTGCCGATCGAACGGCCTTGAGCGATGAGCAGAGTTCAGACATCCCGTCGCTCGAGCCAGCCGAAGATCAGCCCGGCCGATACAACGGTCACAGACGTCACCGCAGGCAACGCCCATAGCGGTGTTTCAAGCCGAAAGAACGTACTGGTTGAAAGCAGGGTTAGCCCAAACATGGCAACCGCTAGCGCGCCTTTCGCGGCTGAGGCTTGGTGGGCCTTGACCAGTTCATCGTTTAGGGCGGCACGCTCCGCGGCGTTCCAGCGTAGATAGCCCGGCGTGCCGAAAACCCAAATGAGAGTCGCCAGCATCCACACGAACCATAGCGCGAAATAGAAGGCATCGCGGGTGTGGTGTTCTCGCGCGCCAACGATGGCCTGGATGGAAAAGGCAGCTGCGGCCAATGCGTTCATGATCGCAAGGGTGCCGCGACGTGCCGACATCTGGGTGTGGGACTGCATCAACCTCATCATGGCCGCTATCTTTCTAGTAACTCTGAGGTTACATGTCACCTAAAGGTTACGGCGTCAAGTTGGTTGGTGGCTTTGCGAACGGAAAACCCTGCAAACCGTTTTGCAGAGTGCCAAAACCGGTCGGATGAGTCCCGACCGGGTGACCACACTTCCCCGCCAAACTCGATAACGCAAAACCCCAGTTCACCCTGGCTGTCAGGCAAGGTTGCGGCATAGAAGGACGCGGCAGCTTCGGCGTCGCTCTCATACCAAAGGCAGAGTGTGGCTTTGGTGTTTAGGACCTGGCCCCTTTCGCTTCGACGTGCTTGCCAAAATGGTCGAGAATGGCCTGCCAACCGCCGCGCTGCTGCTCGATGGGATTTTCGTCTTCGGCATCGAAGGTGGAGCGAACGGTTGTGCCGGCATCGCCTTCAATGAATTCCACTGCGCCCATACGGTCTCCGAAGCTGTATTCGATCAGCTTATGGGGCACGATTTTGGTGTAGGTTCCGGCAAAGTCGAAACCGAAGCTGCCATCCTTGGCTTCCATTCGCGAGGAGAACGCACCGCCGTCGCGCAAATCGACCGTCGACGAAGTGGTGTGCCAATCGTCAGATGCGGTATTCCACTGCTTGATATCCTCGGGCGTGACATAGGCGTTCCAGACATCGGCGACCGGCGCGTCTATGAGGGTTTGAACAGTAATTTTCATGATGTGACGCCTTTCCTGGTCACTTGGGGGCTAAACAGCATCTCGAAGTAACGCCTGAGATGCGCGACACTTTCACGGGCCAGTTCGGGGCCACCTGTCGTCTTGGCGAGGATGAACGCCCCTTGCAGCACCGCTTGGGTATGAAGGGCGAGGCTCTTGGCCGACACGCCAGTGATTGCGCGTGCGGCGAGAGCCTCGGAAATATCGGCTTCAAGCTTTTGCGCATGCCCGGTGATGCTCGCCTCGCAGGCTGCGCGAATGGCATTGCTGGAGCCAAACGCTTCTTGCACCATCGTGCCGACAAGGCAGGTAAACCCTTCAACCGGCCCATCGAGCATCGCGGCGCGCAAATCGAGATAGCCCATCACACGATCCAGCGGATCGGCATGGCCATGATAGGAAGCCTGGGCGAAGAGGCCGCCGGTCATCTCCGACCAATGGTCCGCAGCCTCCACCGCCAAGGCCTCCTTGGAGGCGAAGTTGTGGAAGAATGCCCCCTTGCTCACACCCGCCGCAGCGCACAGCTCATCGACCGAGGTTGCGGTGAAGCCTTTGGCGCGGATCACGCTAAGCGCTGCATTAAGCAACTTGGTGCGAGAGCTTTCGCCTTTGACAGGAAGGGTGCGACTCGAATTCATTCCCAGAGCATACCGACCAGTCGGTACGAGTCAATTAAAAACGAGGTGATTCATCTCGAGGGTTGTAAAGTGGCAGTTCCAGGGTGTGGACGAGTTGGTTAAATTGACGGATTTGTCGTCGCTAACAGCCGTTCGCCGTCAAAGCCAGCCGCTGGTGCTACGCCTACTCCATAACCCTTTTTCAAGAGCCTTGATCAGTTGTGGTACGGGCCGCAGCGATATTCCGCTTCGAGTTGACCTGAGCAGTATCTAGGGCGCTATCGCGTTCCAGACCCGCGAACGTTGTGATATGTAGCGCCCATGAGAGCCTAATTTCAGTGTGCTAGCCGAACGTGGAGACAGGGTGTCCGCTGGTGCCGGAATTCACTGGGATTGCGTTAACCGAAGACTTCTATCCCGTGTCTCAAACGCGTCCGTTCCGTCGTCTGAACAAGGAACAGAAGCTGTCGGTCGTCCTTTGCGTGGCCATTCGACGCTTTCGCCGGGCCCAAATCGCGATTGCAGCAGGAGGTGCGCCACGAACGAACGATAGGGCGACCAAACTGTGCTGAGGCAGACGATAACGTCGGTCGGCGGGTGAGAAGACAGGCCAAACGCCGCGACAAACGCGCGTCGGACGGCGGGGTCACCGGTGACGAACACATCGGGCCGTTCGAGATGCCAGAACAGGATTTGCTCGACGCTCCACGCGCCGATGCCCTTGATCGCCAACAGACGCTCGGTAACTTTCGCATCTTCGAGCCGGTCGAGATCGTCGAGGCGGATGCGCCGCATTTCCAGATCGGTCGCGAGTCCGTATAGATATGCTGCCTTACTATGGCTCATGAGCAATATCGCGAGGTCTGCCTGCGGAATCGATAGCAGCTCCTGCGGCGATGGGAACGGATGACCGAACCTTGCTCGAAAAACAGCAAGCTGACGGATAGTTTCTCGTTCGGATTGGCGCTGACCGATCAGGCAGGCGGTCAGCGCGCCGAAGTGATCGTCGGGAGCCGCTTCGAGCCGCCGCGACAGGTCGAGCGGGCCGGTTTCTGCGATGAGCACCGCGAGGCGCGGGTCGGCGGCTGCGATATGCGCAGCCGCCTCGACCGCAAGGGGGGCGAGTCTGGTCATCGCCGGTCTCAGAAACGCGGCGCTGTAACGATGGAGACGAGCACACCGTTTAGGTCGCGTACCCGGCTCACGGTCTGGCCCCAAGGCATCACTTTCGGCGGACAGACTTTGCTGGCACCCGCTGCAATGGCGCGATCAAACGCGGCGGCCACGTCTTCGGCGACGAACGAGATTTGGTAACCGCCGGGTATTTCACCGACGCGGCTCGGGCGGAATGCCTGCACGCCGAGTTCGCGCTTTTCATTCGCTTCTGCGCCAAAGGCCAGGGTCGTCTCTCCGGTATCCATGGTCGCAAAGGCGGCATTGAGCGACGTGCGCTGCAAACCGAAAGCGGCCTCGTAGAATGTCACGGCAGCAGCGACATCAGGGACAAAAAGGATTGTGTAGCCGAGTTTCATGGGATGCGTCCTTGGCTGGTCCCGTCGCAACCATTGCGGCGGTGACGTCCCAATGATCGATCTCCGGTCGAATAATAATCTGTCCATTTGAGATATTATATATGCTGATCTAGTATTGATGCGATGGATCACCTCGACGCAATCACCGCCTTCGTGCGCGCCGCCGAGCGCGGCGGCTTTTCGTCGGCGGCGCGCGACCTGAATGTATCGCAGCCTCATGTCACGCGGGCAGTCGCACAGCTGGAGGCACGGCTTGGGGTGCGGTTGATGAACAGGACCACGCGTCGTTTGACCCTGACCGATGAAGGACGCGACTATCTGGACCGGTGTCGCACGATCTTGTCTGCGGTCGCTGATTCGGACGACAGCGTCGGGGCGCGTGCAACGACGTTGCGCGGCGAATTGCGCGTCTTTGCGCCGGTTTCGTTGGGGCGCGAATGGATCGTGCCTCGGCTGACCGAGTTTCTGGACCGACATCCTGCGTTGAGCGTCCGGCTCGTCCTCGATGATCGCCCTCGCGATCTGGTCGAGGAACGGCTCGATGTTGCCATCCGCGTCGGTCCCCTCGAAAGTTCGACAATGCGCACACGCCATCTGGGCGATGTACCCCGCCTCATCGTTGCGGCGCCCGACTATTTCGCTCGGCGCGGGCTCGCGCGGCCCACCCACCCAAGCGAACTCGGTGAGCATGAATGGCTGATCTTCGACGGTCCGGTTCGCGTCGATCGGGTTTGCTGTGTCAGGGACGTCGAAACCGTCGAGATTGCCTGCAACGGTCGTTTCATGTCGAACAGTTCGGAAGCCCTGCAAGAAGCTGTGCTGCGCGGACACGGGCTGTGCCTCACGCCCTATTGGCTGGCGTCCAGGGCGCTGGCCGCAGGCACCCTCGAACGGCTTCTGCCCGATTGGCACACCGTTCCCGCTCTACCATTGTCGGTCGTCTATCCTGCAACCAGGTCGCCCAGCGAAAAAGTGAGACGGTTCGTCGACTGGCTCGTTTATGCGCTGCACGGCGATGGCCTCGATGGCGCGGCGCCATGAGCAAGAATTGAAGTCAAGCGTTGGGCAAACCAAGCGTCCGGCAGCCAGCGAGGATGGACGAAAAGGATTCGCGCATCGGCATGCCGGCGTCGTGCAATACGGCGTGCATCGTTGTCGCGAACTCAGCGACGCGGGCGAACCTACGCTGCGCGGCCATGAACTTGTTTATCCGAGCGCTGAGCATGGAGTAGTCGGAAACATCCAGTCTCTGGCGCGCAAATTCAAGAAACACCGCCCGTGTCACATATTCGTTGAAGACGAGCTCTGCCGATGGGTAGTCCACCCATGCCGCGTCGGTGGCGGCCGAAATGCCCGCTTTGCGTCATTTACGTTCAAGCCTCGAGGCGGCGAGACCTTCGATCCAGTTTTCGATCCCGGCATCGTCGTCCATTGCCCCGACCCATGGCAGCGTCGCTGCAAGGCGCAACGCGTTCTTCTCCTGCCGAATGATCGAAATCGGCAACAGGTAGCGCGCCAATCCGGAGGGCAGCGGCGGTCCGTCGGCGACCTCGCCATATTCCTCGTTCTGACCGGTCGTCTCGCCGACGGCGATGGCGCCATGTTGCACCAGACGATTGGCAGCCAGCACGCACGAACTGAAGCATCCCGCATCGATCAGCACATAGACGGGTCGCGCATAAAGTGGGGGTGCTGGGGCAACGGGCGGTGGCGCCGGGTCGGCATCGCAACATGGATCGTGAACCAATGCTTTGTCGCCACCGGGCGCTTTGGCGATGCGGTCGGCGACCTCGGTCCAGTACCGGACGACCGATGCGAATTCTGGGCCCTGCGGCCTGAATTCGTCGGCGATACCGCGGGCCGCAGCCGCCGCTTGGGGCGACCCGCGAAAATATTTGCCCGCGCGAAGGCCGGGACGTGATTGAAGGGCACCGGATGTGGCATCGACGGCGGCCTTTCCCCAGACGATGCCTGCGAACTTCTCGCCCCAGGTCGAGTTGCCCCCGGGATTGCCGCGCAGGTCTAACACGATGAAGGGCGCTTGACGCAACCGCGCGCTATCGGCTTCCAGTTCTTTGGCCAGCATGGTGAGTTTCGTCTCATCGACAAAGTCGCCGAGGGTAATCCAGTGACCGCCCGACGCCAGCGCCATGGCCGAGATCGGATGCGGGACACGGCGCAGAAAGGGCGCGAACCCGGCGCTCAGCGTCGGCCATGCTTCGATGGTCCATTTCAGGGTGGTAGTCTGCACCTTGCCGCCAACATCGAAGCTGCACGCCGCGACCGGGGGCGGCCCTTCGATGCGCGTATCCAGGAAGAGCCGAAATGCCTGCCGGATGCGTTCAGGCTCTTTCGACCAGTCGGCCACGATGCCATCGAGCCGGTCCTTCAACAGGTCGGCGATAGGGACACCGTCGCAGGCCATGATCCGCGCCCCGTCCTCGGGATCGCTGCCCTGGCGCGTGAAGCCGGCGGGTCGCCGGACGAACCAGCCGGTGCCGCGCCCGTCGATCAGAAACCCCGGCCACCGCACACGCGCCGGGCTAAGGTTTGGCTTGAAGATGGTGTGACCATCCCGAAACGAGAGAATGAATCCCTGCGTTGCGGCGAGCCAGTCGGCATAGGATTTAGCTCGATCGGCGCGGGCATGGGCGGTGCGGTACGCAGCCTCGACCCGCGCTGAAAAATCGGGGGTATCGCCGTCGCGCATTCCCGGATGCAGTTCGACGACGGACTGGTGAAGCCGTTCGACATCGGCCACCGCCAGGACCTGCCAGGGCGAGGCGGCTTGGGCCTTAGGCGCAGCGACCGCACCGCTGATTCCAAGGCAAGATGCAACAATCATCGTCGCCCAGCGCCAAAACATGTCTCTCCCCTTTTGATCCCGGTCTCGCGGATGACGCCTAATCATATGCCTGCTCGATGACCGCAGGTCGTCCAAAAAGTATCTTCGCGCGTCGCAGCCATCCGCTGGTCCGACCGATCGCGTCGAATAGGACCGCCCATTGCCGCAACGCGATCCGGAACGGATTGTTCGAGCGTATGGGCTTGACGAGGCCATAGGTCAGGCCGCCCCCATCGGGTTCAGCAACAAACGTCCCGAACAGTCGGTCGAACACGATTACTACCCCCCCGAAATTGCAGTCGAGCCAGGGGTCGTCGGAGGCGTGATGCGCGCGATGATGCGATGGCGTGTTCAGGACGTATTCGAGCGCGCCGAGCTTGCCTACCGCTTCGGTATGGAGCGAATATTGATAGAGCAGATTTGCCGCGAGGAAGGCCCCGATCATCGTCGGAGGAAAGCCGATCAGGATCAGCGGCAGGAAGACGACCCAGCCCCCAGATAGGGCATTGGTCCAGCCGAGTCTTACCGCAGCGGGCAACGTCATCTCGTTCGCGCTGTGGTGCACGGCATGGCTTGCCCAAAGCAGATTAACGGTGTGGCTCCAGCGGTGAAACCAGTAATAGGCAAATTCGACGGCCACAAACCCTGCGACCCAGACGCGCCCGTCGTCGATCGGCAGGGCGAAAAACGCCAAGTGCGATGCCCCGACAAAGACGAAAGCTATGATCCCGGCATTCAGCGGTTTCAACAGCGCACCGATGGCCGCCACGCCAATCGACCCGGCACTTGCGCCAAGATCATAGCTTTTGCGTGCGATTTGGGTGCGCCACACCCATTCGGTGACTGCAAGCGCCAAGAGCACGCCAAGAATCCAGGGTTGGCGGGTGAGGAGTTCGGACATTGCCTAACGCCCCTTTGCTGCGCTTGCCGCCACGAACGCGTCGCGCTCGGCACGGGTCAGCTGGTTGTCGTGATTGGTGTCGGCCGCATCGAACAGCAGCGTCGGTGCATTGACGAACTCATCGCGCGTGACCCGACCATCGCGATTGCTATCGAACTGGCTTTTCATCGTTTCAAAGGGCGCGGCGATCGCGGTACCGCGAACGAAGGCGGGAATGTCGGCATCCGACAACACGCCGTCACGATTGCGGTCGAATCGGGCAAAATTCGCCTTGCGCCACTCAATCAATTCGAGCCGCGTGACGATACCGTCATGGTTGACGTCAGCCTGATCCATGCGCGCGACGAGATCGGCGGGACTGCCTGTTCCCTGCGCGCTTGCCGGGTTTGGAAGGACCGCGAGCGTAGCGAGGGCAAGAAATTTGAACATCGGATATTCCAGTCGATCCGTTGAAAAATGACGGCCCCGAAGCGGAGGTTCGGGGGGCACTCCGGGGCCGTTGTCGCCTGCTCAGCGCGGGCAGGCGATCACGTTTCCGGCAGCGTCGCTGCATGTCGCTGTCCGGTTTGCGCCATTGGTGCTGTCGTACGTCGTGTTGCCGTTATAGCTGTTGCCGGTAGCTGCATTGGTGGCAGTCGATGCGCGCGATCCGCTGTAGCTGCCGTCGGCATTGCGCGTGCCGCTGCCTTGGCTCGACGCAGAACCGCGTGCGCCGCTTGCGCCGAAACCACCGGTGCGTGTCGCCGAACCGTCGGGATTGACGGTTGCGCTCGACGCGCGCGCAACCCGTGCGCCAGTCGCCGTCTGGTAGCCACCGCCGCTGACACTAGTTGTCGAGCCATTGCTGTTGGTCACCGTGCCGCGTCCGCGCGCCCAGGTATTGCCGTTGACTGACCCGGCCGCCGCCGAACTGCCCTTGCCGTTGCGCGCCGAGACACGACCGGCTTCAGCCGGAGCAATGCCGGCCAGCAGGAAGCCCGATACTGCTGCCATCATGCCGAATTTTGCGATGCTGTTCATGATAATCTCCGTCGTTCGATCAGGAAGGCGGGGGTCGCCGTTTCCTGCTGCGATTTACGGATGAGTATGTTTCGCCCTTGTTCTTGTCTTCGACCAAGATGTTACGAGGTGTTACAACCGGCCCGGTTTGCAACATTTCGTGATGACGCGGCGGCAAACGGCGGACATGCTTGCCGTCGTGACAAACTCTCCGCCTCGTATCATCGTTGTCGACGACGATGCCGAACTGCGCACACTGTTACAGCGCTATCTTGGCGAGCAGGGGTTTTCTGTTCGAACGGTTTCCGACGGCAGCGCGCTGTCGCAGCAACTGGCACGATCGCCCGCCGACGCGATCGTGCTCGACCTGATGATGCCGGGCGAAGACGGTCTTGCGCTCTGCCGCCGACTGCGTGCAACCGGCGATGCGACGCCCATTCTGATGCTCACCGCTAAAGGTGATCCGATGGACCGCATTCTTGGCCTTGAAATGGGGGCCGACGATTATCTCGCCAAGCCGTTTACGCCGCGTGAACTCGTGGCGCGGCTGTCGGCGATCCTGCGCCGGACGGCCGGACAGACACGGCTCGACCATGATGCGCGGATCGCTTTCGGGCCGTTCGTCCTCAATCTGGCGACGATGGGACTGACGCGCGACGGCGCATCGGTGCCGCTCTCGTCGCGTGAGTTCGCCATACTTGCGGCGCTCGCCGCCAGCGCCGGACGACCGCTCAGCCGCGCACAGCTCATCGACCGTGCGCTGGGTCGTGATGCCGACGTCACCGACCGCGCCATCGATGTCCAGATCGTGCGGCTCCGAAAGGCGCTTGGTGACGATCCCGCCGATCCGGCATGGATCAAAACGGTATGGGGCGTCGGCTATGTCCTCACGGAGGCGGTGCCATGCTGACGTCGCTGCGTGGGCGCAACATTGTCTTGATGGCCTCGATGCTACTGCTCAGCCAGCTGCTCACGACCCTGCTGATTTCGCTACTCGTCATCCGTCCGCAGGCCGCGCGGGTGGCTGGCATCGTCGCAAGCAACGTGCGCATGGTGGGTGCCACGCTCGATGCCCTGCCACCGGGCGAGCGCGAGCGCTTCGTTGCGCGGATCAACGCCTCAGGAAGCTTTCGCGTCCAACCCGGCTACGGCGACCCGCCCGGCAGCGACGGTCAGCCCTCGCTGATCGAAACGACCGTCTTGCGAACGTTGGCGGCCGATCTCGCGCAGAGCAAGGACATGGTCTGGCGCGGCGGCGGCAACAAGCCGCTCTGGGTCCGGTTGCGGCTCGGTAACCAAGGCTATTACTGGATTTCGGTTGCGCCCTCGCCGGGCTGGACGCCAAACGGCGCGTTGTTCGGGTCGGTCGCGCTCGCGCTGGTGATTTCGCTCGCTGCCGGCCTAGTACTCCAACGACGCATCAACCGACCCCTCGCCAGACTGGCCAGTGCGGTCGATACCATGCCTGACAATCGGCAGGTGCGCGATCTCAGCGGCGACGGTCCTGCCGAAATCGCGGCAGTCGCAGCGTCGCTGGATGCGATGGCGAACCGACTGGCTGCGCAGGATGCCAATCGCACCTTGATGCTGGCGGGCATCAGCCACGATTTGAAGACACCGCTGGCCAAGATCCGGCTGGCGCTCGAAGTCGATCCGCCGAACGACCGCGACACGATCGACCTTCTGCACCGCCAGCTCGACCGCATGGCGGCCATGCTCGATCAATTCCTCGACTTCGGCCGCGGTGTCGATGCCGAACCGCTAAAGTCCGTTGCCGCGATCGGTGTCGTGGAGTCTGCAATCTCGGCAGTCGGGATCGTGGCGGAGGTCGTATCATCGATCGCGGCTAGCACAAAAGTCGCGGTCAGACCCCGCGCTCTTGAGCGCGCTCTGGTCAATTTGTTGCGCAACGCAGCGCTGCACGGCGCGCCGCCGATAACGGTGACGATTAAAGAGCACGATGGCGACGTCAGCATCGCTGTCGCTGATTGCGGACCCGGCATCCCGTCTGAAATGCATGCATCGATCGCCGACCCGTTCGTTCGCGTCGAATCTTCGCGGCCGAGCGATGGCAGTGCGGGATTAGGACTTGCCATCGTCGATCGCTTTGCACGCGATCATCGAGGTGCGTTTTCGGTGGCCAATTTGCCGAACGGTGGATTCGTTGCGACGCTCGACATGCCAATCGGCCTGTGAGGATAATGCGGCCAAGGCGCGCAAACATCGAGCATGCAAGAGTCGTTCGGAACGCGCGAAGACGGTGCCGATGAACAGCCTATACGACGAGCAGCGGAAACCGCCGGTCGGAGCCTCGCGATAGTAGTAGGATGGGCCATTGATGTAGGTGCACAAGCCGATCGGCTTCGAATCCGCTTATTCGTCCCATCCGGCGACCTCGTTGCCTCCGAAAACCATGCGCCGGATCATGGGGAGCGCAAGGCTGGCGCTAAATCCTAGCGCGGGGACGCTGATCTCGTCGAGCCGCGCCATTTGATCGTCATTCAATCGGATTTCAGCGGCGGCCATATTGGTCTCGAGCTGCGCCACCGTGCGGGCACCAATGAGCGTCGACGTGACGCCGCGCCGCGCCATGACCCAGGCCAGCGCAACCTGTGCTGGCGGTCGATCGAGCTCGGCGGCAACACCTTTCAGTACGTCGAGGATGTACCAGTTGCGGGAGACAAACTTGCTGTCACCGAACGGGTTGGCACCGCTCAGCCTTCCGGTATCGCCGACGTCCTCGCGCCTGTATTTGCCCGACAGGAATCCGCCGGCGAGCGGGCTCCACGGCATGATGCCCATCCCGGCCTCGCGGGCCGCCGGAAAATGCTCGGCCTCGACGTCGCGCGCAACAAGCGAATATTCGAGCTGCATGGCGATGGGACCAGGAATGCGACGCTCTGTTGCAATCGTGGCGGCCTTCATTGCGAACCACGCCGGTATATCCGAGAACGCATAGTAGCGGATCTTTCCCGCGCGCACGAGATCGCCAAGCGTCTGGACGATTTCCTCGACCGGCGTTACGCCGTCCCAGATGTGCATCCAGTAGAGATCGATATGGTCCGTGCCGAGGCGCTCCAGTGAAGCGTCGAGCGCCCGGTGGATATTTTTCGCCCCAGCGCCGCCAGCATGAGGGTCGCCGCGACCGGGCTGGTTTGCCGTCAGCGGACTTGCCGAGCCGTTGAACCCGAATTTCGTTGCCAGAACGACTTCGTCACGCGCACTGGCTTCCCTGATGAATTGACCGACAAGCCGTTCGCTCTCTCCCCCCGAATAGATATCCGCGGTATCAACGAAGTTGCCGCCCGCATCGCGATAGGCATTGAAAATTGCGCGCGAGGTAGCCTCGTCTGCATTCCAGGCACCAGATCCAAATGTCATCGTGCCAAGCGCCAGAGGGCTGACGACGAGGCCCGACCGGCCGAGCGTGCGGAAATCGGTAAGCGACATGATACGATACTTTCCTAGCGTTCGATACGAAAGCTCTGCTATTCACTTCAGACGCTGTCAACTTAAATCGGAACGATCACTATGAAACAGGTCGATGCGTTTACGCCTGGTCCCAAAAAGACTGGACGTCCGCTGTCCTTCGACCGCGATGCTGCACTCGAAAAGGCGATGCTGACCTTTTGGCGACACGGCTATGAAACGACTTCGATCGCCGATTTGACGTGCGCCATGGGGATCACACCGCCCAGCCTTTATACGGCGTTCGGCGACAAAAAGCGGCTCTTCCTCGAGACAGTGAAGCTCTATGCCGGGGATGCAGACGTGATGGCGCAAACAATCGCCGATGCGCCCAGCGCCCGCGACGCGGCGCGTGATATGCTGGTCGGGGCAGCAACGGCGTTTACCAATCCATCGACCCCGCCGGGATGTTTGCTCGCCAGCGCGACAGCAAGCGGATCAGCGGCGTCCGCCGATGTCCAGCGGGCGGTAGCGGACATCCGCCTCGGTATTGTGTCGATGCTGCAAGCTCGCATCGAGCGCGATATCATGACCGGGAAATTAGCCGATACCACGAATGCCGAGGCACTCGCCGGCTTGGTGATTGCCGTCATTCAGGGCATGTCGGTTCTGGCACGCGACGGCGCTGATCGTCGCGCTTTGCTCGGTATCGTCGACACCGCGCTCGTCGGGTGGCCTAGTGTCGCAAGCGGCAGCTTATGAACGCTTAGGGCGCTGAGCTGCCTAAGGACTCATTCTGCAAGGGTGACGGGGACGCAATATTGACGCTTCAAAAGTGACCGGGTCGCTGAGCAATAAACTCCCTTGAGGTACTCGCAGCACCCCTCGGCCAAGGACCCGCTACCTCCTCCGAAACGAGCGCCCAAATTAGGCGCGCATCGAACGCAAATCCGCCAAATTGCCCTTAAGCCATTCGCGGTATCGCGTGGGTAGGAATTCGCGACCTACTTCAAGAACGGGCGCCCGATTTTGACGTTAGTGTAAAGCAGCATGGTCGGGTATCCCTTGACCTTGATGTTGCCAAACCGCGCCTGTTCGATTTCCCAGGTGCCGCGCCGCCCATTTTTGAATGTCACCGTTCCGCGGGCGCGGCATGGCACCATAACGATGGTCGCATCGGCGGACTGGTAGTCCGGCACCCGTTTTGCCTTCTCCAGATAGACACGAACCTGTGCGGCGGTCGGTCGAAATTTAGAGCAGGGCAGCCCCGGATAGCGCGCCGAAGTAGCCGAATACCCTGACCGCTCGACAACAATCCTCCGGATCGCGGGCAGGTTCGTCGGACACGAGGGCGGCATCTCTTCCGACCCGGTTGAACAACCGACGACGGCCGCTAGGAGGAGAAGCGTTACCAATTGCCGCTCCGGGCGTTCGCGTCTTCGTCCCAGATCGCGTGCGAAATGCGCGAGCCTTCAACCATCAGGCAGATCACTTTTTTGGCGGAGCACATCAGCCGTTCTCTCGCTTCTGATCGATGAGGACCGCCTGCTGCCAGCGGCTGGGTGCCTTGTCGGTTCGGTGGATGCACCCTGTCCAGCAGCGCGGACGCTTCTTGCCATCCAGCAATTCGCCAAGTGTACGATCGATGCGGCGCTGGCGCGTGCTGGCCTGCTTGGCATCATCGATCCAGCAGATGAACTCGTTCCGACCAAGCGGTGTCAGGCCTTCCCAGAGCGCGAGAATTTGCGCATTCGTCAGGATCGCCGCTTGGATGTCCTCGCCAGCCTCGTGGACAATGCCATGATGAAAAGCGCTCACCACATTTAGGCCTTTCGGATCGCTGCGCCTACACGACTCGGTCTCGACTGCTCGCTGTGTCGAAATACTCTAGTCATCATGCCACGGCCCTCTCCGATTTGCGATGGCACCGGCATCCCTCGAACGACCCGCACCGTCACCAGACGGAACCTCCCGCGCCATGTTGAATTGGTCGAACTTGCAGGCTCCCGAACCGAGGAGTCTGTCCGTGGCCAGCAATAGCATATTTCGACCCCGCAAGTTTCTGATCGCCGGTGCTCTCGGCATCGGCACAGTTGGTTCGCTCGTCATGGGAGTGATCACGACAACCACGCCCGCCCGGGCGCAGCTGACGGTGTTCGATCCGGGCAACTACAGTCAAAACCTGCTGACCGCCGCGCGCACGCTCCAGCAAATCAACAACCAGATCCAGTCGCTGCAGAACGAAGCGAACATGTTGATCAACCAGGCCAAGAACCTTACCCGGATCGGCTTCCCGGAGTTGCAGGCGCTTACCCAGACGCTGCAGCAGGTCGATCGCCTGATGGGCCAGGCACAGGGCATCCGCTTCCAGGTGTCGGGCCTCGACCAGCAGTTTCGCCAGCTGTTTCCGCAGAGCTTCAACCAGGCGCTGCGGACCAACGACCAAGTCATTGCCGCGCGCAACCGGCTCGATACGGCGATGTCCGCGTACCAGCACACGATGACCGTGCAGGCGCAGGTCGCCGAGAATGTCGCCGCCGATGCCCAGACGCTGTCGGCGATCGTCTCGAAGAGCCAAGGCGCCGAAGGGTCGCTGCAGGCGCAGCAAGCGACGAACCAGTTGCTCGCGCTGACCGCCAAGCAGCAGTTCCAGATCCAGAACATGATGGCTGCGCAATATCGCGCAGAGACAATCGAGCAGGCACGCCGTGCGCAGGCGCAGATCGACGCGCAGGCGGCCACCAGGAAGTTTCTCGGTTCCGGTACGGCCTACACCCCCCGGTAGCGCCGCCGGTCAAGGCGATGGTGGTCTCGCCTCCCGCCGTCGTCTGCCGCGGAGCAGGGCCTTGCTCCCCCGGCTCCGCTCCGCGGCCCATTTCATCCCCCAAGGACACAAGCAGCCGTGAACGATCTCAACGTCATCGACCGCTTCATGCAGGCGTTCATCACCTACATCGACGCCGGGTTCGGGCTGCTCGGCGGCGACGTGCGCTTCCTGACCGCAACGCTGATCGGGATCGACATCACCCTTGCCGGACTTTTCTGGGCCCTTGGCGGCGACGACAATGTCATGGGCCGGTTCATCAAGAAAATCCTCTACGTCGGGGCCTTCGCGTTCATCCTGAACAGCTTCTCGACCCTCTCCGACATCATTTTCCGATCGTTCGCGCAGGCCGGCCTGACGGCTGGCGGCGGCGCACTGACGGCAGCAGACCTGCTCAAGCCCGGACGCCTCGCCGGGACCGGTTTTGCCGCCGCATGGCCGCTGCTCGAGCAGGTCTCGCAACTGATGGGCTTCACGACCTTCTTCGACAACTTCCTGACGATCGCGGTGCTGCTGTTCGCCTGGGCGATCGTGATCATCACCTTCTTCATTCTCAGCGTGCAGATGTTCGTGACGATCATCGAGTTCAAGCTGACCTCGCTCGCCGGCTTCATCCTCGTGCCTTTTTCGCTCTGGAACCGCACCAGCTTCCTGGCCGAGCGCGTGCTGGGCAACGTCGTATCGTCGGGCATCAAGGTCATGGTGCTGGCCGTCATCGTCGGGATCGGATCGAACTTCTTTTCCGAATTCACGGCGGCCCTGCAGGGCCAGGAACCCGACATCGGCCAGGCAATGAGTCTGATGCTTGCGAGCCTCACCATCTTCGGTCTTGGGATCTTCGGTCCGAGCATCGCATCGGGTCTCGTTTCCGGCGCACCACAACTAGGCGCCGGCGCAGCGCTAGGCACGACGGCAGGTGCCGCCGGGATCGCCATGCTTGCCGAAGGTGCCGCCGTCGGCGGAGCCCGCATGCTTGGCGGTGCGGCGCTCGGCGCAGTTCGCGCGGGAACGGCGATGGGGTCGGGGGCATCGACGGCCTACGGCCTCGGCAAGGAGACGGCTCCCGCGCCAACCATGGCCGCCGGGCTTGGCGGGGTCGCCCGCGCCGCCGGCAATGTCGCACGCGACCGCGCGTCGAGCGCCCTAGGCATTGGCGAAGCGGCCTCGCAGGGCAATGCAGCTGCGTGGAACGCGCTCAATCGCACCGGCAGCTTCGATGGTGGGCAGAACTCAGGCAGCGACGGGGCACCGGCCTGGGCGCGCGCGATGCGCACCCAGCAGACCGCCCGCCATCATCGCCAGGTCGCCATGCACGCCGTCCAACAGGGCGATCGCGGCGGCGGCTCCGCAACCCCCGACATCAAGGAAAGGGACTAAACGATGATCTTCAGGCGCGCCGTCCAGCGCTACGGACGAACCCCGGAGCCCGAAACGCCTTATCAGCGTGCGGGCCAGGTCTGGGACGAGCGGATCGGGTCAGCCCGCGTCCAGGCACGCAACTGGCGACTGATGGCGTTCGGCTGCCTCGCCATGACGGGAGGCCTTGCGTCGAGCCTCGTATGGCAATCCACCCAGAGCCGCGTGACGCCCTATGTCGTCGAGGTCGATCGCCTCGGCGAGGCACGCGCGGTCAGCGAGGCCGAGGCTGGCTATCGTCCGACCGATCCGCAGATCGCATGGCACCTGTCGCGCTTCATCGCGAATGTCCGGGGTCGCTCGCTCGATCCGGTTCTGGTCCGGCAGAATTGGCTCGAAGCCTATGACTTCACGACCAAGCGCGGCAGCCAGTTCCTCGGCGATTATGCACGCGGTGCCGACCCCTTCGCCAATATCGGCGAGCGGACCGTCTCGGTGCAGGTCACCAGCGTGGTGCGGGCGTCGGACCGGTCGTTCCAGGTCAAATGGACCGAGACCGCCTATGAGCGCGGTGCCGAGGCGGGGACGTCGCGCTGGACCGCGATCCTGACCGTCGTGACCAAGCCGCCGCGCGATGCCGATACGCTCCGCCGTAATCCGCTCGGCGTCTATGTCGATGCGGTCGACTGGAGCCGAGAGCTCGAAGCCGCAATGACGCCGCGATCCTCCGCGCCACTGCCCGCGTCGCCAGCCGCAGCACCAGCATCAACCAGCCTGCCGCTCGGCTCGCCGCTCGATCCCAACCTCGCTGTGCCCCCGCAGCCAGCCCCGGAGTCACGTCAATGAAGCTCAACCTCGCCGCCTCGGCCATCGCGCTCGCGATCGCGCCAGCCTTCGCGCAGACCGCCGCATCTCCGGCCCTGCCAGCGCCTGTTGCCACGACCTCCGCCGCGCCGGCTCCGAAAGCGCCGATGCGTCGTGCGCGCGTGAAGCGCCCGGTCAGCCCCAATGTCGCGCGCGTCGCCGCCGCGAACCGGGCGGCGACGCAGGAGCCGCAGGCGCAGGGGTTCGTGAATGCCGTGCAGGTCTTTCCGTTCTCGGACGGGACCATCTACCAGGTCTACACCGCGCCGGGCGCGGTCACCGACATCGCCCTCCAGCCCAGCGAGAACCTCGTCGCGGTCGCAGCCGGCGATACCGTCCGCTGGGTGATCGGCGACACGACGAGCGGCGCCGGCACAGAGAAGCGCACGCACATCCTTGTGAAACCGTTCGCCTCGGGCCTCACAACCAACCTCGTCATCACAACCGATCGGCGGAGCTACCACGTCAATCTCACCGCCACGTCACGCACCGCGATGGCGGCGCTCTCTTGGACCTACCCCGCTGACCAGCTGATCGCGCTGCGCCGGGCGGCCGAGCAGTCGGCTGCCGCGGCCCCGGTCGCGGAGGGGCTGTCGGTCGATAGCCTCCGCTTCAACTACACCGTCAGCGGCGACCAGCCGGCGTGGCGTCCCTTGCGCGCCTTCGACGACGGACGACAGACGTTCATCGAATTCCCGGCGAGCATCGCGGTCGGCGAGGCGCCGCCTTTCTTCATCATCGGACCGACCGGTGAAGCCGAGCTCGCCAACTACCGCGTCCGTGGCCGCTTCTACGTTGTCGATCGCATCTTCGATGTCGCCGAACTGAGGCTCGGCACCAAAAAGCAGCAGGTCGTCCGCATCAGTCGCGTTGCCGAGGGCGCCGCCGCGCGGAAGGGTAAGCGCACATGAGCGAGGCTGTCATCGCGCCGGTGCCCAAGGTCGATCCCGAGACCTTGGCGATCCGGACCAAGCCCGCCCGCGCCATCCGGTTTCGTCGCGGTGTCATCATAGCCATTGCCGCTCTCGGGTCGGTCAGCTTGATGACCGTGGCCTGGATCGCGCTGAAACCGCGCGTCTTCAGCGCGGTCGCCGATCGCCAGGAATTGTCGGAGCCAAGCAATCGGCCTTCGACCGATGCCCTGAATGGTTTACCCGCGACCTATGGCGACGCCCCGAAGCTTGGCCCGCCTTTGCCGGGTGATCTTGGACGCCCGATCCTCGAGAGCCAGCGCCGCACGGCGACGGAGACGGGAAGCGGTGGCGATCCATCTGCCAACAAGGCCGCGCAGGAGAGCGAGCGCCAACTCGCCGAGCTGAAGTCTGCCCGCGAATCCGGCCTGCTCGTGCAGGGGCGCACGGCTTCCTCTCCGCCTGCCGCGCCAGACGCGTCAATCGCACCGGCACCGGCACCGACCGCAACGCCAGCGCCCGCTCCGACGCCAAGCCTAGATTCCGATCCGAATGCGCAGGGGCGCAAGGCCCAGTTTGTCGGGACGCTCGATCGCTCTGACGACGTCAACCCCCACACTCTTACCGTTGCGCCCTCGCCCTATGTGCTCTCTGCGGGCAGCGTAATCTCGGCGAGCCTGATCACCGGCCTGCGCTCCGACCTGCCCGGGCTTGTGACCGCACAGGTGACGGCCCAGGTATTCGACAGCCCGACCGGCCGCATCCTGCTCATTCCCCAAGGATCGCGGTTGATCGGCAGCTACGACAGCGTCGTGGCGTTCGGCCAGAAGCGCGCGTTGATTGTCTGGCAGCGGATCGTACTGCCGGACGGCAGCTCGATCAGGATCGACAATGTCCCGGCGACCGACGCATCGGGCTATGCGGGCCTCCAGGACAAGGTCGATTTTCACACCTGGGCGCTGCTCAAGGGCGTGGCGCTGTCCACGCTTCTGGGAGTCGGTTCGCAGCTAACATTTTCGGGCGAGAGCGACCTCGTCCAGGCGATCAGAGAATCGACCCAGCAGAATGTGTCGCGTGCCGGTGACCAACTCACATCGCGCAACCTCAACATCCAGCCGACGATCACGATACGGCCAGGCGCCCTCGTCAGGCTCGTCGTACACCGCGACCTGATTCTCTCACCATGGAACGGATAAGGAAAAGGCGATGGCAGAACTAAAGCTACCCCGTCTCCCGGATCGCACGCCGGTCAAGATGATCATCAATGTGACCCCGGATTTGCACCGCGCTCTGCTGGACTATGGGGTCGCGTACAAGGCGACCTACGGCGACGACCAGCCGATCACCGAACTGATCCCACATATGCTCGTTGCGTTCTTGGCAAGTGATCGCGGCTTCGTTCGCAGCCGCGACAAGTCGTGACCGTGGCGCGGTCGCCGACAAGCGCAGAGACCGGCTGCAGCGGTATCGAACCGCTGACCGTCCGTATCGCGACCGCGGTGCAGCTAACGGGTATCAGTCGCTCGCGACTGTACGAGCTCATTGAGTCGGGTGATCTCGAAACGGTCAAGGTCGGTCGGTCGACTCTCATCCCCTTCAAAAGTCTCCGGTCGCTGACCGGCACCTAGCCTACGAGGGGTCCACCGACCCGACCGAAATCCGGTCGGAGGATCTGCGCGCCACCACGCAATTGGTCGAGATAGTCGGACCAGTGCTGCATCATGCGAACACGTTCCTCCCAATATTCACCTCGCGTATAGGCGCGTCGAACCGCGCTGGCATCGAGATGCGCGAGCTGCTTTTCGATTGCGTCGGGATTCCAGATTCCCATTTCGTTCAGCAGGGTGGCCGCCATCGCCCGAAACCCGTGCGCCGTCATTTCGGCTTGGCTGTACCCGAGTCGCCGCAGCGCTGCGTTGACCGTATTCTCCGACATGCACTGTTCGGCAGACCGAAACGATGGGAACAGGTATTTCCCGTGTCCGGTCAGAGCGCGCAGTTTGACCAGCCGGTCGAGCACCTGCCGTGACAGCGGCACTCGATGTGGACGACGCATTTTCATCTTCTCTGCGGGGATCGACCAGACGGACTTTTCAATGTCCAGTTCTACCCACTCGGCACTCCGCAACTCGCCTGGCCGAACGAACAGATCGGGCGACAGCTCGAGCGCGATCGCCGTGATTTCGTGACCCGAATATCCATCGATCGCTCGAAGCAGTTCGCCGGCCGCCTTGGGTGTCGTAATCGCTGCCAAATGCGTGACGCGCGGCGTGATCAAGGCACCGCGAAGATCACCCGCGACGTCGCGCTGTGCGCGAGCTGTCGCGATCGCGTAGCGGAATACGCGGCTGAGGACGCTGCGCATCCGTCGCGCGCTTTCGTAACGACCAGTCGCCTCCACCTTGCGCAAGACACTTAGCGCTTCCTGTGGGGTGATTTGCGCGATCGGGAGATGGCCGATCACGGGATAAGCCATCTTCAGCAGCCAGCGGATCTTTTCGAGGGTAACGGTCGCGCGCCCCTCACGCTCGTTCTTGATCACCCATTCCTCGGCAACCCCCTTGAAGGTGTTGTTGGCCGCCACCTTTGCGGCAGCCAGCGCGACCTTCTTTTCGGCAGCAGGGTCCAGCCCTGCGGCCAGTTTCTGGCGGGCTTCATCCCGGCATGCGCGCGCAGTGGCGATGCTGACGGCAGGCCAGGCTCCCAGATGCAGCGTTTTTTGCCGGCCGAGATAACGATAGTTCATGCGCCACAGGCGCGTGCCGTTTGGCTGAACGACGAGATATAGCGAATCTGCGTCGGCCAGCTTATAGGCTTTTGCCCGCGGCTTTGCGCTTGAGACTTTCAGATGGGTCAAGGACATGATGGTTCCAGCTCCAAAGGGGCTGGTCGAAACCATCGATAAGACCATCAAAAGTGATGGTCTTGCGCTGGATTCCGGCGGATCAGCCCGGACTCTATGCTGGCGATTTTCACTGAAAAAGCGCTGTAAAACCAGTCGCTTGCTGGACGTTACCGGACGTTGCCGGAATGTCCTTGGTGCCCGGAAGAGGACCCAAATGGTGCCCAGAAGAGGACTCGAACCTCCACGACCTTGCGATCGCCAGCACCTGAAGCTGGTGCGTCTACCAATTCCGCCATCTGGGCACAGAGAACGTTCGTGTTCAGGTAGGCGGCGGCCCCTAGCGGTGCTTCCCGCGCGGTGTCAATGGCGTTAGGGGGCGTCGGCACGCGCAACGGAGCATCGCATGAAGGATCAGCTGGTAACGGTTTTCGGTGGCAGCGGCTTTGTCGGGCGCTATGTCGTGCACGCCCTGCTCGCAACGGGGGCGCGGGTCCGGATTGCGGCACGCAGTCCCGGCGACGGCTGGTTCCTGCGCACGCAGGGCGGCCTTGGACAGACGCAATTTGTCGCGGCCGACGTGCGCAAGGCCGCGACCGTCGCCCGCGCGCTCGACGGTGCCACCGCCGCGGTGAACCTCGTCGGCATCCTGAAGGGTGACTTCGACGCCTTCCACGTCGCCGGCGCACGCCATGTCGCGGAGGAAGTGGCACGGGCGGGCTGTACCGGTCTCGTCCAGATCTCCGCGATCGGCGCGGACCCGGCCAGCGCATCGGCCTATGGCCGTTCCAAGGGCGAAGGCGAGTCCGCCGTCCGCGCCGCCTTCCCGGCCGCGACAATCCTGCGTCCCTCGATCATCTTCGGGCGCGAAGACGGGTTCGTGAACCGGTTTGCCGATCTGATCGCGACCCTGCCCGTGGTGCCGATAATCCGCGGCGCGGCAAAGTTCCAGCCGGTATATGTCGGCGATGTCGCCGATGCCGTGGTGGCTGCACTGGCGGCGCCGGACGCGCACGGCGGCCAGACCTATGAGCTCGGCGGGCCCGAAATCATCACCATGGCAGCGCTGAACCGCTGGATTGCGGCGGCGACGGGGCGCAAGCGCCCGTTCTTCGCGCTGCCCGATGCCATGGCAGGGGCCATGGCATCGCTCACCGGATGGCTGCCCGGGGCGCCGATGACGCGGGACCAGTGGCTGATGCTGCAATCGGACAATGTCGTGACCGGCGCCGACGACCTCAGGACGCTGGGGATCGCAGCAACGCCGCTGGAGGCCATCGCCGAGGGGTGGCTGGTCCGGTACCGGCGCCATGGTCGTTTCGCCGAAGCAAAGGGCTAATCAACTTGGACATTCTGACTGCAATCCTCCTCGGCATCGTCGAGGGCGTGACCGAATTCATTCCCGTGTCGTCGACGGGCCACCTGATCCTCGCCGGGGAATTGCTCGGGTTCAAGGGCGCCCAGTCGGCGACCTTCGATATCGTGATCCAGCTTGGCGCCATACTCGCCGTGGTCGTGCTCTATTGGCGGCGCTTCACCGACGTCGGGCTTGGTCTCACGCGCATGGATCCGCGCGCGCTGGCCTTCACGCGCAACGTGGCGCTGGGCTTCCTGCCGGCGCTCGTCATCGGCGCGCTGGCCTATAAGGCGATCAAGGCCATGCTCGAATCGCCGGTCACGGTCGCCATCGCGCTCATCCTGGGCGGCATCGCGATCCTGGTGATCGAACGGGTGGCGAAGCCCGCGCGCGAGGGCAGCATCGAAACCATGCCGTGGGGGACGGCGCTCGCCGTCGGCGCGGTGCAATGCCTGTCGATGATTCCGGGCGTCAGCCGTTCGGGCGCGACGATCATGGGTGCCCTGTCCATGGGGGTCGATCGCAAAACGGCTGCCGAATACAGCTTCTTCCTCGCCATTCCCGTCATGGTCGCCGCCAGTGCCAAGGAATTGTGGGAAGCGCGCAAGGCGGTCGAAGTCATCGACTGGACCCTCATCGGCGTCGGCTTTGTCGTGTCGTTCGTGGTCGCGCTTGCAGTGATCCGGGCGTTTATCGGAATTGTCAGCCGGTTCGGTTTTGCGCCGTTCGCCTGGTACCGAATCGCCGCGGGAAGCATCGCCCTCGTCTGGCTGCTCAGTAAATAGGACCGTTCCGGTATTTGTTACGACGGTCGTGCTGGGCGCGTCCGATAGTTGCGCCGGGATCAATTTTTTTAGAGCAGGTATTCTGACCTAATATATTGACTCGCCCTTGAACACGGCTATGCGCCGCGTACGGAGGGCAGCATGGCCGAGAACCCGATGTTGAAGTTCGTCGACCGGACGCAGGCCTATCCGGCCAAGCGCGCGCCCGAGGCGCGGGCGGAGGATTTTCGCGAGATTGCGAATCGGTACGCCGTCCAGAACGCCGAGGACCAGTCGGCGCGGTGTTCGCAGTGCGGGGTCCCCTATTGCTCGGTCCACTGCCCGTTGCACAACCACATTCCCGACTGGTTGCGGCTGACGGCTGAGGGCCGGCTGCGCGAAGCCTATGAGCTCTCGAACGCCACATCGACGATGCCCGAAATCTGCGGCCGCATCTGCCCGCAGGATCGCCTGTGCGAAGGCAATTGCGTCATCGAGTTTTCCGGCCATGGCGCGGTCACCATCGGTTCGGTCGAAAAATTCATTACCGATACGGCCTGGGAAGAGGGCTGGGTGGAGCCCATCGTGCCGGGTCCGGCCAGGGGCCAGTCGGTCGGCATCATCGGCGCGGGGCCGGCCGGCCTGACGACGGCCGAGCTGCTGCGCGTGCGCGGGTACGAGGTCCATGTCTACGACCGGCACGACCGGGCCGGCGGCTTGCTGACCTATGGGATCCCCGGCTTCAAGCTCGAAAAGCCCGTCGTGATGCGGCGGGTGGAGCGACTGCGCGACGGCGGAATCGAGTTCCACCACGGATTCGAGGTCGGGCGCGACGCCTCCCTCGACGAGTTGCGCCGGCGCCACGATGCGCTGCTGGTCGCAACGGGCGTCTACAAGGCACGGGCCATCAAGGCGCCCGGCGTTAGCGCTGCCGGGGTGGTCGAGGCGCTCGACTATCTGACGGCGTCGAATCGCAAGGGCTTCGGCGATGCGGTGCCCGCCTTCGACGACGGTGCGCTCAATGCCGAGGGGAAGAACGTCGTCGTCATCGGCGGCGGCGACACAGCCATGGATTGCGTGCGGACCGCCGTGCGGCAGGGCGCCCGCTCGGTGAAGTGCCTGTATCGCCGCGACCGCGCCAACATGCCCGGCTCGCAGCGCGAAGTCGCCAACGCCGAGGAAGAGGGGGTCGAGTTCGTCTGGCTGTCCGCCCCCGAAGCGTTCGACGGCGCGACGCGCGTGACCGGCGTGCGGGTCGCCAGGATGCGCCTGGGTCGCCCCGATGCCAGTGGCCGGCGCGCGCCTGAACCCGATCCGGGCAGCGAATTCCGCCTCGATGCCGATCTGGTCATCAAGGCGCTGGGCTTCGACGCGGAAGACTTGCCCCGGCTGTTCGGCAGCGCCGATCTCGGCGTGACGCGCTGGGGCACGGTCCGCATCGATCACAAGACGATGATGACGTCGCTCGATGGCGTCTTCGCTGCCGGCGACATCGTGCGCGGCGCGAGCCTCGTCGTCTGGGCCGTCCGCGACGGCCGCGACGTGACCGACCATATGCACGCCTATCTGAAGGCGAAAGCAGCGAACGAGAGGATGGCAGCATGAAAAGCACGTGGACGGCACTGGCGGCGGCGCTTGTCGTGTCGGTTGCCGGGGCAGGCGCGGCGCGGGCGCAGTCACCGGCGCCCGGCAGCCTCCAGACAGCGACCAAGCTGGTCGAAGCGATGAAGATGGACGGCACGCTCGACCGCATGTTTCGGCAGATCACGCCCCTGGTGGCGACGAGCATCCTGTCGGCCATCGGCCAGTCGGCGCAGGCGCCGGCAAGCCTCAAGGCAAAGATTTCCAACGACAAGCTCCGCACGCAGGCCACCGCCATCATGTCGGAGGAAGTGTTGAAGCAATATCGCGCCCGCTATCCCGAGCTGCTGCAGGCGGTTGCCAAGACCTATGCGGCACGGTTCAGCGAAGTCGACCTGTCGGCAGCCCTTGCCTTCTACATGACGCCGACCGGCCAGCGCATGATCGAGGCGCAACCGCTGCTGCAGGCCGAAATGAGCGAACAGGGCAAGATCATCGGCGCCTCGGCGGGCCGGGAGGCCGTTCCGGCGGCAATTACGCGAATCCTGAAGCTCGACGCGCCGGCGACGGGCAAATAGCCATGACCGACCAGCGCGAACGCCTCGCTGCAGAGGGCATGTACCGCCCCGACATGGAATCCGATGCCTGCGGCGTGGGCCTGATTGCCGCCACCGACGGCCGCGCCTCGCGTCGCGTCGTCGCCGCCGCCATCGAGGCGCTGAAGGCGGTCTGGCATCGCGGCGCCGTCGACGCGGACGGCAAGACCGGCGATGGCGCGGGCATCCACGTCGACCTGCCGCTCGCCTTTTTCGACGACGCCATCGTTGCCAGCGGTCATCGGCCCACGGCGAACCGGCGCCTGGCGGTCGGCATGATCTTCCTGCCGCGCACCGACCTCGGCGCGCAGGAAAGCTGCCGCACCATCGTCGAGAGCGAGATCATCGACGCGGGCTATACCATCTACGGCTGGCGCCAGGTGCCGGTCGACATCTCGGTCATCGGCAGGAAGGCGCAATCGCTGCGCCCCGAAATCGAGCAGATCATGATCGCCGGGCCCGCGCTCGATGCGGTCACGCTCGAGGAATTCGAAAAGAACCTCTACCTCGTGCGCCGCCGGATCGAGCGCCGCATCATCGCGGCACAGATCCAGGGCTTTTACGTCTGCTCGCTGTCGTGCCGGTCGATCGTCTACAAGGGGCTGTTCCTCGCGGAGAGCCTGTCGGTCTTCTATCCCGACCTGACCGACGAGCGTTTCGTGTCGCGCGTGGCGATTTTCCACCAGCGCTATTCGACCAACACCTTCCCGCAATGGTGGCTGGCGCAGCCCTTCCGGACGCTCGCGCACAATGGCGAGATCAACACGATCCGCGGCAACAAGAACTGGATGAAGGCGCACGAGATCCGCATGGCGAGCCTTGCCTTCGGCGACGCGTCGGACGACATCAAGCCCGTCATCCCGGCGGGTGCCAGCGATACCGCCGCGCTCGACGCCGTGTTCGAGGTCATCTGCCGCTCGGGCCGCGACGCGGCGACCGCCAAGACGATGCTGGTGCCCGAAGCCTGGCAGGCGAACGCCGACATGCCCCAGCCGCATCAGGACATGTACGCCTATCTCGCGAGCGTCATGGAACCCTGGGACGGCCCCGCCGCCCTTGCCATGACCGACGGGCACTGGGCAGTGGCGGGCATGGACCGCAACGCGCTGCGCCCGCTGCGCTATACGCTGACCAACGACGACCTGCTGATCGTCGGCAGCGAAACCGGCATGGTCGTGGTGCCCGAGGCGACGATCATCGCCAAGGGACGGCTCGGGCCAGGGCAGATGATCGCGGTCGACCTCGAAGAGGGCAAGCTGTTCTTCGACCGCGAGCTTAAGGACAAGCTCGCCGCCGAAGCCCCCTATGGCGAGATGGTCGGCGACTTCCTGTCGCTCGGCGACCTGCCCGCCGTCGAGGATGCGCCGGTGCTGATGACGCGCGCCGAACTGACCCGTCGCCAGGTCGCGGCCGGCATGACGATGGAGGACATGGAGCTGATCCTGTCGCCCATGGTCGAAGACGCCAAGGAAGCGATCGGCAGCATGGGCGACGATACGCCGCTCGCCGTAATCTCGGACAAGCCGCGCCTCATCCACCAGTTTTTCCGCCAGAATTTCAGCCAGGTCACCAACCCGCCGATCGATTCGCTGCGCGAACGGCAAGTGATGTCGCTGAAGACGCGCTTCGGCAACCTGGCCAACATCCTCGACCAGGACTCGGGCCGCGACCGCGTGCTCGTGCTCGACACGCCCGTGCTTTCGAACGCCGACTGGGCCCGGCTGAAGGGGCATTTCGGCCCGGTCACCGCCACGATCGACTGCACCTTCGACGCCGGGTCGGGCGCAGACGGCCTGCGCGCCGCCATCGCGCGCGTCCGCAGCGAGGCCGAACAGGCGATCCGCGAGGGGCGCAGCGAGCTGTTCCTGACCGACGAGCATGTCTCCGAACAGCGCATCGGCATCCAGATGGTCCTCGCCGCGGCCGCCGTGCACACCCATCTCGTCCGCAAGGGGCTGCGCAGCTATGCCAGCATCAACGTGCGGTCGGCCGAATGCCTCGACACGCATTATTTCGCGGTGCTGATCGGCGTCGGCGCGACGACGGTGAACGCGCATCTGGCCGAGGCCTCGATCGCCGACCGTCATGCCCGCGGCCTGTTCGGCGACGTGCCGCTCGCGACGTGCATCGACCGCTATGTCCATGCGGTGGGCGAGGGCCTGCTCAAGATCATGTCGAAAATGGGGATCGCGGTCATCTCCAGCTATCGCGGCGGCTATAACTTCGAAGCCGTGGGGCTCAGCCGTGCGCTCGTCGACGACCTCTTCCCGGGCATGCCCGCGAAGATCTCGGGCGAAGGCTATGCCTCGCTCTACATCAACGCCGCCGAGCGCCACGAGGCGGCGTTCGACGCCGGCGTCGCGACGCTCCCCATCGGCGGCTTCTATCGCCAGCGCGCGGGCGGGGAGGCGCACGCCTATTCGGCGCAGCTGATGCACCTGCTGCAGACGGCGGTCGGCACCGACAGCTATTCGACCTATCTGCAATTCGCGCGCGGCGTGCGCGACCTGCCGCCGGTCTATCTGCGCGACCTGCTCGAATTCAACTATGCCAAGGAACCGATGCCCGTCGACCAGGTCGAGGCGATCACCGAAATCCGCAAGCGTTTCGTGACGCCCGGCATGTCGCTCGGCGCGCTCAGCCCCGAAGCGCATGAAACGCTGGCGATCGCGATGAACCGCATCGGGGCCAAGGCCGTGTCGGGCGAGGGCGGCGAGGATTCGGCCCGGTTCAAGCCCTATGCCAATGGCGACAATGCCAATTCCTCGATCAAGCAGATCGCGAGCGGCCGGTTCGGCGTGACCGCCGAATATCTGGGCGCCGCCGAGGAAATCGAGATCAAGGTCGCGCAGGGCGCCAAGCCCGGCGAGGGCGGCCAGCTGCCCGGCTTCAAGGTCACCGAGCTGATCGCCAGGCTGCGGCACTCGACCCCCGGCGTCACGCTCATCTCGCCGCCGCCGCACCACGACATCTATTCGATCGAGGATCTGGCGCAGCTCATCTACGACCTGAAGCAGATCAACACCCGCGCGCGCGTCTGCGTGAAGCTCGTCAGCAGCGCAGGCATCGGCACCGTTGCGGCGGGCGTGGCCAAGGCACACGCCGACTGCATCCTGATCGCCGGGCATGTCGGCGGCACCGGCGCCTCGCCGCAGACCAGCATCAAATATGCCGGCACGCCCTGGGAAATGGGCCTGTCGGAGGTCAACCAGGTGCTGACGCTCAACGGCCTGCGCCACCGGGTCAAGCTGCGCACCGACGGCGGGCTGAAGACCGGGCGCGACATCGTCATCGCCGCGATTCTCGGCGCCGAGGAATTCGGCATCGGCACGCTCAGCCTTGTCGCCATGGGCTGCATCATGGTGCGGCAATGCCATTCGAACACCTGCCCGGTCGGCGTCTGCGTGCAGGACGAGCGGCTCCGCAAGAAATTCACCGGCACGCCCGAAAAGGTCATCAACCTGATGACCTTCATCGCCGAGGAAGTGCGCGAGATCCTTGCCCGGCTCGGCGTGAAGTCGCTCGACGAGATCATCGGGCGGACCGAACTGCTGCGCCAGGTCAGCCGCGGCGCCGAACATCTCGACGACCTCGACCTCAACCCGATCCTGGCCAAGGTCGATGCCGACGACGACCAGCGGCGCTTCAACGTCCCGGGCGGGCGCAACCCCGTGCCCGACAGCCTCGACGCGCAGATCCTGCACGACGCCAGGCCCGTGTTCGAACGGCGCGAGAAGATGCAGCTGACCTATACGGTGCGCAACACCCACCGGGCGGTCGGCACCCGCCTGTCGGCGGAGATCACGTCGCTCTATGGCATGTCGGCGCTGAACGACCATCATGTGCAGGTCCGCCTGCGCGGCTCGGCAGGCCAGTCGCTCGGCGCGTTCCTGTGCAAGGGGATCACGCTCGAGGTCTTCGGCGATGCCAACGACTATGTCGGCAAGGGGCTGTCGGGCGGGATCATCACCCTGCGTCCGATGGTGTCGTCGCCGCTCGAGACGCAGCTCAACACGATCATCGGCAACACGGTTCTCTATGGCGCGACCAGCGGGAAGCTGTTCGCGGCAGGCCAGGCCGGCGAGCGATTCGCCGTGCGCAATTCGGGTGCCGAAGTCGTCGTCGAGGGCTGCGGCGCGAACGGCTGCGAATATATGACCGGCGGCACCGCGGTCATCCTGGGCGAAGTCGGCGAGAATTTCGGCGCGGGCATGTCCGGCGGCATGGCCTTTGTTCTTGATGTCGAAGGCAATTTCGAACGGCGCGCCAATGCCGAGACGATCACCTGGAATCGCCTGTCGTCGCTGCATTGGGAAATCAAGTGCCGCGCGCTGATCGCCGAACATGCGCTTGCCACCGACAGCAAATGGTCGAACGCGATTCTCGACGACTGGGACCGGTGGCGCAGTGCCTTTTGGCAGGTGGTGCCCAAGGAAATGCTGACACGCCTGCCCTGGCCGATTGAAGAAGCACAAGAATTGGTGGCGGCAGAGTAGAATTCCGGTCGGCTTGCGCTAAAGCGCGAAGACCATGTGGCTTATCCACCAATTCCCGCTCTGCCCGTTTTCACGCAAGGTCCGGCTGCTTCTGGGCGAAAAGGGCGTGGGCTATGAGCTCATCCTCGAAAAGCCGTGGGAGCGGCGCGACGAGTTCATCGACCTGAATCCGGCCGGGCAGACGCCCGTTCTGGTCGAACGCGAGCGCGGGACCAAGCTGATGCATTCCGCGGCGATCTGCGAATATTTCGAGGAAACGGTCGAAAAGGCCAAGATGATTTCGGGCACGGCCACAGACCGTGCGGAAATTCGCCGCTTGACCGCGTGGTTCGACGAACAATTCCATGCCGCCGTCACCGGGCCCCTGCTGGGGGAGCGGATGTACAAGCGCATCGTGCATCGCATGTCGCCTGACACGACGGCGCTGCGCGAAGCGATGAAATCGGCCAACGAGATGCTCGATTATGTCGACTGGCTGCTGCACCGTCACAACTGGATCGCGGGCAGCGGGCTGAGCCTTGCCGATCTGGCCGCCGCCGCGCACATCTCGGTCGCCGACTATCTGGGCGGCATCGACTGGCGCGCGCACGAGAACACGCGGGTCTGGTACATGGGACTGAAGTCGCGTCCGTCGTTCCGCCCCCTGCTGGCGGAACGCATGGCCGGGATCGCGCCGCCGGCGGATTACGACAAGGTCGACTTTTAGGTCGCGACCACCGTTAGGCCGCGACCACCGTAACGAAATAATCGAGCGACAGATTGTCGGTGAGGCGCGCCCCCCGCACCGGATCATAGGCAAATCCCGTGGTATCGATCACCGCCAGCCCGGCGTCGCGCAGCAGTGCCGTCAGTTCGTCGGGCGTGATGAACTTGTCCCAGTCGTGCGTGCCGCGCGGGATCTGGCCCAGCCCTTCGCCCAGCGTGATCATCGCGACGCGCGACAAGGGCGTGCGGTTCGGCGTCGACAGGATCATGAGGCCGCCTTCGGCCAGCACGCCCCCCAGCCCCGCCACGAACGCGGCGGGGTCGCCGACATGCTCGATCACCTCGAGCGACGTCACGAGATCGAATTTCTCGCCCGCGACCGTTGCCGTATCCCCGGCCCGGTAGTTGATCTCCAGCCCCACGCTGGCGGCATGGACCTGCGCCGCCGCGATGTTTTCCGGTGCGGCGTCGACCCCCGTCACGGCGGCGCCCAACCGGGCCAGTGGTTCGCAAACCAGGCCTGCGCCGCAGCCCATGTCGAGGGCGCGCTTGCCGGCCAGCGGCCTTCGCGCCGTCGCCTCGCTGCCGAAATGCCGGTCGACCTGCGCGCGGATATAACCCAGGCGCACGGGGTTCAGCCGATGGAGCATGGCCGACGACCCCTTGGGATCCCACCACTCGGCGGCAAGCTTGCCGAAATGCGCGGCTTCGGCGGGCACGATAGTTGCGTTGCTCATGCCCCCTTCCTATCAGGGCCGCGCTTTGATGCCCAAGGGGGAATTCGCCACAATATGGCGCGGATCGTAATGAAGTTCGGCGGCACGTCGATGGCGGGGACCGACCGCATCCGCAGCGTCGCGCAGCGGGTGAAGCGGGAAGTCGACGCCGGGCACGAGGTCGCGGTGGTCGTTTCGGCCATGGCGGGCGAAACCGACCGGCTCGTGAATTTCTGCCGCGAGGCGTCCCCGCTCCACGATCCGCGTGAATATGACGTCGTCGTGGCGTCGGGCGAACAGGTTACGGCGGGGCTGCTCGCGATCGCGCTTCAGGCGCTGGGCGTTCCGGCGCGCAGCTGGCTGGGCTGGCAGATGCCGATCCGCACCGACGACGCCCATGCCAAGGCGCGGATCGAGGACATCGACACCATTGCATTGCGCGCCGCCATGGCCGGTGGAGAGATCGCGATCATCCCCGGCTTTCAGGGCATGGGTCCGGACAACCGCATCTCGACCTTGGGGCGCGGCGGCTCCGACACATCGGCGGTGGCGGTGGCGGCGGCGGTCGAGGCCGACCGGTGCGACATCTACACCGATGTCGACGGCGTCTACACGACCGATCCGCGCATTGTTCCCCGCGCGCGCAAGCTGAAGCGCGTGACCTACGAGGAAATGCTCGAGCTCGCGAGCGTGGGCGCGAAAGTGCTGCAGACGCGCTCGGTCGGGCTCGCGATGAAGGAGGGGGTGCGCGTGCAGGTACTGTCGTCGTTCGACGATCCGCTCGGCAGCCCCGCCGCAGACACGTTGCCCGGCACGATGATCGTCGGGGACGACGACTTGGGAGACGACATGGAACGCCAGCTCATCACCGGTATCGCGCACGACAAGAACGAGGCGAAGATCACGCTGACCAACGTGCCCGACAAGCCCGGTGCGGTCGCGCACATCTTCACGCCGCTCGCCGAGGGCGCGATCAACGTCGACATGATCATTCAGAACATCTCGCACGGGACAGGGTCGACCGACGTGACGTTCACCGTGCCGGCGTCCGACCTCGCCCGCTCGCTCGACCTGCTCGAAAAGGCAAAGCCGGCGATCGGCTATGAAGCGGTGGTCCACGACACCCGCGTCGCCAAGATCTCGGTGGTAGGTGTCGGCATGCGCAGCCATGCGGGCGTCGCCTCGGCAATGTTCACCGCGCTCGCCCAGCGCGGCATCAACATCCAGGCCATCACGACGTCGGAGATCAAGGTGAGCGTGCTGATCCACGAGGACGAGACCGAACTCGCCGTGCGCGTGTTGCACACGGCCTATGGGCTCGATGCCGAGGAGGCTGCCTGACGCCGGCGATCGACCTGGCGGAACGGTCAGCGGCATGGAAATGCGGCGGTCCTTGCCCGCCGGGAAGCGGCACGTCATAGCGCGCGCCATGAACACCGCATTATCGGCGCTGATGCAGCGCGGCTCCGACTTCCTTGGTTCCGAAACGGCCATCATGTGCGGGGCCATGTCCTGGGTCAGCGAGCGCCATCTCGTCGCCGCCGTGTCCAACGCCGGCGGCTTCGGCCTGATCGCGTGCGGCGCGATGACCGTCGACCTGCTCGACACCGAAATCACCGAGACGAAGAAGCGGACCGACAAGCCGTTCGGCGTCAACCTCATCACCATGCACCCGCATCTGATGGAACTGATCGCGCTGTGCGGACGGCACGGCATCGGCCACATCGTGCTGGCGGGCGGACTTCCCCCGGCCGGGGCGCTCGACGCGATCAAGGCCACCGGGGCAAAGGTCATCGCCTTCGCCCCTGCCCTCGTCATGGCGAAAAAACTGATCCGCTCGGGCGTCGATGCGCTGGTGATCGAGGGGCATGAGGCCGGCGGCCACATCGGCCCCGTCGCGACCTCGGTGCTCGCGCAGGAAATCCTGCCGGAGATCGCGGCGCAGGTGCCTGTATTCGTCGCGGGCGGCATCGGGCGCGGCGAGGCGATCGCCGGCTATCTCGAAATGGGGGCCGCCGGGGTCCAGCTCGGCACCCGCTTTGCGTGCGCGACCGAAAGCATCGCGCATCCCGCGTTCAAGAAGGCGTTCTTCCGCGCCAATGCCCGCGACGCCATGCCCAGCGTCCAGATCGACCCGCGCCTGCCCGTCATTCCCGTGCGCGCGCTCAGGAACGCCGGGACCGAAGCCTTTACCGCCAAGCAGATCGAGGTCGCCCGCCTGCTCGACGAGGGCAAGGTCGACATGAACGAGGCCCAGCTCCAGATCGAGTATTTCTGGGCCGGGGCGCTGCGCCGGGCCGTCATCGACGGCGATGTCGAGGGCGGATCGATGATGGCGGGGCAATCGGTCGGGATGGTGACGAAGGAAGAGCCGGTCGCAGACATCATCGCCGAGCTGGTCGCGCAGGCCGAGAGCGCCCTGACCGGCCGCTAGGCGCAATCCCGGGCGGCACGACGGGTCGCCGAAGCGAAAGCGTCACCGAAGCGGCACCGAACTGACTCGGGCGCGTCGCGGCCCTGTCTTCCCCCCGGCCTATGCGCGGCGCGGACCCGCTGGGTCCGGTGACCGCCCCCGGCACTGAGAGGGCGGCATCCGTTCGCTCTCGCCCAAAGGACCTCCCCATGCTGAAACCGATTCTCCTCGCCGCCGTTTTGCTGACACCATGCGCGCTCGCCGCCCAGCCTGTTTCCGTCGATGTTCGCTACCGCGACCTCGATCTCGTCGCGGCCGCCGGACGCGCCACCCTCGACCGTCGTCTCTCGCAAGCGGTCCGCACGATCTGCGGCCGTCCGTCGGCCGATCTGGCGGAAATGCAGATGCGCCGTGCGTGTGTTGCCGAAGCCAGGGCATCGGCGTCGTCGCAGAAAGCCATTGCCATCGCCCGTGCCGAACGCGGCATGCAGGTCGCGCAGGCGCGCTGATCGCCAGCAAATCCGGGCCTCCCCGGTCGTGTGCGGCGCACGCGACCGGGCAGGCGGTTGGAAGCCGTGCCGGCATCTGCTAGCCCATGTCCATGCCAGCCGCCGTCGCCTCTGCCCGCGAGATCCTGACTCGGTTGCACGAGGTCATGGCGGCGCGGACCAATGCGCAGGCCAAGCTGAACCAGGTCGTCAACATCATCGGCGAAGCCATGGGCAGCGAGGTCTGCTCGATCTACCTGCTGCGCGACGGCCTGCTCGAACTTTTCGCGACGCGCGGGCTGAAGCAGGAGGCGGTTCATGTCACGCGCATGGCGCTGGGCGAAGGGCTGGTGGGGACGATCGCGCAGGACGTGGCGACCCTCAACCTCGACGAGGCGACCAGCCATCCCGATTTCGCCTATAAGCCCGAAACCGGCGAAGACCTGTTCCACTCGTTTGCCGGCGTGCCCATCGTCCGCCGCCAGGCCGCCGTGGGCGTGCTTTGCGTCCAGCATGCCGACCCGCGCCCCTATGACGAGGTCGAGATCGAGGCGTTGCAGACGGTCGCCATGGTGCTGTCCGAACTCATCGCCAATGCCGGGCTCGTCGACGACAGCCGCGCCAATGCCACGCGCGCGCCCCAGGCACAGGGACAAAGGCTGACCGGCCTGAAGCTCGTCGAGGGCATGGGGCGCGGTTTTGCCGTCTATCACAACCCGCGCATCGTCATCGAGCACACCGTCGCCGAAGATACCGAGGCCGAACGCGCGCGTGTCTATTCGGCCTTTGCCAAGATGCGCGAGCAGATCGACAACATGGCCAGCCAGGCCGAATTCGGCGGCGACGGCGAGCACCGCGAGGTGCTCGATACCTACCGGATGTTCGCCTATGACGAAGGCTGGGGCCGGCGGATCAACGAAGCGATCGACAGCGGGCTGACGGCGGAAGCGGCGATCGAGCGCGTCCAGCAACGCACGCGCATGCGGATGCGCCAGATCGACGATCCGCTGCTCGCCGACCGGATGCACGACCTCGAGGACCTGGCGAACCGGTTGCTGCGGATCGTGTCCGGCCAGCTCGGCACGGCGGCGCAGGCGGGCTTGCGCCAGGACACAATCCTCATCGCCCGCAATCTGGGCCCGGCCGAACTGCTCGAATACGACCGGCGGCGGCTGAAGGGGGTCCTGCTCGAGGAAGGATCGCTGACCGCGCATGTCACCATCGTCGCGCGTGCGATGGGCGTGCCGGTGCTCGGCCGGGTCAAGGACGTCCGCCAGCACGTCGTCGACGGCGACCTGCTGCTGCTCGACGTCGGTCAGGCGAGCGTCGTGTGCCGCCCGACCCCCGCGATCGAGGAAGCGTTCGAAACGCGCCTTGCCGTCGGGCAGAAGCGCCGCGCCCAGTTCCAGGCGCTCCGCGACGTGCCGCCGGTCTCGAAGGACGGGCACCGGATCACGCTGATGATGAACGCGGGGCTGCGCGACGATGTGGCGGCGCTCGACCCGACGGGCGCCGACGGAATCGGCCTGTTCCGCACCGAGTTCCAGTTCCTCGTCTCGGCGACGATGCCGCAGCGCGAGCGCCAGCAGCGGCTGTACCGGGACGTGCTCGATGCGGCCGGCGACAAGCCGGTCATTTTCCGCACGGTCGACATCGGCGGCGACAAGGCCCTGCCCTATCTGCGCGACGAAACCGAGGACGAGGAAAACCCGGCGATGGGCTGGCGTGCGCTCCGCGTCGCGCTCGAACGCGACACGCTGATGAAGGCGCAGGCGCGCGCCCTGCTCGAGGCTGCGGCGGGACGGACGCTCAACGTCATGTTCCCCATGGTCAGCGAACCCTGGGAATTCGACGAGGCCCATGCGATTTTCGAAGCGCAGCGCCAGTGGCTGGCGGCGCGGGGCAAGCGCCTGCCCGGCGCGATCCGCTACGGCGCGATGCTCGAAGTGCCGGCACTCGCCGAAGTGCTCGATATCCTGTGCCCGAAGCTCGACTTCCTGTCGATCGGCACCAACGACCTGACGCAGTTCCTGTTCGCGGCCGACCGCGCCAATCCAAAGCTTGCCGAACGCTACGACTGGCTGAGCCCGGCGATCCTGCGCTTCATCGCGCGCATTGTGCGCGAATGCGCCACCCATGCGGTACAGCTTGGCGTCTGTGGCGAAATGGGGGGGCGGACACTCGAGGCGATGTCGCTCATCGGACTGGGCATCGACCGCTTGTCGATCACGCCTGCCGCCATCGGCCCCGTAAAGGCGATGATCCGCTCGCTCGATGTGGCGGCGCTCCGTGCGGCTCTTCCTGCCGTGCTTGCGGCACCCCCTGCCGACATGCGGGGCCATTTGACGCGCTGGGCGCAGGCGGCGGGTGTCGAACTGTCGTAAATAAGCCTAGCCCGCGTCGGGGCCCTCCGGTTGACAGGCGGCCAATCACTTGTGACACAGCGAGCCGGTCGATGTCATGGTACGCAGGCGGCGACCTGGAGTGGGACAAAAAATGGTCGAGGGCGTGACCGAGAGCGGAGCGGAAGCAGCTGGTCTGTTTCCGAGCAGCGTGGGCGAGCGGCTTCTCGCTGCGCGCATGCAGGCAGGTCTCGACCTCAACGACATCGCAACGAAGACGCGCGTGCCGATGCGCCATCTCGAGGCGATCGAGCGGTCGGACTATGCCAGCCTGCCGTCGTCGACCTATGCGCTGGGCTTTGCCCGGCAATATGCCCGGGCGGTGGGGCTCGACGAAGTCGAGCTGGCGCGCGATCTGCGCGCGGAGCTCGGCCGTGCGCCGCTCGAGGCCAATGAGGCGATGCCCTATGAGCCGCTCGATCCAAGCCGCGTGCCGTCGCGCCTGCTGGCATGGACGGCAGCCGGCATCGCCATCGTGCTGCTGGCCGGATATTTCGTCTGGAAGAGCATGGCCTTTGGTGACGTGGCCGCGCCCGCTGCCCCCGCGGCACCGCCGCCGGTGGTTGCCGCCGCCCCCGCCGCCGCACCGCCCGTCGCGCCCCCGGCGGCTGGGCAGGTGGTGCTGACCGCGACCGCGCCGGTCTGGGTGCGCGTCTATGACAGTGCCGACAAAGTGCTGCTCGAAAAGGAAATGGCGGTGGGCGAGAGCTGGCCGGTCCCCGGCGGGGCGGACAAGCCCATGGTCCGCACCGGGCGCGCGGACGCGCTGAAGGTGACGGTTGACGGCAAGGAAGTCGCGCCGCTGGGCCCTGCGCAGCGCACGGTGCGCGATGTCGTTGTGACGGCAGCCGCCCTGGCCGCGCGCGCGCCGGCAGCGTCCCCCGCACCCCCGTCGGCAGTTGCCCCCTCGCCGACCGCTCAGGCGATGGACGCGGCAGCCAATGCCGCGGCTGCCCATTGATTCAAGCGGAGTGAAGATGATCAGAGCCTCTGTCCTTGCCGTTGCGATGGCGGTCATCGCCACGCCGCTGTGCGCACAATCGACGCCCGGCGCGCTCGACCTCAGGGTCGGCAAGCTGGAAAAGGAGATGAAGGCCGTCCAGCGCACGGTGTTCCCGTCGGGCGTGCCGATCCAGCCGGACCTGTCGGCCCCGGCCGCGCCGGCAGCGGCGGCGGGTGCGCCCGCCAGCGCGCCGCTTGCCGATCTGACGACACGCGTCGATACGCTCGAAAAATCGCTGTCGGCGCTGACCGGCGCCAGCGAACAGAGCAGCTACCGGATCAAGCAGCTGGAAGATGCGCTGGCCAAGGTGCAGGCGCGGTTGGCCGCGCTTGACGGCACCGCCGCAACGCAGGGACCGACCGCGTCGCCGGCAAGCGCAGCGCAGGGACCGACCGCGTCGCCGGCAAGCGCAGCGCCAGCAGCCCCGGGGCCAACGCCTGCCTCAACGTCTGCCACAACGCCTGCCTCAATGCCGGCAACGGGAACGGCACCTGCCGTTGCCCTCGCCTCCCCGAGCCCGTCGCCCGCCCCCCGGCCGGCCCCGCCAGCGGCGACCAGGCCGGCAGCGGCGTCCGTCGTCAAGGCGGCGACACCCGTCGTCGCAAAGCCCGACGCCGCGCGAAAGGCCGCCGTGGCCGCCGTCGAAATTCCGGCCACCGGCGACGCGGTGGAGGACGATTATACCTACGGCTTCCGGCTCTACACGGCCAAGCTCTACCCCGAGGCGCAGGCCAAGCTCAAGGAATTCACGGCCAAATATCCGCCGACCAACAAGCGCTGGAGCTATGCCCAGAACCTGCTCGGGCGGGCCTATTACGACGAGGGCAAGCCGGCGCTGGCCAGCGTTGCCTTTTACGACAATTATCAAAAGGCCCCGCGTGGCGAGCGGGCGGCCGACAGCCTGACCTGGCTCGGGCAGGCCCTCATCAGACTGAAGAAGCCGTCCGACGCGTGCAAGGTGTTCGACGAGCTTGCCGATGTCTATGCCGACAAGCTCACCGCCGACCAGAAGGCGCGCGCCGCCAAGGGCCGTGCCGACGCCAAATGCCCCTGATGCGGGCCGGGCAACGCTGACGCCGGCCCGGATCGAGCGCTTTCGCGCCGACGTCGAGGCGCTCACACGGGGTGTGCCCGGCAGGATCGGGCTGGCCGTCTCGGGCGGCGGGGACAGCCTGGCCCTGCTGCTGCTCGCCGATGCGGCCTTTCCCGGACAGGTCGAGGTGGCGACGGTGGACCATCGCCTGCGTCCCGCCGCGGCTGGCGAGGCGGTGTTCGTTGCCTCCTTGTGTGCCGAGCGCGGCATTGCCCATGCCACGCTTGCCGTCGATATCGGCCCCGGCGCGAATATCTCCGACGCCGCGCGCCGGGCCCGCTATGCGGCGCTTTCGGCGTGGCGGGAAAGGCGGGCGCTGGACTGGATCGCGACCGGTCACCATGCCGACGACCAGCTCGAAACCTTTGTGATGCGGCTCAACCGCGCCTCGGGTCTTGCCGGACTCGCGGCGATCCGGTCGGTCAACGGCCGGGTCGTACGGCCCCTGCTCGGCTGGCGCCGGGCCGACCTCGCCGAGATCGTGGGTGCCGCAGGGCTCAGCCCGGTCGTGGACCCGTCGAACAGCGACGACCGCTACGACCGGGCGCGCCTGCGCAAGCGGCTCGCCCAAAGCGACCTGCTCGACGCGGCGGCGGTCGCCCGCAGCGCGGCATTGCTGGGCGAGGCCGAAACGGCGCTCGAATCGGCAATCGACCTGCTTGCCGAGAGGATTTCGTTCGGCTCGGACTGGGCGGCCTTCGACCCCGCGCGACTGGCGCCCGAGCTGCGGCGCCGGTTGCTCGGCCGCTGCCTCGCCCATGTCGATCCGGGCATGGGCCCGCGCGGGTCGGCCGTCGCCCGTGCCGCCGCCGCTCTCGACGAGGGGCGCCGGGTGAGCATCGGAAACGCCCTCGTCCAGGTTGCGAAACTGCCCGGTGGCGGCACGATCTGGCGCGCTGGCCGGGCCCCCGTCCGCCGCGCGTCATAAAGCGGGGCGTCGTTCCATTGCCATTAACCTGTGAATGCCTATCTTGAGTCCCGAAAGGCCTACCCGACCATGAACGACGACAAGCAGCCGACCGGCAATCCCTGGATGAAGAGCCTCGCCATATGGGCGGGGATCCTGATCGCGCTCGCCGCGTTCGTGATGGTGTTCGACGGGCGCGCGCGATCGGCGGCGTCGACGGGCATCGCCTATTCGGACTTCCTGGCAAAGGTCGAGGAAGGGTCGGTCAAGGACGTCAAGATTTCGCCCAACATCATCACGGGCACATTGGCGAACGGCGAAACCTTCCGCCTGAACGCGGTGCCCGACCCTACGCTGACCGAACGCCTGACCAAGGCGAACGTGCGTTTCTCCGGGCAGCCCGAGGAAGGCGCGTCGATCTGGCTCATCCTGCTCTACCAGGCCCTGCCCTTCGTGCTGATGATCGGGCTCGCCGTCTTCGTCATGCGCCAGATGCAGAAGAATTCGGGCGGCGGCGCGATGGGGTTCGGCAAGAGCCGCGCGCGGATGTTGACCGCGCGTGAGGGCAAGGTGACGTTCGAAGACGTTGCCGGCATCGACGAAGCGCGCGAGGAACTGCAGGAGATCGTCGACTTCCTGAAGGATCCCACGAAATTCGCCCGCCTCGGCGGCAAGATTCCCAAGGGCGCGCTGCTGGTCGGCTCGCCGGGTACCGGCAAGACGTTGCTCGCCCGCGCCATTGCGGGGGAAGCGGGCGTGCCGTTCTTCACCATTTCGGGCTCGGACTTCGTCGAGATGTTCGTGGGCGTCGGCGCCAGCCGCGTGCGCGACATGTTCGCCGAAGCCAAGAAGAGCGCGCCTTGCATCGTCTTCATCGACGAAATCGATGCCGTCGGTCGCCATCGCGGTGCCGGGCTCGGCAACGGCAACGACGAGCGCGAGCAGACGCTCAACCAGCTGCTCGTCGAGATGGACGGTTTCGAAGCGAACGAGGGGATCATCATCGTCGCCGCGACCAACCGCCCCGACGTGCTCGATCCCGCCTTGCTGCGTCCCGGCCGCTTCGACCGCCAGGTCACCGTGCCGCTGCCCGATATCGAGGGCCGCGAGAAGATTCTGGCCGTTCACGTGCGCAAGCTGCCCCTGGCACCGGATGTCGATATCCGCCGCATCGCGCGCGGGACGCCCGGCTTTTCGGGTGCCGATCTTGCCAACCTTGCCAATGAGGCGGCGCTGCTCGCCGCGCGCCTCGGCAAGCGCCTCGTCGCCATGGCCCAGTTCGAATCGGCCAAGGACAAGGTGATGATGGGCACCGAGTGGAAGTCGCTCGTGATGACCGAGGACGAAAAGAAGATGACGGCGTTCCACGAGGCCGGCCATGCGCTGGTGTCGTACCACGAGGCCGCGTCGGACCCGATCCACAAGGCGACGATCATCCCGCGCGGCCGCGCGCTGGGCATGGTGGTGCGGCTGCCCGAACGCGACAGCTATTCCTACCACCGCGACAAGATGTACGCCAACCTGTCGGTTTCGATGGGCGGTCGCGTCGCCGAGGAACTTATTTTCGGCTATGACAAGGTCTCGTCGGGCGCCTCGGGCGACATCCAGCAGGCGACGAAGCTCGCGCGCTCGATGGTCACGCAATGGGGCATGTCGGACGCGCTCGGCCCGCTCCAGTATGAAGAGCAGCAGGGTGAAACCTTCCTCGGCTATTCGCAGACCCAGCGGCACAACATCTCGAACGAGACGGCGCTGCTGATCGACAAGGAAATCAAGCGGCTGGTGGACGAGGCCAATGCCCGCGCCACGCAGTTGCTGACCGACAACATCGACCAGCTCAACACGCTCGCCAACGCGCTGCTCGAATATGAGACGCTGACCGGCGAGGAAATCGATGCACTGCTCAAGGACGGTACGCCGCCCGACCGCACCGACCGTGACGCCGCGAAGCCCAAGCCCACGGCCGGCGGATCGTCGGTGCCGAGCTCGAAGCGGCCCGGCGCGATCGGCGGCCCCGCGGCTGCCGGCGCCTGATGCGGCGCAAGGCCGTGCTGGCGAGCGCGCTGCTCGCCATTCCTTTCGCCGCGCAGGCGATGACGGTCGCCGACTTCCTGGCGAAAGCCGATGCGCTCAAGGCCAAGGGCATGATCGCGATGATGTCGCCCGACCTGGCCATTTTGCATAGCGAGATGCAGGCGGCAACGACTGCCTATCGCACCGATGTCGATGCCGCACGCGCCAAGGGCGTCACCACGCTCGGCTGTCCCCCGCCCAAGGGCAAGGCCAATATCTCGTCGGACATGGTCATCGCCGATTTCACTGCCATGCCAAAAGCCGTGCAGCAGCGCACGACCGTCAAGGCCGGGCTCTACGCCTTCATGACGAAGCGCTTTCCCTGTCGCTGATCAGCCCAGCAGGCCGAGCGCCAGCAGGGTCGTCCCGAAGGTGATCAGCACCGTGAACGACACGAACTGCAGCGCGACGGTGCGCCACAGCGCGCTGAACCAGCGCAGCGCATAGGCCTGCTTCAGCTGGCGGAACATGTGCACGGGGATCAGCAGCAGCGCCCATGCCGTCGGCACGCCGACGGCGGCAAGCAGGGCCATCGCGACGAGCAGCACCATGACGAACGCCAGCGAGTAGGTCACGAACACCGCATGGTCGTACAGCTTATACTGTCGCCGCCAGGCAAAGATCAGCCACATGAACGGCAACGACAGCGGGATCAGCGCCCAGGCGAACTTATACGCCGAGGACTGCAGTTTGTAGAGCAGGAACTTGGGGTTTTTCAGCGCTTCGTTGACCTGTTCGTCGGCCCGCACCCACCCGAAGTTGACATGCGCGCCCTTGGGCAGGGCTTGTGGCAAGCCTTCTAGGACATTGCCTCTCGCAATCCTCGAGGCAGCGGTAAGGCCTGTCACGTCCCCACGCGCGTCCTCCAGTGCCTCGTCGAGGACCGCCGTCCCGCGCCCTTGCGCGACGGCCAGCGAACGCTGCTTCTCGAGGCCGCTCACTTTTGCCTCGGCACGGGCCAGTTCGGCCGTCAAGTCGGGCGCCTCGATCTTCACGCCGTTGCGGTTGATGTTCACCGCGTTGCGCACCGGCCCGCCCACGCTTTCGAAGGTCGCGAACATCAGGAACACGCTGAACAGGAACAGCGCGAGCGGCGACACGAAACGCGCGCGCTCGCCATGGATATACCGCCGCGTCAGGTCGCCCGGTCGCCAGGCCAGCATCGGCAGGGTCCGCCAGACCTTTCCCTCAAAATGAAAGACGCCGTGCAGGATATCGTGGAAAATCGCGAACAGGGTACGATGGACATGGGCATGCTGGCCACAGGCATGGCAATAGCTGCCGACGAGCGGCGTGCCGCAATTCAGACAGCCCTGTTCGTGCGTCAGACCGTCCGTACCGACGGCATCCTTACCGTGCCGGGGCTCGATCGCCCGCGCAATCACGCTGCCCGTCAACGCGTCTCCCGCTGCTTCGAAGCCCCCAGACATGGGCGTGTCGTTACCACAGGCTCGAAGGGGCGCAAACGTGGGCGCGATTTTCCTCAGCCGCTGTGCTAGGCGCGCGTCATTATGGCCACTGCCGAAGCAAGTTACAGCCTTATTGCGGACATGGCCGCGCGCGCGCGCGCCGCGTCGCGGATCCTGGCGACGACCTCGAGCGCCGCCAAGGCACGCGCGTTGACGGCCGCTGCCGCCTGCATCCGCGAAGCGGGCCCCGCGATCCTGCGCGCCAATGGCGAGGACGTCGCGCAGGCGGCGGCGGCCGGCATGGCCCCGGCCATGCTCGACCGGCTGACGCTCGACCCGGCCCGCCTCGAGGCAACGGCATCATCGGTGGCGGCCGTCGCGGTGCTGCGCGATCCGGTGGGCATGGTCATCGATGAAAGCCTGCGGCCCAATGGCCTGCGGATGACGCGCGTGCGCGTGCCCCTCGGCGTTGTCGGCATTATTTTCGAAAGCCGCCCGAACGTGACGGCCGATGCCGGGGCGCTGGGCCTCAAGTCGGGCAACGCCGTCATCCTTCGCGGCGGATCGGAAGCCATGCGGACCAACAGCGCCCTTCATGCGGCGATGCTGCGCGGCGTCGCCGGCGAAGGCCTGCCCGCCGATGCGGTCCAGCTCGTGCCGTCCGTCGATCGTGTCCATGTCGGCGCCATGCTGGCGGCGCAGGGTCTGATCGACATCCTCATTCCCCGCGGTGGCAAGGCGCTGGTCGCGCGCGTCCAGGCCGAAGCGCGCGTGCCGGTGCTCGCCCATCTCGAAGGGATCAACCACAGCTATATCGATCGCGCCGCCAACCCGGCCAAGGCGCGCGACATCGTGGTCAATGCCAAGATGCGTCGCACCGGGGTCTGCGGCGCGACCGAGACGCTGCTGATCGACCGTGCGTTCGCCGACCCGGCCGGGGTCGTGCGGGCGCTGGTCGAGGCGGGCTGCGAAGTTCGCGGCGGCCCCGACGTCGCCGCGCTCGACCCGCGCGTCGTGCCCGCGACCGGGATCGACTGGGCGACCGAATATCTCGACAGCATCATCGCGGTCGCGCTTGTCGACGGGGTTGAAGGCGCCATCGCCCATATTGCGCACCATGGCTCGGGCCATACCGATGCGATCGTGACCGAGGATCCGGCAACCGCCGAGCATTTCCTGGCCGTCGTCGACAGCGCGATCGTGATGTGGAACGCCTCGACGCAGTTCGCCGACGGGGGCGAGTTCGGCCTTGGCGCCGAGATCGGCATTGCCACCGGCCGCCTTCATGCACGCGGCCCCGTCGCGCTCGAAGGGCTGACGACCTACAAGTGGCAGGTGCGCGGAACCGGCCAGATCCGTCCTTGACCAGGGTTCCGGCTTGACCACGACCGGCCTTCTCGGCGGATCCTTCAATCCGGCGCACCGGGCGCACCGGCGTATCAGCCTGGCGGCGATCGATGAGCTCGGGCTGGACGACCTGTGGTGGCTCGTGTCGCCGGGCAACCCGCTCAAGCCCGCCGAGGGCATGGCGCCGCTCGACGTCCGGCTCGGCTCGGCGCGCGACATGGCGCGCCGCGCCCGGATCCGCGCGACCGCGATCGAGGCCCATCTGCACACCCGCTACACCATCGACACCGTCCGTGCGCTGGTGCGGCGCTTTCCCGACCGGCGGTTCATCTGGATCATGGGCGCCGATATAATCGGTGAATTCCACCGCTGGCGCGACTGGCGGAAGCTGGCGGCGCTGGTGCCGATTGCGGTTGTGGTACGTCCGGGCTATACCGGCTTGGTCGGCGCGAGTCCTGCGTCGGCGTGGCTCAGGCGTTTCGTCCGGCACCTGGGCGAGCCGAATGACTGGACGAGGTGGAGACCGCCGGCGCTCGTGCTGCTGCATGTCCGTCCCGATCCGACGTCTGCCACGGCGCTCCGCCGGGCCTCGCCCGACTGGTATCGTCAATACTCCAACCGCCCTGCCACCCGCGCTGCCTTGAAACGGCGCCTGCCATGAAGGATGTTCCTTGCCCGCAACCGCGCTCCGTCCCCACGCTCCCGAAGCTGTAGCAAAAATCGACACTGTCGATGCGATGCACGAGATGATCCTCGCGCAGCTCGACGCGGACCAGGCGGTCGAGACGATCTCGATCCCGCTGGCAGGCAAGTCCTCCATTGCCGATCACATGATCATCGCAAGCGGTCGGTCGACGCGCCAGGTCGCCTCCATGGCTGCCAAGCTGGCCGAGCGGATCAAGCTGGAGTTCGGGCGCCAGTCGCGGATCGAAGGCCTGCCGACCGCCGACTGGGTGCTGATCGATGCCGGGGACGTGATCATTCACCTCTTCCGTCCCGAAGTGCGCAGCTTCTACAATCTGGAGCGCATGTGGGCGTTCGGCGACGCGCCAGTCGCCCCGATGACGCACTGACGACGGGTTGAAGCTTCACATTGTCGCCCGCGGCCGCATCGGGCGCGGTCCCGAAGCGGACCTTGTGGCGCGTTACGAGAAACGGATCACCTGGCCCTTTGCCGTGACCGAACTGCCCGATGCCGGCGGCCGGGTCGCCGATCCGATGACCCCCGCAAAGACCGTTGCGCTCGACGAAGGCGGCGAGGCGCTGACGTCGGTCGCGCTGGCCCGCCTGCTCGAGGCGTGGCGTGATGGCGGCATTCGCGAAGCGCGTTTCCTGATCGGCGCCGCCGATGGCCTGACCGCGGCGGAGCGCGGCACGGCGGACAGGGTCCTGAGCTTCGGCGCCGCAACCTGGCCCCATCTGATGGTGCGTGCCATGCTGGCCGAACAACTCTACCGCGCGACGACGATCATCGCCGGCCACCCGTACCACCGCGAGGGATGACATGCGCACCGACGCCAATCTGACCACCGACCGCCCGACCTTCGTCACCCATCTCGAATGTTCGGAAACCGGGGAGGCTTATGCCGCCGACACCATCCACGGCCTGTCGCCCGCGGGCAAGCCGCTGCTCGTTCGCTACGACCTGCCCGGGGTTGCCGGCGCGCTGACCAAAGCCGCCCTTGCCGAAAGGCCGCGCGACCTGTGGCGCTGGCGCGAGCTTTTGCCTGTCCGCCAGACGTCCGACATCGTCTCGCTCGGCGAATGCGAAACGCCGCTGGTCGACCTGCCACGCCTTGGCAAGCGGCACGGCGCGCGCGCGCCCATCGTCAAGGACGAGGGCCGCTTGCCGACGGGTTCGTTCAAGGCGCGTGGCCTCGTCATGGCGGTGTCGATGGCAAAGGCGCTGGGCATCACGCGCATCGCCATGCCGACCAACGGCAATGCCGGCGCGGCCATGGCGGCCTATTGCGCCAGGGCAGGCATCGAGGCGTTCGTCTTTGCGCCCGACGACACGCCCGAAATCAACCTGCGCGAGATTGCGCTGCAGGGCGCCAGGGTCTGGCGGGTGAATGGCCTGATCGGCGACTGCGGCGCCCTTGTCGGGGCCGGCAAGGAAGCGATGGGCTGGTTCGACTTCTCGACGCTCAAGGAACCCTATCGGATCGAGGGCAAGAAGACGATGGGGCTCGAGCTGGTGGAACAGCTCGACTGGCAGGTGCCCGACGTCATCTTCTATCCCACCGGTGGCGGCACCGGCCTCATCGGCATGTGGAAGGCTTTTGCCGAACTCGAGGCGATCGGGCTCATCGGGCCGGAACGCCCGCGCATGGTCGCGGTCCAGGCTTCGGGCTGCGCGCCCATCGTCCGCGCCTGGGAAGCGGGCGCGCGCCACGCCGAGAAATGGGAGGATGCAGCGACCGTCGCCGCCGGCATTCGCGTGCCGGGCGCCATCGGCGACTTTCTGATCCTCGACGCGGTGCGCGAGTCGGGCGGCTTCGCGATTGCCGTTGGCGATCCCGCGATCGTGGCAGCGCGCGACCGCATCGCGCGCGAGGACGGCCTGTTGCTGTGCCCCGAGGGGGCGGCAACCGCCGCCGCCTGGGAAGTCGCCGTCGACACCGGGCTGATCGAGGACACCGACCGCTGCGTGCTGTTTAACTGCGCGACCGGCCTGATATATCCGATGCCCGAAGCGAACGCATCGCTCGATCGTTTTGCGCCGATCGACTGGAACCTGATGCGCGCCTGACATCGGCCTTGCGCGATTGGCGCTGTCCTACACGTGGCCGACCTGCCAGCGTCGTCGCCGTCCGATTCGGACCGGCTCTGTCACAATCGAATACAGGTTTCGGGCGCCCCGATAACGACGCGATCCCGCGCTCGGTTCGTCGATCATTTGCCACGGTTCAACCGAAGCACGCAGCGATCTTATGGGACGTTCGTGACCTTCGCCGCGCCTAGACTCGCTCCGCCGAACTCACGGCGTCCGCAGCCCGCAGCGCCGCGAGGATCCGGGTCAGGTGGTGCAGGTCGCTTACTTCCAGCGACACGCGGAACGTGTGAAAGCTCTCGTCGCGGCTTTCCAGTTTCAGGTTGAGGATGTTCGCCTTGTGCGTGCCGAAGATGCCCGCCATTACGCCCAGCGCGCCGGGCTCGTTCTTCAGCACAGCGACCAGTTCGGCCACCGCCCCCTCGCTACGGTCACCCCAGGCCAGGTCGACCCAGTCGGCATCGATGCCGCTCGCCAGCACCGGGCAGTCGATCGCGTGCACTGCAATCGGCTCGTCGGCACGACGCAGGCCGACAATGCGGTCGCCGGGAACGGGATGGCAGCAGGGCGACAGCACGAACGCCACGCCCGGCGTCAGGCCGCGGATCGAAATGGCTTCGCGCTGGGCGGGCGCCGCCGAGACGTCGGCGCCGGCTGAACCGGGCATCAGCGCGTCCATCACCTGCGCGTCGGTGACGGTTCGGCGGGCAATCGCTTCCATCAGCGCGGCTTCGTCGGCAAGCTTCAGTCGCTTGAGCGCAGCGGCCTGCGCCGCCTTGCCCAGCTGGGCCGGCAGCCGGTTGACGATCTCGTCGTAGATCTTGCGGCCGAGCGCGACGCTCTCGCCGCGCTCCTTGTTGCGCACATAGCGGCGGATGGCGGCGCGCGCCTTGCCGGTCACGACGAAGTTGAGCCAGGCCGGTTGCGGCTCCTGCGCCTTGGACTTCAGGATCGTCACCTGGTCGCCGTTCTCGATCGGCGTGCGCAACGGTACGACGCGCCCGTTGATCTTGGCGCCCACCGCTTCGTTGCCCAGCTTGGTATGGACGGCATAGGCGAAATCGACCGGCGTCGCACCCTTGGGCAGCTGGAACAGTTCGCCCTTGGGCGTAAAGGCGAAAATGCGGTCCTGGTACATCGCCATGCGCGTATGTTCGAGCAGCTCCTCGGGCGTTTCCGCATTGTCGAGGATTTCGACCAGGTCGCTGATCCAGCGGCCGGGCACGTCGGGGCGCTTCTGCCCCTGCTTGTAGGTCCAGTGCGCGGCATAGCCATATTCGGCCTGCGCATGCATCTCCGACGAACGGATCTGGATTTCGATCCGCATCTTTTCCGAATGGATGACGGCGGTATGCAGGCTGCGATAGCCGTTGCGCTTGGGCGTCGAGATGTAATCCTTGAACCGGCCCGGGACCATCGGCCAGCGCTGGTGGATCACGCCGAGCGCCCGGTAGCAGGCGTCCTCGTCGGGCACGATGGCGCGAAACGCCATTACGTCCGACAGTTGTTCGAAGCTGATATGGCGCTCGGCCATCTTCTTCCAGATCGAATAGGGGTGCTTCTCGCGCCCCGAGACGTCGGCCTCGACCCCGGCGCGGCTCAGCAGCAATTTGAGGCCCGAGCCGATCCGCGCGATCTGGTCGCCGCCGCCCGCGTGCAGCTGGTCGAGCCGCTTCGAGATCGAGGAATAGGCGTCGGGCTCGAGCTCGCGAAACGCCAGGCCCTGCATCTCGTTCATGAACTCGTACATGCCGATCCGCTCGGCCAGCGGCGCATAGATATCCATCGTCTCGCGCGCGATCCGCCGCCGCTTCGTTTCGTCCTTGATGAAGTGCAGCGTGCGCATGTTGTGCAGCCGGTCGGCCAGCTTCACCAGCAGCACGCGGATGTCGTCGGACATGGCCAGCAGGAACTTGCGCAGATTTTCTGCCGCGCGCTCGTTTTCGGACTGGGCCTCGATCTTGCTGAGCTTGGTCACGCCGTCGACCATGCGGGCGATGGCGGGTCCGAACTTGCGCTCGATCTCTTCGCGCGTGGCCACCGTGTCCTCGATGGTGTCGTGCAGGATGGCGGTGACGATCGTCTCGTCGTCGAGGTGAAGGTCGGTCAGGATGCCGGCGACTTCGATGGGGTGCGAGAAATAAGGGTCACCCGATGCGCGCTTCTGGCTGCCGTGCGCGGCGACCGAAAACACATAGGCGCGGTTGATCAGGGCCTCGTCGGCGTCGGGGTCATAGGATTTGACCCGCTCCACAAGTTCGTACTGACGCAGCATCGCAGGGTCATGATGGGGGGTGGGCGTCGCCTAACGCAACCCTTCATTGCGCCGTTTCTGCAACACGGCCCGTGCGCTCGAGCTTCCCCCAGCCGACGCTCGGGCCCCGCAGTGCCGCCCCTACGGCTTTCAGCACGACCCAGTACATCAGCTGGCGATAGATAAAGCGCTGGGCGACGAGCAGGTGGACCGGGTAGCGACGTTCGCGCGGATCGAGCCAATAGGCGACGGCGCCGCACGCAGTGTCGATGCTCGTGAACGCCAGCCAGTAGGCGCCCATCAACAGCACATCCGATTGCGTCTGCGCCCAGCCATGCTGCTGCACACGAATCGCCGTCTCGACGACGCTGACGACCAGCGCGAAATCGATGATCGGCGAGATGACGGCAAAGATGATCTGGAACAGCCAGGCCTGCGGCAAGCCGACAAGCGCAAGACCGAGTGGCTTGCGGGCGCGGAGGATGCCGCCGTGCTTCCACAGGCACTGGAGCGTCCCGTAGGACCAGCGAAAGCGCTGCTTGGCAAGCGAACGGAAAGTTTCCGGCGCCTCGGTCCAGGCGACGGCCTCGATGTCATAGCCGATCTTCCAGCCGATCCGCTGGATTGCGATCGTCAGGTCCTGGTCCTCGGCCAGCGTGTCGGTCGGATAGCCCCCGACGGCATCGAGCGCGGTGCGCCGCCATGCCCCGACGGCGCCCGGGACTACGGTAATCGCATCGAACTGCGTCAGCGCTCGCCGCTCCAGGTTCTGCGCCGTCACATATTCGACCGACTGCCAGCGGGTGACGAGGTTGAACCGGTTTCCGACCTTTGCATTGCCCGCGACTGCGCCGATCTGGGGGTCGGCAAACCACCGCGCCAGCCGGGCGACGGTGTCTTTCTGGAAGCGCGTGTCGGCATCCAGCGCGATGATGACATCGCCCCTCACCAACGCGAGGCCATGGTTCAGCGCGCGCGCCTTGCCCCCGTTTTGCAGCGTCAGGAGCCGGACGCGGGGTTCGTCGGCAAAGGCTTCGCGCACGACGGTGCTGGTCGCGTCGCTCGAACCGTCGTCGATGACGAGGATCTCGAGCTCGACCTGTTCGCTGGCAAGCACGCGCCGGATCGAGTCGACGATGACGCGCTCCTCGTTGAACGCGGGGATAAGCACCGAGACGAAGCGTGCCGGGTCGATCGGCGGTGGAATGGCGCGCCCGCGTCCGAAGCGGTCGCGCAAGGCCAGCGCGGCCATCAGCAACGCGCGCGCGATCCCCAGCGCGATGGCGACGAAGAAGAGCCATTTGATCGTCCAGAGAAACGCGGCAATCACGAGGAAGATGCCGACGTCCGCGCGGACGGCGACAAGGTCGGATCCCGTGACCAGCGGCATCGCGGCATCGGGCGCGACGCCTGCCAGCGTCGATATCGTAACGAGCGTGTAGCCCCGCGCGCGCAGTCCGTCGATGATGGCGGGCAAGGCCGCAACGGTTTGGGCCCGGTCGCCACCCCCGTCATGGAGCAGAACGACCTTGGTCGTGACCTCCCCGGTACCACTTTCGACCTTGGCCAGCGTTTGCGCCACGATCTTTGCGACGCCGGGGCGTTGCCAGTCGTCGGGATCGACGTGCAAGCCCACGTTGAGATACCCGCGTTGCTGCGCGATCAGCGCGGGCTGGAGTTCGTCGGTCGTGGTCGGTTCGGCGTCGCCGAAATAGGGTGCGCGGAAAAGTCGGGTTGACCGGCCCGTATAGGCCTCGACCAGTCGCTGCGTCGCATTCAGCTCCAGCGCGATGCCGGTGTCGGAAACCTGCGCCATATTGGGGTGGGTATAGCTGTGGTTGCCCAGCTCGCTGCCGCCGTCGACGATGCGGTTCAGCAGAACCGGATTCGACAGCGCGTTCTCGCCGATGACAAAGAACGTTGCGGGTGCATGTTTTGCCTCGAGCACGTCGAGGATCCGCGGCGTCCATGTCGCATCGGGGCCGTCGTCGAAGGTCAGCGCGACCATGCCGGGACGATTGCCGCCGCGCCGGACGACGAACGGCGTCGGCAATTGGGTGAACTGCTGGTTGCGGATCAGGCCGGCCTTGTCGAATTCGACGCGGCGAAGCCCGTCGCGCGGCGTGGCCTCGATCCGCAGCAATTCCCCCGCGCCCTTCACATCGACGTTGCCGACGGGCGTGAAGTGCGACAGGTCGGGCGCGCGACCCGTCGGCAGGGCCTGCGCCGCCGACCAAAAGCCCACATCCTCGCTGCCAAGTCGCCACAAGGCGTAGCCGGCGACCCCTTCCACCCGCGCCGCACGCAACTGGTTCCAAGCGCTGGCCGCATCGAGCATCCAGATCTCGTGCCTCGACCCCGCCTCCTCATAGACGAAATGGCTGTTTCCCGAGGCCGGATCGAACACGGGCGTCGTGTCGCTGTCGTTTGCGGCGAGCCACGCTTCTTCATCGGTCATGTTGTCGGTCACACCGTCGTGCCAGTCGTAGCCGTAGTTCCCGATGGCAACGATAGCTTGCGCCGGCGGGATCTGGGCCAGGGTGCGCCTGAGGTTGGCAACGAACCAGCCCTGCGAGGCAATCGGTCCGGCCGCGCCCCCTGGTGCATGCTCGTCGTAATTCATCAGGAACAAATGATCCGCCGACTTTGCGAAGGCACGCAGATCCCAGTCGGCGTTGTCGAGCGGTACGGCGATGGCAACGTCCCAGTGGCGCGGCGCAAAGCGGGCGCGCACTTCGTTCAGAAACGCGCGGTAGCCCGGCAGGGCGCTTGCCGGCAGCTCCTCGAAATCGAAGACGATGCCGCTGCCGTTCTGATCCCGGACGATGCTCTCCGCCCAGTTGAGCAACGCCGTGCGACGCACCGGATTGCGCAGGATCGCGCCCATGCCGTTGCCGTCCCATTTGTCGGCGGCGGCGTTCTGGATCATCGGCATGACGCGCGGCGGATCGGCGCGTCTACGAATCACCGCCTGAAAGCGGAGATCGGGATCATAGGTGCGGATGCGCCCGCCGCCGGTGACGGATGCCAATCCGGGCACGACCCAATCGATGTCGCCGATGTGGCGCGCAAGCGAGGCCCGGCTATCGGGATCCCATGGCACGTAAAAGGCGACAGACAGCGGTTTTACGGGGCCACGCGTCGTGCGTGTCCGGGGCAGCCAGTCGCCTGCCCGCCGGCGCAAGCGCGAGACCTGCTCGATCAGCGGACGAGCCTGGCTGCGTTCGCCCGAGGGGTGCAACGGCGGTGCAGCGGGAACTGCGACGATCGTCCAGGCGAATCCGATTGCGGTGACGGCAATGAGCGTAAGGATCGCCGCAAGGATGCGCTTCGACCAGCGGCTCCGCACGCCGCTCGCATCATAGAAGATCGGACGGTCCATGGCTGCGCGTCGTTGCGCTCGCGTTTCTTTACTGTGGGTGAATGGAGACGCTAACTAGGCTCTTTCAGGTGCGGAGCAAGACACGTTTTCTAAAAATGTGCCCGGCGCGGAAGCAGTAGCCCAGGCCGGCTACGGCATGGTAGCGCCCGATCTTGACCGCGTTCGCAAAGCCGATCCCATAGGTTCCCGAGACCGTGACGTAGCTTCATGAAGTGAGCCCATGTTCGGTCGACGACAGTTTCGGTCGCAGGGGAGTATTTCCAAGCGGCCCAAGTTAAAGACCGCATAATGGGCTAGGCCGGCAGCACCTGCCCCAGAACCCGCAGCACGTTGCCGCCCATCACCTTCGCGATGTCGGCGTCGCTGAACCCGGCATCGATCAGCGCCTGTGTGATTGCGTCAAGGCGTGAGGTATCGAACCTTGCGGCGATCGCGCCGTCATAATCGCTGCCGAGGCCGACAAAGTCGATGCCGACCAGGTCGCGAACATGCGCGATGGCGCGGACGATGCCGGCGGGAGACGTGTCGCACACCGCCGCGTCCCAATAGCCGATGCCGACGACGCCGCCGGTCGCGGCCACACCGCGCACTTCTTCGTCCGTCAGGTTCCGATTGACCTTACACGTCGCCTGCACGCCGCCATGCGACGATACGACGGGGCGCCTTGCCATTTTCAGGACTTCGGCGACGCATTGGTGGCTACAGTGCGCGACATCGACGACCATCCCCTTGGCTTCCATGGCTTGCACGATCTCGATGCCGAACGGCGTGAGCCCGCTCTTCTTGAGGCCGTGCATCGATCCTGCAACCTCATTGTCGAAGAAATGGGCGAGACCCGCCATGCGGAAGCCCGCACCGTAGAGCCGGTCGAGATTTGCCCGCTTGCCCTCGATATCCTGCAGGCCCTCGATCGACAGCAGGGCGCCCGTCACCGGCCGCCCCGCCGCCCGGTCGGCAAGCAGGCGCGCCAGATCGGCTTTCGTGCGGATCGCGCGCAAATGCCCGTCGGATCGCGCGGCATAGCGGTCGAGTTTCGTTGCATGCCACAACGACCGTTCGACGAGCGAATGCCACGTGCGCATGGGCTGGCCCTGCGCGATGGCGAGCAGGGTGATGTTGTCGGTGTCGGCGCCATTGGCGTCGTAATTCTGGCCTTTGGGAGTCTTGCTGACCGAGGACAGGATCTGCAGCGCGACGTTGCCATCGGTCAGGCGCGGCAGATCGACCTGCCCGCGGTCGCCGCGGGCAAGCAGGTCGCGCTTCCACATCAGCGTGTCGGCATGCATGTCGGCGATCTGCAGCGTTTTGTGGAGCGCGGCGGCGCGCGCCGAGACTTGCGGCGGCTGCGGCCCGGTAACGCGGTTCATCGACCGTTCGACGATCGGCGGCAGGATGCCGAAAAAGAAGAGTGCGGCGAGGCCAAAGAGCGCCGCGAGCCAACCGATCAATTTGTTCAAAACGGTCCCCATTTATCCATTGGCGTCACCCTGAACTTGTTTCAGGGTCCGTGCCGCCGCCCGGGCACCCATACCAGCGGTAACGTGTTGCTGAAACAAGTTCAGCTTGACGGCAAGCTTTGGTTAGCGGCGCTCCAAAGTCACGAAGCTGTATCCCCCGTGATCCTCGCGCATGATTTCCACCCATTTCGAGGGGTCCGGCGCCGGCAAAATCGTGTCGCCGTCGGGTGTGTCATGCACCTCCGTAAGCTCCCACCGGTCGACCCGATCGGCAAGCGCTTCAAACATCGCTGCTCCGCCGATGATATTCAGATCGTTTACAGGCCAATCGGCATGCCGAAGAGCCGCCTCCGGATCGTGCACGACTTCGGCACCGTCGGCATGCCAGCCAAGATCTCTGGTCACGACAATATGCCGCCGCCCCGGCAGCAGGCCCGGGAGGCTCTCGAATGTCTTGCGACCCATGATCATGGGCTTGCCGATCGTCAACGACTTGAATCGCTTGAGATCGGCGGGCAGGTGCCAGGGCAGTTTGCCGTTCCGCCCGATCACGCCATTGTCGGCGCGCGCGACAATGAAGGTGATCAAACCGCCACCTCGCCCTTGATGTGCGGATGGGCCTGGTAGCCTTCGACCGCGAAATCCTCGTATTCGTAGCTGTCGATGCTCTCGGCGCGGCGCTTGAGCACGAGTTGGGGGAGCGGAAAGGGCGCGCGCGTCAACTGCAGTCGGGCCTGTTCGAGATGGTTTGAATAGAGGTGCGTGTCGCCTCCGGTCCAGACGAGCTCGCCAACCCCGAGCCCGCACTGGTCGGCGAGCAGGTGCGTCAGCAGCGCATAGCTCGCGATGTTGAAGGGTACGCCCAGAAAGACGTCGGCTGAACGCTGATAGAGTTGCAGCGACAGCTTGCCATTGGCGACATGGGTCTGGAACAGACAGTGGCAGGGCGCGAGCGCCATGCGGTCGATCTCCCCGGGGTTCCAGGCGCTGACGATCTGGCGGCGGCTGGCGGGGTTGTCCCTGATCTGCTCGATCAGCAGTTTGATCTGATCGATGTGGCGCCCGTCGGCGCTTTCCCAGTCGCGCCACTGCTTGCCGTAGATCGGACCGAGCTCGCCATCCTCGCGCGCCCATTCGTCCCAGATGCCGACGCCGCGGTCCTTCAGCCAATTGTTGTTCGTCTCGCCGCGCAGGAACCACAGCAACTCGATGAAAATCGACCGGACGTGAAGTTTCTTGGTGGTCACCAACGGGAAGCCGGCGCCCAGGTCGAAGCGCATCTGGTGGCCGAAAACGCTCAATGTACCGACGCCCGTCCGGTCCTGTTGCGGAACGCCGGTGTCGAGGATGCGACGGAGCAGATCAAGATAGGCTTGCATAGCCGATGCTATGCCTTGCGACCCGCACGCCGCCAAGCCTTGGCAAACTAATCCATTGCGGAGATTTTTCGGACCGAATTGCGATTGCATGCTGTCCAGTGGTGACTCAGATTTTGCATATGCCTGTGCGCCCTCCTTTTGAAACCCTGCGCGTCTTGCACATCGACGCGCTGGGCGCCCTGGTGTGCGTTACCGAACATACCGACGATCACGCAGGCAGGGTGCGGGTTCCCATCCGGCGCATCGTCGCCGACGCGCTCGCCTGCGAGGCAGCCATTTTGGTGCTGTCGCACAACCACCCCGGCGGCGATCCCGAGCCGAGCCGTGCCGATATCGCTGCAACCAACGAGCTGGCCCGCACCGTCGCCCCGCTGGGCATCCGGGTCCACGACCATGTCGTGACCGGGAGCGGTCGGCATTTCAGCTTTCGCGCCGCGGGCCTGCTCTAGCCAAGCTCGGTCACGAGCAATTTGTCGATCTTGCGCCCGTCCATGTCGACAATCTCGAAGCGATGCCCGCCGAAATCGAAATGGTCGCCGACGGCAGGCAAGCGCCTGAGCTCGGCGAGCGCCAGGCCCGCCACAGTCGCATAGTCGCGGTCTTCGGGCAGGACGAGGCCAATGCGCTCGGCAAGCAGGTCCGCCGCCCACCAGCCCGATACGAGCAGGCTGCCGTCCTCGCGTTCGAAGACCGGCGGATCGTCACCTTCATCCTGGTCCGACACGAAATCGCCCGCAATCGACGACAGCAGGTCGGCCGGGGTCACGATCCCTTCCAGATGACCATATTCGTCATGGACCAGCGCCATCGGCACGTCCGCCCGGCGCAGCGCCTCCAGCGTGTCCATCGCATCGACCTGATCGGGTACGATCGGCGCCTGGCGCATCAGGGCGCGCAGGTCGATCTCGTCTCCCGCGATCAGCGCGCGGACGATATCGCGCGCCTGAACGATGCCGATGACCCGATCGACCGACCCTTCAGCCACGGGCAGGCGGCTGTGAGGCAATTCCGCTAGCATGGCGCGCAGCGCGTCATGATCGGCATCCGCATCGATCCAGTCGACTTCAGTGCGCGGCGTCATCACTTCGCGCACCGGGCGATCGGCGAGCCGGACAACGCCCGAAATGATCGCCCGCTCGCTTTCCTCGATCACGCCCGACTTGGACGCCTCGGCCACGATCAGGTGCAACTCCTCGGCCGTGACATGGTCTTCCGACTCGCGCTTCAGGCCGAGCAGGCGGAAAACGAGCGCACTGGTCGAATCGAGCAGCCAGACGAGCGGTGCCGTCGCCTTCGACAGCCACAGCATCGGTCGCGCCACCACGGCGGCAATGGGCTCGGGCGCCCTGAGGGCAAATTGTTTGGGGACGAGCTCGCCAATGATCAGCGACACGAACGTCGTGACGACGATGACGAGTCCGAAGCCGAGATTATACGCCGCATCGTGCGGGGCGCCGAGCAGTTCGAGCCGTTCACCGGTAGGGCCGCCCAGGCTTGCACCTGAATAGGCGCCCGCCAATATCCCGATAAGCGTGATGCCGATTTGCGCCGTGGACAGCAACTTCCCCGGATCGGCGGCAAGATCGAGCGCCACGCGCGCGCCGCCGGTGCCTTTGCGTGCCATGGCCTCGAGCCTGGGCTTGCGCGAGGAAACAATTGCCAGTTCCGACATGGCGAAAACCCCGTTGAGCGCAATCAGCGCTACGATGATGGCAACATCGGTCCAGGGATAAGGCGAGAGCGCGGGCGCTGACATGGTGTGGTCCCGCAATGCCGGTTTTGCGCCTTGGGGGCAACTGCCGCATCACCGGCGCAGCGCGAAGAAGTCCCTCAACAATATCGCTGCCGCCGATTCGCCGACCCCGGCAATGACATCGGGCCGGTGATGGCAGGTTGGCTGGGCGAAAACGCGGGCGCCATTATCGACGCCACCGCCCTTGGCGTCCGGTGCCGCGTAGACGACGCGGGCGAGGCGGGCATGGGCAATGGCGCCAGCACACATGGCACACGGTTCCAGTGTCACCCAGAGTTCGGCGCCGACGAGCCGGTCGCTCCCGCGTTCAACGCAAGCCGCGCGAATCGCGACGATTTCGGCATGTGCCGTCGGATCGAGGTTGCGGCGAGTACGATTTGCGCCCTCGCCGATGATCTTTCCGCCCCAGACGATAACCGCGCCGACAGGGACCTCGCCGGCCGCCGCCGCCTCGGCAGCAAGGTCCAGCGCGCGGCGCATCGGCTCGGGAAGCGGGAAGCTCATTGCCGCGACTTAGGCCCTGCCCGGTTGACGCGGCAAGCCTTTGCCGATATGCGCGCCGCCTTTCCGAGCAACACTCAGATTTCAGGATTTACGAGCGATGGCACGCGTTTGCGAACTGACCGGCAAGGGTCGCCAGGTGGGACACAATGTGAGCCACGCCAACAACAAGACAAAGCGCACTTTTCTGCCCAACCTGCAGAACGTTACGCTGTTGTCGGATACGCTTGGCGAAGGCGTCAAGCTGCGCGTCTCGACCCACGGCCTGCGTACGGTCGAGCATGTCGGCGGCCTCGACAACTGGCTGGCCAAGGCGAGCGACGACCTGCTGAGCCTGAAGGTGCAGCGGCTGAAGCGCAAGATCGCCAAGGCGAAGACGGCGACCCAGGAAGCCGCCTAAGGCGCGTTTGCCGGACGGACCGGCATGTCGTCGATGGCGAATTTCAGCAGGTAGCTTGCCTGCCAGCTCATGAAATTGTCGTCGGCGATCATCCAGATCATCGGTCTTCCCCCTTCGACGGTGACTTCCAGCCCCTCGAAATTGTCGTGCAGCGTCGGCGGCGCAAGCTGCGCGATCGGCCTGCCGGTTATCGGAGCATCCCGGTCGAGCGCGTCCGGGTCGACGACGACCAGCACCGATGTGAACAAGGTCGATAATGCGAACCGCCGGTTGAGAATGAGAATGCGGCCGTCGGGCAATTGCGCGGCATCGGTCGGGCTATAGCCTGCTGGCGGTAGATAGCGACGCTCGACGATCCGCGTGCGCGGGTCGGCGGGATCGCCACCAAAGACCAGCAGCGGTCGCGGCGCCGCCTCGTTTCTGCCGCGTTCGGCAATCACGATATAGCGCCCATCGGCTAGCCGGAGTACCGATTCCGCGCCGTATCGGACAGGCCAGTCCGCCATCTGGCGCGGACGCACCAGTGCCATCGCTTTGTGGAAGTCGGGCGTGATCTTGCAAAGACGGTTGTCATTTTCATAGCCGACCAGCCAGCCGTCCGGCGCGGCGGCGAGTGATTCGCTGTCGCGCTCTTTCTTGTCTTCCTGCCGCCCGCACCCTGACGGCAGCGGATCGATGCGGGCCTCCGTCGCTCGACCGAAGCGTGTCAGCCGGAAACGCAGGACCGAGCCATAATCGCCGATGACCGTAAACTGGTCGCCCTTGATCCGCAGCGCCGACCAGCCGCCAAACTGGCGAGAGCGCGGCGCATCGAGTTTCCACCCCCCGACCAGGGTGAGATGGCCGGTGCGCGTCCGCGACAACTCGTCCGGTTGCAAGGGTACGGGCGTCGAGACGATGGTGACGGCTTCGCCGACCACCGGAACCAGCGATCCGCTCCGCGGTCCGCCCACCAGCAGCAGCGCCGGCAATAGCAGGCCGACGCGCAATGTCAGGGTGAGTAGGGGGCGGCGCACGCGGCCCCCTTAGCGTGCTGTCGCGATTGCGAAACCTGAACATCGCCTAACATGCGCGTTCAGCATCACGCCACAGCGAGTCGGCTAGACCAGCGTCACAGTCAAAGGAGACCGACGATGAAAAAGATGATCCACACGGCAGTCCTCGCCAGCGTCGCGGCCGTCGGCTTCGCCGCGACGCCCGCCATGGCAGACGGTTACTATGGTGGCCGCGCCGACAGCTATCGCGCGGGAGATTATTATCGCGGCAACGGATATGACCGCGGCTACGACAACCGGCACTACGACGACCGCGGCTATGCCGCCGATCGACGCTACAGCCGGAATTATCAGAGCTGCAGGCGCAATTCCGGCACCACGGGCACGATCCTCGGCGCAATCGCCGGTGGTCTTCTGGGCCGTGAGATCGGCCGTGGCGGCTATCGCAATCAGCCGAGCACGACGGGCCTGATCCTTGGCGCGGGCGCCGGCGCCCTTGCCGGTCGCGCGATCGACAAGAGCGGCAATTGCGACGGCCGCTACCGCTAGGAAAACCCTCCGGTTGCGTGAGCGAGGGCCGGGGCTGAAGGAGCGATCCTTCAGCCCTTTTTCGTTTCGCCACCGGTTCCATGAGCATATGCTCTCCCCGAGTCGGCTGGGGGAGGTTTCGATGAACGCGAACAAGGCGCTTTGGGAGAAGGGCGACTTCACCCAGGTCGCGCAATATATGCGCGAAAGCGGCGACGCGCTTGTCGAATCGCTCGGCATCACGCCGGACATGGACGTGCTCGACTTGGGCTGTGGCGACGGGACAACGGCAATCCCCGCGGCCATGCGGGGCGCAAACGTCCTCGGCGTCGATATCGCTACCAATCTCGTCGCTGCCGGCAATGCGCGCGCAGCCTCAGCGGGATTATCGAACGTCCGCATCGTCGAGGGCGATGCCTCCGACCTGCGTGATCTGGCGAACGAATCGTTTGATCTGGTCATCAGCATCTTCGGCGCGATGTTCGCGCCACGCCCGTTCGATACCGCCCGCGAAATGGTGCGTGTCACGCGGCCGGGCGGACGGATCGTCATGGGCAACTGGATTCCCGGCGACCCGACGCTCGTCGCCCAGGTCCTCAAGGTCAGCGCCGCCTACACGCCACCGCCGCCAGAAGGATTCATCAGCCCCGTGACCTGGGGACAGGCGACGCATGTGGTCGAGCGTTTCGGCGCAGCGGGCATTCCCGACTCGATGATCACCTGCGAACCGCGAACGTTCGTGTTCCGGGGCGCAACCTCACCTTCCGTGTTCTTCGAAGGGTTTCGCGATTTTTACGGGCCGACGATGAACGCGTTCGAGGCCGCGGGCCGCGACGGGCGGGCCGAAGCGCTGGAAGCGGATCTGCGCGCCGTCTTCGACGGGCAGAACCAGGGTGGCGAACGCACGTTTATCCCGGCAACCTATCTCCATGTGACTGTCACCAAGCCCTGACCGGCCCGATCAGCTTTCCAGATCGAAGAGCCCGGCCAGTTGCTCAACCATCGTGCCGCCGAGCTGATCGGCGTCCATGATGGTGACGGCGCGCTGATAGTAGCGCGTCACATCATGGCCGATGCCGATGGCGACAAGCTGAACGGGGGACTTGCCCTCGATCCAGCCGATCACCTGGCGCAGGTGCTTTTCGAGATAGGCGCCACTGTTCACACTGAGCGTCGAATCGTCGACCGGCGCGCCATCCGAGATCACCATCAGGATCTTGCGGTCTTCGGGTCGCGCAATCAGACGGCTGTGCGCCCAGAGCAACGCTTCACCGTCGATGTTTTCCTTCAGCAATCCCTCGCGCATCATCAGGCCGAGCGAGGTGCGCGCCCGCCGCCACGGGGCATCGGCCGCCTTGTAGACGATGTGTCGCAGGTCGTTGAGGCGGCCCGGCAGCTGCGGCCGCCCTGCCGCCAGCCAGCTCTCGCGGGCCTGCCCGCCCTTCCACGCGCGCGTCGTAAAGCCGAGGATCTCGGTCTTGACCCCGCAGCGCTCGAGCGTGCGCGCCATGATGTCGGCACTGATCGCGGCAATGCTGATCGGCCGGCCACGCATCGACCCCGAATTGTCGATCAGGAGCGACACGACCGTGTCCTTGAATTCGGTCTCGCGCTCGATCTTGTAGCTGAGCGAATGGGCCGGGCTGACGACGACGCGCGCAAGCCGTGCGGCATCGAGCATGCCCTCCTCCTGGTCGAAGTCCCAGCTGCGCGACTGCTGGGCCATCAGGCGGCGCTGCAGGCGATTGGCGAGCTTCGTGACGGCGCCCTGCAGGCTCAGCAGTTGCTGGTCGAGATAGGCGCGCAGCCGGACCAGCTCGTCGGGATCGCACAGCTCGTCGGCCGCGATGACTTCGTCGAACTCGGTCGTCCACGCCTTATAGTCGAACCCCGGCGTCAGCTCGGCGGGTGGGCGGTTCGGCCGGACGGGGAGCATCCCCTCCTGCTCGCCGTCGCCGCCATCGGCCTGATCGTCGTCGCTGAGCTCTTCACCCTCGCTTTCGCCTTCGCTCTCGCTGTCGTCGCCCGACTGCTGCTCGCCCCGCTGGTCGACCTGGCCTTCGCCGCCGTCGTCCTCGTCGGTCGCGTCGTCCTCGCCATCCGCATCGTCCTCGCCCTCGTCCTCGCCGTCGTCGGGCTCGTTGTCGGCGGCAGGCTCGCCTTCGATCAGCGCGAGGTCCTCAAGCAGCTTTGTAGCAAGGCTCGCAAAGGCCTTTTGGTCGTCGAGGACCAGGCCGAGCGCGTCCATGTCGGCGCCGCCCGCTTCCTCGATCCAGTCCCGGACCAGGTCGAGGCCCGCTTCAGTGCCTTTGGGCGGCGCTTCGCCGGTCAGGCGTTCGCGGAGAAGCAGCGCCACGGCCGTCGAGAGGGGCACCTCGTCCCTGGCCCTGGCGCGCGAAATCGGGTCGGAACGCATCCGCATGTCGAGCGCACGTCCCAGATTGTCGCGCATCCCCGCCATGCCGCGCGAGCCGAGCGCCTCGACGCGGACGTTCTCGACCGCGTCGAACACCGCGCGGGCGACAACGGGTTGTGGCGCCGCGCGGTTATGCGCGGTCGCGTCGTGGTACCGCAGGCGCAGCGCAAAGCCGTCGGCAAAGCCCCGGGCCTCGGCGACCTGCGCCGCGGGCAAGGCGCGACCGGGCATCGGTACTTTCAGGTTCTTGCCGGCCTGCGTCGGCGCATCGGCCGTATAGGCGAGCTCGACCTCCGGTTCGTGCGCGATCGCGCGGGCGGCGCCGGTCAGCACGGCACGAAAGGCTTCGAGAGGGGTCTGTTCGGTCATCCGCGCATCGCTTGGTCGAAGGGTTCGGATGTTACCGGATAGCCGAGACCTTCCGGAATGCACAGGTGCCGCTTGCCGTCTCGCTCTTCCATCCAGGGCGTGATCGTTTCGACCGGGCAGGCGGCGGCATGGGCACGCGCCGCGTCGAAACCGTCGAGCGTTGCCAGCCGCTCGAGGTTGCGTCGCGTCGGGAAGATGATCTTTACCTCTCCGGCTTCGGCGCGCTCGAGCACCTGCGATGCCGTCGCCCAGAACAGATGCGTGTTCTCGGTGGCGTCGACGCGGGCCACGGCGTGGTCCGCCTCGACCCGGGCAAGATAGAAATGCGTGTCGAACGTGCGGGTTTCCTTGAAATTCGGGCACCAGCGCGCGAACGGGACCAGCCCGTCGAGGTCAAGCGACAGCCCAAGGGCATCGAGCACGGGACCAAGCGCAGCGCCCTCGCCGAGGGCCTTGCGCAGCACCTCCACGTCGGCATCGATACCGACAGCAATTCCCGCCTCCTCGATCGTCTCGCGGACGGCGGCAATCCGTGCCGCTGCATCGACCGGGTCGAGATGGGGATAGCGCGCTGCCAGCGCGTAATCGCCCGGATCGACACGGCCCCCTGGGAATACGACGGCACCGCCCGCGAAGACCATGGTCGTTGCGCGCTCCACGAACAGGTGCTCCGGCCCCGAGGGGCCGTCGCGAAACAGCACGAGCGTTGCGGCAGGAATGGGCATGGACACAGGAGATCGCCTAGCGACACCGTTGCGCGAGGCAAGGGTGCGTGCAACCTTCGGCGCATGGAACTGGTCGAATTACTGGGCGTGGCGTCGAGCGTCAGCCTGCTTGCCGGATGGCGCATCTACCTGTGCGTCTTCGGCGTGGGGCTGGCGATGCATTTCGGCTGGATCGATCTGCCGGCTCATCTTCATGCGCTCGACGTGCTGGCAAGTCCCTGGGTCATCGCCGCGGCGGCCATCGGCCTTGTCGCCGAGTTCCTTGCCGACAAGATCATGTGGTTCGACACGCTGTGGGATGCGGTGCATACCGCCGTGCGGCCGGTGGGCGGTGCCCTGCTGGCGCTCGCGATTATCGACCCGGCCGATCCGAAATGGCAGGCCGTGGCCTTGCTGTTGGGCGGCAGCGCCGCGCTTGCGACGCATGCGGCCAAGGCAGGCACGCGGGCGATGGTCAACGCCAGCCCGGAGCCGGTCAGCAACATCATCGTTTCGTCGGGCGAGGACGTCGCGACGACGGGGCTGCTCGCGCTCGCACTGGCCAATCCGCTTGCCGCGATCTTCGTGGCGATCGCCGTTGCTGGCGGCTCGCTTTACGCGCTGCTGAAAGTGCGCGGGCTGATGAAGCGACTGTTCGGCGCTGCGCCGCAGGGCTAGGGACACGCGCATGGCATCGGTCGACTACCTGACGGCACAGGCCGCGATCGTCGCCGTCGGGCGCTGGCTCGACAGCAAGGGCTGGGCCCCGGCCACTGCCGGCAATTACTCGATGCGGCTCGACGACGGATCGTTCGCCGTCACCGTGTCAGGCAAGCACAAGGGGCGGCTGACGCCCGACGACGTGATGCGTGTCGACGCGGCAGGCGTTTCGCTCGATGGCAGGAAGCCTTCGGCGGAAACCGCGCTGCACCTCGACCTTTACGCGCGCTTTCCGGAGTGCGGGGCAGTGCTGCACAGCCACTCGCCCGAAGCCGTCGGCCTCAGCCGTGCGCTTGCCGATGCGGACTATTTCTCGCTCGCCGGGCACGAAATGCTGAAAGTGCTGCCCGGCATCGCCACGCACGACATTGCGGTTGCGCTGCCCATCGTCGACAACAGCCAGGAGATGGGCGACATCGCGCGCGCCGTTGTGTCGTCGCTGTCGGCACCGGCGGCCATCCCCGCCTATCTGATCCGCAGCCATGGGCTCTACGGCTGGGGCCGCGACATGGCCGAGGCGGAGCGCGTGATCGAAGGCATCGAATGGATGATTGCCGCCGAACTCGCCGAACGGAGGTTCAGGCAATGAGCAGGCTCGAGATCTTTGCCGAGGACGGGACAAAACTATCGGAAACCGGCGACGGCACTGCCATCGCGGTGGCACTCGGCGAGATCGGCGTGACCTTCGAACGCTGGCCCACCCGCGCCCTTGCAGACGGCGCCGACAGTACAGCCATCCTTGCGGCCTATGCGCCCGAAATCGAACGGCTGAAGGCCAGGGGCGGCTATCGCAGCATCGATGCCATATCGGTCGTCCCCGACCATCCCGACCGGGCGGCGATGCGCACCAAGTTCCTGTCGGAGCACACCCACGCCGAAGACGAAGTCCGCTTCTTCGTCCGTGGCGAGGGATTGTTCACGCTGCACGCGGCCGGGCGCGTCTGGAACGTGCTCTGCTGCGAAGGCGACCTGATGTCGGTCCCTGCCGGCATGGCACACTGGTTCGACATGGGGGCGGCGCCGGATTTCACCGCGATCCGGATGTTCGTGAACCCCGACGGCTGGGTGGCCGCGTTCACGGGAAGCGCCATCGCCGAACGTTTTCCGCGGCATGAAGCCGCATGACCAGCGCGATCCTGACCGATATCGAGGGCACGACCTCGTCGCTGTCGTTTGTCCATGACACGCTGTTTCCCTATGCCCGCGCGCGGCTGCCCGCCTATGTGGCCGCACACGGGGGTGACCTCGACCAGCTGCTGGCGTGGATGGATGCCGACGCGAAGGTAACCGAGCTGAAGGACATCCAGGGCCGCATCTGGGAAGAGGGTTATGCGGTCGGCGCGTTGACGGGCCATGTTTACCCGGATGCCGCGGAGGCGCTGCGGCGTTGGCATGCCGAGGGGCTGAAGCTGGCAGTCTTTTCGAGCGGCTCCATGGCGGCGCAAAGGCTGATCTTCGGCCACAGCGACCAGGGAGACCTGTCGCCGCTGTTCTCGGGCTGGTTCGATACGACGACCGGGCCGAAGCGCGAGGCAATGTCCTATGTGCACATCGCCGACGCGCTTGGCATCGCGCCGCCGGACATCTTGTTCCTGTCGGACGTCGCCGCCGAAACCGATGCGGCCCGGGCGGCGGGCCTACGCGCGCTGCTGATCGACCGCGAACGCGGCGAGGGCGACATCGCAAGTTTTGCGGAGATCGTGCTGTGAAGCTCGGCGGGGTCCACACCCGATCGATCATGCGCACGGCCGACGGGCGCGGCGCGCGCATCCTCGACCAGCGGCGCCTGCCCTGGGAAATCGTCTGGGTCGAATTGCGCGATGCGAGCACCGCTGCCCAGGCGATCCGCGAGATGTGGACACGGGGCGCGCCGCTGCTCGCGATGACGGGGGCCTATGGGCTGGCCTTGGCATTGGCCGATGACCCTTCGGACACCAGCCTCGACGCCAACCACGCGATGCTGAACGCGACGCGGCCCACCGCAGTCAACCTGCGCTGGGCGCTGGACGAGATCGACCGCGCGGTGCGGCCGCTGCCGCCCCCGGCCCGTGCCGAAGCGGCGTTCGCGCGCGCCGATGCCATCGTCGAGGAGGACGTCAGCCTGTCGCGCGCGATCGGCGACCATGGCCTTGAGCTTCTTCGCAGCCTCCATGCACAGCAGCCGGACCGCCCGCTCAACATCCTGACGCATTGCAACGCGGGCTGGCTGGCAACGGCCGACTACGGCACCGCGACCGCACCGATGTACATGGCGCATGACGCCGGGCTGCCTCTGCACATCTGGGTCGACGAGACCCGCCCTCGCAACCAAGGCGCGCTGCTGACCGCGTTCGAGCTGGCCGAACACGGGATTGCGCACACCGTGATCGCCGACAATGCGGGCGGTCACCTGATGCAGCGGGGGCAGGTCGATGCCGTTATCGTGGGGACCGACCGTGTCACGGCCAATGGCGACGTCTGCAACAAGATCGGCACCTACCTGAAGGCGCTGGCGGCGTACGACAATGGAGTCCCCTTCTACGTGGCCCTGCCGCATACGACCTATGATGCGGACACGGCTTCTGGCGACCTGATCCCCATCGAGGAACGCCACGGCGACGAAGTGGCATGGGTGGAGGGCGACGGGGGTCGGATCCGGGTGACGAACGCGCGGACTGCCAATCCGGCGTTCGACGTGACTCCTGCGCGGCTGGTGACGGGCTATATAACCGAACGGGGCGTGCTGGCGAAGCTCTAGGGCCGCCGCGCCAAGCGCTCGAGCGCGGCATCGAGCGTCACGTCGGCCTTGGCATGGCAGAGGCGCACGACGTTCGTCACCGGGTCGTGCTCATAAAAGGCCGACACCGGTATGCCCGCCACCCCGATGGTATCGACCGCCCAGTCGCACCATTGCACGTCGGTCATCGCAATGCCGGACGCGGTCAGGTCGACAGTGACGAACCATGTCGCGGGGCACGGCAGCACCGCATAGCCGTGCGCCGTCAGCCCGCCGATCAGCCGGTCGCGCGACCGCTGGTTGCGCGCGCGCATGTCGTCGAAATAGCCGCGCTCCTTGCCCAGGCCATAGGCGACGCCGGCCTGCAAATTGGGCGGCGTCGTGAAGGTCAGGAACTGATGCGCCTTGGCAAGCACATCGGCAATCGGCGGCGCGGCGCACATCCAGCCGACCTTCCAGCCCGTGAGCGCAAAGATCTTGCCCGCCGAGCCGATCTTGATCGTTCGGTCGCGCATGCCGGGCTCGGCCATCATTGGCACATGGATATTCCCGTCGAAGGTCAGGTGCTCCCAAACCTCGTCGCAGATCGCGATCGCGTCGTGCGCGATACAGAAATCGGCAAGCAGGCGGCGCTCGCCCGCGCTGAGCATCGCCCCCGACGGATTGAGCGGCGAATTGACGATGATTGCCCGGGTCCGCCCGCCGCCCGCCGCTTCGAGCGCCTCTGCTGTGACCGTCCAGTGCGGCGGCTCGAGGCGCACGAGCCGCGCCACTGCCCCGGCGCGCTCGACCAGCGGCCGGTAGGCGTCGTACAGCGGCTGGAACATGACGACTTCGTCGCCCGGCGACACGACGGCCAGTATGGCTGCGGCGAGCGCTTCGGTCGCGCCCGACGTGACGACAACTTCGTCGGGCGACAGGTCGAGCTGCTGGTGCCCTGCATAATGCATGGCGACGGCGGCGCGCAGCTCGGGCGTTCCCCACATCGGCGGATATTGGTTCGACCCTGTCATGAGCGCTGCCGCCGCCGCCTCGATGACGTCGGGCGGCGCGCCGTCGTCGGGGAAGCCCTGGCCAAGGTTGATCGCCCCGGCTGCGCGTGCCCGCGCCGACATGGTCGCAAAAATTGTCGGCTTCAGTGCAGCGTAAAGCGGGTTCATGGCGTTTGGCTTGCGATGGACATTGCGCTGGGGCAACGCATTTTTAAACCTGCGGCATCCAAAGGGACATGACATGACCGAGCCGACCAACGAAACGCCGCCCGCCCACAAGGTTGCCGATGTCGGCGACAGGCTTGCAGACAAACCGGTTTTGCCGAAACGCAATCGTAATGGCGCCATCGTAACGGCGGCAGCCACCGGTATCGGTTCGGCCGCCCTGCTTGCCGCGCTGCTCTACGCCAATCGCAATCGCAAACCCAGGAAGCCCGAATCCGAATGACCCAAAAACCGATTCGCAAGGCCGTTTTCCCCGTCGGCGGCCTCGGCACGCGCTTTCTCCCTGCGACCAAGGCAATTCCCAAGGAAATGCTGCCGGTCGTCGATAAGCCGCTGATTCAATATGCGGTGGACGAGGCGCGCGAGGCGGGAATCGAACAGATGATCTTCGTCACGGGCCGCGGCAAAACCGCCATCGAGGACCATTTCGACATCAGCTACGAGCTCGAGACGACGATGAATGAGCGGGGCAAGTCGCTCGACGCCATCGCCGCGACGCGCTTCGCGCCGGGCGAAGTCGCCTATGTGCGCCAGCAGGAAGCGATCGGCCTGGGTCATGCCGTATGGTGCGCACGGCACATCATCGGGAACGAGCCGTTCGCGATCTTCCTGCCCGACGAATTGATGGTCGACAGCCCTGGCTGCATGAAACAGATGGTCGATGCCTATGATCGCGTCGGCGGAAACATTGTATGCGGCTATGAAGTGCCTGCCGACCAGACGGACAAATACGGCATCATCACGCCGGGCAAGGTCGATGGCGCCTTGGTCGAGGTGACAGGCCTCGTCGAGAAACCCAAGATGGGCACTGCTCCCTCGAACCTGATGATTCCCGGTCGCTATATTTTGCAGCCGGAGGTGATGCGCGTGCTCGAGGGGCAGGCGCGCGGCGCGGGGAACGAGATCCAGCTCACCGATGCAATGGCGCAGATGATCGGCACACAGCCGTTCCACGCCTACAACTTCGCCGGGCGACGGTTCGACTGCGGCGACAAGGCGGGCTTCATCACCGCCAATATCGCCCTCGCACTCGGGCGCGACGACATCGGCCCGACGGTCAAGGCCTTTATTGCCACGCTGTGAGTTAATCGTTTCGGGAACTTACCGACATCAGCAACCGTTGTGCAGGCTCATCGTCATTTTTGGAGCCTGCACCATGTCACGGATTTTCCTGACAATCTCATCTGCCGCCCTGTCGGCCGCCTTGCTGGTCCCGACACCTGTCCTTGCTGCCGGCAAGGCTGACCGCGCACGTGCAGCGATTGCCGAAGCGACCGGTAAAGTCGACGCCGCGGCCAAGGTCGGCACCATTGGCGATGCCCCGCGCCTGAGTGCCGAGGCAGCCGCAATGCTGCGCCAGGCCAAGCAGGATCTCGCCAGCGGCCACAAGGAAGAAGCTTTCGACGACGCCAATCGCGCGTCGCAGTTGGCCGACTCGGCAATCGGCGTATCGCAGCGCGCGAGGACGGAAGCCGAACAGTCGCAACGTGCCAGTGCCGAAGCAACGGCTGCCGCCGCGCAACAGGATGCCGCAGCCGCCAATGCCCGCGCTGACGCTGCCCAGCAAGCCGCTGCTGCGGCTGCGGCCGATGCGGCCGCTGCCCGCGCCGCGCCGCCCGTCGTGATCGCCGCGCCGGCACCCGCCCCGACGAGCACGACCATCACGACGGCCGAAAGCGTGACGACGCCGGTCGCCGCGCGAGCGCCAGCGGCAAAAACCACCGTGAAGCACACCGTCCGTCACACGGCACCGCGGTCCAAGGCAGTCGTCGCCAAAAAAACGACCACGACGACGGTCACCACGAACGCGCAATGACCTTGGCGAAGGACGTGCGGACTATCCCCGCACGTCCTTTGCGACCGCATCGAGCAACCCGTTGACGAAGCCCTTTTCGCGCTGGTCGTAGAAGGCGTCGGCCACATCGATATATTCGTTGATCACCGTCTTCACGGGAACGTCGCCCCGCGCGATCAATTCATAGGTCGCAACCCGGAGCAGCGCACGCATCGGCTTGTCGAGCCGGTCGAGGCTCCAGCCGGCCGAAAGCCGCGCGCTGATCGCGGCGTCGAGTTCAGCCTCGCGCGCGACGCTGCCCGTGACCAGATCGTCGAAAAATGCGACTTCGGCTTCGTTATACTCCACGTCCTCGATCGTTGCACCGAGGCGGTGCTGGTGGAATTCATGGATCAGCTGTGTGGTCGGCGTCGCTTCCATCAATTGCTGGTAGCTGGCCTGCACGGCGGCGAGGCGCGCGGCGGAACGGGATTTCGAACGGCTCATACCAAAGTCCTGGCTAAAGCCGCGCCCTGACCGATGCGGCGTGCGCGGGCAACCCCTCCGCATCGGCGAGCGTCGCAGCGGCCGGCCCCAGAGCTGCAATTGACGCCGGCGTCGCAGCCAGAAAGGATGTCCGCTTCATGAAGTCGGTAACCGACAGCCCGCTGGCAAAGCGCGCGCGGCGACCGGTCGGCAGCACATGGTTCGGCCCGCCGAGATAATCGCCCATCGCCTCGGGCGTGAACCGGCCGAGAAATACCGAGCCGGCGTGCCGGATACGGGCAAAAAGGGCGTCCGGGATCGGCGACGGCCAGTTCGAGATGTTCGGGCGCAAGCCGGTCGATCAGTGGCTGGCGCATCGTGCCAGGCTCGCCCAACAGGATGATCGGCGCCATGCGTGGCCCAGCTCGTCCGTGCCGAGGACTGGGTCGAAAGATTCGGAAGCAGAGCCTCGACTGCCGTCACGACTGCAAACCGGGCAAAGGCCGCATCGTCGGTGATCAGGATCGACTGGCTGGTCGGATCATGTTCGGCCTGGCTCAACAGGTCGGCGGCAATCCAGGCCGGATCATTCGCGGCGTCGGCAACGACCAGGATTTCGGAAGGCCCCGCAACCATGTCGATGCCGACCCGGCCGTAGAGCTGGCGCTTGGCCTCGGCGACCCAGGCATTGCCGGGCCCGACGATCACATCGACCGGGGCGATTTGCGCCGTACCATAGGCCAGTGCGCCCACGGCCTGCGCGCCGCCGACGCGCCAGATTTCGTCAACGTCCGCGATATGGGCCGCGGCAAGCACGACCTGGTTGATCGCCCCCTTCGGCGTCGGCGTGACCATCACCACCCGCTCGACCCCCGCCACCTTGGCGGGAATGGCATTCATCAGCACCGACGAGGGATAGGCGGCCCGCCCGCCGGGCACGTAAAGCCCGGCCGCCTCAACCGCAGACCAGCGCGCGCCCATACGGGTGCCGGTATCGTCGGTCCAGTCGCTGTCCAGCGGGCGCTGCTTCACATGATAGGCTCGGATGCGCGCGGCGGCGAGGTCGAGCGCCGCCCGCAAGTCGGGCGCCAGCGTCGCATAGGCAGCGGCGCAATCGTCGCGCGAGATCGACCAGCCTTCCGCATCGAGATCAAACCCATCGAAGCGCTGCGTGAGGTCGATCAGCGCGGCATCGCCCTCGGCCCGCACGCGCGACAGGATCGCCGTCACATCCGCCGACACATCGGCATCGGCTTCGCGCCGCGCATCGACGAGCTCGGCAAAGGCGGCATCAAAGCCGGGATCGCTCGCGTCGAGCAGGATCATGCGGCAGCCCGCCGAAAAGCTTCGACCAGCGGCGCGACGTCGTCACGCGTCTTCATCGCGGCGCGGTTGACGATGACGCGCGCCGAAACCTCGGCAATCACTTCGACCTCGACCAGGCCGTTGTCCTTCAGCGTGCGACCCGACGAGACCAGATCGACGATACGGCTCGACAGGCCAAGCGTCGGGGCAAGCTCCATCGCGCCGTTAAGCTTCACGATTTCGGCCTGCACGCCGCGACGGGCAAAATATTTGCGGGTCAAATTGGGATATTTGGTCGCGACGCGGACATGGCTCCAGCGGCGCGGGTCGTCCGTTTCCGCCAGGCCTGCAGGCTCGGCGACCGAAATCCGGCATCGCCCGATGCCCAGGTCGACGGGCGCATAGAGTTCGGCATAATCGAACTCGTCGATCACATCGGAGCCGACCACCCCCAGCTGCGCGGCGCCGTGCGCGACGAAGGTCGCCACGTCGAAGGCGCGCACGCGAATGAGATCGATGTCGGGGCGGTTGGTGCCGAAACGAAGGCGTCGGTCTTCCTCGTCGCCGAAACCGGCTTCGGGCACCAGCCCGGCGCGGGCCATGACCGGCAGCACTTCGGACAGGATGCGCCCCTTGGGCACGGCGATCGTCAGCATGGGTAGGGCATTGCGGTCATGGCGCGCCCGCGCCTAGCGTTCACTGTCCTCAAGGGCAATCGTCGTGCGTCGGCCGAGCCAGGGCGCCCAGCGCTGCCACCCGCCGTTCAGCGAGAACCATTCCCAGACAGCCGTGACAATGAGCGCGACAGCCGCCAGCGCGCCGATGGTCAGCGGGTTCAGCTGCGCCGCCCATCCCGCGATGCCGACGGCCAGCAAGAGGCCGCAGCCAATGAAATGCGACAGCGGCGGCATCGGCCGGTCCGCTGTCATCCATTTGAAGACCTGATTGCCGACCAGAAACAGCAAGGGGCCCCCGCAGGCCACGACGATGAAGTCGACGTCGGCATGACGGTCGACCGGATGGGCGAGCATCATTTCGTCGGCAACGGCCGTCACGACGATCCCGGCGACGATCGGCATGTGCAGATAGGTATAGGCGTTGCGCGCGAGCCGTCCGGCGTCGGCCTCGTTCTCGATCGCCTCTCCCCCGCGCTTGGCGCCGATATCGAAATAGATCCACCACATCGACGCACTGCCGATGAAGCTGACGGCGAAGGCCGCGATGACGGCGACATCGGGCGTGAGCCCCGAAAAAGTGGCGCCCGTGACCAGGATCGCTTCGCCCAGCGCGATGATGATGAAAAGGGCGCAGCGTTCGGCCATGTGTGCGCCCGAGATGTCCCAGTCGGAAACGTCGGACTTGCCCAGAAACGGCGTCCGGAAGAACAGCGTCGGCCCGGAATATTCGATGACCAGCGCTGCCGCCCAGAGCGCGAGACGCAGGTCGCGGTCGGTAAAGATACCCCCGATCCACAGGGGCGTCGCCAGCAGGAAGTAAAAGGCGATCCGCAGGAAGTTCCGCGAGCGCGCCGGGTTATGGCCGCGCGAGAGCCAGCCGATCCATAAGGTGCGACCGAGCTGCATGACGACATAGGCTGCGGCGAAAACGGCACTGCTCGTGCGAAACGCGGTCGGGATCGACGACGCCATCACCAGGCCCCCGAGCATCATCGCCATCAGCATGCCGCGTACCGCGCCACGCTCCGGGTCGAGCCAGTTTGTCGCCCAGCTCGTGTAGATCCAGAGCCACCAGACCGCGAGGAAAAGGACGAGCGTCTCGAGCGCACCGCGAATCGTCAAATGATCGGCCAGGCTGTGCGACAATTGGGTGACCGCAAACACGAACACCAGGTCGAAGAACAATTCGATTTCGGTGACGCGGTCGCTGTCTTCCTCGTCGCGGACACGGAACAGGGCCTGACGGGTTTCGGCGGACATGCCCATGTTCTAGGGCGGGGCCGCGGGAGGGCAAGCGATGACGTTCGAAGAGGCCATGGCCTTTCAGGCCGCGTTTTGCGACGATGGGGGTGCACCGGTCACGGCACGCGCGTGCCGCGCACTGGCAGCCGCACTCGACAGGACGACGGCGACCGGGCGGCGGGCGCTCGATTGGCCCGGCAATCGCATTGCCGATGCCATGCCGCTGCGCCTCGTCGCGCCCTATCATGCCCTATTCCGCAAAGGCTTGATCGCGTCCTTCGACACGGTGGAGGCGGTCCGCGCGGCGACCGCCGCACATGATTCATGGATCTTGCCGTGGCTCGACGGGCCGCCGCAAACCAACGAGCCGGCCCGCTCGGCGAATTTCATGGCGGCACTGCTGGTGCTGGCGGACCGGTTCGGCCTGCCCTTCGACCTGCTCGAGATCGGGTCGAGCGCGGGACTGAACCTGCTGATCGACCGGTTTCGCTACGATCTGGGCGGGGTGGAGACCGGGCCCGAGGCCGCGCCGGTGGTCATTCGCCCTGAATGGCGCGGCCCGCCGCCGCCGACCGCGACGGTGAAAATCGATAGCGTACGTGGCGTCGACATCGCGCCGATCGACGTCACCGATCCGGCGGCGGCCGAGCGGCTGATGGCCTATATCTGGATCGACGCGCCGGAGCGGACGGCCCGCGTGGAAACGGCAATCCGCATGATCGGCGCGCGATCCGTCAACTTGGGGCAAGGCGATGCCGCCGACTGGATCGCCGCGCAGCTTGCCGAGCCACAGGCGCACGGCACCTGCCGCGTGCTGATGCACAGCATCGTCTGGCAATATCTGCCAGCCGCGACACAGTCACGGATTGAGGTGGCGATGGAAACGGCAGGCGCCGCAGCTACCCCCGACCGCCCCCTGGCCTGGATTCGCATGGAGCCCGACGAAGCCCGAAAGGGAATCGAGTGCCATGTGCGCGGCTGGCCCGGGCTGCCCGAACGACAACTCGCCCGCACGCATCCGCACGGCGCCTGGATCGAGTGGCTTGCGTGAAGCGCGCCGCCGCCGCAACAGGGCGGGATGAAACAGGCTGCTCTTGCTGACAAAATCCCGACGTCGACGATTGTCCATGGCGTCACCCTGACCGACGATTACGCCTGGCTGCGCGACCCCGGCTATCCGCAGGTCGACACGCGCGCGATCCTCGATCATCTCGAAGCAGAAAACGCGCGCTTCGATGCGGCCATGGCGCCGCATCAGCCGCTGATCGACACGCTGTTCGCCGAGATGAAAGGGCGGATCAAGGAGGACGACGCCAGCATTCCGGCCAAGGACGGCGACTGGGTCTATTGGCGCGCGTTCGAAACCGGCGGCCAATATCGCAAATGGTGGCGGCGGCCGGTCGGCGGCGGCCCCGATGAACTCGTGCTCGACGAACCGGCACTGGCCGAGGGCAAGGACTATTTCCGTCTCGGCGCCCTGACGTTCAGCGAGGACGGGCGCTGGCTCGCCTATGCAACCGACGACAATGGCTCGGAACGCTTCACGGCGCGCATCCGCGACCTGCAGACGGGCGAGGAACTGGCCGACCTCATTCCCGGGACGATGGGCGCCCTCGTCTGGAATGCGGATGCGACACTGCTGCTCTATGGGCAGGTCAACGACCAGTGGCGAATCGACACGATCAAGCTCCACCGCATCGGCACGCCGCTTGCCGACGATGTGACGATCTATCACGAGGCCGACATCGGCTTTCAGTGCGGCGTCGGCATGACGCACGACCGGCGCTGGATCGCGGTTGCGACCGGCGACAACACGACGTCCGAAGTCCGTTTGCTGCCCGCCACCGACCCGCTGGCGACGCCGCTTTTGGTGCGCGCCCGCATGCCGGGCGTGGAATATGATGTCGAAACGCACGACGACACCCTGTTCATCGTGACCAACGATACCGACACGAATTTCCGGCTGGTCACGGCACCGATCTCGGCGCCGGGCGACTGGACCGAGCGGCTGGCCCCGCGCGCCGACTTCTATCTCAACGACGTCAGCACCTTCGCCGGGTTCTTCGTCGTCGAGGGGCGCGAGAACGGCCTCGATCAGGTGGAGATCCACCACTATGATGGATCGGACGTCACGCGCATCAGCTTCCCCGAGACAAGCTATTCGGCCGGGCTCGATGAAAATCCGGAATATGACGTCACAAGCTTGCGGCTCAGCTATGAGTCGATGGTCTCGCCGGCGCTGATCGAGGATTACGATGTCGCAACCGGCGCGCGCGTGACGTTGAAGGTCCAGCAGATCCCGACCGGTTACGACAAGACGAAATACGCGACCGAGCGGCTCGAGATCGCCGCGCGCGACGGGACCAAGATACCCGTGTCGGTTGTCTATCCGGCAGGTTTCCCGAAAGATGGGAGCCGCCCGCTCTATCTCTATGGATATGGCGCCTATGGCATCGCGATTCCGCCAGGCTTTTCGACCGGACGCCTGAGCCTGCTCGACCGTGGCTTTGCCTTTGCGATCGCGCACATTCGCGGCGGCGACGACCTTGGTCAGCAGTGGCAGCTCGACGGCAAGCTGGAAAAGCGATGGAATGCCTTCACCGATTTCGTCGACGTGGCGAAGGGACTGTGCGAGGCCGGCTTCTCGTCGCCCGGCAAGCTGTGTGCAGCGGGGGGCTCCGCAGGCGGCGAACTGATGGGCGTGGTCATCAACACCGATCCCGAACTCTGGGGTGCCGTCGCGGCGCACGTGCCGTTCGTCGATGTCCTCAACACCATGCTCGACGAAACGCTGCCCCTGACTCCCGGCGAGTGGCCCGAATGGGGCAACCCCATCGAGGACAAGGCCGCCTTCGACCTGATCCGCAGCTACTGTCCCTACCAGAATGTCGGTGCGCACGATTACCCGCCGCTGCTGGTGACGGCCGGCCTGACGGACCCGCGCGTGACGTATTGGGAACCGGCGAAATGGGTCGCCAAGCTCCGCGAGCTGAAGACCGACGACAATGTCCTCCTGCTCAAGACCAATATGGGCGCCGGGCACGGTGGCAAGTCGGGACGCTTCGAAAGCCTGCGCGAGACGGCGGAGGAATTCGCCTTCTTCCTGTGGCAGATGGACCGCGGCTGATGTTCGTGCGCGCCTTTACCGCCGCGCCCGACGACATCGACGAGCTCGGCCATGTCAACAATGCGGTCTGGGTGCGGTGGATCCAGGACATGGCGACCGCACACTGGGTGGCGCAGGCCAGTCCCGAGCATATCGCGCACTACATCTGGGTCGTGGTGCGCCACGAGATCGACTATCGCGGCAACCTGAGCGTCGGCGAAAGTGTCGAGGGGCGGACCTGGATCGAGGAACCGCCGAAGGGCGCGAAGTTCGACCGGCATGTCGCGTTCGTGAAGGACGGCAAGACGCTCGTTCAGGCCAAGACCACCTGGGCGATCATCGACAAGACCACGCAGCGCATCCTGCGCGTGCCCAAGGAGGTGACCGCGCGGTTCCTTCCCTGAAAGGGAGTGCCGTCGCTTCCACGCTGTCATGCTGAACCTGTTTCAGAATCCATCCCTCCGCCAGAGCCGCCGCTCGCGCGGAAGGGTGGGCCCAGCAACAAGTTCAGGGTCACGGTTCTTTGGTGGATTCTACTTCGCCAGCCGCTCGTTCGTCGCCACCAGATAATCGACGATCTGCGGAACCGCCGCCGGGTCGATCGGTGCCTTGTAGACCTTGGCCATCTTTTCGACTTCGCCCTCCCAGGCCTTGCGCGTCAGGCGCGGCTGGGTGAGAATCATCGCCGGCGAATGGCAGGCGACGCAGTTGGTCGTGACTGCGTCGACGCCCGGCCCCGCCGGCAGCGTCGTCGTATCCTCGGGCAGGGTGACGCTTGTGTTCTGGAAGGCGAAATCGGCTTTCGCCGTCCCACAGGCAGCCAGCAACAGCGGCAGGGCCAGCAACAGACGCCTCATGCGACCCTCAGGCTGATGCGTTCGACAAGATTGCGAGCATAGCCGCTGGGGTTCCAGGGCTGGACGTCGGGTTGCGAAACACCCGTCGCACTGGTCGCGCGGACGCCGACGGACACGGATGCCGAGACGGGTGGCAGCTTCACGGCCCATCTGCGGAAACCGTAGACGGTGTCGTCCGGCTCGAGCGTCGCGGGATAGGGCTTGCCGTCGACGAGCACCACCACCCGTTCGACGGCCGCGTCGCCCCCCATCGCGATGCCGCGCAGTTGAAGGTCCGCCCCGCGCGCGACCGCCTCCCCATCGCTGTGGCTCGTCACGAAGCTTCGCGGTCCCATCGCGGTCACCGGCACCGTGGGAAAATCCTTGTCGCCGGGCGTCACCGGGACCGTCGGCATCCGGTAGGCCTTGGCCATCCAGAAATTATCATCCTCGGCGGTCAGCACCTCGATGTCGGACAGCATCTTGACCCAATGGGTCGAAAACCAGCCGGGCACCACGAGGCGCAGCGGGAAACCATTGAGCAGCGGCAGCGCCTCTCCGTTCATCGCGAATGCCAGGATCGTGTCGTCGGCACGCGCCTTGTCGATGGGGATCGACTTGGCGAAATGGGGAGCGCCGTCCACCAGCGGCTTGTCCAGCCCTTTGAACCGAACGAACTTCGCGTCACTGCGCACGCCCGCCTTGTCGAGCACATCGCGGAGGCGCACGCCGCGCCAGACCGCATTCGACATCGCGCCATTGGCCCATTGCGCGCCCGCGACGCGTGGTTCGAACAGCCCGCGCCCGTTGCCCGCGCACTGGTTGACTGCCGCAAATTCGATGTGTTCGCCCGTTTTCAGGATGTCGCCGAGCGAGAGCGACTGCGATGCCTTTACTGCGCCATGAACGGCGACGCGATAGCCCGCCACGTCGATACTGGTCGGGATGTCGCTGTAATGCCAGCGAACGAAATGCCGATCGTTGGGCGTGATGACGCCGGCATCGAAGACATCGAATGGCGTTTCGAGCAGCGGCGGACGCAGGCGCTGGACGATCATGTCGCCCTTTTGCGGGAAGCGCGGCGCAAGCGGGCGTTCGGACGGACCACCCGGCAAGCGAAGATCAACCATCCCGGAGGCCGCAGCAACAGCCCCGCCCGCGACCCCCAGCCCGGCCCCGGCAATCAGCGCGCGTCGGTTAATCTGCATCCGCTTCCCATGCCCCGGACATGACAGCGACGCAATCGTCGCTATATCGGCGCGCATGAAACGCCTGTTCGCCTCGATCCACGACGTCTCGCCGCGCTTCGAGCCGCAGGTCGATGCACTTTACGACCGGCTGTCGGGGCTGTTGGGCGGCCCGAAGCTGGCCATGCTCGTCGTCCCCGATTTCGAGGACGGCGCGCCGCTGAGCGCCAATGCCGCCTATGCGGCCAAGCTGCGCGGCTGGGCGGCGGCGGGGGTCGAGATGTTCCTCCACGGCTGGTGCCACCGTGACGACGCCAAGGTGCGCGGCTTCATGCAAAAACACATGACGGCGGGCGCGGGCGAGTTCGCGCAGCTCACCCGCGAAGAGGCCAACCGCCGCCTGACCGAAGGGCGCAAGGTCGTCGAAGACGCGATCGGGCAGGAAGTTGCCGGCTTCATCGCGCCCGCCTGGCTCTATTCGGCCGGCGCCAAGCAGGCGCTGGCCGACCAGCGATTCGCGCTGGCCGAGGATCACATGCGCGTCTGGTCGCCCGTCACGGGCAGGACGCTCGCCTCTCGCCCGGTCATCACCTGGGCCAGTCGTACCAGGGGCCGGGTGCTGAGCTCGCTCGGGGTCGCTGCGGCCGCACGGGCTGCCCCCTGGGCGCTGCCGCAGGCGCGCATCGCCGTGCATCCGGGCGACACCACCGTTCCGGCGCTGCTCGACAGCATCGACGCGACCTATGCAAAGTTCGTGCGGACGCACACGCCGTCGCGCTACGCCGACCTCCTCGCCTGACGCGCCCCTTGCGGGTCCTGAGCTACCTCCACAGCTTCGAGCCCGGCGGGCTGGAGCGCGACCTGCTGCGCTTCAACCGGGCCTGGCGCGCGGCGGGGGTCGAGATTGAAATCGTCCTGGGGCGCAACGAAGGCGCGCTCGCGGACGAAGGCGCAGGCCTGCCGTTCACCCTGCTGCAGCAGCCGGGCGCGCGCTCGACGGCCAGCTACGAAACGATATGGATGGTCCGCCATCTGCCGCACGAAGTTCGCCGCTGGAAACCCGATATCGTGTTCTGCGCGGGCAACAGCTATACGCAGGTCTCGGTCGCCCTGAAGCTGGCCCTTGGGACCTCCTGCCCGCCGATCGTTTACCGCGTCAGCAACGATCTGACGCGACGCGACCTGCCGGCGCCCGCACGCTGGCTCCACCGCCAGTGGCAGCGCCTACAGGCCCCGGCGTTTGCGAAGATCGTCGCGATGGCCGAACCGGCCCGTGCCGAGATCATTCGCGAAATGGACGCCGATCCGGCACGGGTCGTGACCATCGACAACGCCTCGCTGACCCTGGCCGAGGCCGAGCGACTCGCCGATGCGCGCGACGCGATGGCGCATGATCGCCCCGGACGTCATTTTCTCGCTATCGGGCGCCTTGCCGCGCAAAAGAATTTCCCGCTGCTGCTCGATGCCTTCGCACGGATTGCAACCGGCCGCGACTCGCTGACGATCGTGGGGGAAGGGGCCGACCGCGCGGCGCTCGAGCGGCAAGCGGCGGCACTCGGCATTGCCGACCGGCTCGCGATGCCGGGGCATATCAGCCCGATCGATGCCTATCTGGCCGCGGCCGACGCGCTCGTCCTGTCGTCGGACTATGAGGGGCTGGGAATTGTCGTGATCGAGGCGCTGGCCGCAGGCCTGCCGATGGTGGCCACCGATTGCGGACCGAACATGGCAATGCTGGTCGAAGGAAGCGGCAGGCTGGTGCCGATCCGCAATGCCGAAGCGCTGGCGGAGGCGATGGAGGCGGTCGTAGACGACACGCCCGACGTCGCCGCCATGCGCGCCCGTGCGCGGCAGTTCACCGTGGAGGCGACGATCGGGAAATGGCTCGAGCTGTTCGACGGGGTTAGATCCGACAGGAGCTAGGGAACCGGCACGCGTTTCGCCGATTTAGCCGGAGTGTCGCACCCTAACCGTCTGCTTCCAGGCAGCTTCCGCGTTCTGACCTTCTTTCACAGCTTCGCCCTGGGCGGCTGCGAGCGCGATGCGATGCGCCTCGTGCGCGCCTGGCGCGACGCCGGCGTCGATGCCCGTATTGCGGTCGGACGCTGCGAGGGTGCCCTGGCTGCCGAGGCCGAAGGGCTGCCGATCTATCCGATTGCCGGGCCGAAGAGCATGACGAGGCATTTCGAAACGCTCTGGATGATCGCACGCCTGCCCCGCATCGTCGCGCGCTTTCGGCCCGACCTGATCGTCGTCGTGAGCAACAACCATGGGAGCATTGCCGTCGCGTTGCGCGCGCTGCTCGGCGCGGCCTGCCCCCCTCTGGTGCTGCGGGTCAGCAACGATCTGCGCCGAGACGATCTCAAGCCCTGGCAGCGGATGGCGCATCGGATCGGGCTCAGGGCACAGGCGCATGTCTATGACCGTCTGATCGCCATGGCGCCGCCCGCCCAGGCAGAGATCGTCGAGGAGATGGCGGTGATGCGGGACCGGGTCGTCGTCATCAACAACGCGTCGCTGACACGGGACTCTTTCGATCGACTCGCCGGGGCACGTGACACGGCGGTGCGTAACCATGAGGGACGCAATTTCCTCGCCGTGGGGCGGCTTGCGCCGCAAAAGAACTTCGGGCTGCTTCTGGATGCCTTCGCGCGAATTGCCAGGGCAGACGACCGGCTGACCATCGTCGGCGAAGGGCCGCTGCGCGACGCGCTGATGGTGCAGGCCACGCGGCTCGGCATCGGAGACCGCATCTTTCTGCCCGGCTATCGGCCCCGCATCGAAGATTGGCTCGCGCACGCGAACGCCTTTGTGCTGTCCTCCGATTTCGAAGGCCTGGGCAATGTCGTGGTCGAAGCCTTGGCGGCGGGCGTACCGATCGTCGCCACCGATTGCTGCGTGAACATGGCGTCGCTCGTCGAAGGCGCGGGGCTGCTCGTACCGACGCTCGATGCCGCGGCGCTGGCGCGCGCCATGGACGCGATCGCGCAGATCCGAGTCGATGTGCCCCGGATGCGCGACCGCGCACGATCGTTCACGGTCGAGGCCAGCGCCCCGCAGTGGCACGCGCTCTTCGATGGGTTTCGCAATGCCAACGATCCTGCTATTCGCCCGCCCCAGCTAACCGGGGTCGGGATCCAACTTGCAGACACCACCAACTGGCCCCGCGCCATCCAGTGACGAAGCGGCAGGGGCGGACGACCCCCTGCCCCTTGCCCTGCGCAAATCGCCGCTGTGGAAATGGGCGACGCCGGCACTGTCCGTCGCGCTTCTTGCCTCCATCTTCTGGCAATTGTTCGGCCGCAACAAGATCAGCGTGCTCGACGCGATCCCGCAGGATCCGGTATTCTGGGCGGTGCTCATCGCCTATTGGGCGGCACCGATCATCTCGGACTTCGTGATCTATCGCCGGTTATGGGCCATTCCGTATGAAGGCCTGATCGCGCTGGCGCGCAAGCAGGTCGGCAACGCCTTGCTGTTCGACCTGCTCGGCGAGGCCTATTTCTATGGGTGGGCGCGCCGCAAGGTGAAGATGGAAACATCGCCCTTCGGCGCGGTCAAGGACGTCACGATCCTGTCGGCGCTTGTCGGCAACGCCGTCACGCTGGTGCTCATCGCGCTTGCCTGGCCCTATATCCACAGTCTCGATATCGGCGCGACCGGCCAAGCAATTGCGGCCGCGATCGGCGTGGTCATGGCGGTGTCCGTGCTTGTCATTCTTTTCGGAAAGCGCCTGTTCAGCCTGACGAAAGGGCAATTGTGGTGGGTATCGCTCGTGCACTTGCTGCGCGTGATGGCCACGACCGGCCTGATCGCTCTCGCGTGGAGCCGCTACGATCCGCAGATCGCGCTGGGGACCTGGGCACTGCTCGCGACGGCAAAGCTGGCGGCATCGCGCTTGCCGCTGTTCGTCAACGCGGAAGTGATTTTCGCGAGTATCGTCGTGTGGTTCCTGGGCAAGGACAGCGCCATCGAACAGGTCGTCGGGGTCGTGACGATCCTGACGTTGCTGATCTACCTGGTCGCGGCCGCGATCCTGGCGGTCGGCGACCTGGTGACGCCCAGCCGCGCCGCAAAGGAGGAAAAACGTTGAAGAAGTTGAGTTTGATGATCGCGTTGTTCCCGGCCGCCGCGCTGGCGCAAGTGCCGTCGTCGCCGTCGCTGGGGATCGCCGAAGGCCGCTGCCGCCCGGGCGAAAGCGGGCCGTCGCTCATCGTCAACCTGGTCGGGCTGAAGGATCGTGCGGGCAATCTGAAGGCAGAACTCTATCCGGCGAACGACACGGATTTCCTGGCCGATGACAATATTCTCATCAACGCCGGCAAGACGTTCCGCCGTGTCGTCATGGACGTCCCGCAGAGCGGCCCGGTACAATTGTGCATCCGTGCGCCCGGGCCCGGCGTCTATGCCTTCACGGTGCTTCACGACCGCGACCGGGATCGCAAGTTCAACCTGTCGCGTTCGACGGGCGACGGCATCGGTTTCGGCGGCAATCCGAAAAGCCAGGGGCCATTCAAGCCCAAGGTTGCCATTGCCAAGGTCACGATCGGCAATGGCCCGACGCCGATTACTGTCGCCATGCTCTACCGGACCGGGCTGCTGTCGCTCGGTCGCCTCAGGGATAATTGAGGCACCTCGATGCGGATCGTCGACGTCGCCGCCTTTTACACACCTTTCGGCGGCGGCGTTAAGACGTACATCGATCGCAAGATGGTGGCCGGGCCCATGGCAGGCCATGAGATCATCTGCGTTGCGCCGGGGCCGGAAAACAAGGTCGAGGAGCGCGGGCCGAATGCCCGCCTCATCTACCTCAAGGACCCGGCCTTCCCGCTTGACCGGAAATACCATTATTTCCGCGACGTCGACGCCCTTTACGCAACGCTCGACGCGCTGAAGCCCGATATTGTCGAGGTCTCCTCCCCGTGGCGCAGCGCACGACTGGTAGGGGAATGGCAGGGATCGGCGCCCCGCACGCTGATCATGCATGCGGACCCTGCTTCGGCCTATGGCTATCGATGGTTCGGCGGCATCGCCTCGCGCGAGACGATCAATCGCATGGGCGCGATCTACTGGAACCACTTGCAGGGCGTGAACGCGCTGTTCGAGGCGACGGTAACGATCGCGGGCAACCACCAGCTGGACAGCCTGCGCGAAGCTGGCCTCGAGCGCCTGATGCCCATTCCCATGGGCGTCGAACCGGACCTTTTTTCTCCTGCGCTGCGCGACGAGGCCTTTCGCGCGCGGCTGCTCGAGCGGTGCGATCTGCCACCTGAAGCGACCCTGTTGTTCGGTGCCGGGCGTCATGGGCCCGAGAAACGCTGGCCGATGGTCATCGAGGCCGTGACGGCAGCGGGTGCAAAGGCACCCATTGGCTTCGTGCTCGCCGGCGATGGCCGCGACCGGGCGCGAGTCGCCCGCGCGGCGGCGCGCAACCCCCATATCCACCTGCTCTCGCCGGTCACTGACCGGCACGAGTTTGCGCGGCTCATGGCAAGTTGCGACGCGCTGATCCACGGCTGCGAGGCCGAGGTCTTCTGCACGGTGGGCGCGGAAGCGCGCGCATCGGGCCTGCCTCTCATCATGCCCGACCTCGGCGGCGGCGCGGACCATGCGCGCCTGTCGGAGGGCTGGATCTACAAGTCGGCCGATCCGGCCTCGCTGGCAGAGACGGTGCTCGATTTTGTGGCCGCGCCGCGCGCGATGGTGCGCGAACGCGCGCTCTATCACGCGCAACACGTCCGCACGATCGACGAACATTTCCACGACCTGTTTGCCTATTACGCGACACTGGTCGGAAAGCCGCGCGCCATTGCGCCATCGCCCGTCGCTGTCCGTGACGTGGCGCCCGTCGTTGCGGCGATCGAGCTGGGCGGGACCAAGATCAACATCGCGATCGGTGCCCATCCCGACCGTCTTCTCGCCGAGACGATCGTGCCGACGACGAGCCCGGCAGAAACCCTGCGCGCGGTGGAAGCTTTTCTCGACCTGCACGGCGGCAGTTTCGCGGCGATCGGCATTGCGTCGTTCGGGCCGGTAGGCCTCGACCGGTCACGGGCGGACTGGGGACATATCACCCATACGACGAAGCAGGGTTGGACCGACACCAATGTAGCGCCGCGCCTGGCGGAAGCCTTTGGCGTACCGGTCGCGTTCGATACCGACGTCAATGGCGCCGCGCTGGGTGAGCATCGCTGGGGCGCCTTGCGGGATGCGCAGGTCGGACTTTACCTGACCGTCGGCACGGGCGTCGGCGGCGGCGTCATCGTGAGCGGTGTGCCGCTCCACGGCTTGGTCCACCCTGAAATGGGGCATATCCGGCTGACCCGCCCCGCAGGCGATGGCTTCGAGGGTGTCTGTCCGTTCCATGGCGACTGCCTCGAGGGGCTGGTCGCCGGCCCCGCGGTGCTTGCGCGTACCGGCAAGACACTGAGCGATCTGGCAGCGGACGATCCGCACCGGTTGCAGGTCGTCGACGACCTGGGACAGGGCCTGGCGAGCCTGGTCATGGCCCTGTCGCCCAGCCGCATCGTAATCGGCGGCGGGGTTGGCAAATCGCCCGGCTTTCACGCGGATGCAGCGGCGCGAATGCGGCACTGGCTGGGCGGTTATGTCCACCACGACGTCATCGCCGGGAGCGACTATGTCGTGCCGCCCGCCCTCGGCGACCGGGCCGGGGTCGCGGGCGGGATCGTGCTTGCGCAGGATTGGCTGGAAAGCCAGAGTCCCGTTCGGCGCTGAGCGCGAGTCGCGGCGGGGGAGAGACGATCATGGCCATGTTCGGCAAAACGGAAAGCACGTCGAGCAGCGCGCGCGGCGGCGGTGGCAGCCTGAGCTTCATCGGGCGCGAGGTCACGATCACCGGCAATATCGGCGGATCGGGCAATCTGCACATTGACGGAACGGTGGAAGGCGATGTCGCTGCGGCCAGCGTCATCCTTGGCCCCGAAGGCCATGTCCGCGGCAACATCGTGGCCGACGCGGCGCAGATTTCGGGCACCGTCGATGGTACGGTCTCCGCCAAATCGCTGGTGATCGAGGCGACCGCGCGGATCAACGGCGACCTCAGCTATGATGCCGTCAGCGTCGCGTCCGGCGCGCAGGTGGAAGGGCGCGTGAAGCGCCTGACCCGCGACGCCGAACCGGCACTGAAGCTGATCGCTACGGAATAAGGCCTAGCGACGCGCGACGCACTTTCGTTTCGACCCCTCGCGATCGATTTCACGGCCGAGCAGGGCGCCAGCCGCCGCGCCGCCCAGCGTGCCGAGCGTCCGGTCGCCGCGCGTATCGATGGTGCGCCCCAGCAGCGCGCCGCCGACGCCACCGACGATCAGGCCGGTCGTTCCGTCGGTGCGACGGCAATAGAGTCGGCCATCCTTGCCGCGCCACTCCTTGTAGACGCGTTTGGCAACGGCCGGTGCAGGCGCCACGAAAGCCGGGGCCACAAGGGCAGCGGCAACGAGCGCGAAAGCAAAATTGCGCATGGCTGAAGTCCTTTCTGTCATGTTGCGGTAGGCAATACGCCCTATGCGCCAGCTTGGCTGAACCCTGCGCAACCCGCGCGACGGTTGCGGTTCAGCGCGGGACGAGTGGTTCCGATTCTTCCCCGATATCCTCGTTATCCACAGCCATGCCAGGCGTTTTTGGGGCTGGAACGACTCGGGAAAGCGTGACAGCTTTCATCTCACAGCCGGGGTGGATGGCGGGGGTCAAAGCCCGCAACAAGCTTCGGGTGCCTGGCCCGGTAACGGTCGCGAAGCCAAGATGCAAGTCGAAAGCAACGCGTTCCCGACCGGGATCAGGGGTTGGCGAAAGGCGCAAGGCGCAGCGGAATGGAGGCGAAAGCCATCGTCACGCGACCCTTTGAATGCCGCGACAACCGGGCGATGCCGCTGTCTTGACGGGGACGCGCAAGCGGAACCGCAAAGCGAAGGGATCGCAGCACGCCAGGAGCCCTTGATGGAGGCTCGGTCGTGAACACGGATCAGCCCCCGGGCTGACGCCGTTAACAACCGAGCACCGGAGCGGATCCGGCGCAGTGGGGGTCGGTGGAAACACCGGCCCCCATTGACCGTCGTCCGCGTCCAACGTTTCGTCGGCGCCGATTGACCTGCCGCTGCATCGTCCGCAAGGGCGGGCCATGCGCTTCTTTTCCGATAACGCCGCTGCCGTTCATCCCGCCGTTCTGGAGGCGATGACGCGCGCCAACCATGTCGACACCGCCTATGACGGCGATGCGCTGAGCAGGTCGCTCGACGACGTGTTTTCCGACCTGTTCGAGACGCCGGTCGCTGCACTCTGGGTCGCGAGCGGGACAGCGGCCAACGCGCTGGCGCTGGCTGCGCTGTGTCCGCCCTACCGCGGGATCGTCTGCCACCGCGATTCGCATATCGAGAACGACGAAGCGGGCGCACCGGAATTCTATACGAGCGGCGCCAAGCTCATCCTAGCCGACGGTCCGGGCGCCAAGCTTTCGCCGGAGAGCATTGCCGACCGGATCGACCAGATCGCCGACGACGTCCACCGCGTCCAGCCGGCCGCAATCTCGATCACCAATGCGACCGAATACGGACGCAGCTACGCGCCTGCCGAGGTTGCCGCCATCGGCGAACTCGCCAAGGCGCGGGGCCTGCGCTTCCACATGGACGGCGCGCGCTTTGCCAATGCGGTTGTCCACATCGGCGCCGCACCCTCCGATCTGACATGGCGCGCCGGGGTCGAGGCGCTGAGTTTCGGCTTCATAAAGAACGGCGGCCTCTCGTCCGAAATACTGGTCTGCTTCGACACGCGCATCGCCGGCGAAATCCGCGTTCGTCGCAAACGCGCCGGCCATCTTGCGTCCAAGGGCCGGTATATGGCGGCGCAAGTGCTGGCCCTGCTCGAAGACAATCGCTGGCTCGACAATGCGCGCGCGGCAAATGCGGGCGCGGCCCGTATTGCGACTGCCGCGGGGGCACGCCTCATTCACCCGGTCGAGGCCAACGAAGTCTTTGCACGCATGACGCCGACCGAAGCTGCGACGCTGCGCGCCGAAAGCCTCGACTTTTACGACTGGGCAGCCGGCGAAGTGCGCTTCGTCGTCTCGTGGGACCAGCCTCAGGAAGAGATCGACGCGCTCGCGGCGGCGCTGGCGCGTCTGTGAACGGCCAGTCGATCCTTGCGCCCAAGGTTCTGATACCCTTCCTCGTCGCGACGCTGATCTGGGGGTCGACCTGGTTTGTCATCCGCGACCAGCTCGGCGTGGTGCCGCCGACGTGGAGCGTCGCCTACCGCTTCCTGATCGGGAGCGCGGCGATGTTCGCCTGGGCGCTCGTGTCGCGTGCCCCACTGGGCATCGGGCGCGCGGGACAAGGTTTTGCCGTGCTGTTCGGCTTTGCCCAGTTCGTGCTCAACTTCAATTTTATCTACCGGGCCGAGGACCATATCACCTCGGGCCTGGTCGCCGTCGTGTTCGCGCTGCTGATCGTGCCGAACGCGGTGCTGGGCGCCGTTTTCCTGAAGCAGCCGCTGTCGCGCCGTTTTCTTGCGGGCTCGATGGTGGCCGTCGTCGGCGTCGCGCTGCTGATCGTGCAGGAAGCGCGGCGTGACGGCGCGACGGCGGCCGCAACCTGGCTCGGCGTCACGCTGACCCTGCTCGGCATGATGTCGGCCTCCGTCGCCAACATCATGCAGGGGACCGCGCGGGCACGCGCCCTGCCGATGGCGTCGGTGCTGGCCTGGGGCATGTTGTGGGGCGGGCTGATGAACGTCGCCATCGCGCTGCCGACCGTCGGCGCCCCGGTGTTTGAGCCCCGTCCGGTCTACTGGCTGGGCGTGGTCTATCTGGGCGTAGCGGCAAGTGCCGTAGCGTTCACCTGCTATTTCGGGGTCATTCGCGCAATCGGTCCAGCGCGCGCCGCTTATTCCGGTGTGCTGACGCCGATACTGGCGATGCTGCTGTCAACGCTGTTCGAACATTATCGCTGGACGGCGCTCGCGGCTGCCGGGGGGGTCGTCGCCATGGCCGGCCTTCTCATCGCGCTGAGTGCGCGCAGGCCCGCGACGAAATCGGGGTAGGCGGGCTCCCAGCCCAGCACGCGCTTTGCCTTGCCGTTCGCCACGCGGCGGTTCTCGGCGTAAAACGCCCGCGCCTGCGGCGACAGCGACTCGAGCGCGACAAAGCGGGGCGGCGCGGCGCCGATCAGGCGCGCGGCCTCTTCCATGACGGTGTTCTGGTCGCAGGGGCGATTGTCCGAAAGATTATAGGCACCGGGCGGCGCGTCGAAGCCGGCGATGACACCGGAAACGATGTCATCGACATGCACGCGGCTGAACACCTGGTCCGGCAGGTCGATGCGATGCGCTGCGCCGCTTTCCACCCGGTCGAGCGCCGACCGCCCCGGGCCATAGATGCCGGGCAGGCGAAAGACCCGCGCGCCGAGCGCCAGCCAGGCCGCATCCTCGTCGATCCGACCACCGCGCCGCCCGTTCAGCGGCGCGCTCTCGTCGACCCACGCGCCACTGGCATCGCCATAGACGCCGGTTGATGACAGATAGCCGAGCCATTTGTCGTGGAGCAGCGGCCCGTGCACGTCGAGCAGCCCCGATCCCGGGGGAATGGTGCAGATGACGTGCGTGGCCCGCATCACTTCGACGCCGACCGCGTCGACATTGTCGAACCTCAACGGGCTGCCGCCGCCCGTGCCCGACACCTGCCAGCGCAGATCGGCCAGTCGCGCGGCAAGGCGTTGGCCGGTGTAGCCGAGGCCGAAGATGAACGCGCGCGCCATGCCGATGGAGTGGCGCAATTACGCCGTCGCCTCAACCTCTGCGTGCCGCGCCATTGCCGCACGCCCGCCGGCATCGGGCCCATGGCGCCTCCCCGCGCTGCTGCCCGCCCTATTTGCCGTCGGCGCCATAGCCTTTGTAGCGCGTGCCGAAGAAGTCGCCCTTGTTCCAGCGGGGACGCTCGGCCGAGTCGGCGAGGTCGCGGGCGATGGCGAGGTTGAGCGCCACGAACTTGCCTGCCGCCGCCCAGTTGAACGGCAGCTTCATGTCGTCCGACGGCTGGTGGTAATGTTCCTTCTCGAACGCGGCGGTCGCCATGGCACCGTCGCCGCCGGGTCCGGTTACGAGAAAGACGGACGGGATGCCCTGCTGTACGAAACGGTAATGGTCCGATCGCGTGAAAATGCCTTGTTCGGGCTCGGGATCCGGCACGAGGCCGACCCCCAGCGTGGCGCCCGCCCGCGCGACGGCCGGGCCGATCGTCGACCGCTCGGCACCGAAGGCTACGACGTCCTTGAAGTCATAGGTGACGATCGGCATGTCGAGGTTAACATCGGCGACGATGTTTGCCTTGGGCATGGTCGGATTGTTTGCAAAATATTCGGCTCCTACCAGCCCCTTTTCCTCCGCCGTGACGGCAAGGAACAGGATCGAACGCTTCGGCCGGACCCCGAGATGCTTGAAGCCGTGCGCGACCTCGATCATCGAGGCGATGCCCATCGCATTGTCCATGGCGCCGTTGCAGATCGTGTCGCCCTTCACCTCGGGGCAGGTACCGACATGATCGAGGTGCGCCGACAGCACGACGACCTGATCCCGGAGCGCCGGGTCCGACCCTTCGAGAAGGCCGGCGACGTTGCTGCTGGCGACCGGCTTGATTTCCGTCTTCAGCGAGACGCGCGCTGAAAACGGCAAGGCCATGCGCCTGGGATTGGCGGCCTTGGCTTCGGCCGCGGCAAAGACGGCATCGGCCCCACCCGGGATGCCGGCAAACAACTTGGTCGCGCCGGCCAGGCTCAGCGTCGCGAGGTTCGGCGCGCTGCCGCCCGGAAAACTCGGTGTCCCACCAGCATCGGCCCAGGTGGCGCCCAGGTTGCGCCAGTTGCGCACGCCCCGGGCGAAAGGCGACACCTTCTCGCGCGTCGGCGTGTAGACCGTAATCATGCCGATTGCACCCTGCTCGGCAGCGGTGCGCCGCTTGCTGATGCCATTGCCATAATGTGCGCGCTCCTCGGTCGGTAGCGTTGCAGGCGCGCCGGCCAGCACCACGACGATCTTGCCCTTCACGTCGAGCCCGGCATAGTCGTTGCGCTTGAAGCCCGGCGCGACGACGCCGAAGCCGACGAACACCAGCGGCGCCTCTTTCGCGACCTCGGCCACGGTCGGGTTGCCGCTCGGCAGGTAGTCGACGCCGAATTCGAGGGGGATTGCCGACGTACCCTTGACCAGTTCGACGCGCCCCTTGTCGGCGACGCGGAAGGTAACGAGCGGGACTGGTTGAATATAGCTGCCGTTGCCGCCGGCGGGCTTCAGGCCGAGCGCATCGAACTGCGAGGCAACATAGCGGGCGGCAATGTCGTATTCGGGCGACCCCGCCTCGCGCCCCTTCATCTCGTCGCTGGCGAGGAAGCCGACGTGCGCCCGCATTTCGCCGGGCTCGGGCTGCCAGCTCTGCGCCGCAAGCGGTGCGGCGAGCGCGATCAGCGAAGTGGCGGCCACGAAGCGAAACATTGAAACTCTCCCGTGAAACTTTGTGACGGGCTATCGAGTGAAATGTTCATACGCAATCCCGCTCGCAACGGCGCGTGACAGTGCTAAAGCGTGGCGATGCTCGATGTTCAAACTGCCGCCCCCGTCGCTCCCGACACACCCCATATCATCCGCCGCGAAGACTATCGCCCGCCCGAGTGGCTCGTCCCCGACATCGCGCTCGCTTTCGACCTGTCGCCGTCGAAAACGCGGGTTGGCGCCGTCCTGTCGGTGGCACGCAACGGCGACCATGATCATCCGTTGGTGCTCGACGGCGGCGGCCTGACTCCGCTGTCGGTCAAGGTCGATGGACAGCCGATCAACGATTGGACGCTGGCGGACGACAAGCTCGTCATCCCGCTGGCGGGCAACGCCGCAACGATCGAGACCGAAGTCGAGATCGCGCCCGAACAAAATACGCAACTGATGGGGCTCTACGCTTCGGGCGGGATGTTGTGCACGCAGTGCGAGGCGGAAGGATTTCGCCGGATCACCTTCTTCCCCGACCGACCCGACGTCCTCAGCCGCTACGCCGTACGGATGGTTGCGGACAAAACGGCCTATCCGATCCTGCTGTCGAACGGCGACCATGTCGGGGCCGGCGACCTGGACGGCGGGCGGCACTGGGCCGAATGGCGCGATCCGCATCCAAAGCCCTGCTACCTCTTTGCGCTGGTGGCCGGCGCCCTGAGCGTCAACGCCGACAGCTTTACGACGAGCGGCGGGCGCAAGGTCGAGCTGGGCATCTGGGTGCGCGCCGCCGATGTGCCCAAGACCGCGCACGCCATGTCCGCGCTGAAGGCATCGATGGCCTGGGACGAGGCGGTCTATGGCCGCGAATATGATCTCGACGTGTTCAACATCGTCGCGGTCGACGACTTCAATTTCGGCGCCATGGAGAACAAGGGACTGAACGTCTTCAACAGCCGCTACATTCTTGCCGATTCCGACACTGCGACGGACCTCGACTATGACGCGGTCGCCGGCGTCGTGGCGCACGAATATTTCCACAATTGGTCGGGCAACCGGGTGACCTGTCGCGACTGGTTCCAGCTGTCGCTGAAGGAAGGATTCACGGTGTTCCGTGACCAGTCGTTCTCGGCGGACCAGGGGTCGGCCGCGGTCAAGCGGATCGAAGATGTGCGCGCGCTTCGCGCCAGCCAGTTTCCCGAGGACGCAGGGCCGCTCGCGCACCCGATCCGTCCCGAATCCTACATGGAAATCGGCAATTTCTACACGGCGACCGTCTATTCGAAGGGCGCCGAGGTCATTCGCATGATGCACACCATGCTGGGCGCCAAGCGCTTTCGGGCGGGGACCGATCTGTATTTCGCGCGCCACGACGGCCATGCCGCGACCTGCGAGGATTTCGTGCGCGCCATGGAGGACGGCGGCGGGATCGACCTCACGGCTTTCCGGCGCTGGTACGAACAGGCGGGCACGCCCCGGCTGAAGGCATCGGTCCGGATGGAGGGGGACACGGCCGTGCTGTCGCTGGAACAGACCGTGCCGCCGACGCCCGGTCAGACGCTGAAGGCGGCCATGCCGCTGCCGCTGAGGCTCGCCCTGTTCGACCGGGCGACCGGCGACCATCGCGGCGAGGCGCTGCATGTGCTGCAGGTGGCGCACGAGGAATTGCGGTTTGACGGCTGGGCGACGCGCCCGGTGCTGTCGATCAACCGCGACTTCTCCGCACCGATCATCGTCGAGACCGACCGGACCGAAGACGATCTCGCCTTTCTGTCGGCGCACGACGACGATCCCTTTGCGCGTTACGAGGCGATGCAGCAGCTCATGCTGGACACGCTGGTGGCGGATATTTCGGGTAACCCACTCGATCCGCGCGCCGTGATCGACGCCGTCGGCGCCACGCTCGACGATGCCGAACTCGACCCCGCCTTCATTGGCGAAACCGTGCTGCTGCCGAGCGAGGCGTTCATCGGCGACCAGATGCTGGTGGTCGATCCCGACGCCATTGCCGTCGCCCGCGAAAAACTGCGCGTCGCCATTGGCCGTGCACATCTGCCACGCTGGCGGGCGCTCTACGAAGCGAATGGGGGACGCGCGTTCGAATATTCGCCTGCCGGCAAAGGGGCACGTCGCATCCGCAACGTGGCGCTGGGGTCGATCGCGGCGGCCGATCCCGCCGAAGGAGCAACGCTCGCCTTTGCCCAGTTCGGTGCGGCCGACAACATGACCGACCGCATGGCGGCGCTCATGACCCTGGCGAACGGCGACGCGGCGGAGCGGCTGGCGGCGCTCGACACTTTCTACAATCGCTACCGCGGCAATGCGCTCGTCATCGACAAATGGTTTTCGACACAGGCATTGTCGACCCGGCCCGATACGCTGGATGCGGTCGAGCAGCTGCTGCGCCATCCCGATTTTTCCTATTCGAATCCGAACCGGTTCCGCGCGCTCGTCGGGGCATTCTCGGTCAACCAGCGCGCCTTCCACGGCGCGCACGGCCGGGGCTATGCCTTTCTTGCCGACCAGATCCTCGCGCTGGATCCGGTCAACCCGCAGACGGCGGCCAAGATGGTTCCGCCGCTCGGCCGCTGGCGGCGGTTTGATGAAAGCCGGGCCAATCTCATGCGGGCGGCGCTCGAACGCATCGTGGCGCAGCCGGGCGTGTCGAAGGACGTCTACGAACAGGCGTCGAAGTCGCTCGTCTGAGCGTTATTTGACCCAGTCCGCCACCTGCGCCGCCAAGTCGTTCGCGGCGCGGTTGAGTGCCGTTCCCGACTGCGGCGCGTCGATGGCCCCGAGCGGCGCCTTTGCCTCGAAGCGGCGCGTCTCGACGCGGCCCGCTTCGCGCGACAGCTGCGCGTCGAACGTAATGACGGCCTGCATGGCGACGGGGTCGATCCCGAAGCGTTGCAGCTGCCCCGACAGGCGCATCGCCGGGTTGGCGCCGAACTGGCGCGGATCGAGCACGATCTTCGCCGTCCGCGCCGTGACCGTTTCCGACAGCAGACGCTGGAGCGCCCGTACGGGCGGCTCGTTCCAGGCTCCGTCGGCGACATAGGAAATGGCCGTGCCGTCATAGACCGGAATGCGGACGGTCGAGACCGCCGCGCTTGCGGTCGGGGTCAGGATCAGCAGCGTATTGTCCGCCGAGGCCTGCCGCACCGAACCGACCGGCACGGCAGCCGATGTCGTCATTGCCATCAGTATCTTGGGCGCCTTGGGGCCGAAGCTGACGCATCCGCCCAGTGCGAGCGCGAGGAACGCGGCAAGAGTGGCGCGACGGTTCATTTGCGGTCTCCCTTGGGCTTATAGTCGGGCAGGCGCGGGCTGCCGATGATGCTGCCCGCGCCCCCCTGGTCGATCTTGCCGGCAACCGCGGTCAGGCTCTCGGCCATGACGCGCAGGTCGCGCACGAGCTGGCCGACTTCGGGCAGCGTCTGCTTCGAAAACGCCTGTACGCCGGGCTGCGCGTCCTTGAGCGTCGCGTCGAGCGTGTTCATGGAGCGATTGGCCGAGGCGATGGCGCCCCGCATATCGGTGATGAGCGGGCCGGCCTGGCCATCGACGGTCTGCGCGAGATTGCCGATCTTTTCTGCCGCGATACCCGCCTGCTTCAGCGTCACCCGCGTTTCGGCAATGGTCGCGGCGATTTCCGGCCCACGATCGGCAAGGCTGCCCGACAAGCGGTCGACATTGGCCAGTATGCCCGACAGCGATTTCTGGTTCTTGTCGTTCAGCAATTCGGTCAGCCGCTCGGTCAGGGTCGAGATGCGTTCGAGCAGCTGCGGCGCCGAATTGAGCAACGCGCCCAGCCCGCCGCGCTTCGTCGGGATGACCGGAACACCCGCCGGGCCGGGCTCGGTAATCGGCGGGGCGCCCTTGATGGCGCCGTCGAGCACGACCGACGACGGCCCGGTGAAGCTGCCCAGGATTGTGGCCGTCGTGCCTTGGAGGATGGGGGTATCGTTCTTCAGCTCGACGCGGACGCGCTTGAACTCGGGGTCTTCCTTCCACAGCTCGATCGACGTGATCTGCCCCGAGGGGACGCCGGAGAAGGTCACCGTCGATCCCTTGGCCAGCCCCTCTACCGACTGTTTGAAGAAGATGTCGTAGGTCTTGGTGTGGCTGCCCGACACGCCGGACAGCCAGACGAGGAACAGCGCAATCGCGGCGAGGATGCCGAGCACGACGCTGCCGACAAGGACCTGGTTCGATCGCGTTTCCATCAGGCGGCACTTTCTGTTTGCGGGGCCAGGGGCGGTGGGGGCGCTTTTGCAACGGGCGGGGGCAGATGGTCCCGCCGCTCGATCGCTGCCGTGGCCGCGCGGCCGCGCGGGCCGTTGAAATATTCCTGGATCCAGGGATGGTCGAGCGCCAGCAGCTCGGGGATGGTGCCGACCGCGATCACCTTCCTGTCGGCAAGCACCGCAACGCGGTCGCAAATGGCGTAAAGCGAATCGAGGTCATGGGTGATCAGGAACACAGTCAGGCCCATCGTCCGCTGCAGGTCGCGCGTCAGCTGGTCGAACGCCGCGGCGCCGATCGGGTCGAGCCCGGCCGTCGGCTCGTCGAGGAACAGCAGTTCCGGGTCGAGCGCCAGCGCGCGTGCGAGGCCGGCCCGCTTGCGCATGCCGCCCGACAGTTCCGACGGATATTTCGGCCCGGCATCGGCGGGCAGCCCGGCGAGGTCGACCTTGTACGCCGCAATCTCGTCGAGCAGCTTCTTCGACAGCTGCGGATAGAATTCGCGCAACGGAAATTCGACGTTCTCGGCGACCGTCAGCGTCGAAAACAGCGCGCCGCCCTGGAACAGCACGCCCCAGCGCCGGCGAATATCCTCGTTATCCTCGTCCTCATGGCGCATGTCTTCGCCGAACACGCTGATCTCACCGGCCTCGGGTGTCTGCAGGCCGATGATCGAACGCATGAGCACGGACTTTCCCGTTCCCGATCCGCCGACGACGCCCATGATCTCGCCGCGCCGCACGTCGAGATCGAGCCCGTCGTGGATGACCGCATCGCCGAAGCGGTTCGTCAGGCCGCGCACGCAAACGACCACCTCGCTGTCCGGCCCCGGGCTGGTCGCGAGGTTCATTTCCAGCCGATCCCGGTGAAGAAGACCGCGAACATGGCGTCGAGCACGATCACGAGGAAGATGGCCTGCACCACTGAGGCCGTCGTGCGCAGCCCCACCTGTTCGGCGTCCCCCTCGACCTGCAGCCCCTGGAAACAGCCCGAAAGCGCGATGATCAGGCCGAATACGGGCGCCTTGATCAGGCCGATATACACGTCGGTTGCGGGCACGACTTCGCGGATGCGCTGGATATAGGTGACCGGCTGGATGCCAAGCGTGGTCCAGCAGAACAGCCCGCCGCCGATGATGGCGACGATCGAGGCGTAGAAACCGAGCAGCGGCATCATGAGCACGCCCGCGAAGATGCGCGGGAGGACAAGAGCCTCGTTGGGCGAAATGCCGATCGTCCGCATGGCGTCGATTTCCTCGGTCAGCTTCATCGTGCCCAGCTCGGCGGCAAAGGCCGATCCCGAGCGCCCGGCCACCATGATCGCCGTCATCAGCACGCCAAGCTCGCGGAACGTGATCCGCCCGACCAGGTTGATCGTATAGCTTTCGAATCCGAACTGCTGGAGCTGCACGGCGCCCTGCTGCGCGATGACAAGCCCGATCAGGAAACTCATCAGGCCGATGATGGGAAAGGCCTTGACGCCGACGACCTCGAACCGCTGCACCACCGCATCGAGGCGGAACCGCCGGGGATGACGGACAATGCTGGCAAAGGCGATGCAGATTGCCCCGAAAAAGCCGAGAAGGCCGATCAGGGTTCGTCCCGCGACCTGCGTTGCCGCGCCGATTTCGCCGAGGACGCGGGCGATGGGAAAGACATGATCGGGACGCACCTTCATGGGTACATCGCTGCGCGAGACCTGCGCGATCAGATGGGCGGTGTCCTCGGTGGTACCCGTGATCCGCGCTCCGGCATCACGCGCGAGGCGATGGATGACCCAGGCACCGATCGTATCCATGCTCTCGACGCCGGAGACATCGACCGTATCGGCCGACGGCTTTTCCTGCTCGAGCCGACCGGGCAGGCCGCCGAGGTGCGAAAGGGTCAGCGCGCCGGTGAAGACCAGCGCCCGCGTCCCATCGCGGTCGATCTCGGTAAAATCGGCCCCAGTCATCAAGGCGCGTGATGCGGCATTAATGGTGGCGCGGCAAGACGCTCAAGCGATAGGACTCCACGATGAGTCGTGACCAAGCCTGCCCCCCGATCCGTCTGGCGATCTATGACATGGACAAGACGGTGACGCGCCGTCCGACCTACACCCCATTCTTGATTCATGCCGCCCGAACGCGCGAACCCTGGCGTTTGTTGCTGTTGCCCGCCGTGGGTGTAACGATTTTGCTGTACGTCCTTCGGCTGATCGACCGCGGACGCCTGAAGGAACTCAATCACCGCCTGCTGGTGGGGCGGAGGCTTGCCCCAGCAGAGGCAGCGCACCTGGCGGAAAGCTTTGCCGATGTGACGCTGGCTACGAACATCCTGCCCGAGGCGCGGGTGCGCGTGCAAAGCGACAGGGCCGCCGGCTACCGCCTGGTGCTGGCCACCGCCTCCTATGATTTCTATGTCCGCGCCATCGCCCGGCGGCTCGGTTTCGACGATGTCATCGGCACGCTGACCCGCTTCAACCCGGCGGGCGACCTGCTGTCGCAGATCGACGCGCAGAACTGTTATGGGACAGCCAAGCTCGAAATGGTGCAGGCCTGGATGACGCGGCAGAAACTCGCGCGCGAAGACTGTCATATCCGGTTCTACAGCGACCATGTCTCCGATGCGCCGTGCCTGAACTGGGCGGACGAACCCTTTGCCACCAACCCCCATGCCCCGCTGGCCGCGCTGGCGGCGCAACGGGGATGGGAAGTTCTTGACTGGCGCTAGATCGCCCGCAGCGCCTGACGAAAATCGGCGATCAGGTCGTCGGCATTCTCTACCCCGACTGAAATGCGCACCAGATTGTCGCCGATGCCCAGCGCATCCTTGCGCTCCTGCGGCACCGAAAGGTGCGTCATCGCCGCGGGGCAGCTCGCCAGCGTCTCGGTACCGCCAAGGCTTACCGCGAGCTTGGCGATCTTGAGCGCGTCGAGAAAGGCGAAGGATTCGCGCTCGCCGCCCTTCAGGTACAGCGAAAACGTCGATCCTGCCCCCGTGCAGTGGCGCGCATAAATGTCGGCCTGTCGCGATCCCGGCTCGAGAAAGCCGAGATAGCCGACCGTCTCGACCTGCGGCTGTTCGCGCAGGAAGGCGCAGACCCGGGCCGCATTCTCGCCCGCACGGCTCATGCGCAGTTCGAGCGTCTCGAGGCTGCGCAACAGCATCCAGGCCGAATGGGGATCGGTGATGGTGCCGATGGTGTTGCGCATCATGCGGACGGTATTGACCAGCGCCTTGCTGCCGACGGCCCCGCCCGCGACGAGGTCGCTGTGACCACCGGCGTATTTGGTGAGCGAATAGATGACGAGGTCGGCACCCTGCCGCAGCGGTTTTGCCCAGAGCGGCCCCAGAAAAGTATTGTCGATCACGATCGGCGGCAGGTCCGCACCCGCAAAAGCCGCATCGCGCGATGCCTTGACCGCCTCCACGTCGACGAGCGCATTGGTCGGGTTGGCCGGGCTTTCAAGATAGACCAGCGCAACGTTGCCGAGCCCCTTGGCCTGCGCCATGACCGCGTCGATCTCGTCGCGCGTCGCGCCGGCCGGAAAGTCGAGCCAGTGAACGCCGAACCGGCCAAGGATGCGCCCGATCAGCGTTTCGGTAGCCGCGTAAAGCGGCGCCGAATGCACGATGACGTCGCCCGGCTTGACCAGCGCCAGCATCACGGTTGCGATCGCCGACATGCCCGACGAGAAAACCAGCGCGTCCTCTGCATCTTCCCAGATGCTCAGCCGGTCCTCGAGAATTTCCTGGTTGGGCCCGTTGAAACGTGAATAGACAAGGCCTTCCGCCCCGCCCGGGCGCTTGCCAGTGACACCTTCGAAAAACCGCTTTCCCGCCGCCGCATTCTCGAACACGAAGGTCGACGTCAGGAAGATCGGCGGCTTGAGCGACCCTTCGGACAGGGCGGGATCGAAGCCATGGCCCATCATCAGCGTCTCGGGCGCGAGGCGCCGGTTGTCGATTGTCAGGATATCCGCTTTGGGGCGACGCCGCTGGAGCGTGCCGGTCAGTTGAGCTTCGTCTTCCACTTTACGTCTCCGGAGCCGCGCGCCCCGAATCCGGAAAGGATTCTACCCGAGCGCAATCAGCGATATCTGCCGACCATAGTCCGGTTCGCCGGCCAGTGTCGCGCGTCGAAAACTGTAGAAGCGGTCGGCAAGTTCCAGCGTGTCGAGCGCCAGCGCCTCGACCCGGCCCACGCCAAAGGCCGTCAGCCGGTGGGCGACATAGCCTGAAAGGTCGAACTGGGCATGGCCCGGTCGGCCGGTTGCGAAAAAGCGGTCGTTGTCGAGGCCGGCCGCGACGAACCGTGCGCGAAAGCCATCGTCGACTTCATAGCTCGCCTGCGCGATGCAGGGACCCACGACCGCGCTGATCCGGTCGCGATGGGCGCCCAGGCTTTCCATTGCCGCGACCGTCGCGTCGGTGACCCCCGCGATCGCGCCCTTCCACCCCGCATGGGCCGCGCCGATGACGCCCGATTCGGTGTCCGCCAGCAGCACCGGCGCGCAGTCGGCGGTCAGGATGCCGAGCGCGAGCCCGTGCCGGTCGGTGACGATCGCGTCCGCTCTGGGCCGTGCATCGTCGGGCCAGGCCGCGGTCGCCACGACGACGTCCGGCGAATGGACCTGGAACACCGTGACGAGCTGCGCGCCTGGCGAGACGGCAGCCAGCGCACGTCGGCGATTTTCGGCGATGGCCGCCGGATCGTCAGCGCTGCCCAGCCCCACGTTCAGGCCCGCGACCAGCCCTGTCGAAACGCCGCCGCCCCGCCCCAGGAAGCCGTGCCGCGTGCCGTCCAGCAAGGGCGCAGTGACCACCTCCACGCTCATGCAAAGCCCGCGGGTTCGGGCCAGCCGCCGCCGGTCAGCGCCATGGCTCGGAACAATGTCCCCATCGCGTCCTCACCCGTCAGCCGGGCATGCGCGGCGCCGATTTCCTCGACACGCTCGGGTGCCTTGCGCGCCAGCGCGGCCGCGCGGGTCGCAATGCCCAGCTGCCCCAGGAAGTCGCGCTGCGCCGTCGGGCCGTGGACGGTGGCGCCCGCAATGCGTGCCGCGGCGCCGAGGACCGCGAAATCGACATGGGCGCTCAGGTCGACGCTGCCCGGCGCGTCGAACGGATTGGCAAAACCATGCCCGCGCACGGCCTGCAGCGTTTCGCCCAGCGCCGGGCCGTCATAGCCATAGTCGATGACGAGCATCGCGCCGCCCTGCCGGCTCAGGCGCGCGGCGAGGCCCCGGACGATGGCGACGGAGGCAGGCGAGGATTCGATCACGCTGCCCGGCGGCGCATCGCGCAAATGTTCGGGCACGATCGTCTCGGGCACGGCGGGCCCGGTGATCGGCAGGAACAGCGTGTCCTGGCACGCGACCAGCCGCCGATGCCACCCGTCGCGGCCGCGCAGCACCTGCTCGATCGGCAGCGCGTCGAAGAATTCGTTGGCCACCACGACCAGCGACGCGTCTTCGGGCAGGGTCGAGACATCGTCATGCCAGACGGCGTCGGAAATGCGCCCCGCCTGTTCGGCGCGCAGCCGGGGCGAGGTCTCGACGAAATGAACGCGGGGCCGCAAGCCGGCCTTGGCCATCGTGCGCAGCGCATCGGCCGCCAGCGTCCCGCGACCGGGGCCCAGTTCGACATAATGAACCGCCCTCTGCCCGCTCCGCTGCCACAGGTCGGCGATCCAAGCGCCGATGAGCTCGCCGAACATCTGGCTGATCTCGGGCGCGGTGATGAAGTCCCCCGCCGCCCCGATCGCCGCTTCCTGCGCATAATAGCCGGCATTGGCCGCTGCCATGAAGCGCGCCACCGGGACCGGCCCCGCCAGCGCGATCGCCCGCGCCAGCCGGTCGGGCAGCGTCCCCTGCACGTCCGTCACGCGACGCTCGCGGTTCCCGCAACAGGCTCGATGCGCGCCCGGCGCCGCTTCGACGTCGCGAGCAGGTAAAGGCCGAACACGAGCACCGGCAGCGACAGCGTCTGCCCCATCGTCAGCCCCCATGACAGATGCTCGAGGCCCGCATCGGGCTGGCGCACGCGCTCGAGCGAAAAGCGGACGAGCGCGTAAAAGGTCAGGCCTGCCCCCGCCAGCCGGCCGGGGTAATAGCGCGCGTCGGTCTTCCAGAAGAGCCACCACAGCAGCACGCCGAGCGCGACGCCTTCGAGGCCGGCTTCGTACAGCTGGCTCGGATGCCGAGGAATGCCGTCGCCCGTGCCCGGAAAGACGATTCCCCAGGGCAGGTCGGTGGGCCGTCCCCAGAGCTCGCCGTTGACGAAATTGGCCAGCCGCACGAAGAATTCGCCGAACGGCGTCGCGCAGCCCACATAGTCGAGCACGCGCAACAGCGGCAGCTTGTTGTGCCGGGCGAAATACACGACCGCCAGGGTCAGGCCGATGAGGCCGCCGTGGAACGACATCCCGCCTTCCCACAGCTTGATGATGTCCATCGGCGTTTCGAACATCTCGGGCTTGTAGAATGTCGCATAGCCCAGCCGCCCGCCCAGGATGATGCCGATCGTGGCGTAGAACATGAAGTCGTCGGCGTGGCGCTGCGCCATGGGCGCGCCGGGCTGTTTCAGCAGCTTCGACAGATACCACCAGCCGAGTACGATTCCGGCGATATAGGCAAGACTGTACCACCTGAGCGCGAACCAGCCGATCTGCAGGGCGACCGGATTGAGGCCGAGATCGGTAAACTTGATCGCATTTGACGTTACGGCACCTGCACCTGCCGAGGCACCAAGGGCAAGACTCAGGGCAAATTCGTGCAGCAAGGCTTTTCCCTTCCGGTTTTCGCCCCCATACAAGGGGCATTGGCGAAGACCAAGGGGAGAGGAAGACCATGGCATCCGAACTCGACCGTCGCATCGATACGGCGATCGCGAACCTTTCGGTCGAGGGGGGACCGCTGCCGCTCGGCAGCTTCACCTTGCCGTGCGGCGTTGCCGTGCCGACGATTGCGGCCGCACCGCCGACGCTGGTCGGCTATTTCGCCCATTTCTGTGCCCAGCACGGCGCGGCAGACTTCATCGTCGATGGCGAGGAACGGCTGAGCTATGCCCGGGTCCATGCCGAGGCCGTTAAGGTCGCGCAGGCGCTGGTCGGCGGCTATGGGGTAAAGACCGGCGACCGCGTCGGCATCGCGATGCGCAACGGCCCCTCGTGGATCGTGCTCTACATGGGCATATTGATGGCAGGCGGCGTGGCGACGCTGCTCAACGGCTGGTGGCAGGGCGCCGAGCTGTGCGACGGCATTGCCGCCGTCGACGCGCGGCTGGTTTTCGCCGATCCGCCGCGGGCAAAGCGCATCGAGGACTGTGGCCGCGAGACCGGGTTCGAGGTTGTTCTGATCGATATCGCGCTGCCGCTGGACGAGGCGCTCGCGCCGGTCCTCGCCCGGGGCGGTGAAGGTGCTGCCCTGCCGGAGATCACGGGCGACGACCTTGCCACCATCCTGTTCACCTCCGGCTCGACCGGCCAGTCAAAGGGTGCCTATTCGACGCATCGCGCCGTCGTCCAGGCGACCTTCGGCTATATCGCACAGGCCCTGATGCAGCTGCAGATCGGCACCGAGGACGGCACGATCAAGCCCGACGCCCCGCAGCATGCGGTTCTCATGACCGTGCCGCTGTTCCACGTCACCGGCGAAGTGCCGATGCTGCTCGTCAGTTTCGCCATCGGTCGCAAGATCGTGATGATGCCGAAATGGAATGCGCTCGAAGCGATGAAGCTTATCCAGCGCGAACGGATCACCAATTTCACCGGTGTACCGCTGATGAGCTGGGAAATCCTCAACCATCCCGAACGTCCCAATTACGACCTATCGACGATCCAGAGCTTCGCGGCCGGTGGCGCACCGCGCCCGCCCGAGCATGTCCGGCGCCTCAACGACGAGATGCCGGCCCCGCCCGCGCTCGGCTATGGGCTGACCGAAACCAACGCCATCGGCTGCGGGTCATTCTCGACCAACTATCTCGAAAAGCCGAATTCCACCGGCCGCGCCTATCGGCCGCTCGTCGACCTCGCCATCCTTGACGATGCCGGCAATCCGGTGCCGCAGGGCGAACGCGGCGAGATCTCGATGCGCTCGGTGTGCAACTTCAGCGGCTACTGGAACAACCCTGCGGCAACGGCTGCCTGCATGACTGCCGACGGTTATTTCCGCACCGGCGACATCGGCTATCTCGACGAGGACGGCTATCTGTTCATCGTCGACCGCAAGAAGGACATCATCATCCGCGGCGGCGAGAACATCAGCTGCCAGGAAGTGGAAGCGGCCATCTACGCCCATCCCGCGATTGCCGAGGCCTGCGTCTTCGGCCTGGCCGACGAACGGCTTGGCGAAATCGTCGGCGCCGTCGCGCATGTTCATCCTGGCGAATATTTGAGCGAAGAAGCGCTGTTGTTCTTCCTCGGCGAGCAACTGGCCGCGTTCAAGGTACCGGCAAAGCTCTGGTTCTCGGACGAACCGCTGCCGAAGCTTGGCACCGAAAAGATCGACAAGGTCGGCCTGCGTACCCGCTTCCGCGCCATCCACGAAGCCGAGGCGCGCCAACCGGCTTAGGGCGGGGGCCGGGTGCAGGGACTGGATTTGGCGGATTGCCGTCAGTCAGCTTTGGGCAGCGCAGCGGCAAAAGCAGGCGTTCCTAGAAAGCGGTTGAACTAGATCGCCCGGCACAGCCCCTTGCCTGACTGGTCCGTTTTAGGGGAGGCGACTCAGAACGATGTCCAGTCATCCGCGTTTCGCGAGTCCTCGGTGTCGAGTGACGTTTTCAACTTTCGGCCATCGGCCCTCAACGTTTTACCCCGTGGGGCCGGAGCCGCAGGGACAAAGTGCTTTGGCGTGAATAGAGTGGGCCGTGTTCCGCCGGCACCCACGGTGAACTTCTGGGTCTGTTCAATAAGGGCGAACACTTCCTTTGTCAGGTTCTGGGCGGCGGCCGACGTTTCTTCGACCATGGCTGCATTTTGCTGCGTCGACTGATCCATCGCGGATACCGCGCCGTTGATCTGAGAAATCGTTTCTGCTTGCGCCAGGTTGTCGCTCGCCATGGTTGCAAGGAGCGTGTGGACCTCGTCGACGTCGCTGGCGATGTCTTGAAGCGCTCCATCAACTTTCTCGACGGCGCTGACGGCTGCCACGATGTCGGTCTGGGTCACGCTCAGCTGGTCGCGCGCGCGCTTGGCCTCTTCTTCAGCGCGCATTGCGAGCGCACTCACCAAATCCGCGACAACTGCAAATCCACGACCCGCGTCTCCTGCACGTCCTGCTTCTACAGCTGCGTTCATCGCCAAAACTCGGGTTTGAAACGCGATCTTGTCGAGGCCCTCGATAACGGAATCGATTCCCTTTGCGCTATCGCTCACACGTTCCATTGCTTGCACGGCTTCTTCGGCAACTTGCCGCCCTCCGCCGACTGTCGCGATAGCCTGGTCGGCTCGCTTCACTGTGCTCGCAGACGCACCGGCGGTTGATTTCAGTCTGCCATCGATCTGCGACAATGCAGCCGATGTCTCCTCAAGGCTGGCGGCATTGCTTTCGGTGCGGCGTGCAAGATCTTCCGAAGCCTGGGCGATCTCGCCGCTCCCGGTACGGATTGCATGTGCCGTCTCTCCAACCGAACCGATAAGGGCACGCAAGTTCGAGAGGGCGTCATTATAATTGGTCTTGAGGTCGGCATAGGCGGACGGAAAGTCTGCAGTGACGGTTGCCGTCAGATCCCCGCTCGCAACCTGGCTCAATCGTTCGGCGAGCGCGGTCACGACCTCGGTTTGAACCTCGGCATCCCGCTGCCTGGCAACGGCAGTATCGCGAAAAACGAACATCGCTCGGGTCAGCCGACCCACGCACTCCTGATAATCGGTGAATTTGATTGGGCTTTCGAGATCGCCAGCTGCCAAGGCCTCCATACGAACTACGGTCGTCACATAGGGGTCGGCAATGACCGACCGGAACTTGATACTGGCGACGATCGAGATGCTTACGCCAACGAGCGTGACGATCACCGCTGCTGGGTGGCCCGCGCTGGCGATGATGCCAGCGGTTCCCGATATCAAGTTGAGAAACGTCAGAAGCCCGAACGACAGGGCCAGTTTCAAGCGAATGGGCGCGATGGCCTCGAACCAGAGCATTTTAGCATCCCGAAACCTGTGCATGTCGTTGCGCACAAACCTAATATTAGAAGAAAAACCCGGGATGAGGCTGGTCTCGGACTAAATTCCCAGATCAAAGACTATATCTTTCGTATTTTCCAGGATTTGTCTCAACATATCCTGGGATCGTTCTGAAAAAATGAGGAGATCCAGTGGCTTAGTCCGTATATGGCCCATTGCGCGGTCTGACTGCAGCGGCGGCGTGCAACGGATCTCAGAAACTTGCCCGATGTACTCTATATCTGTGGCCACGCAGTCGGAGCCTTAGGAAACGCCAGTCGACGCACGCTGTGCAAGTAGCCGCGCTTTGTACTACCGCTGATGGGCGCGATCGGTTCGTCGCGGACGTGCGAAATCTGCCTGCATCTTTTGATGTGTCAGCGTCTCACGGAAACCATAAAGTGTTGCAATCGCTCCTGTTGACCAGTTGCAAAATGCTTCGTCGCGAAAGCATCGAGATCGACAGGATTGTCGCGGTTTCGCGCGTGCACAGTGCTGCTGCTGCGATCACCGGGGCCTCGTAAACGCCGACAACCTGTTCGCCCAATTGCTGGAAGGTCCTGCTGTGGCAATCGCCGAGCTGACGTCGCGCATAACGATCGACCCGCGCCACACGGATGTACGCATATTGGGCGTTGCTTACATCACATATCGCCAGTTACCCGACTGGTCGATGGCCTATTCCGGATCGTGGACTTATGTCGCCAGCCGCGTGGAAAATTCCGTCGGCGGCAGCCAGAAAATGTCTGTCGCGCAATCGAGGAGCTCGCGAGTCTTATAGTGGCCTTAGCGGAACCATGAAATGTGAAATGTTTGGGATCGGAAGGCCCCGCTTTCCGTCAGCCTAGGTATCCGACAGTCTCAGGGCGGTGCGCTCAAGCTGGAAAAGTAGCCGATCTGCTTTCAAGAATGCAGCATCAGCGATTGAACGGCAACATCTGGGGCGAAAGCTGCCCCCGCCCCCACTGCGGCCGCTCCGCGCCTCAGGCCTTGTACAGCGCGTCCAACCGCTCGCCATAGACTTCGCGGATCTTGTGCCGCCGGATCTTCATAGAGGGCGTGAGCATCTCGTTGTCGACCGTGAAGGCGTCGGCCGTCAGGCAGACGCGCCGGACCTTCTCGGTCACCGACAGCTCGGCGTTGACCCGGTCGACCGCCACCATGATCGCACGCTGGACCGCGGGATCGCCGCACAGCGCCGTGCAATCGGGCTTCACGTCGTTCCTGACGCACCAGTCCTGCAGCCATTCGGGATCGGGCACGATCAGCCCGACCAGATGCGGCCGCTTGTCGCCGACGACCATCGCCTGGATAATCTCGGGCTGCAGCGTCAGCATCCCCTCGACCTTTTGCGGAGAGACATTGTCGCCCTTGTCGTTGACGATCAGGTCCTTCTTGCGGTCGGTAATGACGATGCGGCCGGCGTCGTCGATATGCCCCACGTCCCCCGTGTGCAGCCAGCCATCGACCAGCACGCGCGCCGTTTCCGCCTCGTTGTTCCAATAGCCGTGCATGACGAGTTCGCCACGCACCAGGATCTCCCCGTCCTCGGCGATGCGGACCTCGGTGTCCTTCATCGGGGGCCCGACCGTGTCCATCTTCAGCCCGACCTTCGGCCGGTTGCAGCTGATGACCGGGCCGGACTCGGTCTGGCCATAGCCCTGCAGCAAGGTGAGGCCGAGCGCGTGGAAGAAAACGCCGATCTCGGGATTGAGCGGGGCGCCGCCCGAAACCAGCGCCTTGATCCGTCCGCCGAACTTGGCCTGGACCTTGGGCCGCAGCGTCCTTTTGATGAAGAAGTCGACCGGCCTGTCCCAGAACGGGATGCCCTTGCCAAGATCCTTGGCGCCGAGCGAAAGCGCACGTTCGAGCAGTTTCGGGGCCAGGCCGCCCTGTTTCTCGATGGTCTTGACGATGCGCGCGCGCAGCACTTCGAACAGGCGCGGCACGACGACCATCAGGGTCGGGCGCACTTCCTCGATGTTGGACGCGAGCTTTTCGAGCCCTTCGGCATAATAGATCTGCCCGCCGAGGCCGATGGGCAGGAACTGCCCGCCGGAATGCTCATAGGCGTGGCTCAGCGGCAGGAACGACAGGAAAATCTCGTCGTCCCAGCCATAATCGTTCGCCACGATGTCGATGCAACCCGCCACATTGTGCAGGATCGCCCCATGGTGCTGGCGCACGCCGCGGGGCGAACCGCCGGTGCCGCTCGTGTAGATGATGCAGGCGAGGTCGCCCCGGCCGAAGTCCGCCGCGGCCGTGGCTGCGGCCACATCGGGCGTCTGGCTCTGGATCAGCGTTTTCCAGTCGTGGAGCGTGATGTCGCCCGACTGGCCGACGCGGATGTCCTCGATGCCGATGACCGCTTTGCAATGCGCCGAACGCAAGACGGCCGGCAGCAGCGTCCGCGCGAGCTTGGCGCTCGACACGATCGCCGCCTTCGCGCCCGAGTCGCCGAGGATATGCGCATGGTCGCGCTCGGTATTGGTGACATAGGTCGGCACGGTGACACAGCCCGCTGCCATGATCGCGAGGTCGGCGATGCACCATTCGGGACGATTTTCGCTGACCAGCATGACGCGGTCGCCCCGCGACAGGCCCATTGCCTTCAGGCCGGCGGCAAGGCTTGCCACTTCGCGCGCGGTCTGTGCCCAGCTCCGCGACTGCCAGACCCCTGCGGACTTGTGCCACAGGAACGGCGCGTCGCCATATTCCCGCGCCCGCGTAAAGAACATGGTCACGAGGTTGGGAAATGTCTCGAACGTCCGCATGTCTCTCCTTCGTGCCGCGTGCGTGTTGCCGACGTCGGCCTTATTCGCTGAGTGCTTCGCCCTTGCCGCGGGGGTCCGCTGCGCCCACCCAGCCGCTGGGCGTGCGCTGGATCGCGTTGAGTTTCGAGCCGAGATCGGTCGCGACCACGGTACGGCCAAGCGCCGCCAGCGCGCCCGACATGGCCGACAGCTTGGTTCCCTGTTCAACCAGGATCGCATCGCCGCCGAAGTAGATGTTGGGCAACCCCAGCGCATCCCGCGCAGGCAGACCCCAGTCGAGCACCCCGACCAGGGCTTTCATAACGTGCATGATGATCCGCTTGCCGCCGGCCGAACCGACCGCAAGAACGACCTTGCCGTCGGGACCATAGACGATCGTCGGCGACATCGACGACAGCGGCCGCTTGCCCGCAGCCACCGCATTGGCGACGGGCGCGCCGTCCTTGACGGGGGCGAAGGTGAAATCGGTCAGTTCGTTGTTGAGGACAAATCCGCCGGCGACCAGCTGGCTGCCGAACGGCCCTTCGACCGTGGATGTCATGCTGGCCACATTGCCCGCGGCGTCGACCGCCACGAAATGGGTGGTGCCTGCCACTTCGGACGACACGGCCGCGGTGCGGGCCTCGGCCCCCGGCGGCGTTCCGGCCTCGTACTTCGCCAGCGAGGTCTTCTCCGAAATCAGCGCCGAGCGCGCCTTGATATAGGCCGGGTCGAGCAAGCCGGCGACGGGCACTTTGACGAAATCGGGATCGCCCAGATATTTCTCGCGGTCCGCATAGCCCAGCCCCATGGCTTCGGCGATCAGGTGCCAGGCGACCGGACTGTCGGGGCCGAGCGCCTTCATGTCGAAGCGCTCGATCATGCCCAGCATCTGCAGCACCGTGGTCGCCCCCGACGAGGGGGGCCCCATGCCGCAGATCTTGTACTGGCGGTACGGCCGGCAGAGCGCGTCGCGGTCGACGGCCTTGTACGCCGCGAGGTCGGCCGCCGTCAGCTGCGTCGCATTGCGTGCGGATCCCGAAACCGCTTCCGAAATCGCCTGTGCCGTGGCCCCCGTGTAAAAGGCCGGCGCCCCGCCTCTAGCAATCCGGCGCAACGTCGCCGCCAGCGCGGGGTTCTTGACGATTTCGCCTTCCGCCTTCGGCCGGTCGCCGTTCCAATAGACCGCCCGGGCGGCCGGGAAATCCTTCCACAGGGGCGCGACGGTGCGCAGCAGCGACGCCGTCGGGGCGCTGACGACATAGCCGTCCTCGGCAAGCTTGATCGCGGGCTCGAACAACTTGCCCCAGGCGAGCTTGCCCCAGCGGGCAGAGACGCGCTCCATCAGGCGGATGTTGCCGGGGACGCCGACCGACTTGCCGCCGGGAAAGGCCTGGATGAAGGGCAGCGGCTTGCCGTCGGCGTCCAGGAACAATTCGGGCCTTGCGCTCGACGGTGCCTTCTCGCGGCCATCGACTGTCGCGATCCGCCCGGTCTTTGCGTCGTGGTAGAGGAAGAAACCGCCGCCGCCGATGCCCGACGACTGCGGCTCGACCACGGTCAGCGCCAGCATCATTGCCATCATCGCATCGGCGGCACTGCCGCCTTCGCGCAGGATCTGCTGGCCCGCTTCGGCGGCGCGCGGGTCGGCCGCCGATACGACGCCTCCGCGCGCGAGGACGGGCTGGGCGGCGAGCAGGGCGATGAGCCCGATGAGTTTGCGGATCATGGCGCCCACCCTAGGACCGCAGACTAAAGCGCGTCTACCCCCACGGCGTCTGCAATAGTGCCAAAGCCGTCGAGCGTCAGCTGGCGGGCAAGACCATCGGCGATCTGACGGGCGAGCCCCGGCCCCCGATAGACCAGCGCCGAGTAGAGCTGCACCAGCGACGCGCCATGCCGGATCCGGGAATAGGCCTCCTCCGCGGTGTCGATGCCGCCGGCCGCGATCAGGGGGATCGCGCCGCCCGTCGCGCGCCGGAAATCCTTGAGGCGCTCATAGGCATGGCCGCGCAGCGGCACCCCTGACAGGCCCCCGGCCTCCGTCCGGTGCGGGGAGCGCAGGTTGTCGAAACGCATGACCGTCGTGTTGGACACGATCAGCGCGTCGACCCGGCCCGACGCCGCTTTGACGATGCCGTCGATGTCGGCGGGAGTGAGGTCGGGTGCGACCTTGAGGAACAGCGGCGGTCCGCCCGGCGTGCGGACGCCGGCGATTGCGGTCAGCAGCTCGGTGAGCGGGCCCAGGTCCTGAAGCCCCCGCAGGCCCGGCGTATTGGGGGAAGAGATGTTGACGGTCAGATAGTCCGCCACGCCCGCCATCGTGCGGACCCCCGAAACATAATCGCCGATCCTGTCCCTGGCGTCCTTGTTCGCCCCGATATTGACGCCGACGACGCCGCGCCGCCGGCGGTGCTGAAGCCGCGCCAATGCCGCCGCCTGCCCGCGGTTGTTGAACCCCATGCGGTTGATCACCGCTTCGTCCTCCACGAGGCGAAACAGGCGCGGCCGGGGATTTCCCTCCTGCGGCAACGGCGTCAGCGTGCCCACTTCGACAAAGCCGAAGCCCGTCCCCAGCATGGCGTCCGGAACCTCGGCATCCTTGTCGAAACCCGCAGCCAACCCCACCGGCGACGGAAAGTCGATGCCGGCGAGCCGCGTCGCGAGGATGGGGTCGTGCCGGGCGGTGCGCGGCGGCGCGAGCTTCAAGGCGGCCAGCGTCATCCCATGGGCACGCTCGGGGTCGATGCGAAACAGGGCGGGGCGGGCAAGGTCGAACAGGGACATGGCCAACGCGGCTATCGCGCGCGACGCACCGCGTCAAAACCATGCGCAAAAACCTGATTTTTGCCGAATGTCGATTCCGTACAATACGACTCGATGCCGTTACGATTAGACCCGTTTTGCGACCCGAAGGGCTTCGTATGGCACGTCCATGCGGAAACCTTTTCCTGGCGGCCCAGTCGAGCAATCGTCTGGGCCGCTTTTCTTTGCGTTTCTCTTGACCTAGACTGTTGAGTAACTTGGGGTTTTCACGGGCGCAAACATGGGTAAGACAGTCCCGCCGCCGAGCGCGATTTCGCTCGACTATGCCATGCCGCCCGAGCATCTGCGGTCCTATCTCTCGGTCTTCTACGAACTGAAAGCCGACGTTGCGCTGTGGGAAGACACCGACCGCGCGGACCTCGCGCAATTCCGCGTCAACCTGATGGGGCACGGCGAATATCGCTTTGCCGACGGCCATGTCCAGCGCGCGCCCGAAATCCAGATCGTGGGCCCGACGACAGGGCCGGTCGACATCAAGGTGTGGGGACCCATTCACCTGTTCGGCTGTGGTCTGCTCCCTGCCGGCTGGGGGAGCCTGCTCGATTTCGAAGCCTCGCTGCTGGTCAACCGGGTGATCGACGCCCGCGAATTGTTCGGTGCCGAACTGCGCGGCGTGCCGGAGGCGCTGCGCGCCGCAGCCGGCCTCGACGAGCGAGTCGCCATCGGGACGAAATTTGCCGATCTGGTCATCGGGCGCGGCAAGTCTGCCGCGTTCGATTTCACGCGGATCGTCGACGACTGGCTCGATTCGCACCCGTCGCCCGATGTCGACACGCTCGTCGCCGCAACCGGCCTGTCGCGCCGACAGGTCGAGCGGCGCTGCAACGCCTATTACGGATCGCCGCCCAAGATGCTGTCGCGCAAGTACCGCGCGCTCAAGGCGGCCATCGCGCTCGCCAAGGGGGAAGTCGGCGCGCAGGACCTGCTGGCCGGCGGTTTCTACGACCAGTCGCATTTCATACGCGAGATCAAGGCCTTCACCGGGGTAACTCCGACCCGCATTGCCGAGGACCTGCCGACGCTGGCCACGCTGACGCTCAAGCGCACCGAATTCGAAGGTATCGCGCCGCTCGTTCGCAAGACGTGACTTTCCAATCGGAGTGATTATATCCGATTGAACCATGCGACTCTCCAGCCTTGCCGATTATGCCGTCGTGATGATGAGCGCTGCTGCCCGCCACGGCTGTGGGGCGCGCCTGTCGGCGACCGAGCTCAGCGCCGAGACCGGCGTGCCGCTGCCCACCGCACAGAAACTGATGCAAAAGCTCGCGGGCGCCGGGCTGCTCTCGTCGCTGCGCGGCACCGGCGGCGGGTTCAAGCTGACGCGACCGGCGGCGGCCATCAGCCTGGCCGACATCATCGAAGCGATCGAGGGCCCCATTGCGATGACGACCTGCGTCGATGAACATCGCGACGATTGCGCGCTCGACGGGCAATGCCTGACCAAGCCGCACTGGGGCATGGTCAACGGTGCAGTGCGCGGCGCCCTGGCGGCCGTGCCGCTGACCCAACTTGCACAGGTGCAGCCATGACCGATCTTCCCGTCAAGGACCAGGCCGCGCGTGACGCCGCCGCCAGCGTCGCCGATTACGAGCACGGCTGGTCGTCCGACATCGAAACCGACTTTGCGCCCAAGGGGCTGAGCGAAGACACCGTCCGCTTCATCTCGGCAAAGAAGAACGAGCCCCAGTGGATGCTCGACTGGCGGCTGAAGGCGTTCCGCCTCTGGCAGACGATGGCGGCACCCGACTGGGCCAAGCTCGACATCGCGCCGATCGATTACCAGGACGCCTATTATTACGCCGCGCCCAAGGCGAAGCCCAAGCTCGGCTCGCTCGACGAGGTCGATCCCGAAATCCTGCGCGTCTATGAAAAGCTCGGCATCCCGATCGAGGAGCAGAAGATGCTCGCGGGCGTCGAGGGCAGCCGCAAGGTCGCCGTCGACGCCGTGTTCGACAGCGTCAGCGTGGCGACCACCTTCCGCGCCGAACTCGAACGCGCGGGCGTCATCTTCCGCTCGATCTCGGAAGCAATCCGCGAATATCCCGATCTGGTAAGGCGCTGGCTGGGCAAGGTCGTGCCCATGCACGACAACTACTTCGCCACGCTCAACTGCGCGGTCTTCAGCGACGGGACCTTCGTCTACATCCCTGAGGGCGTCCGCTGCCCGATGGAGCTGAGCACCTATTTCCGCATCAATGCGGAAAACACCGGCCAGTTCGAACGCACGCTGATCGTCGCCGACAAGGGCAGCTATGTCAGCTATCTCGAGGGCTGCACCGCGCCGATGCGCGACGAGAACCAGCTCCATGCGGCCGTCGTCGAACTCGTCGCGCTCGACGATGCCGAGATCAAATACTCGACAGTGCAGAACTGGTACCCCGGCGACGCCGAGGGGAAGGGCGGCATCTACAACTTCGTGACCAAGCGCGCGCTGTGCCAGGGCGCGCGCAGCAAGGTCAGCTGGACGCAGGTCGAAACCGGCAGCGCGGTCACCTGGAAATATCCGAGCTGCGTGCTGAACGGCGAGAACAGTGTCGGCGAATTCTACTCGGTTGCGGTCACCAACAATCACCAGCAGGCCGACACCGGCACCAAGATGATCCATAATGGCAAGGGGACACGCTCGACGATCGTGTCGAAGGGGATCAGCGCGGGGCACAGCAACAACACCTATCGCGGCCTGGTGCGCGTCGGGCCCAATGCCGAATGGGTGCGCAATTTCACCCAGTGCGATTCGCTGCTGCTCGGCAGCCTGAGCGGCGCGCACACCGTCCCCTATATCGAAGTCCGCAATCCCAGCGCGCAGATCGAGCACGAGGCGACGACGAGCAAGATCAGCGACGACCAGCTCTTCTATGCGATGCAGCGCGGCCTGAATGCCGAGGAAGCTGTGACGCTGATCGTCAACGGCTTTGCGAAAGAAGTGCTGCAGCAGCTGCCGATGGAATTCGCGGTCGAGGCGCAGAAGCTGCTGGGGATTAGCCTCGAGGGATCGGTCGGATGACGAACGCCTTCCCCACCCCCGCCCGTCACCCCGGACTTGATCGGGCGTCTATCCCTCAACGACTGGCGGCGTCGCGAGCGGAGGACCCTGAAACGAGTTCAGGGTGACGCCGCGCGTGCGAATGAGAAGTTCCTCAAGGAAATGAACGGTTTCTGGTTCTAATGCTCCAAATCAATAACCTCCACGCCGCCGTCGGCGACAAGCCGATCCTCAAGGGGCTGACGCTGGCGCTCAACCCGGGCGAGATCCATGCGATCATGGGGCCAAACGGCGCGGGCAAGTCGACGCTCGGCTATGTGCTGTCCGGACGGCCGGGATATGAGATCACCGGGGGGGCGGCGACCTTCAACGGGCAGGACCTTCTGGCGCTCGCCCCCCATGAACGCGCCGCCGCGGGCCTGTTCCTTGGCTTCCAATATCCCGTCGAAATCCCCGGTGTGTCGAACGTGCAGTTCCTCCGCGAGGCGCTGAACGCGCAGCGCAAGCAGCGCGGCGAGGCGCCGCTGTCGGGTGCCGAATTCCTGAAGATCGCCCGCGCCCAGTCGCAAGCGATGGGCATGGACATGGACATGCTCAAGCGCCCGGTGAACGTCGGCTTTTCGGGCGGCGAGAAGAAGCGCAACGAGATGGTTCAGATGGGCATCATCGACCCCGCGCTCGCGATCCTCGACGAAACCGACTCCGGCCTCGACATCGATGCGCTGCGCGTCGTTGGCGATGGCATCAACCGCATCATGCGCAAGCCCGACAAGGCAGTGCTGCTGATCACTCATTACCAGCGGCTGCTCGATTATGTCCGCCCCGATTTCGTCCATGTGCTGGCCGACGGCCGCATCACGCGCACCGGCGGCCCCGAACTCGCGCTCGAACTCGAGCGCGAGGGCTATCGGGACCTGGCCGCATGACAGCCCTTCCGACCCGCAAGGATGAAGCCTGGCGGTACAGCGACCTGGAAGCGGTCGCGCGCCTGTGGCCCGTACCGGCGCCGGTCGAAATCGCCGTCGCGGCGGGCGCGCGCACGGTGCGCCATCTGGTTGCCGACAGCGGCATCCATGATTTCGCGATTACGCTCGGCGCCGGTGCGCAGATGGACTTTCACGTGCTGAACGCCGGCGAGGGATATGGCCGCATTGCCCTCGACGTGACGCTCCACGACGGCGCGCATTTCGAATTCGGCGCGGTGCAGGTCGGCGGGGGCGACGCTAATCTCGAGATCGTCACCACCGTCCGCCACGTCGAGCCCAACGCGACGAGCAACCAGGTTGTGCGCTCGGTGCTCGGCGGGTCGGCAACCGGCAGCTACCTCGGCAAGGTCGCGGTGGCGCGCGACGCGCAGCGGACCGACAGCACCCAGTCGGTGAAAGCCATGCTGCTCAGCCGCACCGCGACTGCCAATTCGAAACCCGAACTCGAAATCTACGCCGACGACGTGAAATGCGCCCATGGCGCGACCGTCGGGGAGCTCGACAGGAACGCCCTGTTCTATCTCGCGGCGCGCGGGATTGCGCCGCGCGAGGCGCGGACGTTGCTGCTGCAGGCGTTCGTCAGCGAGGTGTTCGCCGGGGCCGAGGCTCGGGAAGAACTGGAAGCGGCAGCGCTGACGGCTTTGGGGAGGGTGTCGTGACTACAGGCTTTCGTCACCCTGAACTCGTTTCAGGGTCCATCCTTCAACCCGCTCAACAGCTCGGGTGGAGGTGTGGATGCTGAAACAAGTTCAGCATGACGGCAATGAAGGCGGGAACGCCGCACTTTTGGCGCGCCCTGTCGACCACCGCGCCGATTTCCCCGGCCTTTTCGACAAGGGCGGCGCCCCCTGGCACTATCTCGATACCGCCGCCACGGCGCAGAAGCCGAGGCACGTCATCGACGCCATCGCCCGCGCCTATGGCCCCGATTATGCGACGGTCCATCGCGGCGTCTATGCCCGTTCGGCCGACATGACTTTGGCCTATGAAGCCGCCCGCCGCCGCGTGGCGCAGTTCATCGGCGCAACGTCCGAAAACGAGGTCGTCTTCGTGCGCGGCGCGACCGAGGCGATCAATCTCGTCGCGCAGAGCTTCCCGCAAAAGGGCCGCGTGCTGCTCAGCCAGCTCGAGCATCATTCGAACATTGTACCCTGGCAGCTTGCGGGCTGGCAGGTCGATGTCTGCCCGCTGACGCCCGATGGACGGATCGACCTCGACGCGGCCGAAGCCATGCTGACCCCCGCGCATACGATGGTCGCCTTTGCCCATGTCTCGAACGTGCTCGGCTCGGTGCTCGAGGCGAAGCGCGCAGCGTCGCTCGCGCACGCCGTGGGCGCCAAGCTGCTGCTCGACGGGTGCCAGGCAGTGCCGAGGCTGGCGGTCGACGTCGTCGATCTCGACTGCGATTTCTACGCCTTTTCAGGCCACAAGCTCTACGGCCCGACCGGCATCGGGGTGCTGTGGGGCCGGCACGACCTGCTCGATGCGATGCCGCCGATGCACGGCGGCGGCGCCATGATCGACCGGGTGACGTTCGCGCGGACGACCTATGCGCCGGTACCCGGCCGCTTCGAGGCGGGCACGCCGCATATCGTCGGCGTCGTCGGCCTGGGCGCGGCGGTCGACTATGTCGATGCCATCGGCCTCGACGCGATTCACGCGCACGAAACGGCGTTGGTCGCCCAGTGCCGCGACGCGCTGCGCACGATGAACGCGGTCACGCTCTACGGGCCGGAGGATGCGGCCGGCATTGTCAGTTTCAATGTCGAGGGGGTGCACCCGCACGATGTCGGCACTATCTTGGACGAAGAGGGCGTGGCGGTGCGCGCCGGCCATCATTGCGGCCAGCCGCTGATGGACTGGCTCGGCGTCGACGCCACCGCCCGCGCGAGTTTCGGCATTTACAACGGGCCCGACGACATTGCGGCGCTGGTCCGAGGACTTGAACGGGTAAGGAAACTGTTCGGATGAAGATCGAGGAAGTCACCAGCGTCGACGCGCCGCCGCGCGCCCGCGTACAGGATGTCGTCGAAACCCCGCCCGAAACGAGCGGGCGCAAGCGCGACTATCTCGACGGGTTTCTCAAGGCCGAGCCGCCCAGTCTGGCCGAAGGCGAGCCGGGCGGCGACCTGTACGAAGCCGTCGTCGCCGCGCTCAAGGACATTTACGACCCGGAAATTCCGGTCAATATCTATGACCTGGGCCTTATCTATGGCGTCGAGGTCGACGAAGGCCATGTCCACGTCAACATGACCTTGACGACCCCGCACTGCCCGGTCGCCGAGACCATGCCGACCGAAGTCGAGCTGCGCGTCGGCAGCGTGCCCGGCGTCGGCGTCGTCGACGTGAACCTTGTCTGGGATCCGCCATGGGACCCGGGCAAGATGACCGACGAGGCCCGCCTCGAACTGGGGATGCTGTGATGGGCGTAGAGACGAAGACCCGCGCACGCCCCGCCGCGCTGCTGCTGACGCCGGGCGCCGAGGCGCGCATTGCCGCGCTGATGGCAAAGGCACCGGCGGACGCGATCGGCGTCAAGCTCTCGACACCGCGCCGCGGCTGCTCGGGCCTGGCCTATTCGGTCGACTATGTCACCGGCGCCAGCCCGATGGACGAGAAGATCGAGACGGCGGGCGGTACGCTCTTCGTCGACGGCGCTTCGGTGCTGTATCTGATCGGCAGCCGCATGGACTGGGTCGAGGACGATTTCACGGCCGGCTTTGTCTTCGAAAACCCCAATGCCAAGGGGTCGTGCGGCTGCGGCGAGAGCTTTACCGTCTAGAAATCGAAGCTGTAGCGCACCGCCGCGCCGAGGTCGTCGGGCGCGTTCAGATAATTGCCCGCCTGCCGCCGCCAATAGGTGTTGGCCGTCAGCCAACCCCTTCCCAGCGGCCGGGCGTACACCGCTTCCCAGTCGCGCTCATGGCCGGAGGGCGACAGCGAGAGCATCTGCGGACCATTGCCCAGCGCGAGCAGGTTGAGGCCGCCGCCGACCACGCGCAGCGGTTCGGCATAGCGGATCGCGAAACTGTCGCCGTCTACCGAAAGACTGTCGCGGGCGATGCTGGCGGCGAGGCCCTGTGTGAGCAGGACCGAACGGGCCCGCACGCTGCCCGTGTCCGGACTGGTCCAGCCGCGGCGCAGGCTCGCCCCCAGCCGCCATTTGGCGAAGGGGGACAGCGTGACGCCCATGTCGCCGAACCAGCTGACGGCGCCATTGCCGCCGAGCGCGCCGGCGAAACGGCTGCCGAGGACGGTGGCGCGCTCGTCGAGACGCGTGAGTTTCGCGCTCAGGGCGACCGGCCCGGCGCGACCGTCCAGCCCGGCCGACAGTTCGGCATAGGCATAGCGCCGGATGCCGTCGTTGATCGATCCGAGGTCGCTGCGCTGCCACAGCCGCATCCGCCCGCTTTCGGCAGCCAGCGTGAGGCCGGCGCGGCCGAACGCACGCCGGACGGCAAAGGCGCCGAGCGGCTCGCGATCGAGGCTATGATCGACAATCAGAAAGGCGGGTTCGCGGTCGTCCTGCGCGCCCGGCAACAGCCCGTCCGCGCCCCGGCCGCCGCCGAAGCCGAGCTTCAGGTCCCGCGAAACGGCGATCGCAACCGAGCCTGCAAGCACCCGTGCCCGGTCGGCATCGCGGGCCGTCAGCATCAGCGGTCGCGGCGTGCTGTCGGTATCGACGGCCAGCGCAAAGCTTGCCCGTCGTCCGGCGGCCGACAGCAGTCGGCTGCCCTGCGCAAGGCCATTGGCCAGCGCCTGCTGGATCGGCGCGCGCGACAGCGTCGGGGCCAGATCGACATTGAAGTCGCGCTCGAATTCGTCGCGGATCACGGCACCGAGCCCGGCTTTGGGCGCATCGCCCATCGTCCCGCCCAGCGTGGCATTGCCGGTCAGCGACACGGGCACGGCCGTGCCTGCGAGCGACAGCGAGCCGATGGGGCTGAACGCGCGGGCGAGGTTGATTTCGCCGCGCCCATAGACAGCATCGACACCGGTGGCGCCCCGGTCGTCGGCCGAGCGATAGAGGAGCGCCACGATCTGCGCCGCGGTCAGGTTGGGAAACGCTTGAGAAATCAGCGCAATGGCGCCGGAAACCACGGGGGCTGAAAACGAGGTTCCGCTATAGAGAAACGCTGTACCGGTGTTGTCCACGGCCCGGATGCGGACGCCGAGCGCCGTCACATAATTGGCCGCGCCATTGCCCGCCTTGTTCGAAAAATCGGCCAGCGCGCCCGTCGAGTCGGCGGCCCCGGCGATGATGATCAGCCCGCGCGCGATGGCATCATTGGCCACCTGGGCCAGCATGTCCGGATTCTCGGCGGCCGTCGGGCTCGTCACGCCGTCGTTGCCCGCCGAAATGACGATGATCGTCCCGGCCGCGGTGGCGCGGTCGATGGACGTGCGCAGCCGCGTATTGGGGGGCGATCCGCCGAGCGAGATATTCACGACGCGGGCGCGCGCCGAAACCGCTGCATCGAGGGCGGCGGCAATATTGTTGTCGTTGTGCGAGCATCCGTCGGTACCGGTCGTGCAGCTTCCCGGGGTGTCGGTGCGCAGCGCAAGCAACGTCGCGTTGAACGCGACCCCGTGGATGCCCGAATCGTTGCGCGCGCCGAGCAGCACATCGGAGACTGCGGTGCCATGGCCACCTTCGTCCTGAATGCCCCGCGTTCCGGCAAAATCGGCGGACAGCGCGCTGATCCTGCCGGCGAATTCCGCGCTGGTGGCGTCCACGCCCGAATCGATGACGCCGACGATGACGCCGGCCCCCGTCGCGCCGGCATTATAGGCGGCCAGCGCCTGGGCCTGGACGGCGCCGTTCGACCGGCGGTATTCGGCGGTATCGTAATTGACGGCCGGCACGGCTGTGGGGCTCGGCGCAGGGGCGGCAGGGGGACTTACGGCGGCGGGCGGCGGCGTCGGCGTCGAGGCGATGCTGCCGCCGCCCGAGTCGCCGCATCCGGCGAGTACGCACAACGGAAAGACGCATCCGGCCAGAAATCGTGCTTGCTTCGAAATCATATGACCTCCCGCCAGTCCTGGCCATTCTTCATAGGCGATTGCATCGTCACGATCATAGTCTTCGCCACCCTCAAGCTGATTGCACGGCGGGACAGTGCCGGTAAGGGACATTCACTATGACGGACCAGCATGCCCTGCCAGACAGTCGCGTCGACGTCGCACACATCGACGCCTGGATCTTCGATCTCGACAACACGCTCTACCCTGCGTCCTGCGATTTGTTCGCGCTGATCGATGCACGCATGGGGGCCTATATCCAGCGGCTCGTCGGCTGCGATGCCGCCCAGGCGCGCGCGATCCAGAAACGCTATTTTCGCGATCACGGGACGACCCTGTCGGGCCTGATGGCATTGCACGGGACCGATCCGAAGCATTTCCTAGACGACGTTCATGACATTGCGCTCGACCGCGTCGTGGAGGACCTGCGCCTGGTGGAAGCGATTGCACGGCTTCCCGGAAGGAAGCTCGTCTTCACCAACGGAGATGTCGATTATGCCCAGCGCGTGCTCGACCGGCTCGGGCTCGGCACCAGTTTCGAGGCCATCCACGATATCCATGCCATGGGGTATGTGCCCAAGCCTGCGCCGGCCAGCTATGCGTCCATGTGCGCGAAGTGGCAGGTCGATCCCACGCGGGCGCTTTTTGCCGAGGACATGGCGCGCAACCTGAAACCGGCCAAGCAACTCGGCATGACGACGCTCTGGGTCGACAACGGGTCCGAACAGGCATCGGAGGAAGAGTTCGCGCCCTTCATCGATTACCGCACGGCGCACCTGACCGACTGGCTGCACGAACTCACGGGGGAAATGGCATGAATCTGGAAACCATCATCGACGCAGCCTGGGAAGCCCGCGACACGATCTCGCCGGCGACGCAGGGCGAGGTGCGCATGGCCGTCGACGCGGCGATCATGGCGCTCGACAGCGGCGACGTGCGCGTGGCCGAGCCCGACGGCAATGGCGGCTCGCGCGTGAACCAGTGGCTGAAGAAGGCCGTGCTGCTCAGTTTCCGCCTCAACGACAACGCGATCATGGCCGGCCCTTATGGTGCCAACTGGTTCGACAAGGTGCCGTCGAAATTCACCGGCTGGGGCGACAACGCCTTTCGCGCAGCCGGCTTTCGCGCCGTTCCGGGGGCCATCGTCCGGCGCGGGGCCTTCATCGGCAAGAATGTCGTCCTGATGCCCAGCTTTGTGAACATCGGCGCGCATGTCGGGGCGAACACGATGGTCGATACCTGGGCAACCGTTGGCAGCTGCGCGCAGATCGGCGCGAACGTCCATCTGTCGGGCGGCGTCGGCATCGGCGGCGTGCTCGAGCCGCTGCAGGCGAACCCCGTCGTGATCGAGGACGATTGCTTCATCGGCGCCCGGTCCGAAGTCGTCGAGGGCGTCCATGTCGAGCGCGGGGCCGTGCTCTCGATGGGCGTGTTCATCTCGTCGACCAGCAAGATCGTCGACCGGCAGACGGGGGAGGTCTTCGTCGGTCGCGTCCCCGCCTATTCGGTCGTCGTCCCCGGCACCCTGCCCGGCAAGCCGCTCCCCGACGGGTCGCCGGGGCCCAGCCTGTCGTGCGCCGTCATCGTCAAGCGGGTCGATGCGCAGACGCGCGCGAAGACCGCGATCAACGATCTGCTGCGCGACTGATCAGCTGCCCAGCGCCAGCTTCGGCGTCTGCTGGTGCTGGACGACCTGCCACTGGTCATGGCCGAGCCGCCGGTAGGTCGAGGTGCAGTGCGCCTGATAGGGATCGACGCCCTCGCGCGCGGCATCGACCGCATAGGCGACGACGATCAGCCCTTCCTGCGGCCGGGCGATATGCGTTTCCGAAAAGCTGACTTCGGTCCAGCGCGGGGTCTGCGCGACCGCCTCGATCGCGTCATAGCCCGCCAGCACAAAGGGCGGCTGCGGGACGACCATCAGGCATTCCCTGTCGATCGAATCGCGATAATGCTCGAAATCGGCCTTCCACAGGCTTTCCTCGAATTCCCAGACGCGGCTGTCTTCCATCACGTAACTCCTGTGGTTCGCAGCGCCAACGCGCGGGGCGGGGGCTTGTTCAAATGTTTCGAACAACGCGTTCGGACGTTACGCAGGTGACGATGCACGCTTTCTCCGATCTCCTCGACCGCCTGATCTACACCCGGTCGCGCAACACCAAGCTGCGCCTGATCGCCGATTACCTGCGCGCGACCCCCGACCCCGACCGCGGCTGGGCGCTCGCCGCGCTGACCGGGTCGCTCGACCTGCCGGGTGTGAAGCCTGCGGTGATCCGGGGGCTGATCGAGGACCGCGTCGATCCCGTGCTGTTCCGGATGAGCCGCGAGTTTGTCGGCGATACGGCGGAAACCGTCGCGCTGCTCTGGCCCGCGCGCGAAACGGCGGCGCAGGACCTGTCGCTGAATGCCATTGTCACCCGCCTGATGACGCTTGGCCGCGCCGAGGCGCCGGCGGCGCTGGCCGCAATGCTCGACGCGCTCGACGAAAACAAACGCTTCGCCCTGCTCAAGATGGCGACCGGGGCGCTGCGCGTCGGCGTGACCGCGCGGCTCGCCAAGACCGCGCTCGCCCAGGCTTTCGATCTCGATGTCGAGGCGGTCGAGGAAGTCTGGCACGGCATCGCGCCGCCCTATGCCGCGCTGTTCGACTGGGCCGAGGGGCGCAGCGCGCAGCCGACCGCCGCCGACACGCCGGTGTTCCGCTCGTTCATGCTCGCCCACCCGCTCGAAGACGCCCGCGTCGACCTCGCCGACTATGTCGCCGAATGGAAATGGGACGGCATCCGCGTGCAGATCGTGCGCGTCGCCGGGCAGGTGCGACTGTTCAGCCGCGGCGGCGACGATGTCACCGGCAGCTTCCCCGATGTCGCCGGTGCCGTCACCGTCGACGGCGTGTTCGATGGCGAGCTGCTCGTGCGCGGTGCGGTGCAGGGCGGGGAGGCCGCAAGCTTCAACGCGCTGCAACAGCGGCTGGGGCGCAAGGCGGTGTCGGCAAAGATGCTGGCCGACTATCCGGCCTTCGTCCGGCTCTACGACGTGCTGTTCGACGGCGCCGACGACATGCGCGCCTTGTCCTGGACCGATCGCCGCGCCCGGCTCGAAACGCTCATGCCCGGCTTCGATCCCGAACGCTTTGATCTCTCGGCAGTGATCGACGCGGCCGACTTCGGCCACCTCGAACAGATCCGCGCCGGCGCCCGCGACGCCGCGATCGAGGGGGTCATGCTCAAGCGGCGCGACAGTGCCTATGTAAGCGGGCGGCGTGTCGGACTCTGGTACAAGTGGAAGCGCGATCCGCTGACCGCCGATTGCGTCATGATGTATGCCCAGCGCGGCAGCGGCAAGCGGTCCTCCTTTTACTCGGACTTCACCTTCGGCTGCTGGACGGACTCGGGCGAGCTGTCGCCGGTCGGTAAGGCCTATTCGGGCTTTACCGATGCCGAGCTCAAGGACCTCGACCGCTTCGTCCGCCAGCACACCGTCGCGCGGTTCGGGCCGGTGCGCGAAGTCGAAAAGACGCTGGTGCTCGAAGTCGCCTTTGACTCGATCCACGCTTCGGCACGGCACAAGTCGGGCGTCGCCATGCGCTTTCCCCGCATCCACCGCATCCGGACCGACAAGCCGGCGGCAGAAGCGGACCGGGTCGAGACGTTGTTGCGGATGGTCACTTAGGGCTGCGGGAAATCCGCTGCGCCGCCGAAACATTTCCCGCTGTGCAAGTCACGGAATCTGCGGCATTCTCCCGGGTGGAGAGGAACCCGGGAGATGAACGCCCAGACCCGATTGATCGCGCTTTGCGCCGCGCTGCTGGCACCGCCGCTTGCCGCCCAGCAAACCCCGCCGCCCGAGTACGGCCCCACGACCACGATCGACGCGGGTGTCGACCGGACGCAGCGCATGACCGTGCCCGTGACCGTCGATGGCAAGGGCCCCTATCCGTTCGTCGTCGATACCGGGGCCGACCGGACCGTGCTGTCGCGCGAACTGGCCGACCATCTCGCGCTCAAGGACGGCGAGAGCGCGACGATGCACACCATGACCGGTGTCGGCACCGTCAGGACGGTGCGCGTCCCGACGCTCGAGGTCGGTGGCGGGCGGAACGACGGCTTCAACGCCCCGGCACTTTCGGAAGCCAATCTCGGGGCCAAGGGCCTGCTCGGCGTCGACAGCCTTCAGGGGCGGCGCGTGGTCATGGATTTCCGGCTTGGCACGTTCAGCGTCATGGCCTCCAAGGGCACGCGCGAGCCGGTCGACGGCGACACGATCGTGGTCACGGCGCGGTCGCGCTACGGCCAACTCGTGCTCGTCGATTCGGACATCGGCGGCATCCCGATCACCGTCATCATCGATTCGGGCGCACAGAACAGCGTGGGCAATCTCGCGCTGCGCCGGATGCTGGAGAAACGGAACAAGGTCCGCGATTTCTACCCGCTGGTGATGACCGACGTGACCGGCGCGACGATGAACGCCGATGTCGCCCGGATCGAATCGATCCGTCTCGGCGGCTTCACGCTGACCAACGTCGGCGTGGCCTTTGCCGACGCGCATCCCTTCAAGAAGTTCGACCTGCTCAAACGTCCGGCGATGCTGCTCGGGATCGATACCTTGCGCGCCTTTCGCCGGGTGTCGGTCGATTTTGCGCAGCGCAAGGTCCGCTTCCTCTTGCCCGACAGCAGTTGGGACTCTAGCCGAAGGCAATGGTTCGCTTTTCGTTCGCCGGACAGGATTTCGCCGCTCTAGGGGGCGGCGCGCTATGGTGGCCGGCGCGGCGGGCGCTGATCGTCGCCGATCTGCATCTCGAAAAGGGAAGCTGGTTCGCACGGGGCGGGCAGATGCTGCCGCCCTATGACAGCCTGGCCACGCTGGCCGATCTGACCGCGCTGGTCGCGGCCTGCGCGCCCGACGAGCTCTGGTGCCTCGGCGACAGCTTTCACGATGCGGCCGGGTGTGCCCGCCTTCCGGCCGCGGCACAACAGATGCTGCGCGCGCTGACCGGGGCGCTCGACTGGGTCTGGGTGACCGGCAACCATGACGCGGGCGGGGTCATCGACCTGTGCGGCGGCCGCATCGTCGACGAAGCGGTCGTCGACGGCATCGTCCTGCGTCACGAGGCCGACCGCCACGACATCCGGCCCGAAATGTCGGGCCATTTCCATCCCAAGCTGCGCGTGACCCTGCGCGGTCGCCATGTCGCGCGCCGGTGCTTCGTCGCAAGCGCGACCAAGCTGATCCTGCCCGCCTTCGGCGCGCTGACCGGCGGGCTCGATGCGGGTCACCCCGAAATCGTCCGCGCCGTCGGGCTCGACGCCCGCGCGCTGGTGCCTGTTGCGGACCGGATGCTGAGCTTCCCGCTCGCGGCCTAGGCGGCGGGCTTGGCGCTCCACAAGGTCGGGAAGGTTTTCTGCAACGCCGCGATCTTCGGCGCGTCCCACATCCGGATATAACCGTGGTTCGGGTTCTTGAATGCGAAATCCTGGTGATAGGCCTCCGCCGGGAAGAACTTGCCGCTCTCCAGCCGCGTCGCAATCGGCGCACCCCAGCTCTTGGCCGCGTTCAGCTGCGCGATATAGGCGCGCGCCACGCGCGCCTGCTCGGCATCCTGCGGGAAAATGGCGGAGCGATAGCTGGTGCCGCTGTCGGGCCCCTGGCGGTTCACTTCGGTCGGATTGTGCGCGACCGAGAAATAGACGCGCAGCAGCGTGGCATAGCTGATCTGGCGCGGGTCGTAGACGACACGGACCGCTTCGGCGTGCCGCGTGTTTTCGCTGCTTACGGCATCATAAGTCGCGCTAGCCGCATCGCCGCCCGCATAGCCCGAGGTGACCTGCTGCACGCCCTTCAAATGGCTGAACACCGCTTCCATGCCCCAGAAGCACCCGCCCGCCAGCACCGCGACGGCGCGCGGGGCGGCGACCTTGGCGTCGGTCGTCGCGGCGGGCACCAGCACCGTGCGCTCGGCGGCGAGGGCCGGGATCAGCGTCTGGCTGGCGAGCAGCGCGGCCGCCGCAACGGCGGCACCGGTCAACAGGCGCCGCATCACGAGAACAATCCTGTCGATACGGCCATCGGCACCCCGGCGACGAGGAAGCCGACGACAAAGGCACGGACGTAATCGATGCGGAACAGGGCGATCATGGCGAAACACTTTCGATGGTTGTGCTTCCAGTTACGGACGCAAACCCCAAATGGTTTCACCCGTGGCTCACTTCAATGCAGCGCATGCCGTCTGGATGCGCGTGCACGCCTCGGTCAGGATCGCTTCCGACGTGGCATAGCTCACGCGAAAGGCGGGGCTGAGGCCGAACGCATTGCCGGGCACCGCGGCGACCAGCGCCTCGTCGAGGAAATAGTCGATCAGGTCGGCGTCGCTTGCGATCACCTGGCCCTTGGGCGTGGTCTTGCCCAGACACCCGCTCGCATCGGGGTAGACGTAGAACGCCCCCTCGGGCGTCGGGCAATGCAACCCCGGCGCCTGGTTGAGCATCCCGACGACCAGGTCGCGGCGCCTCAGGAACGCGGCGTTGCGGTCCTTGAGGAAACTCTGGTCGCCGTTGAGCGCCGCCACCGCCGCCGCCTGCGCGATCGAACAGGGATTGCTCGTCGATTGCGACTGCAGCTTGGCCATCGCCTTGATCAGCCACGCCGGTCCCCCGGCATAACCGATGCGCCACCCGGTCATCGCATAGGCCTTCGAACAGCCGTTCACGGTCAGCGTGCGCTCGTAGAGGTCGGGCGCGACCTGCGCGATCGTCGAAAACGGCGTGTCGGCGTACCAGACATGCTCGTACATGTCGTCGGTCATCACCATGACGTGCGGATGACGGCGGAAGACCTCGGCCAGCGCGCGCAGCTCGTCGGCGCTATAGGCGGCCCCTGTCGGGTTCGACGGCGAATTGAGCATCACCCATTTGGTCTGCGGCGTGATTGCGGCGTCAAGCTGCTCGGGCAGGATCTTGTAGAGCTGGTTGGCGCCGGCCTGCAGGACGACCGGCGTGCCGCCCGCAAAGTTCACGATGTCCGGATAGCTCACCCAATAGGGCGCGGGGATGATCACCTCGTCGCCGGTATCGACGGTCGCGACCAGCGCATTGAACAAGGTGTGCTTGCCGCCGACGTTCACGCTGATCTCGCTCGCGGCATAGGTCAGGTCGTTGTCCCGCGCGAACTTGGCGGCAATCGCGGCTTTCAGCTCGGGAATGCCGTCGACCTCGGTATATTTGGTCCTGCCTGCGCGGATCGCCTCGATCGCGGCGTCCTTGACGAAATCGGGGGTATCGAAATCGGGCTCGCCCGCCGACAGGCCGATGACGTCGACGCCCGATCGCTTCAGCGCCGCGACGCGGCCCGTCATCGCGAGCGTCGGCGACGGTTTGATGCGGTCGATGGCGGCGGACAACTGGCTCATGATTTCCCCCTGCAGGCGCCGTGCCTATAAACCGCCAAGGCGGGCGGGCAACAGGCCGCGCAGCGAGTTGCCGATAAAAAAGCCGTGTTGCAGGTCGTCGGCGCGCAATTCGGCTTCGCGGGCGCGGCCTTCGGCAACCAGTTCGTTGCGCAGCACGCCGCCCAGCAGCCCGGCGTCGCACGGAGGTGTCAGCAGCTTGCCGCCGCGATCGACGAAGATGTTGGTGAAGCTGCCTTCGGTCAGCCGCCCGTCGGGCAGCGCGAAGAGAATTTCGAAATGGCCGCGGCGCGCCCGGTCGTAGAACGCCCGGTCGGTCGTCTTGTGACGCAGCCGGAAGTCCGACGGGTCGACCGGCAGCGGCACGATCCGGAGCTCGACCGGTCCGGCGGGCGGGGGCGGCATCGGCCGCACTTCCACCGCGACATGGCCGCCCGCACCCAGCAGCAACCGCACGCGCGCCGCGTCGCGCAGGCGAAAGGTCGCCGCCTGCAGGTCGTTGCGCGCCGCATGCCGGTCGAAGGCGAAGCCAAAGGCTTCGGCACTCGCTTTCAGCCGGGCGAGATGGGCGTCGAGGCGGACCAGTCCGCCCTCGGGGTCGAACTTCATCGTCTCGACGAGGTCGAACCGTCGCGACGCAGGCACGAAGGCCCCCTTCGCCAGGCATTCGTGCCACTCGCTGGCCGCCGCCGAATCGGCGACGATCCCCGAACCGAGGCAAAGCGTCGCGATCGGCTCACCTTCGGTCATGGCCAGCGTGCGAATGGCGACATTGAACGCGGCGCTGCCATCGGGGTCGATGCGGCCGATGCTGCCGGTATAGACGCCCCGCGCCCGCTGCTCGATGTCGCCGATGGCTTCCATCGCCCGGATCTTGGGGGCGCCGGTGATCGACCCGCAGGGGAACAGCGCCTCGATCACGTCGATGGCGTCGCGGCCGCCGTCCAGCTGCGCCGTCACGGTCGAGGTCATCTGCTGCACGGTCGGATAGTCTTCGACGCGGAACATCTCGGGCACGGCAACGGTGCCCGTCCGCGCCACGCGCGACAGGTCGTTGCGCAGCAGGTCGACGATCATCAGGTTTTCGGCCCGCTGCTTGGGGTCGCGGGCCAGCTGCAGGGGGTCGCTGCCGGGTGCCGCCGTCCCCTTCATCGGCCGTGTCGTGACCTTGCCGTCCTGCAAGGCAAAGAACAGTTCGGGCGAGAGCGACAGCAGCCACTGGGTGCCCGTGGCGACGAGCGCGCCATAGGGGCTCGCCGCCCGGGCGCGCAGCCCGGCATAAAGGGCAAGCGGATGCCCCGCCGTCGCGACACGGGTCGGGAAGGTGAGATTGGCCTGGTAAATGTCGCCCGCCGCGATCAGGGATTTCACCCGGGCGAGCTGCGCGCCATGGTCCGCTTGCGAAATCCCCGGGCTGGGGGTCCCCAGCCACGCGCCGTCGGGGTCGGGCAGCAGCGCTGCCATCCCGGCCGGGTCGATGGTCCGGAAGCCCCTGAACAGGCCGAACCACAGCAGCGGCCCCTCGGCTGCCGACGCGCCGGCCAGCTTCGGCTCCAGCGCGGCACCGGCCTCATAGGCGAGATAGCCGGCCGCATGCAGCCCGCCCCGTGTTGCAGTGCGCAGCGCCCCGAGCGCGGCCGCCACTTCGCCGGGCCGCCGCGTCGTCACGATCTCGACCGGGTCGGTGTAAAGCCGCGCCGGGGCGGCGCCGGCCGAACGGGCATCGTCGAGCAGGACAAAGGGTGGCAACAAACTCACGATTTGCCTCTTGGCATTCCCTGCACGCGCTTGCCAGCCCATGACTGTGGGGCGCATGGTGGCGACATGGTTGCCAGTGTTTTCGACTTGTTCAAGATCGGCGTCGGGCCGTCGTCCTCGCACACGATGGGGCCGATGACGGCTGCCGCCGATTTTGCCGCGCGGCTGGCGCGCGAGGGCGTGCTCGCGCAGGTCCACCGCGTCGACGTGGCGCTCTATGGCTCGCTGGCCCTGACCGGCAAGGGCCATGCCACCGACCGCGCGCTGATGCTCGGCTTGTCGGGCGAGCGTCCGGCGACCCTGTGCTCCGACCGTGCCGATGCGACCGTCGCGGCGATACGCGACCGTCACGAGCTTCAGCTCGGGGGCACCCGGGCCATCGGCTTCGACGCGCACCGCGACCTGCGCTTCCTGCAGAAGGAACGGCTTCCGTTTCACTCCAACGCCATGCGATTCACGGCGTTCGGCGCCGACGGCGGCGCGATCGACGGCCGCACGGCCTATTCGGTTGGCGGCGGCGCGGTCGTCTATGAAGAGGACATCGCCCGCAATGCCCCGCCCGAGGGTCTTGCCGATGTGCCGCACCGCTTCTGTTCGGGTGACGACCTGCTGGCGCGTTCGCTGGCGACGGGCAAGTCGATCGCGGATCTGATGCGCGAGAACGAGCTGGCGGCGCTTTCGCCCGATGAACTGGGGATCCGGCTCGGCGAGATCCGCCGCGCCATGTCGGCCTGCATCGACCGGGGCGTGGCGATCGGCGGCATCCTGCCCGGCGGCCTCGAGGTCAGGCGGCGCGCGCCCGACATCCTGCGGCAATTGGTCGAGCGGCAGGAACGTGCGCTGGCCGACCCGTTGACGGTGATCGATTGGGTCAATCTCTGGGCCCTTGCCGTCAACGAGGAAAATGCAGCGGGTGGCAGAGTGGTGACGGCACCGACCAACGGCGCGGCGGGCATCGTGCCGGCCGTGCTGCGCTATTACGAACGCTTCGCGCCCGGCGCCTGCAGCCGGGGTGCGGAGGATTTCCTGCTGACTGCTGCCGCCATCGGCTCGTTGTTCAAGGAAAATGCCTCGATCTCGGGCGCCGAAGTCGGCTGCCAGGGCGAAGTCGGCGTCGCATGCTCGATGGCGGCGGCGGGACTGGCGGCAGCGCTCGGCGGCACGCCGATGCAGGTCGAGAATGCCGCCGAGATCGGCATGGAGCATAATCTCGGCCTGACCTGCGATCCCGTCGCTGGCCTGGTCCAGGTGCCGTGCATCGAACGCAATGCGGTCGGCAGCATCAAGGCGATCGAGGCCGCGCGGCTCGCCCTGCTCGGCGACGGCACCCACCGCGTGTCGCTCGACCAGGTCATCGAAACGATGCGCAAGACCGGCCTCGACATGAGCGAACGCTACAAGGAGACATCGCTGGGTGGCCTCGCGGTCAACGTCGTCGAGTGTTGACCGGGTGAATGCTGAGGATCGTCGCGCCGCCTTGCTCGACCGCTTGGCGGACCATGTCCTGGCACACGGCCTGTCGGCATCGAGCTTGCGCCCGCTGGCCCGGGCGGCGGGAACGAGCGACCGGATGCTGCTCTATTACTTCCCCGACAAGGGCGCGCTGATCGCGGCGGTGTTGGAGGTCGTCGCGGCACGGATGGTCGCGCTGCTCGATGCCCGCAGGGCGGCCGGGCCGCTGCCTTATGACGCGCTTCGGGTGGCGCTGCTCGACATCGTCTTTGCCGACGATTTGTGGCCGTTCATGCGCCTGTGGCTCGAAATGGCGGCGCTTGCCGCGCTCGGCGACCCGGTGTTCCGGGCCGTCGGCGAACGGCTGGGCCGCGGTTTCCTCGCCTGGGGCGCGACGCAGCTCGACAGCGAAAACGCGGCCACGCGCGAGGTCGAGGCGGCCCGCTTGCTGGTCGCGATCGAAGGAACGCTGCTGCTGAGGAGCGTCGGGCTCGACGACGTCGCCGCGCGCGCGACCTGAGGACCGGCTAGCGGCGCTGCAGCATCAGCCCCAGCACGAGCACGACACCGACTCCCCAGAGGATCGCGGCCGCACCTGCCAAGATCGTGGCCGGATCGCTGCCGTACAGCGGGCGGAACCATGTCATCGCAATACCGTCGAGCAGCGTCGCCATGGCTGCCATGATCGTCGCGACGGCCATGAACTGGTCGCGCCCCACAGCGGCGACCCGGGCGCCGAGGTAAAGGCCCGGAACAGTGGCCGCGACGACGAGCACGAACACCAGCGCCGTCGGTCCATCATGGCCCGCCCAGACGGCAGCACTCCATCGAACGACAAGGGCGGCGAGCAGCCAGAACACGGCGCCCATCAGCGCGAGCACGACGGTCTGGAAGGTTGTGGGCAGCGCAGGGGGCATTGTCATCTCCGTTGCTTTTACCCGACGGCGATAGCCGAATGTAGCGACCGCTACAAGTACGCAATTACTTCTGTCCTACACCGCGTCCTTTGTGCTTAGCTGTGCCTATGACCCAGCAAGCCCCCCCGCGCCGCGCACGCTTCACCGCTCCGACGGCACGCTTCACCGGACTCGCGCAGCGAGTTTGTGGGACGTTCGTGACCTTTGCGCTGCTGGCACTGACGACGCCTGCCCTGGCGCAAACGGCGCCTGCGCCGATCGACCCCGTGGTCAAGGCGCGCATCGACCGCATTCTGAAGGCGACGCCGCTGATCGACGGGCACAACGACCTGCCCTGGGAGCTGCGCGACAAATATGCGTCGAAGGTCGAGACGACCGACGTCGCCGCCAACAGCGACACCCTGCCCCAGCCGCTGCAGACCGACATGGCGCGCCTGCGCGCCGGCCGGGTCGGCGGGCAATTCTGGTCGGTCTATGTCCCGGCGGAAATGTCCGGCGGAACCGCGGTTCAGGCGACGCTCGAGCAGATCGACATCGTCAGGCGGCTGGCGGCGCGCTACCCGGCCGACCTGCAACTCGCCGCCTCGGCCGACGATGTCGTGCGCATCCACAGGGCGGGGCGCATTGCCAGCCTGATCGGGATCGAGGGCGGCCACCAGATCGGCAATTCGCTGGGCGTCCTGCGCCAGATGTTCACGCTCGGCGCCCGCTACATGACGCTGACGCATTTCCTGAACAACGACTGGGCCGACTCGGCGACCGACGATCCGAAGCACAACGGCCTGACCCCCTTCGGCCGCAGCGTGGTCGGCGAAATGAACCGGCTCGGCATGATCGTCGACCTCAGCCATGTCAGCCCCAAAACAATGGCCGACGCACTCGATGCAACGAAAGCGCCGGTCATGTTCTCGCATTCGGATGCGCGCGCGCTCAACGACCATCCGCGCAACGTGCCGGACGAGATTTTGAAGCGTCTGCCGGCCAATGGCGGTGTCGTGATGGTGAACTTCTATCCCGGCCATCTGTCGCGCGACGTAACGATGTGGAGCGCGTTGCGCGCGGGGACCGAGGCCGGCGCCAAGGTCGTGTTCAACGGACAGCCCGACCGGCTCAGGGCCGCGATGGCCGCCTGGGACAAGGATCACCCGAAGCCGGCGACGCAAGTGGGACTGGTCGCCGACCATATCGAACATGTTGTCGCGGTTGCGGGGCATGATCACGTCGGTATCGGCAGCGACCTCGACGGCATCGGGGGCGAAGTCGTGGTCGGGCTGGCCGGGGTCGACGGCTATCCGCGCGTGTTCGCCGAATTGATCCGGCGCGGCTGGAGCGATGCCGATCTCGCGAAACTCGCCGGCGGCAACATCCTGCGGGTCATGCGCGGCGTCGAGGCCATCGCCGCCGCGATGAAGGGCACCTTGCCCGCCACCGCGACGGTCGACGGTAAATAATCGGCCGACCCTGATCAGATCGTTGGCACGCCGTAATAATCGTTCACGCCGCGATTATAGGTGCTGTCGAATGCGGGCTCGCTATCACGCTCGTATTTAGGCGCTTTTTCGAGCATGTCCTTGTCGAGATCGATCACATAGCCGTTCTGGTCGGGCACATAGTCGAGCACGCTCCACGGCAGCGGGTGCAGCGAGCCGCCCATCCCGAACAGGCCGCCGAACGACAGGTTGGCATATTCGACCTTGCCGCTGAGCTTGTCGACCATGAAGTTCTGGATGCTGCCAAGCTTTTCGCCCTGGCGGTTGTAGACGGCCGTGCCTTCGACGCGGTCGGACGCGATCAGGCTGGTGTGGCCGGAACTGGTTGTGGTTTCCATGGTAACCCTCCTTGTGCGCGGCGCAGCACGGCGCTGCGTTGCAGGGGGTGGAACGCGCGGGCCAGCCAAACGGCTCCCGCGCCCCGGCGCTATTTTGCGCGGCTCTGGACCGCGATCCCCGGATAGTCGCTGAACACGCCATCGACCCCCAGCGCGTAGAATTGCTTCAGCTCGGCGCCGAGGTTGCCGTGCGCCGCGGCATCGCTGCCCTGCCGCAGCTCGAGCGGTAGGAAGGCGTTTTCGGCCCGGAATGTCCAGACATGAACCTTGAGACCCGCCTTGTGCGCGTCGGATACGAGCGTCGTGGCGGCCATCGAACGCCCCATGCCGTCGCGCGGCACGATCAGGCTCTTGGTCACGCCCACGGCATCGGCATAGCGCGCGATCTCGGCAAGGCCCGCCGGCGTCACCATCGCGGTCGACGACAGGTCGGGCCGGTCGGCCGGATGGCCGCTGCCGTCGATCAGCTGGACGAGGCGCAGCTTGGTCGCCTTGCGCAGGCGCTGCAGGTTGCCGACCTCGAACGACTGGATGAACACCGGGTCGGTCTTCTTGGTGTAGCCGGCCTTCTTGAGCGCGGTGAGGAGCGGCGCTTCCATGTTCATGCCCAGCCCGTCGAAATAGGTGCCGTGCTTGATCTCGGGGTAGACGCCGACGCGCCCGTGCGTCGTCGCCGCCAGCGCCAGGATTTCGGCGAATGTCGGAATCTGGAACTGGCCGTCATAGGCCCGGTTCTGCGGGCGCAGGTCGCCCAGCCGCTCGCGCGCCCTGAGCGTCTTCAGCTCGGCCAGCGTGAAATCCTCGGTGAACCAGCCGGTCACGCGCTCGCCGTCGATTTTCTTGGTCGTCTTGCGCGCCGCAAATTCGGGATGGTCGGCGACGTCGGTCGTGCCCGATATCTCGTTCTCGTGGCGGGCGACGAGAACATGGTCCCTGGTCATCACGAGGTCGGGCTCGATGAAATCGGCCCCCACCTCGATCGCACGTCGGTAGGACGCCAGCGTATGTTCGGGCCGCTCGCCGCTGGCGCCGCGATGGCCGATGACCAGCGGATGCGCCGCGGGCAGCGTCGGGGACATTGTGGCAGCGGCAAGCATGGCGATCCAATGGAGCATGGTCGTCTCCTCTTGTCACGTCCAGACACGCGCGCCATGTCAGGCGTATGACAGTCACGCCCCCGATGCGCGCCGCCATCATTCCGGTGACGCCCCTGCAGCAGAACTGCACGCTGCTCTGGTGCACGGCGACGATGCGCGGGGCGTTCGTCGATCCGGGCGGCGACCTGCCCCGGTTGAAGGCAGCGGCCGCACAGGCGGGCGTCACGATCGAAAAGATCCTGATCACCCACGGCCATATCGACCACTGCGGCGAGGCAGGCACGCTGGCGAAGGAACTGGCAGTCGCGATCGAAGGCCCGCATGAGGCCGACCGCTTCTGGATCAGCCGCCTCGAGGACGACGGTCGCCGCTATGGGGTTAACGGTCGCGTGTTCGAGCCCGACCGCTGGCTCGACAATGGCGACACGGTGACGGTCGGCACCCTGACGCTCGACGTCTATCATTGTCCCGGGCATACGCCGGGCCATGTGGTGTTCCACCATGCGCCGTCGGGCGTGGCGATGGTCGGCGACGTGTTGTTCCAGGGATCGATCGGGCGCACCGACTTTCCGATGGGCAACCACCAGCAGCTGCTCGACGCCATTGTGACCCGGCTTTGGCCGCTGGGCGACGCGACCAATTTCGTGCCGGGTCACGGCCCCATGTCGACCTTTGGTCATGAGCGGGCGACGAACCCCTATGTCGGCGACCGGGTGCTCGCGGCCGCCTGACGGAACGCTTGCGCAAACGGCTCGTTACGCTGTCATCATGAAGCCGGCCCTCGACCTGTTCTTCACCCGCATCGCGACATGGATCGCCGATGCCGCCGGCCAGCCCGCCACCTTCGTGCTGGCTTTGCTCACCGTGATTGTCTGGGCGGTGACGGGTCCGTTGTTCGCCTTCAGCGAGACCTGGCAGCTCGTGATCAATACCGGCACGACGATCGTGACGTTCCTGATGGTGTTCCTGATCCAGAACTCGGCGAACCGCGATACCGCATCGATGCAGGCCAAGCTCGACGAACTGCTCCGCGCGCTCGAGGGCGCGCGCGAACGGTTCATCGGGATCGAGCATCTGACCTCGACCGAAGTCGAGGCCGTGCGGGCGGCGCTTGAAAAGGAAATCGTGTCCGACAAGGGCAAGGCCGTCGACCGCAGCCTGCAGCACCTTGTCCGCGATCTCTAGGCGCCTAGCCCAGCTGCACCTGGCGCGTTGGCGCGGGCGGCGCCAGATAGGGGATGGCGATCGCAAGGCCGGCAAGCCCGAGCGTCACCAGCATCGTCACCATAATGCCGATGCCGCGCCCCTGCTTGAAGGTGCCGGTCATGCCCAGACCGTGCAGCACGCGCGCCAGAAGATAGGCGCCCGACACGATCCACAGCCATAGGGGGCTGCCCCAGGCCAGCTCGACAAGACCGAGCAGGATCAGCACGAACGGCGTGAACTCGACATGGTTGGCCTGCGCCCGCATGGCCGCGACCATCGCTTCATTGCCGCCGTCGCCCATGTTGATCTTGTATTTTGTACGCACGCGGCCGCAGCGGATCGCGAGCCACAGGTTGATCAGCGCGGCCCCACCCGCCGCGGTCAGCGTAATCGGCAATATGATCATGTTTATGTCCCCCAGGTGATCCGCCGCATCTGGCACGCGCGGCATACGCTTGCAACGCGGCCGCAAATCGGTATAGGCGCACCCCTTCGCTCGCGGGCCGCTTTGTCCCAGGCGCAACGGGATGTCGTGCCCGGTTCGCCAAGAGCCCGCCTTTAAGATTTTCAGGATTTAGACATGGCCGTTCCGAAGAGAAAAACCACGCCGTCGAAGCGCAACATGCGCCGTAGCCACGACAGCCTGACCCCGGCATCCTATCAGGAATGCCCGAATTGCGGCGAATTGAAGCGTCCGCACAACCTGTGCGGCGCGTGCGGCCATTATAACGGGCGCGAGATCGTTTCGGTCGACGCGTAAGTCGAAAGGACGGGATCGACAGGTGTCACCAGCCCGGCGAATCGCCGTTGACGCGATGGGCGGCGATGTCGGACCCGGCATCATGGTCGCCGGTGCCGCGCTGGCGAAGGCCCAGTGGCCTACGCTCGAATTCGCGCTCGTGGGAGACGAGTCCGCGATTCGGGCGCAAGTGGCCGGTTTCCCCGCGCTTGCCGGATCGCAGATTATTCACGCGCCCGACGTAATCGGCGGCGATGAAAAACCCGCGCAGGCCATTCGTCGCGCCAAGACTTCGTCCATGGGACTGGCCGTCGATGCCGTGAAGTCCGGGGCGGCGTCGGCCGCGGTGTCGGCAGGCAACACCGGCGCGCTGATGGCGATCGCCAAGATCGCGCTGCGCACCATGCCGGGCATCGACCGACCGGCGCTGGCAGCGCTCCTCCCCAGCCTTGGCGAGACTGATCATGTCATGCTCGACCTCGGCGCGAACACCGAATGCGACACGCGCAACCTGATCGAATTCGCGGTAATGGGGGCTGCCTATGCGCGCTGCGCGCTCGGGCTGGAGAACCCGCGGGTCAACCTGCTCAATATCGGGACCGAGGAACTGAAAGGGACCGAAGAGATCCGCGAGGCAGCGGCACTGCTGCGCGACGCTACCGACCTGCCGATGCGCTTCGGCGGCTTCATCGAAGGCGACAAGATTTCGCGCGGCGACACCGATGTCGTGGTCTGCGACGGGTTTTCGGGCAATATTGCCCTCAAGACGATGGAGGGCACGGCGCGCTTCGTCACCGACCTGTTGCGCATTGCCTTTACCAGTTCAGTCCGCTCGAAGTTCGGCTTTCTGGTATCGAGGCCGGCAACCGAATTGCTGCGCCACCGGCTCGACCCCAACAACCATAATGGCGCGGTCTTCCTGGGCCTCAACGGCATCGTCGTCAAAAGCCATGGCAGCGCCAATGTGAAGGGCGTTGCCAATGCCATAGGCGTGGCCGCCAAGCTGGTTGCCAATGACATCACGCGCCGTATCGCCGAGGACCTTGGCCATTTCGCCGGGCATCGGGCGCTGACCGCCACCCCTTCGATTGCGTCGGCATCCGCGGAATGAGGCGTGCCGCCGTTTTTGGCACCGGCTCCGCGCTTCCGGCACGCCGCGTGTCGAATGCCGAGCTCGCGGAGACCGTCGACACGTCCGACGAATGGATTGTCGAGCGCAGCGGCATCCGATTTCGGCATATTGCCGGTGCCGGCGAGACGACATCGTCGCTCGCCACCGACGCGGCCCGGCGGGCGCTGGCCGCAGCCGGCATGGCGGCGGCCGACATCGACCTGATCGTCCTGGCAACGGCGACGCCCGACCAGACCTTCCCCGCCAGTGCCACGATCGTGCAGGCAGCACTTGGGATCGACGATTGCGTCGCCTTCGACGTTGGCGCGGTCTGCTCGGGCTTCCTCTACGCGCTGTCGGTCGCCGAGAGCATGATTCGTGCAGGGTCTGCAACGAACGCCCTTGTCATCGGCTCGGAAACGTTCAGCCGCATTCTCGACTGGCAGGATCGCGCGACTTGCGTCCTTTTCGGCGACGGGGCCGGTGCGGTCGTGCTCGGCGCGTGCGACGACGGGCGCGGGGTCATGTCGGCGCGGCTCCACGCCGATGGGCGGCACAACCAGCTGCTCTATGTCGACGGCGGCCCCTCGACCACGGGCACGGTGGGCAAGGTGCGCATGAAGGGCCGCGAAGTCTTTCGCCACGCCGTCACCAACCTGGCGAGCGTAATGAGCGAAGTGCTCGAACAGGCAGGCATGACGGCGGCCGATGTGGACTGGGTGGTGCCGCACCAGGCCAATGCCCGCATTCTTGATGCCACCGCGAAGAAGCTTGGCCTCGCGCCCGAAAAGGTTGTGGTCACGGTCGCCGACCATGCGAACACGTCCGCAGCGTCGGTGCCGCTCGCACTTGACGTGGCGGTCCGCGACGGGCGCATCAAGCCGGGCGACATCGTGGTCCTCGAAGCCATGGGTGGCGGATTCACCTGGGGCGCCGCTATTTTGCGCTGGTAGTTTGACCGGGCGGTGCGGCCCTCTACATAGTCCTTTCTACGAGGTGTATATCGTAGCGTGCTTTGACCGCCAGAACTCCGGGGGGAAATAATGGCAAAAATTGGTAACCTAACGCGTGCTGACTTGGCTGAATCCATCCATCGCAAGATCGGGCTTTCGCGCGCCGACTCTTCCGGGCTGGTGGAAGGCATATTGCGACACATGTGCGAGTCGCTGTCAAAGGGCGAGAATGTGAAGATTTCCGGGTTCGGAACCTTCATTCTGCGCGACAAGTCGCAGCGGATCGGCCGCAACCCGAAGACGGGCGTCGAGGTGCCGATTGCACCGCGCCGCGTGCTGACGTTCCGCGCCAGCCAGATCATGCGCGACCGCATCGTCGAGGCAGGGTAGCTCCCTTGGCTGAGAGCGGCATGGGCAAGAGCGAAAGCGCTTTCCGGACAATTGGCGAGCTCGCGACCGAGCTTGGCGTGCCGCAGCACATCCTCCGCTACTGGGAAACCCGCTTTCCCCAGCTGCGGCCGCTCACTCGGGCCGGTAATCGGCGTTATTACCGGCCCGAGGACGTGGCGCTCGTGCGGCGCATCGATGCGGCGCTCAACCGCGACGGCTATACGATCAAGGGCGTCCAGAAGCTGCTGGCGGGCAAGCCCGCGTCGTCGCCCGTCATACTGCCGCCCATCGCACCCGACATCGCGTCGCTGCTTGCCGATTTGACCCGGATCCGCAGCGCGCTTGCTGCGGCGATCGACGCCTAAAGCGTCTTGGCGAGGATGAAATCCTCGCTCGCGTCGAAGCCTTCGAAGACCCACCGCCCGATCGTATCGAACCCGCGCGCCGCGTAGAATTTCTGTGCAGGGAAATTCTCGACGTACACGCTGAGCACGAGGCGGCTCGCGCCCCGCGCCCGCGCCGCGTCCTCGGCGGCCTGGAACAGCTTAGCCCCCCAGCCGCCGCCATGCCACTTCGACAACATGTAGATGCGCTTGAGTTCGAAATCGGCGAGGCTGTCGGTACCGGGCAGGGTCGCCGGCAGGGCCATGGCATAGCCGACCGGGCAACCGACGGCTTCCTCGACCAGCCACGCCAGCGTGTCGGAATCGGCCAGCGCGCGCGCATACCAGCCGGGCGCGTGGTCGGCCGTCAGGTAGCGGACCACCTCGTCGCCATCATGGTCGTTGGCAAAGCTTTCGATGAACGTCGCACAGCCGATCAGGCTGAGCTTGGCGGCATCGGCTATGTCCGCACGGCGAAGCCGCATCAGTCGTCGGGCCCGAGTGCCGCATCGAGGTCGCGGGGCCGGATGAACCGGGTCAGGTGCCCCTTCCCGCTGGCAACATCGGCCCAACGCTCCACGTCGAAGATCATTTCGGCAATGCTTGCGGTGGGGAATTTCTCTTCCACATCGTCGCGCAAGGCTTCATCGCCGGTGTCGGGGACGAGCATCAGGATGAGGTCCTCGAGCCCGGGATTATGCCCGCACATCAGCAGCCTGTCGACGCTGTCGGGCTGATCGTGAACGACGTCGAGCAGCGTGACGCAGGACGCAAGATAAATGCGGCGGTCCCATTTCGGGTGCAGCGTCCGGCCATAGCCTTCCCATACCCCGTCGAGTGTATCGACACAGCGCACCGCAGGCGACGAGACGACGGCGTCGAACTCAAGGCCGAGGCGATGCATATGGGCGCCGACCACGGCGGCGCCGCGCTTGCCGCGATCGTTGAGCGCCCGGTCGAAATCACGGGCCACCGGGTCGTCCCAGCCCGATTTGGCGTGGCGGAGCAAGGTCAGGGTCTTCATTGCTGTTCCTGATGCACCAACGGCGTGACGGTTGGAAGACGCGATGCGACGCGCGCGACGGCCTCGTCCAATGGCACGCGGCTGACCGGCGTTCCATCGGGGAAAGCGGTCAGCAAGCGTGACGGTACTGCCGCCGACAGGATGACGAAGGCGCCCTGGTCGTCCGCGCGCCGTATAAGCCGCCCGAATGCCTGCGCCAGCCGGGCGCGCACGATGCGGTCGTCATGGGCGCTGCCGCCGTTGACCGCGCGGCGCGCGGCGTGCAGCACCGTCGGGCGCGGCCAGGGAATGCCCTCCATCACCACGGTGCGCAGCGAAATGCCGGGCACGTCGACACCGTCGCGCAGCGCGTCGGTCCCGATCAGGCTGGCGCGCGGGTCGTCGCGAAAGATGTCGACCAGCGTGCCGGTATCGATCGGGTCGACATGCTGGGCATAAAGGGGCAGCCCGTCGCGCGCGAGCCGGTCGGCGATGCGGGCGTGGACCGTGCGCAGCCGACGGATCGCCGTGAAGAGCCCCAGCGTCCCGCCTCCCGATGCCGCGATCAGCCGGGCATAGGCATTGGCCAGCGCGCCCATGTCGCCGCGAGCGACGTCGGTCACGATCAGCACTTCGGCCTGTGCCGCATAGTCGAACGGGCTTTTCGCCGTAAACACGCAAGGGGCATGCGCGAGATGGCTCGCGCCGCTCATGGCCTCGGCCTGGGCCCAGTCGCCGCCGCCGGACAGCGTGGCGGACGTCATCAGCACGCCATGCGCGGGTTTCAGCACGGTTTCGGCAAAGGGCCGTGTCGGATCGAGCCAGTGGCGGTGCAGCCCGATGTCGAGGTCACGCCCTTCGATCCGGCTTACGGCCAGCCAGTCGACGAAATCAGGGTCGGTCGGCCCACCGACGCGGGCCAGCATCGACAGCCAGGCCGCGACCGTATCGCGCCGCCAGCCAAGCGAAGCGATCGCGCCCTCGATGCGCGCCCGCGCCGCGCTGTCGAGCCAGTCGGGCGGATCGTCCAATACGGCTTCGAGCCGACGCCCGAGCGCGACCAGCGGACGCAGCAGGCCATCGAGCGCCGCTGCCGCCGCCGCCGCGGCTTCGATCGTCGGCCCGTCGAGTTCGGCCGCTTCGGTTTCGAGCCCGTAGCCGGCATCCTCGGCGGTGGCCCGCGCATAGACGAGCCCGCGCACGGCTGACAGCAGCGTCTCGACCGGGCCGAAAGGCGATCCTTCGGCAATGCGTGCCAGCCAGCCATCGGAGGGCAGGGCCTGCGCTGCCGCCGTGGCGGCGCCGATCGCATGGGCGCCCTCGGCATCGTAGCTGGCGACATCGGCAAGCCGCGCCGACAGCCCTCGCCGTCGCCCGCGGGACGTGCCCTCGGGACCGATGACCCAGCGGCGCAACTCGATCGCTTCCTGCCCGGTCAGCGCGGCGGCAAAGGTCGAGTCGGCGGCGTCGAAGACATGATGGCCTTCGTCGAAGACAAGGCGTGTCGGCCGGTTGGCGGCTTCGCGGCCGCGTGCGGCGTTGATCATCACCAGCGCATGGTTGGCGATCACGATGTCGGCGTCCGCACTTGCCCGCGTACTCCGCTCGATGAAGCAGCGCCGGTAATGCGGGCAGCCGGCATAAATGCACTCGCCGCGCCGGTCGGTCAGCGCCGTGCTGCCGTTGCGGCGGAAAAGCGTCGGCAGCCAGCCCGGCAGGTCGCCGCCGACCATGTCGCCGTCGCGGCTATAGGCCGCCCAGCGCGCGACGAGTTGCGCCAATATGGCGGCCCGTCCCGAGAAGCCGCCCTGCAGCGCGTCCTCGAGGTTGAGCAGGCACAGGTAATTCTCGCGCCCCTTGCGCACGGTCACCCGCGCCGCACGCTGCACGGGGTCGGGAAACAACCGCGACGTCTCCCCGTCGAGCTGGCGCTGCAAGGCCTTGGTATAGGTCGATACCCAGACGGCACCGCCCGCGCGCTCGGCCCAGAGCGAGGCGGGGGCCAGATAGCCGAGTGTCTTGCCGATGCCCGTGCCTGCTTCGGCCAGCACCATATTGGGTTCGTCGCGGCGCATGCGGGGGACAAAGGCATCGCTCGCGGCGACGGTATACGCTCGTTGGCCTTCGCGGACTTCGGCACCCGGACCGGTCAGCGCGTCGAGCCGCGCGAGCGCATCGCTTCCCGCGACAGTCGCCGTGCGCGGCGCGGGACGCGGCGCCTTTTCTTCCCATTCGGCCAGCCGGGCGAACAACCCGCGTTCGGCCTCGACGGGCTTGGCCAGGCTTCCCAGCACGATCCCCGCCCAGGGCCAGCGAAGCCGCTGCAAAGTGGCGGCGACCGTCCACGCGCCTTCGCGTTCGGCCCAGTCGGCATCGCCCAGCCGCGCCACCAGCACCGTTGCCGCTTCACGCAGCATCGCGGCGGCGCCTGCTTCGTCGGGGGGCAAGGCGACCCCCGTCGCCTCGGCCAGTCCCTTGACCGTCGGCACCACGAAGCGCGCCGGATGGAGGAAGGCAAAGAGCTCCAGCAAGTCTAACCCCGACAATTCGGGGTAGCCCAGCCGCTGCGCCACGAGCGGTGCGTTCAGCAGGATCACCGGCGTCTCGCCCGCCCGCGCGATCGCATCGCCACGCCCGATCCGCTGCGTGCCGCGCTCGTCGGCAAGCCAGATGCCGCCATGGCTGGCGTAAAGCGCGGGATGGCGAAGCAGGGTCACCGCAAAACTATGCGGAGCATGGAACAGAAAGTAAACGAGGCTAACCACCTCTTAAAGCTTGTCGGGTAGACGGGCTCGGCGGGCGCGGATCGCCCGCCGGGGTGGAGAGCGCCATGTCTGGCGGGTTCGGTCGCAAGGGTGTCGTCGGGGAAGCACCAGCGCCGCGCGGCTTCGGCAGCGCGCCGACAGGCGCACGCGTTGCCCGCAGTGACGGAGCGGCGGACGGCCTGTCACCGGAGGCACGCGCCTTCATCGCCGCCGAACGCGTCCGGCGCAGCGAGTCGCTGACGTCGGCAGACCCGGTGCGCAGCGACGCGCCGGTGTTTCGCGTAGCGCCCAAGGCGAAGCCCGCCCGCACCATGCTTGTCGCCTATGTTCTGTGGTGGTGGGGCGCAGCCTTTGCGGCGCACCGCTTCTACCTTGGCGCTTATCGTTCGGGCGCGGCAATGACCGGCCTGTTCTGGGGCGGTTTGGCGCTCGGCAGCGTGATGTCGAAAAAGAGTTCGCTGTGGGTGGGCGGCTATGCCGTGCCGCCGTTCTGGGCCGCCATGATCATCGCCTGGATGCTCTGGTGCCTTGTCGACGCCTTCCTGATCCCGGGTCTGATGCGGCGTTACCGCGCCGAACGGCAGACCGAAGGCCTCGCGCACGTCTTCGCCTGAACGTCCATGGCTTGCGTGGCATCGAGCCACGCGCCAAGGCGTTCAACATCATGACGACTGCCGATCCCGCCGCCCGACGCGCCGCTGCCCTCGCCTCCAAGGCCTGGCCCTATGAGGAAGCGCGCAAGCTGCTGAAGCGTTATCCGGACGGAAAGCCCGGCAATGCGCCCATCATCTTCGAAACCGGCTATGGCCCGTCGGGGCTCCCTCATATCGGCACCTTTAACGAAGTGCTCCGCACCACCATGGTCCGCCACGCCTTTCAGGCGATGAGCGACGCGCCGACCCGGCTGATCGAATTCTCGGACGACATGGACGGCCTGCGCAAGGTGCCCGACAATGTCCCCAACCAGGCGATGCTGGCCGAACACCTCGGCAAGCCCTTGAGCCGCATCCCCGACCCGTTCGGCAAGTTCGAAAGCTTCGCGCATCACAACAATGCGATGCTGCGCGATTTCCTGGATCGCTTCGGCTTCGAATACGAATTCATCTCGTCGTCGTCGCAATATGAAAGCGGCGCCTTCGACGACGCCTTGCGCGGCATCCTGCGCCATTACGACGCGATCATGGGCGTCATCCTGCCGACCCTGCGCAAGGAGCGCGCAGCCAGCTATTCGCCCGTCCTGCCGATCAGCGAAAAGACCGGCATCGTGCTGCAGGTGCCGGTCGAGGTCGTCGATGCCGAGGCCGGCTTGATCCGCTTCGATGACGGGGGCGACCAGGTCACGCAGAGCATCTTCGGGGGCAAGGCCAAGCTGCAATGGAAGGTCGACTGGGCAATGCGCTGGGTCGCGCTCGGCGTCGACTACGAGATGTCGGGCAAGGACCTGATCGATTCGGTTATCCAGTCGGGCAAGATCACGCGCGTCCTCGGCGCCCGCCCTCCCGAGGGTTTTCACTATGAAATGTTCCTCGACGAGAATGGCGAAAAGATCTCGAAGTCGAAGGGCAATGGCCTGACGCTCGAGCAATGGCTCGACTATGGCACGCAGGAAAGCCTGTCCTTCTACGCCTATCGCGAACCGAAGAAGGCCAAGTCGCTGCACATCGGCGTCATCCCCCGCGCGGTCGACGAGTATTTCCAGTTTCGCGGCACATACGCGGCGCAACCGCTCGAGCAGCAGCTCGGCAACCCGGTGCACCATATCCACAATGGCGTCGTGCCGGGCGACGTGCCGCCGGTCACCTTCGGCCTGTTGCTCAACCTCGCGGGTGTGCTGGGCGCAGGCGCGACGGCCGACCAGGTACGCGGCTATCTGTCCAATTATGTCGACGGCGCGATCACGCCCGAACTCGACGCACTGATCGGCCACGCGCTCGCCTACAACCGCGACTATGTTGCGCCGACGCTCAAGCGCCGCAAGCCCGAGGGCGTCGAAGTGGCCGCCCTCGAACGCCTCGACCGCGAACTGGCCGCCGTCCCGGCCGATGCGGACGCGACCGCGCTTCAGAACATCGTCTACGCCATCGGCAATGAGGCCGGGTTCGACCAACTCCGCGACTGGTTCAAGGCGCTGTACGAGACGTTGCTGGGCAGCAGCGCCGGGCCGCGCATGGGCAGCTTCATCGCGCTTTACGGCGTCGAGCCGTCGCGCGCGTTGATCAGGGAAGCACTGGCCCGGGCGTGAAGCTGCGCCGTGCGAGCAGGATGGCCGCGATCATGGCGGCTTCGGCGAGCATCGGCGGGTAGGTCGTCGCGACCACGCCGTCGAGCGCGATGCTGACGAACCTGCCGGTCAGCGCCGTGCCCAGAAGCATCAACGGGACGAGCAGCGGCTTCGGATCGGCGCGCCATGCCCCGATTAGCGCGAAGACGCCGCCGGTCAGGAAAAAGGCGGGAAAGTCGGCGCGGATCGTGGCCAGCCCCTGGGTGCCGACCGGCGACAGGGCGAATATCGCAACCAGCTTGGCCGGGTTGAACAGAAAACCAAGTCCGATCAACACATTGATCAGACCGACCAGCCCCAGAACGAGGCGCATCCCTTGACGCATGACAGTCCCTTCTCGCGATCTAATGGCATTGCCAATGCCATTAGTTAGCGCGATAGTCGAACGCTGATCGGCTGGGGACGGACAATGCGCGCGCGAAACAGGATATTGCTCGCCGGTGCGGGCATCGTGCTTGTCGCCTTCATTCTCGTCCGGTGGCAACAGGCGGCGATCGGCGCAGCGCTGTTCGAACGCGCCGTCACCGAGCGCGTCGGTCGCGACAGCACGGCCGGGCTGCCCGACGGGCTGCACGTCGCGCTGTGCGGCACGGGCTCGCCGCTTCCCAATCCCGGCCGCGCAGGACCGTGCAATGTCGTCATCGCTGGCAAGCAGGTCTTCGTCGTCGACATCGGCGAGGGCGGCGGGCGTAACATCAACCTCATGGGCCTGCCGCTCGGCCGTATCGGCGGTGTGTTCCTGACCCATTTCCACTCTGATCATATCGACGGCATGGGGCCGCTGATGATGACCCGCTGGACCGCGGGCACAAATACCGCGCCGCTGCCGGTCCATGGTCCGCCCGGCGTCGACCGTGTCGTGGCCGGGTTCAACGCCGCCTATGCGATCGACGATGGCTACCGGACCGGCCATCATGGCCCCGCGATCGCGCCGCCGACGGGCGCGGGCGGCCTTGCCATGCCGTTTGCGCTGCCCGAACCGGGCCAGGGGGACACGGCTGTCGTGCTCGAAAAGGACGGGCTTCGGGTGACCGCGATCCGGGTCGACCATGGCCCGGTAAAGCCTGCGGTCGGCTATCGATTCGACTATAAGGGCCGCTCGGTCGTGATCAGCGGCGACACTGCCAGGTCCGCCTCGCTGACGGCAGCCGCAAGGGGCGCCGACCTGCTCGTGCACGAGGCACTACAGCCTCGGCTGGTGAGGATGATGACGGCCGGACTCCAGGCAAAGGGCATGAAGAACCTGGCCCAGATCACGCGCGACATCGTCAACTACCATACGACCCCCGAGCAGGCGGCCGAGGTGGCGAAGGCGGCCGGGGTCAGGGAACTGGTGCTGAGCCATATCGTGCCCTCCATTCCGTCGAAATTCTTCTATCCCGCCTTTCTGGGCGACGCGGCAACGCGGTATCCGGGCCCGATCGTGGTGGGGGAGGACGGCATGATGTTCAGCCTGCCCGCAGGCAAAACGGATATCGTGCAAAGCCGGTTGATGTAGGCATACAGCGTCCGAAAGCAGGCGCGAAACATGGGGAGGCAAGAATGACGCTGTCGATGAAGACATCGCTGACGCTGGGGATCGCCCTGCTGTCGCTGGCTGCGTGCCAGCGCACGGGCAGCATGAACGGCAAGACCGACGCCGACGTGAAGCTGACCGCCTATCCCGAGCGCGTCTATTGGGGCGATACGCACTTGCACACCAGCAATTCGGTCGACGCTTTCGCCTTTGGCGCCAAGCTGGGCCCCGAAGACGCGCTGCGCTTTGCCCGCGGCGAGGAAGTGACCTCGACCGGTGGCCTCAAGGCAAAGCTCGACCGCCCGCTCGACTTCCTCGTCATTGCCGACCACTCGGGCGGCCTGGGCGCGACGCAGGCGCTCTACGATGCGCCGCGGCTGTTCATTCGCGACCCGACCCTGTTGCGCTGGCACGACACGATGCACGAAGGGCCGAAAGGGCGATTGAAGGTCACGGCCGAACTGATCGATCTTGCCGGCCGCAACGCGCTGCCGGCCGCGATCAGCGATCCCGAGGGCCAGAAAAAACGTACCGCCAAGATCTGGACGACGCACAGCAGCATCGTCGAACGCTATAACGAGCCGGGCAAGTTCACGGCCTTCATCGGTTTCGAATACACGCTGATGCCGCGCGGCGACAATCTCCACCGCGTGGTCATGTTCCGTGACGGCAAGGACAAGACCGACAAGGTGCTGCCCTATGATCCCGGACAGGGCGACGCGCCGGTCAGCAAGCTGTGGGACTATATGGATGCCTATCAAAAGGCGACGGGCGGGCAGGTGCTTGCCATCCCGCACAACAGCAACGTCTCGAACGGGCTGATGTTCGAGATGGTGGGTCCCGGCGGCGGCCCGATGACGGCTGCCTATGCGCGCCGCCGCGCCGCGCACGAGCCTCTGGTCGAGGCGACGCAGATCAAGGGCGACAGCGAGGCGCATCCGTTTCTTTCGCCCAACGACGAATTCGCAGACTTCGGCAAAGCCGGATGGGACATCGGGAACCTGACGATGCAGCGCCTGACCACCCCCGACATGCAGGCGGGCAATTATGTGCGCGAGGCATTGAAGCGTGGCCTCGCCATCGAGGCGCGCACGGGCGTGAACCCGTACAAGTTCGGCCTGATCGGATCGACCGACAGCCATACCGGCCTGTCGACCGGCGACGAGAACAATTTCTTCGGCAAGCATTCGGGCGTCGAGCCGGGGCCCGCGCGTGCCTCCGCACCGCAAAACCTCGGCAACACGCAAGGGCGCTTCGGCTGGCAATATCTGGCGGGCGGCTATGCCGGTGTCTGGGCGCGGGGCAATTCGCGCAGTGCGCTCTTCGACGCCATGCTGCGCAAGGAAACCTATGCGACCACCGGCCCGCGCATGACCGTGCGCTTCTTCGGCGGCTGGAATTTCGGGGCCGATGCGCTGAAGGGAAATTGGGTCAAGGCGGCCTATGCCGCCGGTGTCCCGATGGGCGGCGATCTGACCGGCGGCAAGGCCCCGGCCGGCGCGCCGAAGTTCATCGTGTCGGCGCTCAAGGATCCGATCGGCGCCAACCTCGACCGCGTCCAGATCGTAAAGGGCTGGATCGACGCCAGCGGCAAGCTCCATGAAAAGATCTTCAACGTCGTCTGGAGCAACCCCGAAACGCGCAAGCCTGTCGGGGACAAATTGCCACCGGTCGGCGACACCGTCGATATCGCCACCGCAAGCTACAAGAACACGATCGGCGCGCCGCAACTGGCAACGGTGTGGACCGATCCCGAGTTCGACCCGGGGCAGAAGGCCTTTTATTATGCCCGTGTCCTCGAAATTCCGACGCCGCGCTGGGTGCTGTTCGACGTGTTGCGCTACAAGGCGAAGCTGCTGCCCGGCACGCGCCTGAAGGATCAGGAGCGCGCCTATACATCGCCGATCTGGTATCATCCCAAGGGATGACGCTCAGGGAGAATGCCGGGCGGCTCGTCCGCGAGCCGCTGGTCCATTTCCTTGTCGCCGGCGCGCTGATCTTTGCAGTCTGGGGCGGCGGGGGCGACGTCGCCGACCGGACGATTACGGTGACCGAGGCGCAGGTCCGCGGCCTCGCCGAGCAATGGGAACAGCAATGGCACCGCCAGCCGACCCCGGCCGAGATCGACGGCCTGATCCGCGACCTCGTCAAGGACGAAGTCTATTACCGCGAGGCGGTGCGCATGGGCCTCGACAAGGATGACATCATCATCCGGCGCCGCATGCGCTCGAAGATGGAATTCCTCGTCGCCGCGCAGGCCGAGAACGAGACGCCGACCGACACCGCCCTGCAACGCTGGCTCGACGGGCACCGACGCGATTACGCCACGAACCCCATGCTCAGTTTCGACCAGGTCTATGTAGGCAGCGATGCCGCTCGCGCCGCCGTCGCGCTCGCGAACATTGTGAAGGGCGCAGACCCCGCGCGCTTCGCCCTGCCCCTGTCTGTACCCGCCGCGCTCGACGATGCGCCGTCGGGGGATATCGACCGCCAGTTCGGTGACGGCTTTGCCAAGGCCGTTGCCGCCTTGCCGCCCGGCGGCTGGGCAGGGCCGGTGGCGTCCGGCTTCGGACAACATCTGGTCCGCCTACGCAAGCTGGTGCCCGGCGCGGTGCCGCCGCTCGCGGCCGTTCGCAAGGCGGTCGAGAACGACTGGCGCGAGGCGAACCGCACGACCCGCGAAAACGCTGCTTATCAGGCGCTGCTCGACGGCTACACCATCCGGATCGCCAAGCCCTGATGCGTCGCTGGCTGTGGCTCGTCCTGATTGCGCTTCTCGCATCGGGCGCCGCCAGGGCCGACGAACTTCGCCCTGGCTATCTTGAGATCACGCAGCAGGATGCGCGGATCTGGCACGTGAAGCTCAAGGCACCGGTAAAGGGCGGCCTGGCCGCCTATGCCAATCCGGCGCTGCCGGCGTTCTGCGCCGCGGGCACGCCTGTCCGCCGGCTGGAGCAGGGGTCGCTCTATGCCGAGTGGCGCTACGACTGCGCGCAGCCGCTCGTCGGGGCACAAGTCGGCCTGACGGGCCTCGACAAGACCGTCACCGATGCCTTGGTCCGCATCGCGCCGCTCGGCCGCCCGGTGCAGGCGGCACGCCTCACCAGCGCCGCACCAATGACGCAGGTCGCCGCGCGTGCCGGGTCGGCACAGGTGGCCGGCACTTATTTCGTGCTCGGGATCGACCATATCCTCACCGGCTACGACCACCTGTTGTTCGTGCTCTCGCTCGTCCTGCTGCTCGGTGGCGGCTGGATCGTCGCGCGGACCGTGACCGCCTTCACCATCGCGCATTCGATCACGCTCGCGGGCGCGACGCTGGGCTTCCTGGGGGTCAGCCAGCGCCCCGTGGAGATCTGCATCGCGCTGTCGATCGTCTTCCTCGCGGTCGAGGTGGTGAAGCGCGACCCGGCACATCCGCGCCTCTCCGAACGCATCCCCTGGGTCGTCGCCTTTCTGTTCGGCCTGCTCCACGGTTTCGGCTTTGCCGGCGCGCTGGCCGAAATCGGCATGCCCGAAGGCGAAGTGCCAGTGGCGTTGCTTACCTTCAACCTGGGGGTGGAGGCGGGACAGCTGGCGATCGTGGCGGCGGCGCTTGCCGTGCTCGCCGTCCTCGGCCGTATCTCCGGCGCGATGCGCGCGACGGCCGAACGTGTCGCCGCCTATGCGATCGGCATGACCGCCAGCTTCTGGCTGATCGCCCGCGCCGTCAGCTGATCCGCGTCGCCGACGACCGGAACAGCGGCCACGCCAGCTGCTCGGCGGCGGTCACCGGCGGCAAATTCTCCACGCCGATCTCGGCCGGATAGCGGCGCGTGATCTTGGCGGTCCCGAACAGCACGTCCCAGAAGAACAGCAGGTTCCCGAAATTGCCCTTGTAGTTCGTGATCCCGTCCGACGCATATTTGCCGTGGTGCGCGCTGTGCGTCGCCGGGGTCGAAATCGTCCGTTCGACCACCCACATCACCGGCGACAGCCATCTGACCGCGTAGAGCGGCCGGTCCCACGGCACGTCCGAATGCGCCGCGATGATGACGAGCATCTTCACGCAGACATAGGGGACATAGACCGACCCCAGCCCCAGATAGATCAGCGCGCCCGACAGCCACAGGCTGGGCATCGTCAGATAATAAAAGAAATTGTTCCGGTAGACGATCCGCACCGACATATATTCGCCGCTGTGATGGGCCCGGTGGAGGTTGTAGAGCCACGGAAAGCTGTGCGACGCGCGGTGCCACCAATATTGCATCATGTCGTCGAACACGAGGAACAGCGCGACCTGCGCGAGGATCGGCAGGCCCTTCCAGGCCCCGGCCGCATCGGGCAGAACCACCGCCATCAGCGCATAGGCCATCAGCAGGATCGCCGGCTGCGTCAGTGCGAGCAGGACGACCGAGCCCATCACCTCGACCCAGGCATCGGCGCGGGTCTGGTTCGGCTTGTGGAAAAAATCCGTCCGGAACATCTCGACCAGCGCAAAGGCAAGGAAGATTCCCGGAACGATCAGCGCTTCGACTCTCATGCCACCTCCCGCCGCGCCAGCCCCTTCTGCGCCATCCGCCAGACCAGCTGGTCGTACCGATCCTGCCCGTAAAAGGGCTCGCCGTCGAAGACCATCAGCGGCACGCCATAATGGCCGCCAAGGCGTTGGGCTTCCTGGTTGGCCTTGATCGCCGCGTCGAGCCGCGTGCCGTCTGCAGCCACCTGTTCGTCGAGCACGGCGAGGTCGAGTCCCGCCCGCTCGGCAGCGCCGGCGAGATGGTCGCCCAGGTGCCAGTCACGCACGGTGCCGCCGAAGATCAGCGAACTCACCTCGTCGAGGAATGCAAGACCCTTGCCTGCCTCCGCCGCCGCCTGCCCCAATTGCGTCAGCCGATGGATATGCGGCTGCTCCTGGGGATAGGTGCGCGTCGCCATGTCCATCATGACGGGATCGGGGCTCGGCCAGCCGAACGGCAGCCCCAGGAACTCGGCACAGCGAAAAATGTCGCGCATGAAATAGGACAGCCACAAGGGGTCGTTCCTGTCGAAGAATTCGGGCTGCCGGACCGCGATCGGATAGACGACACGGACATGGCATGCGACGTCGTAATCGCGCTCGAGCGCCACCAGCCGCTTGGTCACGAAATAGCTGTAGGGCGACCGGAACGACCAGTAGAGATCGTAGTTCAGCGTCATGCCCCAGCCCCGCCCGCCAGCGTGCCGCGTGTCTTGATGTTGAGCTGCCCCGCCAGCCCCGCCGTCCGGTGGACCGAGATCGCCTGGTAGCCGGGATCGCGCACCATCTCCATCATCGCCGCAAGCGAGGGATATTCGGCGAGTGCCACCATATCCCACAGCTCTTCGACTTCGCCCAGCATCAGGCCGGTGACGGGGCCGGCATATCCCGCCGTACCGCCGACTTTCTCGATGAAGGCGCGCACGGCCATGCCATAGCGCAAATAGGCGGCCACCCCCGGCAGGTGGGCATCGCTGCCATCTGGATATTCGGCCCTGTCCTTGAACCGCAGCAGGTTGACCATGACAAACGGGCCGTCCTCCTGCCCGCCGAAAAACGCCATCGCCTGTTCGGGTGTCGGGTTGATCTGGTTGACGACGTTCATGGTTTTGCCACCTGCAAGATGCAATCGACGAACCCGGCGGGATCGTCTTCCTGAATGAAATGCCCGCCTTTCAGCGTCGCGTGCGGCTGGTCCGCCGTCCCGGGAACGCGGCCGACGAACAGCGCGTCGCCGCCGCGCGTGATCGGGTCGCGGTCGCTGAAGCAGCACAGGAACGGCTTGTCCCAGCGGTCGAGCACCTCCCAAGCCTTGAGCTGGTCGGGCACCGCGACATTGGGACCCAGCGGCACGAAGGTCGGAAAAATGCGGGCGCCTGCCTTGTAGCGGCCGTCGGGGAAGGGCGCGTCATAGGCCGCCACTTCGGCATCGGACAGGCCCCGCCGCGTGCCCGCCTTCACGATCCGGCCGATCGGGAAAACCGGGCTGTACTTCGAAAAGGCGCGCCAGATTGCAAAGGCACGCGGCGCCGGCTGCCCTGCCGGCAGTCCCCCGTTCGACAACACGACGCCCGTGAATCGCTCTGGCATCGCGGCGACCAGCCTGAGCCCAATGAGCGACCCCCAGTCCTGGCACGCAAGCGTGATGCTGGTCAGGTCGAGCGCCTCGATCCAGCTGCGCATCCAGGCGACATGGCGCGCATAGCTGTAATCGCTTTTCGCCGCGGGCTTGTCCGATCGCCCGAAACCGATCAGGTCGGGCGCGACGACGCGCAGGCCGGATGCGGCGACCGGGCCGATCATGTGGCGATAGAGATACGACCACGTCGGCTCACCGTGCATCATCAGCACGACCGGCGCGTCGCGCGGCCCTTCGTCGACATAATGGACGCGCAGTTCGGTGCCATCCTGCAGGTCGGTAATCTGGGCATAGTGCGCCCTGAACGGAAAATCGGCGACCGAATCGAACGCGGCATCGGGCGTGCGCAGGACCTTCACCGACATTGACCCCCGGTCGTAACTATTGACACAGGGAATGCCATTTCATGCCGGAAGCGTCAATGCAGGCGCGGCATCAGTCGGGCAGATTTGCGAGCGCGGCGTCGAGCAAATATTTGACCACCGCCTGCGCCGTCCCGACCGGCATGGCCTGGTCATGGCGCAACAGCCGCCAGGTCTGGAAGCTGAGGATCACATTGAGCCCGGCGGCAGCGACGCGATCCTGCGCCACCGGCGCGGGCAGTTGCACTTCCACCGCGGCGGTCTCGAGATCGAGCATCCGGCGATAATCCTGCATGAGATAAGGGGACTGGAAGCGCTTGAGATTTGCCGAGATCCGATAGGGCAGGATCGTCTCGAAGACTTTTGCCCGGCGCTGCGCGATGTCGCCGAGCCGCTGTTTCCAGTCGTCCCCGGCAGGCGGCTGGCCGATGATCGGCAATACGCGCGCTTCGATGACCTCGCCCATCTCGCGGTAAAGCCCGTCCATGTCGTCGAAGTGCCGGAAGACCGAACGCAGGCCGACGCCGGCTTCCTCCGCGACGCGCGCAGCGCTGGGGTTGACGTCGCCGTTGCCGACGATGTCGAGCATCGCGCTCACGATCTTCGCCCGGCTCGACCGACTCCGGGCGCGCCGCCCGTCCGCGCAGTCGGCGAAATCCTCGGGCAGGCGGGCCTGGGGCTTGGCAGCGGTCATCGCCCCATAGTCGAGGGAAACGGACCGGGTGACAAGCGCCGCCACGGCCACCCGGAAAATACCGGGTCGCGGCGTGGTTGCGGTTGCGTCAATCTGGTCGGGGAAAGAGGATTCGAACCTCCGGCCCCTGCCTCCCGAAGGCAGTGCTCTACCGGGCTGAGCTATTCCCCGACCGATGACGCTCGCCAACCGGTTGCCCGGGCCAAGCGAGCGCGCGCCTTAGCGCCGCCGCCCGACCTTCGCAACCCGGCTCCGCATCAGGCAGTTTGTGCCGCTTCGAACAGGAACCACGCGCGCTGTTCGGCCTGGTCGGTCCAGTCGTCGATGATCGCCGACGTTGCATTGTCCCTGGCTTCGTCGGCCAGATCCTTGGCCGCACGCAGCGATTCGATCAGCTTCAGATTGTCGTCGCGCAGTTCTGCCAGCATTTCGGCCGGCCCGACCATCTCGGCGTCATTATCGCGCAGGCTCTGGTGGCGCGACACGTCGCCGATGGAACGCAAGGTCGTATTGCCGGTCTTGCGCACGCGCTCGGCGATCAGGTCGGTCGTCGCGAAGATCTGCGTCGCCTGGTCGTCGAAAAGCAGGTGATAATCCCGGAAATGCGGGCCGGACACATGCCAGTGGAAATTCTTGGTCTTGAAATAGAGCGCGAAACTGTCGGCCAATATGCCGTTCAGCGCGTCGGCGACGCTGGCGACCGCATTGGTCGGCAAGTCGGTCGGGGTCTTCAGCTTGGTCTTGGGCGTCTTCGCCATGAGCGGGTCCTTTGGTTTTCGTTGCGCAGGCATAACCATCGACGCGAGAAAAGGCTGCATCGACCGGGCCGATTTGTGGGTGCGTCAGACAAGGCGCAAGGCGTCGACGCAAAGAAAGGCCGCGACAAGGGCCAGGAGCGTGGCGGCTGCCCAGCGGATCGGCTGCATCGGCACGCCGCCGGCGAGCAACGCCCGCGTCGCGACGGCCGCGGCCAGCATGCCGGCGAGCGCCCCAAAGGAAGCCGCAAACGGCCCGAACCGCACGGCAAGCGCGAAGACGAGGATCAGCACGCCACCGCGCCAGAAAGCCGCCAGCGTACGGACAGCGCCCGTCGCGGGCGGCACGCGCTGCAGCTGGCCGAGGGCGGCGAAAGCGAGCGCGATGGCAATCATCAGCGCCGCGGCGCGGACGTTCATCACAGGCCGGGTCAGCACGCCGGCGGCACCGGCCAGGAAGACCAGCGTGGCGATCAGCCACAACCCGATTTCCTGCCGGCGCGCATCGGCATAGAGCAGCGCCCTCGGCCCCATTTCGGCCAGCATGACCGCGACGAGCGCGGGAATGAACCCGTTCATCGGGCGATGCGGTTCATGGGCCCGCCGGGTCAGCCGTGCAGGCGCAGCCCAACCGACGCCAGCAGCGATGCCTGTGCACCGGCGCTGAGCCGCCCGCTCTTGCCATAGCCTTCGAGCGCGTCGCCCATGGCCTCGAGATAGGGCATGACCACGGCATTGCCCCCCGAGGTCGCCATAGCGCGCTCAAGTCCGCTGGCGAGTGTGGCGAGCGCATCCATTTGCGCGCCGCGTGCTTCGCGCCGGATGTCGTCGACGGCAAAGGCAATGCGGCTGGCCGACAAATGCGACAATTCGCGGCCCAGCGTATCGATTCGCGCAGCGAGCTGGGCGCGAACGACGGCTCGGGTATCGGCAGTGAGACTCATGGCGCGTCCTCTCGAGCCCGCACCCTGCGCCCGCCGGGGTGAAAGCGGCGTTAACGGCGGTTCTCGTCTTGACTTTACGTCGCTTCGCGGTCATTGGCCGCCGCTTTCCAGATCAACGTACAGTTCAAGAAGGCACTCCGGTCATGGCCAAGCCAACCACCGTCAAGATCAAGCTCGCCAGCACGGCGGATACCGGATTCTTCTACGTCACGAAGAAGAACCCGCGGACCAAGACCGAAAAGCTGTCGTTCCGCAAATACGACCCGGTCGTGCGCAAGCACGTCGAGTTCAAGGAAACCAAGATCAAATAAGGTCGGCAATCGCCGCGCCTTGGGCCATCAGGCCTTTGCCGCGACGGGCTCCGCCCGTCCGAGCTTGATCAATCCTTCGACCGCCTCGACGAATCGCATCAGCGAAATCGGTTTCGAAACATACGCGTCGGCCCCTGCGGCGCGGGCACGTTCCTCGTCCGCCTTGCCGGCATAGGCCGTCACCGCCATGATCGGCGTCCGGCACAGCTCCGCGTCGGCACGGATCGCCTCCATCAGCTCGATCCCCGTCACATGGGGCATCTGGATATCCATGATGACAAGGTCGGGAACAAAGGCGCGCGCGGCGTCGAGCGCCTCACGGCCATCGCGCACGCCCTCGACGCGGCAGTCATGCGCACGCAACAGGTCGCAGAACAGCCGCAGGTTGAGTTCGTTATCCTCGACAACGAGCACTTTCCTTGCCACGCGCACCCTGCTCCTTCCCAAGAACGGACCGGTGAATAGGCCATGGCGATACGCGAGACAAATCCGCACGGCGGTTCGGACGATTCGGCCGAGACCTGGGCCCTTCACGCGCTCGCCTGGGTGCTGTCCGATGTGAAGCGCGCCGACCGGTTCGTCGCGTTGACCGGCATCGCCGCCGACGATCTGCGCGCGCGCGCCGGCGACCCCGTGGTCCTCGACGCCGTGCTCGGCTTTCTGGAAGGGCACGAGCCCGACCTGTTCGCCTGCGCCAAAGATCTGGGCGTGACCGCGCTCGACCTGATCGCTGCCCGGCAAAGGCTGGGCGCATGAGCCGACCGCTGCTCATCACCGACTGCGACGAAGTGCTGTTGCACATGGTCAGCCATTTTCGCGACTGGGTCGGCGAAAGGCACGATACCGACTTTGCACTGACGGGCGGCGATTTTTCGGGGGCGCTCAAGCGGCGATCGACCGGGGACGCGCTGAAGCGCGAGGACGTGTGGCCGCTCCTCGACGGCTTTTTCCAGACCGAGATGGACCGCCAGACGCTGGTGCCGGGTGCCGCCGAAGCGCTCGCGACGCTGGGCGAGGCGGCCGATATCGTCGTGCTGACCAACCTTGGCCATCAGTTCAACGAGGCGCGTGCGACGCAATTGCGGGGTCATGGCATCGCCCACCGGGTGGTCACGAACCAGGGCGGCAAGGGCGATCCCGTCGCGCGGCTCGTGGCGGAGTTCGCGCCCTCGGTCGCGGTGTTCGTCGACGACCTGGCGCAGCACCACAATTCGGTGGCCAGACATGCGCCAGCCGTGTTCCGGTTGCACATGATTGCCGAGCCGATGGTCGCGCGCGTGTCGCCGCCCGCGCCCGATGCCCATGCGCGGATCGACGATTGGGCGCGCGCCCTGCCCTGGATCGAGGCACGATTTGCCGGAGAACCGCTCTGACCGGCGCATTCCCTGCTTGACCAGCCGCGCCTGCCGCGCTTTGTCAGGGGCATGAGCACCGTCGAAGCCGCTTTGGCCGCCCGCAACCTGAAACTCCCCAAACCGGCGCTGCCTGTCGCCGATTACGTGCCTGCGGTGGAGGCCGCGGGGCTGCTCTACCTGTCGGGCCAGCTGCCCTTCCTGAAGGGAGAGGTCATGCGCGGCCGCCTTGGCGAGGACACGGATGTCGCGGTCGGCAAACAGGCGGCGGAAGCCTGTGGCCTGATGATCGTCGCGCAGCTGAAAGCGGCACTCGGCGATCTCGAGCGGGTCGAGCGCATCGTGCGCCTCGGCGTCTTCGTCGCCAGCGACCCTCGCTTTACCGAGCAGCCCAAGGTTGCCGACGGCGCCTCGTCGCTGATGGTGGCACTGTTTGGCGAAAGAGGCCGCCATGCCCGTTCGGCGGTCGGCGTGCCGGTGCTGCCGCTCGGCGCGATGGTGGAAATCGATGCGGTGGTCGCGATAAGGCCCGTCTGATAAGGGGTTTGCACCCGTGAGCGACGGCGATCCCGAAGGCCGCGTTACCCTGCGCGTGGGCGAAAGCGTCGGCAGCTTCGACGCGGCGGCGTGGGACGCCTGTGCCGGGGGCGCCAATCCCTTCGTCAGCCATGCCTTTCTGTCCGCCCTCGAGGAGTCGGGCAGCGCCGTCGCCCGGACGGGCTGGCAGCCCCTGCCGATCGCCTTCGACGAAGCCGATGGTACGCTCGCCGGCGTCGCCCCCGCCTATGCCAAGAGCCACAGCCAGGGCGAATATGTCTTCGATCACAGCTGGGCCGATGCCTGGGAGCGGGCGGGGGGGCGCTATTATCCCAAGCTGCTGATTGCCGCGCCCTTCTCGCCGGTCCCCGGGCCGCGCCTGCTCGCCCGCGCGCCCGATGCCGCGCGTGCCCTTATCGCCGGGGCCGAAGCATTGGTCGATCGCCATGGCATGTCGGGCGCGCACGCCAATTTCATCGCCGACGACCAGCTCGACCTGTTCCGCGATGCGGGTTGGCTGATCCGCGAGGGCACGCAATTCCACTGGGCCAATCGCGGCTATGCCGCCTTCGACGATTTCCTCGGCGACCTCGCCTCGCGCAAGCGCAAGGCGATCCGCAAGGAACGCGCTGCCGCCATCGAGGGGCTCGACATCGTCCATCTGTCGGGCCCCGACCTGACCGAGGCGCATTGGGATGCCTTTTGGTATTTCTATCAGGACACCGGCAGCCGCAAATGGGGCCGGCCCTATCTGACGCGCAGCTTTTTCTCGATGCTGGGCGAGCGCATGGCCGACAAGGTGCTGCTGATGCTTGCCCTGCGCGACGGCAAGCCGATTGCGGGCGCGCTCAACCTCATCGGCGCGGACACGCTCTACGGCCGCTATTGGGGCTGCCGCGAGGACGTGCCCTTCCTGCATTTCGAACTGTGCTACTACCAGGCGATCGACGCGGCGATCGCGCGTGGCCTGTCGCGGGTAGAGGCAGGCGCGCAGGGCGAGCACAAGCTGGCGCGCGGCTATGTGCCGGTGCCGACCTGGTCGGCGCATTATCTACCCGACCCGGGTTTCCGCTCGGCCATTGCCGATTTCCTGGTGCGCGAGCGGCGCGCGGTCGAGGACAATATGGCTTTTCTGGGCGAGATGACGCCCTTCAGAAAAGGCTAGGCTGCCCGCCGTTGCGTCGCGCCAAGCCAGGCACGTGCCGCCCGCTGCGCCTCGGCGATTTCGCGGGCGGTCATGTCCCAGGCGATTTCGGCGCGGCTGCCATGGCCACGCGCGTCGCCGGCAAGTGCCGCCAGATTGAACCATTTGTGCGCCTCGACCAGGTCGATCTCCAGCCCGTCGGTCCCCGCCGCATAGGCCAGCCCCAGATCGTAATAGGCATCTGAATCGCCCGCCGCTGCATCCGCGATGCGGCTTTCGATCAGGAACATCGCGCTTTTCAGGCTGTTTGCCATCGTTCGAACCCCTTTGCCCCACCCGCGCCGTGCGAGCTGTCGGGCGCCGTTGTCGCCGCAAGGGTTCAAACAAATGGTTAATGCAAAACGTAAGTTTTTTAACCGCGAGCTAGCGGGGGGCGACGGCGAGGTTGTCGATCAGGCGGGTCGTGCCGATCCGCGCCGCCGCAACGAGCCGCGTGCCCTCGGCGCTCGGTTGCAACGCATCGTCGACAAGCTCGAAATATTCGACCGCGAAGCCGACTCGCTCCAGGGACGCGGTGCCGCGCGCCAGCGCCTCGCCGACGGCGCCGCCGCTGCCGATCGCCGCGGCCGCTTCCCCGAGCGCGCGCGGCAGCATGCGTGCGACCCGCCGCTCCTCGTCGGTCAGGTAGATGTTGCGCGACGACAGGGCCAGCCCGTCGGCGTCGCGCTGGGTCGGCATTCCCACCACGTCAACCTGCAGGTCGAGGTCGCGCGCCATACGCCGGACGACGACGAGTTGCTGCCAGTCCTTCTCGCCGAACAGGGCAATGTCGGGCGCCACCTGATTGAACAATTTTGCGACAACCGTGCAAACGCCATCCAAATGCCCGGGCCGCGTCGCCCCGCACAGGCCGTCGCCGAGCCCGGCGACCTTGATCGTCGTGGCAAATCCGTCCGGATACATGGTCGGCACATCGGGCGCCCACAACACCGCGACGCCCGCGTCCTTCAGCATGACCGCATCGGTCGCTTCCCGCCGGGGATAGCGCGCCAGGTCCTCGTTCGGCCCGAATTGCGTCGGGTTGACGAAGATCGACACGACGACATGCGCGGCGCGGGCGCGCGCCTCCCCCACCAGCGCCATGTGCCCGGCATGCAGCGCGCCCATGGTGGGGACCAGCGCCACGCTGCCCTCGGCCCCGCCACGCCATTCACGAAGCTGGGAAATATCGCGGATTGTTTGCACAGTCTGGGGGCCTCTACTATGGCGCGGGCGCGGCCTTTGGCAGACGGAGCCGCGCAAGATCAAGTCGTATCCACGCGGGGCATGGGGGCCGCAGAGCCAGGTGATGAATTCAAGCCGCGCACATCGCATTGTGTTTGCCAATGAAAAAGGCGGCACCGGCAAGTCGACCACGGCGGTCCATGTCGCCGTGGCGCTGGCCGCGGCCGGGCACCGCGTCGCCGCGCTCGATCTCGATACCCGGCAAAGGACGATGGCCCGATATCTCGACAACCGCGCGGCGACGGGTCGGCGGCGGGGGCTCGACCTGCCGACCGCCAATCATGCCGTACTGTCGCTGCTGACGCCTGCCGGCCTCGACCAGGAAGTCGCCCGGCTTGGGCACGGGGCGGACTATGTCATCGTCGACACGCCGGGGCGCGACGATCCGCTGGCGCGCGCCGCCATCGCGATCGCCGACACGCTCGTGACCCCGATGAACGACAGTTTCGTCGATCTCGACCTGATCGGCCAGGTCGACGCCGAAACTTTCAAGGTGAAGAAGCCCAGCTTTTACGCCGAGCTCATCTGGGACCTGCGCAAGGTGCGGGCAAAGGCGGACGGCGGCACGGTCGACTGGGTCGTGCTGCGCAACCGGCTCCAGCATCTCGACGCGCACAACATGCGCCGGGTGGGCGCGGCGCTTGGCGACTTGTCGAAGCGGGTCGGCTTTCGGGTCATCCCCGGGCTCGGCGAACGCGTGATCTACCGCGAGCTCTTCCCGCAAGGGTTGACGCTGCTCGACATCGATTCGCTCGAACGCGTTGGCCTCAGCCATATCGCCGCGCGGCAGGAGCTGCGCGAAATGGTTGCCGGGCTCGCGCTCCCCGACAGCTCGTCACAGGTCCGCATGGCCCTGTGACGAAGCTGCTGGTCTTTCTCGCCCTGATCGGCGTGATGTGGTGGCTGGCGAAACGCTTCATGCAGCCGCCGGTGGCGATGCCGCGCGACGAGGCGGCACGGCTGCTCGGCCTTGATCCCGCCGCAGGCACCGATGCCGTGCTCGACGCGCACCGCCGCCTGATCGCCCGGGTCCATCCCGATGCAGGGGGAAGCGCCGAGCTCGCCGCGCGCATCAATCAGGCACGTGACACGATGCTGAAACGTTGACGGAACAGGCCGTGCATCGAGACCGTTACGCAACCAAATTCATTTACGCATCCCCGCTCGCTTAACTGAGGACTTTCATGACCCACCGCTTCGACCCCACGGCCCTGCGCGAATATGATATCCGCGGCATCGTCGGCCAAACGCTTGGTGCTGCCGATGCCCATGCCATCGGGCGCAGCTTTGGCACGCGCGTGCGCCGGAACGGCGGTACGCGGGTGGCGGTGGGCTATGACGGCCGGGTGTCGTCTGTCGAGCTGGAGGCGGCGCTGGTCCGGGGCCTGACCGAGACGGGGATCGACGTCGTGCGCGTGGGCCTGGGGCCGACGCCAATGCTCTATTATGCCGAAGCGACGCTCGAGGTCGATGGCGGCGTTCAGATAACCGGCAGCCATAATCCCGCCGATTATAATGGCTTCAAGATGGTGCTTGCCCATGCGCCGTTTTTCGGTGCGGATATTCAGGACCTCGCCCGCCTCGCCGAAACCGGCGACTGGGAAAGCGGCGAGGGCACCGTCAGCAACTACAGCAACATCGACGATTACGTCGCGCGGCTGGTCGAGGGCTTCGATGCCGGGGCGTTCCGCATCGGCTGGGACGCGGGCAATGGCGCGGCCGGTCAGGTCATCGAAAAGCTCGTCAAGCTCCTGCCCGGCGAACACATGACCATCTTTACCGATATCGACGGCAGTTTTCCCAATCACCATCCCGATCCTACCGAAGAAAAGAACCTTGCCGATCTGAAGCACCTCGTCATCGACAATAATCTCGATTTCGGACTGGCTTTCGACGGCGACGGCGACCGTCTCGGGGCCGTTGACGGCAAGGGACGGGTGGTCTGGGGCGACCAGATCCTGAGCATTCTCGCCCAGCCGCTGCTGGCGGCGGATCCGGGCGCGACCATCATCGCCGACGTGAAGGCGTCGCAGATGCTCTACGACCGGATTGCGGAGCTTGGCGGACAACCGTTGATGTGGAAGACCGGCCACAGCCTCATCAAGACCAAGATGAAGGAAACCGGCGCGCCGCTCGCGGGCGAAATGTCCGGCCATATCTTCTTCGCCAAGACCTATTACGGCTTTTACGGGTTCGACGATGCGCAATTCGCGGCGATCCAGCTCATCCGGGCGATCGCTTCGCAAGGCCGGTCGCTGACCGCGCTCAAGGATGCGATGCCCGCCTTGGTCAACACCCCCGAGATGCGGTTCCAGGTCGACGAATCGCGCAAGTTCGCGGTGGTCGACGAAGTTCTCGACCGGCTCGAAGCCGAAGGCGCGACGGTCGACCGCACCGATGGCGCGCGCGTGAACACGCCCGACGGCTGGTGGCTGCTGCGCGCGTCGAACACGCAGGACGTGCTCGTGGCGCGCGCCGAATCGCACGACCAGGCCGGGCTCGACCGCCTTCTCGCCATGATCGATGGGCAGCTTGCCGCCTCGGGCGTGCAGCGGGGCCCCCAGGCGGCGCACTGACCGCCGAGCGCGCGGGTTCGCGCTGGCGACCGGGTACGCGGGGCGAACCCGGTCGCCGCAGCGCTCAGGCCGCGACGCGCCGCGCGCCGTCGATCCGGGCCGGGCGCCCGGCGCTGCGGTCCAGCGGGCCCGGACGATCCCAGGCGCCTTCGGGCCGGATCAGTTCATAGGGCGAATGGCCGAGCCCGATGGGGCGTTCCGCCGGCGCGATCGGCCCCTCCATCTCGATATAGTCGACGTCGGAAAAACTGAACGTCGGCCGTCCCGCAATGGGACGAAAGCCAAAGCGCGACCAGAATGGCACGAGGTCGGCCCGGGCATGGCCGTAGATATGGGTAAAGCCCTTCTGCCGGACATAGTCGATGGCGGCGCGGACGAGCCGGAACGCCAGGCTCGACTTGCGGAACTCGTGCCGCACCGCGAGCCGCTCGAGCTTGGCGAAGCCACCGAAGAAGCGAATGCGGATGCAGCCCGCCGGCTCGCCCCTGATTTCCCCGATGATGTGTGCCGCGCAGAAATCGTTGCCGTCGAACTCCTCCTCATAGGGACACGCCTGTTCGTGCATGTACGTCGCGGCCCGGATGGCGAAGACCTTCATGACATCCTCGATCGTGCGCGTGACGCGGGTCGTGGTCTCGGACGGTCGCGAGACGCCCGTCTCCAGCGGCTCGCCGCGGGGCCCGCCGTCGTCGCCCGGTCCCGGCGTGCTGCGAAAGACCACAAGCACATCGTCGTCGGCATCGGGATAGTATTCGATGGCACGCTTGAAGCCCAGCGAAGCAAAGAGCCGCGCGGCGGGTGCCGTTGCCGCACTTGTGAACAGCGGCACGCCGCCGGGCGCGATTTCCTCGAAATGCGCGGCGATGGCGGCAATGGCAGGGATGAAGTTCCCGGGGGAATAGACGCACCACATATAGAGTGCGACGGGCGTTTCACCGGCCCGACACAACAGGGCAGTGTCCGGGTTGCGACGGTCCAGTCGACCCTGGGTCAGCGCCTCCAACCCCTCGCAACGCAAGGGAAGATAGGCAACGAAACCGGGTTCGCCGCCATCATGGCGCTCGGCAAGCCGCACGATCTCGGGATTGTGCGCGAGGACACGCATGAGCGCGCTGTCGTCAGCGGTTTCGCCGACCGCGTTGCGCAGCTTGCGCGCCAGAAAACGCGCCTCGTCGATCGATACCGCGCGCGAGCTGGTCATGCTGCGTTTACCACGAACCTTCAGCATTTTTTCGAAGCGCTCGGTGAAGGCTACAGTCTTGTAACTTGCGGGTTTGGTCGCTACGCTATCGGTTAATTGCATGTCGTCACCTGCATGTTCATGAATATTACTCGCTCCGAAGGAATTACTAATGGTGAGAGGCGGGCCGCGTATTAACCAAAATGTGATGTCCCCCGTTCGTGATTCTGCACAGCTCCCCGCTGCTCGGACTGTCGCAAAGCCAAAGGGTGCGGCGCCGCTCAACCGGTTATCCTGGGACAATATGCGCCTGTTGCTGGCGCTCGCCGATGCCGGCAGTTTTCGGTCGGCGGCGGTCGTGGCCGGCGTATCGCTGAACACCATCCGGTCGAAGATCGACCGGCTCGAGCGCCAGTTCGGCACCCCGCTCCTGCGCCGCAGCGTCGAGGGAGCCCGGCTGACGCAGGAGGGGCATGAGCTGGTCTCGATCGCCCGGCAGATGGCGGCGCTCGGCAACACCGCGAGCCGTGTCCAGCGCGCCGGGGTGCAGCGGTCGCACAGCACCGTCAAGATCTCGGTGACGGAGGGGCTTGGCACGTTCTGGCTGGTCCCCCGCCTCGTCGAATTCCGGGCGGCGCACCCCGACATCCGGGTGGAGCTCAACTGTGACATGGCCCCGCCCGACGTGTTGTTCCGCGACGTGGACATCGCCGTGCAGCTTACCAAGCCGACTAGCCCCGACCTGATCGTGCGCCGGGTCGGTACCATGCACCTCATGCCCTTTGCCGCCGACAGCTATCTGCGCCAATATGGCACGCCGAAGTCGGTCGCCGATGCGGCACGGCACCAGCTTGTCTGGCAACAGGCGGATCAGGTCGCGGTCGATGCGCTCCCGCTGTTCGTCGACTCGGGGCTGGCCGACAGCATCATCTCGGTCCAGACCAACACCAGCTCGGCGCATTACTGGGCCGTGTCGAAGGGGGCGGGAATCGGCTTTCTGCCCACCTATGCGCGCGCGCTCAGCCGCTCGACGCGGGCCCTCGACATCGGTGTCCAGCTGCGCCGCGATATCTATATCGTCCACCATCCCGACGCCGTGCGCTTTCCCGAAGTGCGTCAGGCACTCGACTGGCTGGCGGAGGCATTCGACAAAACCAAGTTCCCCTGGTTTGCCGACGAGTTCGTCCATCCCGACGAATTCGAGCAGCGCTTTACCGACAGCGTTGTGATCAACCTGTTCGAGGGGTTCATTTCCCCTCAATAACAGCTAGGAGGAGAGCGTGATCGTCGCGCTCACCCTTTCTGCCATCGCCATGACGCTGATCGTCGGTGTGCGCTATCTTTTGGCCAGCAGCGCCTTTGCCTGGGCGACCAGGCTTCGCCACCCGGGGCTCTACACCGGTCTGGACGCTCAGATCGGTCGCGAAATCCGCTGGTCGCTGCTGAGCGCGGGCATTTACGGGGCGCCGGCCGGTATCGTCGCCTGGGGTTGGCAAAATCACGGCTGGACAAGGATTTACGGCGAGGTGGGCGCCTATCCGCTCTGGTATCTTCCCGTGTCGATCATGCTTTACCTTCTTGTCCACGACAGCTGGTTCTACTGGACGCACCGCTGGATGCATCAGCCGCGCCTTTTCCGCATCGCGCACGCCGTCCACCACGCCAGCCGCCCGCCGACGGCCTGGGCGGCAATGAGCTTCCATCCGTGGGAGGCGGTCACCGGTGCGGTTGTCATCCCCGCGCTGGTCTTTATTATTCCGATCCACGTCGGCGCGCTCGGCGTCGTGCTGTCGATCATGACCGTAATGGGGGTGACCAATCACATGGGGTGGGAAGTCTTTCCCCGTGCGGTGGTTCAGGGGCCATTAGGGAATTGGCTGATAACGGCCACGCATCATCAGCGACACCATGCGGAATACCGGGGGAACTATGGCTTGTATTTCAGATTTTGGGATCGACTCTGCGGGACAGACAAGGGGCTGGGCAGTTTTGGCGATGACCGCGGTCAGCTGGGGGCTGCTGGGGGGCGCGTCCGCACCCGGTAGCGTTGCCGCGGATGTCACGGGACTGCGGTCCGCCAGGGGACAGCTGCTCATCTGCATGACGACGCGCGCCGACATGTTTTCGAAATGCGACCGAGATCCCGCGGCACGGCGCTTGACGCTGCCTGTTGCCCAAGCGCGCAACATCCGCTTCGAAGGTCTACCGACAGGCAGCTATGCAATTGCCCTCATCCACGACGAAAACAGCAATAACCGGCTCGACACCAGCTTTGGCATCCCGCGCGAGGGGTTCGGCTTTTCGCGCAATCCCGTGATCCGGTTCGGTCCGCCGAAGTTCGACGACGCCCGGTTCAGCGTGACGGGGAGCAACACTGAAGAGGCCATCAAGGTCAAGTATATGTTGTGACCGGCCGACAGGCACGGACCCCTTGGCCCATTCGATCGTTACACTCGCGATCGAAACTCGAAGAGGAGTTCTGCTATGTTGTGGACCATCGTCGTCATTCTGCTCGTTCTTTGGCTGCTGGGCTTCAGTCTCCACATCGCCGGTGGCCTGATCCACCTGCTGCTGGTCGTGGCGCTTGTCGTCGGCCTTATCCAGCTCTTCACCGGGCGCCGCGTGGTTTAGCTGGACCGCATCCGCCTGCCTGCCTACACTGACGCCATTCCCCGGGGGGCCGTGCTTGGACGGCTGAGATTGGGCCGATGCCCTGACCCGCGAACCTGATCCCGTTAGCACGGGCGGAGGGAGGGAGCGGTGTCTTGCCATCCACCGCGCTCTTTCCGTCCAGAGGAGAGCGTCAATGGCCGATTATTCCCCCCCCAGCCCCAAGGTTACGACCGGCCCCATTCGCGGCAGCCGCAAGATCAACGTCGGGCCCCTCGGCGTTGCCATGCGCGCGATCGACCTCGAACCCTCGTCGGGCGAGCCGCCGCTCAACGTCTACGACACCAGCGGCCCCTACACCGACCCCGCCGTGCAGATCGACATTGCCAAGGGCCTCGCCGAGCTCCGCGCGCGCTGGATCCGCGGCCGTGGCGATGTCGAGGAAGTCCCCCAGCGCGAAGTCCGGCCCGAGGACAACGGCCAGCTCGGCCCCGACCGCAGCGGCGGCGTCGACCCTTTCCCCAACGTTCGCCGCAACGTGCTGCGCGCGCGTGCCGGCATGAATGTCAGCCAGATGCACTATGCCCGTCGCGGCATCATCACGCCCGAGATGGAATATGTCGCGATCCGCGAAAACATCGGCCGCGCGGCGATCGCGGGCCACATCCGCGACGGCGAGGATTTCGGCGCCGAAATCCCTGACCATGTCACGCCCGAGTTCGTCCGCAGTGAAGTCGCCCGCGGCCGCGCGATCATCCCGTCGAACATCAACCACCCCGAATCCGAACCCATGGCGATCGGCCGCAATTTCCTGGTCAAGATCAACGCCAACATCGGCAACAGCGCGGTCGCCAGCGACGTCGCGCAGGAAGTCGACAAGATGGTCTGGTCGATCCGCTGGGGCGCCGACACGGTCATGGACCTGTCGACCGGCCGCAACATCCACGACACCCGCGAATGGATCGTCCGCAATTCGCCCGTGCCCATCGGCACCGTCCCCATCTACCAGGCGCTCGAGAAGGTCGGCGGCGTCGCCGAGGACCTGACCTGGGACATTTTCCGCGACACGCTGATCGAACAGGCCGAACAGGGCGTCGACTATTTCACCATCCACGCCGGCGTCCGCCTGCCTTACGTCCCGCTCGCCGCCAAGCGCGTCACCGGCATCGTGTCGCGCGGCGGCAGCATCATGGCGAAATGGTGCCTCGCCCACCACAAGGAGAGCTTCCTCTACGAGCACTTCGACGAGATCACCGAGATCATGAAGGCCTATGACGTCGCCTACAGCCTCGGCGACGGCCTGCGCCCCGGCAGTATTGCCGACGCCAATGACGAGGCGCAGTTCGCCGAACTCTATACGCTGGGCGAGCTCACCAAGCGCGCCTGGGCGCAGGACGTGCAGGTGATGATCGAGGGGCCGGGCCATGTCCCGATGCACAAGATCAAGGTCAACATGGAAAAGCAGCTGGAGAGCTGCGGCGAGGCGCCCTTCTACACCTTGGGGCCGCTCACCACCGACATCGCGCCGGGCTACGACCATATCACCAGCGGCATCGGCGCCGCGATGATCGGCTGGTACGGTTGCGCGATGCTTTGCTACGTCACGCCCAAGGAGCATCTGGGTCTCCCCGACCGCGACGATGTGAAGGTCGGCGTCGTCACCTACAAGCTCGCCGCCCATGCCGCCGACCTCGCCAAGGGTCACCCGGCCGCGCGCCTGCGCGACGACGCCCTGTCGCGCGCCCGCTTCGAGTTCCGCTGGCGCGACCAGTTCAACCTGTCGCTCGACCCCGACACCGCCGAGCAGTACCACGACCAGACACTCCCGGCCGAAGGTGCCAAGACCGCACATTTCTGCTCCATGTGCGGCCCGAAATTCTGTTCGATGAAGATCAGCCAGGAAGTGCGCGACTTCGCCAAGCTGCAGAACCAGGCGGCCGAAGGCTTCATTGCGGCCGACGAGGCTGAGGCTGGCATGGCCGCGATGAGCAAGGTCTATGACGAGACCGGTCGCGAGCTCTACATGGGCGCAGGCGACAGGGAACACGACTGATGACGAGCCCGGAGGCAGGGTTGCGCCCCGGCGACGAGGTGGTTGAACGCCGCGACTTTCTCGGCCACCCGCCGGGCCTGTGGTACCTCGCCTTTACCGAGGCGTGGGAGCGGTTCAGCTACTACGGCATGCAGGCGCTGCTCGCGCTCTACATGGTCAAATACCTGCTCGAGCCCGATCGTATCCGCCACGTCATCGGCTTCGGATATATCCGCGCCTTCTTCGGCGGCATGGACGGCCAGCCGCTGGCGAGCGCCATCGCCGGCGGCTATTTCGCGCTCGTCTACCTCACCCCCATTGCTGGCGGGCTGATCGCCGACCGCTGGCTCGGCAAGCGCATCACGGTCCTCCTGGGCGCGCTGACCATGGCGGCCGGCCATTTCATGATGGCGAGCGAACCACTGTTCCTCTTCGCGCTGCTCGCGCTCGTCATCGGCGTCGGCCTGTTCAAGGGCAATATCGCGAGCCAGGTCGGCGCGCTCTACAAGCCCGACGACCTGCGTCGTGCCGATGCCTTCCAGATCTTCTACCTCGGCATCAATGCGGGCGTCATCGCCGCCCCGCTGATCGTCGGCACCCTGGGGGAAAAGGTCGGCTGGCACTGGGGCTTTGGCGCTGCCGGCGTCGGCATGCTCTTCGGCCTCGCCATCTATCTCGGCGGGCAGAAATACCTGCCGGCGGAGGAGCCCCGCGCCACGGCCGCCGCCCCGCGCGCCGTGCTTTCGGGCAACGACTGGAGCGCGCTCATCGCGCTGCTCATCCTCATCCCCGTCATGGCCGTCGCAATCGTGCCGAACAACCAGATCTTCAACGCCTATCTCGTCTGGGGCGACGCCAATTTCGACCTGAAGTTCGGCGGCACCACCCTGCCAACGACCTGGCTCGTCACCCTCGACGCCATCGTCTCGGTCAGCTTCCTCGCGATCGTCGCGCTGTTCTGGCGCTGGTACGGCAAGCGCTTCCGCGAGCCCGACGAGCTCGGCAAGATGATCATCGGCTCGGTCTTTTCCCTGGGCGGTGCGCTGTGTCTCGTGACGGCGGCGGCGACCCAGCCCGTGGGCGGCAAGATCGGCCTGTTCTGGCCGGTGATGTTCCATGTCGTGAACTCGATCGGCTTTGCCAACCTCCTGCCGGTAAGCCTCGCCCTGTTCGCGCGCCTCGCCCCCAAAAGCATCAACGCGACCGTCATCGGCCTTTATTACCTCGCCTTTTTCGCCGGCAATTCGGTCGTCGGCTGGGTCGGTGGCTGGCTCGAGAAAATGCCCGTCCCCCAGTTCTGGCTGATCCATGCCGCGTGCGCGGGCGCGGCGGGGCTGGTCTTCGTGGCGCTGAAGGTCGTCCTCAGGAAACAGCTGGCGGCCGCGCCCGCCTGAGTCCGCAGGAGAGCCCATGACCTATGCGAAGGACGCCGTGCCACCCTATTACCACGGCACCCGCGCCGACCTCCGCGTCGGCGACCTGATCCGCACCGGCTATCGCTCGAACTTTCGCGACGGCACCGCGCTGTCCTGGGTCTATTTCGCCGCGCGCCTCGAATCCGCCATATGGGGCTGCGAGCTGGCTGCCGGCGAAGGTCGCGAGCGCATTTATATCGTCGAGCCCACCGGCCCCTTCGAGGACGACCCCAATCTCACCGACAAGAAATTCCCCGGCAACCCGACGATGAGCTACCGCAGCCGGTCGCCCTTGCGGATCGTCGGCGAGGTCGACAGCTGGGACGCGCATCCGCCCGAACAGGTGCAGGCAATGAAGGACGGCATCGCCGCGCTCCGCGCCGCCGGCAAGGATGTCATCCTCGACTGAAGTGGCAGGCGCCCCGCTTCGGGGGCGACCGGCCCGACCTCAGCTGAAGATCTGTCCCATGTCCGCGCCCAGCGGATCGGACCCATAGGCATTCGTCCCCTGCGTCCCGCGCGAACAGAACCAGACGAGCAGGATGATCGCCCCGACCAGCGGGATCAGCACGATCCAGTAATACCAGCCGGAACGGCCGGTATCGTGCAGGCGGCGCACCAGCACCGACAGGCCCGGCAGGAACAGCCCCAGCCCGACGAGCGCATAGGCATAGCCATAGCCGATGCTCTGCTCCAGGCCGGTTTCTGGATTGGGGAATTTGAACGTGGTGCCGAGCACATTGTCGATGATCGACGCCCCGACATAGCAAAGGATCGAGAACAGCACGAAATACCAGTATTCGGACCGTGACGCGCGCCCCTGCCATGTCACGAATTTGGCAAAGCAGCTCTGGATCGATTCCCCGAAAGTCATAAGATGCCCCCATCCTTGGCCAAGTACCGACTAGAACATGAAAAGATGACAGTCACAAGGAGGAGCCGGCCATGCCCGACACGACCCCGCTAGCCCCCGACGGCGCGACCGCTGCTGCCGAGATCGACGCGAAGATCGCCGCGCTTGCAGACTGGCGCGGCGACACGCTGGCCCGGCTGCGCGCGCTGATCCGCCAGGCGATCCCCGACGTCGAAGAGTCGATCAAATGGCGCAAGCCCAGCAATCCGGCGGGTGTGCCGGTCTGGTCGGTGCCCGGCGCCGACGGAAAGTCCCGCATCCTGTGCACGGGGGAAGTCTACAAGGACAAGGTCAAGCTGACCTTTGCCGAAGGGGCAAAGCTGCCCGACCCCAAGGGCGTGTTCAACGCGAGCCTCGACGGCGGCACGCGCCGCGCGATCGACCTGCGCGAGGGGGAGATGGTGGATGAGGGGGCGTTTGTGGGATTGGTTAAAAATTCCAAATAACCTGAGCAAGGCCAATACTCAATTACGACAGCAGTAAGTCAAAAAGTCGCATCACTGCGCTGTTGAATTGCTTTTTAATGCAGTCACGACGACTATCACTGCCGAGTACAGATCAGCAACAAACCTCTGTCCTACACGTTTGCATTCTGTTTCACCCTTGCAGATGGACGACTCACCCCACCCCACCGCCGCCCTCGCCCCGACCGAAGCCGCAACTCCAGACGAACTCGACACCCTCGGCGACCCCACCACCTACACGGCTGACGACTACCGCTGGGTCCCCGTCCGCCGCGTCGCGCGCTATGACGGGTGGACCGAGGAGAAGCAGCGCCGCTTTATCGAGGTGCTGGCCGATACCGGGCTGGTCGGCGCCGCGGCCAAGGCCGTGGGGTTGACGCGCGAGAGCGCCTACCGGCTGCGCCGCGCGGCGGGGGCGGAGTCCTTTGCCGCGGCCTGGGATGCGGCGCGCCACCATGCCGGCGGGCTGATCGAGGACATCGCCTTCGAACGCGCGATCGAGGGGGTCGGGGTGCCGGTGTTCAACGAACATGGCGAGGAAATCGCGTCGCGCACCCGCTACGACAACCGGCTGCTCGTCTTCCTGCTGCGCCGCCTGCGCGCCGACCGTTATGGCGACGATGGTCGCGCCGGGCCGTCGGGCGGGGCCGCGACCGGCGCACCGCCGCCGCTGTCGCTCAGCCTGCGCGCGCTCGAACCCGCGCTGCCCGCCCCGCCCGAACAGCTGCTGGGCGATGCGCTGCCGCACGAGCTCGACCTCGCCGAGCTTGCCGACGGGAAATTGCCGCACTGGCTGCAGGAACAGCGGACCACGCCCGACCTCACCGATCCGCGCAGCAAGCGCGAACAGCGCCTGTTCAACGAGCGTCTGGAGGCGGTGAAACATGCGTTCCCGTCACCGTTCCAGAACACCCCGCCGTCGCGGCCGGGGGGCAGGGCGCGCGGCAAGCGGTTTCAGGTGTGAACTTTGTGACCTTTGGCGGTTTTCCGCCGATTTACCGGTCCGCCACCGCCCCGACCCCGGCGCTGACGCGCGGGCGCGTCCACAGCCCGTCGCGGCTCACCGGCTTCGGCCTGTTGACCAGCGCCTGGCCCAGCGCGCGCGCGACCCAGCCGGCCTTTTCGGCCTTGGTCGTCACCACCCTATGGTCCCAGGCGGCGTGATCGAGCGCGTCGACCTTGCGCGCGATGTCGCCATAGATGCCCGCCGCGGACAGCACCGCCCAGCGCGACCGGAACGGCAGCTTCGCAGCACCCACCCTTGCGGAGGCCTCATACTCGCCGACCATGTTCGCCAGCCACCATGCCATGTCGGCCAGGCGACTGCGGAAATGCGGCTTCATATGCTCGCCGGGCTGAATGTCGGCCTCGACCAGCCAGTCCATCGGCAGATAGCAGCGGCCGACCGCGTCGTCCTCGCTGATGTCGCGCGCGATATTGGCGAGCTGGAAGGCGAGGCCCAGGTCGCACGCACGGTCGAGCGTCTCGTCGTCCGCCGGGTTGACGCCCATGACGACCGCCATCATGCAGCCGACGACGCCGGCGACATGGTAGCAATAGCGCAGCAGGTCGTCCTCGCTGCGCGGGCTCCAGTCCTCGGCATCGAGCGCGAAGCCGGCGATATGGTCGTCGATGAAGGCGCGCGGGATCCGGCATTCGCGCGCGACGATGCCCAGCGCGTCGAACGCCGCATCGCCCGTCGCCTGCCCGTCGAGCGCGGCATCGGTCAGGAAGCGGATCGTGCCCAGCCGCGCCATCGGGTCGACCACCACCGCGCGTGCGCCGCCATGGTCCTGCCCGTCGGCCAGGTCGTCGCAGCGGCGGCACCAGCTGTAGAGCAGCCATGCCCGCTCGCGCGTGCGCCGGTCGAAGAGTTGCGAGGCAAAGGCGAACGACTTGCTGCCGCGCCCGATCGAGGCGGCGGCCGCCTCGACGGTGGCGGCGCGGTCGATCACAGCTGGGCCGCCGTCATCCTGAAGATCGTGTCGTGCGGTTCATAGGCCGCCATTCGGTCGAGCAGGCTGTCGAGGTTGCTGTCCGCGATCATGATCCCGGCATGCTGCGGGCGGATGAACCCGACCTCGATCATCGTGCGGTTGAACGCGATCAGCCCATCGTAGAAGCCCGCGACGTTGAGCAGGCCGACCGGCTTCTCGTGATAGCCGAGCTGTGCCCAGCTGATCGCTTCCCACAGCTCGTCCATCGTGCCGACGCCGCCGGGCAGCGTGACGAAGCCGTCGGACAAGTCGGTGAAGCGCGCCTTGCGCTCGTGCATGCCGCTGACCACGTGCAGCTCGGTACAGCCGCGGTGCGCGACTTCGGCATCGACCAGTGCCTGCGGGATGATGCCGATGACCTCGCCGCCCGCGGCCAGCGCCGCATCGGCGACCGCGCCCATCAGCCCCAGCTTGCCGCCGCCATAGACCACGCCGATCCCCCGCGCGGCGAGCGCATGGCCGACGGCGCGCGCCGCCTCGACATAGACCGGGTCCGCCGGCGTGGCCGACCCGCAATAGACCGCGAGGCGTTTCACCTCAGGTCTTCGAGCATCAGCGCCGCCGTCGCCTTTGCGCTGCCGACGACGCCGGGAATGCCCGCGCCCGGATGCGTGCCCGCGCCGACGAAATACAGGTTCGGGATCGCGTCGTCCCGGTTATGGACGCGGAACCAGGCGCTCTGCGTCAGGATCGGCTCGAGGCTGAACGCGCTGCCGAGATGGGCGTTGAGGTCGCGCCCGAAGTCGGTCGGTGCATAATAGAATTCGGTCATGATCCGGCTGCGGATGTCGGGCACGAAGCGCTTCTGGATCTCGTCGAGGATGCGCTCTTTCAGCTGCTCGCCGACATGGCCGTCCCAGTCCGCGGGGAACTGCCCCATGTGCGGCACCGGGCACAGGACGTAGAAGGTCGAGCAGCCCTCGGGCGCGAGGCTCGGATCGGTCACGGTCGGGTGGTGCAGGTAGAGCGAGAAGTCCTCGCTCAGCACGCCGTGCTCGTAGATATCCTTCAGCAGCCCTGCATAGCGCGGCCCCATCATGATGACGTGGTGCGGAATGCCCGGCCAGGCGCCCTTCAGGCCGAAATGGACGACGAACAGCGACGGCGAATAGCGCTTGCGGACGAGTGAGCGCGTCGCACGCTGGGCGCGGTTCGATGTCGGCATCAGGTCGCGATAGGTGTGCACGACATCGGCGTTGGACGCGACCGCATCGGTATCCGTACGCCAGCCGCTCTTGGTCCGCACGCCGACGACCTTGTCGCCCTGCGTCTCGATTTCCTCGACGCCGTCGTTCAGGCGGACAACGCCGCCCAGCCGTTCGAAATGAGTGACCATGCCGGCGATGAGCGCTTGCGTCCCGCCCTTGGCGAACCAGACCCCGCCGACCTTCTCGAGCTTGTGGATCAGGGCATAGATGCTGCTCGTGCTCATCGGATTGCCGCCGACGAGCAGTGTGTGGAAGCTGAGCACTTCGCGCAGCTTCTCGTTCTTCACGTACTTCGACACCAGCTTGTAGACTGACTGCCAGGCCTTCGCCTTGATGAGCGCAGGCGACGCGGCGATCATCGACTTGAAGTCGAGGAAGGCGACGGTGCCGAGCTTCTTGTAGCCTTCCTCGTACACATAGGAGGAGAATTCGAGAAACTTCTCGTAGCCCGCAACATCCTCGGGGTTGAGCTTGGCGATTTCCGCGCGCAGCTCGTCCTCACGGTTCGAATAATCGAAATTCGTCCCGTCGGGCCAGTTGATCCGGTAAAAGGGAAAGACAGGCAGCAACGTGACATCGTCCGCCATCTTGCGACCGGACAGCGCCCATAGCTGTTCCAGGCAATCGGGATCGGTGATGACCGTGGGCCCTGCGTCGAACGTGAATCCGTCTTTCACCCAGTGATAGGCGCGCCCACCCGGTTTATCGCGCGATTCGACGATGGTCGTTTCGATGCCGGCCGATTGCAGCCGGATTGCCAGTGCGAGGCCGCCAAAACCGGCCCCGATCACTACCGCGCGCTTCAACTCAAGTCTCCTGAAGAACCTTCAAGGCACGGCCAATAGGGACAGGCGGCTTCCCCGCCAAGACCCGCATTTTGTCGAACATCGTCGACCGCCCCGCATAGAAGCGCTCGATAAGCGGCGGCCTCAGCCGATAAAAGCGCTGATAGATGCGAAACCGCTCTGCGGGCGTCGCGGCGCGGAAAACCATCCGGTTGAGAAGGCGGTAGAATCCACCACTTTGCCAGCGCGCCAGCGCCTGTGCGTGCAGCGCCTCCGCCAGCGCGTCGCCGGAAAGTACCGGCATCGCACAAATCATCGACGCGGTGCGAACCGCATCGGGCAGCGAATAGCCGGTGGCGGGATGGAACAGCCCGGCGCGCATGCCGACCTTCCCGGCGTCGCCGCCCGACTGCCAATAGGCCTCGAAATCGCCGCCCAGGGTCACGGGGAGCGCACCGGCCTCTCGCGACAGGACCTCGGCGATGCGCCAACCTTGGGCGTCTGCATAATCGGCAATCCGCGCCGCCAGGCTCTCCTGATCTACCGCCGGTCCGTCGCTGTAATAAGTGTCTTCGATGAACAGGCGATCGGCCGCAAAGGGGAGCACATAGACGAAGCGATAGCCATCGAACTGGTCGACGCTGGCATCCATGATGATGGGACCGTCCAGACCATGAGGTCCGTTCGTGCGCACCTCAAGCCCGACGAATTTTTGCCAGCCCATATCGAGGAGCCCGGTCTTGGCGGCACCGCGGGCATCGATCACGCCCTTGGCGCGGATGACTGCCTGACTGTTGAGCGACACTGTGGTCCGCGTCAGGTGAACGGCCGCCGCCGCGACGGGAACGTCCGGAGACAAGGCAGCCCTCAGTCGCGAATCGAAGCTGGACGACCTGATCGAGTTGTACTGGACTCCAAATTTGCGCGCATAGTCCGGGAAGCGCACTTCGTAACTGTTCCAGCTGTGGTCGATAAAGGGCTCGATGATCCAGCGGTCGCAAGCTGCAATATCGTTGGAAAAGAACGACCAAACATGATTGCCGCCGAACGCGGGGCCGGGCTCAATCAGTCTGACCACGAGATCTGGGCGGCATTGCGACAGGGCATACGCAATCAGCCCGCCGGCGAGGCCGCCGCCGACAATTGCCAGATCGCAACGGACCGCACGCGCCATGATACCGTGCCTAGCCGACTCCGGGTTCGTTTCGTATCCGCAATGTTGCGTGAGGTTGAAATTTTGTCCGGTCAAAATGGAGCACTCGACTCGGTACGACAACATTCGCCGCCCAAGGCCGCTTGTGCCCTGCCCCGTGCCCCGCGTCGAGAGCTCCTGCGGCCTAGAAGGCTCCCGGCACTTCGCGCTGTGCGGGGCTAGGCGCCATCGGCGTGAGCATTTCGAGCGTTTGCCCGGGCGGGGTGGCGCGCAGGCTTGCCGACAGCTGTCCGGAAGCCGCGATCGCCGTGCAGCTGCGGCCCTGCAGGAAATCGAGCGCCGCACGGGTCGAAGCTTCGGCTGCATTGCCGAGCGGCTGACTATAGTCGTCGGTGGCGCGGCAGGTCACCGGCACCGTGCCGGCAAGGCCATTGAAGTAGGAGTCGGAATTCGCCGAATTGCGCGTCGAAAAGGCGATGACGCGAAGCCTGTCGTCGCAGGCACTGCGATCGAGCGCGATCTGGCCCACCGGCTTCCCATAGGTGTTGGTGCCGACGAGCGCCATGTTCGTGCCGAGATAGGGGATGAAGGAATTGATCACGAGCTCGCTCGCGGATGCGGTCGCGCCCGTGCCGATGAAGGCGACCTTCACGGGCGACACCGACTGGGGAGCCGGCGCGAAACGCCGGACCGAATTCTGGCTGGCTTTGCTCGGGCGAAACGTGGTCTGCGAGAAAATATCGCTTGTCGTGCGGTTGCCGCCAAGGAGGTCACCCATCAACTCCGCCGTCGAGACGAGGCCGCCGCCGTTATAGCGAAAATCGATAATGAAATTGGTAATCCCCTGGGTGCGAAACGAATCGAACGCCGACCGCAGCGCCGGGTCCGCCGTCGAGATGAAGGTGCGCAGGTTTATATAACCTACGCGAAGGCTGCCGTCGGCGATGACTTGCGCCCCGTAACGCGACGATACCGGGGCGAGCGTATAGTCCGACTTGGCGATCGTGAGAGTCCGGGTGCCGGCAGGTCCGTTGACGCGCAGCGTACGGGTGACTCCCGCCGTGCTCGGCCCGAGCGCGTTGGTGACCCCTGCCGTTCCCTCTGCAGCGATGATGTCCGATACATTGCGCAGCGTCGTCGGTGTATCGCCGATAGCGAGAATCTCATCCCCCCGGTCGATCCCGGCAGCGAGCGCGGTCGTACCCTCAAAAGCCTCCATGATGAATGAGCGCCGCGCGGTCGCATCATTCGCAATTCGGATGCCGAAGCCGGCGCTCGATCCCGAAGAAAAAAAGGCATTTTCCTGCGCGATCGAGGTCAGATAGGTGAAGTAACGGTCGCGGTTCTGGCTGCGTGCCGTGGCGGTCAGCGCATCGATATAGTCGGTAACCGTCGCATAGGGCGCGGGGTTGAGGCTCGCGGGTAAGGTCTCGGGAAACAGATACCATTCGTTGAGCTGGGCAAATGCCCAATTTTGCCGATCGAGCAACGAACACGTGTTGCCAGTTGAAGCGGACGTCGAGGTTCCGCTTGTCGTGGCCGTGCTGCCCCCGCTGTCGCTTCCGCCGCAGCCTGTCAAAATCAGCGACAACGCAACAAAGGCATTGGCAAGACCTGGCTGCTTCACACGACTTCTCCGCGACTATTCGCGCAATCTGCGCTGAGTCCGGATGAATGTCAGGTTAAAATTTGCCGGGCGCGGCACGAAAGCCAACGTCACGGGAGAATAAGTTTCAGAAACTCATTTCGCCATAGATACGTGACAGATCACCTGCCCATTCCCCATGGAATTTGTCCAGCAAGCGTTGCGCCGGAACTTTGCCCGATGCGACGATCTCGTGCAGCGGATTGAGGAAGCTTTGCTCGCTGTCGCCCGCCCCATTGAGACGGGCTCGCGCTTTCAGGCCTGCATCGGCAATCGCCATCACCTCGCGCGCGATGTCCCTCAATGCACGTCCGCCGGGCGCGCGCGCGTCGAGCGCCAGACGCGGGACATCGTCGCGCAACTGCTGCTGTTCGGTGATGCTCCAGTCCTTGACGAGGTCCCAGGCTGCGTCGAGCGAGCTCTGGTCGTAGAGCAGGCCGACCCAAAACGCCGGAAGGGCGCAAATCGTGCTCCAGGGGCCGCCGTCGGCACCGCGCATCTCGAGAAATGACTTGAGCCGCACTTCCGGAAAGGCAGTCGAGAGATGATCGTTCCAATCGTCCTTCGTGGGCTTTTCGCCGGGCCGGACGCTCAGCTTGCCGGCGATGAAATCCTTGAAGTCCAGGCCGGCTGCGTCGACATAGCCCCCATTGCGGAAGACGAAATACATCGGCACGTCGAGCATGTAATCGGCATAGCGTTCATAGCCGAACCCTTCCTCGAATACGAAGGGCAGCATGCCCGTGCGGTGCGGATCGGTGTCGGTCCAGATGTGGCTGCGATAGCTGAGATAACCGTTGGGTTTTCCTTCGAGAAAAGGCGAATTGGCGAACAGCGCCGTTGCCAATGGCTGCAGCGCGAGCGACACGCGAAATTTCTTCACCATGTCGGCCTCGCTCGAATAGTCGAGGTTGGTCTGAATCGTGCACGTCCGCAGCATCATGTCGAGGCCCATGGTACCGACCCGCGGCATGTGGTCGAGCATGATCTTGTACCGCCCTTTTGGCATGATGGGCAGTTCGTCACGACGCTTGTCGGGCCACAGGCCCATGCCCAGGAAACCCAGGCCCAGCATACCGCCGACTTCCTTCACCTGCTGCAGATGTCGGCCGGTTTCGGCGCAGGTCTGGTGTAGTGTCTCGAGCGGCGCGCCTGAAAGTTCGAACTGGCCGGCAGGCTCAAGGCTGACGCTGCCGTCGGCCCCCGACAAGGCGATGATGTTTTCGCCCTCATGGACAGGCGTCCACCCATAGCGGGTCAGCCCGATCATCAGCGCATGAATGCCGCCCTTTTCCTCATAGCTCGGCGCGCGGTGATCCGACGTGAAATAGACGAATTTTTCGTGCTCGGTGCCGATGCGCCATGCGGCTTCGGGCTTCTCGCCCTTGACGAAAACGTCGAGAAGGTCGGCGCGGGATTCGATGACCGGATCATCGGCATCGGAAGCGGTGCGCGTGCTCATGCTGCCGCCCCTAGCGATGTCCAACCCCGCTATCCAGTGACAAAGTGAAACGATCAGTGCGGGCGCGCGAAAGACCGGGTTTTGCATTTGCCCGCCCGACGATTAACGCTCCGATCAGCATCTTGGCTTAAAGGGGGCGCATGGCACGGGGGTTTAGGACTGGCATCGCCATCGCTGCATGCAGCTTGGTTCCGGGCGGACCGGCATATGCATCTTGTCCGGCGGCAAATCAGTACAGCTATTCGTTTGCTGCGCAGGCGACCACGTCGCTCAGCTATGCCAGCAGCTATGTCTACACGGCCACAAGCACCGCGCTGGGGAGCCAGAACTTCACGGTGTCGTTTCTCGCTAATGGCCAGACGACGAACGTCGCCGGCGGTGTGGCACTTCCTGCAATCTCCAATCTGATCAACAATGACAATGTCAGCCGCTTCCTGGTTGTCGGTGGCGTGTTCAGCGGCAGGACGACCGACGTATCGCTCAACACACGCGTCGTGGTCACGACGTTTACCTTTCCGACTGCCGTCCGTGACGTGACCGTGACCGCCAGCGACATCGACTTTACGTCGAACCAGTTTCGCGACTGGTTCATGGCTGTCGGACGCAATGGCACGAACAGCTATGTGCCCGGGATTGTAACGCCCTTTGGACAAACGAACGTCACGGGCCCGTTCACCAACGCGGCATCGGCGCTGACCCTGGGGCCGACCACCACCCCGGGGACGGTCACCGCGTCGCAGGCCGTCGGCACCGGAGCGAGCCCCAATACCGACACGACCGGCGACGTCACTGTCACTTTTCCACAGCCCGTGAGCTCGGTCGAATTGCGCTATGGCAATTACCCGCTGACGACCGGTGAGACCGCGACCGGACAGCAGGCGATCGGGTTCAAGGGCGTCAGTTGGTGCGCGTTGCCGACGCTGACGATGACGAAAACAAGCGCCCCGTGGTCCGACCCGCAGAACGGAACGACCAATCCCAAGCTCGTGCCCGGCGCCGATGTGGTCTATACGCTGACCGTCACCAATTCGAACGCGTCAAACCTCGCGACAGCCGATTTGCCCGCGATCACCGATGTCCTCCCGAGCGGCATCACCTTTTACAACGGCGACATCGACGACGCCGGGCCGCTTACCGGCAATTTTGAATTCATTCCGGGCACCAGCGGCCTGACCCTGACGGCGGGCGACATCACATACTCGAACAATGGCGGCGCCAGCTACGCCTATACACCGACCGCGGGCTACGATACGAATGTGCAGGCCTTGCGTTTTGCGCCTGGTGGCGCGAACTTTGCCGCGAACAGCAGTTTCCAGATCAGGTTCCGCGCCCGGATCAAGTGACAGGCCAGTCGCCCGCCACTGCCATCCATACGGCCGTCGCGGCAATGGCAGCCGTTTCCGCGCGCAGGATGCGCGGGCCGAGGTTGATGGCGACGGCCCGGGCGTGCGCCCGGATCCGGGACCGTTCCTCGGCATCGAAGCCACCTTCGGGCCCGACCAGAATCGCCGCCGGGCCGCGATGCGCCATAAAGCTGGCCGATGGCTGCGCGCCACCCTCCTCGTCGGCAAAGAACAATATCCGGTCGCCGAGCAACGCCAGCCAGTCGGCAAGCCGCGTCTCGGGGTCGAGCATCGGCAGCGCCGTTCGGCCGCATTGCTCCGCCGCCTCGATCATCTGCGCGCGCAGCCGTTCGGGCTTCACCCGGTCTACGACGGCCCGCCGGGTGAGGACGGGGGTAAAGCGCGCGACACCGAGCTCACACGCTTTCTCGGCGAGTATGTCGAACCGCGCCCGGCGAATGGGAGCGGCGCCCAGCCAGAGGTCGGGAACAGGATCCCGCGCGCGCAGCTGCGCCTTGATCGACAGGGTGAGGTCGCGTTTGGCGATGCCGACGACCTCGGCCGCCCATTCACCGGTCACGTCGTCAAACAGCTTGAGGACCGTTCCGGTCTTCATCCGCATGACGTTCAGCAGGTAATGAGCCTGCGCACCGCCAATCGTCAGCACTGCCCCGTGCGACAGGGGTTCGTCGACGAACAGGCGAACGGCGCTTTGCGGTGGCCAGGCGGGGGTTGCAGGCATTATGGAGGCCTAGCATGACCGACACCGTCACCGCCACGCCCGACAGCGAACATCGCGGCTTTGTGGCCTGGCTTCCCGCAGCGATGCGTCCCTTTGCGTTGCTCGCGCGGTTCGACCGCCCGATCGGATGGCAGCTACTCTACTGGCCCTGTGCCTGGGCCGTGCTGCTGGCGGGCGGCCTGGCGCGCGACTGGCCGCTGCTCCTCTGGTTCGCGCTGGGTTCGGTCGCGATGCGCGGGGCGGGGTGCGTCTACAACGACATTGTCGACCGTGACCTTGACGCCTCGGTAGCGCGGACCAGGAGCCGTCCGCTGCCGAGCGGCGCCGCCACCTTGCGCGCTGCCTGGGTTTGGCTGGTGAGCCTCTGCTTGATCGGCCTGATCGTGCTGGTCCAGTTGACTCCGTTTGCCGCCGCCATCGCGGCCGCGAGCCTTGCTCCTGTCGCGGCCTACCCGTTCATGAAACGGATCACCTGGTGGCCGCAGGCGTGGCTCGGCATTGTGTTCAGCTGGGGCGCGCTCGTCGGGTGGACAGCGGTGACCGGGCGCGCCGATCCGTCCATGTGGCTGCTCTATGGCGGCAGCATCGCCTGGGTCATCGGCTATGATACGATCTACGCCCTCCAGGATGTCGAGGACGATGCCCTCATCGGGGTGCGGTCGACGGCACGGCGAATGGGCGCACGGGTCCGCGAAGGTGTTGCCCTGTTCTACGGACTTGCGCTTGCCTTATGGGCGGGCGCCTTCTGGCTGAACCGCCCCGATCCGCTCGTGCTCGTCGCACTCGCCCCTGCAGCGGTTCACCTGGGCTGGCAGGTCGCGACACTCGACCCGGCGGACGGGGCCAACGCGCTTGCCCGCTTTCGGAGCAATCGCACGACAGGTTTGCTCGTTGCGCTGGCCTGCATCGTCGTCGGGCTTTGACCTCTTCCGACAGCCTGCCTAAGCGCTAGCCATGCTAACCCCTGATCAAGCCCTCGATTATGCCGCCGAAATCGTCGCCTGCGCGACCCGCGCCGGCGCCGACACCGCAGACAGCGTCGTCGTGTCCAGCGGCTCGACCGAAGTTTCGGTGCGGCTGGGCAAGGTTGAGGACATCCAGCGTTCCGAATCAAGCGACCTTGGTCTGCGGGTCTTTGTGGGTTCGCGTTCGGCGAGCGCCTCTACCAGCGACTTATCGCGCACGGCACTCGACGCGCTCGTCGAACGGACCGTGGCCATGGCACGGTTGGCACCGGAAGACCCCTTTGCCGGGCTCGCTCCCACGGACCAGTTGGCGAGCGGCCCGTTCGACGACTTTGACGGCGACGATGGATTCGCGGTCGAGCCCGACGCATTGCGCCTGCGCGCGCTCCGAGCCGAAGACGCCGCGCGCGCGGTCGCGGGTGTCACGAACAGCGAGGGCGGCGGGGCCAGCCATGGCACCGGGGTCACGGCCATTGCCACATCGACGGGCTTTGGCGGCGCACGGCGTGGCAGCAACCATGGTGTCTCCGCGAGCGTGCTCGCAGGCGAAGGCGCGCGCATGCAACGCGACTATTACAGCCATTCGGCGCGGCACCTGAGCGATCTCGATGACCCGGCAACAATCGGTGCAGAGGCAGGACGACGCGCCGTGGCACGCCTCGATCCCGTCCGCCTGAAGAGTGGTCCGATGACCGTTGTTTTTTCGCCGCGTGTGGCCGGGTCGCTGCTCGGACATTTCTCGAGCGCGATTACCGGCGCCGCGATCGCCCGCAAAACGAGCTTCCTGATCGACAGGCTGGGGCAGCCCGTATTTGCCAGCGAGGTGTCGATCGTCGACGACCCCTGGCGCGCACGCGGCATGCGCAGTCGCGCCTTCGACGGCGAGGGGCTGCCGACAAAGCCCGTCTCGCTGATCCACGAGGGCATGCTTACACAGTGGATCGCCGACGTCGCTGCTGCGCGGCAACTGGGCATCGACCCGACCGGTCATGCCTGGCGGGGCGTGTCGGGTGCGCCGGGGGCGGGCACGAGCAACTTGCATATGGCACCGGGCAGCGTCGCTCCCGAAGCGCTGATGGCCGACATCGCGGACGGCTTTTACGTGACCGAACTGATCGGCATGGGCGTGAACGGCCTGACCGGCGACTATAGCCGCGGCGCGTCCGGCTTTCGCATCGTTGACGGGCACCTTGGGGGGCCGGTTGCCGAAGTTACCATTGCGGGCAATCTAAAGGACATGTTTGCCGGACTTGTTCCCGCGAATGACCTGGTGTTCCGCTACGCCACCAACGCGCCCACCGTGCGCGTCGACGGGATGACGCTCGCCGGTGAGTAATGAGCTTCTCGACGCCGTGTCGGCTGCCGCCCGCGAGGCGGGACAAGTAGCGATGGCGCGATGGCGGGGTGAATTCGCGCATTGGGACAAAGTGCCGGGCGAAGTGGTTTGCGACCTCGACCTTGAGCTCGACGCTCTGCTGATCGAGCGTCTCGGCGGCATCGATCCGGACGCGGGCTGGTTGTCCGAAGAAACGGCCGATTCCGCCGAAAGACTGCTGGTTCCACGCGTCTGGGTCGTCGACCCCATCGATGGCACCCGTGATTTTGTTCGCGGGCGGCGGGGCTGGTCGGTCTCGGTCGCGCTCGTCGAGGGGGGCCGGTCCATCATCGGCGTGCTTGCCGCTCCGGCGCGCGACGAGCATTGGGCAGCGGCGTTGGGAGAAGGCGCAACGCTTAATGGCGCACTCATCCGGGCGAGCACGCGCACAGCGTTATCCGGTGCGCGCGTGCCGGCGGATGTTCTGCCCAAGGGCGACAGCGACCTTGTGATGGTCGAAAAGCCCAACTCGATCGCGCTGCGCATGGCCATGGTCGCGCGCGGCGAGGCCGACCTGCTCGCCGCCATGCGGTGGGGCCATGAGTGGGACATCGCGGCCGCCGCACTGATAGCAGAGGAAGCCGGAGCGACCGTCACGGATGCGCTTGGGCGAAAGCTGCGTTTCAATTCGACAAAGGGCGAGATGTTCGGGGTCTTGGCCTGTGCCCCCGGCATCCATGCGGCGGCAGTCGAACGGCTGGCGACTCGGGCGGCCATGGCGGTCGTTCGATAGCGCGCGCCCCCTTGCGGGGCACAACAAACGCCGCCATGACAGGCCAAACCTGAACACCGGGGTGGGACGCGTAGAATGAAGGCGACGATCGAACGTGCGGCACTGCTGAAAAGCCTGGGCCATGTCCAGTCAGTTGTCGAGCGACGCAACACCATCCCGATCCTGTCGAACGTCCTGATCGAAGCGGGCGAGGGCAGCACGATGCGCTTCATGGCGACCGATCTCGACCTGCAGATTGTCGACGAGGCAGAAGCCGCCATCGACCAGCCGGGCACGACGACGGTGTCTGCGCACACCCTGTTCGAAATCGTCCGCAAGCTGCCCGAAGGAAGCCAGGTTTCCCTGTCCGCCGCCGAAGGTCGGCTGCACATTGCCGCCAGCCGCTACAAATCGAACCTGCCAACGCTGCCGCGCGACGACTTCCCGATCATTGCCGAAGGCGAGCTGCCGACGACATTCGAGCTTCCTGCGGCCAAGCTGCGCCAGATCATCGACAAGACGCGCTTTGCGATCTCGACCGAGGAGACGCGCTATTATTTGAACGGCATCTTCATCCACGTCGCCGACGATGTGCTGAAGGCCGCGGCGACCGATGGCCACCGGCTGGCGCGTGTTACGATCGCTCGCCCCGAGGGCGCACAGGGCATGCCCGACATCATCGTGCCCCGGAAGTGCATTGGCGAGCTGCGCAAGTTGCTGGACGAGGTCGAGGGTTCGGTCGAAGTGTCACTGTCCGCGTCGAAGATCCGCTTCACGCTCGGCCACGCCGTGCTGACGTCGAAGTTGATCGATGGCACTTTCCCCGATTACAGCCGTGTCATTCCTACCGGCAACGACAAGCTGCTGACCATCGATCCCAAGAGCTTCCTTCAGGGCGTCGACCGCGTGGCGACAATCGCCAGCGAAAAGACGCGGGCCGTGAAGATGGCGCTCGACCGCGACAAGATTACGCTGTCGGTGACTTCGCCTGAAAATGGCACTGCCGCCGAGGAAGTTCCGGGCGATTACAGCGCTGCCGGTTTCGAAATCGGGTTTAACGCGAAATATCTCGTCGACATCCTGCAGCAGGTCGAAGGCGACACGGTCGAAGTCCATCTGGCCGACGCTGCCGCCCCCACGCTGATCCGCGAGAACGACAAGGCCGAGGCGCTTTACGTCTTGATGCCAATGCGCGTCTGAAGACCTGCCTTAGTGGCGGGCGAGAAGCTTTGCCGGTTGCGTGCGGTTATAGGCGTCGACCGCCTCGACGAACGCCGAGAGCGCCAGCGTGTCGGGATCGCGCGACGCATGGATCAAGCCGATCGGGGATTTGATCCGGGCGATGTCTTCGGCGGAAACGCCCAGTGCCATGAGGCTTGTAGCCCTTACGGTGTGGGTAGCCCGGCTCCCCATTGCGGCGACGCACAGGCTTCTGACCCGCAGGAGCTGAGCCAAAAGCGACGCTTCCCAATCGTGGTCGTGAAACAGCATGGCAATAGCTGTCCAGTCGTCACCCGGCAGGTCGATGCTGTCCGACGGAGTCAACAGCCGGGTCGCAAGGCAGCCGAACTCGGCGCAGATGCGCACGTCCGGCGACCAGAGCCGTACATCGGCCCCCATGCTGCGGGCCAGTCGCGCGAGGACCGACGTGGCCGCCCCATAACCAAAGATTGCAAGCCGCAGCGGGGGGGCATGACGTACGTCGAAGTGCTGGCCTTGCGGGCCGGCCAGAGCGAGCTCGACCGGTACCCGGCGCGCGAAGCAGTCAAGGACATGGTGGCACCAGGCCGCGTCTTCGATCGGGCTGACCAACAGATGAACGGCACCGCCGCAGGGCAATCGTATGTCGATGACCGGCGAGCCCGTCCCATAGTGCAGCAGGCGCGGCTGGCCTGTTGCCACGGCGGCCTGCGCCTCGACGACGACGTCGCCTTCGAAGCACCCGCCCGACAGCGACCCGATATAGTCGCCAGCCGTGCCAACTGCCATGTGCGCGCCCGCGCTGCGCACCGACGAGCCGGTCACGTCCACCACGGTGACCAGCGCGACCTTCTCCCCCCGATCGAGCTTATCAGCCATAAAGCGGAAAACACGACGCGGCTCATCCACAGCGTGTTCGTCCACAGCGAGCTCGTCCGCCGATAAAGATCGGGATCGGACACGCAAAGTTACTGGCGTTTGGCATCATGCACATGGAGAACATTCCGGATGGGTATCAGCGCGAACCGGGTCGGGTGCATCGTTCTGGCTGCCGGTCGGTCGGAGCGCTTTGGGCCGACGGACAAGCTGGCTGCGGATTTTCGCGGCCGACCGCTGCTGCATCATGTGCTCGAAACGCTGTGTGCGGTCGGTTTTGCGCAGAAGATCGTGGTCTGCCGACCGGCCACGCCCGATATTTCCGGATTGGGCTACGACCGGTTGGAGGTAGGGCCGACCGACAGCCGGCAGTCGGATTCGTTGCGCGCCGGCATTCGCACCCTGCACGCCTATGCGCTGGATGCATTTCTGATCGCGCTCGGGGATATGCCGGCTATTACGGAGGCACACATCAATCGACTGCTCGATCAATTCGACCCTGACGACTTGCGTTGCGTCATTGCTTCTGCATCGGGCGAAACGCGTGGACCCCCTGCTCTCTTTGCCGCCGGGCTGGCCGGCGAACTCGCCAGCATTGCAGGCGATCAAGGCGCGCGAACGCTGCTTCGGCGGGCAGTGGCGGTACACGCCCCGAGTGCTGAGCTCATTGACGTGGACACGCCCGGCGACCTTGGGAGGGCGGCAGAGATCCCCTGACAATATCGCTGGGGCAAATTCTGGAGCGACGGGCTTACCGTCCTCAGATGATCGTCGGTAGGTCGTCAAGCAACTTGTCCAGGGTAATCGGATAGTCGCGGACGCGCACGCCGGTGGCGTTGTAGATCGCATTGGCAATTGCCGCCCCAACACCGCAGAGCCCGAGCTCGCCCACGCCTTTCGCCTTCATGGGCGATGAAAGGGCATCGACCTCGTCGAGGAAGATCACTTCCTGATGGGGAATATCGGCGTGAACCGGGACTTCATAGCCCGCCAGGTCGTGGTTGACGAAAAAGCCGAAGCGTTTGTCGACAGCAAGCTCTTCCATCAACGCTGCGCCGGCGCCCATGGTCATGGCCCCAATGACCTGACTTCGCGCCGACTTCGGGTTGAGGATACGTCCCGCCGCACAAACAGCCAGCATCCGGCGAATGCGCGTCTCGCCGGTCAGGGCATGAACGCCGACTTCGACAAAATGACCGGCGAACGTCGATTGCTGGAATTTCTTGTCGAGATCGCCGTACTCGATGGCATCCTCCACGGTCACGCCCGCCGTGCCGGCGGCTTCGCCCAAGCCGATGCTGCGGCCACCCGATTTAATTTTGCCATTCGCGAAGCTGGCGGTTGCAGGATCCACGCCCGCCTTTATGGCCAAGGCCTCGCGCAACTTGACGCAAGCGGCATACACGCCCGCGGTCGAGTTGTTTGCGCCCCATTGCCCGCCGGATCCGGCCGAGACGGGCGAGTCGGAATCACCCAGTGAAACAACGACTTGGTCCAGGCTCACGCCCATCATCTCCGCCGCGGTCTGGGCGACGATCGTATAGGTTCCGGTGCCGATGTCGGTCATGTCCGTCGTGACCGTGACAATGCCCTTGCGGTCCACACCCACGCGCGCCGCCGACTTCATCAGCAAATTGTTGCGGAAGCCCGCGGCCACCCCCATGCCGATCAGCCACCTGCCGTCACGCACCTTGCCCGGCACTGCGTTTCGCGACGACCAGCCAAATCTTTCGGCACCCGTTTGCAGGCATTCGATCAGCTGGCGCTGCGAAAACCGGCGCTCCGGCTTTTCCGGATCGACCTGCGTGTCATTGGCAACGCGGAACGCGATCGGGTCCATGCCCAGCTTTTCCGCGGCTTCGTCCATCGCGATCTCGAGCGCCATCAATCCTGGTGCTTCGCCCGGCGCGCGCATGGCGTTGCCTTCCGGCAAGTCGAGCACGGCGAGCCGCATCGACGTCAGCCGGTTGGCGCCGGCATACATGAGCCGGGTCTGCGACACCGCCGTCTCGGGACCGCCGCCCGGCAAATCGCCCGAGCCGCTTTCGTGCGCGATCGCCGTGATCTTGCCGGCCTTGGTCGCGCCGATGCGGATGCGCTGGATGGTCGCCGGACGATGCGTCGTGTTGTTGGCGATCATTGGTCTGGCCAGAGCAACCTTGACTGGCCGCCCCGCCGCCCTGGCGCCCAGCGCGGCCATGATCGCGTCCGCACGCACGAACAGCTTACCGCCGAACCCGCCGCCGATATAGGGCGATATCAGGCGCACGTTTTCCTTCGGGATGCCGAGCGTCTTGGCGACATCGCCCTTGCCCCAGGCAATCATCTGGTTGGACGTCCACAACGTCAGCTTGTCACCTTCCCAGGCGGCAATCGACGCGTGCGGTTCCATCATCGCATGGCTGTGGTCGGGCGTCGTATAGGTGGCGTCGAGCTTGACATCCGCTTCGGCAAAGGCGGCTTCGAAGTCCCCGATGCGATCCACCGGCGGCTTCTTGTCATCGCCCTTCTTGACCGGTGCCGCTTTCAACGCCGCGGCCAGATCGAAATCGCCTTTGGCGCGCGCATAAACCACATTGACCAGGGCTGCAGCCGATCGCGCCTGCTCAAAGGTATTGGCGACGACGATCGCAACGGCCTGGTGGTAATGCTCGATCTTCGGGCCGCCCAGTAGCCGGGCCGTATTGAAATCACCCTTGGTAAGCTTGCCCGCGTTTTCGGCAGTCACGATGGCGAGGACGCCAGGCGCTGCCTTGGCTTGCGCCAGCTCGATCGAAGTGATCGTTCCTTTGGCGATCGCGGCTCCGACAATTACGCCATACGCAGGGTTCACGACAGCGTCATGCCGCTCATATGCATAACGCGCGGTGCCGGTCGTTTTGAACTTCCCGTCGATGCGATCGTGCGGCTTGCCGACGACTTTCAACTGGTCGATCGGATTTTGTCCGGCAGGCGTGTCGAATTTCATAGGGTTCGGCCTTTTGCCTCGGCAAGCGTCGCGCCAAGCGCCCGCTCGACCAATTTCACCTTGAACGCGTTGTCCGGCGTGGGGCGCGCACCTGCCATCAGCAAATCCGCCACAGGCTTCGCGCCTCTCGGCAGCTCAGCTTCTGCCGCTTCGACGCGCCAGGGCCTCGGGGCCACGCCGCCCACGGCAACACGGCCGGACCCGTCGTGCTGCACGACGGCGGCAATCGAAACCAGCGCGAACGCATAGGAAGCCCGGTCACGCACCTTGTAGTAATGATGAGTGCCGCCGAGGGGCTTTGGCAGGACAACGGCGGTAATCAACTCGCCCGGGACGAGGGTTGTGTCGCGCTGCGGTTCATCCCCGGGCAGCCGGTGCAACTCGGCTACGGCTAAGGCGCGCGTTGTGCCGTCAGGCTTGACCGTCTCCACGCTTGCGTCCAGCAGGCGCATCGCGACCGCCATGTCGCCCGGATAGGTGGCAATACAGGCGTCGCTCGTACCGATGATGCCGAGCTGGCGACTAAAACCCGCGATTGCTGCGCATCCGGAGCCCGGCTGGCGTTTGTTGCACGGCTGGTTCGTGTCGTAGAAATAGGGGCAGCGCGTACGCTGCAACAAGTTGCCGGCGGTCGTGGCCTTGTTGCGCAACTGACCGGATGCACCGGCGACGATCGCGCGGCTCAGCACGCCATAGTCGCGGCGTACGCGCGCATCAGCGGCAAGGTTCGTGTTTGTAACAAGCGCGCCGATGCGGAGGCCACCCTCGGGCGTGATCTCTATTTTGTCGAGCCCCAGGCCATTGACGTCGATCAAATGGGCGGGAGTCTCGATCTGGAGTTTCATCAGGTCGAGGAGATTGGTGCCGCCGGCAATGAATTTCGATCCGGGAACGCGGTCGGCCGCGGCGGCAGCCGCCGCTGCACTCGTCGCGCGCGTGTAGGTAAAAGTCTTCATGCCCGGCTGCCCGCAACGTCCGCCATTGCATCCATGATGTTGGAATAGGCACCGCACCGGCAGATGTTGCCGCTCATGCGTTCACGCATTTCGTCCCTCGAAGCAGCCGGCCTGGCGTTGAGGTCTTGGGTCACGTGGCTGGGAACGCCCGCCCGGATTTCGCCAAGTACAGCGACCGCCGAACAGATTTGCCCCGGCGTGCAATAGCCGCACTGATACCCGTCATGGCGAACGAAAGCTGCCTGCATGGGATGAAGAGCCTCGGGCGTTCCGAGCCCTTCGATCGTCGTGATCGCATCGCCCTCATGCATGACAGCGAGGGTCAGGCACGAATTGATACGGACACCGTCGACAAGCACAGTGCATGCGCCGCACTGGCCGTGGTCACACCCCTTTTTGGTGCCTGTCATCTGAAGATTTTCGCGGAGCGCATCGAGCAAGGTCGTTCGCGTATCAACCTCGAGTTCACGCCGCTTCCCGTTTACGTTGAACGCGACCGACATCATGTGCGGCATCAATTGCGCCTTTCGGGGAACAGGATTCATCGGCGTGCCTAATGCCGGTGACGAGGACAGCGCAACCGCTGCGGCCCCCGTAGAAAGAACGCCGCGTCTCGAAACGTCGAGCGCATCTCTGTCCGACATCGATATCGCCCCTGCTGGATTGCGAGCTAAATTGCGAGGTTCGGCGACACCCGCATCGTTCGAACTAACGAAAGGTCGAAAAGTGCCGCCCCGACCAGCAGCAGCGATCCATTTTTGTTGCCGGTTGTTTGCCGCATGATTCCGCGCAAGCGGGGATTCGAAGCTGGCCTGAAGGCTGGCATTGCCGGCATTGCGGAAGCATTGCGCGCAAAGTGCCCGCCGCTACCCTTCAGCTCAGCGTCCCATGCCCCGTTCGCGACCCCAGATGACGGCCCCGCTTCGCCTGTTCACGCCGATCTTGGCATATATCCGTGCGATATGATTTCGCACCGTGTTTCGCGACAGGCCGAGGCTGTCCGCAATCGTCGCATCGTCGAAGTCCTTGCACACGAGGGACAGGATTTCGCGTTCGCGGGCGCTGAGATCCGTAGCGGGCAAGGGGGAAGCAGGTCGCCGCAGCATCGCCAGCTTGTCAACGATCGAGCGGCTGAGCCAGCTGGCGTCCTTCATGACGCCTTCGATAGCTTCGACCAGTTCGAGTTCGGTCCGACGGCGCTCGGTGATATCCTGGTAAATCCAGATGACGCACGGCGTCCCGTGCATGCTGATCGTCTCAGTCGAAGCGAGGCAGTCGATCTGGCTGTTATCCTTTGCAAGCAGGCGGACGTCCCAATTCCGAAATCCACCCCTGTCCTTGACTTCGCGCTCGGCAGCAGCACGGTGACCCGCATCGTTCCATAATTGCAGATCGTCGGCGGTGCGGCCCGTAGCTTGTTCCTTGTCCCACCCGGTCAGAAGCAGGAAAGCTGCATTGACGCTCGCAATCCTGTCGGTGTCGCGGGTGACCATCATCGCCACGGGCGCCATCTCGAACAGATTGGCGAGATGGCGCTGGCTTGCCTCCAGCGCCCGCTCGGCCTGGCGGCGGGGCTCAAGGTCTGCAAAAGTGAGCAGCAACGCATCGTCCTCAGTGACGTCGATCGGCTGACCCGCAAACAGGACCAGCCGCCGCATACCATTCGCCACGCGAAGCTCGGCCTCGGTCTGCGGCACGGGCCCGCCGATCTCGATGCGGCGCCGCACGTCCGAGGCGTTGCCCGCAATCTCCAGCAGGTCCAGGCCGAACAGCGTTTTTCCTTTCAGATGATCCTCCGCAAATCCGGTTATTGCGAGGAAGCCGGGGTTCGCACGCATGATCGACTGGTCGCTCACGCGCAGCACAAGCGCCGGCGCCGGGTTCGCCTGGAACATGGCATTGAAGCGAGCCTCGGCATCGAAGCGTTGCGAGACGTCACTCAGGACTAAAGCGAGGTAATCAGCCTCGCCCCCGTCTTCGTCCAGCACGACATCGCGGACCTGATGTACCCAACGCGTATCGTCCTCACCCGCGGGCGCAACTTCCACGACGAGGTCGGGAAAGCTTTCGCCCGCCAACAGACGAAACAGCGGATACTCCCGGCGCAGGAGCAAGCGGCCGCCAGCCGAACGAAGTGAAAATCGCGTGGCGTACTCCTCCGCCGTTAAGCCGAGATCCTCCCTCGATTGCACGCCGTGCATGGCCAGCGCCGCGGCATTGGCGCTGAGGATCGTGCCCGTCGGATCCAGGAGAATGACCCCGTCGAGCAATTGCGACATCAATTGTTCGAGATGGCGAAGCGAGGGGTTGCGTAGGGGGGTCGGAGACAAGATGCTCATGCACGCCCAACCGGTTTCGAGCGACTGTGTTCCAGTCGAACATACTAGTACGACTGGTATAGCCGTACCGATCAGACTTCGGTCGCGGGCACGCCGATCTGAACCTCCGGCGCGCTCCCCCGTTTATCCTGCCTCTGCACAAATGAGCAAAGGAACTGTCATGGGCATCATCGTCTTACTTATCGTTGGAGGCCTGATTGGATGGGTCGCCAGCATCATCATGCGCACCGACGCGCAGCAAGGCATCATAATGAACATCGTCGTTGGCATTGTAGGTGCCCTGCTCGCAGGGTTCGTGGTCACACCGCTTATTGGCGGCGTCCCCATCACCAGCGGCGTGATCAGCATCCCCTCGGTATTGGTGTCGCTGCTCGGCGCAGTCGTGCTGCTCGCCATCGTCAACCTCGCCCGGCGTGGCGCGGTTCGCTAAGAAAGGATACGGATATGCAATCTTATCTCAGCTCTGCCATTTTTGACTCCCGGGCCGAAGCCGAGCGCGCGGTAAGCGATCTTCGCGCTGCGGGCGTTCCCGACAATGCCCTTTCGATCGTCGCGCAAAATACGGACGGATCATTGAACATGGCCGATGACGGTGATGTCGCAGGCGAAGGTCATGGGAGCGTCTTGCGCGGAATTCTTGGCGGGGGCGCTTTGGGCGCCGGCCTCGGCATTGCCGCGCTCGCAATCCCGGGCGTCGGTCCGCTCGTTGCTGCCGGTGCCATCGCCGCATCGGCCATCCCTACGGCGGCTGCCGTCGGCGCGGCGGCTGGCGCTGCGGCCGGCACGCTTAACGAGACGCTCGTCAGCCATGGAGTCGCACCGGAAGATGCGACTTATTACGGCGAGCGCCTTGGTCACGGCGGAGTCATGCTCACAGTCGACACCCGGTCGGGCAGCGTTCCGTACGAGGATGTCGCCGACATCTTGTACCGTAACGGCGGCCACAACTCGGGACGGTCGCGCGTCTCGGCCTATTGATTACGGGACCGGGGGAGCTTTGCTCCTCCGGTTCTCGGCGAGATCGACATATCCGTTCATTATTTGGCGGTTCAAGCCCGCCTGTTGCGCTCAGCGAGCGCTCAACGCCTTTGGCCGGCCCGCTGTTCTGCCGGGCGGCTCGGCTCGGATGAGAGCACCGGGCAACGCCCGCGTGACCCTTCCCCGCCCTTGGCACCCGCATTGCCCGCAACCTTTTGTTCAATGCAATGCAAGGCACGTCTCAGCAGCCTCTCGGGCACTGGCTCCGGCGCAGCCAGGGAGCGCATCGGCTTAGCCTGCGCAATTAAAGCGGCCTCAATTCAGTCCGATACTGGTTCGCCGTTTGCACCAAAATGAATGCAAAACGGCGTTTACGCAGGTTTTCTTTCGACACCTGCGTCGAGGCGCTCGACCCGGCGCAGTCGCAGCTTGCCGTCAATCGCACAGAAAAGGGCGCCAAACGGCCCAAGTCGGCATCACCGATCTATAAGGAAAAATATAATTGTCGATGCGTAACGAATTGACCTCGAATGTGAGCTAACAGGGTGACCAGCCGCATGAACAGCGCCGTCGGCGACCGATTGCCGGTACGTCAGCCCTCCGATCATGCCCTGCTCGTCGCGCTCGGGCTCTTTCTGCTCGTTCCGGCCCCGCTTGTCGCGCAAACGCTTTCCCCCAGCCAGGTGATACCGCGCGACATCGCGCCGCGGCCTGCACCTCCGCCAGCGCCTCCGGCACAGGACGCCGCCCCCGTCGATGCGCTGCAACCTGGCGGTCGCGACATCATGTTCATTGCCGGGGGGGTGGCAATCGAGGGCGCCTTCGAGACCATGGCTCCCGCCAATGCCGCTTTGATCGGCAGGATCTCGAACCGGCAGCTGACGATCGGCGACCTGTTCACTGCCGTGCGCGAGCTTGAACAGGCCTATGCGCGCGCCGGCTATATTCTTGCCCGAGTGACGATCCCCCGTCAGCGTTTCGCCGACGGGGCCCAGATAAGGGTGCTCGTGACCGATGGAACGATCTCGGCAATCGACGCCGAACACATTCCCTCTGCGGTCCGCGCTGCCGTGCTGGCGCGCCTTCAGCCGCTTGTCGGCAAGCCGCGCCTGACGCAAGCGCAGATCGAACGCCAGCTGCTGTTGCTGAATGCGATTCCGGGGCTGAAACTGCGCAGCGCGCTCGCAGCCGGTGAGCAAGCCGGGACCGTGCACCTCGTCCTCGACGGATCGCAGGAGCGGCTGTCATCACGACTGGCCATCGACAACCGTTTGCCCGGATCGCTGGGGGGATGGCAGGGGACGGGCAACGGCACGCTGAACAACGTCGCTGGCCTCGGCGAACAAGTGTACTTCACAGCCGGGTCGCAGATGACCGAGGGGGGCATCGCGAGCCCCGAAAACCCGCTCATGACGTTCGGCGGGGGCGTGTCGTTGCAGGTTGGCCACCGGGGACTCAGCGTGGCCGGCGAATATCTGTATTCTCGAACCAATCCACGACCCCTGCCCGGCGCACCTGCCGCGGCGGGCGTGTTCTCGCGCGCCGAGGTGCGCGCCGGCTACCCGTTGATCCTCCGGCGGCCGGAAACACTCAATTTCAGCGCGGCGGTCGACTTCATCAGCCAATCGCTGACGTTGCCCGGTTTCAACATCGATCTGAGCAAGGACCGCTATGCCGCAGCCCGCGTCGGACTGACTTGGCAGCGCTGGTTCAGCCGCGTGCCGGTCCTCGCTCAGGTGCAGTTTTCGCAAGGGATCGGGGGGCGTGCCGAGGCACCGATGCTTCCGGTATCCCGACAGGGTGCCTCGCCAACGTTCAGTCGCCTCGACGGCATGCTCGGCACCACATTGGGTCTGCCTGGCAGCTTTGGCCTGAACGTCACGCTGCGCGGCCAGACCAGTTTCGGCGTACCGCAATTCGTGTCCGAACAATTTGCGCTCGATGCCGCCGACGGTGTTTCGGTGTTCAGCGCGGGGGGCTTCAGCGTTGACAGCGGCGCAACGCTGCGCAGCGAATTGCGTCTTCCCATCATCGCGCCAAGCGCACATGTCCGCTTCGCTCCCTATCTGTTTGCGGCCGGAGGACGTGGATCGCTGGTCCGGCCGACAGCGGTCGAACAGGCAACGCGCAGCGCAGCCGGTGTCGGGGGCGGCGCACGTCTCTCCGTCGATCGAGCGCAGGCCGGTGGCGGGGCGGCAAGCCTCGCCGTCGAGTTCGGACAGCAGTTCAGCAACGCGCCCGACAAGCGTCGCGGATCGCGGGCCAATCTCGCGCTTTCATTCGAATATTGAACATGGGCCATCCATTGCGCCGCAGGCTTGCCGAACTGCAAGCCATCGACGTCTCCGCACCTCCTCGTTCCCTCGACGATGCCCGCCCGATCCCGCGCAGGCTGCTCGTCAGCCTGATGACCACATCGGCGCTCGTCTCCGGCACGGGCGCGACCGCGCAGACAGTCCTGCCGCAGGGCGGCACGGTGGTTGCGGGCAGCGCGGTTATCGCGTCCGACGGCGTGGGCAATGCGACGGTCACCCAAAATTCGGCGCGCGCCATCGTTAACTGGGACAGTTTTTCGGTCGGCCAGGGCAATTCCGTGCACTTCGACCTGCCCAGCGCAGCGGCCGCCATTCTCAACCGGGTAACGGGCAGCACCACGTCGCAGATCGCCGGCACGATCACCGGCAATGGCCAAGTCTATCTGGTCAACGCCAATGGCATCGCCATCACCGCGTCGGGCAGCGTCGACGTCGGCGGCGTCTTTGTCGCGTCGACCCTCGACATCGCCGACGAGGACTTCCTGTCGGGCAAGCTCAACTTCCGCAGCAACAGCATGTCGGGCCTGGTCAGCAACGCCGGCACGCTCTCGGTCGGCAGCGGCGGCTTTGCCGCGCTGCTGGGCGGCCGCGTCGCCAACACCGGACTGATCAGCGTCCCGCTCGGCAGGATCGGCCTGGGCAGCGGCGAAGCGGCGACGCTCGACTTCACCGGCGACGGCTTCCTGCAGCTCGCCCTGCCCAGCGGCGCCACCGGCAGCGATCCGCTTGTTGCTGCCGCCGGACACATTGCGGGTGCGCGGATCGTGGTGCGCGCCTCGACGCTCGCCGACAAGGTGCGCGCGGCGGTCGTCGTTGCCGGCGCGCTTTCGGCCCAGGGCGCACACCGCGAAGGCGGCGAGATCGTCGTCGACGCGGGCGAGGGCAGCGCGCTGGTCACGGGGCAGATCGATGCCACGGGCCTCGACCCCACAGCGAACGGCGGCACGATCATGGTCGGCGGCAACAGCATCACGCTGGAGGGCGCCCAGCTGAACGCCACCGGGACGAACGGCGGCAGGATCATGATCGGCGGCGGCGAGCAGGGCCACCCCGTCCCCGGCCTGACTACGGCCAGCACCCTGCACATCGATGCCGGGACGCGGATCGATGCCTCGGGCGCACACGACGGCGGCGATGTCACCCTGTGGTCCGACGAGGACACGCTGTTCGCGGGCCGCATCATCGCCACCGGCATCACCGGCAACGGCGGCAACGCCGAAGTGTCGGGCCGCCGCAAGCTGACCTATGAAGGTCTGACGGATCTGCGCACACGCGACGGGGCCACCGGCACCCTGCTGCTCGACCCCTATAACGTGACCATCTCGTCGGGCGCGGATACGGGCACGTCGGGCTTCGCCGCCAACGCGACCGGCGCCACGATCAACACCGCTACTTTGCAAACCGCGCTCGCCAGCGCGAATGTGACCGTATCGACCGGCGTTTCGGGCAGCGAGGCGGGCGACATCACGGTCAGCGCTCCGCTCAGCTGGAGTGCGAATACCACGCTCACGCTGAACGCGGCCGGCGCGATCGTCGTAAACGCGGGTATGACCGGTTCCGGCGCGACGAGCGGGCTAACGCTGACAGCGGCTGGCGCCGGCGGCGTTTCGGGCTCCGGCGCCATCACCAACAGCGGCGTGCTGACGGTCAACGTCAACAATGCCACGGCAACGGGCACATTGTCGGGGGTTATCTCGGGATCCGGCAGTCTGACAAAGGCCGGGGCCGGCACGCTGACGCTATCAAATTCGAACACATATACCGGCGCGACAAACGTCAGCACGGGGACGATCAACCTCAGCGGAACGCTGCCGAACACCGGCAACCTGATCATCGCGTCCGGCGCGACGCTCAATCTTACTGGGGCAGCCGGAACCTACAACCGTATCAACTGGGCGGCGGCCCCGTCTTGGACCATCGCCGGTACGTTGAGCAACCAGCAGGGAACCGGGGCAGTCGCGCAGGGCTTGCCCACAACAGTCTATCTCAACGGCGGAACAATCACCGGAACGGGAACCACGACCGACACTTACGGCGACTTTCATATTCCGAACCCCACCACGATCATCGCCACCGGATCGGCGACCATGGCGGGTCTGATCAAGAGCAACTCCACGCTGACGCTCAGTCCGACCGGCGCGGGCGACACAATCCTTGTCTCCGGAACATTGGCTGATTCAACGTCAGCCATGTCGCTGACCAAGAGCGGCAGCGGCTTGGCGACGCTGACCGGCGCGAACATCTATACCGGGACGACGACGGTCAACGCCGGCACACTGCAAGTCGGCAATGGCGGCGCGACCGGCACGCTTGGCAATGGCTCGATTACCGTCTCCAGCAACGGGACGCTCGCCTTTAATCGCAGCAACACGTTGACAGTCACGAATTTCTTTTCAGTGAGCGCGGGAAGGGTTGCCCAGATCGGGTCGGGAACCCTGATCTCGAGCGGATTTGGCGGCAACTTGCAAGGCGCCCTCGACATCAGCGGCGGGACGCTGCAAATCAACTCGAGCTCAATTCTCAATGTGCTGGGTGCCGGGTCGGTCCCCGTCACGATCAGCAACAATGCCGCGCTGGTGTTCAACCGCGCCAGCAGCGATACGACAAATCCTATCGGAAACCTCATCCAGGGGAGCGGATCGGTCAGCCAGATCGGCACCGGCGCCATCACGATGTCCAACAGCGGCAACTCCTATTCGGGAGGGACCACGGTCGCGAGCGGCACGACGATCATCGTCAGTGCCGATAAGGTGTTCGGAAACGGTCCTGTCGTTGTCAACGGCACGGTCGATCTTGCAGGCAAAAGCATCGTCATCGGCTCGCTCAGCGGGAGCGGCAAAGTGACAAACTCAACGGCCAGTGCCCTGCCGTCAACGCTGACGGTCGGGACCCTGAGCACCGTCACGGTGTTTAACGGCAATTTGCAGGACGGCATCGGTGCACTGGCGCTGACCAAGGTCGGCACGGGGACGCTCACGCTGAAGGGCAGCAACAACACTTATACTGGCGGTGTGAACCTCAACACCGGCATTCTGGCGCTCGGTTCGGCAACGGCCCTTGGCTCAATCGGCACGATCAGCTTCGGCGGCGGCACGCTTCAATATTCTACTTCCAACACCGCGGATTATTCCTCGCGCTTCGCGACGACGGCTGGGCAGCCCCGGTCCATCGACACCAATTTGCAGGATGTCAATTTTACGAGCGCGCTCGGCGGCAGCGGCAGCAGCCTCACCAAACTGGGCGGGGGGACGCTCACGCTTACGGCCACCAACGGCTTCACCGGCGCGACGACAGTCTATGCCGGAACATTGAAGGCCGGAAACATAAATGCGCTGGCCAACTCGTCCGTCATCATGTCCGGGGGCACACTCGACACCAACGGGCTGAATGTGAACATCCGGAGCCTGTCCGGCACCAGCGGGATCGTGACCAATTCCACTGGTGCGGCAACTCTCATCATCAACAACTCATCGGGGCCCGCCACCTACAGCGGCACCCTACTAGACGGCAGCGGGACGCTCAGCATCCAGAGCATCGGCGCCAACACCCAAACACTGGCCGGGAACAACAGCTATAGTGGGACCACCTCCGTCAGTAACGGCACTCTAAAGGCGGGTTCCGCCAAGGCTTTTGGGACGGTCGCCAAGCTAAGTGTCACCTCGACCATCGACCTCAACGGGTACAACATCAGCGCCAGCAGCTTGAGCGGCACCGGCACCGTGACCACGACCGGCGGCAATGCCCAGCTCACCTTTACCAACCTCCCCGTAACCGGTCTGGCCGTCCCAACGGTGCTGGCTGACGGGACCAGCGGTACGGGCGTGCTGTCCTTGGATCTGGCAAGCCCCTATCGACTGACGTTGACCGGCGCTAACCTGTTTACTGGAAACATGACCGGTACGAACGGCGCCTTCACCATTGGCGGCGCCGGCTCTCTGAACAACGGCAGCTATGCGGGTGACATCGGCCTATCGTTGCAGTTTTCGAGCAGCAGCACCCAGACCCTGTCAGGCACGATCACCGGCAATCTGACCAAGGATGTCAGTTCAAGTTCAACCCTAATCGTGCTCGGCAATAACGCCGCAAACTTTACGACAACGATCGGCACCGGCACGCTTCAGGTCGGCAATGGCGGCGCGAATGGCGGCCTTGGCACCGGCGCGATTCAAATAAGCGGCAGCGGCGCTTTGACGTTCAACCGAAACAATGCGCTGACCGTGTCAAATGTCATCACCGCTGATACGGGCACCTCGCTGAACCAGGCGGGAACCGGCACGACGACCCTGACCGGACTCGATGGCAATTTCAACGGGACGATCAACATCAGCGGCGGAACTTTGGAGGTTCGAACAACCAGTCCTTCAAATCCGCTCGGCCAGGGCGCGGTCAATGTGATCCTGAGCAACAATGCGGCACTCGCGCTCAACCGCGCCGACAGCTTCACCGTCGCCAACATCATCCGGGGCACAGGGTCGGTGCGGCAAGACGGCAGCGGTACGGTGACGCTGAGCAACAGCAATACTTACAGCGGGATAACGACGGTTACCAACGGCATTCTGAAGGCAGGCTCGGGCAGCGCGTTCGGCAATAGCAATAATGCGATGATCGTCGGCCCGGCCGGCATGCTCGACCTCGCAGGCCGGAACTTCACTTTCGGTGAATTGAGTGGTGCCGGGATCGTCACGAGCTCGTCGCCGGGGCTGGTCACGATCACGACGGGCACATCGAATACCGACAAAATATTCAGCGGCAGTCTGCAGAACGGCAGCGGTACGCTGGCCCTGACCAAAGCCGGCAGCGGGAAGCTGACGTTGAGCGGGGCCAACAGCTACACCGGTGCTACAGCGATCAATGGTGGCATGCTCATCGCAGCCTCGACGACGGCTTTGGGGAACAGCATTGCCGCCCCTGTTTTCGTCAACAACTCCGCCACGCTCGACCTTGCCGGCTATTCGCTGGCCGTCGGGCCGCTCACCGGCCAAGGTATCATCAAAAGCTCGACGACCGCCGCCACCCTCACGGTCGGCGTAACCGATACCGTTACGATGTTCGATGGGGTCATCCAGGACGGCGGCGGCGCCGTGGGCCTGACGAAGACTGGGACGGGCATGCTGACCCTCACCGGTGCCAACAGCTACAGCGGCGATACCGTAATCAATGGCGGCATCCTTCAGATCGGCAACGGCGGAACGACTGGCACGCTCGGCACGGGCGCCGTCAAGAATTTTGCACAGCTCAGGTTTGGGCGCGCCGATGCCTTGACCGTCGCTAACGCGGTTTCCGGTAGCGGTGAGCTGTTCAACATAGGCACCGGGACGCTGACGCTGTCAGGGCTAAACACTTACACCGGCAGGACAAGCGTAAACGCGGGAAAGTTAAAGGCGGGCTCAACATCGGCGTTTGGAAGCAACTCGACTGTTGCTGTCGACACGGTCGCGACGCTCGACCTTAGCGGCATCAGCAACAGTATTGGCGCGCTGACCGGCGAAGGGACCGTCACCACCACTGGCGGCAACGCCACGCTGACCTTTACCAACGTAAAAGCTAGCGACGGCATTCAGATCGTCACCAACACGCTGACTGACGGCGCAAACGGGGAGCGGTTGTCCCTTGGCATGGCAAATTCCGGGCGGATCATGTTCGGCGGTACGAACACCTTCACTGGAGACCTGATCGACAGGGGAGGAAATGGATCGTTCGGTGTCACCGCCGGCAGCCGGCTCAACGGCGGGAATTATCCCGGGACCATCGGCACGCCGTTTTTTTACGAAGGTTCGGCAGACCAAATTTTATCGGGCAACCTCAGCGGGATACGAATACAGAAATATGTCGGCCCCTCCACCCTGACATTAACGGGCAACAACGGACAACTCACGCTCTCGATCGAAACAGGAGTTGTGCGGCTTGGTTCGAGCACGGCACTTGGAGATCAAAGTTTTATTGAATTCAACTCTAAGTTGGGTGGGGGCACGTTGCAGTATGGCGTGTCCAGTCAGGTTTATGCACCGTTTTTCAGCAGCGCCGACAACCAACAGGTCCGCATCGATACGAACGGGCTGGATATCAGCTTTCCGAGCGCGCTCGCCAGCAGCGGTGGGACCCTGACGAAGCTTGGCCAGGGTACGTTGACGCTGTCGGGCATCAACACATATTCGGGTGCGACGAACGTGACGGCGGGAACGCTGAACATTGCCGGAAGCTGGACACCTTCCGGCAATTTGGCAACGACGGTTGCCGCCTCTGGCGCTACGCTTAGCGGCAGCGGGGTGATCACCGCGTCTACATTGGCGCATAGCGGCTTTGGCACGCTGAGCCTAACCGGCGCCAATGCCCTTGATCGCGTAGCGGTCTCGGGGAACATCGGTGCCTTTGCACTTAACAATTCGCGATCATTCTCAACCGCCTCGATCCCCTCGTCGAGCAGTATTTCGCTCACGACGACGCCGGGTTCCGGCGCTTCGTTGACGTTGGAGGCTGGCGCATCTCTCTCGTCCCCGGCGCCTGGCACGGCGATCACACTTGCGGCCGACGCCACGTTTATCAACAATGCGGCATCGGGTGCGCTGTCGGCACCGAACGGCCGGTGGCTGGTCTATGCGGCCTCACCGGGAACATCGACGTTCAACGGGCTGGATTCGGCAAATCCTGCGTTGTGGAACGTTGCTAACGGTGCATCGGTGACGGCCACGGGCAACCGTTACGCCTTCGCGCGCCAGCCCGTCGCCACCTTCAGTGTCGCGGACCTGTCCAAAACCTATGGCACCGATGCGAGCCGCACGCTTGCAAGCAGCTACGTTGTCACCGGCATCGAACAGAGTGTGCCCGGAGTGTACCAGGCTGGCGCCGCGCTCGCTTATTCTGGCACGCCCGCCCTAACGTCGTCGGGCGCGGCAGCGAATGCGACGGTCGGTAACGGGCCTTATGCAATCTCGATTGCGCTGGGAGACATAACGCCGCTGAACGGCTATGCGGTCGCTACGGGGAGGCAGGGCCAGCTATTTGTCGCGCCTGCGCCGCTGACGATCACGGGCGCGACGACCGGCACGACATATAACGCGCTGGTCCAGACCAACGGTTTTACCGTCAGCGGCCTGTTCGGCAGCGATACGGTGGTCGGCGTTGCCGGCCTCGCCAGCGGCACGAACGCCGGGACGTATGCCGACACGCTGTCCAACGCGACCGGCAGCGGCCTCGGCAACTATGCCATCAGCTATGTCGACGGCACCCTCGCCATCGCCAGGGCGCCGCTGACGCTGACAGGCATGAACACCGTGGCGACCTACAACGGCCAGGCGCGCAGCAATGCCGGGGCGGTGCTGGGCGGTGTGCAGGGCAGCGACAGCTTTACCATCACCGGCTATGCGCGCGGGACGGCGGCAGGCACCTATGCCGACAGTCTGGGCGTGATCGCCAATGGCCCGACCCTGTTGTCCAACTACGACCTGGCCATCGCGCAGGGCGGCCTCGCCATCGCGCCTGCGCCGCTGACGATCACGGGCGCGACGACCAACACGACATACAACGCGCTGGTCCAGACCAACGGTTTTACCGCCAGCGGCCTGTTCGGCAGCGATACGGTGGTCGGCGTTGCCGGCCTCGCCAGCGGCACGAACGCCGGGACCTATGCCGACGCGCTGTCCAACGCGACCGGCAGCGGCCTCGGCAACTATGCCATCAGCTATGTCGACGGCACCCTCGCCATCGCCAGGGCGCCGCTGACGCTGACAGGCATGAACACCGTGGCGACCTACAACGGCCAGGCGCGCAGCAATGCCGGGGCGGTGCTGGGCGGTGTGCAGGGCAGCGACAGCTTTACCATCACCGGCTATGCGCGCGGGACGGCGGCAGGCACCTATGCCGACAGTCTGGGCGTGATCGCCAATGGCCCGACCCTGTTGTCCAACTACGACCTGGCCATCGCGCAGGGCGGCCTCGCCATCGCGCCTGCGCCGCTGACGATCACGGGCGCGACGACCAACACGACATACAACGCGCTGGTCCAGACCAACGGTTTTACCGCCAGCGGCCTGTTCGGCAGCGATACGGTGGTCGGCGTTGCCGGCCTCGCCAGCGGCACGAACGCCGGGACCTATGCCGACGCGCTGTCCAACGCGACCGGCAGCGGCCTCGGCAACTATGCCATCAGCTATGTCGACGGCACCCTCGCCATCGCCAGGGCGCCGCTGACGCTGACAGGCATGAACACCGTGGCGACCTACAACGGCCAGGCGCGCAGCAATGCCGGGGCGGTGCTGGGCGGTGTGCAGGGCAGCGACAGCTTTACCATCACCGGCTATGCGCGCGGGACGGCGGCAGGCACCTATGCCGACAGTCTGGGCGTGATCGCCAATGGCCCGACCCTGTTGTCCAACTACGACCTGGCCATCGCGCAGGGCGGCCTCGCCATCGCGCCTGCGCCGCTGACGATCACGGGCGCGACGACCAACACGACATACAACGCGCTGGTCCAGACCAACGGTTTTACCGTCAGCGGCCTGTTCGGCAGCGATACGGTGGTCGGCGTTGCCGGCCTCGCCAGCGGCACGAACGCCGGGACCTATGCCGACACGCTGTCCAACGCGACCGGCAGCGGCCTCGGCAACTATGCCATCAGCTATGTCGACGGCACCCTCGCCATCGCCAGGGCGCCGCTGACGCTGATCTATACGGCCAGTGCGGTGCGCAGCGTTTACGGTGCTTCGTTGGCGCCACTGAGCGGTGCCGTGTCGGGTAGTGGATTCGTCGGCAGCGAAGGGCTCGGCAACCTATCGGGCAGCGTGCTATGGAGCACGACGGCAAGCGCCCGCAGCGGTGTCGGCAGCTACGCCATAACCGGCGGCGGCCTTGCCAACAGCAATTATGTGGTCACTCCCGTCCAGGCAGCGGGCAACGCCCAGGCTTATGATATCGAACCGGCATCGCTCGTCATTACAGCCAACAATGCTGCTCACCGCTATGACGCGACAGCGTTCACCGGGGGGAACGGCGTAACGCTTGCCGGCCTCATCGGCGGCGACACGCTGGCGAACCTTACTGGGACCCTTACCTTTGGTGGCACTGCGCAGGGGGCCACCGACGTAGGTACCTACCAAATCACCGCATCCGGCCTGACGAATGGTAACTACACCATCGCCTGGGCGCCGGGAAATCTGGTCATTACGCCGATAGATGTGCTCGTTCTGCCGTCACGCTTTCAGCAGCGGCCAATACCGGCGTGGCAAAGCGGAAACATCGAAATCGATCTCAGCGATCATGAGAGTCGCGCTTTTTGCCGGGCGATGCCGGCGAGCCTCGTCAATGAGTCACTGCGAGCAAGTTGTCCGGTTCATTAGGCCTCAAAATCATTTACTTGTTTGACGTAGCTTGCGGTGGCCGGCTGCGACATGGCATGCTCGACAACGACAGGAGAGACGCCATGGCGACCGCGCTTCAAACAAACACGATGACCGACGCCGAATGGGCAGCGCGGCAAGAACTGGCTGCCTGCTACCGCATCTTCGCGCACATGAAGTGGGACGAACTGATCTTCAACCACATCACCGTGAAGGTGCCTGGCGAAGAAGGCGCGTTCCTGATCAACCCTTACGGGATGCACTTCAGCGAAATCACCGCGTCCAGCCTCGTGAAGATTGACATCGACGGCAACATTTTAGCGCCAACCGAATGGCACGTGAATCGGGCGGGGTTTGTCCAGCACGCGCTGTTTCACCGCCATATCCCCGATGCGCATGCGATCGCGCACACGCATACCACTGCCGGCATGGCGATGGCGTCGCTCGAAGGCGGGCTTCAGGCCGTTAACTTCTACGCCTGCAATTTCGTCGGCCAGCTTGGCTATCATGATTTCGAGGGCGTTACCGTGCGTGACGAGGAGGGGCCGCGTTTCCTGGAATCCCTCGGCGACAAATCGATGATGCTGCTGCGAAACCATGGTATCCTGGCGATGGGCAAGACGCTGCCGGAGGTGTTCCTGAAACACTGGGCGCTGCAGCGGGCCTGCGAGGTCGCACTGACGACCTTGTCGGCGGGCAAGCCGATCACCGTGGCACCCGAAGTCGTCGCGATCCACCAGCGCGACCTGTACATGACGCAGATTCCCGGCGGCCCCGGCAAGGCGGAATTCGATGCCATGGTGCGCATGATCGACCGGGTGGATCGCAGCTGGCGTGACTAGCCTCACCGTCAACAACCAGCCGATCAATTACCGCATGGACCCGGCGACTCCCCTGTTGTGGGCCTTGCGCGATGCGTCGAACCTGACGGGTACCAAATATGGCTGTGGCACGGGCGACTGCGGCGCGTGCACGGTCGATATCGACGGGCGCGCGATACGCAGTTGCACGGTGTCGCTGCGGCAGGTAGAAGGCAGCTTCGTCACGACGATCGAGGCGCTGTCGCGCGACCGCAGTCATCCGGTGCAACAGGCATGGGTCGCCGAACAGGTGCCACAGTGCGGGTTCTGCCAGCCGGGATTTATCATGGCGGTATCGGCGTTGCTGCGCGCGACGAACAACCGGCCGACCGATGCCGATATTGATGCAGCGATCACGAATATCTGCCGTTGCGGTACTTATCCGCGAATCCGCCGTGCGATCCACCGGGCGGCTGCGGCCATGCGCGGCGAGCAGACGATCGTGGCCGCCCCGCCGCCCGGTATCGATGCACGCGACGCAGCGCGTCACGTGCCCGCGCTGACGCCGCCGCCTGTTCGCTAGTCATTGCTTTCGCGCAGATTAAGCGTCGCGCCAGACTTGGTTCAGACCGAATCGGCGACACGTGATCCATGGGACGCAGCGACAATCGTGCGCGCACGCTCCACGGAATGATGACCATGAAAAAGACACTCGCCCTTGCTGCACTGCTGGCAGCGACTGCCTTCACGCCCGCCCTTGCCCAGGAAGAGCCGCGGCACGGCCACCGGATGCCGACGGCCGAGGGGGCGATGCCGGCCCCGAGTCAGCCGAACGACCAGATGTCCCAGCACGAGCGCGGCGACCGCGGTGCGCGCGCAGAAGGCGCCCGGCCGCAATGGAACGGTGGTCAGGGCCGTGCCGAAGGCGGGTGGCAACGTCAGCAGCAGGTTGTTCCCGCTCCACCGGCGCAGGTTCAGCAACAGGTGGCTCCCGTCACCCGCTCGTGGAACGGCGGCAACACCGATGGACAGCGCAATTGGCAGGGTCGGCCCCGCCCGGACGGATCGGTGCCCGCCCGGGATGATCGGTCCGGCCAGCGCCAGGCACCGCCGGTCGCCATCGCCCCTGCACAACGAGAGAGCTGGCAGAACCGCGAGCAACGCCGCGACACGTGGCGCGGCAACCGCGACGGCGGCGGCGTGACCCAGCGTCAGGAGGGTCGCCGGCCGAATGGCGACAATGGCTGGACCGGCGAGAACCGCAATGGCGTGCAAGCCAGTGACGGCCGTCGCACCGACCGGCAATGGAACGGGAATGGGCGCAACGACACGTGGCGCGACAACGGCCGGAACGACCGTCGCTTCGACCAGCGCAATCAGTGGCAGAGCCAGTATCGCGACTGGAACCGTAACTGGAGCCGCGACTGGCGGCGGGACCAGCGCTATGACTGGCAGCGTTATCGCTACAGCAACCGCAGCTTGTTTCAGGGCAATCGTTACGACGCTCCCTATGGCTGGAACTATGGCTATCGGCGGTTCTCGATCGGCTTCAACCTGTCGTACCTGCTCTATGACCAGCAATACTGGATCGACGATCCGTACAGCTATCGCCTTCCGCCGGTATATGGTCCCTATCGGTGGGTCCGCTATTATGACGACGTCCTTCTCGTCGATTTGCGCAATGGCGAGGTGGTCGACGCAATTTACGACTTTTTCTACTAGGAATTAGTCACTGGAAACCATGTCCCGCCTTCGCCTATCGTTGCACCGACAATGCACGGAGTGACGATGGCGGGGCAGGTTTTCAATATGCGCATTGTACTCTATCGCCCGGATCAGCGCGCGAAGTTGGTGCATCGCCTATGGACAGTGACGGGCTGATTCGATGTCGGAAGCGCGTCTCGCGGAACTGGGCAAGTCGGTGGCAGCGCGGCTTATGAAGACCCCGGGCATTCAGGTCGTCCCTGGAATCGGTTGCGAGGTCTATCTCCTGCAGAATTTCCTGTCCCCACGCGAATGTGGCGGGCTGATTGCGATGATTGATGCCGATCGTAAACCGTCGACGGTGCTCGCTACGCATTACGATCCCGAATTCCGCACAAGCGAAAGCTGCGACCTCGACCGGTGGAACCCGTTCGTCGAGCAGATCGACGCACGCATTTGCAAGCTCATGGGCCTGAAGCCGCGTCAGGGCGAAACGCTGCAGGGCCAGCGCTACGCGGTCGGCCAGCAATTCAAGGCGCATCACGACTATTTCCATGCCGACCAGCCATATTGGGAAGGGGAACGCGCCCGCGGCGGCCAGCGGTGTTGGACCGCGATGATCTATCTCGACCAACCCGCAAGCGGCGGCGACACCTGGTTCTCCAACGCGGGATTTCGGATCAGCCCGCGCACGGGGATGCTGCTTGCCTGGAACAACATGGATGCCGCAGGAAAGCCCAACCCGCAAACCCTGCATGCGAGCGTGCCGGTTACGGGCGGCGTCAAGAACATCGTCACCAAATGGTATCGCGAACGTTTCTGGTTCTGAAGCAGAACCTGTCGCGCGGCTGACTGTGCCGTTCCCGCGTCGTTCAGAGGAAGGGTTCTAGATCTATGGACGTTCAGCAATGGACGCACAAAGGAGTATCAACATGCGTAAGACCATCAAGCAAGCCGTTCTGGCCGGACTGATTGCCGCGACTGTCATGCCGGTGGCGGCACAGGCGCAAATCAATCCTTCGGAGCGCCGAGAACTTCAGCGCGACCGTCAGGACGTTCGCCAGGAGCGGCGCGACGTCAACCGCGCCTATCGCAACGGCGACCCTCGCCAAGTTCGGCAGGAGACGCGCGAGTTGCGCGGTGCCCGCCAGGAATTTCGTGAAGACCGCCGCGACGCCGTCCGCGGCGACAACTGGGGACGCAACGACTGGCGCGCCTATCGCGAGCAGAACCGCAACCTCTATCGCGGCTATGGCTGGCGTTCAGACTTCCGTTATCAGGCATTCCGCCCCGGGCTCAGGATCGGCGTGAACTATTACAATCCACGCTACTACATCAACGATTATGCCCGGTTTCGCCTCCCGAACCCCGGTTGGAACCAGCGCTGGGTGCGTCACTTCAACGACGTGCTGCTGATCGATACGCGGCGTGGCATCGTGATCGATGTAATCCGCAACTTCTACTACTGACCGGCACGGGGCCGAAGCACGACGCTTCGGCCCCGTTTGCCTATTGCCATGACTGTGCTACCGCGACAACACACTGTCCGGAGTTGGTTTCATGCGCGTTTTCATTCCCCTAGCCATTTCGCTGGCTGCCTTGGCCGCACCACTGGCCGCTGCCACCCCGGCCGAGACCCTGCACAAGCTGTTTGCCGAGAGCGACGAGGCGTCGCTGAAGCGCAGCCCGATCAACGCGCTATTCCGTGGCGATCTTCGCTACGCCGACCGGCTTGGGGACTTTTATTCGGACGCTGCAACCGAAGCCAATTACCAGGCCGACAAGGCCGACCTCGCCGCGCTCGCCCGCATCGACCGGGCAAAACTCGATGCCGTCGACCAAATCGCCTATGACACGTTCAGGCGAAATACCGAGATCGACATGGGCGGCCTGACACCGGCGATGCGCCTCTTGCGCGACGTGCGACCGATCGATCATTTTTTTGGCGCGCATACCTTCTATCCTGATCTCGCTTCAGGACAGGGTGCTGCGCCATTCAAGACGGTGGTCGACTATGAGAACAATATCAAGCGCCACCGGCAGTTTGCGGCGCAGCTCGACATCGCGATTGCGCGCTTTCGCGAAGGCATGAAATCGGGCGTCACCCAGCCGAAACTTGTCGTGCGCAACGTCATCGACCAGCTCGACCTCCAATTGAAGGGCGGCGTCGAGGGTTCGGCATATATGGGCCCGCTCAAGAATTTTCCGCCAAGCTTTTCGGATGCCGACAAGGCGCGTCTGACAGCGGAAACGACGGCTGCCGTGCGCGACGCGATCTTTCCTGCTTATACGCGGCTGCGTAATTTCCTGCGCGACGACTATCTGCCCGTGGCGCGCGAGGGTGTCGGCCTCGTGCATATGAAGGGCGGTCCCGCGCTCTACCGCTACCTGATCGAGGCCAATACGACGCTGCCGCTTTCGGCCGATTACGTGCACAAACTGGGGCTCTCCGAAGTCGCGCGGATCACGGGCGAAATGGAGACGATCAAGACACAGGTCGGGTTCAAGGGGACGCTCGGCGCCTTCTTCGACGACCAGCGGACGAACAAGAAGTTTCAGTTCACGTCTAGGGACGACATGCGCGACACCTTTCTGGCCATCGGAAAGCGGGTCGACCTGCGCGTGCGCGAGCAATTCTCGACGATTCCCAAGACACCGCTCGAGATCCGTCCGGTCCCCGAATATCGCGAAAAGACCGATGCCGGCGGCAGCTACAACCAGGGCACGCCCGATGGCTCGCGGCCGGGAATCTTCTATTACAACAGCTACGATCTGCCCTCGCGGCAAAAGCCCGAGGCCGAGACGCTCTATCTGCACGAAGCCGTTCCCGGCCATCACTTCCAGATCAGCCTTGCGCAGGAAAACACAACCCTGCCCCCCTTCATGCGTTTTGGCGGCAATACCGCCTTCGCCGAGGGCTGGGCGCTCTATGCCGAAACCCTATGGCCCGAGCTCGGCATGGAAACGGATCCCTATCAGCGCTTCGGCGGGCTAAATGACGAGATGCTGCGCGCGATGCGGCTCGTCGTCGACAGCGGCATCCACGCAAAGGGTTGGACGCGCGACCAGGCGATTGATTACATGTTGACCCATTCGGGCATGAGCCGAACCGACGCCGTCGCCGAAGTCGAACGCTATATCGCGATTCCGGGGCAGGCGCTGGCGTACAAGATCGGCCAGCTGACCATTCTGAAGCTGAAGGCCGAGGCCAGAGCCAAGCTGGGCGTAAAATTCAACGCGCAGAAGTTCCACGCACAGGTCCTGATGACAGGCGCGCTGCCGATGACAGTGCTGGAAGCGAAGATCCGCGCGTGGATCGCATCGGGCGGCCAGTAAGCTGGGAGCGGGGCGCCGCGACGCGAGGCGGACCGGCGCGATGTGAGCCCGGCATAAGCTGCGGGGAATCGGCGGTGATCGGTCAGGTGATATTCGTAGTCAGGTCCCCGTCGGACAGTCGCCGGCCCATGTTGACCGTCCCACGCACATCGTTCGCACCACATCTGCATTGCGTTCGGACTCGGCGTTCAGGCGATCTGCACTGTTGCTTGAACCACTGCATCGAAAGCGCCTCCGACACGCAACTGAGGCATACCAAGACCAGCATAGGTTAGGCGGCGGCTTAAGGTCGCCTTGGTCAGCCGTCCCACGCAATCCGCGTAAGTCCGTATACTGGATCGGCGAACGTCAGGTCTGGGTGCCCGCAGCGACGGGCCGAAAGCGAAACAGGCGTGGCCGAATCACGACAGCCCGATCCCGGCTTCGCATGGCGTGGTTCGCTGGCGGATCGTCGATCTGATGCAATGGCTGTTCGACGAATATGGGGTGTCGGTCAGCAAGACGCTGAGCCGAGACCTGCGCGCTATGGGCTATCGCAAACTGACGGCACGACCCCGGCACCATGCTCAGCCGATGCTATCGAGGGCGGGCGCCGCACCGACGAGCGCCGTCAGGCTCCACAACAGGGTGAACACCACGAGGAGTTTCAGGCAATCGGCGCTGGTTGCTTGATCGAAAGCCACGGCTGATGCATCGAAAGCGCCTCCGACACGCAACTGAGGCATACCTGTCGAAGCCTACAAATCCTACGACGCATAGGTTAGGCGGCGGCTTAAGGTCGGGTTAGCCCCACTTATTTGTTTGTTTCCATACCATTAAGAGCGACAGCCAGCGATGCTAACCGGCTGCAGCCGAGGTCATGTCGACATGGAGGATATGAAAAAGGCCGCCGGTGCGTCTCTCGACGTTCCGGCGACCCTTAGCATGGTCAGCGGCTTGGAGAGGTCATCTCAAGCCCGGGAGACCATGACCGCTTTCAACCCATCGGGTATTTAGGCGATATGCTCCCGAACGAAATTCTCCGTGCCACAAGCTGAACCATGAGACATCGGATCACCTCCCTTCGCTAAAAGCCCGTGACCATCAGCGGCCACAGTGCGAATCTGAATCATTGCGAGTCGGCATTCAAGGACTTGTGGAAAAAAATTTATGCCGTCATGAATCGGCACTTCGCGCCGTGTCAAAAATCGATGCGCGTTCAGCCACGGCAATCCTCGACCACGCGCGCGAATTCGGGCCACGCAGGCACCGTCGTTGCGCTGTTGTCGAGCGAAATGGTGAACCGTCCACGACTGAACGCCAGCGCATCAAGGATGGGATCCGCCGGGGCAAGGTCCACCGCGACATAGGGCGGCGTGGATCCCGTCGGGCGCGCCGCCACTGACTTCACCATGTTGGTAGCACGCAAGGTGAGAGTGCCTGGCGTGCTTCCCGGAAGCGACAGGTAAATGCGGCGCGCAGCGCGGTCGCAGCGGACAAGCATCAGCGCATCGCTTCCGGCCTCGCCGAAGAGCGCGCGCGACCCGCGAGCATCGACCGCATAAGTCCAGATACCTGGTGCCATCACCCCTTGGGCAACCGGCTCAGCGACAGGCCGCTCGGGCGGCGGTGCCATGGTCGGGCGCGGTTGCGGGCCGACCGGGCGAACGGGCGGCGGGACGCAGGCCGCCAGCGGCGCTAACAGCAGGGCCATAAGGAAGAGCGCACTTTGCTTCACGTCGCCCCGCCTATTGCGCTCATGCCAGGCGCACAAGTCGCCGCGCTTGCCGGGCGGCTCAGCTTCGTCGCATAAGTGCCACGGTCCAAAGGGGGAAGCGACGCATGGCCATGGAATTAAAGCGCCTGCGGTCGATCGTCGGCGGATCGGCGGGCAACCTCGTCGAATGGTACGACTGGTACAGCTTCACGATCTTTGCGATCTACTTCGCACCGGCGTTTTTCCCCAAGGCCGATCCGCTCGCTCAATTGCTCAATACCGCCGGCATCTTCTGGCTGGGTTTCGCGATGCGCCCAATCGGCGCGTGGCTGATGGGCATGTATGGCGACAGGCGCGGGCGCAAAGCCGGGCTGACCTTGTCGGTCGCGCTGATGGCCGGCGGCTCGCTCGTCATTGCCGGCGCACCAACCTATGCGCAGGTTGGCATCTTTGCTCCTGTCATCCTGGTGATGGCGCGGATCGTCCAGGGCCTGTCGATCGGCGGCGAATACGGGTCGAGTGCAACGTATCTCAGCGAGATGGCGCCGGACAAGGGACGCGGTTTCTGGTCGAGCTTTCAATATGCGACCTTGCTGGGCGGCCAACTCTTGGCGCTGCTCGTGTCGCTGTCGCTGCAGCTCCTCATCGGGCAGAACGCGATCAGGGGCGGCGGGTGGCGCATTGCCTTCGTCATCGGGGCGGCACTTGCCGTGGGCGTATTCCTGCTCCGTCGCAGCCTTGTCGAAACCCGCGCGTTCGAGGCGATGGCGGCCGGCGACGGTGTGATCGAGGAGTCGCGCTCCTCGCTGAGCCGCCTGTGGCGCGAACACAAGCGGTCGGTCATCCTCGTCGCCATGATGTCAGGCGGGGGCGGCATGGCTTCCTATTCGTTCACGACCTACATGCTCAAATTCCTCCAGGGCACGGCCAAGTTCGACGAATGGACGGCAACGCTGATCATGATGGGCGTCCTGCTCTGGTCGGTCATCATGCAGCCGGTGTGGGGGGCGATTTCGGACCGGATCGGGCGCAAGCCGTCGCTGCTCTTCGCCGGGACCTGCATTACGCTGTTGGTCGTGCCGGTCTTTTCGACGATTGCGGTGACAACCAGCCCGGCGGTCGCGCTGCTGATCTTGCTGATCCCCGCGACGGTCCAGGCGGGCTATGGTGCGGTCAATGGCGTGGTCAAGGCAGAGCTTTTTCCGGCTCATATCCGCGCATTGGGCGTCGCCTTCCCCTATGCAGTCGGCAACACGATCCTGGCAGGGTCGGTCGAATTCGTCGCGCTGTCGTTCAAGAAGGGCGGCTATGAGAGCGGCTTCTACTGGTACGCCGCAGCCGTCTTTGCCGTCATGACATTTTCGTTCTGGCTATTGCCGGAAACACGCGGGCGTGATCTGGAGCGTGCGGACTGACGCCGCGGTGCTTCACCTCTTGCCCAGCAATTCCATGACGGCCACCGTCATTGCCGTTGCGCCGGTGACGATACTGGCTTTCGGGTCGATCTTGAAGAGGCCCGAATGGTGTCCGGCAACGGGGGGGCCGCCCGCCTTTGCCGCGTCGAACGCGGCTTGCGGGGTACCGCCGACGGCGAAGTAGAAGCCGGGGACTTTCAGCTCGGGCTGGACGAAATAGGCGAAATCCTCTGCGCCCATGTCCTTCTGCTCGAACTTGGGCACCGCATCGGCCCCCAGCTCGCGGACGAAGGCCGTGTTGATCCGGCGGGCGAGGGTCCCGTCGTTGATCGTGACCGGGGTGCTTTCGACAACTTTCACAACCGGCTCGGGCGCGCCATTTGCCATGGCAATGCCCTTTGCCACCCGCTCGATCCCGGCAATCAGCATGTTGCGGGTCGGCGTGTCGTTCGATCGGACAGTGATCTGCAGATCTGCATGGTCCGAGATAATGTTGTGCTTGGTCCCCGCATGGAAGGCCCCGACGGTGATGACGCCAGCGCTCAGCGGCCCTTTCTCGCGGCTGATCAAGCCCTGCAATGCCACGACGATCTGCGACGCAATATAAACGGGGTCCCGGCCGAGCTGGGGCGCGGCGCCGTGCGTCGCCACGCCCCGCACGGTCAGATCGACAGAGTCCGACGAGGAATACTGGATCGATTCCGATCCCGACACCTTGCCCGTCGGCAGCTGCGAATTGACATGGAAGGCCAGCGCATAGTCAGGCTTTTTGAAGCGCGTGTAGAGCCCGTCCTTCAGCATGGCCTCGGCGCCCCCGACGCGTTCCTCGGCGGGCTGGACGATGAACATCACCGTGCCCGACCAGCGGTCTTTCATGGCAGCGAGCCGCTTCGCCGTCGCGACCATCGCGGTGATGTGCGTGTCATGGCCGCAGGCATGCATGACAGGCGAGTCCACGCCGTCGACACCCACCTGCCGCGCCTTGGATGCATAGGGGAGGCCCGTCTTTTCCTCGACCGGCAGCCCGTCCATGTCGGCGCGGACCAGCACGGTCGGCCCCGCGCCGTTCGACAATATGCCGACCACGCCGGTCCCGCCGACCTTCTCGGTGACGACGAGCCCCGGGATTGCGCGCAATTCCTTGGCCATGCGCGCTGCCGTGTTCACTTCCTTGAACGACAGTTCGGGGTTCTGGTGAAACCACAGGAACAAATTGCCCAGCGACGCATCGTAATCGGCGCGAATGGCAGCGGCATAGTGGGGTTCGGCCAAAGCAGGGGTCGCGAGGACGAGGGCGAGCGCGGGAAACAGGCGGGTACAGTTCATGAACAATCTCCAGTGCGTTCGGCGATGTGCGTGACCGAGCCGGTGAAGCGCGCCGTCGACCCGCGATCTTCGGTCATGGTGACGACGATATCGCCCTCGATCTTGGCATAATCGGGGGCATAGGTGCCATCGATCTTCAGCCAGTTGTCGGTGTCGACATCAGCGGCCTTGGCAGCGCGGGTGTTGACGATACTCGCGCACACGCCGGCACCCTTGACGACGCCATTTTCGACCGTCGAGCTGTCGATGGTACAGCCGCCTGAAAGGGAAAGCCGTTCCAGCAGAGCCCGGCCGCCGGCAATTACCGGCTGGGTGCATTCGGTGACTTCGCTGTCCTTGGGGAATTTTGACCGCAGACTGTCGACGCTGAGCCCATCGACCTTGGGCGTACGAAACTCGGTCGTGATCTTCCACATGCCGCGCTGCAGCGTTGCGGTAGGGCCTGTCTCGGTCTGGCCGCAGCCCGCGAGCAGCGTCGCGACGGCGCACCACCAAAGCCTCGTCCCGGAAAGATTGCTCGCTACCTTGGCGACACAACCGACCATCGATTTTCCCCCGCACGCGTTGCGCTAATGTTCCATCGTCGCCATATCTTGCGGTGATGTCCATTCAAATCCGCACCAGCCTCGACGAGCCAGAAACCGCGGCCGATTTCGTGCCGCACCGCCCGGCGCGCCCCCCCAAGGTCGAGGGCGGCAAGCGATTCAAGGTCGTGTCCGACTATCAGGCGGCGGGCGATCAGCCGACCGCGATTGCCGAGCTGGTCGAAACCGCGCTGACCGGCGAGCGCAACCAGGTGCTGCTGGGCGTCACCGGCAGCGGCAAGACGTTCACGATGGCGCGCGTGATCGAGGAATTGCAGCGGCCCGCGCTGATCCTGGCGCCCAACAAGATCCTGGCGGCGCAGCTTTACGGCGAGATGAAGTCGTTCTTTCCCGACAATGCGGTCGAATATTTCGTCAGCTATTATGATTATTACCAGCCCGAAGCCTATGTCGCACGGTCGGACACGTACATCGAGAAGGAAAGCTCGGTGAACGAGAGCATCGACCGCATGCGGCATTCGGCCACCCGCTCACTGCTCGAACGCGACGACGTGATCATCGTGGCGTCGGTTTCGTGCCTTTACGGCATCGGGTCAGTCGAGACCTATTCGGCGATGATCTTCGACCTGAAAAAGGGCCAGACGGTCGAGCAGTCGGAAATCATACGCAAGCTCGTCGCGCTACAGTACAAGCGCAACGACGCCGCCTTCCAGCGCGGCAATTTCCGCGTGCGGGGCGACAATCTGGAGATCTTCCCGTCGCATTACGAAGACAGCGCGTGGCGCATCTCGTTCTTCGGCGACGAGATCGAAAGCATCGTAGAGTTCGATCCGCTGACCGGCAAGAAGTCTGCCTCGCTCGACTATGTCCGCGTCTACGCCAACAGCCACTACGTCACGCCCGGCCCGACGATGAAGCAGGCGATGGACGCGATCCGGCACGAACTCTCCGAGCGGCTGAAGGAGTTGGTCGGCGAGGGTAAATTGCTCGAAGCCCAGCGGCTCGAACAGCGCACGAATTTCGACCTGGAGATGATCGCCGCGACCGGCAGCTGCGCAGGCATCGAGAATTACAGCCGCTTCCTGACCGGTCGGCTGCCCGGCGAGCCGCCGCCAACGCTGTTCGAATATCTTCCCGAAAACGCGCTGCTGTTCGTCGACGAGAGCCATGTCACCATCGGGCAGGTCAACGGCATGTCGCGCGGCGACCACCGGCGGAAGCTGACGCTTGCGGAATACGGGTTCCGCCTGCCGTCGGCGATTGACAACCGACCATTGCGGTTCAACGAATGGGACGCGATGCGGCCGCAGACCGTCTGCGTCTCGGCGACGCCTGGCCCCTGGGAAATGGAGCAGACCGGCGGCGTCTTTGCCGAACAGGTCATTCGCCCGACGGGCCTCATCGACCCGCCGGTCGAGATCAAGCCGGTCGAGGACCAGGTCGATGACTGCATCAACGAGATCAAGAAGACGACTGCTGCCGGATACCGGACACTGGTGACCACGCTCACCAAGCGCATGGCCGAGGATCTTACCGAGTATCTCCACGAAGCGGGAATCAAGGTCCGCTACATGCATTCGGACGTCGAAACGCTTGAGCGTATCGAGCTGATCCGCGATCTGCGGCTTGGCGTCTATGACGTGCTGATCGGCATCAACCTGCTGCGTGAGGGGCTCGATATCCCCGAATGCGGGCTGGTGTGTATCCTCGACGCCGACAAGGAGGGCTTTCTGCGGTCGGAAACGTCACTGATCCAGACCATCGGCCGGGCCGCACGCAACGTCGACGGGCGCGTAATCCTTTATGCGGACCGCATGACCGGCAGCATGGAGCGCGCGATCCGCGAGACCGACCGGCGCCGCGAAAAGCAGCTGGCCTATAACGCCGAACACGGCATCACCCCGGCGACGATCAAGCGCAATATCGGCGACGTCATCAGCCACCTGTCGAGCCGCGATCAGGTGACGATCGAGATCGACGAGGATCGGCCGCACATGGTCGGCCACAATTTGCGCGCGTACATCGAGGACCTCGAAAAGAAGATGCGCAAGGCCGCAGGGGACCTCGAGTTCGAGACGGCGGGTCGCCTGCGCGACGAAATCCGCGCGCTTGAGGCCGAGGAACTGGGACTGCCAGGCGCAGCGGTCTCGGCCGCACCGATCATGGGACGGTCGAACGAGGGCAAGCCGGGGACGCGCAAGGACCGGTTCGGCAAGGTGCAGCGGAAATGGGGCAAGGGCCGGTAATCCGTAGTGTTTGACCGCAAGCCACGGGATGGCTTGCGACTTGCGCCGCAGGATACAGCGGCACCGATGATCACGGATCCCGCCACAGTCGCCGCGTCGCTTTCCAGCGACGGATGGGCGCTTTTGCCCCGGCTGATGTCCGTTGAAGACTGCTGGCGGGTGCAGGCGGGTTGGGCGGACCCTGCGCTCTACCGGAGCGAGGTCAACATGGCGCGGCACGGCTTTGGACGCGGTGTGTATCGATATTTCGCAGACCCGTTGCCACCATACGTCGCGGCGTTGCGAGCAGGGCTGTATCCGCCGCTGGCCGAGATCGGCAATCGCTGGGCGGAGGTGCTGGGGACCGGTCAGGTCTACCCCTCGACCCACGCCGGATATCGCGCGTGCTGCCAGGCCACCGGACAGACGCGGCCGACGCCCCTGCTCCTGCGTTACGGCCCGGGCGACTGGAATGCGCTGCACCAAGATCTTTATGGCGGAGAGGTCTTTCCCTTGCAGGTCGCGATTCTGTTGTCCGAGCCCGAACGCGATTTCGGTGGCGGGGAATTCGTGCTGACCGAACAGCGTCCGCGCATGCAATCGCGCGCTGCGGTCGTGCCGCTAAGACAAGGCGACGGCGTCGTCTTTCCTGTCCGCGACCGACCCGTCCATGGCGGACGTGGCCCCTATCGTGTGCAGATGCGCCATGGGGTCAGCAACGTGACGCGGGGCGAGCGGTTCACGCTCGGTATCATTTTCCACGATGCAACCTGACCGTCATTTGGACTTTTTGGCGGCCGCGCCTTTCTTGCCCAATTCGCTCTGCGCCAAAGAGCTTTCACGCGGGTTGCTCTTGCCTTCCTTGGCGGCCTTGGCATTTGCCTTTTGCGCAGTCGCGCTGCCTTTGCCCTTTTTGTCGGCCATGGCCTGCTCCTCGATTGTCCAGGGAGATCAAGTCGCGGGAGGCACGTCCGGTTCCCGACGCCGCCTGAGCGCCAGGACATAGATGAGCGCCGCCACCCCTGCAAAAATGAACCACTGCACCGCATAGGCAAGGTGATTGTTCGAAATTGCTGACGGGTCGGGCGGGCTGCTGGCGGCAAGCCCCGGCGCCGGGACATCGGCCACGAGCATCGGGCGAAGGACGACGGTGCCGCCGAACAAGCGGCCGAGCAGACTTTCATGACTCGGCTCGGTGGTGATCAGGCCATCGACGATGCCGCCGTTCCAGGACAGCTTTTGCGCAGGATCCGCGGACACGCCCATGTCGATGAGTGCGCCGGGACCTTCTGCGCCGGTCACGCAATGAGCGATGTGGCGGTATCCCGCCTGTCCGCCCGGCGTTCGACCTCCCTCGGTCCGCCAGCTGGCGACGCGCAAGCAACGCACTTGCGCCTTGCGGAACATCGCTTCGGGCGGAACAGGAGCAAGCTGCGGATAGGTCATGGGCGGCAGGTTGAGGTTTTCGGTGTAGCGCGCGATCAGTGCTTCCTTCTCGCTGCGTCGCTGCAATTGCCAGACTCCCAGCCCCAGCATTGCCAGCACCGCGATACAGACAATGATCGTGGGCAGGACGGGCAAGCGTCTCATGGCTTCAGCTTACCTTCGCGCGCGGCATTGCGGTATTCGGAAATCAGCAGCGCTGCCTTGCCGACACGCAGCCCGCCGATGACGAGACCAAGTGTTACCGCCGGCCAGATCAGGATGTGGACCCAGAAGGGCGGGCTGACGGCCAGTTCCAGGCTGACGGCGCCCAGCACGACGACCGCGCCGACAATGAGCGTCAGGAACGCAGCCGGCCCGTCACCCACGTTGAACGCGCTGATGTCGAGCCCACAGGCGCTGCACTTGGGGGCGAAGGACAACAAGCCGCCAAAGAGCGTGCGCGCGCCGCACTGGGGGCACGCGCCCTTGAGCGCGAGCATGACGAGGCTGTCGGGCGGTGTCGTCACCGGGTCAGGCGCGACCCGCGCACCACGGGTCGGGGTTCATGTCGACGGGCCCCCCTGCAAATCCCGGGGCCGGAAAACGCGACTTGAACGTGAACGCCTGGTCGGTCGGCCCAAAGCGGTCGAGCCGCCAAAGTCGCGCCAATCCTTCCTCGATCGTTGGACGGGTACCAGCGGGCACCCACCACAGCGCCTGATAGGACGCGTCCGACCGATCAAACCACTGCCGCCGCTGCGCCATCACCTGCGTATGCGCGCTCCGGTAGACATAGGCAAAGAGCGCATCGGCATCGGTCCATACCGACATGTTGACGATGAACTGCGTATCGGGCGTCGGCAGGATATCGGTCGCATTGCCGTCTTCCCCGACGAGCCGCCAGACGAACCCGGGCTGATATCGGCCAACGCATTGATCCGGTCGAGCGCGGCAAAGAATCCGGCGACCTGCGCATCGTCATGGGGCGCGATCAGGCGCCCCACGTTGATCTGGGCAAGCTGCCAGCTGCTCGGCCGCCCGGCACTCACCCAGAGTGGACCGGTGCGCCCCAGCCGCCCCAGACATAGACGGCGATGAACAGGAACAGCCACACGACGTCGACGAAATGCCAGTACCAGGCCGCCGCTTCGAATCCGAAGTGCTGGCGGGGGGTAAAGTGCCCCTTGTAGGTGCGGACAAGGCACACGATCAGGAAGATCGTGCCGATGATGACGTGGAACCCGTGGAAGCCCGTCGCCATGAAGAAGGCCGCGCTGTAGTTCAGCCCCTTGAACGCGAAAGGTGCATGGACGTACTCATAGGCTTGGATGCTCGAGAAGAGCAGGCCGAGCAGGATCGTTGCCCACAGCCCGGTCTTCAGCCCCTGGCGGTCGCCATGGATCAGCGCGTGGTGCGCAAACGTTACCGTCGTACCCGAGCACAGCAGGATTAGCGTGTTGAGTAACGGGAAGTGGAAAGGATCGATGACTTCGACCCCCTTCGGCGGCCATTGCTCGACCGCCGCGGCGCCCGACTGACCGATGAGGTTGGTCACGGTCATCGTGCCAGCGGCATGGTCCTTCACCACCTCGAGGGCGGCGGGGAACAGCGAAAAATCGAACCAGGCCCAGAACCAGCCGACGAAGAACATGACCTCGGAGGCAATGAAGAGAATCATGCCATAGCGGAGGTGGAGCGACACGACAGGAGTATGGTCGCCGGCGTGGGCTTCGCGTACAACCTGCTGCCACCAGCCATAAAATGTCGCGATCACCGCCGCGACGCCCAGGCCGAAGACATAGCCGCCGACTGGCGACTTGTGCATCCACATGATGCCGCCTGCCGCCATGATCAGCGCCGAAAAGGCACCGATGATCGGCCACGGGCTGGGCGGCAGGATGTGGTAGTCGTGGTTCTTGGCACCGGCCATGGTTCGTCCCTAGTCTTGTCGAGTATCGGTTTCGTCGTCGTTTAGCTGCGCACGCGCGCGTCGTCTATCGGGTAGAAGGTGTAGCTGAGCGTGATCGCCTCAATGTCCTTGGTGTCGGGGTCCTTGGCAATGCCGGGATCGACATAGAAGATGACCGGCATGCGCACCGATTGTCCGGGCTGAAGCGTCTGCTCCGTGAAACAAAAACACTGGACCTTGGCAAAATAGCCGCCAGCCTGAGTAGGCGTGACATTGTAGGTGGCTCGACCCGTTACCGGGTAGCGGGCATGGTTGGTCGCGACGAAGAACGCCATATTCTTCTCGCCGATCGTAACCATCTGGTCGGGCTTTTCGGGCGCAAAGCTCCAGGGGATGGTCGGCACATGGTTGGCGTCGAAACGAATCTCCACGGTCTTGCCCGGCACCGCGCGCACAAGCTGTCCGTTGGTGCGCTGCGTCGTGCCGTCGAACCCCGTCGCCTCGCAGAACAGGCGGTAAAGCGGCACGCTGGCAAAGCCGAGCCCCGTCATCGCGGCGACACCCGTGACTGCAAGCAGAGCTGTGCGCCGGATCGGGTCCATTACGAGATCGTCGAGCCGATGCGCGCAAGCGTGATAAAGTAGAACAGCGCGACGAGACCACCAAGGATCAGCGCGGTCACCAGCGCACGGCTCTTGCGCCGGCGGTCGAACTCGGCGCGGTTGGGATCGTCGGGAGTCATGCAAACACCGTGCGGTCGAGCGCGAGCGCAGCGAAGGTCATCAGCATGTATCCGATCGAATAGAGGAACAGCAGCTTTTCGGCGCGCATCTCCTTGGGGGTCGGCGCCGCGTCGACGACCACCCAGATGTTTATTGCGAGAAAGATTGCCGACCCGACCAGCGCAGTGATGCCGTAAAGAGCGCCCGCCATGCCGAGCGGCCACGGTGCGATCGCAACCCCGGCCATGAGCACCGCATAGCCGAACATCTGGAGACGCGTGCTCCGCGCACTCGCGACAACGGGCATCATCGGCACAGTACCGGCGGCGTAATCGTCGCGGATGCGCAGCGCCAGCGCCCAGCTATGCGGCGGGGTCCATAGGAAGATGAAGGCAAACATCAGCACTGGCAGCGGATCGATGTGCCCGGTTGCCGCGACCCAGCCGATCAATGGCGGAAAGGCGCCCGCCGCCCCGCCGATGACGATGTTCTGCGGCGTGATGCGTTTCAACCAGATCGTGTAGACAAGAACGTAGAAGAGGATCGACCCCGCTAACAGCGCGGCTGCCAGCAGGTTGGTCGCAAGGCCCATGATCAGCACCGCGGCGACACCGAGCCCGACGCCGAAATGCAGCGCTGCCTCCGGGTCCATGCGGCCTGCCGCGAGGGGACGATTGGCCGTCCGGCGCATCATCGCATCGATGTCGGCCTCATACCATTGGTTGAGTGCGCCGGCCGCCCCCGCCGCCATGGCGATGCACAGCACCGCGGTAAACGCCAGGGCCGGCGGCAAAGCGATTGGCGCGGCGAGCATGCCGCACAGCCCGGTAAACACGACCGACCGCATCACGCGCGGCTTCGTCAGCGCGAAGAAATCGCGCCAATCGGCGGGCATCGGTGTGGCAATGATCGTTGTGGTCATTTTTACGTCCTGCGCCGCCCCGGCGGAGGCCGGGGCCGCTCTCGGCCTCAAGCGTATAAAACCGGTCAGCCGCCCCGGCCTCCGCCGGGGCGTCCGTCACTGTCAGTCGACGACGGGCAGCGTCTCGAACTGGTGGTAGGGCGGCGGGCTCGACAGGGTCCATTCGAGCGTGGTCGCTCCTTCGCCCCAATAATTCCCCTCAACCTTCTTGCCCGCGAACAGCGACCAGAAGAGGTTCACGAAGAACACGCCCATCGACGCGGCCATAATCGTGTAGCCATAGGCGGTCGCGATGTGGTTCCAATAAGCATAGGCATCCGGATAGTCGGGGATGCGCCGCGGCATGGCATCGAGACCCAGAAAGTGCATCGGGAAGAACAGGATGTTCACGCCGACGAAAAACATCCAGAAATGGAGCTGGCCGAGGAACTCGTTGTACTGGCGGCCAGACATCTTGCCGAACCAGTAGTAGAATCCCGCGAACAGGCTGAACACGGCGCCCAGCGACAGCACATAATGGAAGTGCGCGACGACGTAATAGGTGTCCTGCATATAGGTATCGATGCCACCGTTGGCGAGCACCACACCCGTCACGCCACCGACCGTGAACATGAAGATGAACCCGATCGCCCACATCATCGGCGTCTTGAAGCTCAGCGAGCCGCCCCACATCGTTGCGATCCAGCTGAAGATCTTGATGCCGGTCGGCACCGCGATCACCATCGTCGCCGCGGTGAAGTACATCTTCATGTTCACCGACAGACCCGTGGTGAACATGTGGTGTGCCCATACGATAAAGCCGACGACACCGATCGCGACCATCGCATAGGCCATGCCGAGATAGCCAAAGACCGGCTTTTTCGAGAAGGTCGAGATCACCTGGCTGACGATGCCGAAGCCCGGCAGGATCATGATGTAGACTTCGGGATGGCCGAAGAACCAGAAGAGATGCTGGTAGAGCACCGGGTTGCCGCCGCCGGCCGCATCGAAGAAGGTCGTGCCGAAATTGCGGTCGGTCAGCAGCATGGTGATGGCAGCCGCGAGGACCGGCAACGCGAGCAGCAGCAGGAACGCGGTGACCAGCACCGACCAGACGAACAGCGGCATCTTGTGGAGCGTCATGCCCGGCGCGCGCATGTTGAAGATGGTCGTGATGAAGTTGATCGCACCCAGGATCGAGCTGGCGCCCGCCAGATGCAACGACAGGATCGCCATGTCGACGGCCGGCCCTGCCGAACCACTGGTCGATAGTGGCGCATAAACCGTCCAGCCGGTGCCCGCACCCATGCCGGTGCCGCCCGAGAAGAACGAGGAGCCAAGCAGCAGCGTGAAGCTGGGCACGAGCAGCCAGAACGAGATGTTGTTCATGCGCGGGAACGCCATGTCGGGCGCACCGATCATGATCGGGACGAACCAGTTGCCGAAGCCGCCGATCATCGCCGGCATCACCATGAAGAAGACCATGATGAGGCCGTGCGCGGTGATCAGCACGTTCCACATGTGAAGCGCTTCGTTGAGGTTCGACCCGTCGCCGCCCATCATCGAGGTCCACAGCCCCAGATACTGGATGCCCGGCTGGGCGAGTTCCGCACGCATGAGGCCTGAGATTGCGCCACCGATGACACCGGCGGTAATCGCGAAGATCAGGTAGAGCGTCCCGATGTCTTTATGGTTTGTCGACATGAACCAGCGGGCGAAAAAGCCGGGCTTGTGGTCCGCGTCATGTGCGTGGTCGTCGGCGTGGGCCTGAAAGGCGCTTGTGCCGGTGGGAGCGATAGTTGCCATGATCTGATCTCTTACTTTGTCGCCGGAGCGATAGCATTGGACGTGGCGAGCGGGGTAGCCGACGGTTCGGATTTACCGGTTCCGTCGCCGATCTTGGGCGTGACGCCCATACCCACAGGCTTGCCGGCATCCGCCGCAACGCCAGCGGCCGTGGCGCCCGGCATCTTGCCGCCCTTGGACGCGATCCACTGCGCAAACTGCGCAGGCGACACGGCCTCGACCGCGATCGGCATGAAACCGTGACGTGCGCCACAGAGTTCGCTGCACTGGCCGTAATAGACGCCGGGCTTTTCGACGGTGAAGCTGGTTTCGTTGATGCGGCCGGGGACGGCGTCCATCTTCGTCCAGAAGGCGGGGACCGCGAACGAATGGATCACGTCGTTGGACGTGGTCAGCACACGGATCGGCACGCCCACCGGCACAACGATACGGTTGTCGACGGCGAGCAGACGGGGTTGGCCGGTAGCCCTGGCCTTGTCGTCAGGCAGCATGTTCGACACGATCTCGAAATCGCCATGGTCTGGGTAGGTGTAGGACCAGAACCACTGGTTGCCCGTGGCCTTGATGGTGACGGCGTTCTTGCCGACCGGCTTGTACTGGGCAGCGAGCAGGCCGATCGACGGGATCGAAATCCCGACCAGGATGAGCACCGGGACCAGCGTCCAGATCACCTCGATGAGGGTGTTGTGCGAAGTCGTCGACGGGACCGGATTGGCTGACCGGCGATAGCGAAAGGCGACCCAGAACAGCAGGCCCAGCACGAAAATCGAAATGGCCGTGATGATCGGCATGAGAATCGCATTGTGCATCCACATCGCGAACTGGCCGTTTTTGGTGACCTGAGGCTGGAGGCCATAGGCGTTGGGAATAGGTTGGCCGACATCGGCGACAGGTTTGAGTTCCGCTGGTGCGGCGACCGCCGGCGTTGCCGCGACGGTAGCGTTGGGCGCGGTTGCCGTAGCGGCAGCCGGCGTTCCTTGGGCGATCACGGGGGCGGAAAACGCCAGCCCGAGAGCGATCAGCACAGGTGTCAGCAGTCTCACGAATTACATCCCTCTAGGCGCGTGGTCCGGCGCGGGGATACGCGCAAAGGACGTTCGCTGCCGCGGCCTATACGCGCGGGTGTCGACAGTCTCAAGCGATTAGGCGCGTATTTTGCTGCAACTGCTAAGCGGAGTTGTGTTGGGGGGACGTGACGCTTACGGAACCGGTCCGACCACCGATGGAGCGATACGTGACCGACGAAGAGGTGCTGGCGGAATTCAGGGCGGCCGACGCACTGCTCGAAGGGCATTTCATCCTGTCGTCGGGTCTTCGCTCTCCGCGTTACCTGCAATGCGCACGCGTGCTCGCCGATCCCCGGCGTGGCAGCCGGCTGGCGGAGGCGCTCGTTGCACGCCTGCCCGCCGATCTTGCCATCGACATCGTCGTGTCCCCCGCCATGGGCGGCGTGATTGCCGGCCATGAAATGGGGCGTGCGCTAGGCGTCGAGGCCGTGTTCCTCGAGCGTCCCGAGGGCGTGTTCGAACTGCGTCGGGGATTTCGCCTCTCACCCGGGCAACGCGTCCTCATGATGGAAGATGTCGTCACCACCGGCCTGTCTTCGCGCGAGGCGATTGCGGCCATTCACGGCGCGGGCGGTATTGTCGTTGCGGCAGCCGCGCTGGTCGACCGGTCGGACGGGATCGCGGAGCTCGGCGTGCCCTTCTATCCCCTCATCCGTCTGTCGGTGCCAACCTATGCAGCGGATGCCGTGCCACCCGATCTTGCGGCAATCCCCGCCATCAAGCCGGGGAGCCGCGCGGCATGAACGACGTGCTCAGCGCGGCCGGCGATAGATGAGCGCCCCATTGCGCCTCGGTGTGAACATCGACCACGTCGCGACCATTCGCAACGCGCGGGGTGGCGAGCATCCCGATCCGTTGCGCGCCGTGCGGATCGTCGAGGCGGCGGGCGGCGACGGGATCACCGTCCACCTGCGCGAGGATCGGCGGCACATCCGCGATGCCGATCTCGACGTGCTGATGGCAGGGACAGCGCTGCCCGTGAATCTCGAGATGGCCGCAACCGAGGAAATGGTCGCGATTGCGTTGCGCCACAGACCGCACGCCGCCTGCATCGTCCCCGAACGGCGCGAGGAGCGCACGACCGAGGGAGGCCTGGATGCGGCGGGCCAGCACAACCACCTGGCACCGCTGGTTGCGCGGTTGCTCGACGCCGGCATTCGCGTCAGCCTGTTTCTTGAGCCCGATCCCCGCCAGATCGACGCCGCGCTGCGCCTGCGCGCGCCCGTGATCGAGCTGCATACCGGCAAATACGCCCATGGCGATCCTGAGGGCGTCGAATTGCGTCGCCTTGCCGATGCCGCTGCGCTGTGCGCCAGCAATGGCATCGAACCGCACGCGGGGCATGGCCTGACGTTCGACAATGTCGTCCCCGTTGCGGCCATTCCCCAGATCGCCGAGCTGAACATCGGCCATTTCCTGGTCGGCGAGGCAATTTTTGTCGGGTTGGAGGAAAGCATAAGGCGTATGAAATTGCTGATGGAAAGCGCGCGTTGATCGTCGGTCTCGGCTCTGACCTTTGCAACATCGAGCGAATCCGAAAGTTGCTCGACCGGTTCGGCGAGCGTTTCGAAAACCGCGTGTTCACGCTCCCCGAGCGCGCCAAGGCAGCTCAACGCCCGTTCACGCGCGCAGGCACCTACGCCAAGCGTTTCGCCGCCAAGGAGGCTTTTTCCAAAGCGGTAGGTACGGGGTTCCGGCGCGGGGTCTTCATGAAGGACATTGGCGTCATTAATGCACCCTCGGGTGCGCCGACACTCGCACTTGAAGGCGGGGCGAAGGCGGCGCTCGACGCGCTGATTCCCGAAGGGTATGAAGCGCATATTCATTTGACGCTCACCGACGACCATCCATGGGCGCAGGCGTTCGTCATTATAGAGGCACTGAGGCCTGGCGATCGAGGGTAATTGCGTGACGACAGAAACAACAGCTGCTGAAATTCCCGCCACTGTGCCTGCGGAAAAGCCGAAAACCGACTGGGTGGCGGAAATCAAGAGCATCTTCTGGCTGATCCTCGCGGTACTCGGCTTTCACAGCCTTGTGGCAAAGCCGTTCTATATTCCGTCCGAGTCCATGATGCCGGGCCTCCTCACGGGCGACCAGCTGGTCGTCAGCAAGTTCCCCTATGGCTGGTCCTATGTCTCGCCGAGTTTTCACGTGCTGCCATTCATGAAGGGACGTATTCTGGGCCGAATGCCGGAGCGTGGCGATGTGGTCATTGCCTCGCCGCCGTCGCGCCTCGACGAGGATTACATTAAGCGTGTCATCGGTCTGCCGGGCGATCGCATCGAAGTGCGCGGCGGAACGGTGATCATCAATGGCGTGCCGGTCAAACGTGCGCCGGTCGTGTTACGGCCCATTCCGGTCGACGAGGGACAGCCTTGCACCGACCCCAAATACGCGGATTACCGGTCGGTCGCGGCCGACGGCAAGGTGACGTGCGCGTTGCCGGTAGTCCGCGAAACGCTGCCCAACGGGCGCAGCTACGATACGATCGACCTTGGCTACGAACCCTCGGTCGACGACTATCCCCCAACGACGATCCCGGCGGACCATGTCTTTCTGATGGGCGACAATCGGGACAACTCGGCCGACAGCCGGGTCCCCGAGGCGCTGGGCGGGCTGGGCGGGCCCTTGGCCTGGGAAAACTTGGGCGGGCGGGCCGAATTCATCAGTTTCTCGCTCGACGGCTCGCAGCACTGGTATAACCCACTCAGTTGGTTCGGCGCGCTGCGCGGCGGGCGGGCAGGGACCAGCCTGCATCCGAGCACCAGAGGCTGAGCCTTGCCGTCAGGGCAGGTCCTTGAGGTCCTTGCGCACATCGGCTTCCAGTTCGCCAGCGTTCACATATAGTGATTTGACCATGACCATCGCGACCACAGTCAGAGGCGTCGCCAGGATGACGCCGACCGGGCCAAGCAGCACGCCGAGCGCGACAAGGCTGAAGATGGTCAGCGCAGGTGGAAGCTCGACCATGCGGCTTTGCAGCAACGGCATCACCAGATTGCCCTGAATCTGCTGCACGGCGACCAGGACGACAATGGTCCATATGCCCATGGTCGTGCTCTGCCCGAACGCCAGGATAACGGACGGGATCACCACGACGACCGTCCCCAGATAGGGCACGAACTCGCATAGCCCCGCGACCAGACCGATGGCGGGCGCGGCGGGTAGGCCGATGATCGACAGGCCGATCGTCGAGGCGACGCCGACGAAGACCATGCCGATGCCCTGCCCGACCAACCAGGCGTTCAACGAGTCGGCCACCGCCATGAAGGTCCGCGTCATCTTGCCGCGTGCCGAATGTGGCGTGAGCATGATGACACCCTTGCCATAAAGGCGTGGCTGGGCGGCAAGGTAGATGCCGCCGACGATGACGATCGCAAGCGCCGAGACGATGGTGCCGAGACTCGTTAGCAGTCCCGTTGCGAAACCGACGATTGTCTGGCCGCTCGGTACCAGTTCGCCCGCCCGTCGAAAGAATTCCATGCCGATCGGCGTTGCGGCAAAGCGCGCGCGGAACACCTCCCAGGCTTGGGGAAGCCGCTGGGCGAGCTCGGCAAACTCGTTGGACAACGAATTCCCGAAAAACCAGAAGGCGCCGGTCAGGGCCGTCAAGATGCCGACAACCGATACTGCGAGCGCCACGCCGAAATTCAGGCCGGTCCGATCCACGATCCAGCGCGCCAGATTGAAGAAAATCAGGGCGATCAGCGCACAGGCAAATACCAGCAGCAAAAGGTCGGCGAGTTTCCACAGGGCATAGGCCGCACCCGCCGTTGCAATGACGATCACGGTCGTACGAAACACCCGCCGGTCGATCGCCCCGTCTCTGTCCACGTGCATTTTCCCCTTGTTGCGTGCCGGACCCAATAGCGGGGCAGAGCGCTGGCGCGAACCCAAATCTTGGGGCTCGCAGCAACGCGCAGGTGCCCGGATTGACAAAAGAAGGGCCGGCAGATTTCTCTGCCGGCCCAGTGGTTCGCAGGAGGAACCTGGTTTGGGGAAGGCGACGGACCGGTGGAGAGGACCCGCCGCCGCCATCCCCAAGCTCGTCAATAGTTGTAGGCGCGCTCTCCATGTTCGGAGAGATCAAGCCCTTCACGCTCGGCATCGTCGCTGGGGCGCAATCCGATCGTGAATTTGAGTGCGTAAAACAGGACGGCGGATACCCCGCCGGACCAGCCCAAAGTGACCAGCACGGCCTTGGTCTGGGTGAGGAGCTGGGCGCCCATGTCATAGGTGCCCACACCCGCCGGGAAGACGGTGTAATCGAAGAAGCCCTGCCCGCCGAGCGCCGGATCGGCGACGATGGCCGTGCCAATCGCGCCGATGATGCCGCCGATGCAGTGCACGCCAAACACGTCGAGGGTGTCGTCGTACTTGAGCTTGTTCTTCACCGTCGAGACGAAGAAGTAGCAGATCGGCGAGACAATGAAGCCAAGGGCGATCGACGTCATCGGCGCTGCGTAGCCGCTGGCCGGTGTGATGGCGACAAGGCCTGCCACGGCGCCGGTAGCGCCACCAAGCATCGACGGCTTGCCATGATGGAGCTGTTCGACGAGGGCCCAGCTGACGGCAGCGGCGCAAGTCGCAACCATCGTGTTGATGAAGGCAACACCGGTTACGCCGTTTGCTTCCAGGTTCGACCCTGCGTTGAAGCCGAACCAGCCGACCCACAGCAGGCTGGCTCCGATCATGGTCATGACGAGCGAGTGCGGCGGCGTTGCTTCCTTGCCGAAACCGAGGCGCGGCCCGATGACGAGGCAGCCGACCAGACCGGCGATGCCCGCATTGATGTGAACGACGGTGCCACCGGCGAAGTCGAGAGCACCCATGCCCCAAAGATAGCCAAAGTCGGTCTTGGCATCCGGCAGGAAGTCCGGGCCTGCCCAATACCAGACCATGTGGGCGATCGGGAAATAGACAATCGTCAGCCACGCGACCACGAAGATCATCAGCGCCGAGAATTTCACGCGTTCTGCAAAGGCGCCGACGATGAGCGCCGGCGTGATCATCGCGAAAGTCATCTGGAAGACGACGAAGGCGAACTCAGGCAGATAGACGTTGTTGCTGAAGGTGGCGGCATAGGTGCCCCCGTTGACTCCCATCAGGAACGCCTTTGAGAACCCTCCGACGAAGGGGGCAAGCGCTCCCGTGCCGCCACTGGTGAACGCCATGGTATAGCCCCAGCAGCACCAGACCAGACCGGCAACGCTCACGATCATGAAAACCTGCATCAGGACACTGAGCATGTTTTTCGTTCGGACAAGACCACCGTAGAACAGCGCCAGCCCCGGAATGCTCATCATCAGCACGAGGACCGAGGACGTCAGCATCCACGACGTATCCCCCTTGTTCACCATCGTGGCCTGTGCCGCGACGTCGGGCGCCTTGACCAGGCCGGCGAGGACGGGCGTCGTCGCCACCAGGGCCATAAGCCCGGCCGTACCGCCCTTGATCAGTGTCGAGAGTTTCATTGTTCCCCCTTCTCTTTTAAAGCGCGTTCGCATCGGTCTCACCCGTGCGGATCCGCACGGCTTCGCCGATTTCGATCACGAAAATCTTGCCGTCGCCAATAGCACCGGTGTTGGCTGCAGCCTGGATGGCCTCGACGACGCGCGGGCTAAGATCGCTGCCGCAGGCAACCTCGACCTTGAGCTTCGGCACCATGTTCGTGGAATATTCAGCACCGCGATATATCTCGGTCTGCCCTTTCTGACGGCCAAAGCCTTTGACTTCGGTGACGGTCATGCCCGTCACGCCAAGTTCGGTGAGCGCTTCTCGCACCTCATCGAGCTTGAACGGTTTGATGATCGCAACGACGAGTTTCATTCGGCCCCCTGTTGGCTTGCCCTCGACACATCGCAGCAAGAGTCGTGCCACATCGGCGCCGAGGGGCGCGACTGCTTCAACAGCGCACAGACCGTAACATTAGCTTAACGATTGGGCAGCCGCCCCTTGGCCCCTGCCTATAATATGGGCAGCAACCCGCGGGCGAGTTCCAGATCCTCGTCTAAAACCATTACGCGGACCGGCACCAGCCAGCCGGAGGAGTCGGCGATGTTCATGCCCTGATCGAAGAGCACCGCATCGATCCCCTCGGCCTCGAGCAGTCCTTTCACCATCGCCGCTTCCATGGCATTCGGGTAGCTGCCGAGTTCGACCAGGGCCATCAGCCTTGCGCCTCGTTCCATGGCATGCGCGTCTGGATCCGGACCGGCAAGCCGTCGATGCTCTTGCGCCGCTTGCCGATCTTGCGAAGGCGTTTTTCGGGGTCGTCGGCGCGATGGTATTTCGACAATGTCTGGCGCTCGCGATCAAAGGTCATGAACGGGACGCCCCAGCCGCAACTGGTCTGGACGCTGTGGACATCGAACTGGAAAATCTGTCGAGTGCCGGGCAGAAGCGTGAAGTGCGGAACCAGTTCCTCCCACCCGTCGTCCTGCGGCAGGACGGCACGTCCGGTCGTGTACAGGCGCAGGATAAGTGGCGGTCGGTCAAAGGCACAGAACATGAGAGTGGCCCGCCCGTCGGCCGCGAGATGCGCTTGGGTCTCGTTCCCCGAGCCCCCGACATCGAGGTAGCCGACGCTATTGGGACCAAGGACCCGGAAACTGTCCATGCCCTTGGGACTCAGGTTGATCCGGGCGTCATCCGCTGCCGTTGCGACGAAAAACACGTGTTGCCTGTCAATGAAAGCCGCGTGCTCGGCCGTGACGTGGTCGGTAAAGTCGGACATTCACTTACCCCTAGGCCGCCGTTCCCCCGACGGTCAGCCCGTCGATCAGGAGGGTCGGCTGGCCGACACCCGCAGGCACGCTCTGGCCGCCCTTGCCACAGATACCGACCCCCTCGTCGAGCGCAAAGTCGTTGCCAATGCCAGCGACCTTGGTCAGTACGCTGGGCCCATCGCCGATCAGCGTCGCACCTTTGATCGGAGCGCCGAGCTTGCCGTCCTCGATCAGATAAGCCTCGGTGCAGCTGAACACGAACTTGCCGCTCACGATATCGACCTGACCGCCCCCGAAGCTCTTGGCGAAAATGCCCTTTTTGACGCGCGAGAGGAGTTCGGCGGGATCGTCGCGGCCGTTCTTCATAAAGGTGTTCGTCATGCGGGGCATCGGCGCGTGCGCATAAGATTCGCGACGGCCATTGCCCGTTGCGGCAACGCCCATCAGGCGCGCATTGAGCCGATCCTGCATGTAGCCGCGTAATATGCCGTCCTCGATCAAGACGGTTTCACCGGTCGGCGTGCCCTCATCATCGATGCTAAGCGAGCCGCGCCGGTCGGGAAGCGAGCCATCGTCGACGACCGTAACGCCGGAAGCGGCAACGCGCTCGCCGATGCGCCCCGAAAAGGCGCTGGTGCCCTTGCGGTTGAAATCGCCTTCAAGCCCGTGCCCGATCGCCTCGTGGAGCAGGATTCCAGGCCAGCCGGGCCCGAGCAGGACGGTCGTCTCGCCCGCTGGGGCCGCGACTGAGTCGAGATTGACCAGCGCCTGAGCCAGCGCCTCATCGATCGCGCGGTTCCAGACAGGCTCGTCGAACAGACGGTCGTACAGGTAGCGCCCGCCGAGGCCGAAACTACCCGATTCGCGCCGGTCGCCCTGTTGTGCCACGATGCTGACGTTGAGCCGCACGAGCGGGCGGATGTCGGTCGCGGTGTAGCCATCGGCGCGGACGATCTCGACGACGTTCCACGTTCCGGAAAGACCCACCGAGACTTGGACCACTCGGGGATCGCGCGCGCGCGCGGCCGCATCGATGCGCTGGCAGAGCGCCACTTTCTCGGCAAAGGGCACGAGGCCGAGCGGATCAGCGTCGGTATAAAGGTGTCGGTTACTCTTTCGCGGAGCGACGGCCTGGCCCGAGGCGGACGGGTCGAGGAGCTTTAGCATCGCGGCGGCACGGGCGATGCCGACGGGCGAAACATCGTCGGAATGGGCGAACCCGGTCGCTTCGCCAGACACTCCGCGCAGGCCGAAGCCGCGGGCAGAGCCATAATCCGCGATTTTCAGCCGCCCGTCGTCAAACCCAAAGGATTCGGAGGTGCGGTATTGCAGGTAGAGTTCGCCATCGTCGCAGGCCGACAGTGCATCCCGGGTCAGGCGATGGGCCTCGGCAGGATCGAGGGTGTCGGCATAGAGAAGAGCGCGCGGATCGGTTGTCATCCACGCGACATAGGGTGTTTATACGGCCTGTGCACCCCGGTTGTCCGCAAAGCCTTCATCGGCGACGTCGGCATTTCCACCGATCAATATAAAACGTCGGTCGCAATAAGCGCAGTCGGCGTAACCCTTCTCGTCAATTTCGAGCCACACCCGAGGATGGCCCAACGCGGCGGGAACCTCGCCGGATCCGTCGCAGGCAACACGGCGGGTGGCAGTGCGAAACGTTTCGGGAGGCGCGATCATGGCAATGCCGTTAGCTGACGGCGACGTAAAATCAATTGGCCAGCCACAGTGGCACTCAGAAATAGAGCACATTGACCGTGAAGGTCCCGGTGTAGACGCCGTTGACCTGATTGGCGGCGACATTCAGCGTCCCTCCTACGGCCACGTCAATGGTCGCCGTTCCGGGGAAGACGCGCAGCGTCGGCCCGTTGCTCGCAATGCTGCTGACTGTCATCGTTTCGGTCCCCCCGCCGCGCGTCAGGGTGATCGACCCGGGCAAGGCAATGAGCGCGATCGCGCCGATGCGGCCGGCCGCCGTGAAATGGGCGGCGAACGGGGCGCCGCCTGCAGCCGTGGTCCCGCCTGCGGTCGTGCGCGCGTCGGTGGAGGCGTTGACCGAGGCGGTGCCCGCAGTCGCGGAGGCGATGAGCACGCCGAAATCAAGGTCATCGGTCTTCACCACGGAAAGCGGCGCGACCGTCGTCGCCGTGCCGATCGCGGCGCCCGTTCCCGCGGACGCGGCGGTCGTCGTACCGGCCAGGCAGACAAAGGGCACTAGACGCAGAGCCAGGGACGTGACGCGCAACATGGCCGGGAGCATAGCGAGGGGACGTTAACGCCGGGCGCACCGGCCTTGGTAAGCATGTCGGTAACGATCTTCGCTCTGGGCTACGTGAAACCCCGCACCTCCAGCCGCAAATCGGATGACGCCTAGAAATAGGTTACGACAATGTCGAAAGTCCCCGAATAGGCCCCATCGGCTTGGTTTGCCGCGACCGCCAGGGTGCCGCCGACGCGAAGGTCGAGCAGCCCGGCCGCACCGACCGTCCGCAGCACAGGACCGTTGAGGGTAAGCTGGGTCACGGTCATCGTCGCCCCGCCGCCCGCACGATTGAGCACGGGAAGCGGCCCACGCGTCACCTGCAGCGTTTGGTTGCCGGTCGCAAAGGTATAAAATTGTGCGGCGAGCGGCGTGCCGCCGGCCGCGACGACCCCCCCGGTCGTGGTCCGCGCGTCCGTCGTCGGATCGATGACGACAGTGCCGGCGCTGGTCCCCGAGGATAGTCGCCCGAAGTCGAGATCGCGCAGCTTCACGATCGACAGCGGCCGCAGCGTGATCGCCTTGCCCGTGCCGGCCTGCGTTGCCCCTTGCGCGCCGGACGTTGCCACCAGGGCGCACGCCACCGCAGGACCGACGGCCCGAAGTCGAAAGTTTGTCCCCACCGCGCCGCCCTACCCCTAGGGCGGATAAATCCTTGTCTATGGTTAAGGTTAATGGAGCGGTAACTATAAGCGCGTTGTTGGGGGAGCGCGGCCGCCGGAACCGCCGGGATCTTGCGCGTCAGCGTCACATCGCTCGCGCACATGAGCGCCGGAGCCCCAAGGTGCTCACAATGGCAAGCAATGGCTTGTGCGCGCACCGCGCCGCGTTATGCGCTGACATCATGAAGAATGCCGCCATCGAGATCGCCGACCTCCAGAAAATTTATGCGGGGGGGAAGCAGGCGCTGTCCGGCGTCAGCTTCGATGTGCCGCGGGGTTCGATCTTCGGCCTGCTCGGCCCCAACGGCGCCGGCAAGTCCACGCTGATCAACATCCTTTCAGGCATGGTCATGAAAACGGGAGGGTCGGCGCGCGTTTGGGGTTTCGATATCGACGAGCATCCCCGTAATGCAAAGGCGTCGATCGGGATCGTGCCGCAGGAGATCCTGTTCGATCCGTTCTTCACGCCCTTCGAGGCGCTTGAGATCCAGGCCGGACTCTATGGCGTCGGCAAGGCCCAGCGCCGGACGATGGAGTTGCTGCGCGCGGTCCACCTCGAAGACAAGGCGCATGCCTATGCCCGCACCCTGTCGGGCGGCATGAAGCGGCGCTTGCTCGTTGCCAAGGCGATGGTCCATGCGCCGCCGGTGCTGGTGCTCGACGAGCCGACCGCCGGCGTGGACATCGAATTGCGCCAGCAACTCTGGGCGTATGTCCGCAAACTCAACGCGCAGGGGGTGACAGTCGTTCTCACCACCCACTACCTCGAGGAGGCCGAGGAATTGTGCGACCGCATCGCGATCATCAATCATGGCCAGCTGATCGCCAACAAGCCGACCCGCGAACTCGTCGGCATGGCGCAGGAGAAGGTCGTCGAGATCACGGTCGATCGCGACCTCGCCGAGGCCCCGGCATCGGCCTATTTCCAGACGGTCGAGTTGAAGAACGAGCGCGTCCTCACCATCACCTATTCGAAAGCCCAGGCGAACGCGGGCGACGTGATTACGGCCGTCAACAATGCCGGACTTGGCATTGTCGACGTGTCCACGCGCGAGGCCGACCTGGAACATGTGTTCCTGAACCTCACCCGGGCTGCGGCCATTGACTGACGGCTATGATGCGCTGGTCATCGGCTCGGGTGCGGCCGGGCTGACCGCAGCCATCACCCTGGCGGGTAATGGCAAGCGGGTGGCCGTCATTGCCAAAGGCGGGCTTTCGGAAGGATCAACCGCCTGGGCGCAAGGCGGGATCGCGGCCGTGCTCGAGCCCGGCGACACGTTCGAGAGCCACATCGAAGATACGATGGTCGCCGGCGCGGGGCTCAACAACCGCGCGACCGTCGAATTCGTGGTCGAGAACGCACCGGTCGCCATCGAGCGCTTGGCGCAGCTTGGCGTCCCTTTCAATCCCGGCGAATCGGATCGCTGGCACCTGACCCGCGAGGGGGGGCACAGCCATCGCCGCATCGTCCATGTCGACGACGCGACCGGCTGGGCCGTGCAGCAGGCGCTCGAAAAGGCCGCCGCCGCCAGCCCGAACATCTCGCTTCTGCCCGACATGGTTGCGATCGATCTGGTCACGCAGAAGCATGTCGAAGGCGCGAACACGCCGCCGCGGGTATGGGGCGTCTACGCGTTCAACCGCGAGACCGGCCATGTCGAGACGCTCACGGCACCTGCGACCGTGCTCGCCACCGGCGGCGCCGGGCGCTGCTACCTGTTCTCGACGGCGCCGCGGGGCGCGACCGGTGACGGCATCGCCATGGCGTGGCGCGCGGGCGCCCGCGTATCCAACATGGAATTCATGCAGTTCCACCCCACTTGCCTCTACAACCTCGAAGTCAAGAATTTCCTCATCACCGAGGCCGTGCGCGGGGAAGGCGGGCAGCTGATCAATCCAAAGACCGGCAAGCGGTTCATGCCCTTCTACGATCCCCGGCTCGAGCTGGCCCCGCGTGACGTGGTGGCCCGGGCGATCGATGCCGAAATCAAGCGCTTCGGCCTGGACTATGTCCACCTCGACATCAGCCATCTGCCGGCCGCCTTCGTCGCGGGGCATTTTCCCAACATCCATGAAAAACTGCTGGGGCTGGGCATCGACATGACGACGGGGCCGATCCCGGTTGTGCCAGCGCAGCATTACACCTGCGGCGGCGTACTGATCGACATGGACGGGCGCACCGACCTGCCCGGCCTCTATGCCGCAGGCGAGGTCAGCCAGTCGGGACTGCACGGCGCAAACCGGCTGGCGTCCAACTCGCTGCTCGAGTGTTTCGTGTTCGGCGAATCGGCTGCTCAGCACATCCTCGCGCATCCCGGTGCTGCACCGCCGCAAATCCGTGGATGGGACGAAAGTCGCGTCACCGATTCCGACGAAGAAGTTGTTGTCCAACACAACTGGCGCGAAATCCGGCGGTTCATGTGGGATTATGTCGGGATCGTGCGGACGACCAAGCGGCTCGAGCGCGCGGCGCACCGCATTGCGCTACTTCGGCAGGAAGTCGCCGATTATTATGGTAATTTTCGAGTGACGCCGGACGTGATCGAGTTGCGAAACCTCGTCGAAGTTGCCGACCTGATCGTGCGGTCGGCGCTGGGGAGGCACGAAAGCCGGGGACTGCACTTCAACGCCGACTATCCGTCGCTTGCACCCGAGGCGGTGGATACGATCCTCATTCCCTAAGTCTCAAATACCGTTGCTTTTTTGCAACGCACAACCAGCGATTCATCGTTCATCAACCAAGGCTGCTTTCGCTGTAACGTCACCGCAACATAAGCGCCGCAGGGGCGCGCTAACGACGCGTGACGTCGCGTTCATGGCCCCTGAACGGGCTCGCTAGGGAAAAAAGCATATGAAACATCAGCTGTATTTCGGCGTCGCTCTGGCTGCGCTTTCGTTTTCGAGCGCGGCTTTCGCGCAGTCCTCCGGTACGATTGCTGCCGAAGAGGAAGCCGAAATCGTCGTTACCGGCTCGCAGACGCGGACGCCGATCAACGGCATCGAAGTTCCCGATACGCCGAAGGCACGTACCGTCATCACAGGCGAACTGCTGCGAACCGCGGCACCCGGGCAGACCCTCCTGCAGGCGATCAACATCGTTCCCAGCGTGAACTTCACGAACAACGATCCGTTCGGATCGTCGGGTGGCAACGTCCGTATCCGCGGTTTTGACGGCAACCGCATTTCATTCACGTGGGACGGTCTGCCGCTGAACGACTCCGGCAATTATGCGATTTTCTCGAACCAGGCGGGCGATCCTGAAATCGTCGGCTCGGTCAACGTCAACCAGGGCACGACTGACGTCGACTCGCCGACGGCAGCATCGTCGGGCGGCACGATCAACTATCGCACGATCGTTCCGAGCGAGGAGCCCGGCGCGATGCTTGTCGCCGCCTATGGCGAAAGCAACAAGGGGCGCACCTATAACCGCTTGTTCGGCAAGCTGGAAACCGGCGACCTGTTCGGGACCGGTATCCGAGCCTTTGTAACAGGCGCGATGGCGCGCAACGACAAGTTCCGCGGCACCGGCCAGATCGACAAGGAACAGTACAACATCCGGTTGTACAAGGAGTTCGGCAGCAACGGCGATTTCGTCTCGCTGGCCGGCCATTACAATCAGAACCGGAACAACAGCTTCCGCGCCATCACGCTGGCCCAGGCCGACTACGATCTGCGTACCAACGGGCGTTTCACCTTCGACAACAACGCGACCTGTACTAGGGCGACGTTCGTCGGCGGCACCGCGCAGAGCGATGCGACGCAGTCCCAGGGCGCAGCGACGCTGGTACCCACGAGCATTGCGACCGGCACGCCTGCCGGGACCGCTACGGGGTTCGACACGGGCTGCGGCAACTATTACAACACACGCATCAATCCGTCGAACACGGGCAATCTGCGCTTTAACTCGAAGTTCTCGCTGACCGACAAGCTGACGTTTACGCTCGACGCGGGCTATCAGTATGTACTGGCCAATGGCGGCGGCTATACGACGATGTCGGAGACCGATCCGCGCGCACGCGGCTACGCGCCCGGGGTCACGACGGGTGGCGTTGACTACAGCCGGGATGGCGATACGCTCGACACCGTATCATTCTACACGCCGAACAACACAAATACGAACCGCTATACTGTTCTTTCTTCGCTGCGCTGGGACGTCGCGGAGGGACAATACATCCGCATCGCCTATGCCTATGACAATGCGCGTCATCGTCAGACCGGCGAGTGGGGAAGCTATGATGCCGCGGGCAACCCGATCTATTCGTTCGGTGGGCGCCAGCCTGACCTGCAGGTCAACGACAACACCGGATATTTCCTGCGTGGTCGCGACCGCTTCTCGGTGGCGCTGCTCAACCAGATTTCGGGCGAGTATCGTGGCAAGTTCTTCGATGACAAGGTTGAAGTGATGCTGGGCGTGCGCGCGCCGTTCTTCCATCGCGAACTGAACCAGTATTGCTACACGCAGGCATCGACGGGCAACCCGATCTGCACGAGCCGTACTTTCGGGACGACGGCATTAACCATCCCGACGGGCGGAAATGCGCTGAACTTCCTTTATGTCATTCCCGGCACGACCGGGACGCTTGGGCAGCCGGCAAACGCCGTATATGCTCCGTTCGCCCGGTCATATAACTACAACAAGGTTCTGCCGAACGTCGGCCTAACGTTCCGTCCCGCCGACAATATCAGCGTCTATGCAAGTTTCGCGCAGGGCCTGTCGGCGCCGCGTACTGACAACCTCTACCGTGCGCCAAACGTTAATGTGCAGCCCGAAACTACCGACAACTTCGACGTCGGCATCCGGTACACGACGGGCATGGTGCGTGCCTCGTTCGGCGGCTTCCTGAACAAGTTCAAGAACCGCATCGTAACCGCGTTCGATCCTGACACTGGCATTTCGGTCGATCGCAACGTGGGCCGCGTCGAGATCAAGGGTCTCGAGGCCAGCGTCGGCGTGACACCGTTTCCGTGGTTCAGCTTCAATGGTTTCGCGGCGTACATCGACGCGCGCTACAAGGACAATGTCGTCGCATCGTCGACGGTGACCCTGCCGCTCGTCGACAAGTTCCTCGTCGAAACGCCCGAGTGGCAATATGGCTATCGTGCTGCGTTCAACTACGGTCCGATCGCGCTCGGCTTGAACTACAAGACGGTAACGAAGCGTTTCGCGACCGACCTTAACGACGTCGTTATTCCTGGCTACAGCGTGTTCGACGCCGATCTGCGAGTGAGCCTTAAGCAATGGGGTCTCGACAAGACCTTCGTCCAGTTGAACGTAACCAACCTTTTCGACACCCAGTATTTGGGCTCAATCAACAGCCAGCCCTCGTTGCCGACCAATGCCGCAGGCCTTGTCCCGGGCATTCCGACGACGACCAACATCGGCGGCTCAAACCCGACGTTCCAGCCCGGCTCACCCCGCGCCATCAGTGTCTCGCTGCAGGTCGGCTTTTAAGGCACCTGCCTGTGGACAAGATTGCCGCCGTCCCTCACCCGAGGGGCGGCGGTCTCCTTTTTGGGCCGATCAAGTAGCGGCGACTTCCGGGAGGGCTGCCGGCCCGACATTGCTGCGCAGCGGTCTTGCCATCACGCGGCGGACCATCGGTTCGAAGAACGCGAGCGGCTCCGACGGATAATCGGGGTCGAAGGCGGCCTGGTCGTATTTGGCGCAGAATTCTTCGCACGCGGCGAAGTGCGGATTGTCGCGGAACGCCTCGCGCGCATTGCGGTCCATGCCGAGGTAATGGAAATAATAATATCCCTGGAACGCGCCGTGATTGGCGCAGATCCAGTGTTCTTCCTCGGTCACGAACGGCTTGACGATCGCGGCGGCGACATCGGGATGATTATAGCTGCCGAGCGTATCGCCGATGTCGTGCAGCAAGGCCATGACGACATAGGTTTCGCCCCGCCCGTCGCGATGGGCGCGCGTCGCCGTTTGCAGGCTGTGCGTCAGCCGGTCGACGGGAAAACCGCCATAATCGCCGTCGAGCAGCTTCAGGTGATCGAGTACCCGCGTTGCGACGTCGGCAGCAAAAGGCACGAAATGCCCGGCGATGGCGGCCCAGTCCTCCTGCGTCCCATCCACCATTGCGCGGAACTTGGCACGGGGTTCCTCATGCGTTTCGATATCGGCCATAGTTGCTCTCCCTTTCCGTCCGGGCGGTGCCCGTCGAAAGCCTGTTGTTATTCGAAGCTAGGACAAGGGCAACCCTTCGACAAGCTCGGGACGAACGGTTAGGTGTGCGTCAATGGCGACGGTCTCCACTTCCCCCGCAGCGTTCTTCGACGACAAGAACCGCGCCTTCTGGTTGCTACAGGGAGCCGGCTGGGCGGGCTATCTGATGCTGCGCATCGCGAGCGGCATCGCCAATGGCGTCGGCCTGCCTGTGGTCATCCAGGTCTTGGTGTCGGCAGCAACGGGCTACTCGATGACGCTCGTCATGGCCGCGGTCTACCGCTGGCTGATCCGCAAATCGCCCCTGGTCATCTGGACCGGGTCGGTCGCCACCGTAGCCGTGTCGGTCGCAGCCTATGCCGTGATCGATGCCTGGGTCTATACGATGATCAACGAAGGACGAAACGTCGTTCAGATCGACCTAATTCTGGGGTCGGCGACGCTCAACACCCTGCTGCTCGGCGCCTGGTCGGCGCTGTATTATTCAATCAACTTTTTCCTGATTTCGGAACGCCAGACGCTGCAACTCCTGAAGCTGGAAGCCACGGCTTCGTCGGCGCAGCTGGCGATGCTGCGCTACCAGCTCAATCCGCACTTCCTATTCAACACGCTCAACTCGATCTCGACCCTTGTCCTCCTCAAGCAGAACGACCGCGCCAATGCGATGCTGGGGCGCCTGTCATCGTTCCTGCGCTACACATTGGTCAACGAGCCCGAGGCCCAGGTGACGCTTGAACAGGAATTCGAGACGCTGAAGCTCTACCTGGACATCGAGAAGATGCGGTTCGAGGAGCGGCTGCAGGCGCGATTTGAGATCGATCCGCGCGTTGCCAAGGCGCGGTTGCCCTCGCTTCTGCTCCAGCCGCTTGTCGAAAACGCGATCAAATATGCCGTAACTCCACAGGAAGAGGGTGCCGAAATCGCGGTTGCAGCGCGGCTCACCGGTGATCGGGTGCAGATCACCGTGTCCGACACCGGGCCGGGGTTGAACGATGCGACGGTCCGCCCCAGTTATTCGACCGGCGTCGGCCTGGCGAATATTCGCGACCGGCTAACGCAGGCTTACGGGCCCGACCACCGCTTCGACAGCGGCAATGCCCCGGACGGGGGCTTTGTCGTTACTGTCGAAATTCCGATGGTCGTCGAGGCGCAACGATTAGAGGCCGCATGACCATAAGAACGATTCTCGTCGACGATGAAAAACTGGCCATCCAGGGCATGGAGCTGCGGCTCGCTACGCATGACGACGTGGAAATCGTCGATACCTGTTCCAACGGGCGCGAGGCCATCCGTTCGATCAAGACCAACAAGCCCGATCTCGTGTTTCTCGACATCCAGATGCCCGGTTTCGACGGATTTTCTGTCGTTCAAGGACTGATGGAGGTCGAGCCGCCGCTCTTCGTCTTTGTTACCGCTTATGCCGACCACGCCATCCGCGCGTTCGAGGCGCAGGCGGTGGACTATCTGATGAAGCCGGTGGAGGAAGCGCGGCTCGCTGACACGCTCGACCGCGTTCGGCAGCGGCTGGCCGAAAAGCGCGGGGCCGAGGAAGCCGGGCGGCTGATGGAAGTGCTCACCGAACACGCGCCCGAGGCTGCCGGGGAGCTCGGCGCCGATGGTGGCGACGCGCCGGCGGCAAACCGATTCGAAAAACTGATTAACATCAAGGACCGTGGGCAAATCTTCCGGGTCGATGTCGACAATATCGAACGGATAGATGCTGCGGGCGATTATATGTGCATCTACACCGCCGAGAACACGCTGATCCTGCGCGAGACGATGAAGGACCTTGAGCGGCGGCTCGACCCGCGCCGGTTCCAGCGCGTCCACCGTTCGACCATCGTCAACCTCGACCTGGTCAAGCAGGTGAAGCCGCACACTAATGGCGAATGCTTCCTGGTGCTCGAATCGGGCGCGAGCGTTAAGGTTTCACGCAGCTACAGGGACGTCGTCGCGCGCTTCGTGCACTGATCCTCGCGACGTGATCTCGCGAAAGATTTCGCGGTAGCGCGGGTGTTCGGTGCCGCAGATGCGGTCCCACCATGTGAAATACAGGCCGTAGTTGGAACCGAAACCTCCCGAATGGTGAAGGTCGTGGTGCGTCGTGGTGGTGAAGTTGCCCCAGAACCAGTGATCGGCGTATCCGCGCGGGTGAAGCTCCGTGCCGCAATGCCCCCAGGCGTTGCGGATGATCATGATCCCGAGAAAGATGAAAAAGGCGCCGTTGGGCGTGGGAACGAGCAGTTGCCAGACGACCGGCATGCCGGTGTGCAAGGCAGCCTCGCGCCAATCGAACGCATAGGCGGTGAAGGGCGTCGGCGTGATCGTCTTGTGGTGCGTCCGGTGCCAGCGCTTGAAGAAGGCGGGTCGGTGAATCAACCGGTGTGTCCAATAGAAATAGGCGTCGTGCACGACAAGCAGTGCGACGACGAAGGCCGTCGTCACCAACCAGTTGTCCGGCCCGGTCCAGCGCCCTGCCCCTAATCCATGGGCCTTGAGCCACAGCACCGGCGTGAAGACGATTGCGTAGACGACGACCGTCCGCAGCGAGGTCAGCAGTTCGCGCGTGTAGTCGGCGCGCGTCGCGCGGCGGGCCTGGATGATCTGGGCCTTCCATCCCGAGCGGTGGGCGATGTAGAGCACCGTCGACATCAGCAGCGTGGCCACGACATATCGCCCGCCATCGAATAGAAAGGCATTCGGGAAAACGTGGAGCGCCGCGTCAAGCAGCGTCATGTCATGGGTCATCGGTCGGGCCTTTGGCTGGTCAATGCCCGCAATGTGCAGCCCTCGCGTTCCTGCGTCGCGGCGTTTTCGCAAATCGACCGGTCGAATTGCAAAACTCGATCAGTTTAAGCGCGCTCGGGCGCGGAATTCGGTCGGGGTGCAGCCCTGCAGGTCGCGGAACGCACGGTTGAAGGGGGCGAGGCTGCCGAAGCCTGCGTCCATGGCAATAGTCAGGATCGGGACGTCCCGCTGCGCCGGGTCGGCCAGTGCTTCGGTTGCCTCGGCAATGCGAAAGCCATTGAGGTACGCGTTGAAGTTGCGCGCGCCGAGCCCTTGGTTGATGGCCCGGCGCAAGCGGTACTCGGGCACACCGAGGCGCGCAGCCACAGCCGTTATGGTCAGGCCGTCCTGCCGATAGAGCCGACCTTGCCGCATGTCCGCATCGAGCCGGGCCAACAGCACCGAATCGTCGCTGTCGGGACGCGGCGCGACGCCGACGGCACGCACTGGAGCGGCGACCAGAGCAGGATCGCGCCAACCGAGCGTGAATACCGCGACGGTGAGCGCAAGCAGCAACATGCTCGCGCTGTTGGCGATCCGCCAGCCGACGGGCGGCGGCCAGCTGGCCGTCCAGAGTTCGGCCATCACCACCCAGAGGATTGCGACTGAAATCGCGGCCGTCAAGGCGACCCGGACCCGCCGGCGCGATTCGACCAGATCGGCCGTCCACCCTCGCAAGGTGGCACGGATCGCCAGCGCGATGGCAACCACGCTGAACAGGCGCCACACGAGCGCCAGCCCGAAGTAGCGCATGTGGAGCGACCAGAAGAGGTAGTTGGTGACAAAGCCGCTGACCACGGCCGCAGCGACGTAGAGCCAGTGATAGCCACGCAGGCGGAAATCGTCGTCGAACCAGCTGGCCGCGAACAGCCAGAACAATGCGGGTGACGCCAGGCTCATCAGATGGAGGGGCAATCGCCACGGATTGCGGAACGGGTACCAAGTATCGACCAGGATGAGGGCGACATAACAGGCGCCCCCGAGACAGAGCACCGCGCCGAGCCGTGCCGTCAACGATCGGCGCCAGTCGCAGCCGAACATAAACGCCAGCAGCACGTACAAGCCGATCGCACTGCCACGCAGCACCGCGTCGATGACGGAAAGCCCCATGGGTCGAGCCTAGCGAGCGGGAAGCGACGTGGCAAAGCCGCTTCGTCGGTCGGCCAGACGTTAAAGTGGCGGGGGTTTAGCTTTGGAAACGCCTATGCGCCGCCCGGCGTGAACAGCAGCGCGGTGCCATTCATGCAGTAGCGCTTGCCCGTCGGCTTCGGCCCGTCATCGAAGACATGGCCGAGATGGCCACCGCACCGGCGGCAGACGACTTCGGTGCGCTCGAATCCGAGGGTCCGATCGACATTCGTCAGAATGGCATTTGGCAAGTGGTCGTAAAAGCTCGGCCAGCCGGTGCCGCTGTCGAACTTGGTCTTCGACGAGAAATTGGGAAGCTTGCAACCCGCGCAGGAAAAAATTCCGGTGCGGTGTTCGTTCAAGAACGGCGACTGGCCAGGCGTGTCCGTCGCCTCCTGGCGAAGGGTACGATATTGGGCAGGGGTCAGCCGCCTCTTCCATTCGGCGTCGCTCAGCGTAATTTCGTATTTGCGGGTTGGAGCTTTGGCACAGGCTGCAGTCGCGAACAGCCCCGTGATTGCCAGCGTGCTCGAAGTGGCGACAAAAGTGCGGCGGTTCAGGGTCATGGCGTCGTCTCCCGGATGATAGGCCATATACGGCGCCCGGGTCGTTTCGGTTTCACCCATCAATAATGTTCCAGCTTCACCGGCAGCGCGCGATAGCCGTTGACGAAACAGGCCGGAACCCGCGTCGGTTCGCCTTGGGGCACGGCGCGCAGGCGGCGCTTGGCCATTTCCTCGAGCAGCACGATCAGCTGCAGTTCAGCGACGCGCGCACCGACGCAGCGATGAATACCGTACCCGAACGACAGGTGTCGCCGCGCGTTTTCGCGATCGACGATGATCTTGTCGCCGTCCGGGAAGACGCTTTCATCACGATTGGCCGAGATGTACCAGAGAACGAGCCGTTCACCTTTCTTGATCGCATGCCCGTCGATCTCGGTGTCTTCGGTCGCGGTACGGCGCATGTGCGCGAGCGGCGTCTGCCAGCGAATGAGCTCGCTGACCGCATTGGGAATAAGCGAAGGATCGGCCTCGAGCTTGGCGCGCTCATCCGGGAATTGGGCAAGGCCGTGCGCATAGGCTGTCATCGAATTGCGTGTCGTGTCGTTGCCGCCGACGATCAGCAGGATCAGATTCCCCATAAACTCGCCATCGTCCATATGCGCCATCGCATCCGAATGGAGCATGATCGAAATCAGGTCGGGCGTCTGAGGCTGGCCCTTCTTCGACTCCCACAATTGGTGGAACGCCGTGCCCATTTCGAAGGCGGTCGCGAGGCGCCGCTGCCGGTCCTCGAGCGTCCCGAAAGACTCGACATCGCCCAAAGCATCCGACCAGCGCGTCAGATTGTGACGATTCTCCCAGGGGAAATCGAACAGGCGGGCGAGCATGCCCGTCGTCAGCTCGATCGAGACACGTTCAACCCAGTCGAATGTCTCGCCAATCGGAAGTGAGTCGAGCACTTCGGCGGTGCGGGCGACCGCATCCTCGCGCATCTTGACGATTTCGCTGGGCGTGAAGGCCGGGGCCACGGTGCGGCGCTGGGCGGTATGCTGCGGCGGATCCATCGCAATGAACATCGGCATGCGGACTTCGCCGTCGAGGATACGTTCGGGGTCGCCGGCCACCGTGATGCCGCCAACTTCCCACGAGGAAGAGAAAATCTTGGGCAGCGCCTCGACATGCACGATCGGCTTGTAGGTCGTGATCGACCAATAGGGGCCAAAGCGGCCATTTTCGCAGCGGTAAATGCCGCCGGCCTCGCGCAGCTCACGAAAGGGGCCGTGCCATGTGTGCGACGTGTACAAGTGCGGCTGGGTAACGTCGAGCCTATCGCATTCGTCTGGGCCAGCCATGAACTGGTCATCGGGGCGTTCGATCGCGGCGGTCGCCATTGCACCTCTCCCGTGCGGTTTCGTTGCAGGTTGCAACCTAACTGACAGGCTTGTCAATAGTCAGCGCGTCGGCACAGGTTCCGCGCCCGAATAATCGTAAAAGCCGCGACCGGATTTGCGCCCTACCCACCCGGCCTCGACATATTTGACGAGCAGCGGGGCGGGGCGGAACTTGGGGTCGCCCGTGGAGGTGAACAGCACCCGGCAGATCTCGAGGCAGGTATCGAGCCCGATGAAGTCGGCGAGCGTCAGCGGGCCCATCGGGTGGTTGAGGCCGAGCTTGCAGGCGGTATCGATATCACGGATCGTTGCCACGCCTTCGCCGAGCGCGAAGCAAGCCTCGTTGAGCATCGGCAACAGCACACGGTTGACGATGAAGCCGGGTGCGTCGTTGGCATGGACAATCTCCTTGCCGAGCGACTTCCCGTAGGCCTCGACCGCAGCCACGGTCGCATCGCCCGTGGCGAGGCCGCGAATGACCTCGATCAGGCCCATGACGGGCACTGGATTGAAGAAATGCACGCCGATGAACCGCGTCGGATCGGACGAGGCGCTCGCAAGACGCGTGATCGGGATCGACGAGGTGTTGGTCGCGAGAACCGCGTCGGCGCGCAGTACTTTGGCGACATCGGCGAAGATGGCGCGCTTTATTTCCTCGCGCTCCGTCGCCGCCTCGATCACAAGGTCGCAATCGCCGAAACGTGCGACATCGCCGACCGGTTCGATCAGCGCGAGCGCCGCGTCGCGGGCCTCGCCGGTGATCTTTTCCTTGTCGACGAGCCGCCCCAGCCCCTTTGCGATGTCCGACTTGCCGTTCTCTGCGAGCGCGATGTCGCGATCCGAGAGCAAGGTGCGATAGCCTGCGGCAGCGGACACCTGTGCAATGCCCCGGCCCATTTGTCCCGCGCCGATGATGCCCACTGTTTCCATTTTCATTCTCCGAAGCTAGCTTGTGGCCATGCATATTCTCCTCGCCCTTGCCGCCGCCGCCGGCGCTCCGCAACCCGGCGAACTCAAGACGTTCAAGGACTGGACCGTTGGCTGCGACAATGGCCTGGCGTGCCAAGCCGTTGGTTTGCTGCCCGAGGACCAGGTTGAGGGCGCCACGATCACCGTCCAGCGCGACGCAGACGCGAACGCCCTCCCAAAGATTACCATCACGAGCGAAGCAAAGGCTACCGCCCTTGCCATCGACGACGCGCCTTCATCGTTCAAGCTGGCCGCGCGCGATGGGTTTTTCGAAATTCCCGCCGGGCAAGCCTTGGCGTTCACCGTACCGCTGGCCAAGGCGCGCAGGATTGCGCTGATCGATGCGAAGGGGTCGACGCTCGCCACGATCTCGCTGGCCGGCGCAAGTGCCGCGTTGCGTTATATCGACGACAAGCAACGGCGCAGCGGTACGACAACGGCGCTGGTGGCAAAAGGCCCTCTCAGAGTTGTTCCCAAACCGCCGGCGCTCCCTGCCGTGACGATGCCGCCGGCATCGGCCGCCTTGCCGGCGAAGTTCCGCGCTACCGACGTCAGGAAATACAATGGCGACGATGGCTGCGGCGTTTCCGTGGGCGCATACAAGCCCGAGGCCTACCGCCTCGACGTCAGCCACACGCTGTTGATGGTGCCGGCCGTCTGCGGCAACGGCGCGTATAATTATTTTACTACGCCCCTGATTCTCCCAAACCAGGGCACGCCCGCTAGCGTCGCCAAATTTGATGCGCCGAGCGGCATGGGCGAGCCGGGGAACAGCGACCCGAGCCTGGTCAACGCGTCGTACGACGCCAAGTCGCGTCGGCTGTCGACCTACGCCAAGGGGCGCGGAATCGGCGATTGTGGCGTGACGCAGAAGTTCGTCTGGGACGGAAGCCGTTTTCGGCTCGTCGAGCAGGCCGAAATGGGCGAATGCCGTGGGTCGGTCGACTATATCCGGACGTGGCGCGCTGTGGTGCGCTAGGGCGCCGACCTGTTCGCGCGCGCCTCGGCCAGGATCAGCGCAAAGTTGTCCGCCGCGTCGGTCCATTCCGCAACAGGTGACCAGCCTCCCGCGCGCAACAGCAACCTGGCATCGCGCGGTCCGTACTTATGGCTGTTCTCCGTGTGGATGCTTTCACCACGGGCCATGGCAAAGGCCTGACCTTCAACTGTAAAGGCAACGGCGCGGACGGCGACCAAGTGCATTTCTATGCGGGCGTAATAATCGTTCCATCGTGCTTCGTGGACGAATGCCTCGACCGGGATGGTGCCACGCAGTTCCCGGTTGATGCGCACGAGCAGGTTCAAATTGAAGCGCCCCGTTACCCCCTTGGCGTCGTCGTAGGCAGCGACCAAAGTCGCCGGGTCTTTGACCCGGTCCATCCCAATCAGCAGCATCGCGCCCGTGCCCAGGCTTTCGCGCATGGTACGCAGCAGGTCGGTCGCCGAGCGCGCGATGAGGTTGCCGATCGTCGAGCCCGGGAAAAAGCCGAGGCGCGGCGATTGCGCGATCGCCCCGGGCAGCTTCAGGCTGTGGGTGAAATCCCCTTCGAGCGGCAGCACTGGCAGGCCGGTGAAATCCGCAGCCAGGGCGGCGGCGGACGCACGCAGGAATTCGCCCGAGATATCGATGGGAACATAGGCAGACGGTGCGACGGCCCGTAACAGGTGCGGAGTCTTTGCGGAGGAACCGGAGCCGAATTCAATGACAGCGCGGCCCGTGCCTGTCAGCCGTGCGATATCGCCGCCATGTGTTGCCAACAGCGCAGTCTCGACACGGGTCGGATAATATTCGACGAGGTCGGTGATCGCCTCGAACAATTCAGACCCGGTGCGGTCATAGAACCATCGCGCCGGAATCGCCTTTTGCCGCTGCGCCAGACCTGACAGCACATCACTGCGGAACGCGGGGTCGACCAGTACTTCGGTCGCATCGTGAAACAGCATGTCAAAGGTCTTTCGCGAGGCGCAGACCGGCAAACTGCCAGCGCGTGTGCGGCGGGAAAAAATTTCGGGTCGTGGCACGGCTGGAGCCACGCGGCGTGGCGCAACTGGCCCCGCGCAGGACCATTTGGCCGCTCATGAATTTACCATTGTACTCGCCTACCGCGCCTTGCGCGACGGTGAAGCCGGGGTACGGCAGGAAAGCGGAGCCGGTCCATTGCCAGACGTCGCCGAACATCTGACGCAACCCCGAACCCGTTGCCGCACGTGCCCGTACGGGCCCCGCCCCATCGAGCTGATTGCCCGACCGCGCGTCAAGACCGGCGGCACCGGACTCCCATTCCGCTTCCGTCGGCAAGCGGGCGCCGACCCAGCGCGCATAGGCATCTGCCTCGTAATAGCTGACGTGCGCCACCGGGGCAGCTGGATGGCGCGGGTGCAGGCCGTCGAGCGCAAAAGCCATGCCATCGACTTCCCAATACAGCGGGGCGCCTATCGCATTTGCCTGCACCCAGGCCCAGCCCTCCGACAGCCAGAGGTCGGGACGGCGATAGCCGCCGTCATCAACGAAATCCTGCCATTCGTGGTTGGTGACCGGCCGGTCGGCGAGGGCGTGGTGGGTGAGGAAGACACTGTGGCGTGGTCCCTCGCAATCGAACGCGAAACCGCGGCCGTCATGACCAATATCGATGACGCCCTGCGCGCCCTCTATCCAGCGCAACGGGTCCGGGACCGGTGTCGGCACGTTGCGGGGATGCGGCCAGACCGCCGGCAGCATGGGATTTTGCGCAAAGGCATGGAGGATGTCCGTCAACAACAATTCCTGGTGCTGTGCTTCGTGGTGACAGCCGAGCTCGATGAGCTCGCGGGCGCGCGCGGGAAGAATGGGCCATGCCTCCATAAGGGCGGCGTCGACGTGCGCGCGATAGGCAAGCACTTCGTCGAGCGACGGCCGCGCCAGCATCCCGCGCCGAGGACGGTCATGGCGCGCCCCCTCTGCTTCGTAATAGCTGTTGAACAGATAGGCATAGGCGGGATCGAAGACCCGATACCCATAGGCAAAATCGCGAAGAACGAACGTTTCAAGGAACCAGGTCGTATGTGCCAGATGCCATTTGGCGGGGGAGGCGTCGGGCATCGACTGGAGCGTCGCCTCAGCGTCCGACAGCGGCGCCGCAAGCTCGCAACTCAGGGCGCGAGTCGCGATAAAGAAGTCTGCCAGCGAATCTTCAACAACTGCTGGCGATTGCTGGCCCATGACATTTTGCCCGTCTGAATTCGGCACCCAGCGCCGAACACTCCGAACAATTCGTGAACGAAACGGTTCCCGTTACAGGCGAGGAAAATTTAGCGCGAGCCGCCGGGCACCCAAAGCTTATCGTCGATGCCATTTGCGTTGGCCGCGCGTGCCGCGACGAAAAGCCAGTCGGACAGGCGGTTGAGGTACGCGAGCGCAAGCGGGTTGAGCCGCACTTCAGAATTTGCCGCGACCGCACTCCGCTCGGCCCGGCGGCTCGCGGCACGAGCCACGTGCAAGGCAGCCGCGAGCGCCGAGCCCCCGGGCAGGACAAAGCTTGTCAGCGGCGCCATGTGGGCGTTCATGGCATCGATTTCTGCCTCGAGCCGTTCGACCTGCGTGGCGACGACGCGCAGCGGCGTCCATTCCCGGGGCCCCTCCGGCGTCGCGATATCTGCCCCGAGATCAAACATATCATTTTGGATCACGGTCAGACGGGCGTGCAGGTCATCGGCGGCGAGCACCGCCGCGACGCCGATCAGGCTGTTGGCTTCATCGACATCGCCGATCGCGGCCATCATGGCCGACATTTTCGAGACGCGGCTGCCATCGACAAGCCCCGACGTGCCGTCGTCACCCGTTCGCGTGTAGATTTTGTTGAGCTTGACCACGCGTCAGTGGCGGTTGAGCGCAAGCAGCATGACGCACAGGATAACCGCAATGGCCTGAAAACCAACGCGGGCGAACATCATCTTGTTCTGCTTCTGGCTGGACAGGCTGGGTCCGTCCGCGCCCGATTTTAGCTCTGCCTCGGTCGTCTGAAGAAAGCTGACGATCCCCCGAACAAGCGAAACAAGTGCTGCGATCGCCGCAAGCACGATGAGGATGATGAGGATCGTGGACATTGCAGCTATCTAGGTACGCACCCAGCCGAATCCAACTGGCAAGCGGCCGACGCGCAAATCATTCTGAAGCGCGTCGGGCGTGACCCCGGCTTCACGCAAATCGGCCAGGGTCGCGCCCGGCGTGCGCTTTGCAAGCCGCCTGCCATCCGGTCCGGCGATCAACGCATGATGGTAGTAATGCGGGGTCGGCAAGCCGAGCAGGGTCTGAAGCAGATTCTGCACCTGGGTTGCGGCTTCGAGGTCGCGGCCGCGGATGACATCGGTCACACCGGCGGCTGCGTCATCGACGACCACGGCAAGATGATACGCGACGCCCAGGCCCTTGCGGGCAAGGACGACGTCGTCGATCGCGCCGTGTTTACAGCGATCGGAGCCAGTCGGTCCTGCCCAAGCAATTGCCGCCGCCGCATCGAGCCGCCACGCCGCGCCGTCGGGCGCATCGGTTCGCCCCCGGCAGGTTCCCGGATAGGCCGGCCCCGCTGCACCATGTGGCGCACTGGCGCTCGCTGCGATTTCGGCGCGGGTGCAGGTGCACGGATAGACAAGCCCCATGGAACGCAGTCGGTCGAGCGCAGCGGCATGTGCAGGAGCATGATCCGTCTGGAATTCGAGCACGTCCCATTCAATGCCCAGCCAGTCCAGATCCCGGAGGAGCGCGTCGGTAAATTCCGGCCGGCAACGCGCCGCATCGATATCTTCGATGCGCAGGACGAAACGGCCGCCCCGCGCGCGGGCGAAGTGGAAAGACAGCAGCGCCGACAATGCATGTCCCAGATGCAAGCGACCTGTGGGGGATGGTGCAAACCGCGTCACCACATCTTGTGGCTGGTCAGGCAAAATTAACTCCTTGACCACGAGCCATGGTAAATGCTGTCATGCCTGTGTCATCGTTGCGGGTGAGAGACGCGGCCACAAGGTTCTTGGGAAGCTAAGGGAGCGCGCGCCCGAAAATGTTTCATCCCGATGTTCTTGCTCACAATGAGGCGGCAAGGGATCATAGCCTTGATCCCGAGACGCGTCACCTGGACGGCTGCCCTGCGCTGGTTTTGAACGCCGATTATACGCCGCTCAGCTATTACCCCCTGTCGGTCTGGCCATGGCAAACGGCGATCAAGGCGGTGTTCCTCGACCGCGTTGATATCGTCGACCATTATGAGCGCGAGGTTCGGTCGGCGAGTTTCGCAATGAAACTGCCCTCGGTGATCGCGCTCAAACATTATGTGAAACCATCGGAGCACCCCGCCTTCACCCGCTTCAACCTGTTCCTGCGCGACCGGTTTCAATGCCAATATTGCGGGATCAGCAAGGACCTGACGTTCGATCATGTCATTCCGCGCGCACAGGGCGGCCGGACAACTTGGGAAAACGTCGCGACGGCCTGTGCGCCATGCAATCTGCGGAAAGGCGGCCGTACACCGAAGCAGGCGCATATGCCGCTTCACATCACGCCGATCCGGCCAACAAGCTGGCAGTTGCAGGACAACGGCAAGAGTTTCCCGCCGAACTACCTTCACCAGAGCTGGCGCGACTGGCTTTACTGGGACATCGAACTCCTGGCCTAGGCGAAGCTGTAAGGCCCGCCCTTTTCGAGCGCGCGCTTGTAGGCATCGCGCGCCTGAAACCGTTTCACCCAGGCGCCAATGTTCGGGTGCGCCGCATGCAGGCCATAACGGCCGGCGATCTCTCCGACGAAACTCATCTGGATGTCCGCGCCGCTCGGGCCCGCGCCGAGCAACCAGTCGCGCCCGGCCAGCGACGACTCGACATAGCCGAGGTGATTGGCGATCTCGCTGTCGATCCGTGGCAGGAGCGGCGCGCCACCTTCGCCGATCATGCCGACATACATCTTCATCAGCAGCGGGAGCATCGCCGATCCCTCGGCATAATGGAGCCACTGGATATAGGTTTCGTAGTCGGCGCTGTCTGCGGCCGGCATGAGGCGGCCCCCTGCGTGATTGCGCAAGATGTAGTCGATGATCGCACCTGATTCGATAACCGTCACGCTGGCATCGGTCAGTACAGGCGACTTGCCCAGCGGATGTACCGCCTTCAGTTCCGGCGGTGCCAGACGCGTCGCCGTATCGCGCTGATAGAATTTGATCTCATAGGGTAGCTCGAGTTCCTCGAGCAGCCACAGGATACGCTGCGAACGGCTGTCGTTCAGGTGATGGACGGTCAACATGGCTTCTCTCCTATCGGAACCAGCGGGCGCGAATGAAATACCACGCGACGCCAACGGCAATGGCGATGCAGACACCGACGACTGCCGCAAACGCCCAGGGTTCGTGGGCATAAGGAATGCCGGATACATTCATGCCGAGCAGACCCGTAAGAAACGTCAGTGGCAAAAAGACAAGCGCGACCACCGAGATCACGAGGCCACGGGTATCGATCAGCTCGGCACGCAGGTCGGTCAATTGCTCGTGAAGCAATGCCGACCGCTCACGGATCGCTTCAAGTTCCTCCACCATGCGTGCCGCGCGGTCGGCGGCTTCGCCAAGATGCAACCGATCGTCCGGCTCGAGCCAATCGACATCGAACCCGGCAAGCTTTTCGAGCGCGGTCCGCTGCGGCGCCATGAACCGGCGATAGCCGATGGCGCGACTGCGCGTTTTCGCAATGGTTTGGCGCAAGGTCAGGGCATTGCGGCCGCCGACCATTTCTTCGCAATCGTCGAGCGTATCGCCAAGTTGCGCCACGTCGGGATCGAGTTCGGCCGTGATCTCGCTTGCCAGCATCGCGACAAAATCGCCGGGATCGAGCACCTTGCCGTCAAGGATGTGCTTTTCAACCGTGTCGAGAGCCGCCAGATCGCGTCGCGTTACGGTGAACACTCTACCCTTGGCGACCCACAGGCGGATCGAACTGAGCATGTCCGGATTGGTGGCGACATCGGCATCCGGTCCGCGCAGGTTGACCAACGCACCCCCGTCGATAGCGTCCATTCGTGGCCGAGTTTCAGTGGCAACAAGTGCAGCGATGACAAGATCGACGAGGCCGCCCGGGCCGCCGAGCCATTCTTCGGTATGGGTGTCGCAATCATCGAAGTGCACCCAGACGAAATCCGCCTTGCCCAGCGACGCCGTTGCTTCGTCGCGCGATACGCTGCGCGCCGTGCCAGCGTCGATAACGTAGCTGCGGGTTGTCATGCGAAGCGGACCTCGACGGTCAGCCCTGGACGATCTCCGTCCGTGACATCGCCGGCGTGGCGCTCCGCGTCGGCGCGGGCGCGGTCGAGAATAGCGGTTGGCACATCGACGTCATGCCAGATCGTATCGGCTTCGCCCAGCAGCCGTGCAGCGCGCAAGGTAAGTTGTTCGGGATCAGACGACGTCAAACGGATGATTTCGTGACGGGCGGGCAAGGACACCGTTGTCTGCAGCCACGCTGCGACGTCATGGGCTTCTGCCAGGGGGTCGAGCGGAGCCCCGCGCGCAAATCCGGCGTCGAGCGCATGACGTCGCTCGCCGCCATCGGGCCAGCGCGCCCGCAGGGTGGACCGGGCACCTTCCAGAGCAGCGGCGAGCGGGCCGAGCGCCTCGGGGAGCAAGGTTTCGAGCCGCTGGCGCAATGCCTTCGCCAGCCCCGCCGAAGCGCCCGCCGTGCCGACGGCCACGATCACGGGCGAACGGTCCACGATTGCGGGCAGCGTAAAGTCGCACAATTCGGGTCGGTCGACGACATTCACCAGCACGCCGCGCGCCTTCAACCGCGCCGTTGCGGCTGCATCGCCGTTTGCGACGATTGCCAGCGTCACCGCTTCCGCCTCGCCGACGACCAGGGCGCCCGCGCGGTCCAAAAGGCGGCGCTTGGCATCGGCCGCGGGTCCGACGCCGATGAGAGCGACCGGGCGACCGGCCAGACGGACAAAGAGTGGTAGACTGTGCATCGCCAGCCGACTGGCGCGAAACGGTGCGCAAGTCCATGGGCGCGCGAAGCCGGCGGCATCCGAGCGCGCCCAGGAACGTTTGAATGCTTTGCGCTGTTCGCAGGTCGTGCGTTGAGGCAGGAAGCGGCATGCTCTATTACATTTTCAAGGCCGGGCTTTCGGGCCTGATCGTGGCCACCGTGTCGGAAATTGCACGGCGCAGCCCCGGCATCGGCGCGCTGGTCGCCTCGTTGCCGCTCGTCTCGATCCTGGGCATGATGTGGCTGTGGCGCGACACGGCCGACCCGGCACGGCTTGCCGAGCATGCGCAAGCGACCTTCTGGTACGTCCTGCCCTCACTGCCAATGTTCCTCGTCATCCCGGCATTGCTCCGCAACGGCACGGGATTTTGGACCGCACTCATCGCGGGGTGCGGGCTGACCATCGTGCTTCATCTGACACTGACCGTCGTGGCTCCCCGCCTCGGCATCAGGCTATAGCCACCCCGGCACCCGTTCCGCGCCCATGATGGTCGATGCCGGGATCCGATCGGCGACAACGGCATAGCGACCCCCGTCGACCAACACCTCGGGCACCATGGCACGCGAATTGTACGTCGAGGCCATGGTCGCGCCATAGGCGCCTGCGGTCCGGAATACCGCGAGATCACCCTGCCCAACGACGCCGGTCTCGCGGCCCATCGCAAATGTATCGCCGCTTTCACATACCGGGCCGACGAGGTTGGCGGTCATTTTCTCGGCCCGTTCGAACACCGGCTCGAAATGATGATAGGCATCGTAGAGCGCAGGTCGCGCCAGGTCGTTCATGGCAGCATCGACGACGACGAAAGGGTGAACAGCGCCTGGCTTGACACGGATGACTTGCGTCAGGAGCACGCCGGCATTGCCTGCGATGAGGCGGCCGGGTTCGAACATCAGCCTGACGTTCCACCCCCGGGTGACGCGCGCCACCATAGCGCCATAGGCCTGAGGTTCCTGAGGGACGTCGCCGGGACGATAGGCGATGCCGAGGCCGCCACCCAGATCCACATGGGTAATCCGGTGGCCGGCGGCGCGAAGCTCTGCAACGAGTTGTCCGATTCTCGTAAACGCGGCCTCCAGCGGCTCCAGATCGAAAATCTGACTGCCTATGTGCAGGGCGACGCCGCGCAGGTTCAGCCCCGGGAGTTGGCACAGGCGCGCGAAGATCGCCGGCGCATCCGAGATCGCCACGCCGAACTTGTTTTCCGCCTTGCCGGTCGAAATCTTTGCATGGGTACCTGCGTCCACGTCGGGATTGACGCGAAGCGTCGCCGAGGCGCGTTGTCCGCGCGCCACGGCGAGGGCTGACAAGTCGCGCCCTTCCTCCTCTGACTCGATGTTGAACTGCCCGATATCGGTATCGAGCGCGTGCCCCATCTCGGCATCGGTTTTGCCGACACCCGAGAAGACAATCTTGTCAGGCGACATGCCCGCAGCAAGGGCGCGGTCGAGCTCTCCCCCCGAGACGACATCCGCACCGAGTCCCATTTTTGCCAGAACCCTCACGACGGCGAGGTTGGGATTTGCCTTCAGCGCAAAAGCGACCTCGACGTCGCCAGCCTGCGCCACGGCCGCGCTGAACACGCGGGCGTGCCGCTCGAGGGTGGCGCGCGAATAGACGTAAACTGGCGTCCCCACTTCCGCCGCGATCCGAACAAGCGGAACATCCTCGGCGAACAGCTCGCCGTCGCGATATGCGAAATGGTTCATGTGGACTTCAGCCTGACGGGGGGAGATCGAATTTGTCGGGCGCCCGTTTTTCGGAACTTTGCAAAAGCTCGTCGTTGCGCTTGGGCCGCGACTGATCGGTCGGCATCATCAATGCGTCTGCGTCAGGCGTCTTGACTGCCGCCTCCGGCTTGGGAGGGAGCGCCGAACCCGCCTGTGGGCGAAGCGGCGCGACTTGCCCGCAGGCAGCGAGGCCGACGAGCAGGGCCGGACCCAGGAGTATCCTCACGCACGTTCCTCCAGCGCCGCCCGGGCGGCCGCGATCGCTTCCCTTACCCGCACGGGCGCCGTTCCGCCATGGCTGGTCCGACTTGCGACGGAGGCGTCAACGGTCAGGACGCCAAAGACCCGGGCATCGATGCGGGGATCGATCGCAACCAGCACGTCGAGCGGCAGGTCAGCAAGACCATGCCCGCGTTCCTCGGCCGCCTTTACCGCACGCCCCGTGATGTGGTGGGCCTCGCGGAACGGCACATCGGCTTCGCGCACGAGCCAGTCGGCAAGATCGGTCGCGGTTGCAAAGCCTGCCTCGGCCAGCGCCCGCATCCGGTCCGTGTGGAAGGTCAACGCGGCGATCATGCCTGCCATTGCGGCAATTGACAGTTCGAGCAGGTCGTGCGCCTCGAAGACCGGTTCCTTGTCGTCCTGCATGTCCTTGGAATAGGCGAGAGGCAGGCCTTTCATGGTGACCATGAGCGCGGTGTGGCACCCGAGGATGCGGCCGGCGTGGCCCCGTACGAGCTCAGCTGCGTCGGGATTTCGCTTTTGCGGCATGATCGAGCTGCCGGTCGACCAGGCGTCGGGCAGCGCTATGAATCCGAAGGGTTGCGATGCCCAGATCACAATCTCTTCAGCCATGCGGCTCATATGGATCGCGCAGGTCGCCGCAGCCGACAGATAATCGAGCGCGAAGTCGCGGTCGCTGACCGAGTCGAGCGAATTGGCGGTCGGACCGTCGAAGCCGAGCGACGCCGCCGTCATGTCACGGTCGATGGCAAAGCCGGTGCCGGCCAACGCCGCGCTGCCCAAGGGCGAGCGATTCATGCGGCGACGGGCATCGATAAAGCGCGACCGGTCGCGCGCGATCATCTCGAACCACGCCATCAGGTGGTGGCCGAGCGTCACGGGCTGGGCGCTCTGCAAATGGGTGAAGCCCGGCATTACCGCATCGGCATGCTCGCTCGCCCGGTCGAGCAGGGCCGATTGAAACGCCCGCAGCGCCTGATCCACCGTGTCGACGGCATCCCGGACCCACAGGCGGAAATCGGTCGCGACCTGATCGTTGCGGCTACGCGCGGTGTGCAGCCGCCCTGCCACGGGACCGACCAATTCGGCAAGGCGGGCCTCGGTCGCCATATGGATATCTTCAAGCGCGGGATCGTCGGGCAGTTGACCGGCGGCATAATCGATGGCGATGCGGTCGAGCCCCGCCGCTATGGCCAGCGCGTCGGCTGTCGTCAGGATTCCGCAAGTACCCAGCATCGTGACATGCGCCCTGGACGCGGCGATATCCTGCCGCCACAGGCGCTTGTCGAATGGCAGCGAGGCATTTATCGCGCGCATCACGGACGCGGGCCCTTCGGCAAAGCGCCCGCCCCACATGGCATTGGAGCTATCCTTGCGCTCGTTCATCTTCTGCTTTTTGCCTGCCCTGCTGCTCGCCGCTTGCGATAGGCAAGACTCAAAGGCCCCGCAACCCAACGCGAGCATCCCCGCAACAGTCGCCGGGTCTGCGGCCGGCGAGCCTGCCGGAAAGCTCGACATGACGCAGCGCGGCGCCCCGATGCCGACAGATGCCTTTGCAGCGCCCGACGGGAAACCGGCCAGGCTGGCGGATTTCAGGGGGCAGCCCCTGCTCGTCAACCTATGGGCGACATGGTGCGGGCCGTGCGTCAAGGAGATGCCGTCGCTCGACCGGCTGGCTGCGCGCACGAAGGGCAAGCTGCGTGTGCTGACCGTCAATCAGGATTTTGCGAAACAGGCCGTCGATCCGGTCCCGGCCTGGTGGGCCAAGGCGAAGCTGTCCAATCTTCAGCCCTATCGCGATGGCAAGAACAACCTTGGCTTCGCCTTTGGCGGCGGGCTGTTGCCGACAACGGTGCTGTACGACGCCAACGGCAAGGAAGTCTGGCGGATCTCGGGCGGGATGGATTGGGACGGGGAACGCGCTAAGAGCCTGCTTGCCGATTATTTGGGCTGAACGCGCCTGAAGTCGCAAAGGTTGAGCGGGTCGTTCGGTCGTCCGAAATCGCGCGACCTGGTCAGGGTCCAATCCATCGGCCTGATCGCGACTTCCCGGTTTTGCCAGCATTGGCCCGTAATAAGTATGAGCAGATGGCTGGCTTTCGAAGGGGCGACAGGCAGCGTGCGCACGAGCGAGTCGAAAGTCAGGAACCGCGACGTGTTGTCTTCGACCGCCACGTCGCCGGCGTTTTCGCTTGCCCATCGATGGGCAAGCGGCCCCGCGACACCGAGGTGGAAGCGCTTCTCCGTCTCGGTCGCGCCGAAAGCGACGACCAGCGCCATGAGTGCCGCGACCACGAACCGGTCGCCTTGGTCCCAAGTGTCGACGCCAAGGCGACCAACGATGAACGCTGCGAGCGCGGCCACAGGCAGAAACATGCGGGGATGCGGGTCGATCGCGAGCGCATAGATCAACGCCCCGCAATATAGCAGCGCCAGGCCTGCCGCGATCACCGACGGATCCCGCGAGTGAAGGAATGTTCTCCGCAACAGCAAGAGCGCGAGCGCGGTACCAATCACTGGACCGATCTGCGGATGAACAAAGAGGTTCAGGACGCCATCGATCGCCCAATGAACGTGAATGTCCATCTTCGGTCGCCATCCCCCAATGAACGCGGGATTGAAAAGCGGAGACTGGCTGAGGTCGACGCTCTTCGGCAATTCGGTCGAGGGGACCCGGGTATGGGCCGCGGACAGTTGCTGACTGAGAAAGGGGCGGCCCGCCCAAACGCCGTAGATCGCGGCCTCGAGCCCGATCGGAACAAGAATGCCCCCGAGCGTTGCAAGCGCAGGGCGGCGCATCGCCGGGACGGCAAGCGCGAAGGCCAGCAAAACCGGCAGCCAGACCAAGCTTGTCATTCGGGCCTGCACCGCGACCCCGAGCAGCAAGCCGGCCAGCACTGCCCGGCCCGCTGCAGGGCGACGCACGGCTTGCTCGAGGAAATTGGCCGCGGCGAGCACCAGCGCCACTTCGACCGTGTCGATATTCGGGAGCAGCACCCCATTGGCGAATGCGCCCGTGGCGACGAACGCGATTCCGGCGAGCATAGCCGCGCGCTGCCCGGCGACCCGCTCGACCAGCCGGCAAAAGAGAAAGACGGCCAAAAGGCTGTACGCGATCGGAACGATGGTGGATTGCCACCAGCCATCCCCCAGGGTCGCAAAGACGAGGCCCATCGGTGCGATCAGCGGCCAGCGCGTTGCCCAATGCGTGTCGGGCAGGCACCATCCATGTGCCGCTGCACAGCGCGCGGCCTGAACATAGTAGTATTCGTCCCCGCCGCCCCCAACATATCCCACAGGGTTCGGGAGAACGAGAGCCAGCAGGAGCGCGACCGCAGCGAGCGCAGGCATCACTGACGATGGCCGCCGTCGCGCCTGTGGGAAGACAATAGATGCCAAGCTGGTCTCCGTCTTGCCGGCACGGGCTTCTGGGCGATATCGCGAACTGTGGCGTCGTGGTAACGGTTGTGCTGCTAAAACCACGTTAACTTGCCCTTCCCCTTTGCAAGCGCGCGACGAGGTCTTAAGTGGCTATCGCCCGAGCTACGGGCTTGATTTTGGAGAATACACTATCCGACCCCCGATGATGCGTCGCCCCTTGGGCGCGCCGCCTGTCCCGATGAACGGTCCGCGTTTCAACGAATTCATCCAGTCGCCAAAGGTGCGGGTGATCGACGAGAACGGCGAAAACCTGGGTGTGCTTTATACCCGCGAGGCGATCGAGCAGGCGCGCGAAGTTGGGCTGGATCTTGTCGAGGTGTCGCCGAACGCTGACCCGCCGGTCGCCAAGTTTCTCGACGTGGGCAAATTCAAATACGAGGCCCAGAAGAAGGCGAATATCGCGCGCAAGTCACAAAAGACGCAAGAAATCAAAGAGATCAAGATGCGCCCAAACATCGACGATCATGATTATGATACGAAGATGAAGAAAATTCACGAATTCATCGGCGAGGGCGACAAGGTGAAAGTCACGCTGCGCTTTCGTGGTCGAGAGCTGAGCCATGGCCAGCTGGGGATGAACCTTCTCATGCGCGTGCAAACCGACACCGGTGAAATCGCCAAGGTTGAGCAGCATCCGCGAATGGAAGGGCGACAGATGCTAATGGTCATCGCGCCCAAACAGCAATGAAGCTTTCCGTAGCGTAACCAGCCACAGTGTTGCAAAAAAGCCGCGTTTCGCGCTGAAATCCGCAGTTTTGCGCGGTTCCGGCTGGCAGCGCGCTGCGGATTACACTAAGTCATCGTGCAAACGGGATGCCAATTCCCGGTTCGAGGAGAGAGCAATGCCAAAATTCCGCCTGCTGGTATCGGTTGCCCCGATCGCCGCAATCGTTGCGATAGCGACTCCTGCCTACGCGCAGACGACGGCCGCGCCGCAGGCGGCGCAAGAGCCTGCCGACCAGAGTGCCGACATCATCGTGACGGCCACGCGGCGCAGCGAAGCGCTGGCTGACGTGCCGCTTGCCGTTTCCGCCGTGACCGCTGAATCGTTGCAGAACTCGGGCGCCAACGACATCCGCCAGCTAAACCAGCTGGCGCCGTCACTGCTCGTTTCCTCGACGGGTACCGAAGCCAATGGGTCGGCTCGTATCCGTGGCATTGGCACCGTTGGCGACAACCCCGGCCTCGAAAGCTCGGTCGCGACATTTATCGACGGCGTGTATCGCAGCCGGACCGGTGCCGGCCTCAACGATCTGGGCGAGTTGGAGCGCATCGAAGTTCTGCGCGGGCCTCAAGGAACGCTGTTCGGTCGCAATGCCAGCGCCGGCCTTCTCAACATCATCACAAAGAAACCTAGCTTCACCTTCGGTGCAACCGCCGAGGCGACGTACGGGAACTACAATTTCTGGCGTCTGTCGGGTGGTATCACGGGCCCGATCAGCGAGACCATCGCCGCACGCGTCGATGGCGTCTATTCGAAGCGCGATGGGTTCTACACGGACGTGATCAGCGGCAACAAGATCAACGATCGCGATCGTTACTTCGTGCGTGGCCAGTTGCTGTTCCAGCCGAGCTCGGACATTTCCTTCCGATTGATCGGCGACTACACCCACCGCAACGAAGCGTGCTGTGCAGCAACCTATATCTCACTCAACGAAACGTCGGACCCAACCCCGGGCGCTGCAAACACCAATCCCGAGGGCGATTTTGCTTACGCCGCGAGCAATCGCATTGTCGGCGTGCTGCAACAACTCGGGGGCACCTTTCCCAACGCTGGCAACCCCTATAACCGGCTGATTTCCGTCTCGCCGGGACGTAGCTATCGGGGCGTGACCACCGACGGCGGCGTGTCCGGCGAACTGAACTGGAATTTCGGTAACGTCTCGCTGACCTCCATCACGGCTTATCGTGACTATAAGTCGGAAGGGCCGAGCGACACCGACTATTCCAACGTCGACATTCTGTACCGTGCCGCTGACGGTAATTCGTTCCGACAGTTCAAGACTTTCTCCCAGGAATTGCGACTGCAGGGCAGCGCGTTCGGCGACAAGCTCGACTGGTTGATCGGCGGCTATTATTCGAACGAGGATCTGACGGTTCGCGACAATTTGAAGTTTGGCAATCAGTATGGCGCCTATGCTTCATGTCGCGTTATTTCGCTGGTCAGCGGCTCAGCTGCCTTGCGCGATCCGACCCAGCCGGGCTGTCTATCACCAGCCGGCACCGCGACATTGACCGGGGCCTTCGGGGCCGCCGCACCAATTATCATCAACGGCCTGCAGCGTCTTTACACCGTGAATGACGTCGGAGACAATTTTTCGACATACACGCAGAAGAGCCGCAACTATGCGTTCTTCACTCACAATATCATCAGCATCACCGACACGTTGAAGCTGACTCTGGGCGCGCGGTATACGAACGAAAACAAGAAGTTCAGCGCACAGTTCAACAACAACAACACGGTCTGCCCGACACAGCAGGCATTCTTCGCGCCGTTCCTCACCGGCGGCGCGACAGCACTGCCAGCATCGCTTCAGGGGATTGCCGGCGCAATCGTCAATTTGACTTGCCAAGGCAACTCCTCGTCGAGCCTGAATGCCTTGAATCTTTCAGACGAGCGCAAGGAAGACGAGATCACCGGCACAGCCGTGTTGTCCTGGAAGCCGACGCCCGAACTGCTGACTTATGTGAGCTATTCGAAGGGGTATAAGGCAGGCGGCTTCAATCTCGACCGCTCCGCGCTGGGCCAGCCGATCTTCTCGCCGAGCGATCCGCGCCAGTTCGGCGGCCGCAACGCCGGGTTCAATACCGGCAACTTGCAGTTCGATGCCGAAAAGGTGAACGCCTATGAAGCAGGCTTTAAATACAACGGCCGCCGCTTCAATTTGAACGTTGCGGTGTTCCAGCAGGATTTCAAGGACTTCCAGCTGAACACGTTCAACGGTTCGGTGTTTCTGGTTCAGAATGTCGATAGCTGCGGTACGAGTCTGAACGGGGCGGATCGCGACGCATCGAGCGCCACGGGATCCTGTGCGGCCAGCGATGTGAAGCCGGGCGTGCGCACCCGCGGTGTCGAGCTTGAGGCGTCTGTCTATCCGGCGCGCAATCTGGCGATCACCGCAGGCTACACCTATGCGCGAACCCGTTTCCGCAACAATCTGGTCGGCCGTAACACCGGGACGCCGCTCGACGTCGCACTGTTCCTGCTGCCAGGCAGCGCGCTGTCGAATGCGCCCGAAAACGTCGTGACGACAAGCATCGCGTGGACGCCCGCGCTCGGCTCGACCGGTCTCAGCGGCCTGTTTTATGTCGATCAGCGTACATCGAGCGATTACAATACCGGCTCCGATCTTTTCCCGGAAAAGATTCAGGACGGCTTCACCACGGTCAACGCGCGCGTCGGGCTGCGGGGCCCGGGCGAGCGCTGGGCGATCGAGCTCTGGGGGCAGAATATCTTCAACCAGAACTACGAGCAGGTTGCGTTCAATACGCCATTCCAGGGGTCGGGCAGCATCGCAAATACCCAGGCCTTTGGTACAAGGGCTGACCAGCTGTTCTCGGCGTTCCTTGCCGAACCGCGCACCTATGGCGTGACCGTCCGCGGTAAATTCTGACCGATAGGGTTGCTGAAGGGGCGGCGGGTCAACGACACGCCGCCCCTTTCTTTGCGTTCAGGCGGCGACCGCCACGCCCTTCAGTCCGTCGGCAGCGTCGAGCAGACGCCGTTCGATCGATTTCAACCTCAGCGCCCCCTCCACCTTGCCGCCGAGCAGGTCAGTTACATAAAACGTGTCGACGGCGCGCTCTCCATAGGTCGCGATATGTGCAGAGCGGATGGTGACTTTGGATTCGAACATCGCGAACGCCAGAGCGTGTAACAGTCCCGGCCGATCACGCGCGTTGACCTCGATTACGGTATAGCGGTTCGACGCCTTGTTATCCACGAGGACATTTGGCTCGACCGCAAAGGCATCGGCGCGGGCGCGGGCGAGCGGCCGGGCAGCAAGGCGTTCCGACAACCGGCTGCGCTGTGCAAGTGCTTCCTCGATAGCGCGCTCCAAGCGCTTGAGCCGGTCGGCGTCATCGAACATCGCGCCGAATGGATCCTGCACCAGAAAGTTATCGAGGGCCATGCCATCGCGGGTCGTGTGGATGCGGGCGTCGATAATGCTGGCCCCCGCAAGGTGGATCGCGCCCGCCAGACGGTAGAACAGGCCCGGATGATCGGCAGTGTACACCGTTACAAGTGTAGCGCCCCGTGCAGGATAGACCTGTGCGGTCACAGTCAAGGGATTGTCCCCGCTAGCCGCGACCATGCGCGCGTTGGCCAGCAGCACGTCGTCCGGCTCGGCGATCCAGTAGCTGTCGGTCATCCGCCGCGCATAGTTGGCGAACTGGTTCTCATCCCAGGCAACCGCGAGTTGGAGGTCAGCCAGCTTTGCGGCGATCCGCTCCGTCCGGCCTGTCTGCTTATGGCCGAGACGCAAAACTTCTTCGGCAGCATTGAAGAGGTCGCCGAGCAACTGGCGCTTCCACCCATTCCAAACGCCCGGTCCCACCGCCCGGATATCGACCACGGTCAGCGCCAGGAGAAGTCGCAGACGCTCGGGCGATTGCACATGCTCGGCGAAATCGAGCACCGTCTTGAAGTCGGACAAGTCGCGCTTGAATGCCGTTGCCGACATCAACAAATGATATCGCACCAGCCACGCCACGGTTTCAGTCTCGGCGGGCGTCATACCAAAGCGCGGGCATAATTTTGACGCAACCTCGGCGCCGAGCACGCTGTGGTCGCCGCCACGCCCCTTGGCGATGTCATGGAGGAGGACGGCGACGTAAAGCACCCGTCGCATGGTCGTATTACGCAGGATCACGGTCACCAGCGGATGATCTTCGGCCAGCGTCCCCCGCTCGATCCGCGACAGCAGCCCGATCGCCCTGATCGAGTGTTCGTCGACGGTATAATGGTGATACATGTCGAACTGCATTTGCGCGACGACCCGGCCGAAGTCGGGTACGAAGCGGCCGAAAACGGTGGCCTCGTTCATCCAGCGCAGCACCGTCTCAGGGTCGCGCCGGCTGGTGAGCACGTCGAGGAAAAGCGCGTTGGCGCGTGGGTCGGCACGGACATGCGCATCGATCAGCCGCGCGTCCCGCGCGGCCGCGCGCATTGCAGTCGGGTGAATCTCAAGTCCTTGTGCATCGGCGACGGCAAAGAGCTCGACAAGGCGGACCGGATCGGCCCGAAACCAATTGTCGTTGGGCGTTGTCAGCCTGCCGCGGTCGAGCACGAACCCGTTCAGGTGGCGCGGTGCTCGCATGAAAGCGGCAAGCCCGCCGAAGCGCCGGCCTTTGGGCGCAAGGCTGTCATCAAGATGAGCAAGAAAGACGCCGGTCAAGTCGCCGACGGCTTTCGCCGTCAGGAAATAGTGCTGCATGAACCGTTCGACGGCCGAACGGCCCGACGTTTCGCGATAACGCATGCGGCGCGCAATCTCGGATTGGACGTCGAAGGTGAGCCGCTCCTCCGCACGGCCGGCCACACCATGCAGGTGGCAGCGCACAGCCCACAGGAAATTCTCGGCCTTCTGAAACTGGCGCAACTCGACCGCCGTCAGCAGCCCCTTGTCGACCAGTTCCGCGACTGACCGGACCCGGTGCACGTATTTTCCGATCCAGAACAGGGTGTGAAGATCGCGCAGCCCGCCCTTGCCCTCCTTCAGATTGGGCTCGACGACATAGCGACTGTCGCCCATGCGCTTGTGCCGCGCATCGCGCTCGGCAAGCTTTTCTGCTACGAAGGTGCGCGCCGTACCCGCGAGCACCTCGCGGTCGAAGCGCGCGGCGGCGTCGTCGTAAATGCCCTGATCGCCCCAGACATAGCGCGCTTCGAGCAAAGCAGTCCGAATTGTCAGGTCGCTTTTTGAAAGCCGGACCATCTCGTCGAGCGAACGCGACGAATGGCCGACCTTCAGTCCGAGGTCCCACAACGTGTAGAGCATCGATTCGATGACCGCCTCGCTCCATCCGGTAGCCTTCCACGGGGTTAGAAAAGCGATATCGACATCGGAATAGGGCGCCATCTCTCCGCGCCCATAGCCCCCGACTGCCGCAAGGGTCAGCCGTTCCGACGTGGTCGGATTCGACAGGACTTGGAGGCGCTGCGTCGTGAAGTCGTAAAGCAGGCGCAGGATCTGATCCATCAGAAAGGCCTGTGCCGACGCTGCCTGCGCGCCGTGCGAGGGATGCTCGATCAGGCGTCGTGCGATTTCTGCGCGCCCCGCGTCCAGCGCGGGGCGCATAAGAGCCGCCGCAGCCTGACGCAAGGCGGTGTCACTGCCCGGCAGTTCCCCAAGCGCGACGGCCAAGGCTCGCCGGTCGATGATGGCGCGACGATTGGGGATCTGGTCGAGGCGATCGGGCATGTTGTCGACATAGGCGCTGCAATGCGCCGCGTCACGCGCGACCGTTAGCCGTCGATTGCCTTCAGACGATAAAGTGCCTCGAGGGCTTCCCGGGGGCTCAGCGCATCAGGGTGGATTGCCGACAGGGCTTCGCGCAGGGGATCGGCGGGTGCGTCCTCGACGAGCGCCGAAAATAACGGCAGGTCGTCAAGGCCGGCTGCCAGCCCGCCCGTCGCCGCACGTCCGGACTCGAGCTTTGCGAGGACCGACTTTGCGCGTTGCAAGACCGCCGGGGACATGCCGGCGAGGCGTGCCACGGCAATGCCGTAGCTGCGGTCGGCGGGCCCGACCGCCACTTCGTGAAGCAGCACAAGATCGCCCTTATATTCCCGTGCGCGGACATGATGGAGCGATAGTGCGGCGAGCTTTTCAGCAAGCCGCGTCAACTCGTGATAGTGCGTCGCGAACAGGCAGCGGCAGCGATTGACTTCATGCACGGCTTCCACCACGGCCCATGCGATCGCGAGACCGTCATAGGTCGACGTACCGCGACCTACCTCATCGAGGATCACGAAGCTGCGCTCGGTAGCCTGGGCGAGAATAGCCGCCGTCTCGACCATTTCGACCATGAATGTTGATCGACCCCGGGCCAAATTGTCTGAGGCGCCGACACGGCTGAACAGGCGATCGACGATGCCGAGAGTGGCACGCCGGGCAGGCACGAAGCAGCCCGCCTGCGCCATCACGGCAATCAGCGCATTCTGGCGCAGGAAGGTCGATTTACCACCCATGTTCGGGCCAGTGACCAGCCACAGCCGGTCGCCCGCGTCGAGCGAACACTCATTGCTCACGAACCTTCCGCCCGATCTTGCGACGGCGGCCTCGACTACCGGGTGCCGGCCGGCCACGACATCGAAACAGACATGTTCCACAAGCGTGGGGCGGCACCAGTCACATTCGACGGCGGCCTGCGCATTTGCGGACGCAACGTCCAGGCGCGCAAGGACCTCTGCCGTTCGCAATATATCGCGCGCAGATGACAGCGCCAGCGCTGTCAGTTCGTCCAGATGCGCGGCTTCGGCAGCCAGCGCATGGGCGCCGGCTTGGGTGACGCGCAGCGCGACTTCGTGCAGTTCCGGCGCGTTGAAACGCACGACACCCGCGAGCGTCTGGCGGTGGGTGAAGCCGGAGTCGACCGCCATCAGCGGATCTGCGACGCGAGCCGGGACCTCGACGTGATAGCCGAGCACGCCATTATGCCGGATTTTGAGGCTGGCAATGCCGGTGCGGTCCCTGAACGCGAGTTCGAGCGCGGCGATCTCGCGTCGCCCCAGCCCGCCGGCGTCTCGCAGATCGTCAAGGGTGGCATCATAACCCGCTGCAATATAGCCGCCGTTGGTCGCATCGACGGGAGGCTCTGCAACCAAAGCGCGGGTCAGCCGGTCGATAAGCGCGCCGTGCCCCACGAGCGCGGGCAGCAAGTCGGCCAAAAGCCCGGGGACGTGCCGATGATCGAGCGTCGCGCGCAGATCCCAGGCGCGTGCAAGGCCGTCCCTGAGCGCCCCCAGATCGCGCGGGCTGCCCCGGCGTGCTGACAGACGGGCGAGCGCGCGTGCCACGTCGGGAATGACGCGAAGGGTCGCGCGGAGCTCGTCGCGTCCAATGCTGTCTGCGGCCCAATAGGCAACCAGGTCGAGGCGCGCGTCGATCTTCGTCCGGTCGGACAGTGGCGCGGACAGGTCGGTTGCGAGAAGCCGCGCGCCGGCACCCGTAACCGTGCGGTCGATGACATCGAGCAGGCTGCCCTTGCGCCCGCCAACTGCCGCCTGGGTGAGTTCCAGGCTTTCGCGCGTGGCGGCGTCGATGGCCATGTATTCGGCGCTGACGCGCCGTACGGGGGGCGAAAGAAATGGCAAGATGCCCTTCCCCGCATGATCGAGGTAGGCCAGCAGACCACCCGCTGCCGAAAGCTCGGCACGCGTGAATGCGCCGAAGCCATCGAGCGTGGCGACGTCATGAAGCGCCTTAAGCCTGGTCTCCGCACGGCCCGGATCGAATTCCCGATGCTCACGGTCGACAATCTGCGCGCTGCCAAAGGCAGGAAGCACGGCCGGCGAAGTTCCTGCTTTCGCAGCCGCGCAAACGATTTCGCTTGGTCCGTATCGCGCAACCTCAGCCTCGAGTTGCGGCAGCGTGACTTCGCAGAGCTCGAATGCGCCCGTCGATACGTCTGCTGCGGCCAGTCCGACCGTGTTGCCGAACGATACCACCGCGACCAGCCAGTTGCTCGCCTTCGAATCGAGAAGCACGTCTTCTGTGAGTGTTCCGGCCGTCACGACCCGGACGATGGCCCGCCGTACGATCGATTTGCCGCCGCGGGCCTTCGCCACTGCGGGGCTTTCGATCTGTTCGGCGATGGCGACGCGGTGTCCGCCCCGAATCAGCTTGGCGAGATAGGCGTCGGCTGCCTGAACCGGGACACCACACATCGGGACTTTCGCGCCGTCATGTTCGCCGCGTGATGTCAGTGCGATGTCGAGGCACGCCGCCGCAGCCTTGGCGTCGTCGAAAAACAGTTCGAAAAAGTCGCCCATCCGATAAAACAATAGGCAGTCGGGCGCCTCGGCCTTCAGCGCATGATATTGCGCCATCATCGGGGTGGATTGGGGGGCGGGAGCGATCGTCACCCCAATTGGCATACACACCCCGCGAAACGGCGAAAGTGGCTTTGCCCCAAAGGTGCGCATGACGTAGGGGAAGCGCTGAGGGGAGTCTCGCATGTCCGAAGAAGCCAATATCCAGTTCTCGGAGCGTGAGGCGCTGTTGTTCCACTCGTCGGGTCGGCCCGGCAAGATCGAGATTGTCGCTTCCAAGCCCATGGCGACCCAGCGCGACCTCAGCCTCGCCTACTCGCCCGGGGTCGCCGTCCCCGTCCGCGCAATCGCCGAAGACCCCGCAACTGCTTATGATTACACGGCTAAAGGCAACCTGGTTGCCGTGATCTCCAACGGTACCGCGATCCTTGGCTTGGGCAACCTGGGGGCGCTGGCTTCGAAACCCGTGATGGAAGGCAAAGCCGTCCTGTTCAAGCGCTTTGCCGATGTCGACTCGATCGACATCGAGCTGGCCACTGAAGACCCTCAGGCCTTCATCGACGCGGTCGCCCTGATGGAGCCCACGTTCGGCGGGATCAATCTTGAGGACATCAAGGCCCCTGAGTGCTTCATTATCGAGCAGGCGCTTAAGGAGCGCATGAAGATTCCGGTCATGCACGACGACCAGCATGGCACGGCGATCATCACCGCGGCAGGATTGATCAACGCGGTCATGCTGACCGGGCGCGAGTTGCGCGACGTCAAGGTGGTCGTGAACGGCGCCGGTGCGGCGGCCATTGCCTGCACGGAATTGATCAAGGCGATGGGCGTCCGCCATGACAATGTCATCATGTGCGACCGGTCTGGCGTTATCTATCAGGGTCGGCAAAAGAGCATGGACCAGTGGAAGTCCGCCCATGCCGCCAAGACCGAGGCACGGACCCTCGAGGAAGCACTGGTCGGCGCCGATATCTTTCTGGGGCTGTCGGCAAAGGGAGCGCTGACTCCGGCTTTTATCGAGAAAATGGCGCCGTCGCCGATCATCTTTGCGATGGCCAATCCCGACCCGGAGATCACGCCACCTGAAGCAAAGGCCGTGCGCCCAGACTGTATCGTGGCGACGGGACGATCGGATTACCCCAATCAGGTCAACAACGTTCTGGGATTCCCTTTCATCTTTCGCGGCGCACTCGACGTACGCGCGACGGCGATCAACGAAGAGATGAAGATAGCGGCGGCCAATGCCATCGCGGAACTAGCACGCGCCCAGGTGCCCGAAGAAGTGGCGGCAGCCTATGGCGGTCGCGCCTCGAGCTTCGGGCGGGAATATATCATCCCGGCCCCCTTCGATCCCCGCCTGATGGAGGTTGTGCCGGCGGCGGTTGCCAAGGCCGCAATGGACTCGGGTGTGGCGACACGGCCGATCCTCGACATGGACGAATACCGTACGTCGCTGCGCGCCCGTCTGAACCCCACGACATCCGTGCTGGGGCTTGCCTATGAGGGCGCGCGCGCACACCCCCGGCGCGTCGTGTTTGCCGAAGGGGAAGAAGAGGTCGTGCTCCGCGCGGCGATCGCGTTTCGAGACGGAGGTTATGGCATCCCTGTCCTTGTCGGCCGCGACGATGTTCACGAGCGGCTATCGGCGCTCGGCGTCGACACGCCCGAATTGTTCGAAGTCCACAACAGTCGCAACTCCCCGCTTGTCCCGGCGATGGTCGAGCGGCTCTACGAGCGCCTCCAGCGCCGCGGCTACCTTCGGCGCGAAGTCGAACGCATGGTCAATCAGGACCGCAATGTTTTTGCCGCGCTCATGCTCAAGATGGGCGAGGCCGATGCCATGATTACGGGCACGACTCGGACCTACGCCCAGTCGATGCGCGAGATCCGCCGCGTGCTCGACCCCGCCGAAGGCCGCATTCCCTTTGGGGTGCACGTCCTCGTCGGCCAGTCGCATACGGTGTTCATGGCCGATACCACGGTCAACGAGCGGCCGACGGCCGAGCAGCTTGCCGACATCGCCGAAGGCACGGCGGCCGTGGCACGCGCGATGGGCCATGAGCCGAGGGTCGCATTTCTCAGTTATTCGACGTTCGGCAATCCGGAAGGTTCCTATCTGACGAACCTGCGGGACGCCGTTACCGCGCTGGAAAAACGCAACGTCAGTTTCGAGTTCGAAGGCGAAATGGCGCCAGACGTAGCGCTAAACCCCAAGGTCATGGCGAGCTATCCGTTCAGCCGCCTGTCGGGTCCGGCGAATGTACTGATCATGCCGGGTCTTCAATCGGCGAACCTTTCGGCCAAGCTCTTGCGCGAACTTGGGGGCGATTCGGTGATTGGACCGATGTTGATCGGCATGGAAAAGCCCGTGCAGATCGCCACCATGGCGTCAACCGCGAGCGAACTCGTGACGCTGGCAGTGCTCGCGGCCGGAGGTGTGGCGCGATAGTGTGCCCGTTGCGCCCTCGCGCAAAGCGGTAATATTAAATCCTAGTTGCCGTCCGGATTGTCCGTCGATCCGCCGCCGCGGCCTACAGATCCGACCTGGCCGATATTGCCGAAGAGTTCCTGGAAGAAGCTGCGGTTCCGCCCCAGAGTCGGCGTCGTGTCGCGGTTGGGGCGGATCGTTGCCACCCTTTCAAGGCCGGTCCGTTCGACCGCCGCCACATTGCCTCCGCCGTCGAAGCGCACGTGCAGGATGGTCTGGCCCGAAGCTCGCGGAATTTTATAGGCAAGCTGCTTGGTATCGCGGGACACATAATACCAATCGTTCTCGTCGAACTGACCGGTGAAGCTCGGCCGACCGAGGGTCCCCTGTACCGATGCCTTGTTGTCGACGCCGGGCTTCACGGTGGCCGCGAGCTGCGGATCGATGATGAACCCCTGATGCCCCGGCACGCGCGAGCAGCCCCCGGTCAGCGCCAGGATCGCGATCATGGATAGGAGGGCGGTACGCCGTGCGGCCATAGGGAAAATACTCTTCGAACGTCCGCTTGCGGTTTTGCGACATTGCAACCGCGCGGTCGGGCCGCAATATGCCAAACATGGCAGCAACAGCAAGCACAGAGCGGAAGGCCGGGTTTCTTGGCCGGCTTTTCGGCAAGCGCGAACAGGATCTGGGCCCGCTCTATGCCGCGGTGGTGGCCGAGGCGCGACAGCCCGCGTGGTACGCGTCATTCGGCGTTCCCGACACTGTGGATGGTCGATTCGATATGGTGTCGCTCGTGCTTTCGCTTGTCCTGCTGCGCCTCGAGAACGAGGGGCGCGAAGTCGAAGCTGTCCGGTTGACCGAAAAGTTCATCACGGACATGGACGGCCAGATTCGCGAGATCGGCTTTGGCGACCTGGTTGTCGGGAAACAGGTCGGTGGCATATTGGCCGTCGTCGGCGGACGCCTCGGCGCCTATCGCGCGGGCTTCGACCTGGAGACGCTGGGTCGGACATTGTGGCGGGGCAATCCGCCTTCAAATGCTGACGCAGCGCTTGACGCGCTCAACGCATTGCGGGGTCGGATCAACGCCGCGCCAATCGACCGTCTGCTGGCGGCCAGCCTGTCATGACCCCTGAATTCAGCCGTCGCTTCACGCTCGACGCGATCGGCTCGATGCCGCGGACAGTAAATATCGAGGCAGACGCCGACGAGCGTGCCGCCCTTGCGGTGCGGTTCGGCCTTGTGACGCTCGAAGAATTGACGGCGAGCGCCGTCCTGTCGGCAAGTGCACTCGGCATCGAAACGAGCGGCCGGCTGGCAGCGCGGGTCATCCAGCAATGCGTCGTTACGGCGGAGCCGGTGGCCTCGCAGATCAATGAGCCGTTCACGCTCCGCTTCGTCGCGCCCGACCTTCTGACGACCGACGCCGATGAACTGGAATTGAGCGATAGCGATTGCGACGTGATCGAGCTCGACAGGGACGCAATCGACCTTGGCGAGGCGGTCGCCCAAACGCTGGGCCTCGCGCTCGATCCCTTCCCCCGTTGTGCCGACGAGCGGGCGCGCGATACCGAGCGTCAATGGGTCGCGGGCGAAGAGGCGGGACCGTTTGCCGGCTTGAAAGACTTGCTCGAGCCTTAAAACGGCACGTCGTCGTCGAGATCGCTGTCGAAGGCGCTTGGACGACTGGCTCCGCCGCCGCGGGCCGCGCCGCCCCCGAAGCTGCCGCGCGGCGCCTCGTCACGGTCCCAGTCGTTCCCGCCACCGCCGCGGGCGCCTCCGCCAGACCCTTCGCGGCCGTCGAGAAGGACCATCGACGAGTTGAAATTGCGCAGCACGACGTCAGTCGTATAGCGATCGTTGCCGTCCTTATCCTGCCACTTTCGCGTCTCGAGCTGTCCTTCGAGATAGACCTTGCTGCCCTTTTTCAAATATTGCTCCGCGACACGCGCCAGGCCTTCTGAAAAGATGGAGACGTTGTGCCATTCGGTCCGGTCCTTGCGCTCGCCCGAATTCTTGTCTTTCCAGTTTTCCGACGTCGCGACGCTGAACGAGACGACCTTGCCGCCGTTCTGGAAACTGCGTGATTCCGGGTCCTTGCCCAGATTGCCGACGAGAATAACCTTGTTGACGCTGCCTGCCACGATGTTCTCCTAAAGGCCGGCGAGGGTCGCCAGCCAGAATGTGGTGCCCGCTGCCAGATAAGCGAGCGCAAAAAGATACAAAAGCATGAAGCCGGGCCATTTCCAACCATTGGTTTCGCGGCGCACGACGGCGATCGTCGAGATGCATTGGGGCGCAAAGACGAACCATGCAAGAAAGGCGAGCGCCGTCGGCAACGACCATTTTTTGCGAAGCGATAGGGCCAGTGACTGGTCGCGCTGTCCTTCGTCCGCCGAGTCGATCGCATTGACAGTGGCGAGCGCCGAAACCGCCACTTCGCGCGCAGCCATTGCAGGAATGAGCGCAAGCGCAATGTCGCGGTCGAAGCCGATCGGCCGGACGACCACGGCGAGGCCGTCGGCGATGCGCCCGGCGATCGACTGGTCGATCTGGCTCTTGCCCGAACCCGCCTGGACTTGTGGAAAGCTTAGCAGGGCCCAGAGGACGATCGTCGTAAACGCAATGATTGTGCCTGCCCGCTTCAGAAAGGCATAGGCGCGCTGCCACAGGCCTAGACCCAGATCGCGCAAAGCAGGCAGCTGGTATTTGGGCATTTCCATCATGAAGCCCTGGGCGCCCCCCCGGGTGACGGTTCGCCGAAGCAGGAGCGCCGCTACCAACGCCCCAAGAATGCCGGCCAGATATAGCGCGAACAGAACCACCCCCTGCAAGCCGATGCCGGGCCCGACACTATGGTTCGGAATGAATGCGGCGATAATGACGGCATAGACCGGCAGGCGTGCCGAGCACGTCATCAGTGGCGCAATTAGGATCGTGGTCAGGCGGTCCTTGGGGTCTTCGATCGTACGTGTCGCCATTATGCCGGGGATGGCGCAGGCAAAGCTGGACAGGAGCGGGATGAAGGCGCGGCCTGACAAGCCCACTCGCGACATCAGCCGGTCCATCAGGAAGGCGGCGCGAACCATGTAGCCCGATGCCTCCAGCACGAGGATAAAAGCAAAGAGAATGAGGATTTGGGGCAGGAACACGACGACGGCGCCGACGCCGGCGATGATGCCGTCAGTAAAGAGCGACCGCAGGATCGAGTCCGGCATTGATGCCCTGACCATGTCCTGCAGGCTGCCAATCCAGCCGTCGATGAGGTCGGCGGGCACGGCAGCCAGGCTGAACACAGCCTGGAACATGACGAACAACAGCGCCGCGAGGATAAGTGGGCCGGCAACAGGGTTGAGCACGACTCGGTCGATGCTTTCGGTCCAGCGGCGCGCGATCCCGGTTTCCACCGTCACGCTTTTCGCGATCCGTCGCGCATGGCGCTGGCGTTCGACAAGCGTGGGCTCTTCCAGAACTGTGCGCGGTCGTTCAGCCAGGCCGGCAAGCAATCCATCCAGCGCTGCCTTTAGCTCTTCGAGCCCACGCTTGCGCACGGCGACCGTCGGGATCACCGGCACCCCCAGCGTCTGGGAAAGGGCGGGCACGTCGATCGTGAGACCGTCACGCTGGGCGAGGTCGAACATGTTGAGCGCGACAACCACCGGGCGGCCGAGCGCGATGAGTTCCATCGCAAAGCGCAGGTGGTTGTCGAGGTTCGCGGAGTCGACAACAACGATAAGTACGGCAGGAACGCGTTCGCCAGCCTGCTGACCCATGACCGTGTCGCGGGTGACCTGTTCGTCGGGACTTGACGGGGTCAGGCTGTAGGTTCCGGGGAGATCGACAAGTTCGACGGCTCGCCCGTCGGCCATCGTCAGCCGTCCGGCGTGGCGTTCTACGGTAACGCCGGGGTAATTGCCGACCTTTTGGCGGGCCCCGGTCAGCGCGTTGAAAAGGGCAGATTTGCCCGCATTCGGGTTGCCAACGAGGGCGACCATCGGCGGTGCGGTCGCGACCATGCGTGCTTCGGCAGTCACGTTGTCGGCACCTTAACCAGTTCGACCTCAATGGCAGCGGCATGCGCCCGACGGATGGCGACCGTCATCCGGCCGATCCGGATCGCAAGGGGGTCGCGTGCCACAATCCCCGCGCCATGCAGGGGCTCGACAGCCACGCCCTCGTCGAAACCGAGTTCACGCAGTCGACGCCCGTCGCGTTCGCTGAGCGACGCCCAGTCGATCGACGAAATCGTGGCTTCGTTCCGAAAAGGCAGGTCGGCAAGGGTCACTTGCGAGCGATTATCAGTATCGTCTAGCGATGGCCAGTGGTCGCGGCTCGAATCGACCTCGCCGATCGGCTAAGCCTCGCGTGTGACGCGTTATGACCAGCGAACCCGGGCCCTCGCCGCCAGCCTTGCGGCCGTGGCGGGCTATGTCGACGCCACCGGGTTTCTTGCCAGCAAGGGCTTTTTTGTCTCATTTATGAGCGGCAATTCGACGCGTCTCGCTGTCGGCGCTGTCGAGCGTGCGGCTGACGCGGCTGCGGCGCTGGCGCTGATCGCCGTTTTCATCTTGGGCGTGGTTATCGGCTCGCTCCTCGGTCGACGCGCCGGTGGCCATCAACGGTCTACGGTGATCGCGCTCGTGGCGGCGGCGTTGCTGCTTTCGGTCCTGCTCGCCGCGAGTGGGCAATTGCGTGCCGCGCTGGGCCTGATGGCGCTGGCGATGGGCGCGGAAAATGCGATTTTCGAGGCCGAGGGAGAAGTTCAGATCGGCCTGACCTATATGACGGGCACATTGGTCAAGTTCGGCCAGCGCCTGGGCACGGCGATCTCCGGTGGCGATCGCTGGGGATGGATCCCCTATGCCATGCTGTGGCTGGGGCTGGCTGGAGGCGCGTTCCTCGGTGCGGCGCTGTTCCCGTTGTTCGGCGTCAGCTCGCTGGGACTACCAGCGGTGCTCCTCGTCCTGCTTGCGCTGCTCGTGCGCAAGCTCGGGCTCGAGGCCTAGACCGCCGGATAACGGAGCCGACCCACGAAACGCGCAAGACTGATCCGCTCCGGCGCCGAATGCGAGAAGCGTGCCTTGAACTTCTCAAAGCGCATGATCCCTTCGATCCGCCGGGACAGAAAAGCGCGGGTGTCGGCGCGGTCCTCGCTCTCGTCGGCCATCATCGCGACGATCGTCGCGGCATAGACGCCGCCAAGGATGGCCCGTTTCGAATAATGGTTGAAGTCGGTCGCGGTATCGCCCGCGGCGCGCCACATGGCGTCTGCCGCGCGCCAGTTGAGCCGCGCGGCACGCGCCAGGTTCTGCGGCAGCGCCAGCACGGCGAGCGCCCGGCGCAACGCTTCTATATCGACGCCGACAAGATCGAGCCGCGCCTCGACCAGCGCGGTGATCCGTGCGCGGATCTTCATGGCGGCAAGTGTTTCGGGTGGCAGATCGGTCAGCATCGCCGCATCGACATGGGCGAACCAGGCGTCGATCATGTCGATCGCGCCGCCCGGAAAGGCGAGACGCGCGACGGCCGGGTCGATACCCGTCGCGGCCGCCGCAAGGTCGAGCGCGGCCGGCGACCAGCCGTCGAACCCGGCATGGTGCGGAAGTTCGGCCGCCAGCAACGCGCGCATGTCGTCGAGTGTGGCCTCTGCAGAAATCGGATCGGACACGTTACGCTCCATCGGTGACACGCCCGAAATGGGCTGCTAGGACCGCATCGTCAATTACCACATTCAGGGGACGTTCGGGGCCATGGCCAAATTTCTGGGATCGTTGGGCAACGCGCTGCTTGTCGGCTTTGCGCTGCTCGTCATCGTCATCTTTGCCTTCCATGGCGGCACGCCAGCTCCCGTCTACCTGCAATGGCTGTTCCGATACCTGCATGTCCTGTTCGGCATCATGTGGATCGGTCTGCTCTATTACTTCAATTTCGTGCAGATCCCGACGATGCCGTCGGTCCCTGCCGAGCTGAAGCCGGCCGTGTCGAAATTCATCGCGCCGGCCGCACTGTTCTGGTTCCGCTGGGCTGCACTGCTTACGGTGATTATGGGCCTCGTTATCGCCAGCCATCCTCCGCAGGGCGTCGGCAGCTACCTGATCCCGGCGCTGACATTCCAGGGACCGATGAAGATGATCGGCCTCGGCATGTGGCTGGGCCTGATCATGGCGTTCAACGTCTGGTTCGTGATCTGGCCGAACCAGAAAAAGGCGCTCGGCATCGTCGAGGCGGATGCCGATACCAAGGCGAAGGCCGCGAGCACGGCGATGCAGTTCAGCCGGATCAACACGATCCTGTCGATCCCGATGCTCTATTGCATGGTCACGCAACAGGCGGGGCTGGTCAACTAAGCGGCTCGGGCTCTAGCCAGCCGGCCGCGACCAGCCGTTCGACCAATGCGACCCCGACTTCGGGCGCGAGGTCGGGAAGGTTGCGGATCGCAAAGCGGGGGGTCGCGGCGATGTAAGCCAGAGCGCGCGCCGCCCCGGCATGAATCGAGACATGCCCACCAGGAAGCGCGAGATCGACGACGTGGCCGGCGGCGCGCAGATAAGCGGTCGACAGCGGCGCGTGGCGCACCTGCGTATCCGGATTGAGAGGCAGCGTCGCCCGGATCGGCGGCGTGAAACGTTGGAAAGCGCCCACGGTTCGGCTCGCCGCCTTTGCAAGCGCTGCCTCCACAAAGGCCGGATGACGACATTGGGCGATCAGGCTTTCGAGCGTTGCAACAATGCCCGGGCTGAGTACGGCACCAAGGTTCCGGGCCCCCGCCATGCGCGCGGCTGCAGTCTCGCGAAGGGGTCGCGCGCCGTCGGACATATGGTCGAGCGCCGCGATCACCGCCGCACGCAGGGTCAGCGGCGTGAACAGAATCGAGATGTGCAGTGACTCGGTGATCGATTCCACGCTGTGCGGGGTACCGCGCGGAATATAAAGCAAGTCGCCGGGACCTGCATCAATCATCGCGTGTTGCTGGAGATGTGGCATCGGCTCACCCACCTGAAGCCAGTGATTTTGCAGTCCGGCGGGTTCCGTTGACACGTACCAGCGCTTCCGGCCGACAAGCTGGACGGTGATATTGTCATTATTGTCATAGTGGATTTTCGCGCGTGCGCCCGCTCGGCTCCAGAAGGCGGATACCTCGACCGGCTGGCAGATCAGCGCCTCAAGCGCGCGGCTGAAGCCGAGCAGCGGCGCCGCAAGAGCGCGAACCTCGGGGATGCGCACCGTGTAGTTGCGGTCGTGATAGGCGTCGATCAACGCCCGGAACGCAGGGGAGTCTTCTACAGGGGCGGGGCCGGGCGGTGGCCCGGCGGGGGTCACGGCATGGCAATCGAGGATTGGCGCGTGGGTGGCGAACGCGGCAAGCAACGTCGCCATGGGGTCCGGACCGAGCAGCTCGGCCCGCGGATGGTCGGCGCCACCTGCATGTTGGACCGGCGTGCTTGCCTCGACCGCATCGAAGAACGCATCGACCGGCAGGGGCGCGAGCACGGCGCCCACAACGGCCACGGCGTCGGACAGGGTCATGTCGTTTCGCTATGGCAAAGCCGCAGTCAGTGCAATCGGGCGCATCAAGCGCCCGCCCGCGGTGCGCGCTGGGGTTCCTGGCTGCGCACCAGCACCAGCGCCAGACCGACGAGCACGGCCCCCACGATATCGCCAGCGCCGAGCCGTTCGCCGAACAGTCCCCAGCCGATCGCCGCCGCCACTACCGGCTGGATCAAAAGGCCAAGCCCGATCACAAGGGGACTAAATCGCCCGAGTACATAGACGGTCAGCCCCTGGCCGAGCACCTGGCTGCACAGGGCGAGGCCGATCAACGGTGTCCAATTGCCCGGTACCACGGCCTCGCCCATGACGACGGCGAACAGGAGTAGCGGCGCAGCGCTTGCCAGCGTTGTTAGAGCGACCAGGGGCCATGCTGAGAGCGTCGATCGCGCGCGCGCAATGATGACGATGAAGAAGGTATAGAAAACACCCGCGAGCAGGCAGAGCAGGTCGCCGACCAGATTTTCCGGCGACAGCTGGTACGACCGGCCCATCAGCAGCATGGCTCCCGTTGCAGCGAGCAGCAGCGCGAGGCCTTGGCGCCGCGATGGCCAGGCCCGGGCGACCAAAAATCCGTAGATGGGAAATAGCAGGCTCGTTGAATTGCCGAACAACGTGGCATTGGCGAGTTTCGTGCGCAGGATACCCAGGTGCCAGCTCGCGAGATCGGCGGCGAACAATACGCCCGAAAGGAGGAGCACAATCAGAAGATGGCGGGTTATGCGCGGCATGCCGCTGCGCACGGCGAGCAGTGCGAGGATCGGCAGGGCCAGCGCCATCCGCCAGAACGCCGAGGCGACCGGACCGACATCGGCGTTGCGGACGAACATCGCGCCCAGCGCAAGCAGGGCGTTGGCAAGCAGCAGCGCGGTTAGATCCACTTTGCTAGCGTGAAGGCTTTCTTGGGGTGGACGCGCGGCCATGCGTCGCCATATCGCATGCGTCCTGAATTGAAACCTGACGAAAGGCGATTCTCCCAATGCCAACTCTGTTCGACCCGATCCAGCTTGGCGCAATCGCTGCCCCAAACCGCATCCTGATGGCGCCGCTGACGCGGGGTCGGAGTACGAGCGACCACATCGCCCATAGTGATTTGAAAGCTGCCTATTATGCGCAGCGGGCAAGCGCAGGTCTGTTGATCTCCGAAGGGACCGGCATCTCGCGCGAGGGCTTGGGCTGGCCGTTCGCCCCTGGCGTCTGGACTGAAGCGCAGGTTGAAGCCTGGAAGCCGGTCACCGCCGCAGTGCATGACGCGGGAGGGCGGATCATATTGCAATTGTGGCACATGGGCCGGATGGTCCATCCCGATTTCCTGGGCGGCGAACAGCCGGTTTCGGCATCGGCCACCACTGCCCCCGGCAAGGCGCATACGGAATCGGGCAAGAAGCCGTATGAAGAGGCTCGCGCCTTGCGCCTCGATGAAATCCCGCGCGTCGTCGGTGATTATGTGCATGCCGCGAGCAACGCCATCGCTGCGGGGTTCGACGGTGTTCAAATCCATGGCGCGAACGGCTATCTGATCGACCAATTTCTCCGCGACGGTACCAATTTCCGTACCGATGCCTATGGCGGGCCGGTGGAAAACCGGATCCGCCTGTTGTGCGAGGTTACCAAGGCGGTCGCCGACACCGTGGGGGCTGACCGCACGTCAGTACGCCTGTCGCCAAACGGTGACACGCAAGGATGCGATGATTCAAATCCGGTGGCCCTGTTTACCGCTGCCGCTGCGGCCCTGAGCGAACTCGACATCGCTTTCCTCGAGCTGCGGGAACAAAAGGAATTCGGCGCCTTCGGCACAACCAGCGTACCGCGTGTATCGCCCGAAATCCGCAAGGTATTTTCGGGACCCCTGATCCTAAATCAGGAATATAATCTGGAGCGTGCCGAAGCCGATCTCGCCAGCGGGCTTGCCGATGGGATCAGTTTCGGGCGGCCCTTTATTTCAAATCCTGACCTCGTCGAGCGGCTTCGTATCGAAGCCCCTTGCGCCCCGGACAATGTCCAGACGTGGTACGCCACAGGTCCCGAAGGATACATCGACTACCCCACGCTGGCGCACGAACCGGCGTAGCGGGGAACTCCCGGTGCGCGGCGGCGGTTGAATCGGGAGTCGACATGGGAGGCTAACCATGAGCCGCAATGGAAAGACAAACATCAGGGGGCGACAGGTCGCGGCCGGGGCCGCGCTTGTCGCGGGCTTCGCCGCGATCGGCGCGGGCCTGTTCCTAGCCAAGGACAAGAGCGCGGAGCGGCCTGACTATGACGTTCTCGATGCCGAAGGCGATTATGAAGTGCGCCGCTATCCGCCATTGTTGCTGGCGGAAACCGTGGTGAGTGACGCCCGCGATCGCAGGCAGGCGCTCGACAGGGGCTTTCGAACGCTGGCGGACTATATATTTGCCAAGTCGCGCTCGGGCGGGAAGATTGCGATGACGGCACCGGTATTGTCGGACCATCATCATGGGGGAGATTGGCCAACAGGGGGCGACGGGTGGCGGGTCCGTTTCATCATGCCGCGCGCTTGCACGCGCGACACGCTGCCGCCGGCGCCAGCGGGCATCGCGATTTCGGACCTGCCAGGTCGCCGCGTTGCGGCAATACGCTTTTCCGGGCTGGCGAACGATGCCGTCCTGCAAGAAAAAGAGGCCGCACTGCGTCGCTGGCTCGATCAGCGTGGCGAGACAGGGAGCGGCCGGGCCGAATATGCCTTTTACGACGCCCCGTTTATTCCGGGACCATTGCGGCGCAACGAAGTGCTGGTTCCGCTCGGCTAGGCCTGACGGCGTGCGCGCCACTGACTGGCGGTCTGGCCCCACGCATCGACGTGTGCATCCTGAAAGGGCGCCGGCAGATTGGGTGCGTCCCCCGTTGGTCGAGCCCAGGCGCTTGGCCAAGGCAATCGAACGCGTGTTGGCGGGATCGATGGTATGAATGACTGCGGGCCAATCTAACACGTCGAAGACATAGTCCATTGTGGCGGCGACCGCTTCATGGGCATAGCCCCTGCCCGCGAATTGCGGCGCGACGCCCCATCCGACTTCCTTGCCGGGCCAGCCCTCGGGCTCCCACGGGCCAAGCCGGCCGACCCAGGCGCCGGTCGCGCGCTCGATCGCCGAGAACATGGAAAAGCCGGTAATGTCCCATGCCCCTCGCATCGTGCACAACATCCGCCATGTCTCCGCCCGCGATTTGACCCCGCCGATGAAGCGCATGGTCTCGACGTCCGCATTCATTGCCGACCAGCCGTCGAGGTCGGACGCCTCCGGGACACGGAGAATCAGCCGTTCGGTCTCAAGAACGGGATAACCGCTCATCCGAATCGCGCCTTCAGCTCCAAAAGCGCCAGCGCGGCCTTGGCCGCCTCGCCACCCTTATCCTTCTGGGCGGGATCCGCGCGGACAAGCGCCTGTGCCTCGTTTTCGACCGTCAGGATCCCGTTACCGATGGCGATGCCGTCCATCGTCAGGGCCATGATGCCGCGCGCGCTTTCGCCCGCCACAATCTCAAAGTGATAGGTTTCGCCCCGGATGACGACGCCGATCCCGACATAGCCGTCGAAGCGTCCGGTTTCGGCAGCGAGCGAGATCGCGCCCGGGATTTCGAGCGCGCCGGGGACGGTGACGACCTCGACGTAATGGCCTGCGCCCTCGAGCACGGTGCGAGCCCCAGCAATCAGCAAGTCGTTGAGATGGTCGTAGAAACGTGCCTCGACGATCAGAATTTTGGCCATATCGTGTTCCTTTGTGTCGTTTCTAGTCGCCCTGCGTCCCTGGAATAGGTCGTTCCCCCACGATCGATAGGCCATAGCCTTCCAGACCCACCAGCGTGTGGTGCGTATTCGTCAGCAGGATCATGTCGTGGACGCCGAGTTCGGACAGGATCTGCGCGCCGCCACCATAGTCGCGCAACTCCTCGACCTCGCGATCGCCTGCGCCCTTGCCTTCGGCGCGCAGTGCCATGAAGCGACTGACCATGCCGGGCACGGGCTTGTTGATTAGCACCAGCACGCCCGATCCCTCCGCGCCAATGGCTTCCATGGACCGGCTCAGAAGCCCTGCCCGTCCGTTCTCCTCGCCGAAGACATCGACAAACATTGACATGGTATGCATGCGCACCAACGTTGGCAGGGCCGGGTCGATGCGGCCCTTGACCAGCGCCAGCGTTTCATCGCCCGTCGCCTTGTTGAAAAACGTGATGGCGCGCCAATCGCCGCCCCAGCGGCTGGTGAAGGTCATTTCGGCGCGCCGCTCGACAAGATGGTCGTGCTTGCGACGATAGGCAATCAGGTCTCGAATGGTGCCCATCTTTAGATTGTGCAGCCGGGCGAACGACACCAGATCGTTCATCCGGGCCATCGTCCCATCGTCCTTCATGATCTCGCAAATCACGCCCGAGGGGTTGAGCCCCGCCAGGCGCGACACGTCGACCGCCGCCTCGGTGTGGCCTGTACGGACCAGTACGCCCCCGTCGCGCGCGACCAGCGGGAAGACATGGCCGGGGGTGACGATGTCGGCGCGCCCCTTGCTGCCGTCGATAGCGACCGCGATGGTTCGCGCGCGGTCGGCCGCCGAGATGCCGGTCGTCACACCTTCGCGTGCCTCGATCGAAACGGTGAAGGCGGTTTCGTGCCGGGTGCCGTTGCTGCGACTCATCAGTTCGAGGCCGAGCTGGTCCACACGCGATTTTGTCATGGCAAGGCAGATGAGGCCACGACCGTGCGTCGCCATGAAGTTGATTGCGTCAGGCGTCGCCATTTGCGCGGGAATGATGAGGTCGCCTTCGTTCTCGCGGTCTTCGTCGTCGACGAGAATGAACATTCGGCCGTTGCGCGCCTCGTCGATGATTTCCTCGATCGGGACCAGCGCGGGGCGGTCGCTGTTGGCGGTCAGATAGCGTTCGAGCTTGCCCAGCGTATCGGCGGTCGGATTCCAGTCGGGTGCGTCAAGATCGCGCAACGTATTGGCGTGAAGGCCGGCGGCACGGGCGAGGCCCGAACGAGACATTCCGCCTTCGCTGACAAGCGAGCGGAGCTGGGCGATCAAGGTTTGCGACATGCACGGGCGTCCTAGGAAGGGCGAGGAAATTCTCGCCCGACCCAAGTTTCACATCTCAATGTGAAATGCAATCAAAAAATCACATTACAGTGTCAAACTCGCGCATCCGCTTTAGATAGCGGGCGAGAACATCAATCTCCAAATTGACCTCGCACCCCGAAGCCAGCGCGCCCAAGGTTGTCACCGCCCAAGTGTGCGGGATGACGTTCACGCTGAAGCTGGTGCCCTCGTCCGAATCACGAATGTCGTTGACGGTCAGCGAGACCCCATCGACGGTAATTGACCCTTTGGGTGCGACGAACGGAGCAATACCGACCGGTACACGGAGCTCGACCGCGTGGGAGCCCCCCGTTTCAGCTACCAGAGTCACGGTGCCGACACCATCGACATGGCCGGTCACGATATGCCCGCCGATTTCATCGCCGATCCTCAGCGCACGCTCGAGGTTCAGGCGGCGGTTGGTGTCCCACATGCCTGCCGCGGTCTTCGACACGCTTTCGCGCGAGACATCGGCGGCAAACCAGTCCGCGCCTTTCTCGACAACGGTCATGCAGGCTCCCGAGCAGGAAATCGACGCGCCGATCGCCACGCCTGTCATGTCATAGCCGGTGCGGACGACGACGCGCCGATCGCCCTGGTCGGCGCTGGCTGTAATGGTGCCGATGTCGGTAACAATGCCCGTGAACATGATCGTCCTATCCCCTGAGGCGTTCGTAAACATCCAGCGTGTCGATGCCAAGGCGGCGGCTGTCGATGCACGACCAGCGCCCATGGGCGCTGGCAAGGTCGCCAAGTCCGATATCGCCGAGCGTCCGTCCGCCACCGATAATGAGGGGCGCGCGGTACAGCAGAAGCCGGTCGACGAGGTCCTCGCGCAGGAAGGAAGCCGCCGTCGTCATCCCGCCTTCGACGAACAGGCGGTCGGCATCCAGCGCCCCTATTGTCGTGACGTCATGGACGACGTGCCAGCCATCGGGCGCCCGCCTGGTGGCCGAAAGCAGGACCCGCTGCGGCGCGCGCGCTGCGAGGCCCGGCAAGCGGACGTCGAGCCGGGGAGCGTCAACCTCATAGGTGCCGCGGCCGACCAGGATCGCGTCGGCACAGGCGCGCTCTACATGGCTGTGCGCCCTTGCGGCAGGCCCGGTAATCCACTGGCTCTCGCCACCCTGCCGCGCCGCCGCCCCATCGAGCGTCAAGGCGAGTTTCAGGGTGACATGGGGGCGACCGCATTGCTGCCGGGTCAGGAATCCGGCCATGCTACGCGCGGCCTCGACGTTGCCGACGCCGATGGTCACATCGATCCCCGCCGCCTGAAGCTTCGCAAGGCCCTTTCCATCGACCGCCGGGAAGGGATCGCGCAGCGCCGCCACCACGCGCGCGACACCGGCCTCGATCAGGACATCGGCACACGCAGGCCCGCGGCCCGGCGCGGCGCAGGGTTCGAGCGTTACATAGGCGGTCGCTCCGCGTGCCGTATCGCCTGCTTCGGCGACGGCCATGGCCTCGGCATGGGGGCGGCCGCCCGGCTGGGTCCAGCCGCACCCGACGACGCGGTCGTCGCGAACGAGCAGGCAACCGACATTGGGATTAGGCCAGGTCCGCCCCAGCCCGCGCGTACCGAGCGCCAACGCGGCGCCCATCCATCGCGCGTCGCCTTTCAAATGCCGAGCTGCTTGGCGAGACGCTTGTATTCGTCCTGTCGCTTCTTCTTCGCTGCTTCCAGTGCCTCGCGATCGGCCTTTTCGCGCGGCGCGTCGAGGGCTTGCTGGGCACGAACATCGGCGGCGGTGCGCGTCTTGGGCCATTGTTGGACGTAAAGCACGGTCGGCGGCCGCCATTCGACATTTGGCTTGAGCTTGTCGAAGATCATCGAGAACCACAAGACCGTGATGCCCGTCGCCAGCAGGCCAAAGGCGAATTCGTGGCGCTTGCGCGCGCGCATGAAACGCCACAGGTCGGACAAGGCGCGGGCGGGGCTGACAGGGCGGGGAAAGATCGACATCGGTCGCAGAGATAGACCTGATCCCCGCCCTGTTCCAGTCGTCTACCCGTTACGATCGCGGACGATGCGAAAGTGCACCGTGCGGGTGAGCCACGAGATGACGGCTTCGCCGTCACGGGTCGCCGGTTTGAAGCGCCAGCGCCTGAGCGCCCAGTCGCGGGTGGACGAAAAGAAGGCGGGGTCGTCGGTCTTGACGAGCTCAACGGCCATCACCCGACCATCGGTGCCGATCTGGACGCGGACGGTGACGCTGCCTTCGATCTCGAGGCGCTCGAGCGCGGGCGGATAGGGGGGCTGGATGTCGCGCGCATAGCGGGGGTCGCTGCTTACGCCGGTCAGGACAGGCGGCAGAGGTGGATCGATCGGACCGCTCCGGTCGCCGCCGCTGCCCGGATCGAACGGCGGCAGGGGCGGCGTATCGGGCCACGGATCGGCAATCGGCAAGACGGGAATGCGCGGCCCCGGCGTATCCGGATGTGGCTGCGGACGCGGATCTGCGGTACGCGGTTCGGGCCCGGGGTGGCGCGGGGCCGGCGGCGGTGGTGGGACAACCGGCGGAATCGGCAACAGCTGCAGCGGCTTTTCGCGCAGACCGACGATTTCGGGATGATAGCTCAGCACCGCCCCCAAGGCGCCGACATGCAGCACGACGGCTGCGGCAAGCAGCCCGGGGTAGCGGCGCTTCCTGTCGAGATATCCGGTTGCGGGAGACGAATAAGGGGCATGCATGACATCCTCCTGTTCCAGAGCGATGCCGCGAACCGGGTCGCCCATGCATGCGATGATATAAAGTATTATTGGAGGTGCAAGCGCGATTATGCCGACAAGCGGGCAATCGTCTCCGCACGGCCGATCAGCGGCAGCAGTGTCGCCATGTCCGGGCCGTGATCGAGGCCGGTCAGTGCCCGGCGCAGCGGCAGGAACAGCGCCTTGCCCTTGCGATCCGTCTCTAATTTCAGTGCGTTAGTCAGCGCATGCCATGGATCGGCGCGCCAATCGATCTCGGCGGCGATGCGCGCGGCCGCCGCGAGGAATGCGACGTCTTCGCGCGCCGGGACGCTCTCGATCGGCCCTTGCACGATTCGCCACCAGTCGGCGGCCTCGGCCAATCGTGTCAAATTGGGACGGACGGCTTCCCAGGCTGTCGCGGTCATGCCCTGCGGCAGGCGTGACGCAACGACGTCATAGGGCAGATGGTGCAGCATCTTTGCGTTGAGCGATGCCAGCTCGGCAAGGTCGAAGCGCGCGGGCGCGCGGCCGAAACGGCCGAAATCGATGGCGGCGACAAGCGCCGCGAAACTGTCGACCGGTTCGACGGAGTCGCTAGTCCCCAGCCGCGCGAGAAGCGCCGCCACGGCGAGCGGTTCGATTCCCTCGGCGCGCAGGGCATCGCAGTCGAGGCTGCCGAGACGTTTCGAGAGCTTGCCCTCGCTGCCGACCAGCAGCGCTTCATGCGCGAAGGCGGGCGGCTCGGCGCCGAGGGCTACGAACATCTGCAACTGGCTGGCCGTGTTCGACACGTGGTCCTCGCCGCGCACGACCGTCGTCACGCCCATGTCGATGTCGTCGATGACGCTGGGCAGCAGATAGAGCCAAGACCCGTCGGCCCGGCGGACCACAGGGTCCGAGATCAATTTGGGATCGAAATGCTGGGCCCCACGGATCAGGTCGTCCCACTCGATCATGGCGTCGTGATCGAGCCTGAACCGCCAGTGCGGTGCACGCCCTTCGGCGACGTGCGCCGCCGTGTCGGGTCGCTCGTAGATCGGGGGCAGACCGCGCCCGAGCAGTATCTTGCGCCGCAGGTCGAGCTCCTCGGGCGTCTCGTAGCAGGCGTAGACGCGACCGGCCGCCCGCAAGCGGTCGAACTGCGCTTCGTACAGCGCGAAACGCGCCGACTGGCGTTCCTCTCCGTCGCGGGCCAGGCCCAGCCAGTCGAGATCCGCCCGGATCGCGTGGACAAAAGCCTCGGTGGAACGCGCAGCATCGGTATCATCGATCCGCAGCAGGAAGCGTCCGCCATGCTTGCGCGCCCAGAGGAAGCAATGCAGCGCGGCGCGGATGTTGCCGATGTGGAGGCGACCGGTCGGCGAGGGCGCGAAGCGCGTAACGACGGTCATGAGGTGCGGAACGCGTTGGTGATCGGATAGCGGCGGTCGCGGCCGAAATTGCGGCTGCCAAGCTTGACACCGGGCGGCGACTGGCGGCGCTTGTATTCGGCGACATAGAGCAGGCGTTCGATGCGGATCACCGTCTCGCGATCGAACCCGCGGGCGACGATCTCGGCCACCGACAATTCCTCCTCGACCAAGCCGCGCAGAATCGGGTCGAGAACGTCATAGGGCGGCAGTGAATCATCGTCGCGCTGGTCGTCGCGCAATTCGGCGGACGGCGGCCGCGTGATGACCCTTTCGGGCATCACGGGACCGTCAGGACCCATCGCCAGCCGCGGCTTGTTCGCGTTGCGCCAGCGCGACAGGTCAAACACGGTGGTCTTGTAGGCGTCCTTGAGCACCGAATAGCCGCCGGCCATGTCGCCGTAGATTGTCGCATAGCCGACCGACATTTCCGACTTGTTTCCCGTCGTCAGCAGCATGGGGCCGAATTTGTTGCTGATTGCCATGAGAGTGACGCCCCGGATGCGCGACTGGATGTTCTCCTCGGCGAGATCGGGGGCGCGACCTGCAAAGACGCCGGCCAGCATCGAGTCGAACGCTGTCATGGCGTCAGATATGGGGATGGTATCGAGCCGAACACCAAGCAGGTGCGCGCACGCGGCCGCGTCGCTTTCGGAGATGTCGGCCGTGTAGCGCGAGGGCAGCATCACGCACCAGACGCGGTCGGCGCCCAGTGCATCGACCGCGACCGCCGCCGACAGTGCCGAATCGATGCCGCCCGAGAGACCCAGCACGACACAGGGGAAGCGATTGGTGTTCACATAGTCGCGCAAGCCGACCAGCATGGCATGGTAGATGTCGGCCGGATGCGGATCGAGCGCCGAAACGGGGCCGGGTTCGCAGGTCCAACCCGTGGGGCCGCGCGCCCAGACGGTTTCGACCAGCGCCTCGTCCCAGTCGGGGAGCTGATGGGCGACAGACCCGTCGGCGTTGAGCACGAACGAGGCGCCGTCGAACACGATCTCGTCCTGCCCGCCGACCCGGTTGACGAACGCGAGCGGCAGGCCGGTTTCCGCCACGCGCAGGGCGGCGACGCCGTTGACGCGCAGCTCGTCCTTGTCGATCTCATACGGGCTACCGTGAGGGGAAATCAGCAGTTCCGCACCGCGGGCCTGCAGGTGGCCGCAGACGGCCGGAAACCAAATGTCCTCGCACAAGGGAAACCCGATGCGGACGCCCCTGAACATCATCGGTTCGGGCAGCGGGCCGGGCGTGAAAATGCGCTTTTCGTCGAAGGTGCCGTAATTCGGCAGCTCGTGCTTCCTGGTGGTCGCCATGACCTGACCGCCTTCGCACAGCGCGAGGATGTTGTAGACGCGGCCCTCGACGCGCTCGATGCTGCCGACGATCATGGCGGGCCCGCCGTCTGCCGTGGCAGCAGCAAGGCGCGCCAGTTCCACCGCGGCGCGCTCGGCCAGCGCCGGCTTCAGCACGAGGTCTTCGGGTGGGTAGCCGATCAGCTGAAGCTCGGGAAAGACGATCAGGTCGGCCCTGGTGCGCGCGCGCATCGACAGCATTGCGTCGGCATTGGCGGCAAGGTCGCCGACCCGCTGGCTCATCTGGGCAAGGGCGATCGTGAGGCGGTCGGTCATGGCTGCGCTCTAGGCTTCCCCTTTGACACCGGGCAAGTGGCGTTTAAGGGCAGCCGTACAGGGGACGAACATGAAGCTGCTGACCGGAAACGCCAACCTGCCGCTGGCCAAGGCGATTGCTCAATATCTCGAGATGCCACTGACCGAGGCGAGCGTGCGCCGCTTTGCCGACGAGGAAGTCTTCGTCGAGATCCATGAGAATGTTCGCGGCGAGGACGTGTTCGTGCTGCAATCGACCGGGTTTCCCGCCAACGACAACCTCATGGAGCTGCTGATCTGCATCGATGCGCTGAAGCGCGCTTCGGCCAAACGGATCACGGCGGTCGTGCCCTACTTCGGCTATGCCCGGCAGGACCGCAAGCCGGGGCCCCGCACGCCGATTTCGGCCAAGCTCGTTGCCAACATGATCACCGTGGCGGGCGCCCACCGGGTGTTGTCGGTCGATCTCCACGCCGGCCAGATCCAGGGGTTCTTCGACATCCCGACCGACAATCTGTTCGCCGCACCGGTCATGGCCGCCGACATCCAGGCCCGCTTTCCCACCGACAATCTGATGGTGGTCAGTCCCGACGTCGGTGGCGTGGTACGCGCCCGGGCGCTCGCCAAGCGGCTCAACAACGCCCCGCTCGCAATCGTCGACAAAAGGCGCGAAAAAGCGGGCGAAAGCGAAGTCATGAACATCATCGGCGAAGTCGCAGGCCGCTTTTGCGTGCTGATCGACGATATCGTCGATTCGGCGGGGACCTTGTGCAACGCGGCCAAGGCGCTGCGCGATGCCGGTGCAGCGGACGTCGTCGCCTATGTCACGCACGGCGTGCTGTCGGGTGGAGCGGTGGCGCGGGTCGAGGGATCGGTGCTGCGGGAGCTCGTCGTCACCGATTCGATCCAACCGCCCGAAGCCGCCAATAGCGCACACAACATCCGCCTGCTGACCATCGCGCCGCTGGTTGCCGAGGCGATCAAGCGCATTGCCGACGAAAGCTCGGTCAGCTCGCTTTTCGACTGAGGCGGCCACAGCATGCGCCCCGCCGATGTCGAACTCGCCGAGCGCCTCGCCGATGCGGCAGGGGCTGCCATCCGCCCGTTTTTCCGGGCGAATTTCGAAAGCGAAACCAAGGCCGATGCCTCGCCCGTGACCGAAGCCGACCGCGCAGCGGAGGCGGCAATGCGGCGGATCATCGAGGCTGAATTTCCCCGCGACGGGATCGTCGGCGAGGAATTCGGCGTCAAGCAGGGCTCGACCGGACGCAGCTGGGTGCTCGACCCGATCGACGGCACGACAAGCTTCATTGCGGGGCGTCCCCTCTTCGGCACGCTGGTCGCGCTGGTTGAAGAGGGCTGGCCGGTCATCGGCGTGATCGACCAGCCCGTGGCACGCGAGCGCTGGCTGGGCGTGGTCGGCCGGCCGACGTTGTTCCGGGGCGAAGCAGCGCGCGCGCGTCGCTGCCCCGATCTGGCGAACGCGTCGCTCGCCACCAGCAGCCCGCATTATTTCACCGACGACGATGCCGTAAAGTTCCTGGCTCTAGCCGCGAAAGTGGCGCGGCGCAGGATCGTCTACGGGGGGGATTGCTACAACTATGGGCTTGTTGCCTCGGGCCATATCGATCTCGTCGTCGAGTCGGGCCTGAAAATCTATGATTTCGCGGCGCTCGTCCCGATCGTCGAAGGCGCCGGCGGCACAATGTGCGACTGGTCTGGCGATCCGCTCAATGTCGACAGCGCGGGCGATGTGATTGCGCTAGGCGATGCGGCGCGGCTTGAAGAAGTGATCGAAGCGCTCGCGATCTAGAAGATTCCGAGGAATTTCTTGCGCTGGTCCTTGCGCTCCCCCTTCGAACGATTGCCGTCTTCCGACTTCGCCGTCGTCCCGCGCCCGACGTCGTCGCGCGGGCGCCCCTTGGTGTCGCGCTGGGCCGAAGCACGGGCGCCGGCGAGCACCGGGCCGCATTGCGCCGATTTGGCATCGCCGACGTCGACAAAGGCCAGGATGGCCGCAAACGGCGAAGCGACTGCGGCAAGCCCGAGACCTGCCGCGCCGCGCCCGATCAACTCGGGGCTGATGACGTCGATTCCCGGTTTTGCGAAATAGCCGTTCACGCCAATGGGTGACTGGGCGGAAAAGACGCTGAATTTCTTGCCGTCGGCGCGCACCGCGAAGTCGAGCGTCTCGTTGCGGAACGAGAAACCGCCGCGCCCCAGAATGACGTTTTTGCGCGTATCGACAAGGATGGGGTCGGCTGCCGCAACCCCGTTGCGCACGGTGAACGCGATGAGCCCGCAATTGACCCGCACCGGTTCCTTCAGCTCGCCCCCGATCAGCTTTTGCAGATAGACGCCAAGGTCGAGTTCGGAGAGCTGGATATTGCGCTGCCAAAAGCTGCCTTGCGGCATGATGATGGCGATGCGACCGTTCGACGAGGCAAGCGAGGCGCGAACCGAATCGCCGGTGCCGGTCATTTGCGCTCGCGCGCGGATCGACCCGCTGGCTCCCGCTGCCTCGACGCCCGACTTCCCGAGCAAAGCCGCGAGCGGGGTTTGCGACAGGCGAATGTCATAGCTGGTAAAGACAGCGGGGCGGCGCGCATCGATCGAGATGTCCGACCAGAGGCGCCCACCCGCAAGATCGAGGGTGAGCGGCTTCAGTTGAAGGCGGCTGTCCTTCAGCGCAAGCGTCAGATCGATGTTCGACACCGGCATGGAGACCCCGCCGATGCGGGCCACGCGATATCTGACGTCGGCATCGAAGCGCTTGATCGCCTCGATCCGCAGCGGTGCATCGGGAAGCAGGCGCGGACGGCCAGCCGCCATCGTCGCAACCTGCCCCTTTTCCAGCCGCGCTGGGTCGTAACCGATGAAGGGACCGGCATCGACGATGTTCAACCGCTGCGTGCGCAGGTCCGCGTCGATCTTCAGCCGGTTGTCCGGCAGGGTGAACATAGCGTTGCCCGACAAATCGGACTCGCCGAACCGTCCGGCGATATGCGTAAGCTTATAAGCCCCGCCTTGCTTGGTCATGTCCGAGGTGACGCGATATGTCCGGGTATCGGGCAGGGCGACGCCCAGGAAGTCGAGCAGGTCGGCGAGATTGGGACCACGCGCCACGAGTTTCAGGCGTGCGCCTTCGATGATCGTCGCGCCCGGCAACGTGCCCGTGACATCGAGCGTCGTTGCGCCCGAGTGCGCCGTCAGCGCCAGCCGGTTCTCGCCCCCCGCAACCGTGACGTTGGGCGAGAGCAATCGCCCCGACATGGTAAACGGCTTGGCGCGGAGCGTGCCGTCACCGGTGAAGCGGATGTCATCGGCAAAGCGGGTGTCCGCCGCCTTGATGGTTTCGACCCGGATACGCGCCTGCAACAGCAAGAGCGGATCCGCATAATCGGCCGTGGTCCGGACGACCTGCGCCCGGACGATGTCGGGCAGTTCGAAATGCGCCTTGGGCTTGGTCGGGTCGCCGAAGGTGAACGTATTGCGCCGGCGCGCGGCGTCCCAGGCAAGGTCGAGCCGCGCGCCGGCCATGTTGAGCCATTTGATGCGCCGCGTTCCGAAAATCAGCGGAAAGGTCGCGATGCGCGTTTCGATGAGATCGGCGCGGAAGAAGTCGCCCTTGCGCCATGCCGGATTGGCGACCGTCATCCGTTCGGCCAGGAACTTGATCGTGATCGGATCGAAATAGAGCTGGAAATCGCCGTCGACCTTGACGTCGCGCGACAAACTACGCGTGGCGATACGCTCGAACGTGTGTTTGAGAAAGCGGCCCTTGGTGATGTAGAGAACCAGCCAGGCAAGGAAAATGGTGACGACCAGCCCGAGCAGGATGCGCATCGTCCAGCCTACCGGGCCAGCCTTGCGCCGGGGCGCCCTGTCGGCCTCGCGCGGCCCCTCACCGGGTTGCGGCGCGTCGCCTTGCAATGGAACTTCTGGGTCGGCTTCGGCCATGGTAGCGAGGTCAACGGGCGGGAGCAGGGCGTAGTTCCCTTGCTTTTCCCGCCCGGTGCCGCTACCGGAGCCGACTTCAAAGCACGACCCGCTACGAATCGCCTGGCTGAAAGGGCTGCCATGGCGACTTCAGGGACGTCATTCGAAAGGACGAAAATGCCCAAACTGAAGACCAAGAGCGGTGTGAAGAAGCGCTTCACGCTCACCGCGACCGGCAAGCTGAAGCACGGCGTCGCTGGCAAGCGCCACCGCCTGATCAGCCACAATGCCAAGTACATCCGCCAGAACCGCGGGACCAAGCTTTTGTCGAAGGCCGATACGGCCACCGTCAAGGCCTGGGCGCCGTACGGCCTGTCATAAGGGAGCGCGGATAGATGGCACGCGTCAAACGCGGCGTAACAACGCACGCAAAGCACAAGAAGGTTCTGGAGCAGGCCAAGGGTTACTACGGCCGCCGCAAGAACACGATCCGGATCGCCAAGCAGGCGGTCGAGAAGGCGGGTCAATACGCGTATCGCGATCGCAAGGTGAAGAAGCGCAATTTCCGTGCGCTCTGGATCCAGCGCATCAACGCCGCCGTGCGCATGGAAGGCCTGACCTATGGCCAATTCATGCACGGGTTGAAGCTCGCAGGTGTCGAACTCGACCGGAAGGTCCTGGCCGACCTGGCGATGCACGAAGGCACGGCGTTCAGCACCATCATCGCGCAGGCGAAGAACGCGCTGCCCGCCCAGGCTTCTGCCGCGGCATAAAGCGAACTTCGTAACGGATGCGCATTGGGGCGTGAGCGGGTTGCCGCTCGCGCCCTTTTGCTTATGGGGCTGGGGCTATGAACGAACACGAAATTACCGCACGGATCGCCGCTGCCGCCGACCTCGACGCGCTCGAAGCCGTGCGCATCGCGTTGCTTGGCAAGAGTGGATCGATCAGTGCGCTGTTGAAGACATTGGGTGGCATGTCGCCCGAGCAGCGTCAGGCTGAAGGACCGCGCATCAACGGGCTGCGGGTTGCCGCGGCCGACGCGATCACCGCACGCAAGGGCGCGCTTGAGAGCGCGGCGCTCGATGCGCGCCTCGCCACCGAACGGCTCGACATGACCCTTCCCGCCCCCGCAACGCCGCGCGGGTCGGTCCACCCGGTCAGCCAGGTCATGGACGAGCTCGCCGAGATTTTCGCCGACATGGGCTTCGCCGTCGCGACCGGGCCCGAGATAGAGGACCAATGGCATAATTTCACCGCGCTCAACATGCCCGAGACGCACCCGGCGCGCGCGATGCACGATACGTTCTACCTTCAGGCGGCCGAGGGCACAGAGGCGAAGGTGCTGCGGACGCACACCTCCCCTGTGCAGATCCGCACCATGACGTCGCAAAAGCCGCCGATCCGCATTATTGCGCCGGGCCGTGTCTACCGGTCGGATAGCGACGCGACGCACACGCCGATGTTCCACCAGATCGAGGGGCTGGTCGTCGACAAGGGCATCCACCTGGGTCACCTCAAGTGGACGCTCGAGACGTTCCTGAAGGCGTTCTTCGAGCGCGACGACATCGTGCTGCGGCTGCGGCCCAGCTATTTCCCGTTCACCGAGCCTTCGGTCGAGGTCGATGTCGGGTTCAGCATCGAGAAGGGCAAGCGCGTACTGGGTGGTACCGGCGGCTGGATGGAGCTGCTGGGCAGCGGGATGGTGCACCCGCGCGTGTTGCGTGCCTGCGGAATCGATCCTGACGATTATTCCGGCTTCGCGTTCGGCGTCGGCGTCGACCGGCTGGCGATGCTGAAATACGGCATGGACGACCTGCGCGCCTTTTTCGACGGCGATAATCGCTGGCTGAAGCATTACGGGTTCGGCGCGCTCGACGTGCCCACTTTATCGGCAGGAGTGGGGGCATGAAGTTCACGCTCAGCTGGCTCAAGGCGCATCTTGAGACCGAAGCGACGGTCGACCAGGTCGCCGACACGCTCAACGCGATCGGCCTCGAGGTCGAAGGCATCGAGAACCCGGCCGAAAAACTGTCGGCGTTCCGCATCGCGCGCGTGCTGACGGCGGCGCCACATCCGCAGGCCGACAAGCTGCAGGTGCTTTCGGTCGACGCCGGCGACGGACCGCTGCAGGTCGTCTGCGGCGCGCCCAATGCGCGGGCAGGCCTCGTTGGCGTGTTCGGGGCGCCCGGCGCGGTCGTGCCGGCCAACGGCATGGTGTTGAAGGTCGCCGCGATCCGCGGCGTCGAATCAAACGGCATGATGTGTTCGGTGCGCGAACTGGAGCTCGGCGACGAGCATGACGGTATCATCGAATTGCCCGAAGATGCGCCGGTCGGCGCGTCGTTCGCGGGCTATGCGGGGATCGACGATCCCGTGTTCGACGTGGCGGTCACGCCCAACCGGCAGGACTGCATGGGCGTGCGGGGCATCGCGCGCGATCTGGCAGCGGCGGGGCTTGGTACACTCAAGCCGCTCGTCGTGCCCGAGATCGCCGGCAGCGGGCCGAGCCGGATCGAGATACGGACCGACGATCCCGAGGGCTGCCCGGCTTTCTTCGGCCGCACGATCAGCGGCGTGACCAACGGCACGGCGCCCGAGTGGATGGCGCGCCGCCTTAAAGCGGTTGGGCAACGCCCGATTTCGACGCTCGTCGACATCACCAACTATGTGATGCTCGACCTGGGGCGGCCGAGCCATGCCTATGACATGGCGAAGCTCACTGGCCCGGTCGTCGCGCGGCGCGCAACCGACGGCGAGACGGTGACGGTGCTCAACGGCAAGACGTTCACGCTGTCGCCCGAGATGACCGTGATCGCGGATGCCAATGAGGTGCATGACATTGCGGGTATCATGGGTGGCGAGCATTCGGGGATTGCCGACGACACGACCGACGTACTGCTCGAAATCGCCTATTTCACGCCCGAGCGGATCGCCAAGACCGGCCAGACGCTCGCGCTGACCAGCGATGCGCGGACGCGGTTCGAGCGCGGGGTCGACCCGGCATTTCTCGACGATGCGGTTGCAATCCTGACCGGGCTGATCGTCGAACATTGCGGCGGGGTGCCGTCGGAGATCGTGCGCGCGGGCATGCCGCCGATGCAGGGGCGGACGTTGTCGTACGATCCGCTGCTGTGCGCACGACTGGGCGGGATCGATGTGGCAGCGGACAGGCAGCGCGCGATCCTGGACAGCCTGGGCTTTGGCGTTGCCGCGGACTGGGAGGTTACCGTTCCCAGCTGGCGTCGTGACGTCGACGGCGGGGCGGACCTCGTCGAGGAAGTCGTCCGAATCGTGGGGCTCGACCATATCGTATCGACCCCGCTGCCGCGTACGGACGGCGTGGCCCGGCCGACGGCAACGCCAGTGCAGAAGGTCGAACGGCGCGTTCGGCGCACGGCGGCGGCGCGCGGGCTGAACGAGGCGATCACCTGGAGCTTCGTCAGCGAGGCCGAAGCCGCTGCCTTCGGTGGCGGCGACTGGACGCTGGCCAATCCGATTTCGGAAGAGCTGAAGGTGATGCGCCCTTCGCTTCTGCCGGGGCTGCTGTCCGCGGCACAGCGCAATATGAGCCGCAGCGCTGATAACGTGCGGCTGTTCGAGATCGGGCGGCGCTACCTGGCGGACAGCGAGCATCTGACTGCCGGTGTCGTGCTGGCGGGCGAGCGCAGCGCGCGCGGCTGGGCGACCGGCAAGGCGCAGATGTTCGATGCGTTCGATGCGAAGGCCGAGGCGCTGGCCTTGCTCGAGGCGGCAGGTGCGCCCGTCGAGAATGTGCAGGTCATGGGCGAGGCGGGCGCGCATTATCATCCGGGCCAGTCGGGGACCTTGCGGCTGGGGTCCAAGACGGTGCTGGCAAACTTCGGCGTGTTGCACCCCGCCACCGCGAGGGCGTTTGACCTGGGCGGCACGGTCGCGGCGTGCGAAATCTATCTCGACGCGGTACCGGCGAAGCGGAGCGGTGGATTCATGCGCGCCGCCTTTGCGCCGTCCGCGCTACAAGTCGTGCGCCGCGACTTTGCGTTCCTCGTGCCGACCGACATGGCGAGCGACACGCTGGTGCGCGCCGTACGGGGGGCGGACAAGGCAGCCATCGCCGACGCGCGGCTGTTCGATATGTTCACCGGCACGGGCGTCGCCGACGGGCACAAGTCGCTGGCGGTCGAAGTCACGCTGCAACCGGTGGAAAAGAGCTTCACCGAGGAAGAGCTGGCCGCGATCGCCGCAAAGGTGGTTGCCGCTGCGGCAAAGCTGGGGGCGACGCTGCGTGGATGAGGCGTCGCGCCGCGCGCTCGAACGCGCAGCGGCGGCTGCCATTGCCTATCGCACGGCGACGGCGAACGCTGCGCACACGCCCGTCGCCGACTATCGCGCTACCCGTGACACCTTCGCGACGCCTCTGCCCGAAACCGCCGCCGATATCGACGCGGTCATCGCTGAATTGATCGACGGCGCGACGCCCGGCATTCGTGCGCAGACAGGCCCGAGATTCTTCGGGTGGGTGATCGGGAACTCGCACCCGGCGGGCGTCGCGGCGGATTGGCTGACCTCGGCCTGGGGCCAGAACGCGGCGAATCTGACGGCGGCGCCGGCGGCATCCGCTGTGGAAGACGTGGCGGCAGGATGGATCCTTGACCTGCTCGACCTGCCGCGCGAGTCCTCGGTCGGCGTGGTCACGGGGGCGACGGTCGCCAATTTCGTGTGCCTCGCGGCCGCGCGCAGCGAGGTTTTGCGCAGGGTCGGCTGGGACGTCGAAGCCGACGGGCTGTTCGGCGCGCCACCGGTTACGGTGCTGATCGGCGCAGATGCGCATGCGACGGTGTTTTCGGGGCTGAAATATCTGGGGCTGGGCGCCAAACGCGTCGTGACGGTCGAGTGCGACGCCCTTGGCCGCATTCTCCCAGAAGCCTTTGCGGCGGCGGTCGCGCAACTCGAGGGTCCGGCCATCGCCGTGCTGCAGGCCGGACAGATCAATACAGGCGGGTGCGACCCCTTTGCCGAGATCATACCGATGGCGCATGCCAAGGGTATTTGGACGCACGTCGACGGTGCCTTCGGTCTGTGGGCCCAGGCGGCGCCCGCGCGCCGTTACCTGACTGCGGGTGTCGATCTCGCCGAATCCTGGGCGACCGACGGCCACAAGTGGCTGCAGACGCCCTATGACTGCGGCTTTGCCATCGTACGCAATGCCGAGGCCCATCGGCGCGCCATGGCGGTTTCGGCCAGCTATCTGCCGCCCGCCGAAGGGGCCGACCGCGACCCTTCTTCCTACGTCCCCGAGCTGTCGCGTCGGGCGCGGGGCTTTGCGATGTGGGCGATGATCAAGGCCCTTGGACGCGCCGGCATCGCGGAGATGGTCGAACGTGACTGCGCATTGGCTGCACATATGGCGGCCCAGCTCGGGCGCGTGGCCGGAATTTCGAGCGTCGTTCCCGTGACGCTCAACCAGTTCATGGTCCGGTTCGGCGACGACGATGCATTGACCCTGGCGACCATCGAACAAATCCAGCACGATGCCATCGCCTTTTTCGGCGCGGCGCAATGGCGAGGGCAGTGGGTGATGCGCGCGTCCGTCTGCTCCATTGCGACCACCAGGGCCGAGGCCGACATGAGCGTTGCCGCTGTCGCGGATGCCTGGGCCAAGGTCCGGGCGCGGTGATCAGCATCGCCTCGGAGCGGCTTACGGTCCGCGTCGATCCGCTAGGGGCCGAATTGCAGTCGCTGACCGATGCGCAGGGGCGCGAATACATCTGGTCGGGCGATCCGGCCTTCTGGACGGGGCGAGCGCCGCTGCTGTTCCCGATCGTCGGGCGGCTGAACGATGACCGGCTTCATGTCGACGGCCAGGCCTATCCGATGGAAAAGCACGGCTTTGCGCGACGCTTACAGTTCGAGGTCGTACATCATGACGCCGCATCGGTGCGATTCAGGCTCACCGACTGCGAGGCCACGCGCAAAAGCTACCCGTTTGCCTTCGAGCTCGGCGTCGACTTCACCCTGGTCGGGGAGCGGCTGGAAATGACGGCGCACGTGAACAATCCGGGGCGCGGGCCCTTGCCGGCAAGCCTCGGCTTTCACCCTGCCTTTACCTGGCCGCTACCTGGCGGCGATCGGGCTGCCCATGCCGTCATGTTCGACCATCCGGAAGCCGGACCGCTGCGACAGCTGACCCCGGAGGGGCTCATCGATCCGCGGCCCCGCCCCTCACCTGTCGATGGCACCCGTCTTGCCTTGGCCGACGACCTGTTTGCGGCCGATGCGCTGATCTGGACCGATCTGGAAAGCCGCGGGTTGAGCTATGGCGCGCCCGAAGGTGCCCGGCTCGACATCGAATTTCCCGATACGGCGCAGCTGGGAATCTGGACCAAGCCCGGCGCCGACTTTCTGTGCATTGAGCCCTGGGCGGGCTATGCTGACCCGGTCGGCTTTGCAGGCGACTTCCGCGACAAGCCCGGCGTGATCAAAATCGCCCCCGGCTTGTCGCGATCCTTCCGGATGAACGTCTGCGTCAGAACTTGACGCCGACGGTCGCAAAGATCTGCCGCGGATTGCCGTAGAAGGCGGTGGCGATCCCTTCCTTGCCCAAGGTCGGGGTGTAGCCGCCCGCTGGCGTGAGGATCGGCACACCGGCGATGGTCGAGGCAATATATTGATAGCCCGCAGTCTTGTAGCGCACGTCGGTCAGGTTCTTCGCGTGCACGCCGATGGTATATCTGCCGTCGTCGAAGCTGTAATTCAGGTGCGCGTCGAACAGGGTGTAGCCCGGCTGATCTAGAAACGGCGTTGCTGTTTCAAACTGGTGGGTGAGACTGCGATAGGATGCTGTCCCCGACGCATTGAGTAGGCCGGAGCCGATCGGAAGCGCGGCGCCAAGCGTGCCGCTGACCGTCCATTCAGGCGTGTTCTGGAACACCCGTACATTCGCGACATCGACGCCGGTCGGCCCGATGAAGGTCTTGTACTTGGCGTCCATGTAGCCGAGCGTGCCGTTGAAAGTGACCGAAGATCCGGCACCGGCAAAGCCCCGTGCCAGTACGGCGGCGGTTTCGAGCTCGATCCCCTTTATCCGCGCCTTGGCGGCGTTGGTCGTGATGCCGCAGAAGTTGGGCTGGCCGTTGATGATGCAGCCGACCGAACCGGGTACCTGGACGTCGCTGTAGTCCGAATAGAAACCGTCGAGCGCCCAGGTGAGGCGGCGGCCGAAGGCCGAGCCTTTCCAGCCGATTTCATAGCTTTTGACAGTTTCCGGGCGGAAGAGCAGGTAGTTGTAGATTTCCTGGTAACTGCGCACGCCGTCCTGGTTGACGTCAGGAGCCGAGGTACCGGCACCGCGAGGATCGAAGCCGCCGCCCTTGAACCCTTCCGAATAGGAAGCGTAGAACATGTGCTTCTCATTCGGCTTGAAGCTCACCGACGCGCGCGGGGTGAATTTGCGGAAAATCGCGCTGCCGCTGAAGTTCGTCGAAGGTGCACCGAAGGCGACCGGCGTGCCGCCGAATTCGCTCGAGATGCCGAGGAAATTGCCCTTGAAGATGGCCGAGTCGCGCTTGTCGATCGTGTACCGCCCGCCCAGCGAGACGCTGAGTTGCGGTGTGAAGTCGTAGGTAAAATCGCCAAAGAACGAAGAAGTCTCAGTCCGTACATCGCCGGTGGTGTTGGCGTTGAAATTGGGGAAGGTCGTCGACAGCAGTACGTCGAACTTGGTCGCGGCCTTTGCACCGAGATAATAATAGCCAATGATCCCGTTCAGCTTTTCACTCTTGTAGGCGAGCTGGAATTCCTGGCTGATCTGTTCGTTGCGATAGACCGCCGGCACGTCGACATCGACGGCGGGCAACGAGTCGAAATCGATCGGCGTGTACGACCGGTCCTTGCGCCAAGCGCTGATGCTCTTGAACGTGACGGCGTCGCTGAGATGCGCCTCTGCAACCAGCGACAGCCCGCCGGCCCAAATATCCTCGACGGGGTTATTGAGCCCGGCCTGTGTGTCATAGACATTGGCGAGCACCGGTGTGCCCGACAGCAGGCCCGGGATCAGCCGGTGACCGTTGCGGGCGCTCGACTTGTCATGCGTATAGTCGCCCGTGAGGCGGATCGACATGGCGTTGTCGGGTGTCTGGAATTCCAGTGTCGCGCGCCCTGCCCAGATGTTCTTGTTGTAGTTCGGGATGTTGAGATTGAGGTTGCGGCCAAAGCCGTCTCGCGTCAGGCGCGCGCCCGAAAGACCGAGCTTGAACCCGGCGCCGATGGGTGCAGCCACGCTGATGATCCCGTCCGCCTGGTTGTACGAACCATAGGTCCCCCTGAGGTTGACCTCGAGATGGTCCGGCAGGCGCTTGGTCACATATTTCACCGCACCGCCAATGGTGTTGCGTCCATAAAGCGTCCCCTGCGGCCCGCGCAGGACCTCGATCCGCTCGACATCATAGATGTCGAGCACGGCCGCTTGCGGGCGGTTGAGATAGACATCGTCAAGGTAAATGCCGATGCCCGCCTCGAATCCCGGCACCGGATCCTGCTGGCCGACGCCGCGGATAAACGCGGCAAGGGTCGAATTTGTGCCGCGCGCATCCTTCAGCGTCGTGTTGGGCGTCGTGTTCTGGATGTCGGTGAGATCGGTCGCTCCGGAGCGTTCAAGAGCCTGTGCGGAATAGGCGGTTACGGCGACCGGCACCTGCAACAGGCTTTCCTCGCGGCGGCGCGCCGTGACGACGATGTCGCCGTCGCTGGCCGCGCTGTCTGCCGGCTGCTGGGCGGCCACGGGTGCTGCTACAACGCTAAAAAGCGCAACACCGGAAAACAATGCAATACGGAACCGGTTGGCCATTTAAGCTCTCCCCTGTGTGGCGCAGGACATCTTGCGCTCGTTGGGAAGTGCGAATAGTGAAAGTTGAACCATGTTTCAACTATGCAATGTAGCGGCCTCAGATCCGGGGATGAATTGATGAGCGAGCGTGGCGCTATGGCAACAGTTGCAACGGGTTCCGACAGCGACAAGACACCCCGCACCGAGCGCGGGCGACGCACCCATCGCGCGATCCTGGACGCGGCGGCCATCGAGTTCGGGACCCGCGGCTTCCATGAAACTTCGATCGTGGGGATCACCAGCCGCGCCGGCGTCGCGCTTGGCAGCTTCTATACCTATTTCAGTTCGAAGGACGAGCTGTTCCGCGCACTCGTCCGCGACATGAGTATGCAGGTCGGAATCGTCGGGGCGGCCGCCAGCCAGGGCGCGACCAGCGTCCTGGAGGGCGAACGGGCGGTGCTCGCCTCGTTCATCGGCTTTGCCCGCGAGCACCGCGAGCTCTACCGGATCATCGACGAAGCCGAATTTGTCGATCCGACGAGCTATCGCGCGCATTACGAAAGCGCGGCCGCCCGCATCGGGGCCCGGCTTCGGCAGGGGATGGCCAAGGGCGAGTTGCGCGAAGGCATTGGCGAAATCGAAGCGTGGGCGATCATGGGGATGAACGTGTTTCTGGGCCTGCGCTATGGCGTCATGGACGACGCGGCCGACCTTGATGCGGTGGCAAGCGCCGCCAACGCCCTCTTACGGCGCGGGCTGACGGGATAGCAGGAAGACGGCATGCTCGGCGAAGATGTTCGCTGCGGCGCTCGACACCCGGCGGTCGGCGCGCAGGAACCATTGCGCCTCGATGCGGACGCCCCGCTCGGCGAGGAAGCTTCGAAAATCGTCGATCGTCACGTGGTGGATGTTCGGCGTGTCGTACCAGCGTGACGGCAGCTGCCGCGTCACGGGCATCCGTCCGCCGAACATCAGCGCGAGGCGGATGCGCCACTGTGCGAAATTGGGGAACGACACAAAGGCACGCTCGCCGATGCGCAGCAGCTGGTCGATAACAAGATCGGGGCGCCGCGTGGTCTGCAAGGTCTGGCTGAGGATGGCATAGTCGAAGCTGGCATCGGGATAATCGGCCAGGTCGGTGTCGGCATCGCCCTGAATCACCGACAGCCCGCGCTCGAGCGCCGCCGTGACGTCGGCGCCGTCGATTTCGATGCCACGCGCGTCGCAGCCTTTCGCCCGGAGCTCTGCCATCAGTGCGCCGTCGCCGCAGCCGACATCGAGCGCCCGCGCACCTGCCCGCACATTGTCCGCGATGAGCGCGAGATCCGGCCGCAACGTCATCAGCAGTCTGCACACAAGAAGCCCGACACCACCCGGTCGAGCGCCGGCACGTCGAGGAAAAAGGCGTCATGGCCATAGGGGCTGGAGAGCTCGACGAAGCTGACCGGCGCCCCGGCAGCGTTCAGTGCATGAGCGATAGATTTGGATTCGGCGGTCGGGTACAGCCAGTCGGTATCGAAACTGACGATCGCAAAGCGTGTCCGGCTATCCTTGAACGCGTTGGCCAGCCGGCCACCGAATTCCTCCGCCAGGTCGAAATAGTCGATGGCGCGGGTGATGTAGAGATAGGAATTGGCGTCAAAGCGGTCGGTAAAGCTGATCCCCTGATGCCGAAGATAGCTTTCGACCTGGAAGTCCGCGTCGAACCCGAATGTCTTGGCGTCACGTTCCTGCAGGCGGCGGCCGAATTTTTCGGTCAGGCCCACTTCGGACAAATAGGTGATGTGCGCGGCCATGCGGGCGACGGCGAGTCCAGCGGCCGGCGACACGGCGTCGGCGTAATAGTCGCCGCCGCGCCAGTTGCGGTCGGCCATGATCGCCTGTCGGCCGACCTCGTGAAAGGCGATATTCTGGGCACTGTGCTTGGCCGTCGAGGCGATGATCAGTGCGGCTCCGACACGCTCGGGAAAATGGGCTGCCCAGCTGAGAGCCTGCATCCCGCCCATCGAGCCCCCGACGACGGCATGAAGCCGCCCGATGCCGAGATGGTCCATCAGCATCGTTTGGCTGCGCGCCATGTCGCTGACGGTGATGACCGGGAAGCGCATCGCATGAGGCCGGCCGTCGGGTGCGAGGCTCTGCGGGCCCGAGGAACCCATGCATCCGCCGATGACATTGGCGGCAATCACGCAGAAGCGGTCGGTATCGATGGGCCGGCCGGGACCCACCATGCGCGCCCACCAGCCGGGCTTGCCCGTAATCGGATGGGTGCTGGCAACATGCTGGTCGCCGGTGAGCGCATGGCAGACCAGAATGGCATTCGACGCGTCGCCGTTGAGGGCTCCATAGGTTTCGTAGCCGAGCTCGACGGGCGCGAGAATGCCGCCGCCATCGAGCGCGAGCGGTCCGCGCAAGGCCACGCGGCGATTGAGGCCGAAACGTTCGTCCATGACCGCGCGGCTAGGGTGCATGACTGGACAGCGCAAGCATCATCCGGCTAGCGCGCCCGGATGTTGCCGTTCGAACGTGTCTCAATCATCGGGCTGGGCCTGATCGGATCGTCGATCGCGCGTGCCGTGCGCGCAGCCATGCCCACCGTGTGCCTGACGGGCTATGACGCGAGCGGCGAAGTCCGCGCGACCGTGCGCGCGCTACAGCTATGCGAGGACGTGGCGGATAGCCCGGGTGCGGCCGTAACCGATGCCGACCTCGTCATCCTTTGCGTGCCGGTCGGCGCTATGCGGGACGTCGCCGAGGCGGTTGCCGCTGACCTGCCGCCCGATGCGGTCGTCAGCGACGTCGGATCTTCGAAAGCCGGGGTTGCCCTTGCCCTGGCCGACGCGCTTCGCAACAATATTGTCGTCCCGGCGCACCCGGTTGCCGGGACCGAGCGGAGCGGCCCGGAAGCGGGATTTGCCGCGCTGTTCCACCAGCGGTGGTGCATCCTGACCCCGGCGCATGGCACGCCCGAGGCAGCCGTGGCGCGGGTTTCGGAATTCTGGAAGCGTCTCGGCTCGAACGTCGAGATCATGGATCCTGCGCATCATGACCTGGTGCTCGCGATCACGAGTCACCTGCCGCATCTGATCGCTTACACGATCGTCGGTACCGCGTCGGATCTCGAAAGCGTAACCCAGTCGGAAGTCATCAAATATTCGGCGGGCGGTTTCCGGGATTTCACGCGGATCGCGGCGTCGGACCCAGTCATGTGGCGCGACGTGTTCCTCACCAACAAGGATGCTGTGCTCGAGATGCTACAGCGGTTCAGTGAAGACCTGACCGCGCTGCAAAGGGCGATCCGCTGGGGCGATGGCGATGCGCTGCTCGAACTGTTCACCCGCACCCGCGCCGTGCGGCGGTCGATCATCGAACAGGGGCAAGACGACGCGCGACCCGATTTCGGGCGCAGCGACCACTAGCGGCCCCGCCGCGACGATCAGGCGTTCAGCGCATTGATACCGGCATGAATGCGCGCTTCGACCTCTTCGCGCGGCAAGCCGGTCGGGATCGTTTCGCCGACGCGAAAGGTTACGACGCCGGCGTGCTTCACAAAGCCGCGCCGCTTCCAAAGCCGTCCACTGTCGAGCGCGACAGGGACAACCGGCAGGTTCAGCGCCTTGTAGAGGCCTGCAACGCCGGGCCGCAGCGGGGCCATCTCGCCATGCGGCACGCGCGTGCCCTCGGGGAAAATAATGACCGGGCGCGCTTCGGCGATCGCCGCGCGCCCGGCCTTCAACATCCGGCGGAGCGCCGTGGCACCGGTCTCGCGGGCAACCGGAATCACGCCATGCGCGAGCGCCGCCGGCCCCCACAGCGGAATTTTCAGCAGTTCGGCCTTGAAGACGACGGCAGGCCGGTCGAACAGCCGAAGGACTTCGGTCGTTTCCAGCATCGATTCATGCTTGAAGGCAACGATGGCGCCCGTCTGGGGCAGCTGGCCCTCGACGACGACGCGGATGCCCAGCAACCAGCGCATGCACCAAGAGTGGAACTGGGCCCACCCACGCGGCGCGTAGTAGATCACGGGCCGCCCAAACGGGATGCTGGCAAAGGAGGCCACCGTGTACACGACGCTGCCGATGTAGAACACGATCGTGTAGACGATCGAGCGCACGACGCTCACCATCCCGCCGCCACCGCGGCGCGTCGCAGCAGATATTTGTTGTATTCACGCATCAGCACATCGAAATCGGCCTGGCTGTCGACAGCGTCGTCGATGATGCTGACATCGGCGTCGACGGCCTGATCGAGTTCAAAGCGCGCCCGCGGCATATGCCAGTCGGTCGTCACCAGCCGCACGCTGCGGGCCTTGCGCTTGCGCAACCAGGCAGCGGTTTCCTCGGCGTTCGAGCGCGTGTCGCTCGCTTCGTGGCCGAGGTCGACGCAACAGGCGAATAACCGCCGGTCAAGGTGGTTTTGGGCGGCGATCTCATGCCCTCTGGTGGCGGTGGCCACGCCGCTGATGAACATCCGCTTCGCACCGCCCGCCGCGAGGATCTCGGCCCCGCGGGCCGTTCGCCCCGCCCCGCCGGTGGGCACGACGATGACGTCGGTCTTCAGCGCCGGATCGGCCGGACGCGGCATCGTCACCACGAAAACGACGAACCCCAGCATCCAGAGGAGCAGGCCGAGCGCAGCAAGGCGGACCACGAGCCGGATCACAGGATTCGCGCCAGCGCGCGCAGGACCGTCAGCCGCGCCGCCGCAATCGCGACACCGACGCCAGCGACCGGGAGCAGCGCGATCAGGGCCCAGTCGAGCCAGCCGAGTGTGCCCCCGCCCACGAGCGCCGAGTCGACGGCGTCGATCCGCCAGCCGAGGACGACGAGCGCCAAGACGGCGACGACAAAGCCAAGGGCGGCTCCTGACACGGCGTCCTGCGCCACCCGCCGTTCGAACAGGCGCGAAATCTGGCGGTCGGTTGCCCCCATCAGGTGCATGACATCGATCGTCGCCCGATGCTGGTCGAACGCTGCGCGCGCGCCCAGAATGACGGCAGCCGCCGTCGCGGCGGCCGTGAGCAGGACCAGCGTAACGGCCAGCCATCGCAGCGCGTCGAGCAGGCCGCCAAGGGGCCCGAGCCAGTCGGCATGTCGGTCGACACGCGCACTGCGGGCGACGGCTTGCACAGTCCGCGTGATCTCGGCGACGGCGGCAGGCGAACTGTCGACAAGGGTCGCATCGATCAGCGCGGGCACGGGGAGGTCGCTCTCGAGGCCGTCGGTCCCCAGCCATGGTGTGAGCATGTCGCGCACCTGGGCATCGCCAATCTCATGCACGTCGGTCACGTTCGACTGTTGCCGCAGTTCGCTCACGATCGCCACTCGTTGGCGCGCGCGAAGATCGGGGTTGGCCTCGACGAGCTGCACGGTCACGCGTCCGGCGATCGCGCCCTGCATCGCCGTGGCCGCGTGCGCGATCGCCAACGCCGCAGCGGCCGCCAGTACGGCGAGAAACATCATGATCGCAATGACCCAGGGCATCGGCCCGGCAAAACGTCCTTCCGGCAGGACGCGGCGCGGGACGCCATCCACGGCGGCGGTCACAGGATCGCGTCCGGAGTTTGCGGCGGATAGCGCAGGCTGCCGGTCGGGTCGGACAACCGCCCCTTGTCCAGACGCAGCATCTGTGCCGAGGGGATGCGCCCGATCAGGTGCATGTCGTGCGTCGCGACCACGATCGTCGTCCCGAGCCTGTTCAGCCCGTCGAACAGGTGCAGCAGCCGCAACGCCATTTCGGCGTCCACGTTTCCCGTCGGCTCGTCGGCGACCAGCACATCGGGGCGTGCAATGACCGCGCGCGCGATGGCAACGCGTTGCTGTTCCCCGCCCGACAGCGTTGCCGGGCGAGCCGTGGCGCGATCGGAAAGCCCCACCCAGGCCAACATTTCCTCAACGGGCGCAGCAATTTCGCGCTCATCGGTCCCGGCCAGTCGCAACGGCAGCGCGACATTGTCGAACGCGGAGAGATGCGGGACCAGGCGGAAATCCTGGAAAACGACGCCAATGCGCCGACGCAGCTTCGGCAGTCGGTTGCGCGGCATCGTCACCAGATCCTCGCCGAACAGCCGGATGGCCCCGCGGCTGGGGCGCTGGGCGAGATAAAGCAACTTGAGCAGCGAGGTCTTGCCCGCGCCCGAGGGGCCGGTCAGGAAATAAAAACTGCCGCTTGCCAGCGAGAAGGACAGGTCGGACAGCGTTTCCGCCCCCGTGCCATAGCGCAGGCCCACATTGTCGAACTGGACGATATTGGCCATCTGCGTTTGTATCGTTGCCCTTTGCTGCTGCGCCAATCGCACGGCCGGGGCGTCTCCGTAAAGGCGAACGTCGCGCACGCTGCCCTTGCCAGCATGGCGGCAAGGGTGCTTTACCGTATCATAGTTATGAGGCACTTACCCCTGTGATCCTGTCTTGTCCCGCTTGTCGTACCCGTTACGTGGTGCCCGATGCCGCTGTCGGACCCACCGGGCGCCAAGTACGTTGCGCTTCGTGTCGGCACAGCTGGTTCCAGGATCCGCCGCAATATGAAGGGGCTCGCGATCTGGTCGAGCGGGCGTCGGTCGCCGAGCCGCCGGTTTCGCCGACGCCTGCCGCCGCCGCGTCGGCTTCCGCATCGGCGCGTGTTTCCGCCCTATCGGCATCGGAGGCGGCGGCCGAGGCGGAGAGCGAATCCGGCTACGACGCCTATGCCCATGAGCCACCCTTCCGGCCTCGGCGCAACCCGGCGCGGATGTGGACGATCTATGCCATTGCCGTCGCCGTCGCGCTCGCCTCGATTGGCGGTGCCGTGGCCTATTACGGTCCGGCGCGTGTCATGGCGCTGTTCGGTGTCGGCGGCGGCGAGTTCGACGTCCCTCTGCTGATCATGGCAAAGGCCGACGCGCCGCGCACCCAGGCGAGCGGCGCTGTCGTTCAACCCGTGTCCGGGCGCGTCATCAACCCGACCGATACGGATCAGCCGCTTTACGACATACTTGTCGAGATGCGCGATGCCAGCGGCCGCGTCGTCTATAGCTGGACCATCCCGCGTCCGGCAGCGACGCTGGGCCCGCGCAAGTCGGTTTCCTTCGACTCCGCCACCGTCAATCCGCCGCGCAATGCAGTGAAGATGAAGTTCGTTTTCATCGGCGCCGCCGAGAAATAGTTTCGGGGAACGCGTAGGGCACAGCCCCCATTGCGGGGGCCGTCCGGCTTTGCTAGGGCGCCGCTCCTACCTCCTCCGGCCCGTCGGGCAGGAGTGCTTGACTGTGCGGTCGTGGCGGAACTGGTAGACGCGCAACGTTGAGGTCGTTGTGGCCGAAAGGCCGTGGAAGTTCGAGTCTTCTCGACCGCACCAGTCCGGACGCGTTCATCGAGGCGCAGCCAGCCACAGACCCTGCGGCCTGACCGGTCGGCCACGTGGCTTGGGCCCCGGCGGATGCCTGCCTGATCAAAGCCGGCATCGCCGGAAAGGCCGGACTCGTCGCGGCCCGCTCAGCTGATGGGCGAAGGCCCGGCGACTTTACTGGCCAGCCGCCCGCACCGCTGCCGGCGCCGCCGCCACCGCCCCCAGATGTGCCGATGGCAACTTGGCGCTCACGTCGGCCACGCTGGCCAGCACCGGCGACAGGCGCGTCGCGTCCGCCGCGAGCTGAGCGATGCGCACCGAATAGCGACCATAGGGCACCCGTTCAAAGAGGAAAAACCCATCGAAATCGGTGCGCGTGCGCGCCACGACGCGGCGCTCGACGTCGAGCAACTCCAGGTCGACGCCCTCGATCGACCCGCCCCCCAACCGCACCAGAGTGCCATCGATATCGCCAGCGCCCACGAGCGGGAGCTCGACCACGGCAACTACCCCCGGACGAGGCGTCACCACCACACCCGGGAGCGACGGCTGGACCATCGGATCTGGCAGCGAACCGGAATCGATGCCGATGAGGAGCGGCTGAAAGGGCTCGAGGCCATCGACAAGTGTCTCTCCGCGCGCATTGGTAGGCTGGTCGACGGGAACGCGACCAGCCGTCACCGCGACGTCTTTCTCCCAGGGTTCGCCGAAGTCATGACGGCCGTTCGCATTGAGGTCGCGGTACACGCGCACCAGCGCCGTGCCCCGCGCGGCCAGTTTTTCGGCCGACATGCGGATCCCCCGGCTGCGAGGGTCGGGGCCAAGGCTGAAAGCCAGGTTCAAGCCTGCGGCGATCGATCCGTCGGTTGCGGCCTCCGCGCTCGCCGTCAGCGCAAGCCGATCGAAGCGACGGACGTAACCAAGGCCGGCCCGCCCGCGCCCCAGCCCGCGGTCATAGCCGAGTTCGGCACGCCAGGACGCGTCACCTTCGTCATGGTGCGCGCCCATTTGGCCGGCCGCCCATTCGCCAACGACCGTCGCGCTGTCGAAACGGCTCTCGGGCGACAAGCGGAACCGCGCCTCTCCGCGCAAGCGGACGCGCCCGACGCGCGCGTTGGCCAGCAAGGCTGCGTCCAGCATGCCCGGCGGATCGGCGCCGACGCCGACGAGATCATCGCGCCAGCGAAGCTCTCCGGTCAGCGACAGGCGCCCGACATTTGCCGAGACGCGCGAGGCAATGTCGATCGTGTCGGTACCCGTCGCCCTGGTGGTCAGCCGGCCCGTAATACTAACCGGTATTGTTGCGCTGCCGCTGCCGAACAGCTGGTCGAGCGTAATCGAATGCAAACCGGTGACACCAGGCTGCAGCCGGTCCGACCGGAACCCGTTCGCCCAGATGCTCTCGACCGTGTAGCGCGTCCTGCTGACCTCGCCGATGGCCTGGGCGCGGAGCGCATAGCCCCCGCCGAGGGCAGCGGACCCCGAAACTTCGACCAGCGCCGTTCCGAAGGCGCGCCTGAGCGACGTCTCGAGATAATTTTGCCGCGCAAGCCCGTCGATCATCAGGCTGTGCGCGAACGCCGCCACCGACGTCTTGGCATCAAGGCCGCGTTCGATCCCAACGGTTCCGCGCCACCCGCCGCGCCCATAGCTCGAGCCACGCGCGAGATCGACAAGATCGCGGCCATCCTCATCGATACCGGCCCAATAAAATGTCTGGCGGGGCGGAATGCTGTCGAACCCAACGGGCACATTCCTGATCTCGCGCCGGACCTGCCCCTGCGGGCCGTAGAGCACCACCTCGAAGCGGTTCTGCCCATATTGAAGCGCAACGTCGAGGAAAGCATAGCGTCCGTCCGCCCGGTCCTGGGCAAAGGCGATAAGCTGGCCATTGCGATAGAGTTCGGCATCCCAGCCCCGGGGAAGCTCGCCGCGCAGGTCGATGCGGTCGAACCTGTCGGAACGTTCGACCGGCCGATTGGTGATCATGGCGCCGCGGCCGGCGCTCGACACCGAGACCAGGGGCGTCGAAAACCCCTGGACATCGCCAACCGCGACGGTCGTCGCCTTGAGCGGCCCGAGCAGCCCCGCTTTTGGATCGGTGCGATAGGCCTGGACACGCACTGTCGACGGCGCGCCGTTGCGGTCCGAGGACAGCCGGGCATTATAGGCCAGGGGGCCGACTTCGCCCGCGGCGTAGATCTCATATTGGGCGTCGACGCGGCTGCCGCTGATCCGGTCGCGCAAGCCGCCGATGCTGGCGACAACATCGATGGCCGGCGCCTTGAACCCCTTGAAGCCGATGCGCGATTGCGGAAGGCTGGCCAGGTCGAATAATGCCTCGGGCCTTGCCGTTGCCGCGCGCGCCCTGCGTTCCGCCGCTGCCTCGGGGGGCAGCTTCCGGTCCGATTTCACGACGAGCAATGCATTGTTGGTATCGGCCGTGAAAGTCGCGCCGAACCAGCGCGACAGGGCCGTCGTCGCGACGCACCAGCCTTCGGGCGTGTCGCGTATGTCGTCCGGCGCGACTTTTGCCTGAGCGTTCATGATTTGTTCGACACCGGCCGCGCGGTCAATGGTCACCGTGTGCCGCTCGTCGAACGCCCAGCCGGTCGCGCGGCGCGACTTTTTGTCCAGGCGGATGGGAATGTCGAGCGCGATCAGGACATCGGCAAAATCGACGCAGACGCCCGTGGGCGTCGCATAGCCGCGGACGCCGTCACCGATGCGGTACGGCCCGGTACGGACGTCGAAGAGAAGCGAGTCGTCGGAATTGGGCGTCCACGCCGCCTGCGCCGGCATGGCATGGGCCAGCGAGACAAGGGCCAGCGCTGCCGCCAGCCCCTTGCGTATCCACCGGGTCATGAGGATCGCCCCGTTCGCCCCGGCCTTAGCGCAGCACCGCCTGGGTTTCGGCGATGAGGCCGCCGGTATCATTGTCCTCGAGATACTGAACCGTCACCGGCCCCGTGATCGCGGCAGCCACGTCCGGCGCGATCTGCAGCGCCACGGTGCGGTTCGAAAGTTCGGCGTAGACAGCTATGCCGCGCGCTTCGTAAAGGGGTTTGGCGACGCCGGGCCTGGTGACGCGGACCCTGCCATAGACCGAGCGGTCGCCGCTGCGCGCGAGGTCGAAGGCGATCGACACCTGCCCATTCTCTCGGCTCAGGTGCACATTCGAGATGGCGGCGCTCGCCTGCAGCGCGCCCTTGCGGACAATCACCGGGATCGTCACGCCGTAGATCGGCGTCAACGCGATCGACACGCCCTGGCGTGGCGCTTCGACGACGGGCTGCGCATCGGGTACGGCGCGAAACAGCATGTGCGCCCGATATTCGCCGTCGGGAAGTTCTGGCGCGATGCGTGCACCGACGCGAATGACTTGCGGCTGGTTGGGCGGGAGAGTGACGCGGCGCGGCGCATAGCTGACCATGGCCAGCGTTGCCTTTTCCTTTTCGGTCTCCGTGCCAGCAACCACTTCGTCGAGTCGCCCTTCCTTCGTCATCCGTCGCAGCTCGAGCGAGATGCGATAGGTTGCCGGGGCCGTCCCGACATTGTTCAGGATGACTTCAGTGCCGCGCCCCCCCTCGAGCACGAGACGCGTCGGGGCGACCAGAAGGTCGCCGGCCGCAAGCGCTGGCTGCGCCCATGCGGCAAGGGCAGTCGCAAGCGTCACATTGAATTTCATGGCTGGTCCGGTCCATTGAGCAGTCCTCAACGACCTAGCCAAAACGGGTTAAAATTGCGGTAACCCTGATTGAATGAAAAAGGCCCGCCGCCCTTGGGGGCGACGGGCCTTTTGACCGGGAACCAGTCGATTACTGGTAATCGACCGTCGCGACAAAGGTGCCGCTGTAGACGCCATCGGCCTGCGATGCACCGACCGACAGGGTGCCGCCGACCGTCAGGGCATTGCTTGCCGCGAGTGTCAGGGTGGCCGCCGAGGCCACCAGCGTCGACGTCATCGTGTTGGTGCCCGACGTCAGCGTGACGGTTGCAGGGATCGTTACCGTCGCGACCTGCCCGACGGTGCCGACAACGGTGAAGGCCGCCGCCGTGGCGGTTCCCGTGCAGGTCAGCCCGGTGCCGCAGGTACGTGCGCCAGCCGGCGTGATCACGACGGTCGACGCGGCGGCGCCCGTCACGATCGTGGCATAGTCCAGGTCGGCCGTCTTGGTGACGGTGATCTGCTTGAGGATGCTCGCTTTTGCAGTGGCCGATGCGGTTGCCGCGTTGGCAGCCGAAGCGCTGAAACCGAGCGCAACGACGCCGGTCAGCGCAAGCGCCTTGAATGTCTTGGTCATGGTGGTCTGGTCCCCCGAAAGGTTTGGTCGAAAAGTCGGCGTGGCAGAGCCCCACGCCCTGTTCACAGTCATCGCTTATGAACACGCCGCCTTCAGGAACGATTTCGGGCAATGGTTAACAGGCGATCAACGATCTAGCGATTTGCGCGCGATCCGCTCAAGCGCTTGACCCTGGCTATTGATAGTCGGCGACGATGGGGATCCGGCCGCGAAATTCGCCTGCGGCACTCCCCGGCACGACGAGCCGGCCCCCGAAGGTAAACCGCAATTGGCCCGATGCGTCGAGCATGGCGTCGGGCGGGAGGTCGGTCCGCAGGTCCACCGCTTCGGCACTGCTGCCATCCGGGGATAGGAGCCGCGCGGTCGCTGGCAGGCTGACCCTGACATGGCGGAAGGGCTCCCCGCTCAGGCGCACGGTGCCCTTGATGGCAATGCCACCCAGGTCGGTCAGGCCCGACACGTGGCGCGCGCCGCTATGTTCATCGATTGCGATGCTTCCTCCCGCCCCCGCTCCCGTAGCGCGGCTGAAATCAAGGGCAGTCTCGACCTCGATGGCCAGCGGACGTGCATCACCCGCCGGAGTCGTGCCCGGTTGCGCACCACACAGGCGGCATTGACCGGCAAGCGGTGCCGCCGGGATCAAGGCTGTCAAGGCAAGAAGCGCACGCCAGTTCATTACCGTGCAATAACGCGGCGGCTTTCAATGAGTCGTTAACTACGCCATGTTGTACCCCGAACGCTTCGTCGCGCGTTCCGCCGATGATGAGACTAAAACCCGTGCCGGCCTCCCCTTCGCCAACATTGCCTCGCATTACCGGCATTGCGTGCGCAACCCCCTCTCACGACATCCACGCCGCATTCATTGGCTGGGCGCGCGCGCGGCTGGACGACACGCGCGAAGCCGCGGTCTTCGATCGGATGGCAACGCGTGCGGGCATCGGCCACCGCTGGTCGGTCCTGCCTGAAACCGGCGATGGCGGTTCGCCGGTCGCGCCGCAGGGCTTTTATGCCGACGGCCTGATGCCGCCGACGTCGGCCCGCATGGCACTTTATGCCCGACATGCACCAGCGCTGGCGCTCGCGGCGATCGCCAAGCTGGGCGACCTGCACGGCATCACGCATATCGTGGTCGCCAGCTGCACGGGCTTTACGGCGCCGGGACTCGACCAAGTCATCGCGTCGCGGCTCGGTCTCGATTCGTCGGTCGAGCGCGTGCTGGTGGGTTTCATGGGCTGTTACGCAGCGGTTACCGCGCTGAAGACGGCGCGTCATATCGTCCGGTCCGAGCCCGATGCCCGCGTCCTTGTGGTCACTGTCGAACTGTCGACCTTGCATTTGCAGCCCGCGACCAAGCTGGAGCCGCTGCTGGCGATGCTGCAGTTCGGCGATGGCGCGGCGGCTGCAATTGTCGAGGGTTGCGGCAACGGCCTCGCGCTTTCCGCGCCCTTTGCCGCGACCCTGCCGGACAGTTCGGGCCTGATCGAGTGGCATATCGGGGACACCGGCTTTGCCATGCATCTGTCGGGCGAAGTGCCGGGACGAATCGCCGAGGCGCTCGCGGTCCCGGTCACGCGTGCCGCACTCACGGGCGGCGTCGATGCCGCGGCGATCGACGCATGGGCGATCCATGCCGGCGGACGGTCGATACTCGATGCCGTCGAAAGCGCGCTGGATCTCGACGGCGACGCGCTGGCCGAGTCACGCGCGGTGCTCAGCGCGAACGGGAACATGTCGTCCTCGACGCTGATGTTCGTGTTGGCGGCGCTCTTCGGGCGCCAGCCGCGAAGCGGGGTCGCGCTAGCCTTTGGGCCGGGCCTTGCCGCCGAGGGGCTGCGCTTCGGCTGGACCAGCTGATGCTTGCCACGCGCGCCACCGCCGACGAGCTGATGGACGCCGACGATCTCGATGCCGCCACTTATGCGGCCGTGGTTCACGACCTTGCGCGCGTGAACACGCTCACTCTCGCGCGGCGGCCAACGCTCGCCTTCCTCGATGCAATCCGGCGAGACCATGGCGGCAAGCCCTTGAAGATCCTCGATGTCGGCTTTGGCGACGGCGACATGCTGCGGGCGATCGGGCGCTGGGCGACGCGGCGGCGGCAGCCGGTGACCCTGGTGGGAATCGACCTCAATCCACGCAGCGCGCCCGCGGCGCGTGAGGCCACGCCAGCACAAATGGCGATCGACTACCGCACGGGCGATTATGCCGAACTGGCGGGCGAGCAATGGGACGTTGTCCTCTCGAGCCTTGTTGCGCACCATATGACGCACGACCAGCTGGTCGCCTTTCTGCGCTTCATGGAGCGAGAATCGGCCAGCGGCTGGTTCGTCAACGATCTTCACCGCCATGGGGTCGCCTATCTCGGCTTTCCGCTGCTCGCGACGTTGATGCGCTGGCATCCGATCGTGCGCCACGACGGCCAATTGTCGATCGCCCGAAGCTACCGGCCGGGCGAATGGGCGCCGTTGCTTGCCGAAGCCGGCATCGCCGATGCCAAGGTGGGCCGGGTCTTCCCCTTCCGCCTGTGCGTGGCACGGCGTCGGTGACACAGGCTCCCCTCGTCCTGGGCGCGGGGCCGGCCGGATGCGCCGCGGCGATCGCGCTCGCGCGCCACGGCACGCCGCCGACCGTCATCGAGCGGACGCGGGAAACCGGGGATGCCCTGTGTGGCGGCTTCCTCAGCTGGCAGACATTGTCACGCCTCGAGCGGCTCGGCATCGCCAGCCTCGGGGTCCATCCGATCAGTCATGTCCGCGTTTTCCATCGCGACCAAGCCGCGACCGCGCAGCTGCCGGACGCGGCGGGCGGCGTATCGCGCCGCCGGCTCGACTCGGTGATGCAGGGCGTCGCCATGAACGCCGGCGCGACGCTCGAGCGTGGCGTTACGGCGCGCAGCTATGCCGGGGGCGTCCTGCACACCGATGGCGGCGACCTGACGTCGGCTGCGCTGTTCCTGGCGAGCGGGAAACATGACGTGCGTGGCTTCGGTCGGCCGAAGCCTGGAGGCGACGCGCCAATGGGTCTGCGCTTTCGGCTTGCGCCACACCCCGCGCTGCGGGCCCTGATCGGGAACAGCATCGAGCTCCACCTGTTCGAGGGCGGCTATGCCGGACTGTTGTTGCAGGAAGACGGCAGCGCCAATCTGTGCATGGCCCTGCGCAAGTCGCGGCTTGGGGCGGCAGGCGGCGATGCAGCAACGCTGTTGCGCCAACTCGGCGATGCGCACCCGCAACTCGGCGCGCGGCTCGCCTTTGCGCCGTCGACAATCGGTGCGGACGCCATCGCCGCCGTCCCCTATGGCTGGCGCGTTCGAGAAACGCTGCCGGGACTGTTTCGCCTGGGCGACCAGGCTGCGGTCATTCCGTCGCTCGCGGGCGAGGGGATGGGAATTGCCATTGCCAGCGGTGTTGCCGCCGCCGCAGCGTTTCGGCACGGGGGCGCGGCGGCCGCGCCCGAATTTCAGCGCAGCTTCGCCGCGCGGACCCGCCGACCCGTGGCCGTTGCATCGTTTCTCTGGCATCAGGGCGAGCGGGACGCGATGGCGCGTATTGCCATCCCGCTGCTGAGGGCCTTTCCGGCGCTCGCGGAATTTGCCGCGCGGCTGACCCGCATCGGCGATGGACCGTTCGAGTTGCATGACGAGATGCCCGACAAGCTTTCGTCGGCGGGCGCAGACGCGGCTTGTGAGGCACGGACTTAGCGCGTAATCCCCCGCGACCCATGGCTGCGCCTTCTTCCGTTCCGTCTCCCCGCTCCGGCTGGTGGAAAGGCTGGCCTGGCCGTCTCATCCGCGTCGGGCTGGTGAGCGTCGTCCTCGGCGTGATCGCCATCGTCGTCGCGGTCTCGGTCGCCTATTCGGGCCTGCCGAGCTATTCCGAGCTCAAATCGTCGCCCAATGGCCAGATGATCCGGGTCCACGCCGCCGACGGCACCGTGCTGGTCTCGCTGGGTCCGAGTTTCGGCCAATGGCTCGACTATGGTCAGCTGCCGCAGACGATGAAGAGCGCGATGGTCGCGGTGGAGGACAGGCGCTTTCGCAATCACCCCGGCGTCGATCCGCTGGGCGTCGTGCGGTCCTTCTACGTCCGGGCGACCAAGGGCCGCTTCACGCAGGGCGGCTCGACGATCACGCAGCAACTGGCGCGCAATGTCTTCCTGAACAACGACAAGACGTGGACACGAAAATTGCGCGAGATGGTGCTTGCGCTGGCGCTCGAGCGCAAATTCTCGAAGGACCAGATCCTCGAACTTTACCTGAACCGCGTCTATTTCGGCGGGGGCGCCTATGGCGTCGATGCGGCGAGCCGAAAATTCTTCGGACATCCGGCCGACCGCCTCTCGCTCGGTGAAGCGGCCGTCATCGCCGGGCTGGTCAAGGCGCCGTCAAACTATTCGCCGACCGCCGATGCCAAGGCGGCTGTCGGCCGTGCTGGCGTGGTATTGCAAGTCATGCGCGAACAAGGCGTCATCACCGACGCACAAGTCGCCAAGGCAGCGCCGGAAGCGCTGAAATTCGCGCCCGAAGCCCAACAGAACAGTGTGCGCTATTTCACCGACTGGGCCCTGCCGCAGCTCGACACGCTGATCGACGAAAGCGGCGAGCCGATCGACGTCTGGACGACGCTGGACCTGACGATGCAGCGCGCCGCCGATGCCGCAATCGGGGCAAACACGCCCGCGGGGGCGCAAGGCGCGCTGGTCTCGCTCGACCGCGACGGCGCTGTCCGTGCCATGGTCGGCGGCAAGGACTATGTCGGCTCGATCTATAACCGCGCGACGCAGTCGGTGCGCCAGCCCGGCTCCGCGTTCAAGCTGTTCGTCTACCTTGCCGCCCTGGAGGCGGGCCACACGCCTGCCGACATGGTCGAGGACAAGGAGATCGACATCAACGGCTGGAAGCCGCGCAACTCGTCGCGCCGCTTTTCGGGCCAGATCTCGCTGCGCACCGCATTTGCCTATTCGATCAATACGGTGGCCGCACAGCTGGGCGCCGAGGTGGGGACATCGACCATCGCCGACATGGCGCGGCGATTTGGCATTACCACGCCCATCAACACCCACCCCTCGATGGTGCTCGGCACATCGGACGTGCGCCTGATCGACATGACGCGCGCCTTTGCCTCGGTGGGAGGCAATGGCATGGCGGTCTCGCCTTATGGCATTACCAAGGTCACGACCGCCAGCGGCGAAGTGCTCTACGAACATCGGGCAGAGGGAAACCATGTGCTCGTCGCGCCGCAGGTGGCCGCGCAAATGATCGACTTGCTCCAGACGGCGGTCAATACCGGCAGCGGCAAGGCCGCCCAGATCGGGCGGCCGGTCGCGGGCAAGACCGGCACCACCACGTCGAACAAGGATGGCTGGTTTCTGGGTTTTTCCAGCGGGCTGACGACCGGCGTGTGGATGGGGCGCGACGACAACCGCCCCGTGGCGGGGCTCCAGGGCGGGCGGAACCCGGCCCGCGCCTTTGCGCAATATATGACGATCGCCGTGGCCAAGCGGCCCGTCGAAGCCTTCCAGACCGCCGTGACCTTGCCCGAATGGCAGCTCGAACCCGACGAAGAGGCCTATTTCGGCAATGCGGACGAACCTTTGCCGCCGGGTTCCGGCCTGGAGGGGGCCGATCGCGACCCCATGGACCAGTCTGGCGCGGACAGGATCGAGAGTCCCGACAGCAATCCGCCGCCCCGCATGGACCAGCGCTGGATCGATGATGCCCTGGGTCGGGGCGAGCAACCGCCGCGCGAATCGCCGCGCCAGGCTCAGCCGTCGCGCCCGAACCAGTGAAGCGCAGCACCGTGTGCGCGCAGCCAGCGCCGCGCCGGTGCAGGGTCCTTGCCATGCAGTCGCGCAACCAGGGCGTGAAACGCCGGGCTGTGATCCATGTGAATGCGGTGGGCAACTTCATGGGCAACCGTGGCGCGGCGCACCTCCTCGGGGGCGAGGATGAGCCGCCAGCTGTAACGGATGTCGCCGGATGACGTGCAGCTGCCCCAGCGCCCGCGCGGATCCCCGACCGCGGTCCGCCCGACCGCAATGCCGTGCTTGGCCGCAAGGTCGCGGGTTTCGGCGTCGAGAAGAATCGCGGCATGGCCGCGCAGGAATCGCAGGACCCGCATCGACAGCTGATCGCAGGGGCCACCAACCGACAGGAAAGTGCCGTCTAGGCTGACACGGCGCGGACGATCCGGGCGCCAGTCGATGCGCACGCGCACGCCCGCCAGGTCGAATTCCATGTCCGGCAGGATCGGCCTGGCCGCAGGCAGGCGGGCCAGCTCGGCTTCGACCCATTGCTTCTTGCCGGTCGCCCAGCCCAGCGCTGGCTTGAGCGGCGCGCGCGGGCCGAGGGTCAGCCTGACGGTCGCATCGCGCGGATCGACGCTCAGCTTCATGCCCCGGATCGAGGCGCGCCGCACGACCGTCAGCGCCCGCGTCCGTCCGCCGCCGGTGAACGACGGCAGGGCCGGATCAGACGATCCGGTCGACGAGATGATATTCCAGATCGCCTGCATCGGTCTCACTGATTGTCCATCCGCGCACTGACATGCCTGCCTTGTGCACGCTTTCCGGGTCGCCCGAATTCAGATGATGCCATGCGGGCAGCGGCTTGTCCTCGGCACGCAGGCGATAGGCACAGGTCACGGGCAGCCAGTCGAGCTCCTTGAGCTTGGCAGGCGTGAGGCGCACGCAATCGGGCACAAAGGCGTGGCGGTGGCGGTAGTCGGAACAGCGGCCCGCACGTCGATCGAGCAGGCGACAGGCGACGTTCGTCGGATAGAGCTCCCCCGTCTCCTCGTCCTCCAGCTTGTGCAGGCAGCATTTGCCGCAGCCGTCGCACAAGGCTTCCCATTGGCCGCGGTCGAGCTGCTCGAGGGGTGTCGTCTCCCAGAATCGCGGGCTGGGCGCAGTCTTCATTTCACCCATTTTGACAACTCGCCGGCAATGACGTCGGGCTTTGCGTCCTGCGACAGGAGCGCGACCGGTCCGCCTTGCGGATCCATGAGGAAGGCAACCCGGCTGTGATCGACCAGGTAATTCGGATCGCCGGGTTTTTTGTCGATCTGCACCATTACGGCATAGGCCTTGGTGACGGCGGCGATCTGCGCCGGCGTGCCGGTCAGGCCGACCAGCGCGGGATCGAATGCCGAAGTGAAGCTCTTGAGCGCGTCGGGCGTGTCGCGCTCGGGGTCGACGGTTACAAAGACCGGCACCACGCGTGCGCCCCGCGCCGGGTCCATCTGCGCAAAGGCGTGATAGCCGGCCACCAGCCTTGCGACATCGGCCGGGCAGACATCGGGGCAAAAGGTATAGCCGAAATACATGATGCGATATTTACCCGCAAAGTCGCGGTCCGAGCGCGTCCTGCCATTCTGGTCGGTGAGCGTGAACGGACCGCCGATGCGGGCGCCGGCCAGCGGTGGCTGCGACGTGGCAGCCTGACAGCCGCCGAGGAAGAGCAAGGCAAAGAGGACGCAACGCAAGTTCATCATGCGGTCAGCCTTGCGTTGTTAGCCACAGCCACGCAAGACGCTGACACCTCTGAAGCTGAACATCCGAAGGCAAACATGACCAACCGTTCGCTGTTTCCCATTGCCGTTGCGGTGTCCGTCCTTGCCACGCCGGCCGTCGTCCATGCGCAATTTTCGGAAAGCTTCAACTTTCTGAAGGCAGTCAAGGACCGCGACGGCGCAAAGGTCACCGAATTCCTCAACAAGCCAGGCAGCGGCAGCGTGATCGTCAACACGCGCGACGGGTCCACGGGCGAAACCGCGCTGCACCTGGTCACCGCGGGCCGCGATTCGTTGTGGCTCGGCTTCCTCCTGCAGCGCGGCGCGAACCCCGACATTCGCGACGGTCGCGGGAACACACCGCTGATGATCGCGACCCAGCTGGGCTGGACCGATGGCATACAGACATTGCTGGCGCGGCGCGCAGGGGTCGACGTGCCGAACGGCAGCGGCGAGACTCCGCTCATGCGCGCCGTGCAGAACCGCGACATTGCCAGTGTCCGCCTGTTGCTTGCGGCGGGCGCCAACCCGAACAAGCCCGACAATGCAGCGGGCCTGTCGGCGCGCGACTATGCGACGCGCGATCCGCGGGCGGCGGCAATCCTGAAGGAAATCATCGAGTCGAAGCCCGTCGTGCGCAAGCCGGTACAGGGGCCCCGCTAAAGCGACGGTTGGTCGGAGTCGTCGAGGTCGCCGATCAGGCGACGCGCGGCACGACGGGCAAAGCGCAGGGTCTCGGCGCGGCGTCGCGATGCCGCGAGCGGGACATGCGCCGGATCGCGCGCGATGACAGCGTCATAGCGGTCCGCGACAATCAGGCCGGCCCGTTCCGGCAGCAGTTCGGGACGATCGAGCAGCGCCGCGTCGAAGCCCGCCGGGATTGCCCAGAAAAAGCGGTCGCAATAGTCGAGATAGTCCGTCCACTTCGCATCGCCGAGCAGGTCGGCCCGCGAAACCTTGACCTCGACGATCGTGACGAGACCCCTGGGGCACAGACCCATCAGGTCTGCCCGTCGCCCATTCCCCAGCGACACTTCGGCCACCGCCAGGCAGTCGCCGCGTGCGAGCAAGCGCGTCGTACCCCGTACGACGTCAGCGGCAAGCAGCCGGTCCTGGGGTGTGGCAAGCATCTGGCGATGCTAGAACAAGCCAAGAACGATGCAAGCCGAATCAGCGATAGAAGACGTGATTCCCAATGGCGCCGACACGGGCCATCCGCCAGCCCGGCGCGACCCGGCGGGCATGGAAATAGAGGGCGTCTTCGGTCTTCGATTCCCACAGATCGTCCTGCGCGATCTTGGCGATGGCAACCGCCTTGCGCCAGTTGGCGCTGTCGGGACTGATCATCGGGAGCGACCCGCCACGGACGAAGGAAAACTGTCCGCGCTGCGTGACCACGCCGCATAGGGTGGAAGCGAAGCGGCCCGACTGCGCGCGGTTCATGATGACCCGGGCCACGGCAAGCTGGCCGGAAAGCGGCTCGCCCTTGGCCTCGAAGTAGACTGCCGTTGCGAGGCATTTTTGCTCACGATCGGTCGTCTGCGCCGTCGCGTGCTGGCGGACCAGCGCGTCGAGCGAGTTGGCGCGGGGCGCATCGGCAGGCGTGTCCACCGCGATGGCAGCCTGTGCGCGAGCATCGGTGGGCAGGGGAATCGTGGCGGGTGCGGCCGGCAAGGGCTGGGTCGCCACGGCCGGAACACTCAGGGCGGCGCCAGGGGCCACCAAAACTTCACCCGACGCGCCAGCGGCGCCGAGTGCGAGGGCTGCAAGTCCTGCAACCCGAAGATAATCGAACATCAACAATCTGCATCATGCGGCTGGGCGACCATAACGCCGGGCGAAACAACAAATGCCCCGGTCTACCCTTCCGACTGCGTACGGCGTGTGGCGGCTCGCGAAACCTTGCGACCGGACCGACACGACAGCGCGTTCCTTCGTGGCGGCGCCGGTAGGATGTTGCGCCGCAACAAGTCAACCATTGCCGCTCGTTTCGGCGGCGAAGCGTTGCGCATTCGGGATATCCAGTTCGACGATCCACAGGTCGGGATCGCGCGCGCGGCGACGCTCGAGCCACGCCGCGACCGAGTCCGGGTCAGCTCCAGGGGCTGGGCCGGTATCCGCCCATTCATAGCTTCCCGCGCTGCCGAGCAGACGCTCGCAAAACGCCGTCCGCACGCCTTTATGCAAACAAATCAGTAATATGGAGCCTGCAGTGGCGTCGCCTTTTGCCACGACGACGGCGTTTCCACCTTCGTTTCCCGCACGCCGAACCAGCGCCGAAACCAGCATGGCGCTGGTCAGGCGCGCGGTCAACGTGCGTAGCCGGGAAGCGTCGAGAGCGCGATCTGGGACCGCATGAACGTGCCCGTTCCTCGCGCGACTTCCTCGCCCTGTGCATCAACGAGCCGCGAATCGGCAACGAACACGCGCCGGTGCCCGCTGATCCAGCGCCCCTCGGCCACGACCGGGCCCGCTCCCAGCGGACGTGTGAACCACAGATTGAATGCGGTTGTAAGCAGGAAGTGATCGGTGACAAGGCTGTTCGCGGCGTAAAAGGCAGCATCGTCGAGCATCTTGAAATAGGCGGTGCCATGAACCGCACCGGCGGCATGGAATTGGCGTTCGTCGACCGCGAAGCGGATAATCGCTTCTCCTTCGCGCTCGATCTGGAGTGTCGAGGGAAACAGCCGGTTAATCGGTGCGGCGGCGTAGAGCGATTCCAGCGCGCGATGATGGGCTGCCGCGCCTCCAGACACGGGTTCAGGCAGCATCCCGCGCTTCGCGTGCGCCGAACAGCACGCCCAGCGCGTCCGCCGTTGCCGCCCCACGCAGTTTCTCGACGAAGACACGATCGCGCAATGCCCGACTCACCTGGGCCAGCGCCTTGAGATGTTCGGCGCCGGCATCGACCGGCGACAGTAGCATCACGACGAGGTCGACCGGCATGTCATCGACTGCGCCGAAATCGACAGGCTGGGCAAGCTGGGCGAAGATACCGACGACATGGTCGAGCCCCTGGATCTTGCCATGGGGAATCGCCACGCCGCCGCCGAAACCCGTCGAGCCGAGACGCTCGCGTTCGGTCAGCCGTTCGACCACTTTTTGCTGGTCAATGCCGTAAACCTGCTCCGCAAGTTGCCCAAGCGACTGGAAGAGCGGCTTTTTGCCTGAAACAGGCAACGCCGCCACGACCGCGCCAGGCGCGAAGAAGTGGGAAAGTTCGGTCATAAATGTTCCGGATGAAGACGCCTCGACGCGCCCCTTTTCCCAAATCGGTCAGTTAAGCAAGGGCTCGACCCAGCCGATGGTCCCGTCACCGCGCCGATAGACCATGTTGTAAGACCCCGTGCCGGCGTTTCGAAACATCAGGGCGTTGGTGTTGCGAAGGTCGAGCATCATGACCGCGTCGGAGACGCTTGCCTCGGGCACATCGACGCGCGTTTCAGCGACGACGACGGGGTTGTCGCTTGCATCGTCTTCGGTCTCATCCGCTTCGAAAACCGTGTAGCGGGCGTCGGCGGGAACCGGGCCGGCCTGCGCATCGCCATTGGGTACTGCCGGGCCATTGTGATCCTTCAGGCGTCGCATGTAGCGGCGCAACTGTCGCTCGATCTTTTCGGCCGCCGCGTCGAAGGCCGGATGTGCTTCCATCGCCGTCGCATGGCCCTTCAGGATTACGCCGTGCATCACATGGGCGACGATGTCGCAGGAAAAGCCGTTGTCGTGGGGCCCCTTGCCGAGGGTGACATTCGCACCGATCGCCCGTGCGAAATATTTGTTGGCGATGCCCTGCATTCGGGTGTCGACATGGGTGCGGAGCGCTTCGCCGGTGGCGACTTGGTGGCCCGAAACGCGAATATCCATGACGATCTCCTTTTTACTGAACTACGATCTCTTGCGTGGCCCAGCCATCTGCAGAAGCCCAGAGCGGGTCGGACAAGGTGGCAACGAACGCACGGTGGCGGGCAATTTCTCCCGCGGACGCCAGGTGAGGGCGGGGGCGACGTCCCGACACGGGTGCAGTTATGCTGACGGTTATGCTTGGCCGCATCGGTTCCGGGCTGATCATGTCGAGGCCGATCTGGCGGCCGCCGGTGAGTTCGACATAGACTTGCGCGAGCAGCTGCGCGTCGAGCAGCGCACCATGCTGGACGCGGTGGCTGCGGTCGATGCCGTAGCGCGTGCACAGCGCGTCGAGACTGTGCTTGGCGCCCGGGTGGCGCGTTTTCGAAATGGCAAGCGTATCGACGATGCGCGACCGTTGGAGGTGCAGCCGACCGCATGCGGCGAGCTCGGCATTGAGGAAGCCATAATCGAACATGGCATTATGCGCGACGAGCGGCGAATCGCCGATGAAGTCGAGCAGATCCTCAACAATGTCTTCGAACAACGGCTTGTCGGCGAGAAAGGCGTCGCTGAGGCCGTGGATTTGTTCGGCGATGCTCGGCATGGGCATCAGCGGGTTCAGATAGGCGTGGAAGCTGTTGCCGGTCTCACACCGGTTGACCAGTTCGATGCAACCGATCTCGACGATGCGGTCTCCCTGCGAGGGGTCGAGTCCGGTTGTCTCGGTATCGAAGACGATTTCGCGCATTGAACGCTGACTATCGGCCTTCGTCGGCCAAGATACAAGCGACGACCGCGGCGACCCGGGCCTGGGTCTCGGCAAGCGGCACGCCGGTGTCGATGACATGCGTCGCCCGCGCCCGCTTCTCGGCATCGGGCATCTGGCGGGCGAGGATCGCTTCGAACTTGTCGGCGGACATGCCGGGACGGGCCAGAACGCGCGCGCGCTGGATTCCAGGTGGTGCCGAGACGACGATGACGGCGTCCATGGCCGGCGCACCGCCTTTTTCGAAAAGCAGGGGAATGTCGAGGACGGTGAGCGGCGCCCTGTGATGTGCTTCTAGAAAGGCACGGCGTTGCGCCGCGACGGCGGGATGAACGATGGCCTCGAGCCGGGCCATCGCGGCATCATCGTGCAGCACGACGGGCCCGAGTCTCGCGCGATCCACTCCCATTGCCCCCGTCGTTCCCGGGAACGCCGACTCGATCAGCGGAACAAGGGCGCCGCCGGGTCCCTGCAATTCGTGAACGACGGCATCGGCATCGAACACCGGCACGCCGAGGTCGCGCAGCATCGCGGCAACGGTCGACTTTCCCATACCGATCGACCCGGTGAGACCGACGAGCTTCATGCTGTCAGCAAGGCCCGCAACGCGTTGTCGGCCGCACGCGGCGGCGCTGCACCGTAGAAAAGCTCGAAGGCCAGCGCCGCCTGGCCGACCAGCATCTCGAGCCCGTCGATGGTCGGCAGCCCCCTGGCCTGCGCGGCGGCGAGCAGCGGCGTGACCAGAGGCGAATAAACGACATCATAGACCAGACAATCCGAAGGCAACGGCGCCAGATCGAGATCGAGCGGGGCCTGGCCTGTCATGCCGAGCTGGGTCGTCTGCACGAGCAGCGCCACCGGCGGGAGCGGCGCGTCGAGCGCCTGGACGCGGCCCTTGAGGCCGAATCGCGCGAGCAGCCCGGCACCCTTCAGGGCGTTGCGCGCCAGCACCGTGACGGGACCCACCCCGATGCGCGACAGTGCAAACATCACGGCATGTGCGGCGCCGCCGGTGCCGACCACGGCGACGGACGCGCCGGTGAGCGGCATCCCGGCAATCGGTGCGTAGAAACCGCCGGCATCGGTATTCGTCCCCGTGAGCTGGCTGTCGCGATCACGCAAGACGGCGTTCATCGCGCCGATTGAGCCGCGCACGTCCCCCGGATCACCGACATGGTCCATGATCGCGATCTTGTGCGGGATCGTAACGTTGCAGCCGCGCCAGTCAGGATCGTCGCGCCGGCTGTCGATATAGGCGGCAAGGTCGGCGGCGGCGACATGCGTGGCGCGGTACTCGCCGGCGAGCCCGAGGGTGGCGAGCCAGAACCGGTGGATCTGCGGCGATTTGGAATGGCGGATGGGGTCGCCGATGACCTCGGCATAGGGCATCGTCATGGCACCAGGTCGCCGCGCGTCCGCAGCCAGTCGAGCAGGGGCAAAAGGGGCAGCCCCAGGATGGTGAATTGGCTTCCCTCGACTTGCGCGAACAGCTGGATGCCGCGCCCCTCGATGCGGTAGCCGCCGACGCAGCCCGCGACCGCGCTGCCCTCGTGCGCGACATAGTCGGCAATGAAGCGTTCGCTGAGCACGCGCACCGTCAGCCTTGCCCGGTCGACGTGACGCCAGATCGGCTGGCCATTTTCTGCCGCGACGACCGCCGAATGGAGACGGTGGGTCCTGCCCGACAGCTGGCGTAGCTGTTCGGCCAGCGCGTCCCCCGGCTTGTCGAGCAGCGTACCGTCTTCGAGTTCAAGGGTCTGGTCGCATCCAAGGACGAGGTCGCCCGGCCGCCGCACCGACAGCCTGACGGCCTTCAGCTCGGCGAGCGCATCGGCTAAATCGCGGCCACCGAGGTGCTTCAGGCCCTGTTTGGCCGCGTCCTCGTCGACACCGGCTGCCATCGCCTCATGCGCGACCCCCGCAGCTTCGAGCATCGCCCGGCGTGCGGCGCTGGTCGATGCCAGGACAATCACCGGTCCTTGTCCCGGCGTTCATTGCACAGGTTGATGATCGCCGCCGCCGCTTCCTCGATCGAGCGACGCGTCATGTCGATCACCGGCCAGGCATTGTCGGCGAACATGCGCCGCGCATAGGCGAGTTCGGCCGCGACCCGTTCCGCATCGACATAATCCGTTTCCGGTGCCTGGTTCAGCGACAGCAGGCGGTTCCGGCGAATCTGGATCAGTCGTTCGGCACTCGTCACCAGACCCACGACCAAGGGGTTCTGCAGGCCAAAGAGCAATGCCGGCGGTGGCGATTCGACGACGATCGGGATATTGGCTGTCTTGTACCCGCGATTGGCCAGGTAGATGGACGTCGGCGTCTTCGACGTCCGGCTGACGCCGGCGAGCACGATATCTGCCTGCTCCCAGTTCTCCCATCCGATCCCGTCGTCATGCGCGATGGTGAACTGGATGGCATCGACCCGTGCGAAATAAGCCGCATCGAGGATGTGCTGCGCCCCGACGCGTGCCGTGCGCTGCTGGCCAAGCATCGAGGACAGGGTATCGGTGACGGCATCGAGCGGCGCGAGCGCCGGAAGGCCTGCCGCGGCGCACATGTCCTCGAGCTTGCGCCGCAGATTGTTGTTCGCCAGCGTGAAGAGCACCAGGCCCGGGTTTTTCCCGATATCGCCCATGATCCGCTGCAAATGCCCCTCGCTGCGAACCATCGGCCAGAAGTGCTTCATCGATTCGACGTCGTCGAACTGGGCAAGCGCGGCCTTGGCCACCGTTTCCAGGGTTTCGCCCGTCGAATCGGACAGAAGATGCAGATGGAGCCGCGTCACGCCGGCACCTGTGCACAACTCACGGGAAAAGCGCAAAGACAGCGCTGCGGGCAAAACGGCGGGGTTGATTCGCGCCCGTCATCCGACCGCTGTCCCCCTATTTGCCCACAGCCGCATGAATTGATCCCGCCGTTGTGGATAATGGGAGCGAATCAGCCCGACTCGACGGTTGGCCGCGACTCCGCGCCGGTCAAACTGTTGGCAGATTGGCGAACAGCGCATAAACCCCATCACTCGCTCACCATCTACTCTCATCAACCTACTTAAGAATCTTGGATAGGAAGACCGCTTGGCCGACCAGAACGACGCGCCGATCATGACGGTCCTGAACGGCGGGACGACCGAACGGCCTCCGGTCTGGTTCATGCGGCAGGCTGGACGATATCTCCCGGAATACCGGGCTTTGAGGGCCGAAAAAGGGGGGTTCCTCGATCTTGTCTACGACGTCGATGCCGCCGTCGAGGTGACGCTGCAGCCCTTGCGGCGGTTCGGCTTCGACGCCGCCATCCTGTTCTCGGACATTCTCGTCGTTCCCTACGCCATGGGTCAGGATCTCTGGTTCGAGGAGGGCGAGGGGCCACGGCTCGCGCCAAAGCTGCTCGATACCACGCTGGAGGCCCTCACGGCCGCGCCAGAGCGGCTCGAACCGGTGTTCCGGACCGTTGCAGGGGTGAAGGCGGCGCTGACGCCTGACAAGGCGCTCCTTGGCTTTGCCGGGAGTCCCTGGACGGTGGCGACCTACATGATCGCCGGCCAGGGCAGCCGCGAGCAGGCCGAGGCCCGGCGCCTCGGTTACCGCGAACCGGCCCGTGTCGCCGCGCTGCTCGATGCCGTGGCCGACGTGACGATCGGGTATCTGCGCGGGCAGATCGATGCCGGGGCGGATGCGGTGCAGCTGTTCGACAGCTGGTCGGGCAGCCTGTCGCCCCGGCAGTTCGAGCAGATGGTCATCGCGCCCAATGCCAGGATCGTGGCCGCGCTGAAGCAGTCGCATCCGGCGACGCCGATCATCGGCTTTCCCAAGGGCGCGGGCGGCAAGCTTCCCGCCTACGCGCGGGAAACCGGCGTTGATGCCGTTGGCGTCGATGAAACGGTCGATCCGGAATGGGCGCATGCGTCGCTCCCGCCCGGCATGCCGGTGCAAGGCAACCTCGATCCCCTGTCGCTGGTGACTGGCGGCGCGCAGCTTCACGACGCCGTTGCGCGCATCCTCAAAGCTTTTGCGGGGCGGCCCCATATTTTCAACCTCGGCCACGGAATTGTTCCCGACACGCCCTTGGCGCATGTCGAAGCCGTGCTGGCGCAGGTGCGGGGCTAAGCTGAATGTTCGACTGGTTCGGCGTGGGCATGCTCGGTTCGGCCTATCCATGGGTCAAGGCCGTGCATGTCATCTTCGTCATCTTCTGGATGGCCGGGCTGTTCATGCTGCCGCGGTTTCTGGTCTATCATCAGGAAGCGGCGCCCGGTTCGGCTGACGAAAAACTCTGGGCGCACCGCGAGGCGCGGCTGATCTCGATCATCATGAATCCCGCGATGGTCGCCGTCTGGGCGCTGGGCCTGACGCTGGTGATCAACATCGGCGCATCGGCCGAAGGGTGGTTCCGCGGCAAGTTTCTGCTCGTGATCGGCCTGACTTTTTTCCACATGTGGATGGTCGGCTATGCCCGCAAGCTGGCCCTGGGGCAGCGTACGGCATCGGGGCGAACGCTCCGGTTGCTCAACGAGATTCCAAGCGTTGCGACCATTGCCATCGTTATCCTGGTGATCGTCAAGCCCTTCTAGGAGCCTTGACTTTCGGTCGTCGTGCGCCGAAATCTGCCGTAGCGGAAACGTCCTGTTCGCCGCCTCGAGTGCCGGTCCTCGGCGTCCTCGCGCGACCCTGTCGGGTCTGCCCATCTCCCGGAATAAAGAATGATCCATCTGAAAGAATTGAAGAAAAAATCGCCTGCCGATCTGGTCGAGATGGCCGAATCGCTGGGCGTCGAGAGCGCATCGACCCTGCGCAAACAGGACCTGCTGTTCGCGATCCTGAAGGAACAGGCCGAAAATGGCGAACAGGTGATGGGCATCGGCACCATCGAAGTGTTGCAGGACGGCTTCGGCTTCCTGCGTTCGCCCGAGGCCAATTATCTCGCCGGGCCCGACGATATCTATATTTCGCCGAACCAGGTCCGCAAGCACGGCCTGCGCACGGGTGATACCGTCGAGGGTGAAATCCGCGGCCCCAAGGATGGCGAGCGCTATTTTGCGCTGACCAAGCTGACCGCGGTCAACTTCGACGATCCCGACGCCGTTCGCCACCGCGTGAACTTCGACAATCTGACGCCGCTTTATCCGGACGAGAAGCTCAACCTCGATACGCTGGACCCGACGGTCAAGGACAAGTCGGCCCGCGTGATCGACATTGTGAGTCCCCAGGGCAAGGGGCAGCGCGCCCTGATCGTGGCCCCGCCGCGCGTCGGCAAGACGATGCTCCTGCAAAACATTGCCAAGGCGATCACCGACAACCATCCCGAGGTTTTCCTGATCGTGTTGCTCGTCGACGAGCGGCCGGAGGAAGTTACCGACATGCAGCGCAGCGTGAAGGGCGAGGTCATTTCATCGACCTTCGACGAGCCTGCCACCCGCCACGTGCAGGTCGCCGAAATGGTGATCGAAAAGGCCAAGCGCCTCGTCGAGCACAAGAAGGACGTGGTAATCCTGCTCGATTCGATCACGCGCCTCGGCCGCGCCTACAACACGGTCGTGCCGTCGTCGGGCAAGGTGCTGACCGGCGGTGTCGATGCCAATGCACTGCAGCGGCCGAAGCGGTTCTTTGGTGCCGCGCGCAACATCGAGGAAGGCGGATCGCTGTCGATCATCGCGACGGCGCTGATCGACACGGGCAGCCGCATGGACGAAGTGATTTTCGAAGAGTTTAAGGGCACGGGCAATTCCGAGATCATCCTCGACCGCAAGGTCGCGGACAAGCGCGTCTTCCCGGCGCTCGACGTCGGCAAGTCGGGCACCCGCAAGGAAGAATTGCTGGTCGCCAAGGACAAGCTCAGCAAGATGTGGGTGCTGCGCCGCATCCTCATGCAGATGGGCACGACCGACGCGATGGAATTCCTGCTCGACAAGATGAAGGATTCGAAGACGAACGAGGATTTCTTCGACAGCATGAACTCATAGCCCGATCGGGGGTTACGCCGTCATGCTGGACCTGCTGCCGATGATCGCTGCCGCCGCGACGGAACCCATGTCGATGTCGTGGCTGTGGACCCATATCGTTTCCGATTTCCGGAATATCGGCACGGCATCGGCACTGGCGGCCTTCGGTACGGTCGTTTTGCTCGACATTGCACTTGCCGGTGACAATGCGATCATCGTCGGCGCCCTTGCAGCGGGGCTTCCCGCCGATCAGCGCAAAAAGGTCATCGCGATCGGCATTCTGGCCGCGCTCGCGCTGCGTATCGTGTTTGCGGTCGCGGTGTTGTACGGCCTTGAGCGATTCAAGGAATATGGCCTTGTCCTCGGCGGTGGCCTGCTGCTGCTGTGGGTAGCCTGGAAAATGTATCGCGAGCTCAAGCCCAGGCGCGTCGCCGGAGGGTCGGCCGAGGTTGATGGCGACGAGCATAGCGGCATCAAGCCGGCCAAGAGTTTTCTGAGCGCAGCCTGGGCAGTTGCGCTGGCCGATGTCTCGATGAGTCTCGACAATGTCCTGGCTGTCGCGGGTGCCGCACGCGAGCATCCCGGGATCATGGTGATCGGCCTTATTCTGTCGGTGGCCATGATGGGCGTCGCAGCGAACATCATCGCCAAATACATCGAGCGCTACCGCTGGATCGCCTGGGGTGGCCTGGTCATCATCATCTATGTTGCCGGCAAGATGATCTACGATGGCTGGCACGACTTTGCACCGACGATGCAGGCGCTGGTCGGGGCCTGACTTGCAGGCCGAGTCCCTTGACCGCATAAGCACGCCATAGGGGACGCATTATGAAAATTACCGTCGACGTCGATTGCACGCCCGAAGAGGCCCGGCGCTTCATGGGCCTTCCGGACCTGACGCCCGTACACGACGCCTATATCGCCCAGATGCTCGACGTGGTGAGAACAGGCGGGGTTTCACGCGATACGCTCGAGGGCATGATGAGGAACTGGATGCCCATGGGCGAAACCGGTATGAAGATGTGGACGCAATTGTTCGAAAGCGTGACGGGGCAAGTCAAGAAGTAGCGGCCCTGCGATGCCCGCGCAGCGGCGCTGTTGGCTTGAGGTAAAAGGCGGCATTCATGACGGCGCGGCCGACCATTTTCGCCCGTTCCACGGGGGCCCTGCCAGCGGCCATCGCCATTGTCAGGATCAGCGGGCCGCGGGCGGGCGCCGCGCTGATGTTAGTGTCGGGCGTGTCCCTGCCAAGGGCGCGTATGGCAGTTGTACGTCGGCTGCGCGATCCCGAAACGGCGTTGCCCCTAGATACGGCTCTGGTTCTATGGCTGCCCGGTCCCCGCACCGTGACGGGCGAAGACATGGTGGAGTTGCACCTGCATGGCGGTCGAGCGGTGGTTGCGGCCGTCGAGCAGAGCCTGGGCGCGATCGAAGGGCTTGAACCGGCCGAGCCGGGCGCCTTCACGCGGCGCGCGTTTGAGAACGGCCTGCTCGATCTGACTCAGGTCGAAGGCCTTGCCGACCTGCTCGCGGCCGAGACGCAGCGTCAGCGGGTGGCGGCGCTTGTTCAGGCTGAAGGCGGCCTGCGACGTGAAATCGAGCTGTGGCAAGCCGAAGTGCTTCGGCTGGCGGCACGTGCCGAAGCCATGATCGACTTCGGGGACGAAGGTGATGTCGCCGTCGACGGGGTCGCGCTGCGCCATGATTGCGCTGCGCTTGGCGCAAAGCTTCGGCAGGCCCTGGCCAATCCTCCGGCTGAACGCCTTCGCGACGGCGTGCGCATTGGGATTGCCGGTCCCCCGAACGCCGGGAAATCGACGCTTCTCAATGCGTTGGTCGGGCGGGACGTCGCCATCGCCTCACCGGTAGCTGGTACCACGCGCGATCTCGTCGAGGCACCCGTCAGCCTCGACGGGCTCCCGCTGATCTTCGTCGACATGGCAGGGTTGCGGGCGACCACGGCGGATCCGATCGAATCAATGGGTATCGCGCGCGCTCAAGCCGAAATCGGCCGGAGCGACATATTGCTTTGGCTCGGCGATCCCGTCTCGGCACCGGCCGGAGACCATGTTCTGGTCATTGCCGCCAAGAGCGACCTTGCCGCGACCGCCACGCGCGCTGCCGACCTGGCCGTCTCCGCTTTGACGGGCGAAAATATGACGGCGCTTCGCGCTCTGATCGTGGAGCGCGCCGCACGTCTTTTGCCGTCGATCGGCGGCCTTGCCCTGAGCGCAGCGCAGCATCGGCACGTGCAGGAAGCGCGTTCCGCCTTGGAGCGCAGCGTCGAAACCGGGGATGACGTGCTGCTTGCCGAAGAACTTCGGGGAGCGATGCGGGCGCTGGATCGGATTACCGGCGCTGCCGATACCGAAGCGATGCTCGATAATTTGTTCGGAAGATTCTGCATCGGGAAATAGGGTTTCACGTGAAACAGCGGCAGCCTATGGCTGCCCTATGCACTATGATGTCATTATCGTCGGCGGGGGCCATGCGGGCACCGAAGCGGCCGCGGCGGCGGCACGTTGCGGCGCGCGAACGGCGCTGATCACCTTTGACCGGAAAATGCTCGGCGCCATGTCGTGCAATCCGGCAATTGGTGGCCTCGGCAAGGGGCATCTGGTGCGCGAAGTGGATGCGTTGGATGGCCTGATCGGTCGGGCGTCCGATGATGCGGCCATTCATTACCGCATGCTCAACAGGTCCAAGGGACCGGCCGTCCAGGGGCCGCGCATCCAGGCGGATCGCAAGCGATTCGCGGCATCCGTCCAGTCGTCTTTGAACGCGCTGCCCCGCCTGACGATTCTTTCCGGTGCTGTCGACGCGCTGAAAATGGCCGCTGGACGGGTGGTGGGAGTCACGCTTGAGGATTCGACGACGCTCCTCGCTCCGGCGGTCGTGCTCGCGACCGGCACCTTTCTCAATGCGCGCCTGTTTCGGGGCGGCGATCGGGAAGAGGGGGGGCGGGTTGGAGAGCGCACGGCAAAACGTCTGGGCGAGCAGCTGCGCGCGCTCGACCTGCCGATCGGAAGGCTGAAAACGGGGACGCCACCGCGCCTCGACGGACGAACGATCGACTGGTCACGTCTAGAGGTTCAGGCATCCGACAGGGAATACTGGACAATGTCGCCCCTTGGGCGCCGTCATCTGCCGCAATTGTTCTGTGCGATTACCCGAACGAATGCGGCCACGCATGAGGTGATTCGAGCCGGGCTCGAGCAGTCCCCGCTGCTGTCCGGGGCAATCGAAGGGCAGGGACCACGCTATTGCCCTTCGGTCGAAGACAAGGTTCTGCGATTCGGTGACCGCGACGGTCATCAGGTTTTCCTGGAGCCCGAAGGCCTCGACACGCACTTCATTTACCCCAACGGTCTGTCGACGTCGTTATCGGCCGCCACGCAGATCGCGATGTTGCGGACGATAAAGGGGCTCGAAGCGGTCGGTGTTCTGGTACCGGGATATGCTGTCGAATATGATTACCTTGATCCGCGTGCGCTCGATCACGGCCTGGCCATGCGCCGATTGGCCGGCATCTTTTGCGCAGGTCAGATCAATGGAACGACGGGGTATGAGGAAGCGGCGGCGCAGGGGCTGGTGGCGGGCATCAACGCAGCGGCTTACACCCTTGGGCGCGCCCCGGTCCAATTCGGGCGCGAACGGAGCTACATAGGTGTCATGATCGACGATCTCGTGTTGCAGGGCGCGACCGAGCCGTATCGCATGTTGACCTCGCGGGCCGAATACCGGCTTGCGCTACGTGCCGACAACGCATCTACGCGTCTCACGGACCTTGGCATCGCAGCGGGCTGCGTGGGAGCGGAGCGTCGCTCATGGTGGTTGCAACGGCGCGAGCAGCTCGATCGTGCACAGCGGGGGCTGACGGAAGATGTTCCGCAGGACGTTCTGGCAGAGATCGCTGTCGACGCGCAATACGCGCCCTATCTCGTACGCCAAGAGGCCGAAAAGCGAAGCCTCGAAGCAAGCGACAATCTTCCTTTGGCTGAGAGTCTCGTATGGGCCGGCATTGCGGGGTTGTCGAACGAGATGGTTGAACGTCTGACCCGCGCGGCGCCGCGGACGCTGGGCGAAGCACGCCGTATTCGCGGGGTCACGCCCGCGGCGCTCGCAGCAATCATGGTGACGGCCCGTCGCGCCAATGGATGAAGCGGCGGCTCTCCAATGGCTGCATCGTCTCGATGTTTCACGTGAAACACGCACACGCCTCGATCACTTCGTGGCGCTCCTGCGCGAAGAGAATAGCCGCCAAAACCTCGTCAGTGCTGCGAGCCTCGACCACGTTCTGGCGCGACATGTCGCCGATTCGGCGCAGCTATGGCATCTTCAACCGGATGCGCCGTCGTGGCTCGACCTTGGCAGCGGTGCCGGCCTGCCCGGATTGATCATCGCCATATTGTCGTCCGGACCCGTGACCCTCGTCGAATCGCGGCGCCTTCGCGCTGACTGGCTACGCCGCGCTGTCGAAGCACTGCGACTGGCCAATGTCGAGGTGGCAAATGCGCGGCTCGAAAATGTCCCGAGCTTTCCGGTGGGGGTCATTACCGCCCGGGCTTTTGCGCCGCTGCCGAAGCTGTTGGCGCTTGCCCACCGGTTTTCCACAGAAGAAACGCTCTGGATCCTGCCAAAGGGGCGATCTGCGGCGGAAGAACTGGCATCGGTCGCCGCGACGTGGCACGGTTCGTTTCGCATGGAACCGAGCATCACCGATCCCGAAAGCGCCATCGTGATCGCGAGCGGCGTCATGCCAAAGGGGGTGTCGCAGTGATCACGATTTGCGTAGCGAACCAGAAGGGGGGCGTCGGCAAGACGACGACCGCCATCAACGTGGGAACGGCACTCGCCGCAATGGGTTGGCGCACCCTGTTGATCGACCTCGATCCCCAGGGCAATGCCTCGACGGGGCTTGGTGTGCACCACAGCGAGCGGGTGCGGTCGAGCTACGAGCTGCTGACCGGCGACTGTACGCTCGAAGAGGCCGTGATTGCGACCAAGGTCCCGGGCCTCGACCTGATTGCGGCCACGGTCGACCTGTCGGGCGCCGAAATCGAGTTGGTCGATTACGAAAACCGGACCGATCGCCTGCGGCTCGCCCTGGGGGCAAGCGCCGATGCGCGCTGGGACATTTGCCTGATCGACTGTCCCCCGTCGCTGGGCCTGTTGACGATCAACGCGATGGTCGCGGCGCAATCGCTTCTGGTGCCCCTGCAATGTGAATTCTTCGCACTCGAAGGGTTGTCGCAGCTCTTGCAGACCATCGAACGCATCCGCGCCAAGTTCAATCCGTCGCTGGGAATTCTGGGGGTCGCACTGACGATGTACGACAGGCGCAACCGCCTGACCGAACAAGTGGCGGAAGACGTGCGTGCCTGCCTCGGTTCTGCCGTGTTCACGAATGTCATCCCCCGCAACGTCCGGCTTTCGGAAGCGCCCAGCCACGGCCTGCCCGCGCTGATCTACGACATCCGCTGTTCGGGCTCCGAAGCCTATATGGCGCTTTCACGTGAACTCATCGGGCGGTTGCCCCCGCGCGTCCAGGCGAAGGCGGCATGAGCGACGCGCGCGAAAATGCCATCGATGCAATTCCGCCAAAGCGTCGGGCGCCCGGTCTTGGTCGCGGGCTGTCTGCGCTGCTCGGCGACGCCACGCCGGCAGAAGCGGCGCGGCCCGACGGCGTGCGTGAACTCGCCATTGCCGACATCACACCGCATCCGGGCCAGCCGCGCCGGCATTTCGACGACGAGGCGCTGGCCGAGCTGGCGGCGTCGATCGGCACACGGGGGGTGTTGCAGCCCATCGTCGTACGTCCGGTGGGCGACCGTTATCAGATTGTCGCCGGCGAACGCCGCTGGCGTGCGGCACAGGCGGCGCGGCTTCACACCATCCCGGCCATCATTCGCGAGTTCGACGAAGGCGTCACCCTCGAGATCGCGCTCATCGAAAACATCCAGCGCGAGCAGCTGAATGCGATCGAGGAGGGCGAAGCCTATCGTCGTCTGATCGATCTGCACGGACATAGCGCCGATGCGCTCGGCAAGCTGCTTCACAAGTCGCGCAGCCATATCGCCAATTTGATGCGCCTCGTCGATTTGCCGGCGCCGGTGCGGGCGCTGATTGCGGACGGGCGGCTGCAGATGGGCCATGCACGCGCGCTTGTCGGGTTCGAGGGGGCCGAGGCGCTCGCGGCACGGATCGTCGCCGAGGGAATGTCGGTCCGCGCGGTGGAAGCCATTGTAAAGAAAGCGAAAAAGCCGTCCGCGATCGAGTATAAGTCGATGCCCGAGCGCGGATCAAATGCCGATATTGCACTGCTCGAACGGCAATTGGGCGACCTGCTGGGCCTCAGGGTCGCCATCAGTCACAAAAGCGGTGCGGGGGCCGTAACAATATCCTACGCCACGCTCGACCAGCTGGACATGATCTGCCAGCGCCTGAGCGGCGGATCGGTCTGAGCTAGCGTCGCCGGGCGGCTGCCCGGGCCATCCCGAGCATCGCGGCCTGCGCCAGCACATCGCCGGCGGTCCCCGGCGTCTTGACGGCGGCCTCGGCTTCCATGGCCAGCCGGTGCGCCGTTGCCGCAGCTTCGGGCGACCAGTGGCGCGCCTCGCGTTCGACCGTGTCCATTTCCCGCTTCGCGCCCCGCGGCATTTGTCCCCCGCGTCGCGCGGACAGGGCCCGCGCGATCATGAGCGCGCGCCGATTGACCGCGCGCAGTCCCGGGATCACGTCGACGGCCGCATCCCCTGAAATCTCCCGAGCCAGCTCCGCCACCTTGCCATCGAACAGCGCATCGACCGTATCCCAGGCCTCGCGGATATCGATCGCAGCTCCGACCGCTTCGATATCGGCACGCTCGACCGGGCGTGGCCGGTCCGGCGAGGCATCGACGTAGAGCGCCAGCTTTTCCAGCTCGCGCATCATCAGCGCGCGGTCGCCCTGCGTTGCATCGGCGAGCAACCGCGCCGCATCCTGGCTGAGCCGCACGCCCATCGCGCGGCCCGTCTGCGTTGCAAGGGCATCGGCCTTCTGACCTTCGGGCTTCCAGCTCTGGAAAGCGAGCAGGCGACGGTCGTCGAGCGCAAGCTTCAGCAGGCCGGACGTCTTGGGAAGGTTCCCGGCGACGAGCACCACCGGGCAGCCCTGCGGGGCTTCGAGCAGCGCTTCCACCGCGCGCAGCGTTTCGTCGCCCCCTGTGAGCCGGATCCAGCGCGGCCCGCCGAACATCGTGATCGCCGTCGCCTCGTCGGGAAGGCGCGCCGGGTCGTCCTTGAGCATGCCCCCGTCGAGATCGACCCGCTCCGCATCGGGACCCATGGTGACCGCCAGCCGGTCTGCGAGCGCGCGCGAGCCGGCCTCATCCGGCCCGTAGAGCAGGGCCAGCTTCCAGTCGGGACCCGGCGTGTCGAGCGCCCGCTCGATCCGGGCCGCATCGGCCTTCACCGCAGGTTCGTCGCCGGATTATCGCCGGAGCGTTTCGCATAAAGCGCAACGCGTGACACGATCTGGTCGGCCACCAGCCCGGTCAGACGTTCAAGCGCCGAATTCTCGGCGGCGATCGTCGCATAGTCAGAACTGACGACGTCAATGCCCGCATCCGAACCCGCCGTCGCGTCGAGGACCGTCTGTCCCGTCGTGGTTTCGACCAGCTGATAGCGCGCACGCAGCGTCCGCCGCTCGCGCGTCACGGCATCGTCCCGCCGGACGCCAAAGCCCGTGATCTTGTCATCGAGCTCGACCTTCAGGCTGTAGCGCGGGGTGCCCGCGGCCTGAATGCGATCTGCCAGCGCGGCCTGCATCAGCCAGCCGGCCTTGCCTTCGATCGGGGCAACCGCAACGCCCGCCAACGTCGCCGCTACCGGCCCGGCATTGCCGCCCGAATAAAGCGGCTGGAGTCCGCATCCCGCCAGGAGCAGCAGGGGCAAAAGGAATGTCGCGCGGCTCATGCCACCAGATTGACCAGACGATCGGGCACGACAATCACTTTCTTCGGAGTCGCGCCGGCCAATATCGCCAGCACCTTGGCATTGGTGACGGCGAGCCGCTCCATCTCGGCCTTGTCGGTGCCCTTGGCGACCGTGATCGTGTCGCGCAGCTTGCCATTGACCTGAAGCGCGATCGTCACCGAGTCGTCCACGAGCAGGGCGGCGTCTGCGGTCGGCCAGGGCGCGTCGGCCACGAGGCCGGGCAGGGCGCGCGCCGCCCAGGCTTCCTCGGCAAGATGCGGCAGCATCGGCGCAACCAGGCGAATCAAGGTTTCGATGGCGATGTCGCGCGACGCCGAGGGCGGCGCCTTCTCGATGGCATTGGCAAGTTCATGGACCTTGGCGACGGCCTTGTTGAAGCCGAGCCCGTCGATATCGGCGCCAATGCCCGCGATTGCGCGGTGCAGCGCCCGGTCGATCGCCGGATCGGCGCCGCTATTGCCCGTTTCCGCGTCGAACAATCGCCAGAGCCGTTGGACAAAGCGCCAGGTCCCTTCGATGCCGCTTTCGCTCCACGGCAGGTCGCGCTCGGGTGGCGAGTCGGACAGCATGAACCAGCGCACGGCATCGGCGCCATAATGGTCGAACATCGGTTCGGGATCGACCGTGTTCTTCTTCGACTTCGACATCTTCTCGACACGGCCGACCTGCACCGGCTGGCCGGTTCCCTTGACGATCAGGTCGCTCCCGTTCGATTCGACGTCATCGGCGCCCAGCCAGACAATTCTGTCGCCCTGCTCGCCTTGCTGCACGACGAAATTCGTCTCCTTGGTCACCATGCCCTGTGTGAACAGGCCGGTGAAAGGCTCGGTGATGCCGATCCTGCCGATCCGGTTGAGCGCGCGCGTCCAGAAGCGCGCGTAAAGGAGGTGGAGGATCGCATGTTCGACGCCGCCGATATATTGCCCGACCGGCAGCCAGCTTTCCGCTTCGACCCGGTCGAACGGACTGTCCTTGGGCTGGCTGGCAAAACGAATGAAATACCAGGATGAATCGGCAAAGGTATCGAGCGTGTCGGTCTCTCGCCGCGCCGGCTCCTTGCAATTGGGGCAAGCGACATTCTTCCACGTCGGATGGCGGTCGAGCGGATTGCCCGGGATGTCGAACGTGACATCCTCGGGCAGCACGACGGGCAGCTGCGACCGCGGCACCGGCATGACGCCACAAAAGCCGCAATGGATGATCGGGATCGGCGTGCCCCAGTAACGCTGGCGGCTGACGCCCCAGTCGCGCAGCCGGTACTGCGTCTGCCCCTCGCCCCAGCCCCCGTGCTCGGCGCGTGCGATGACGGCGGCCTTGGCGGCGTCAACGGTCATGCCGTCGAGGAAATCCGAATTCACCAGCGCCCCATCGCCGTTGAACGCGACCTTACCCCGGAAATGGGGATCGACATCGTCCCCATCGGCCACGACGCGGCGCACGGGCAATTCATATTTGCGCGCGAAATCCAGGTCGCGCTGGTCGTGCGCAGGCACGCCCATGACGGCGCCGGTGCCATAGTCCATCAGGACGAAATTGGCGACGAACACGGGCAGTTTCGTGCCCGGGACCAGCGGGTGATCGACGGTCAGGCCGGTATCGAAGCCCAGTTTTTCCGCGGTCTCGATTTCGGCCGCCGTCGTGCCGCCTTTGCGGCATTCCTCGATGAACACCTCGAGCGCGTGACGTCGCGCCGCCATTTCCTGCGCGATCGGATGATCGCAGGCAATGGCGAGGAAACTCGCGCCGAAAATCGTGTCGGGGCGGGTCGAGTAAACATCGATGCTGTCGCTGCCATCGCTCAGGTCGAAGCGAAGGCGCACGCCCTGCGACTTGCCGATCCAGTTCTCCTGCATCAGCCGGACCTTGTCGGGCCACTGGTCGAGGCTCTCGAGCCCGTCGAGCAGGTCTTCGGCGAAATCGGTGATTTTCAGGAACCACTGGCTGAGCTTGCGCTTCTCGACCAGCGCGCCCGACCGCCAGCCGCGTCCGTCGATGACCTGCTCATTGGCGAGCACGGTCATGTCGACGGGGTCCCAGTTCACTGCCGATTCTTTGCGGTAGACGAGACCGGCCTTGTAGAGATCGAGGAACAGGGCTTGTTCATGGCCATAATAATCGGGCTCGCACGTCGCGAGTTCGCGGCTCCAGTCGATCGCCAGGCCGAGCCGCTTCAGCTGGGCGCGCATCGCGGCGATGTTGGCGCGAGTCCAGTCGCCGGGATGGACCTTGCGTTCCATCGCGGCATTTTCGGCGGGCATGCCGAAGGCGTCCCAACCCATGGGATGCAGGACTTCGTGTCCCGTCATGCGCTTGAAGCGGGCGAGCACGTCGCCCATCGCATAATTGCGGACATGGCCCATGTGGATGCGCCCCGACGGATAGGGAAACATCTCGAGGATATAGGCGCGCGGTTTCGGGCTCGACGAATCGGCAGCGAACGACTGGCGCTTGTCCCACTCGGCCTGCCAGTGCGCGTCCGCTTTCAGCGGGTTGAAACGCGTACTCATTATGGAAATCAGCCCGCGATGGCGTTCCGGCGCAGGTCGCGGGCCTTGGTCAGGATGATGTCTTCCAGCTTTTGCACGGTCGCCGCCTGCACCGGCACGTCGATCCAGCTCCCGCCCTGCTGCACCTGTCGCGACGCCGCGACGCGCAGCGCATCGGCGCGCAGGTCCTGGTCGAGGATGGTGACCGTCAGCTTCATCCGCTCGCCCGGCGAATTGGGGTTGGCGTACCAGTCGGTCACGATCACGCCCCCGTTGGAATCGGTCTGCACCAGCGGCATGAAGCTCACCGTGTCGAGCGCCGCCCGCCACAAATAGCTGTTGATGCCGATGGTCGTCGTGCGCGACGCAGCGAGATCGGCAACACGATAGGGACGCTCCTTCTTGCCGCAGGCGGCAAGCGGGGCAATCAGGATCATCGCGGCGAGAAGGGAACGGCGGATCATGCGTCGGGGCGTCCTTGGATATCGGGCTTGGTCGGGCTGGCGACGAGCGTTAGTGCGCTATCGTCGCGCCCGCAAGCAGGCCATGAGCCTGCGCCATCGGGCAACCGCCATGCAACAAGATGGTTTACCAACGATTGTGTGTGCATGGTGCAACAGCTGCGCAACAAACGCTGTGCAGGGGTAGAACCGAATCGTTCAGGGACTATGTTGTCTCGCGATAACGCAGGGATATGAGTCGTTCGATGACGCAGGGGCGAATTCTGGCAGGATCTGCAGGGGTGGCGATCGCCGCCTCGCTCGCCCTGCTGTCGCCTGCCTTTGGCGCCGCGTCGACCATTTCGGTGGTCAGGTCGCCGGCCTCGCTCGGCCTGCGCGACGGCATCGGATCGTTCACGCCCGCAGCGACGGACGCGCGCCTCGCCGCAGCCCTGTCGCGTTCTGGCCTGTCGAGCAGTGGCTTCCGCTTCACGCCAGCCTCCTCGGTCCGCCTCAATCGTTCGGTGACGATCGCCGTGCGCGCGCGGTCGAACCGGCCCGACCTCGCCGGGGATCAGGCGGATTTGGTCAAGGCGTCGACTTCGCCGATCGCACCGATCGCCTATAACCTCGGCGCGGCCGTCGGCTGGCGGAAGTTTGCGGTTACCGGCGACATGCAGAAGATGGATCTGGCCGGCCTCGGGCGTCGGGATACGGTCGATCTGGGGGTCAGCTATACCAGCCGGCGCCTGACGACCCGCGTACAGGTCGCGTCGGACCGGGCGTCCGGCCCCGCGGCACGCGCGATTCTCGGCGGTTCCGCGGTGTCGGTCGATTTCGGCAGCTCCTATTCGCTGACGCGCAACCTCGATGTGACGGCGGGGGTTCGCTATCGTGCCGACCGCGACCGGCTGCTGCAGCAGAGCGATACGCGTCGCGACAGCCAGGCCGTCTATGTCGGGACGGCGTTCCGCTTCTAGCCTGTCTTCAAGGCGTCGATCGCTGCCCAGCCATGGCTTTTCATGGCGCGCAATCTGCCGACATTGCCGAAGTTGACGCCGCCGAGCGCGATCGCCCGCCGGCGGTGCCCACCGACCAGCAGGCCGAACCGGACGACGCCCATGGGCCTGGCCTGCGGGTGGGACGCCGTCGTGAAGACCGGGGATACGAAGAAGAGATCGGCACGGGCGCGCACCGCGACGGCAAGTTCACGCCGGTCGTGAACGGCAACGGTCCTCACGCCGCGCGAGCGTAAGGCGGACCGGTGGTGCGCGCCGTCGGCGCCCCAGGCACGTGCCTGATGCGGCGTTCCCGCCAGCACCAGGACCAGGCCCCGCCGTCGCGCGACCCGCCGGACGCGCTCGAACAGGGCACGTCGCTCATCGGCGGGCGTCGCATGATGCCGGAAGACAATGCCGGTTTTGGCTGGCAACCGGCCGGCCAGGACGGCGGGATCGCCGCCTCGCTCGTCGGTCATCAGCCATAGTTTCGGCAGAGGTGCTTTGCGGGGTCGCATCGCGCCCCTATAGCCCGCAGCGTGACCGACGCCGTAGATGAAAATGTCCCTGCCGCCCGCCTCCAGGCGGTATGCGACTCGATCGGGCAGGCGGCGCGGCGGTCGGGGCGCGCTGCCGCCGACATAACCCTGATCGCCGTGTCGAAAACGCATGGGGCGGACGAGATCCGTCCCCTGCTGGACGCCGGACACCGTGTCTTCGGCGAGAACCGCGTGCAGGAGGCCGCCACGAAATGGCCGCAGCTGCGCGCGGCCTATGGCGGCGTCGACCTGCACCTGATCGGCCAGCTCCAGTCGAACAAGGCGGCCGAAGCGGTGGCGTTGTTCGACGCGATCCACGCGGTCGACCGCCCTTCGATCATCGCCGCGCTGGGCAAGGCCATGGCGCACCAGGACAAATATCCCGATTGCTTTGTCCAGGTCGACCTGGCCGGCGAGCCCCAAAAGGGGGGATGTGCCGTCGCCGATCTGCCCGACATCCTCGTTGCGGCGCGCGAGGCCGGGCTGCCCGTCCGCGGCTTGATGTGCGTCCCGCCCCTTGGCCTGGAGCCCGCCCCCTGGTTCGCGCTGCTGGCCAAGCTGGCCGCCGACAACGGCCTTGCAGGCCTCAGCATGGGCATGTCCGGCGACTATCCGACGGCGGTCACGCTGGGCGCGACCCATGTGCGCGTGGGCAGCGCCCTGTTCGGCCAACGGCAATGACGATCGCGGGCATCATCTTCGATTTCGACGGCGTGCTGGTCGAAAGCGAATATGCGGGCAACGTCCATCTCGCGCGCACGCTGACCGATCTCGGCCATCCGACCACGGTGGATGAGGCGCTGGGCAAGTTCGTCGGGCTCGGCGGCAAGGATTTTCTCGAGGCCGTGGCCAGCCATATCGGCCGCCCGGTCCCCGATGCCTTTCACGCGGCGCGGCGCGCCGAGGATGATCGCATCCTCGCCAGCGGCGTCGATGCGGTCGCGGGCGCCATCGATTTCGTGCGCAGCCTTCCACCCGCGTTGCCCCGCGCCATTGCCTCGTCGAGCACGTCGCACTGGATCGAAACGCACCTCGCGCACATCGGCCTGCGCGATGCCTTTGGCACGCACATCTATTCGGGGCGCGAGCACGTGGCGCGCGGCAAGCCCGCGCCCGACATCTATCTCTACGCCGCCGCGGCAATCGGGGTCGAGATCGCGCAAACCCTGATCATCGAGGATTCGGTCGTCGGCGTGACCGGGGCCGTCGCTTCAGGCGCACAGGTCGTCGGGCTGGCGATCGGCCACCACTGCGGCCCCGGGCATGAGGCCCTGCTCCGTCGTGCCGGCGCGCCCAGGGTCGCCCACAACTTCGCGACCATCGCCGCGATGCTCTAGAGCTGGTGGCCGGTCCGGTCGCGCTTCGTCGCCAGATAGCGTTCGTTGTGGGGATTGGCCGGCATATGGTGCGCGACCCGTTCGACGACGGTGATGCCCGACCGCGCCAGCCCGGCGACCTTGGCCGGGTTGTTCGTCAGCAACCGGATCCGGCTCTGGCCGAGAAGCTCGAGCATCCGTGCGGCAACCCCGAAATCGCGGGCGTCGATGGCGAAGCCAAGCCGCAGGTTGGCGTCGACGGTATCGAATCCCTGGTCCTGCAGTTCATAGGCCCGCAGCTTGTTGATCAGGCCGATCCCGCGCCCCTCCTGGCGCAGGTAAAGCAGGATGCCCCAGCCGCTTGCCGCAATCTCGGTCAGCGCCACGCGCAGCTGCGGTCCGCAGTCACATTTCAGGCTGCCGAGCACGTCGCCCGTCAGGCATTCGCTGTGCAACCGCACGAGCGGCGGCGACCCGTCGGGCACGCCAACGACGAGCGCGACATGCTCCGAAATCGTCTCGGGGCTGCGGAACGCCACGATTTCAGCCGTTTCGCTCGCATCGACGGGCAGGCGCGCCCGGGCCACGATCTGCAGCCGCTCGGCACTGTCATAGGCGGAAATATCGGCCGGCGACGTCATGGCCTCGGCCGGCCCATCGGCCCGGACGAAAAAGGCGGGCAGGATTCCCGTCAGCCGCGCCAGCTCGAGCGCCGCTTGCGCGCTGTCAGGGTCAGCCGTCTCGATCGCCCGAAAAGGTCCCTGGAAGGGATGGGCGAGGTCGGTCGCCGGGTCCGCCATGGCACGCGCGCCGCGCAAATCGATCCAGGGCGCCCGCGCCACGGTCACGGGGGCGTCGCTGTCGGCGGCGGCGCGCTGGTTGGTCAGCTTGAGCGTGGTCGCGCGCGATCCGGCCAGCAGCACATCGGCCCGCCGACCGGCGTCGAACGCAGCGAGCCGCACATCATCCGCCGTCTCGATCGGCAGCAGGCGCAAGCCGCCCACCTGCACCGGCCAGCCGCGTCGCATCGCATCGATCGCGCGTGCGGCGGCTTTCGGATCGGGCGCGGACGGCACGTCGCTCACGCGCGAAATTCGGTCACGAGCGGGACATGGTCGGACGGTTTGTCCCAGCTGCGGCAGGGCTCATGGACGACATGCGCCACGGCCTGCGCCGCGACGTCCGCGGTGGCCCACATGTGGTCGAGCCGGCGCCCGCGATCCGAGGCCGCCCAGTCCTTGGCGCGGTAGCTCCACCAGGTGTGCAGCCGCTCGGGCGGGGGTACGAAGCGGCGACCGAGGTCGGTCCACCTGCCCGCGGCCTGCAGCTTGTCCAGCGCTTCCACCTCGACAGGCGTGTGGCTGACCACGTCGATCAGCGCCTTGTGGCTCCAGACATCGCAGTCGAGCGGGGCCACGTTGAAATCGCCGACGATCAGCGTCGCGTCGGCCACGCCTTCGGACCAGCGCGTCATCCGCTCGATGAAGTCCAGCTTTTGCCCGAACTTGGGGTTCACCGCGCGGTCGGGCACGTCGCCTCCCGCCGGGATGTAGACATTTTCGATCCTGAGTCCCGCGAACGATCCCTGGGTCAGCCTGATGCCGATGTGGCGGGCCTCGCCATTGTCCTGCCAGTCGTGGCGCAGATCGTCGGTAAACGGCAGGCGCGACAGGGTGGCGACGCCGTGGTGCATCGGCTGGCCGCAGATCGCCCGGTGCCGGTAGCCGAGCGACGCGAACAGGTCGTGGGGAAAGTCGCTATCGCGCGCCTTGGTCTCCTGCAGGCACAGGACGTCGGGGGCCTGCTCACGCAGGAATCGCTCGACGATGTCGCGGCGAAACCGGACGGAATTGATGTTCCAGGAAGCGACGCGCAGCGTATCGGACATGGCGGTGCCTTAGCGGGCCGCCATGTCCGATGCTAGGCGCGGCTTAGCGAGCCTTCGGGGCCGCCGCCGCGGCGTTGGCCGGAAGGCCGCCGAGCTGCGTGACGAGCTTGGTATAGGCGTCGAGATAGGCAAGCAGGATGACCTGGCCGATTGCCGAATCCTGATAGCCGCCGCCTGCCGCCCCGCCGAAGGCGCCCCCGGCAAAGCCGCCGCCGCCCGCGCCCCAGCTCCAGTCGCTCTTGCGGGCATAGCCCTGCGTCAGCGCCTCTTCTTCGGTGGTCCGCGCGTTGACGACCGACAGCGTGACCGTCGCTTCGCCCTTCTTGACGTTGATGCCCCCGGCAATTGCGCCGAAGGCGCGCCCGAAGCCGCCGAACGCGCTGCCGATGCCGCCCAGCACGGCGCCGGCGCCGCCGCCACCCGAATTGCGGTTGGCCGTCACGATATTGGGCTCGAGGAAATAGTCCGCCGCCTTGACCTGCCCTTTGCCCAGGTTCGATCCGCGTTGCAGTTCGCCCTGGTCGGCCATCGCGCGTTCCATCGCGCGGCTCTGCATGCTGCGCCCGCGATTGACGAGACCGAAGCAGCCCGATTGCTGGACGAACACCTTGATGATCGCCTCGGGACTGCCGAGGTTGTATTCGCGCCACCACTGGTTGTCGGGCTCGACGATGGCGATCGTGCCCAGGCGCTTGGTGCAGGTCGGGATCTGGCGCTCGGCGCGCTCCTGGTCGCGTCGGGCCGACGAGGCGCCCTTGGTGGTGCCGTCCTTGTAGGTTTGGCCCGAAGACGACATGTTGGTCTGGGCGATGGCGGGCGTGGCAGCGATCGCGGCAATGGCGACGCCCAAAATCAAATGGCGCATGGTGTTCCCCTCGACACTCGGGCCTGCCGCCTTTGCGGTCGGGACCACGAAACGATGTGCGACCCCGTTTCGAACCGCATAGATAACGACCCTTTTGGATGTCCGCTAGAGCGATCCGACGCCGTGCACCGTGTTTCGCGCTGTCGTTATGGACCGACAAGCTTGGCGCTGGGCACAGCCTCGGCTAGGCGCGGGGGATGACCCCGCTCGACAAGATCCGCAATTTTTCCATCATCGCCCATATCGACCATGGCAAGTCGACTCTCGCCGACCGGCTGATCCAGACGACCGGCGGGCTGACCGCGCGTGAAATGTCCGCGCAAGTCCTCGATAACATGGACATCGAAAAGGAACGCGGAATCACGATCAAGGCGCAGACCGTGCGCCTCGACTGGAAGGGCTATGAGCTCAATCTCATGGACACGCCGGGCCATGTCGACTTCGCCTATGAAGTCAGCCGCAGCCTCGCCGCCTGCGAAGGCGCGCTGCTCGTCGTCGACGCCGCGCAGGGGGTCGAGGCGCAGACCCTGGCCAATGTCTACCAGTCGATCGAGCAGGACCATGAAATCGTGCCGGTCATCAACAAGATCGACCTGCCGGCGGCCGAGCCCGAGATGGTCCGCAAGGAGATCGAGGAGATCATCGGCCTCGATGCGTCGAACGCGATCCTGACCAGCGCCAAATCGGGCATCGGCATCGAGGATGTGCTCGACGCGATCGTCGAACGCATCCCCCCGCCCAAGGGCGACCGCGACGCGCCGCTGAAAGCGATGCTCGTCGACAGCTGGTACGACCCCTATCTCGGCGTCGTCATTCTCATCCGCGTCATCGACGGTGTCATCCGCAAGGGGCAGGAAATCGTCTTCATGGCGGCCGGCACGAGGCACCTCGTCGACCGCGTCGGCTGCATGCGGCCCAAGATGGAAATCCTGCCCGAAATCGCCGCCGGCGAAATCGGCTTCATCACCGCACAGATCAAGGAAGTGGCGCAAACCCGCGTCGGCGACACGATCACGGACGTCAAGCGCCGCGCCGCCGAACCGCTGCCGGGGTTCAAGGAAGTCCAGCCGGTCGTGTTCTGCGGCCTGTTCCCCGTCGATGCCGCCGATTTCGACAAGTTGCGCGAAAGCATCAGCAAGCTGCGCCTCAACGATGCCTCGTTCAGCTTCGAGACCGAAAGCAGCGCCGCGCTCGGCTTCGGCTTCCGCTGCGGCTTTCTCGGGCTTCTCCACCTCGAGATCATCCAGGAACGGCTGACCCGCGAATATGACCTCGACCTGATCACCACGGCGCCCAGCGTCGTCTACCGGGTGCACATCGCCCATTCGGACGAAGTGATCGAGCTGCACAACCCTGCCGACATGCCCGAGCCGAACCGCATCGCCATGATCGAGGAGCCGTGGATCGAGGCGACCATCTATGTCCCCGACGAATACCTCGGCTCGGTGCTCAAGCTTTGCCAGGACCGGCGCGGCATCCAGAAGAACCTGACCTATGTCGGCGGCCGCGCGCAGGTGACCTACGAACTGCCGCTCAACGAAGTCGTGTTCGACTTCTACGACCGGCTGAAGTCGATGTCGAAGGGCTATGCCAGCTTCGACTATTTCCAGACCGGCCACCGCGAGGGCGACCTCGTCAAGATGGGCATCCTCGTCAACGAGGAGCCGGTCGATGCGCTCAGCATGATCGTCCACCGCGGCACCGCCGAAGTGCGCGGCCGCGGCATGGTCGAACGGCTCAAGGAACTCATTCCCCGCCATTTGTTCAAGATCCCGATCCAGGCCGCGATCGGCGGCAAGGTGATCGCACGCGAAACGATCAGCGCGATGCGCAAGGACGTGACCGCCAAATGCTATGGCGGCGACGCGAGCCGCAAGAAGAAGCTGCTGGAAAAGCAGAAGAAGGGCAAGGCGCGGATGCGCGAATACGGCAGCGTCAGCATCCCGCAGGAAGCGTTCATTGCGGCGCAATTCTTGGCGCAACTTTGCGTCTCGATGCCTGCAGACGATGACGATCTCGTACGCCGGCCGCATCCAAGAGCGGCTTCATCAATCGGTATCGTGTTATCTAAGGTGGCACGAGAGACTGTGTCCAACCCACAGGACCTGCTAAACAGCTGCCAGCACTGACAGAATTCAATGCTATTACGAATCGACCGCAATGGTCACGTCGCGGGCCAGCGTGGCGGCCGAGTCGGGCACGTCGCTCATGCCGAGGATGACGGGCTGGAACTTTTCGGCCTGGCACAGCGCCACGAATTGCACCGCGGCGCGCATCGGGTCGCCGCCAGCGCAGCCGGCCGTCCGCCATCGTGCCTTCCAGATAGGCCGCCAGCCGCGCCTTGCCGATTCGGGGGCCCCGCTCCCAGAAAACCATTGCGCCCGCTCGATCGACCCCATCCGCATTTTCTGCATTGGCACCGGGAACACTGTTTCAAGCAATAACGCTGAATGCGAGTATGCTCGCGTGCGGACGTTGACAATATGACGTCGGAGCGATTCTCATTGGCATCGACCACAACAGGAAAGGCGGCAAAAGCCGGGCGCTACACCGCCGAACACAGATAAGAAATTGCCTATACGAGGTGCGTCGATAGAGAGAGTGCGCTGACGAACGCGGATGGGTTAAGTTGATACGCGCTACTCACCCGTCACAGGATGGAATCCCGCTTCGCCTGTCACCAGCCGATGCAGGTCGATGATCGGCGCCGAAAATATGGTCGACATCAGGGCGGCGGCGAATCGTTCGAGTGTCGACGCGACAGACGCATCCGGCGGCAGGTCGATCGACAAGGCCGCGCCATAGCGTTCGACGATGTCGTCGACGACCGCCGCGAACAACTCCTCCTTGCTGCGAAAATGCGACCAGAGCGTCGTCTTCGATCCGCCGACGCTGGCGGCGATCGACGACATCGACGTCGCGCCATAGCCATTGGCAAAAAAGGCGGCGCGCGCGGTGGCGACGATGCAGGCGCGCTTCGCGTCGCGCTGATCGTCCCGCGCGCCGTCGCCCGTGGTCGAAAGACTGGAAGGCGCAAGTGCCGATGACATATTTGTGATACTACTCCGTATCATTGCAATTGACAACTGATGCGCGTCATTCCATCTGGCCGACGATACCGGATGGTACGCTTTTTTTCGAGTCGCTTTTATGAACCTTCGCCTTGTGCTGGCTGCTCCCGCCCTGCTTGCCGCCTGTGCGCCGGTGCCGCAGCTCGGCCAGGCGCCGGTGCCGCGGACGCCCGCGACATTGGCCAGCGCGGCGTCGCTGCCGGCAAATGCCGTCGACTGGCCGGCGGATCGCTGGTGGCGCGGATTCGGCGACGCACAGCTCGATACGCTGATTTCCGAAGGTCTTGCCGGTTCGCCCGACGTTTTCCTCGCGGCGGCCCGCGTCCGCAGCGCCGAGGCGCTGGCCCAGCAGGCGGGGGCCGCGCTCGGGCCCAGCCTTTCGATCGACGGCGCGGTCGGTGGCATCAAGCAGAGCGAGAACACGGGCATCCCCCCCGCGTTCGTGCCCAAGGGTATCATCGACAACGGGCGATTGACCGCGGCGCTGAACTTCAACCTCGACCTGTGGGGCAAGAACCGGGCAGCGCTGGCGGCGGCACGGGGAGAGGCCGTTGCGGCGCAGGTCGATGCCGCACAGGCGCGTCTGCTGCTCACGACCGGCATCGCGACGGCCTATGCGGACCTGGCGCAATATCATGCGCAGCGCGACGCGGCGGCGGCGGCACTCGACGTCCGCACGGCGACGGCGCGGCTGACCGCGCAGCGCGTCCAGGTCGGCAGCGAAACGCGTGGCGGCCTTGCCCAGGCCGAGGCGCGTGTCCCCCAGGCGCGCGCCGATCTGCTGGCCCTCGACGAAGCGATTGCCCTGACGCGCAACCGGCTCGCGGCCCTGGTGGGTGCGGGCCCGGATCGCGGACGGCTGATCGTGCGGCCCGCGCTTCGCCCGGCGCCCGTCGGCATTCCCGCCAATGCCGGCATCGAGCTGGTGGGCCGTCGGCCCGACCTGGTCGCGGCCCGATTGCGGGCCGAAGCGGCGGGTGAGCGGATCAAGGTTGCCCGCGCCGATTTTTACCCGAACCTGAACCTGACGGCGCTTGTGGGGCTGCAATCGCTCGGGCTCGGCAAGCTGTTCGATGCAGGTTCGAGCTATGGCAATGGCGGCCTTGCCGTCAGCCTGCCCGTGCTCGACGCGGGCCGGATCCAGGGGCGCTATCGCGGCGCGCGCGCAGACTATGACGCGGCCGTCGCGCGCTACGACGCGACCCTCCTCACGGCCCTGCGCGAAGCCGCCGATGCCGTGACAAGCAGGACCGCTGCCGACGCGCGCGTCGCCGAACTGCGCGCGGCGCTCGCGTCCGCCGAGGATGCGGCGCGAATCGCCCGGTTGCGCTACCAGGGCGGCCTGTCGAACCAGCTGCCGGTGCTCACCGCCGATGATACGCTCGTCGGCGTCCGCCGCGCCGTTGCCGATGCCGAAAGCCGCCGGACCGCGCTCGACATCGCCCTGATCCGGGCGCTGGGCGGCGGATATCGCGACCCTCAACTCGCTTCAGGAGCCAAGTGATGGCCGACGCCTCCCCCGCCGAAATGACCGCCGCCGACGCAGGGGCCGAAACGCCCGCCGTCGTCGCCCCCAGCAAGCGCGCCCGCCTGTTGCGTATACTTGTACTTGTTGTCGCGCTCGCTGCACTGGTCTGGGCCATCTGGTATTATCTGACGCAGGCCGGCCGCGTCGAAACCGACAACGCCTATGTCGGCGCCGACACCGCGCAGGTGACGTCGCTCATCTCCGGCCCCGTGGCCGAAGTCCGCGTGGGTGGCACGCAGGTCGTACGCAAGGGCGATATCCTGGTCGTGCTTGACCCTTCGGATGCCAAGGTCGATGTCGCCACCGCCGAGGCAGCGCTCTTCCAGGCGCAGCAACGTTATGGTCAAGCGTCGGCGCAGGTCGGCTCGGCCCGGGCCAAACTCGCGTCGCGCGGCGCTGATATCGCGCAAGCCCAAGCACGTGTGGCCGAGGCAGATGCCGCGTTCGAACGTGCTCGTGTCGAGCTCGCACGTCGGGAAGCACTGGCCGGGAGTGGCGCTGTTTCTGCGGACGAACTGAGCGCGGCGCGCGCCGCGTTCGCCACGGCGCGCGCCAGCCGCGATCTCGCCGGTGCCGGCGTGGCTGCTGCCCGCGCGACCAGCCTGTCGGCCAGCAGCGACCTGACGGCGACCGAAGCATTGACGCGGGGAACCAGCATTTCGACGGCGCCCGACGTCGCTGCTGCCCGGGCACGACTGGACGCCGCTCGGCTGAACCTTGCGCGCACTGTCCTGCGCGCGCCGATCGACGGCGTCGTTACGAACCGACAGGTGCAGGTCGGCCAGCGCATCGCCGCGGGCGCCCCGATCATGACGATCGTGCCGACGGCGTCGGCCTATGTCGATGCGAATTTCAAGGAAAGCCAGCTGCGGCGTGTCCGCGTCGGCATGCCTGTCGAGCTGACATCCGACTTCTATGGCAGTGGCGTCGTCTATCACGGTAAGGTCGCGGGCTTTGCGGGCGGTACGGGCGCTGCCTTCGCGCTGATCCCGGCTCAAAATGCCACCGGCAATTGGGTGAAGGTCGTGCAGCGACTCCCGGTTCGCATTACGCTGAACCCCGGCGAGCTGCGCGATCACCCCCTGCGCGTTGGCCTGACGATGACAGCGACCATCGATACACGCGGCCAGTAACGGTGGCTACCGCGCTCGACGAGGTGCAGCCCCTTTCCGGCTGGCGTCTGTTGCTGACCGGCTTCGCGCTTGCGCTGGCCAATTTCGTGGTCGTCCTCGACGTCACGATCGCCAATGTTTCGGTTCCGCATATTGCGGGCGGACTGGCGATTTCCCCGACGCAGGGAACATGGGTCATCACCAGCTACTCAGTGGCGGACGCGATCAGCGTACCGTTGACCGGCTGGCTCGCTGCGCGCTTCGGAACGGTCCGCTGGTTCATTACGTCGCTTATCGGTTTCGGGTTTTTTTCCTTCTTGTGCGGCATCTCGCGCAGCCTCGAGATGCTGGTCGTTTTCCGCATCCTGCAGGGGCTGTCGGGCGGTCCGCTCATGCCGCTGACACAGGCACTGCTGCTGCGAGTCTTTCCAAAGAACATGGCGGCGGCGGCCATGGGCCTGTGGGCGATGACGACCGTCTGCGCCCCGATTGCCGGTCCGATCCTTGGGGGCACCATCAGCGATAACTGGTCCTGGCCGTGGATCTTCTTCATCAATTTGCCGATTGTCGGCTTTTGCATTTTCACGGCGCTGCGTATGGTACGTCCGTTCGAAACGCGGACGTCGCGGACCGGGATCGATGTCATCGGTCTGATCCTTCTCGTCGTGTGGGTCGGCGCGTTTCAGCTGATGCTCGACACGGGTCGCGAGAACGACTGGTTCCAGAGCAATTTTGTCGTCGCCATGGCGGTTGTCGCGGTGATTGGCTTCGCGGCGTTCATCATCTGGGAATTGGGAGAGGCCAATCCCATCGTCGATATCCGCGTGTTCCGCCACTTGGGCTTTGCCGTCGGGACGACGGCGGTCGCGCTGGGTTTCGGGGCTTTTTTCGCCTCGGTCGTCCTGACGCCGCTCTGGTTGCAGCAAGTCGTCGGCTATTCCGCGACGGATGCAGGCTACGCCACCGCTTTCGTTGGCGTATTCGCCGTCATCATGTCGCCCATCGCAGCACGACTTATCGGCAAGATCGATCTCAGAATCACAATCTGCGCCGGTATAAGCTGGCTGGGCGTGATGTCTCTCCTTCGCGCCGGCTGGACGACGGATTCGGATTTCTGGCAGCTGGCGATGCCGCAATTGTTGCAGGGCATCGGCATGCCGTTCTTTTTCATTGGGCTGACGGCTCTCGCGCTATCCGCCGTAAAGCCCAGCGAGACAACGTCCGCAGCGGGCATCATGAGCTTCGTTCGCACGCTGTGCGGTGCGGTCGGTACGGCGATGGCGACGACGGCATGGGACAATGCCAGCCGCGTCAGCCGCGCGGACATAGTCGGGCGCCTCAATGGCGGCGATGCGACGATTTCATCGCTCATGGCAAAGGGAATGACCGGCGAACAGGCGCGCGCTGTAATCGATCGGCTCGTGGACGCGCAATCGGCGACGGTCGGCGCCGTCCACGTCTTCCTCCTCGCTTTTGCCGTATTCATGGTCGCGGCGGGAATCGTCTGGATCGCGCCCAAGTCAAAAGGCTCGGCTGCTGGCATGAGCGCGCACTAGCCCCTCGGCGCTGCCGCCGCTAAACCCGCGCGGCATGACCGCCAATCACCTCTATCTCGTCGACGGCTCGGGCTATATCTTCCGTGCCTATCACCGCCTGCCGCCCCTGACGAACATCCGGGGCGAACCGGTCGGGGCGGTCTATGGCTATACGACCATGCTCTGGAAGCTCGCCGAGCAACTCCACCGCGAGGATGGTCCGACACACATGGCGGTCATCCTCGATGCCTCATCGAAGACCTTCCGCAATGACATGTACGACCAGTACAAGGCGCACCGTCCGCCGCCGCCCGAGGATCTCGTCCCGCAGTTTCCGATGATCCGCGATGCCACGCGCGCCTTCTCTATCCCCTGCATCGAAACCGAGGGACTGGAGGCCGACGATATCATTGCCTGTTATGCCAAGGCCGCTTTGGCAGAGGGTTGGAGCGTCACGATCGTTAGTTCGGACAAGGATCTGATGCAGCTGATTGCCCCGGGGCTCGACTTGCTCGACACGATGAATAACCGGCGGATCGGCCCCGAGTATGTCGTCGAGAAATTTGGCGTAGGGCCCGATCGGCTAGGCGACGTCCTCGCTCTTATGGGCGACAGTGTCGACAATGTGCCGGGGGTGCCGGGGGTCGGACCAAAGACTGCGTCCAAACTCATCATCGAGCACGGCGATCTGGAAGCGGTTTTGGCGGCCGCGCCGGCGATGAAGCCAAGCAAGCTGCGTGAAAATCTCATCGAACATGCGGAAATGGCGCGACTCTCGCGGCGGCTTGTCGAACTGGAATGCGGCGTTGCTTTGCCCGAACCACTCGACGACCTGTTGCTGAAGGGTATCCCCGAGGCACCGCTGCGAGCGTTCCTGGAACATCACGGATTCCGCTCGCTGCTCGCCAAGGTCGGCGGGACGAGTACGGCTTCAGCGAGCCCTGCCGCGAACGGGACCCAGGGTGAGACACCCCTGCCGGCGGACGACACGCCCTTCGACGTCGACAGCTACGACTGTGTTACCACGCTCGACAGACTCGACCAGTGGATCGAGACTGCGACGCTTGCCGGACTCGTCGCCTTCGATACCGAAACCGATGGGATCGACGCGACCCAGGCGCGGCTCATAGGGTTCTCGCTAGCGGTTGCGCCGGGACTCGCCTGCTATGTGCCCCTTGCGCACGGCGGCTCCGATTTGCTCAGCGAAAAGCCCGACCAGATCGAGATGCAGGCCGCGCTCGAACGGTTACGTCCGTTACTCGCCGACCCAAGCGTGCTCAAGGTAGCGCATAATGCAAAATACGACATGACTGTCCTGGCGCGCCATGGCCTGACCATCGCGCCCTTCGACGATACATTGGTGATGAGTTTCGCGCTCGATGCTGGCAAGCAGTTCAATCATTCGATGGATGAGCTGTCGCAGCTCCATCTCGGCCATAAATGCATCGCGTTCAGCGACGTGTGTGGCAAGGGCAAGTCGCAGCTGACGTTCGGGCAGGTGCCCCTGCGCGATGCCACGCGCTATGCCGCCGAGGACGCCGACGTCACCTTAAGGCTGTGGCATCGCTTCAAGCCACGAATGTCGCGTGAAGCGGTCACGACGGTCTATGAGCGTGTCGATCGCCCGCTGGTGCCAGTAATCGCGTCGATGGAACAGCATGGCATCAAGGTCGATCGCGCAGCGCTTGCCGAACTCAGTCGTGAATTTGCCGAAGAAATGGTCCGTTTGGAGGGCGAAATCCACGAGGCTGCCGGGGGACCGTTCCAGGTGGGCTCCACGCAGCAGCTGGGGCAGGTGTTGTTCGACAGGATGGGCCTGAAGGGCGGGCGAAAGGGAAAGACCGGCGCCTATTCCACCGACGTGACCGAACTCGAACGGCTGGCTGGCGAGGGTGTGGACGTTGCGCGCAAGGTGCTCGATTGGCGGCAGGTATCGAAACTCAAGTCGACCTATACGGATGCCTTGCAAGCGCAGATTAATCCCGAGACGGGGCGTGTCCATACGAGTTATTCGCTTGTCGGCGCACAGACCGGACGGCTGTCTTCGAATGATCCCAACCTCCAGAATATTCCCGTCCGGACCGAGACCGGCCGCCGTATCCGCGAAGCCTTTGTCGCTGACGAGGGGAATGTCCTCCTCAGTGCCGACTATTCGCAGATCGAGCTGCGCCTCGCGGCCCATATGGCCGACGTGCCGGCGCTGAAGGCAGCCTTCGCCAACGGCGAGGACATCCACAGCCTGACGGCGCAAGAGCTGTTCGGCGAAGTGAATCGCGACACCCGAGGACGTGCCAAGACCATCAATTTTTCCATCCTCTATGGTATCTCACGCTGGGGTCTTGCGGGAAGGATGGGGACGACTGCTGATGAGGCGCAGTCGCTGATCGACCGTTATTTCGAGCGCTTTCCGGGTATCAATCGTTACATCGCCGAAACGCTCGAGCATGTCCGCGAAACCGGCTTCACCGAGACGCTTTTCGGACGGAAAACCCATTTCACGCGCATTAAATCGCCCAATCAGGCCGAACGCCAAGGGAGCGAACGCGCGGCGATCAACGCGCCCATTCAGGGAACCAGCGCGGACATCATCAAGCGTGCAATGGTCCGGATGACGCCGGCGCTCGTCGCGGCGGGCTTGTCGCAGGTGCGCATGCTGCTGACGGTGCACGACGAACTGGTATTCGAACTCCCGGAGGGCGAGGTCGAGGCAGCCATTGTCGTCATCCGCGACATCATGGCCAACGCGGCCGCGCCGCTGGTCCGGCTCGATGTGCCGCTCGACGTGGAGATCGGCACTGGGAAAAGCTGGGGCGCAGCGCATTGACCGGTGCCAATGCCGACCTTTCTGCATTGGCAAAGGGTGGGCGTACAAATGTTCTAGGATTTCTGCTCCGGCTGGCGGCGCGCATCCCGTTTCTTTTTATCGCCGGGCGGATCTACGGGCCCGAGGCATTGGGGCGGCTTGCTTATACGGTCATCGTCATCGAATTCGCAGCACAGCTTGCAACGCTGGGGCTGAAGCGCGGCCTCGCTTTCCAGCTGTCGAGCGAAGAACGCGATGCGGCGCATATCGCCTGGGATGCGCTGCTGGTCGTGCTCGCGGCATCGGGGGTGTTCAGCGCGCTGCTCGTCACCTTTCCGGAGGCGATGTATCCCAACAGCGCCATCCGGGGCCTCGATCGGATGATGGGCGTGCTCGTGTTCGTCATCGCGGGCGCCGACGTCATGCTCGCGGCGCTCGCCTATCGGTTCGACGTTGCCGCAACCGTGCGCGCCCGTGCCCTGGTCGAACCCTGGGTGCTCAGCGTCGCAGCTGCGGCACTTTCGTTCTGGTCGCTGAAGGACGGGCTGCTCGTCTCCTACGCACTTTCGATGCTCGGCGCATTCCTGGCGGCGTTCATGCCCTTCGTCCGTAGCTATGGTTGGCCCCGCAACTGGGTTCCGAGCAGTTGGGCGCTGCGCAGACTTGTCCGGCGCAACCTGCCGCTGGCGGCGGCGGACGCCATCGAATGGGGATCGCGCCGCGTCGATCTGGCTATCCTGGGCCTGTTCGTAGGTCCCGCCACGGTCGGCATCTACTACGTCGCACAGCAGCTTGCTTCACTGCCGCAAAAACTCAAGACCAGCTTCGACCCGGTGCTGGGGCCGATCATCACGCGCAATCTCGAAACGGGGAATCGAAAGGCCGTCGCTGCAGCGATTTGTCGGGCGGGGTTCTGGATCCTTGCGGCACAGCTCGGAATTGCCCTTGCGCTCGGCATTCCTGGCGCCGCCATCATGGGCTTGGTCGGAAAAGCAGGCGTTTTCGTCGGCGGCAATGGCGTACTCGCGCTCCTCATGGTCGCCGAGGTGCTGGCTGCAACGGCCGTGGTGAGCGAGGCAGCACTGGTCTATATCGCCCGCCATCGCAACCTCGTGATTTCAGTCGCGGCGATTGCCCTGCAGATTGCGCTTAGCTTCTTGTTCATCGGTGTGGCCCAAGCCGAGGGGCTCAGGTCCAACCTGGTCGCCATGGGGCCAGCGGCGGCGCTGGCGCTTTCGCTGGGCGCGTCGGCGATCGTCAAGGCGGTTCTGGTAAGCCGGTTGCTCGAGACACGGGTGTCGATCTGGCGCTGGCCCCTGCTTCGGGCGGCGGCGGTGGCCACCGGCTTTGGTGGCCTTGCGACGGCAACGCCCGAATGGTGCGAACTTCTGATCGGTGTGCCGGGAATGCTTGCAATTTATGCATGGATCATCTGGCGCTTCGCTTTTGAGGAGGAAGATCGTGTGCTGTTTCGGCGGACCGCCGTCACGCCCTGATTGCACCGCAGCAAATCGTCGCGCATAGCGGATCGATGACCATACCATCTAATTTGACTGGCGAAACCGTGACGTCGGTAACGCACTGGGACGAGTTTCTGTTCTCGTTTCGCATGACGCGCCCGCCGAGTTTCCGCTTCAATGCCGGCGAGTTCATCATGCTGGGCCTGATGAACGGAGAAAAACCCCTGTTGCGCGCCTATTCGATGGCCTCGCCAACCTGGGACGAGGAACTTGAATTTCTCTCGATTAAGGTCGCCGATGGTCCGCTGACCTCGCGCCTTCAAAAGATCGTTCCGGGCGATCAGGTTCTGCTTGGCAAGAAACCCACGGGCACGCTCGTGGCCGATGCGCTGCTCCCGGGAAAGCGGCTGTTCATGTTGGCGACCGGGACGGGCCTTGCACCTTTCATGAGCGTTGCGCGCGAACCCGAGATTTACGATCGGTTCGACCAGCTGATCGTCGTGCACTCGACGCGCCGCGTGATCGACCTCGCCTATCGCGACGTGCTCGAAGCGCGGCTCGCCGACGATCCGCTGGTCAGCGAACAGGCGGCAAGCCAGTTCCACTACGTGCCGACCGTCACGCGCGACGAATTTCGAAACCAGGGCCGCATCGGTGACCTGATCGATTCGGGAAAGCTGTTCGAGGGAGTCGAGGGGCCCGCACAGTTCGACCCCGAGACGGATCGGGTGATGATGTGCGGATCGATGGCAATGATCAAGGATTTTGCCACCCGTTTCGATAACCTAGGATTTAGCGAGGGCGCCAATTCAAAGCCGGGGCATTACGTCATCGAACGCGCTTTCGTCGGCTAGACCCTAGTGCCGGAAATGACGCACGCCCGTGAAAATCATCGCCAGCCCCGCTTCGTTCGCTGCCGCGATCACTTCGTCGTCACGGATCGAGCCGCCGGGCTGGATGACGCAGGTTGCCCCTGCTTCGACGGCGGCAAGCAAGCCGTCGGCAAACGGAAAAAACGCGTCTGACGCCACTGAGGATCCGATCGTCCGCGGTTCGGGCCAACCCGCCTTTTCGGCCGCGTCCCGGGCTTTCCAAGCGGCGATGCGCGCAGATTCGAGCCGGTTCATCTGTCCCGCTCCAACCCCTGCCGTGGCACTGCCCTTAGCGTAGACAATGGCGTTCGACTTGACGTGCTTGGCGACGATCCAGGCGAACCGCGCGTCGCTGAGCTCCTGTGCTGTCGGCTGGCGCGTCGTGACGACCTCCAAAATGTCGTCGGGTAGAACCCCCGTATCGCGGGACTGCAGCAGATAGCCGCCCGCGATCGACTTTAGAGCAAGGCCTGCCCGCCGGGCCTCGGGTAGATCGCCGGTAAGCAATAACCGCAAATTCTTTTTGCGCGCGAAAACCGCGCGGGCGGCCTCATCGGCGTCGGGCGCGACGACAACTTCGGTAAAGATTTCGGCGATTGCCGTTGCCGTAGGGCCGTCGAGCGGCCGGTTGCACGCAACGATACCGCCAAAGGCTGAAACGGTATCGCAGGCGAACGCAGCCCTATAGGCACCAAGCAACGTAGGCGCGCTTGCGACGCCGCAGGGGTTGGCGTGCTTGACGATCACCACCGTCGGCTCGCCGTCGGCAAACTCGGCAACCAGCTCGAGCGCGGCATCGGCGTCGTTGTAGTTGTTGTAACTGAGCTCCTTGCCCTGCACCTGGCCGGCCTGTGCGATCCCCTTGGTTGCAGGTCCTGCCGGCACATAAAGCGCGGCGCGCTGGTGCGGGTTCTCTCCATAACGCAATTCATGCTCAAGACGCAGCGGGATGGCGACATTTTGCGGAAACACCTCTTCCTGGTCGGCAAAGGCGAACCAAGCCGCTATCGTCGCATCATATTGAGCGGTCAGCGCATAGGCCTTGGCGGCAAGGCGCTTGCGCACCTCCAGCGTGGTCTCGGCGTTCGAGACATCGGCGTAATCGCGCGGATCGGTCACTATCGCAACATGCGCGTGGTTCTTCGCAGCAGCGCGCACCATCGAGGGGCCGCCGATGTCGATGTTCTCGATCACTTCTTCCCGGTTGGCGCCGCGCGTCACGGTTTCCGCAAAAGGGTAGAGGTTGGCGACCACCAAGTCGATCGCGCCGATGCCATGCGTCTCCATCGCAGCGACATGCTCGGGATTGTCGCGCACAGCGAGCAGGCCGCCGTGGACCTTGGGATGTAGCGTCTTCACCCGCCCGTCCATCATCTCGGGAAACCCCGTCAGGTCCGAGACGTCGAGCACCTCAAGCCCAGCTTCGCGCAACGCCTTGGCGGTGCCCCCTGTCGACACGAGCTCGACGCCGTACCCGGCGAGCGCGGTGCCCAGTTCGACAAGCCCGGTCTTGTCGGAGACGGAGATAAGGGCGCGTTTGATCTTGATGGTCGTCATCTATGTTCCCATTGCCCCGGTGGAGGAGGGGCCGTTGAAGTCATCATGCAGGTCCCGCCGCTTGCCAGCCTCCGCCGGGCTCAGCAAACGCTATCCTGCCCGCTTCAGTAGCCACGCAACGCTTGTGCCGCCCGGAGGAGCTTCCCCCTCCACGACAAACTGCAGGGTGGCATGAGGTCGCCCCTCAGAGTCGAGCCAAAGCGAATCCTCGATCGACAGCGTGCCGCCCCTGCAGCGAAATTGCCACAAGGGTCCATGCGCGATGCGCAGTAGCGCGGCTTGTCCGTCGGCAGTGGGCGTGACTTCGACGCCGGGCGCCAAATGAAAACGGATCGCGAACGGGGCAGTTGCCACCTTGCGCCGCTTGGGTGCAGGAAGCAGAGCGTCCTCGCCGCGCAGCTCCCGTCCACTTGCCGAAAGCGCCAGCGTGCGCTTGTGCAGGAGGCCAAAGCGGCGGGCATAGCCGTCATGGCTCGCATCGATCCGGCTCCCACCTTCGAGCTCTTCGCGATCGACTTCAACCGATCCCACACCGGCCCCCAGCGCACCGTCGGCGTGGATCGCAGTCGAGTTGCTGTCGCCGAGCGTCAGCGTGGAATGGGCGGCCGTCGTGCGCAGCGCCTTCGCAAGTTCCGGCGCGATCGCCAGCGTCCCCCCAGTATTGCCGCAGTTGACGATCAATCGCTGGGCCCCGTCAGACAGTTCGAAAGCCAGCGTCGAGGCACAACCGCCCTTGGCAATGCGGCTCGGTGGGGGCGGGGCCATGTCGGCAACGACCACGGTGCCACCGCCCGCCATGCGCTGATATCCCCAGTCGCGGGCCCGGCGCAGCGGCCTCGTCCGGACGCCGGATGCGGCGACGATCGCCTCTATGCGTGCAGCCGCAATCGGCCCGGTCCCCTGCCAGCTCGACAAGGCCCCATCGCCCATTTGGACGCCGATCAGCGCCGCTACCGCGCGCTCGAGGGCATTTTGCACGGTCTCTGGCCAATCCAGGCGGCGCACGTCATATACGGATGCGAGCATGGCGAGCAGCTCGATAACGTCAATCTGGTCTCCCGGCGCTCGGGTAACAATGCCCCCGTCGTCGCTCATGCCCGAGACGATGGCGCGCACGAGGCCGGCTTCGCCGAAGGCGCGGCGCGGGTCGCCACCGGGTATGAGGAGGCCGGCGGCGACGATGCCGCTCCAAGCGGCGATGCGGTCGAGGCCGGCGGGGGCACGGTCGGCCCCGCGCTCGAGGTGTCGAGCACCACGCGCAAAGGCGTTGAGAACCGCGCTGCGATAAACGAGGTCGGCCGACGAGAGAATCAGGGGGGCGTGCGCAGCCCAAAACAAGGTCCGCCACCCAACGCGGTCAGGCGACCATGCCGGGTCGCTGACGTGATTGCCATGGCGATCCAGCCATACGCGCATCAGTGATTCTGCAATCGGTGCGCCCTCGGTGCGGCTGACCCCGGCGGCGAGGTCACGTAGCCAGGCAAAACGCTCGACATGTACGGAAAGTGCAGGCGATTGACCTGTGCCGCCGAAGTCGATGTCGTGCACGGCACAATGCTCGCGGCCCTTGCGCATGGTCCCCTTGACAAGCTCGCGACCTGCTTCGGTATTGCCAGTGATGGGGTCGTTCGGCACGGCAAGCAATTTGAGCGGATACCGGCCGCTCAGGCGAAAACCATGCAGGGGGGTGCGCCACGTCAATCGGTAAAGGCCGTTGGCCAGGCGCTCGCCAAGAGATAGGCCCCGATCCCCAGCGCGAACGAGCCGCTTCCCGGTCTCGATTTCGCTGTGACCGGCATCGTCGGCCGGCGGCTTGCTCGGGTCGCTCTCGCTCATCCGTCGGCTGCTGCCCTGGTTCTGAGCCCCGCAATGTTCGCGGCGTAGTTTGCTGGCCCGCCCCGGAACGTTGCCGTGCCGGCGACGACGACATCCGCGCCGGCGGCACGAATGCGGCTAATATTTTCGGCATCCACGCCGCCATCGACTTCAAGCCGGATGTCGCGGCCGGTTGCATCGATCATCTTGCGGATCGCCGATATTTTTTTCAGCTGGCTGTCGATGAAGATCTGGCCGCCAAACCCCGGATTTACGCTCATGACTAAAACCAGGTCGACAGTATCGATCAGGTAATCGAGCATCTTTGCCGGCGTGCCCGGATTGAGCGAGACGCCCGCCAACTTGCCCAATGCCTTAACGCGCTGCACCGAACGATGGACATGGGGACCGGCTTCGGGGTGTATCGTGATGATGTCGGCCCCGGCCTCGGCGAACGCGTCGAGGAACGAATCGACGGGCGAAATCATCAGATGGACGTCGAGCGGCAAGCTGGTGTGGGGACGCAAGGCGCGGACTACCATTGGGCCGATGGTGATATTGGGAACGAAATGTCCATCCATCACATCGACATGAATCCAGTCCGCTCCGGCGGCTTCGACGGCCCTGACTTCCTCGCCGAGGCGCGAGAAATCAGCGCTCAGGATCGATGGGGAGATGCGAAGGGGAAGCGGCATGACAGGGCCTTAACTCCCTGATTCGGGAGCGGCAACAGCGCCGCGATCGTTTCAGCCGCGTTTCAGCCTTGCAATAAAGAAACCGTCGCGCCCCGGGACGGGAAGCACACGCACCCAGCCCTCGGGAGCAGGGGAAATGCCTGGCGGCAGCTCTGAAGCGACGACGGGATCGATCGGCAGGCCGCCGGCTGCCACAATCCTCTCGCCTTCTTCGGGTTCGAGCGAGCACGTCGCGTAGACGAGCCGCCCCTTGGGGGCGAGCCACCCGGCGGCGCGCGCCAGCATCCGTGCCTGCAAGCCGGCAAGGGCGGCAATGTCCTTGGGCCCGATGCGGTGGAGTACATCCGGATGCCGCGCGAAAATGCCGGTCGCGCTGCAGGGCGCATCCAATAATATGGCGTCGGCCTGGCACGTCGGCTCCCACGCCATGACGTCATTGACGATCACGTCGGCACTGAGCCGGGTCCGTTGAAGGTTTTCGCGCAGGCGCTCGGCTCGCTTCGCGTGCTGTTCGACCGCAATGACATGCCAGCCTGCCGCGGCGAGCTGCATCGTCTTGCCGCCCGGCGCTGCGCAAAGATCAAGTACTGTCCGCCCGGCGCCGTTGCCCAAAAGGCGGGCTGGTATGGCGGCCGCCACGTTCTGCACCCACCAGCGGCCATCGGCAAAGCCAGGCAAGTCGGCAACGTTGTCACCGCGGGGGAGGCGGCGCTGACCGGTCCAGATCGCTTCCCCGCCGACGCCGCCGTCGTCCTGCGCGTCCCGGAGGGTGAGGTCGAGCGGCGGCGGGACCGCGAGCGCGCGGGCCGCGTCGCCCAGCATCGCATATCCCCAAGCTGCGCCCCAGCGGTTGCGTACGCCTTCGGCCAGGGTCGGAACTTCGGGAAGGAGCGCCCCGCGACGCATCAGCGTGCCGAACACGCCGTGGACAAGGCGCTTGGGGCCGCCCTCGACCATTGGTAGCGCCGTCGCGATCGCCGCATGTGCAGGCGTACCTAGCACGAGCGCTTGCACGAGCGCGATGCGCAGTACGGTGCGCGCTTTGGCATCGCCGGGCAGGGGCTGGGCCGTCGCCGAATCGATCAATGCGTCGAGGTCCGGCAGACGGCGGAGTGTTTCGCCCACGATCGCGCGTGCCAGCCGCTCGTCGGGCGGCGACAGACCATGGATCGCAAGGGCATCGAAGCGCTGGCCCCGCCGCAAGACGGCATCCATCATTGACAGCGCCACACGACGGGCGGGCAGGCCGGTAATCGACCCCGCATTGTCTTCTGCATGGGTTCCCGTCTGGACGTTGCTCATCTATATTCGACCTTATGTCCAACCGTCCCGATCACGTCCGCCCGCCCGCCTATCTTTCGAAGAGCCCGCCGCTTCCCGAGCCGCGGGAAATAAGGCCGCAACCCGAGTTCGGCGGCAAGGACGAGCTCGAGCCCACGCGCTACAACGATTGGGAGCACAAAGGGATCGCCTGGGATTTCTAAACGGTTCAGCTGACTTCGCTACGCAGAGGGCGGGCGAGTAATGCCGCCACGACAGAACGCACGTTCAGACCGTCCTCGATAAGGCTTCGAACAGCCTCCACAATGGGCATGTCGACGCCTCGCCGTTCGGCTTCGCGAGCCAATACAGGGGCCGTAAATGCGCCTTCGGCTACGGTCCTTTCCGCGGCAATAAGCTCATCGGCGCGCGCACCTTCACCAAGTGCCTTGCCAAAAGCGAAATTGCGCGACTGTGCGGATGAGCAGGTGAGAACGAGATCGCCCAGACCGGAAAGGCCAGCCATTGTGTCTGCCCGTCCGCCGCGCGCTACGCCGAAACGGGTCATTTCCGCAAAGCCACGGGCGATAAGTGCGGCGCGCGCATTTTCACCCAGCGCGAGGCCCGCAACGACGCCACAGGCAATTGCGATCACGTTCTTGACGGCCCCCCCTATCTCGGCACCGACTACATCATTGGAAGCATAAGCTCGGAAATGCGGACGGGCGAGCCGCTGGATCAGCGCGCGCCCGCATTGTTCGTCATTCGTTGCCAAAGTGACCGCGGTCGGTTTGCCAGCGGCGACCTCCGCAGCAAAAGTGGGACCCGACAGGACGGCGATCGGTGCGCGCGGGTGGAGCGTTTCCGCGACTTCGGTCATCAGGCGGCCTGTGGCGGCCTCAATCCCCTTGGCGCACAACACCAGGGCCCGTTGTCCGACAGGGGTACGTGCCAGCGCTCGCGCCAAATATTGCGCAGGAACCGCCACCAGAATTGCGTCGCAACTATCCATCCGCCCGAGGTCGGCAGTCGCCTCGATCGACGCCGACAGCGGTATGCCGGGCAGAAACATGCGATTCTCGTGCGCCAGATTGACTGCGCTGATCACTTCGGGTTCCCGAGCCCAAAGCAACACCGGTTCGTGCTCGGCAGCGGCAAGTTGGGCCAGTGCCGTGCCCCACGCGCCTGCCCCGATCACACCAATTCTCATGTTTCGTGTCTCACGCTTTTACTCCGGCACCGCGTACGGCCTCCGCTTCGGGATCGAGCGGCCAGCGCGGGCGCGCCAAGGCGTCCAGCCGGTCGGTCAGGCCAAGCGCAAATCGCTCGGCCCCCGCCCAGCCGATCATGGCTGCATTATCGGTGCATAACCACAGCGGCGGTGCGACGAAGCGCAGGCCATTGTCCTGTGCCACCGCCGCGAGCGCTGCTCGTATCGATGCATTTGCGGCAACCCCTCCCGCAACGACTAATGCCGTGGCGTCCGGCACGCGGCCGATTGCCCGTTGCGTGCGGTCGACCAGACAGTCGGTGACCGCTGCCTGAAACCCTGCGGCAATGTCTTCGGCGCGGTAAGTCCCGCCATCACGGGCGCGCAGCACAGCGCTCTTGAGACCCGCGAAGGAGAAGTGCGGTTCGGGAGATCCAAGCAAAGGGCGGGGCAGCGCCACTGCTGTCGCGTCGCCCTGACGTGCCACGCGCTCGACGGCGGGACCACCCGGAAAACCAAGGCCAAGCAGTTTTGCGGTCTTGTCGAAAGCCTCGCCCGCCGCATCGTCGATCGTTGTCGCCAGTCGCTGGTATCGGCCTACGCCTTCGACGTTCAGCAATTGGCAGTGGCCGCCCGATACGAGCAACAGCAGATAGGGAAAGTCGAGGTTGGGATCGGCCAGGCGCGGCGACAGCGCATGTCCTTCGAGATGATTGACCGCAACCAGGGGTTTGCACGCGGCATGGGCCAGCGCTTTGGCAGTGACCAGACCGACCATGACGCCCCCGATCAGGCCTGGCCCCGCCGTGGCGGCGATCGCGTCCATGTCGTCAAGCTTCAGGCCGGCATCGTCCAGCGCCGCCTCGACCAGCGGCATCACGGCTTCGACATGGGCACGGGCAGCGATTTCAGGAACAACCCCGCCATAGGGGCTGTGCGCCCGCTCCTGCCCCGCCAGCCGGTGTGAAAGGATGCGCCGGTCGCCCGCGATCACTGCCGCCGCGGTTTCGTCACAACTGGATTCGATGCCGAGGATAAGGGGGGGCTTGCGCGTCACGCCGGCTGCGCTAGCACGAGCGGTAACATGACTGCCAGTTTTCCGAAAATCAGATTGGGTACACGCGGTTCCCCGCTTGCGCTCGCTCAGGCGCACATGACCCGTTCCGCGCTGGTAGCCGCGCATGGCTGGGCCCAGGATGACGTCGAGATCGTGACGATCACGACCGATGGCGACATGATTCAGGACCGACCACTCGCGGAGCTTGGCGGCAAGGCGCTGTGGACGAAAACGCTCGACCGCGCACTTGTCGAAGGGCGAACCGATGTCAGTGTTCACTCGATGAAAGACGTGGAGACGCTTCGCCCGGACGGTATCCTGCTTGCGGCGATGCTGGAGCGCGCTGACGTGCGCGACCGGCTGATCGGCGCGAACAGTATTGACGCGCTCAGGCAAAATGCCGTGGTGGGAACCGCCAGCCCGCGCCGCGCCGCACAGTTGCGGCGTTTGCGGCCGGACCTCAGGATCGTTTCATTTCGTGGCAATGTTGCTACCCGTATCACGCGCGTCGAGAATGGCGAGGCGGACGCGACAATGCTTGCTGCCGCGGGGCTTGACCGGCTGGGACACCCTGACGTGGGTGTCTCGATCGATATCGACCTGATGCTGCCCGCCGTCGCGCAGGGCGCGGTCGGATTGGAGTGCCGCGCCGACGACCTCGCAACAAAAACACTCGTTTCGGCGATCGACCATGGCCCCACCCATTGCTGTGTGGCGGCAGAAAGGGCCCTGCTTGCGGCTCTGGGCGGCAGTTGTCATTCGCCCGTGGGCGTTCTCGCCCGGCTCGAAGGCAGCTTCGTTCGGTTGCGCGCTGAGATCCTGACCGAAGACGGCGGCGAACGTCGGAGCGGAGAAACATCTTTCCCGCCGGGCGATACCCACGGCCCGGTGCAGCTCGCGACCGATCTGCTCAAGCACGCATCACCTGGGCTTGCCGCGCTCTTTACGTGCGCGTCCTGATCGTCAGACCGGCGCCGGGTAACGCGGCCACAGCACGAGCCGTGGACGCGCTGGGACTAGACCCTGTCGTCGTTCCCCTGTTCAAACTCGCGCCGCTGGCTTGGCCAATACCAGACGCCCTTGATTTTGACGCTCTGGTGATGACCAGCGCGAACGCGGCGCGGCTGGGTGGCGCGGGTCTTGAACATTTCCTTCATATGCCGCTGTACGCCGTCGGGGAAGCTACTGGCAGAGCCGCCGCGGCCGCAGGATTTGCCCGCGTCGAGTGCGGTCCGGGCGATGTTACCGACCTTGCCCCGCGGTTGAGCGGTCGCGTGCTGCACCTAACCGGCGCAGATCACCGGCCGATCCCGGGACCTGCAATTGTGACCGCCATTCCCGTTTACGAATCGCGGTTTCTCGACCCGCCCGAGCGCCTCGATGCCGATGTAGCGCTTATCCACTCGCCCCGCGCGGGCAGTCGCCTCGCGGAGCTGACCGCAGTACGCAACTCAATGCGCATCGTGGCGATCAGCGCCGCTGCCGCCGGCGCCTGTGGCACTGGCTGGGCCGGGATCGATGTAGCAAGCGCCCCGAACGAGAACGCGATGCTGGCATGTCTGGCGCGTGTGTGCGAAGCCGCCGCCGAGATAGGTGGTCGAGGATGATGGCACAGGACAGCTACGAACCCGGGGAGCGCCCCCCGCGCCGGTTGCGCACCAGCCTGATGATCAGCCTTGTGTCGTTCGTCCTGGGCGCCGTCGTCGTGAGCTGGGCATTGACGCACTGGGATCCCGCGCGACGTTTGCTGGCGCCGGCGGCAACTGCACCGTCGACGAACCATAGCTTGTCGGTCGCGCCCGCACCCGTCGCCACGCTGACGTCGACTCCTTCGGCTGGAGGCACGCCGGAAGCCGTGGCTATAACCGAGTCGCGTGTAGCCGGTCTGGAAGCGCGACTGGCCCAGATCGATGCGCAGGCGGCTAATGCCTCGAACAATGCGGCACGTGCGGAAGGGCTACTCATCGCATTTGCTGTCCGTCGCGCCATCGACCGCGGCGTTGGCCTTGGCTATCTCGAAGGGCAGTTGCGCGAGCGCTTCGCCGATACGCAGCCACGCGCCGTCGCTGCGATCATTTCCGCGGCCCAGGCACCGGTCACGCTCGAGTCGCTCGGCCAGCAACTCGAAATCCTCACGCCTGCACTCGCCGGATCCGGGCCGGACGAGAGCTGGTTGAGCGCGATGCGGCGCACCGCTGGCAGCCTGTTTGTCGTCCGCAAGGCGACCACACCCTCGCCGGCGCTCGACGATCGTTTGGCCCGGGCGCAGCTCGCGCTCGACGGTGGCCAGGTCGATTCCGCTCTTGCCGAAGTCGCACGCTTGCCGTCACGCGCGGCGGCATCCGGCTGGATGGCTGCCGCCCGTCGCTACATCGAGGCACATCGCGCGCTTGATATCCTCGAGGCGGCAGCACTCACGGCACCACATGGCCCCGCAGCCGTTTCACCCGCTCCAACGACCACAGGACCGCAAGCACAATGACGATTGAAGCCGAATGGTGGGATTATGATGATGCGGGCGAGCTTGCCGAGGCCATTGCCGGCGATATCGGCTTCATCATCGATTCGGCGCTCGACGCGCGGGGTTCGGCGCTGATCGCCTTGCCCGGCGGCAAGACCCCGATGGCGGCGCTCGATTTGCTTGCCGCGCAGAAGCGCAGGTGGAAGGACGTGACGATCATCCCGACGGACGATCGCATCGTCGAGGTCACGAGCGACCTGTCGAATGTCGCAATGCTGGCGAAGAAATTCCTGCCATTGGGCGCACGGGTCATTCCACTCACCGGCGGCGCGACGGCGGCCGATTACAAGATGAGCGGCAAGGCTGCCGACGCGCGCCTGGCCGATCTGCCGTTTCCATTGGACCTTGTCTGGCTGGGGATGGGCGCGGACGGGCATACCGCGTCGATTTTCCCGGGCCCCGATCTCGATGAGGCCTTGAACGGGCCGAAGGAACGGCGCGCGCTGGGTGTCATGCCCGATCCCCTGCCCAAGGATGCGCCTGTCGCGCGTGTGACCCTGTCGAAAGCAGCGATCCTGTCGGCGCGGTCGCTGACAATCTCGATAACCGGCGCGGAGAAGCGCGAGGTTCTCGAACGTGCGATTGCTGAGGGTCCTGGAAGTCCGCTGCCGATCGGGCGGGTGCTGGGTGACAGCGATCTGGCTGTCGACATCCACTGGAGCGCGTAAAGCGCAAGGAGCGTCGAGGCGAGTCAGCCGGTCCCTGGCTTTGCAAGCACTCGGCCGGTTCGTGCGTGATCCGAACACCGTGACCGTCTTGAGCGCGACGGCGCGCTGGAGCGGGCGAAGGGATTCGAACCCTCGACCCCGACCTTGGCAAGGTCGTGCTCTACCCCTGAGCTACGCCCGCTCTGGCGTCGTATGATCGGGCGGCGCTGGCTGCGCCGACCGTCGGGTAGGGCGCGGCTGATAGCGGCACTCAACCCGCTACGCAATCCCCTTGGCATATCGGGCTTGAACACCACATAAGGCCCATCGGATTCGGAGAGTTTTGTGGCCACTTTAGGAATGAGCGCGGGAGACCGCGCGGCGATCGAGACATTTCGGCGCGACGTAATCGAACCGTCGATGACGTCGCTCGTCATCCTCGATTTCTGGGCTGAATGGTGCGGGCCGTGCAAGGCGTTGTCGCCCGTTCTGGAGAAAGTGGCGGCCGATTATGCCGCCAAGGGCGTTGTGCTCGCCAAAATCGACGTCGATGCAAACAAAGCGGTCGCGGCGCAGTTTCGCGTGCAGTCCATTCCGACGGTCTATGCCGTGTTCCAGGGGCAGCTCGTTGCCGATCTGACACCCGCGCGGACTGAAAGTGCGATCACTAAAATTCTCGACCAGCTGCTCAAGCAATTGCCGATCCAGGGCGAGGCCCAGGCGCTCGATGCCGAGATAGCGCCCTTGATCGCCATGGGTGAAGACGTGCTGGCAAGCGGCGACGCCGAGCGCGCCGCCGGCATATTCGCCCAGATCGTCGAAATGGCGCCGAACGATGCCGAAGCCCTGTCGGGTTTCCTGCGCGCACAGATCGCACTCGGACAGATCGACGAGGCTGCAGCGTTTCTCGCCGAGTTGCCGCCCGAGCTTGCGAAGGAGCCGGCGATCGAGCGTGCCGCGTCGGCAGTTGCGCTCGCCCGCGATGCAAAGCCGGTTGCCGATCTTTCGGGGCTGATCGCGGAAGTGGAAGCGTACCCGGACGATCATGGGAAGCGATTCGAACTGGCCAACGGGCTCATGGCGGCAGGCGACCGTGACGGCGCGGCCGACCATCTGCTGGAACTGATCAAGTTGGACCGCGAGTGGAACGATGGCGCAGCCAGGGCGCAATTGCTCAAACTATTCGAGGTCGTGGGCGTCATGGACCCGTGGGTCTCGGCCCAGCGGCGGCGGCTGTCTGCCGTCTTGTTCACATGACTGTGTCAACGTCGCAGGTGGCCAAGCGCCTGTCGATTTTTCCCCTGGCGGGCGCGCTGCTGTTTCCGCGCATGCAATTGCCTTTGCACCTGTTCGAGCCGCGCTACCGCGCTCTGGTGAGTGACGCGATGGCGCGCGACCGGCTGATCGGGATGATACAGCCCAAGCCGCCGACGACGCAGGAAGAGGTCGAGCGGCCCCGGCTTTTCGAAATGGGCTGCGTCGGCAAGATCGCCCATGTCGAGGCAATGGACGATGGCCGCTACAATATCGTGCTCGAGGGTCTGGCGCGGTTTCGCATGATACGCGAACTCGATGTGACAACGCCCTTCCGCCAGATCGAGGCGGTGCTGGAGGAAGTGCGCGACGAGGAGCCGCTGGCCGGCATCCAGCGTGCCGACCTTGAACATGAATCGCGCCGCTTCGCCGAGGCCCAGGGGTTTGCTGTCGATTGGGAAGCCGTGGGCCGGCTCGACGACGAGGCCCTAGTCAATGGCATCGCCCAGATCGCGCCTTTCGACGCCGCAGCCAAACAGGCGCTGCTCGAAGCACCCAACCTGGCGATGCGCGCGGACCTGATCGTGCAACTGATGCGATTCTTCGGGCGGCACGACGGGGAAGAGCGCGTAACGCTGCAGTGACAAGGCGAAGGTTGCGCCATGATGGCGCAGCGCACGCGATGCTTCGACGCGTTGGTTGTACTAAACGGTAATTCCCGTCAGCAGTTTCGGCAATTTCCCGGTTTCGCCACGCGCTTCGGCCATGAACAGGTCCTTCAGCGGCTTGATGCGCTGAACGGCACCAAGGCCGAAGCGGCGGACACGGCTCGCCGTCTTGCCGGGGATGCCGAACAGCCGGGTGAGCGTGTCGGTGGCCGTGGCGACCATCAGCGTGTCGAGGCTGCGCCAATGCTGGTAGCGCTCGAGCAGCACCGCGTCGCCCAGGTCGAGGCCCGCGCGCGACCCGTCGACCAGCACTTCGACGAGCGCGGCGACATCGCGAAATCCAAGGTTCAGCCCCTGTCCTGCAATTGGGTGGATGCCGTGTCCTGCGTCGCCGACAAGAGCCAGGCGCGTATCGGTGATGCGCGCCGCGTGGTGGAAGCCGAGCGGATAGGTCGACCGCGGAGCCGCCGACGAGAGTTCACCGAGCAGCCCGCCCGCGCGCTTGGCGGCCTCGGCCGCGAAGGCGGTATCGCTGAGCGCCATCACGCCCGCAGCGTCCTTTTCGGTAACGGTCCATACCAACGCCGAGCGCGTGCCGGGCTGCATCGGCAGCAGCGCGAAGGGACCGTCGGGATAAAAGATCTCGTGGGCCACGTTGTCATGCGGGATACTATGGTCAAATGCCGAAATGATCGCGCTATGATCATATTGCCAGCGGGCGACGCGAATAGCTGCAGCGGTCCGTGTCGGCGAATTGCGCCCCTCGGCAGCGATCAGCAGGTCGGCGCGATGCACGCTGCCGTCATCGAGGGTTACCTGGACGCCCGACGAGTCGCGTTTGATCGCAGTCGCGCTCCGCGGCACTTTCAAAACGACATGCGCCGCCTTGCCTGCGGCCTCGTACAGTGTCTTTCGCAGGATGCGGTTCTCGACCATCGTTCCCAATGCGCCTTCGCCCGGCGCAAAATCGAGGGCGTCCTTCTGTAGACCGTCGCGCACCTCGATGCGGCGGATCGGGCAGCCATATGGACGAAGCGCGTCGGCGATGCCGATGGCTTCCAGCATGTTCCAGCTGGCGCTCGCGATTGCCGAGGCGCGCCCGTCGAACTGGGGGGCCAGCGTCGTCGCCGGGGGCGCCGGGTCGATCACGACCGAGGAAATGCCATGCGCGTCGAGCGCCAGAGCGGTGGTCAGGCCGACAAGCCCGCCGCCGAGAATGATCGCATCCGTTCGTTCCATGCGCGTGACATAGGTACTCCAGCCGCCCGCGTCACGCGCAGACTCTTGACGGCGAGTCCACGGTAAGCGATTCTTATCCACAGGATCGAAGCGCGCACCGGGCGCGTCGTGAGCCCTTTGGGATAGGCAAATCATGGCCAGCCGTGCGCAACCGAACCGCCCCCCCGCATGGCGTGCGACCGTCAAGGCGGGCGTCGTGCGCAGCGGTGCCATGCTCACCGCGGCCGCGCTCGCGCTGGCTGCTCTGCTCCTCGTCATGGCGCTGGCCTCGCATCGGGGCAGCGACCCATCGCTCAGCACCGCTGCCAGCCATGAGGGCATCGGCAACTGGCTGGGGCTCGTGGGGGCATGGACGTCGGACCTGATGCTCAGCGCGCTGGGACCGGCGGTAGCCCTAACGCTCGCCCTGCCTCTTGTCCTTGCCGGGCTTTTGTGGCGGGGAACCAGCATTGTCGGCTGGCAGCGACGAGGCTTGATCACCTTGCTTGCCGTGGCGCTGATCGCCGTCGCGCTGGCCTTGCTGCGGCCAACGGCCGTCGCGGGGTTGCCGGCAGGTCTGGGGGGCATCATCGGCCTGGGCGGCGAGGCCATGCTGGGCGCACTGATTGGCATGCTGCCCGGCGACATTGTTCCGGCGATTGCGCGTTATGTTGTTGCCGCCATTCTTGGTGTCGGGGGATTTGCGCTATGGGCGCGGATGATCGGCCTGACATTGCGCCTGCCGCAGTTCGATGGCGCTTCGGCGCCCCGCCTAGCCGCGCCGCCACCGGAACGCCGCGAGCCGTCGCCACCCCGGCCCGAGATCACCCCGTCGCCTGAAGCGCGCACACGCCCGGTCATTGCCGATAGGGCCGCGGCGCCCGCGCCTCTCAAGAAGGCACGCCAGGAGTCACTCGCCCTGCGCGACAAATATATATTGCCCGACCTGAAGCTGCTGACGCCCGCGCCGCCACCGACCGGCCAGCAGCTCGACAAGGCCGCACTCGAGCGCAACGCGCGGTTGCTCGAAACCGTCCTCGACGATTTTCATGTCAAGGGAACGATAACCGAGGTGCGCCCGGGCCCGGTCGTGACGATGTACGAGCTGCAGCCGGCAGCGGGGATCAAGGCAAGTCGAGTGATTCAGCTGGCCGAGGACATTGCGCGCAACATGTCGGCCCTCAGCGCGCGCGTGGCGACGATCCCGGGACGTAGCGTCATAGGCATCGAATTGCCCAATGCGCACCGCGAATCAGTTTTTCTGCACGAAATGATCGCCAGCCAAGCTTTCGAGGATGGCGCCGGCGCGCTGCCGATCGTGCTTGGCAAGAACATTGCCGGCGACCCGGTGATCGCGGACCTTGCACCGATGCCGCACCTGCTGATCGCGGGGACGACGGGCTCGGGCAAATCGGTCGGGCTCAATTCGATGATCTGCTCGCTGCTCTACCGGCTGACTCCCGACGAGTGCCGCATGATCATGATCGATCCCAAACTGCTCGAACTGCGGCCCTATGAAGACATTCCGCACCTGCTCGCGCCCGTCGTGACCGAACCGGCCAAGGCGATCCGCGCGTTGAAGTGGGCGGTGGAGGAAATGGAGGACCGCTACCGCAAGATGGCGAGCATCGGCGTACGCAGCCTGGCCGGTTATAACGACAAGGTGCGCGGCGCGAAGGGCAAGGGTCAGAAGCTCAGCCGGCGCGTCCAGGTAGGCTATGACGCGGAAACCGGCCTTCCGAAATATGAAGAGGAAGCGCTCGACTTCGACGTGATGCCGCAGATCGTCGTCGTCGTGGACGAACTCGCCGACCTGATGATGACGGCTGGCAAGGAGGTCGAGTTCCTGATTCAGCGGCTCGCACAAAAGGCGCGCGCCGCGGGTATCCACCTGATCATGGCAACGCAGCGCCCCTCGGTCGACGTTATCACGGGCGTCATCAAGGCAAACTTGCCGACCAGGATCAGCTTCCACGTCACGTCGAAGATCGATTCGCGAACCATTCTCGGCGAACAGGGTGCCGAGCAGCTCCTCGGCAAGGGCGACATGCTGTACATGATGGGCGGGCGGCAGATCGTGCGCGTCCACGGCCCGTTCGTCAGCGATGACGAAGTGATCGCCATTGCCGACCACTGGCGGTCGCAAGGCGTGCCCGACTATATCCAGGCGGTGACCGAGGAGCCCGAGGACGGCGGCTTCGCGCTCGACGGCGCGCCAGCGGGCGACGACAGTCCGGAGGACCAAGAGTATCGCAAGGCGATGCAGATCGTCGCCGAAAGCCAGAAGGCATCGGTCAGCTGGCTGCAGCGTCAGCTACGGATCGGGTACAACCGCGCAGCACGCCATATCGAGCGAATGGAAAAGGACGGCTATGTGGGCCGTCCCGACCATGTCGGCCGCCGTGAAGTGCTGATGGATACCGAGGGCCACGCGATTTGAGGTTAAGCGGCGGTTCAATTGCCCGTGCTTAGGCGTGCCCTGAAATGATTTCGCGGAGAGTTTTGGTGTTCCGTTCCCCTGTCGCGCTCGTTGCGAGCGCGTTTTTCGCAGTGCCGCTCTTGGCCCAGCCGGTATCGCCGCAGCTTGCCGACCTTGCTGCGGTCCAGACACATTTGCGCGCCGTTACGACGATGACTGCGGACTTTGCCCAGACAGACAAGTCAGGCAAAACGCTGACCGGGCAATTAAAACTGAAGCGCCCGGGCAAGATCCGCTTCCAATATCAGCCCGGTGTGCCGATCCTGATTGTCGGGGACGGCAATTCGCTGTGGTTTCTCGACTATCAGGTCGGGCAAAAGCAACGCTGGCCGATCGGCAACTCTCCACTGGGCGTGCTGCTCGACCCGTCGAAGGACATCGGCCGTTTTGCGCGCGTGCTGCCGCTGAGCGATCCGCGGATCGTGTTCGTCGAGGCTCGCGATCCGCGACATCCCGAATATGGTACGCTTACCCTTGCGTTTGCACGGGAGGCGAGCGCGCCCGCCGGTCTTCGCCTGCAAGGATGGATTGCGCTGGATGGGCAAAACAACCGGACGACGGTGCGGTTGTCGAATCAGCGCTTCAACGTGACCGTCGGCGATGAAGCGTTCCGCTGGCGCGACCCAAGCCCGAAATTCGGGCCACGTGGTTGATCTTGTTCATATTCGCGACAGGGAACGGTGACTAAATAATGATTTGCAGCACTGGACTGGTTTGGCGGGATTTCCCCCTGTTGCCCGTCACCCGACATGTTCTGGTTGCAGCCCGCGTGACGAACGCAGGTCGGCCCTCGCTCCACGCCCCCGGAGCGGGGGCCTTTTACTGAGCACGGTCATCCCGGCTGGTCGAGCGCTTCTTGAATGAAAGCCTTGTCCGCGACTGTGGGCACCCAGCCGGAGCGCAACAGGCCCGTGGTGCCGAACACGGCGTCGACAATGCCGTCGCGACCGTGCGTCTGCCATAGGTCGGCAAGTTGCGGCGCGAGAGCGTCGTCCACCGGGCGCCGGTCGCCACGGATATGGACGAGCCAGGCTGCAATTGCGCGCAGGATGACCGGGCACTGACGCCCCTGTTGCTGCTGAGCCGCCAGTGTTTCGAGCCAGCGCTGCGGGATCTTCTGGCTGCCGTCCATGGCGATCTGGATCAGGCGATGCGCGAGCGCCGCGTTGCCGAAACGATCAATCAGCGATGCTGCATAGGCTTCCAGATCCTGGCCCGGCGCGGTCGCGATGATGGGGGCGGCCTCGCCGCGCATCAGCTGCTCGATCAGCGGGCGCAGTGCCGGGTCCGCGACAGCCTGATGGACGAAGACATGCCCGGACTCGAGCCCGAGATAAGCGAGCGCCGAATGGGCGCCGTTGAGCATGCGCAGCTTGGCGGTTTCGAACGGCGCGACATCGGCGACAAACTGGGCGCCGCCGATTTCCCAGCGGGGGCGGGGGCCGGCGAACCGGTCTTCGACGACCCACTGGCTGAATGGCTCGGTGAGGACGAGGGCTTGGTCCTCCAGGCCTGTCTCGGCCGCAAAGGCGGCACGGTCCTCGTCCGTCGTGGCGGGCACGATCCGGTCGACCATCGACGAGGGGAAAGTACAGTTCGCTGCGACCCAGTCGGTGAGCGCGGGATGACGGGCGGCAAGATAGGCCAGGAACAGCCGCGACAGCTGGGCGCCGTTATGTGCGAGATTGTCGCAGCACAACAGCGTCAGCCCCGGCAGCCCGCGTTGGTGACGCAGCGCCAGACCCTGCGCCAGATAACGGTAGACGCTGTCTTCGTCGGCACGGACAGGGTCGAGCGAGCCGTCGGGCGCGCGGCAATAACCCTTTTCGGTAATCGTCATGGTGACGATGCGGACCGATGGATCGGCAAGCGCCGCGATCACCTCGTGCGGGGCCTCGCGCGCCACCAGCACATGGGCAACGGCACCGATGAGGCGGGTCTGGTGGGTCGCCCCTTCGCGTACGGCGACGGTGTACAGGCCGTCCTGCGGGTTCATCTGGTCGGCGACCGAGGCCGAGCGGAGCGAGACGCCGGTGATGCGCCAGTCGCGGTCGCCCGCGTTCATCGCTTCGTCGGTATAGACGGCCTGATGGGCACGGTGAAACGCGCCGATGCCGAAATGGACGATGCCAATTCGTTGCGCGTCGCGGTCGTACGACGGACGAGCGACAGGTCCGGGAAGCTGCGGGGCGGTCGAGGCGGAAAGTCGCATGAAAGGCCTTGGGTAAAGCGAGGACTTGAGGGCTGGTCTCTAACCGGTCTGACCAATTGAGTAAATGCGATGCGATCCGCATGCGGATCAGTGGAAGTCTCTGGATTTGGGAATGACGCGCGCATCGCGCGGGTGGTGCCCACGGGGATATTGGGGATGCAGGAACTCGTCGGCGCGCGACAGCAAGGGGTTGGCGTCGTGCGTTTCGGACAGGCGGGCGAGATCGGCGGTCCGGTCGTGGACGCGCGAGACCATCAGATGGACGACGCCTTCGGGGCTGCGCTGGACTTCGCCTTCAACCAGCATCAGTCGCGCGGCCATGATGTTGCGCCGCTGCGCTTCGAACAGGCGGGCCCAGATGACGAGATTCGTGACTCCGGTCTCATCCTCGATGGTCACGAAGATCGCGTTGCCGTTGCCCGGGCGCTGGCGGACGAGCACGATCCCTGCAGTCCTGACGCGCGCGCCGTGCCGCGCGGCCGAGGTCTGCGCGCAGCTCAGCACGCCTTCGCCGTCATAGCCTGCGCGCAGGAAGCCCATCGGATGGCCTTTGAGCGAAAGGCGGATCGTCTGGTAATCGGCCGCGACATGCTCGCCGAGCGGCATGACGGGCAAATGAACGTCGGGCTCGCGCGCGAGCTCGCGGGCGTCGGCGGCCGCGAACAGCGGCAGCGTGTCCGACGGCGTGCGGCGGACGTCCCACAAGGCGGCGCGCCGGTCGAGCGCGATCGAGCGAAAGGCATCGGCATCGGCAAGCAGGCGCAGCGCGCGCGCGGGCAGGGCGGCCTTGCGTGCCAAGTCCTCGACATTGTCATAGGGGCGATGGGCAATGAGGGCGTCGGCCCAGATTTCACGAAACCCGTCGATCTGCCGAAGGCCGAGGCGCAGGGCGTGGTGTGGCCCTTCCCCATCCAGTTCGTTCGATTGGGCGCATGCTTTCCCCTCCCCAACCCCTCCCCTGAAGGGGAGGGGCTTGAGGGGCTCAAGGCTGTTGTCCCAGCCGCTTGCATTCACGTCGATGGCGCGGACCTCGACATGGTGCTCGCGGGCATCGCGGACGATCTGCGCGGGCGCATAGAACCCCATCGGCTGCGAATTGAGCAGCGCGCAGGCGAACACTGCCGGGTGGTGGCATTTGATCCATGACGACACATAGACCAGCCGCGCGAACGACAGCGCATGGCTTTCGGGGAAGCCATAGCTGCCAAACCCCTCGATCTGGCGGTAGCAGCGTTCGGCGAAATCGCGTTCATAGCCGCGTGCGACCATGCCGCCGACCAGCTTTTCGCGGAACTTGTCCATGCCGCCGACATGGCGGAACGTTGCCATCGAGCGGCGCAACTGGTTGGCCTCACTTGGCGTGAAGTTCGCCGCGACGATGGCCAGCTTCATCGCCTGTTCCTGGAACAAGGGCACGCCGAACGTCTCGCCCAGCAAGGTGCGCAGTTCATCAGGATCGTGCGGCGGCTTGGGGGACGGGAACTCGGCCTTTTCGAGGCCCGAGCGCCGCCGCAGATAGGGATGGACCATGTCGCCCTGAATGGGGCCGGGCCGCACGATCGCGACCTGCACGGTCAGGTCGTACAGCTTGCGGGGTTTCAGGCGCGGCAGCATGTTGATCTGGGCGCGACTTTCGACCTGGAACACGCCGATGCTGTCGCCTTTGCACAGCATGTCATAGACCGCCGGATCGTCGGCATCGAGATCGACCTCGAGCGAATGGTCGCCCAGGCCATGCCGACGCATCAGGTCGAACGACTTGCGGATGCAGGTCAGCATGCCGAGCGCGAGTACGTCGACCTTCATCAGGCCGAGCACGTCGATATCGTCCTTGTCCCATTCGATGAAGGTGCGGTCGGGCATGGCGGCGTTGTGGATGGGGACCGTCTCGTCGAGGCGGTCCTGCGTCAGCACGAAGCCGCCGACATGCTGGCCCAGGTGGCGGGGGAAGCCGAGCAGCCGTTGCACGATCATGCCCAGCCGCGCGATTTCGGGATTGGCGAGGTCGAACCCGCTTTCCTCGATGCGCCGGTCGTCCATCGTCGAGGCGTGGCTGCCCCAGACAGTCGAGCTCAGCCGGTTGGTGACGTCCTCGCTCAGCCCCAGCACCTTGCCCACTTCGCGCACGGCGCTGCGCGGGCGATAATGGGCGATGGTCGCGGCAATGCCGGCGCGGTGGCGGCCGTAGCGGCGATAGACATATTGCATCACCTCCTCGCGGCGCTCGTGCTCGAAATCGACGTCGATGTCGGGCGGCTCGTTGCGGTCGGCAGAGACGAAGCGCGAAAAGAGCAGGTTGTGCTCGACCGGATCGACCGAGGTGATGCCGAGCAGGAAGCAGACGACCGAATTCGCCGCCGACCCGCGCCCCTGGCACAGGATCGGCGGATCCTGCGCACGGGCGAAGGCCACCAGGTCGTGCACGGTCAGGAAATAATAGGCGTAATTCTGTTGCCGGATCAGGCCAAATTCCTCGCGCAGCAAGGCGCGCAGCTTTTCAGGAAGGCGCGTTCGCTTATAGCGGTCGCGCGCGGCGCGCATCGTCATGCGGATCAGCCAGCCCATCGGCGTCCAGCCCTGCGGCACCGGCTCGTGCGGATATTCGTAACGCAGCTCGTCGAGCGTGAAGGTGACACGGTCCATCAGCACCGGAATCTGGGCGAGGGCGCCCGGCGCATCGGCGAAAAGCCGGGCCATTTCCGGGCCGCTTTTCAGATGGCGTTCTGCATTGGCCGCCAGCTTGCGGCCGGCATTGCGGATCGTCGTTTTCTCGCGGATGCAGGTCATCACATCGTGCAGCGGCCGGTCGTCGGGTGTCGCATAGAGCGGGGCATTGAGCGCGATCAGCGGAACGCCGGTCTGGGCGGACAGGGTCTTGAGCGCGGCAAGCCGCCGCTTGTCGCGGCCGCTGCGGTGCATGGTAGCGCCGATCCACAGGTGCGGGGTGACCGGCTTGAGGCGGTCTATGACCGCCGCGTCGCCTGTACCCGAGGCGCACACAATGAGCGCCATCCCCGTGCCCCAGTCGAGCAGATCGTCGAAGAACAAATGGCAGTCGCCCTTTTTCGCGCGCAGATTGCCCAGGCTGAGCAGGCGGCACAGCCGGCCCCAGGCGCGTCGGTCGGTCGGATAGGCGATGACGTCGGGCGAATCGTCGGCAAAGACCAGCCGTGCGCCGACGATCAGCCTGAAATCGATCGGCGCTCCCGCTTCCGCCACGGCGTCGCGCAGCGCGGCGTGCGCGCGGACAACACCGGCAACCGTGTTGCGGTCGGCGAGGCCGATGGCGCAATGGCCGAGCGCGAGCGCGGTGGCGACCATGTCGGTCGGATGCGAGGCCCCTTCGAGGAACGAGAAGTTGCTGCTCGCGGCAAGCTCAGCGAACTTCATGCGAACAGGCCGTGTAGATACCAGTCGGGATGCGGCCTTTCCGTGCCGTAAAGGCCATGGCGAAACAGCCAGTAGCGCCGCCCGCGCACATCCTCGACGCGGTAATAGTCGCGCGTCAGCCCACCATTGTCGCGGCGCATCCACCATTCGGCGGCAATGCGCTCGGGCCCTTCGTGCCGGGCGACTTCGTGCATCGACCGCCGCCACTTGAACCGGCGGGGCGGGCCGTCGGGCACTTCGGCGATCACTTCGATCCGGTGGGGCGGATCGAAGAGGTGAAGCGGCCGCAGCGGCGGTTCGCCGGGCGCCGGCGCCGACCAGGGCGCCGGGTCGCGGCGTTCGACGGCAGGCAATTCGAGGACCGCCTGTTCGGGGATATGGGTGTCGACCGGCGCGAACCGCCGGACACGGTTGCGCCCCAGCCGGGTGCCGAGCCGGTCGATCAGCGCGGCCAGTTCGCGGTCGGCCACCTTGCCGCCGTCGAGGCGGAGCTGCTCGGGGGCGAGCGGCTCGACGACATGGACCGCCAGCCGGATCATGTCATAGCCGAAGCCCGGGTCGAGCGGGTCGGCCAGCGCATCGATGCGTTCGCGCAACAGCCGGTCGAGCACGGCGGGGTCGCGCACCGGCTGGCCGGTCTCGACCGACAGCCGCGCGACATGGCCATCGCTGCGGAACAGCGCGACCGAAAAGCGCCGCCCGCCGACGCCGCGTTCCGACAGGAGGATGGCGGCCTCCGCCACCAGCCGTGCGAGGGTCGTCAGTACGTCATCATTGCGCGCAATGGGTTCGGCAAAACGCGCCTCGGTCTCGATTTCGGCAAGCAGACGACGCGGGGTAATTCGGACGTCCTCGCGCCCCATGATCCGGTCGAGCAGGACGGGCAGGTCCTTGCCGAAACGTGCGGCCAGCGGCGCGGCGGGGAGGCGGGCGACGTCGTCGAGTGTCTTCAGTCCGGCGCGGGCCAGTGCGACATGGATTTCCGGTTCGACCCGTAGCGCCGTGACGGGAAGTACGCCCGGGTCGGTGCCGCCATGGCGGGCGAGCGCAACCGCCGTGTCGGGCGTGCCCGCCCGCGACAGCCGCGCGGTCAGGCCGAGCCGCGCCAGACGTTGCGCCAGATCGTCAGTCAGGCCCGCTTCGCCGCCGGCAAAGGGATGGACGCAGCCGGTGATGTCGAGGACCAGCCCGGCGGGCGGATCGGTCGCGACCATCGGCGTATAACGGTCGCAGGCCTCCGCCAGCCAGTCGAGCAAGGCGATGTCCGCGCCCGGATCATGGTCGAAGGTCGCCAGTTCGGGCACACGCGCGCGGGCATCGGCCAGGGGTAGTCCGGCTGTCAGGCCGAGCGCATGGGCGGCCAGGTCGACGGCAGCCAGGCGCATACTGCCGCGTTGCTTTTCGACAAGTGCAAAAGGGCCGTCAGGCAGCGCGCCGTTGCGGCCATGGCTGCGCCTGATCCGCTCCGACGGCAGGAACGGCAGGTACACTGCCAGGTAGCGGCGCGAAGCTTCTGGTGTCACGGTTCCACTCCACTCGGGTTTCGAACCCCGCGACGCCGCCACGATGGCGCAACAGGGTGATGTCGAAGGCCGGTTGTCCCGGTGCCCCGGCAGGGAGCGGCGATGAGGGCGCGCTTGCCACCTGCCAGCGTGTCTGTGCCGAACTCGGCATGGGCACAGCCTCGACCCGCACGATGAGCGTCAGCACGCCGGATGTTGCCGCCGCCATCGACAGCCGCCGCGATGCCGTGAGGTCGAGCGATGGCGCCTTTCCCCAAGGCTCGATCACCACGGCGCCGACCTGTCCGCATTTGACGATATCGGCACCGGCCCGCAGCGCCGCCAGTGTATCGGGCGCTTCGACCAGGATCAGCCCGGCAGGATCCAGCCCGAGTTCCGATAGGCCGGGCGCGTGCAACTGGCCACAGTGCCGGCTGCATCGCAGTTCGCGCACCCAGAGCAAAGGTCCGCCGTCAGGGCAGGCGCGTATGGCGGTCATCAGGGCAAAACTTGTTGCGGCACTGGCGTCTTCCGCCGTGGCGGCGAACACCTCGTGCAATGCGTGCTTTACCAGTCCCCCGCCGATACGGTGATCGAGCGAGTCGACGCCGAACGTCACCCGTGCATCCTGGCCCGCACGCTCTACGGTAGTGAGCTGCGCCAGGGTGCGGACGAGGCCTGAACGGAACGAACGAATCATTTGTTCTAGTTATGTTCTAATTCAGGTTTTTGCTAGTCGCTATTCCATGGCCCGGAATCGGATCTTGCAGCCGCCAACGCGCCGAGTTGCATTGTCACGCCTTTTGGCGAGGATGCATCTCGCCGGGCGACCGGCGGGCAAAACATAAGAGTGTCGTTTAAGGGGGGATTGGATTTGGGCCAGATACTGGTTGCGCTGGTCATCATGGCGGCCATTGCGGTCGCTACGATCGTGACCGTCAAGCGCGCGCACAGCGGCAATGACGGCTCGGCCCGCGACCTTTACCTCGCCGGCAACGGGCTCAACTGGCTGTTCGTGGCAGGATCGATCACGCTGACCAACCTGTCGACCGAACAGCTCGTCGGGATGAACGGCAACCAGATGCTGCTGGTGGCGTGGTGGGAACTCGCCGGCTTCGTCGGCCTGCTGATTCTCGCCTTCGTGTTCGTGCCGATCTACTACCGGGCCCACTGCACGACGGTCACCCAGCTGCTCGAGCAGCGCTATGGCGGGGGCAGCGTCCGCACGCTGATCAGCGCGCTGTTCCTGCTCGGCAACATCCTCGTCTACCTGCCTGCCGCGCTCTACAGCGGCAGCCTGTTCCTCAAATACATGCTCGGGGTGGACTGGCCGCTCTGGTACTTCGCCCTGCCCATCGCCATCGCCGCCGCGCTCTATACGATCGGGGGAGGGCTGCGGTCGGTGGCGGTCATGGACACCTATGCCGGGATCGGGGTGCTCACGATTGCCGTCCTTGTCGTCTACCTCGCGCTGTCGGCAATCAACTTCGACCTCAGCGGCGTTCCGCCCGAACGGCTGACAATGATCGGTGCGCCCGATTCCCCGATTCCGTTTCACACGCTGTTTACTGGCATGGTCTTCATCCAGATCTTCTACTGGTCAACCAACCAGAACATCACGCAAAAGGCGATGACGGCACCGACCGTGCGCGAGGCACAGCGCGGCATATTGGCCGCGGCGGCCGTGCGCATCCTGATCATCCCCATCATCGTCGTGCTGCCGGGCGTCGTCGCCTACAAGCTGTTCGGCGACATCGACGATGCCGCCTACGGCCGGGTCGTCGGTGCGGTTTTGCCCCCCTGGTTGTCGGGGGCTTTCGCCGCGATGATGGCAAGTGCAGTGATCGCCCACACGGCGTCGATCCTGAACAGCTCGGTCGCGCTTTACGCGGTCGACATCCACGCCAAGTTCATCCGGCCGGTGCAGGACCATTGGCGCCTGTCGGCCATCGTCTCGACCCTGTTCACGATCAGCGCGGTCGTCCTGATGCAACTGTTCGAAAAGGCACAGTCGATCATCAACCTCCTGCAACAGCTCAACGGCCTGCTGTCGATGCCAATCCTGTCGGCCTTCGTCGTCGGCCTGTTGTTCCGCGGCGTGACGGCGACGGCGGCCATCGCCGGCGTCCTATGGGGTGTGGCGCTCTACGCATGCTACACCTTCGCGCTCCAACCATCGGGCATTGTGACGCTTCACTATATTGACTTCATGGTCATCACCCTGGCCACCTCAGTCGGGGCGGCCCTCGCCGTCAGCTGGGCAACCACGGGCCGACGACCGACATGGTCGGGATTGTCAACGTTGAAGCGAGCTCCGGCGCCCACTGCCTAGCCGTCGTACGCCGACAAAGGATCTGGCAGATGCTGGCTATGCGTCACGCAGTCGCGCGCGCGTAGCGCTCGCGCTTGGCCTGAGCGACCTTGCGCGCTTCTGCAATCTGGCGTTCTTCGGTAGCGAACAACAAGCTGTCGATGACCTGGGTCAGGTGATTGCGCATGGCGGCGCGCGCACCGGAGGGATCGCGGGCGCGCAAAGCATCCAGAATTGCCGAATGTTCGTCCACCACGGGCTTGATATTGGCGGTTCGGGCCTTTTCATGCAGCAGCGCCGCCTCCGGCGAGATCGCGCGAAGTTCCCACAGCCGCTCGACGGCATCTGTAATGGCATTGTTTCGGGTCGCGCGGGCAATCGCAACGTGGAAGGCCCGGTCCGCGCTCTCGGTGCCGCGCGGGTCGTTATTCTCGCGCGCAATATCGCGCACCAACTGCTCGATCAGCGCAATTTCATCGTCGGTGATCTGAGTCGCTGCCAGCGCGGCCGCCTCACCTTCAAACATGAGGCGTGCCTCGGTCAGTTCGAAAGCGCTGATGTTGAAGCCGGGCCTGGCTTCGTCGTCGGGAAGACGCCGCACATAGGCGCCTGAGCCCACCCGAACTTCAACCAGTCCCTGCACCTCAAGCGCGATGATCGCCTCGCGCACAGTGGGACGGCTGACACCATATTTCGTGGCGAGTTCACGCTCCGCCGGGAGCCGCGTTCCTACGACATAGCGGCCGGACGCCAGTTCCTCCATCAGGCTCCGCGCCAAGTCCTGATAAAGCCGATCCTGCCCGCGCTCCGCACCGTCTGCCACGTGACACTCCTTTGGCCTTACCAATTAGATTGACAGCCTGACCCCATTTGGTCAAGGTCACTCGCTCGCTTCCTCTATCAGCCTCACAGGGAATCGCATGAAGATTCGATCAGCAAGGGTCATCGTGACGTGTCCCGGGCGTAATTTCGTCACGCTGAAGATCGACACCGACCAAGGCGTATACGGCATCGGCGATGCCACGCTCAACGGTCGTGAACTGTCCGTGGTCGCCTATCTTCAAGACCATGTGATTCCTTGCCTGATCGGCATGGATCCGCGTCGGATCGAGGATATCTGGCAGTATCTCTACAAAGGTGCCTATTGGCGGCGCGGGCCGGTCACGATGCGGGCCATCGCGGCCGTCGACATGGCCCTGTGGGATATCAAGGCCAAGATGGCCGGCATGCCGCTGTACCAGCTGCTTGGCGGTCGCAGCCGTGACGGCGTGATGGTCTATGGTCATGCCAACGGCAGCGACATCCCGGAAACAGTGGATGCCGTCGGCCAGTATATTGAGATGGGCTACAAGGCGATCCGCGCCCAAAGCGGCGTGCCGGGAATAAAAGACGCCTATGGCGTCGGACGCGGCAAGCTCCATTACGAGCCGGCGGATGCGGCATTGCCCTCCGTGACCGGCTGGGACACACGCAAGGCATTGAATTACGTGCCGAAGCTGTTCGAAAAGCTGCGCGCTACCTATGGTTTCGACCATCATCTGCTGCACGATGGTCATCATCGTTACACACCTATGGAAGCGGCAAACCTGGGCAAGATGCTCGAGCCCTACCAGTTGTTCTGGCTGGAGGATTGCACGCCGGCCGAAAACCAGGAAGCGTTCAAGCTGGTCCGCCAGCACACGACGACGCCGCTTGCCGTCGGCGAGATCTTCAACACGATCTGGGACGCCAAGGACCTGATCCAGAACCAGCTGATCGATTTCATCCGCTGCACAGTCGTGGGCGCCGGGGGCATCACGCACCTGCGCCGCATTGCCGACCTTGCCGCGATATACCAGATCCGCACCGGTAGCCATGGCGCAACCGACTTGTCGCCCGTCACCATGGGCTGCGCGCTGCATTTCGACACCTGGGTCCCCAATTTCGGGATCCAGGAATATATGCGCCACACCGAGGCGACCGACGCGGTCTTCCCGCACGATTATCATTTCGACGCCGGCGAGCTGTTTTGTGGCGAGACCCCTGGCCACGGCGTCGACATCGACGAGGCACTCGCCGCCAAATATCCCTATAAACCCGCCTATCTTCCGGTTGCCCGGCTCGAGGACGGCACGATGTGGAGCTGGTAGCATGAAGACGCTCCGTTTGCTGACGGCCGCCGCTGCGTCCGTGCTGACCGTCGCGGCGGCACCTGCACCCCTGCCCCTCGATCGCCTGGCCAAGACGGGCACGGTCGACGAACGCTTCCAGGGCTACAATATCGAAATGGTCGAAGTGACTGGCGGGCGCTTCTGGGCGCCCTATGGCGGTCCCAAGGACGAAGTGTACCGCCAGCGGCCGCCGATCGACCTGACCGACCCGAAACTCGTGGCGCTGGCCCGCAACCTGGGCCCCAGCCTGCTGCGGGTGAGCGGGACCTGGGCGAACAACACCTATCTGCTCGCCGAGGGCGAGACGCTGGCGGCGCCGCCTGCCGGGTACAGCCAGATCCTGACGCGCGACCAGTGGCGCAAGGTCATTGCGTTTTCGAAGGCCGTCGACGCGCCGATCGTCACGAGCTTTGCGGCCAGTGGGGGCACGCGCGATGCCCAGGGCGTGTGGAAAACCGATCAGGCGCAACGGATGGCCGAACTGACCAGATCGGTCGGCGGCACACTCTATGCGGCGGAGTTCTTCAACGAGCCCAACATCCCCGGCGCCACGGCTGGCATGCCGCCGGGCTATGACGTGCCCAATTATGCGGCGGATTTTCGCATCTTTCGCGACTGGGCGCGCAAGACCGTGCCGGACATGAAGATCCTGGGCGCCGGAGGTGTGAGCGAAGGAACGCTCATGCGCAACCCGCCCGCAATCATCCGCGGCGGCAAGTTTCTGACAAGCGACGCGATGCTGGGGGCCAATCCCGGGACGCTCGACGGTGTCAGCTATCACTTCTACGGCAATGTCTCGCCGCGCTGCGGCGGGCCGGCTTCGCTCGACAAGGCGCGCGTCGATGCGCTGGCGCCGGACTGGCTCGATCGCACGCTGATCGACGCCGATTTCTATGCGGCGCTGCGCGACAAGCATGAACCCGGCAAGCCGCTGTGGAACACTGAAACTGCTCAGGCGGCGTGCGGCGGCAGCCCCTGGGCATCCACTTTCCTCGACAGTTTTCGCTACCTGAACCAGCTCGGCGCGCTGGCGCAGAGGGGGGTCAAGGTCGTGCTGCACAACACGCTTGCCGCTTCCGACTATGCCCTGCTCGAGCCCGACACGCTGATGCCGCGGCCCAACTATTGGGCAGCCGTGCTTTGGAAGCGGACGATGGGGACGACCGTCCTTGCGCCGCCCACGTCGCCATCCCCCGAGCTGCGCCTCTATGCCCATTGTCTGGCCGGCAAGCCCGGTGGCGTCGGCCTTCTTGCCATCAATACAGGCGCAGCACCGCGATCGCTGGAGCTTGGAAGCAAGGCGATGGTCTGGACGATGCGCGGCACGCCGATCGAAACGCGGGCCATCACCGTCAACGGCAAGGCACCTGCCCTTGATGCGCGCGGCACGCTGAGCGGCCTTGCTGGCGTGCCCAGCGGCGGTTCCTGGGCAGTTCCCGGCCAGGCGATCAGCTTCGCGGCGGTCGCCGACGCCCGCAATCCCGCCTGCCGGTGATGCGCGGGACCGTCACGATCGACCGGCGCCCGGCGGGTGAGGCGCGCGCTTGGGTCGCGTAAAGCATCTTCGCTGGTGGATCGTCGCGCTGATCTGTTTCGGCACGATTGCCAACTACTTGGCGCGCAATTCGCTCGGCGTGCTGGCGCCGCAGCTCAAGGCCAGCCTCAACATGACGACGCAGCACTACAGCTACGTCGTCGGCGCGTTCCAGCTCGCCTATACCGTAATGCAACCCGTGGCAGGCGCGATTGTCGACCGTTTCGGCCTGCGTACGGGCTTCGCCCTGTTCGGCGTGGCCTGGTCGGCGGCCAACATGCTCCATGCGCTTGCAGGCGGTTGGCTCGCGCTCGCTTTTTTCCGCGGGCTGCTGGGTTTGGCGGAATCAGCTGCGATTCCGTCAGGTATCAAGGCGATTGCGGCCTGGTTCCCCGCGCGCGAGCGCTCGGTCGCGGTGGGTTGGTTCAATGCGGGGACTTCGCTCGGCGCGCTCATTGCGCCACCCATTGTCGTTGCGGTGACACTTTGGGCTGATTGGCGCGTTGCCTTTATCGTGACCGGCGCCGTCGGACTGGTATGGGCGGCCGCCTGGTATGCCTTTTACCGGGAACCTGCCGAGCATCCGTCGATCACGCCCGAAGAACAGGCTATGATCGCGCTTGACCGGCCCGACATGCCGGCGCGGCGCGCAAGTCCGCGCCAGATTCTGCACAGCGCGCGTTTCTGGGTGCTCGCGGTGCCCAGGTTCCTTGCGGAACCGGCCTGGCAGACGTTCAGCTTCTGGATCCCGCTTTACCTCGCGACAGAGCGCGGCATGGATTTGAAGCAGATTGCGCTGTTCGCGTGGCTGCCTTTCCTCGCGGCCGATCTGGGCGGCGTGCTCGGCGGCTATCTGTCGCCCTTCTTGATGCGGCAGGTCGGGATGGGGCTGATCCGGTCGCGCGTTTCGGGCATCGCGTTCGCCGCCGTGCTGATGATCGCGCCGGGCTGCATCGGCCTTGCCGCCAGCCCCTATATGGCGATCGCCCTGTTCAGCGTCGGCGGTTTTGCCCATCAGATGATCTCTGTGCTCATCAACACCTTGTCGGCTGACGTGTTCACCCCTGAGGAGGTCGGCACCGCCAATGGCTTCATTGGGCAGGCGGGTTGGGTGGGAGGCCTGCTCTTCTCGCTGCTTATCGGCCAGTTTGCCGACACGGTCGGCTATGGGCCGCTGTTCGGCGCGCTCGCCGTCTTCGATCTTATCGGAGCGGCCGTGCTGATCGTCTGGATAAGCAAACTTACGCTGCCGGAGCCACGACCATGAGACGTGCCACGCTGTCCAACCCGCCGCTCTTCGCGTTGGCCGAAAGGGCCAAGGGGCGGCTCACCTTGATCGCCGATACCGGCGCCGTCGCGCATGTCTTCGTGCTCGAGGACGATATCGTCCGCCTGTTACTGCTGGCGGACGGCAACGTGACCTCGCCGCCGAGCTGGGCGATCGCGCCTGGCAGTGACGATATTGCCGACCCCGGCCGCGACCGCCTTGACGTGGCCAGCTTCGCCTGCCCCGAGCCTCGCGTCGACATCGACGGCACCATGATGGTCGTGATGACAGCCCGCCTGCGGCTTACGGTGCGTCTGCACGGCCTGCACTGCACGTGGGAACAGCGTGCCGGAGAAGACAAGGACTGGCAGCTCATGGCAGCAGACCGCCCTACCCAGGCCTATGACTTCGGCTGGTGGGACGGGCGGACGCACCATTATGTCGCGCGGCGCCCGGGCGAGCGCTTCTATGGCCTCGGCGACCGAACCGGCGATTGCGATCGCGCGGGTCGCAGCTTCCGCCTGACCAATCTCGACGCCATGGGCTACGACGCCGAGCACAGCGACCCGCTCTACAAGTCGATCCCTTACGTCCTCGTCGCCGACGCCTCGGGGCAATGCCATGGTGCATTTTACGACACGATGGCCGATGTGGCGTTCGATTTCGGGCGCGAGATGGACAATTACCACGGGCATTACCGCCACGTCGTTGCCGATGCCGGCGACCTCGACCTGTGGATGATCGCGGGCCCCGATCCACTGGCGGTCACGCAACGCTTTACCTGGCTGACCGGTCGGCCGGCCCTGATGCCGCGCTGGTCGCTGGGCTATTCCGGCTCGACCATGTCCTACACCGATGCGCCCGATGCTGCGGCGCAGATGGCTGGGTTCCTCGACAAGCTTGCCGAGCACGATCTCGGCTGCACGTCGTTCCACCTGTCATCGGGATACACGTCGATCGGCGACAAGCGATATGTGTTCAACTGGAACCATGACAAATTTCCTGACGCCAGGGCATTTGTCGCCTCCTATCATGAGGCGGGCGTGCGGCTGGTCCCCAATATCAAGCCGGCGCTGCTGCGCAGCCACCCGCTGTACGACGAAGTCGCCCGTGCCGGCCTGTTCGTAAGCGATGCAGACGGACAGCCGGTCGAGGCGCAGTTCTGGGACGAAGTCGGCAGCAACATCGATTTTACCAATCCCGATGCCGCCGAGTGGTGGCGCGACAAGGTCAACGCCACATTGCTCGACTTTGGCATCGAGGCGACGTGGAACGACAACAACGAATATGAGATCTGGGATGCGCGCGCGCGTTTCCACGGCTTTGGCACGCCATGTGCCGCCGCCGACATGCGGCCTGCCCAGCCGCTGTTGATGACCCGGGCGTCGCGTCGCGCCCAGATGGAGGCCCTGCCCGACAAGCGTCCCTATGTCGTGACCCGATCGGGAATGGCGGGATTGCAGCGCTATGCCCAGACCTGGAGCGGTGACAACCTGACCGAATGGAAGACGCTGCGATACAACGCGCGTATGGCGATCGGTCTTGCGCTGTCGGGCGTGTCGAACAGTGGCCATGATGTCGGGGGCTTTGCCGGTCCCGCGCCATCGCGCGAACTGCTGGTTCGCTGGGTGCAGGCGGGCGTGCTGATGCCGCGGTTCAGCATCCACAGCTGGAACGACGACCATACGGTGAACGAACCCTGGATGTACCCGGATGTGCTGCCAACCATTCATCGTCTGATGGCGCTGCGCCAGACGCTCGTGCCGTTCTTCTATGACCTGCTCCACCGCTATCACGCCGACTATGAGCCGATGCTCCGGCCGACCTGGCTTGATTTTCCAGATGATGCCGAAGCATGGGCCGAGTGCGACGAGCATCTGCTGGGCGCCGATTTGCTCGCTGCGCCGGTCATGCAACCGGGCGTCGATCAGCGACCGGTTCGTCTTCCGGCCGGTGCCGACTGGATCGATGTCTGGACCGGCCAGCGCCTTGCGGGAGGCGCTATGGCAACGGTGCCCGCCCCGCTTGACGGCCCGCCACCGCTGCAGGCCCGGGCAGGCTCGGCGATGATCGTCGACCTGGCCGAAGGAGGTCGGGCACATGGCCCCTACCAACGCGGCATCTGGCTGTTTCCGCCGGTCAAGGGACAATTCTCCTGGTCCGGCGTCGAGGACAGTGGCGACGGCCATGATGCGGTCGACCGGTGGCACCTCGACGGAGTCGCCGATGATAGCTGCATCACGCTGGCAATCCGACGCGACGGGATTGGTTGGGGCGGGGACGCGCTGACAATCCTGTTGCCCCCGGGTGAAGCGCGAACGCTCGCCGTTTCCAACGCCGAAAGCCGACCCGCGACTTTCAAAGACCGCCGCGGGCTGGCTTGCAAGGTCCCCGTCAGCGGCTGATGGTCGTGATTACAACTTGTTGACCACAGGCTTGCATTTGGTCAGACCATTTGCTAGACCGCATTGCTTAGACGGGCCAAGCCCGCGTACCGCAATCCGGGGAGGTTACCGATGAAGCAAATCCAGGCATCCGTTGCCCAAGGCGCACTCGCCCTGGCGCTGTTGATCGGCGCAACCCCTGCGCTCGCTGCCGATCCGCAAGCGACCGATCCGCAGGCGGCTTCAGGCGATGCCGTTGCGACGGGCGATATCATCGTGACAGCGCAAAAGCGCGAACAGAACCTGCAAAAAGTGCCGCTGGCCGTCTCGGTCGTAGGATCCGAACAGCTTGCCGCGTCCGGCGTGCGGCAGTTCCAGGATCTTGGCAATGTCGCGCCGTCGCTGACGGTGCGCCCCGCCGAGCACCCCGTGAATGCGAACGTCTCGCTGCGCGGTGTCGGGACTTTCGCCTTTGGGATCGGCGTCGAGCCAAGCGTTGCCGTGCTCGTCGACGAAGTGCCGCTTGCCTTTCAGGCGCGCGCCTTCACCGACCTTCCCGACGTGGAGCGGATCGAAGTGCTCCGTGGTCCGCAGAGCACTTTGTACGGCAAGTCGGCATCGGCGGGCCTCATCAACATCATCACGCGCCAGCCGACCGACACGATGCGGGTGCGCGCGAACCTGCTGGCAACGACCGACAGTGAATATGGCGGCAATTTCAGTGTGTCGGGCCCGATCAGCCCCGAACTCGGCTATGTCCTGTCTGCGAGCTATTCGCAGTGGGACGGCAATGTCCGCAACTTGTTCAACGGCAAGAAGGTCAACGGGCGCGACGCCTATAATGCGCGCGGCAAGCTACGGTGGGCGCCTTCGGACAATGTGACCTTTACCTTGTCCGGCAATTATCTCAGTGGCCACTCGACGGTTGGACGTCCGTTCATCCGGATGGACCCGACGGCGCTGCTGCGCAACGCTGCCGGCCTGACCCCGGCGGTTGTCATGCCCGGCGTGACGGTCAGCGAGCAGAACCAGGACATCAGCAACAACTATGACGCGCGGACCAACTACGAAGGCTATGGCGGCTATCTGCGCGGCGAGATCGGCCTTGGCGATCACACGCTGATTTCAATCACGTCCTACGACAAGTTCAAGCTCAACGACTTTCTCGACCATGACGACACCTCGGCGCCGGGCCCGAACGGTAGCAACATCCAGGTCGGCACGTTCCGCTCGACCCTGTTTACGCAGGAGTTCCGGCTGCTGTCGCCCGCCAGCAACCCACTGCGCTATACGCTGGGCGCCTATTACGCGAACGTGAAGTTCGAACGGCCCTTCTTCCGTGGCCCGGCCTTCTCGCTCGCCAATTGGTTCGCGACGTCGAAGTCGCAGCAGCTCGCGGGCTTTGCCCAGATCGACTGGGAAGTCGTGCCGAGCTTGACCCTGACAGCCGGCGGGCGCGTCCAGAACGAGAAAGTGTCCTACACTTTCCTCGACATACAGAACGGCAATGCTGCCTTTGCCGGAAACGCCGAAGATACGGCCGCGACCTACCGCCTGAACGCAAGCTATCAGGTCACGCCCGACATCATGTTGTTCGGCAGCTATTCGACGGGCTACAAGGGTCAGACCTACGACCTGACGACTGGATTCAACCAGAACCGCGCGCTTGCTGGTCCGATCAAGCCCGAGAAGTCGCGCGACAAGGAAATCGGCGCGCGCATGCAGTTCTTCGACCGGCACCTGACGGTCAACCTGACGTTCTTCGATACGGATTATACTAATCTTCAGGCGCAATCGATCGAGACTCTCGCCGACGGGACGCAGAATTTCCGCCTGACCAATGTCGGCGGGCTGAACACGCGCGGCATCGAACTCGATACCTCCGCCCGGCTGGGCAACGACCTGTCGCTCTCGGCCTCCTTTGCTTATCTGGACGCCAAGTACACGTCCTATCCCGTTGCCCAGTGCTATCCGTTGCAGACGGCGGCTACGGGCTGCACGGGGACGCCGGCGCGCCAGAATCTGACGGGTGAACGCGCGGTACAGGCACCCGAGTTCAAGTTCTCGCTCAGCGCCGATTACTCGCCGAAACTGACCGACACGCTGCGGGGTGTGGCGCAGGTGAACTGGCAGCACCAAAGCAGCGTGTTCTACGTGGCGCGCGATCCGCAAGCGTTCCAGCCGACGTATGACATTGTCAATGCCGGCCTCGGCGTGCGTGCCGAAGACAAGAAGTGGGAAGTCGTCGCGTTCATCAACAACCTGTTCGACACGCAGTATTTTCCCTCACTGGTGAATACGGCGGGCAACTTCGGCGGCAAGCTGGCCACGCAGGCGATCATTCCGCGTGATTACCGCCGCTATGGCGGCGTCCGCCTCAATCTGAATTTTTAAAGGTCGTGTAAACGGGGGGGCGCCGTCGGCGCTCCTCTTCCCTTTGGTTGCGGGAGTATGGCCATGCGATATCAAAACCTTTTGGCGATCGTTGCCCTGGCAACGGGCGCCAGTGCGGCATCGGCCCAGACGGCACCGCCCGCGCTGACGTTGACGACGGCAAAGACTGAGCCGCTGCTCGTTTCGGCCGACATGCGGGACAGCACCGACCTATCGGGGACGTGGCACTATTCCATCGATCCTTATCGGTCGGGAATCGCCGGTTTCCATGGCGAAATGCCGGATCGCGGCCAGCAGCGCTATCTCGACGTCGACGTCCGCAAGGAGATGGCGACGGACAATCGCACCCTTTACGAATTCGACATGGCTCATGCTAAGACAGCGCCGTTGCCGGGGGCCTGGCTCGCGCAATCGGCCGAAATGCGCCATTACCAAGGGCTGGTCTGGTACCAGCGCAGCTTTGCCGCGCCGGTCGCGCGCAAGGGCCGCTACTTTCTGCGCTTCGGCGCCGCGAATTACTCGACCGTCGCCTATGTCAACGGCAAGCCGCTCGGTCGGCACGAGGGCGGCTTCACGCCCTTCGCGTTCGAGGTTACCGGATTGCTGCGCGATGGCGACAATCAGGTCACGATCGGCGTCGATTCGCAGGCAACCGCCGCGACCGTGCCGCCGCCGGTCACCGACTGGGAGAATTACGGCGGCGTGACCCGCGCCGTGACGCTCGTGCATACGCCGGACACCTATGTCGACGATGCATGGGTACGCCTGACGCGTGACGGGAAGATTGCCGTGACCGCGCATCTGAATGGGCCGGAGGCTGCCAACCGTGCCGTCCGCCTGCGCATCGCCGAGCTCAAGCTCGATGTCGCCGGCCAGACCGATGCGAAGGGCGACTGGACTGCGACGATGACGGCGCCGCGCGCGCTTGTCCGCTGGTCGCCCGACCAGCCCAGACTCTACGACGTGAACATCGCGGCCGGCGACGACAACTGGCGCGACCGCATCGGCTTTCGGACCATCGAGCGGCGCGGGACGGATATTCTGCTCAATGGCAAGCCCTTGTTTCTGCGCGGCATTTCGATGCACGAGGAAGAAATCGGCGCCAATCCGGCGCGCGTGATCACGCCCCAGGCCGCACGCGCGCTGCTTGGCGAGATCAAGGATGGGCTGCACGGCAACTACGTCCGCCTGTCGCACTATCCCCATTCGGAAGTCATGACGCGCGCCGCCGATGAGCTGGGCCTCATCGTGTGGAGCGAAGTGCCGGTCTACTGGATGATCGCGTGGAGCAATCCCGATACGTTGGCGACAGCGCGCAACATGCTTGCGGAAAATATCCTGCGCGATCGCAACCGGGCCTCGATTGCAATTTGGAGCGTCGCCAACGAGACACCCGTCAGCGATGCGCGCAACACCTTCCTGCGTACCCTGGTCAGTGACGTACGCGCACTCGACGACACACGCCTTGTGAGCGCGGCTCTGCTCGTCGAACGCGACCGCTCGGCTGCGGTGCCCACGATGACCATGGCCGATCCGTTGGCGGGCGACCTCGATATCGTTTCGATCAATACCTATAACGGCTGGTACACCACTGATCGCCTGTCCGACTTGCCAGGCAGCATCTGGCACGTTCCCACCGACAAGCCGCTGATTTTCTCGGAATTCGGGGCGGACGCAAAGGCGGGCTTCCATTCCGGCACCAATCCGCAGAAGTTTTCGGAGGAATTTCAGGCCGAATTCTACCGCCAGACGCTTGCCATGGCGGATAGGCTGCCCATGCTACGGGGCATGTCCCCCTGGATCCTCAAGGACTTCCGCTCGCCGCGCCGACAGAACCCCGATTTCCAGATGGGCTGGAACCGCAAGGGGCTGATTTCCGAGACCGGTCAGCGCAAACAGGCCTTCGACGTGCTCGCGCGCTACTATCTCGTCAAGTCGTCGTCGGCAAAGCAATAGGACCTCGCGGACGCAAAGGCACGCTGTCCGGAAAGGCAATCTAAATGCACAAGATTCTGACATCCCTGCTCGTTTCGGGACTGATGAGCCTCGCCCCTGCAGCGCTGGCCGCGCCCGTGGTACCCGGTAATTGGGTCAACGCCGTCATTCCGATCGACAATCCGGCGGAAAAGGATGTCATGATGCTGCCGATCGCCCGGCCAAGGGCCTCGAGCATGAAGGAAGGCTGGGCACAGCAGTCGCCGGGCCAGCGAATCGCCTACAACATCGTCGAGCCGCAGCTGATCCGCATTGCGAGCGCCCTCCCCGAAGACAAGAGCGCGCCCGCCGTGGTGCTGGTCCCGGGCGGCGGTTTCCAGTTTCTTGCCATGGACAATGAAGGCTATGACGTCGCCCGTCGGCTCAGCGCCCAGGGTGTCCGGGTCTTCATCCTCAAATATCGCACCCTGCCCATTGCGGGCGGATTTGCAGGGTTCAAGGATGCAATCACGCGCCTGTTCGTGAAGGGCGAGCGGCCGGAGGGGGACGACATACCCTATGCCGTCGCCGATACTCAGGCGGCAATCCGCATGATACGGGCAAACGCCGCAAGCTGGCACGTCGATCCGGCGCGCATCGGCATCCTGGGCTTTTCCGCAGGGGCAGTGACCGTGCTCGCGACGGCGCAGGCCGATGACGCCGGAGCGCGCGCGGATTTCATCGGCATGATCTATGGCCCCACGCAGGCAAGCCAGGTACCGCCGAACGCACCACCTCTGTTTGCTGCGATCGCCGCTGACGACCGCTTCTTCAAAGGGCAGGACCTCGGCCTCATCCGCGGTTGGCGGCAGTCGGGCGGCCGGGTCGAGCTTCACCTGTACAGTGGCGGCGGACACGGGTTCGCGTCCTACCCTACGGGCACGACGAGCGATTCATGGTTCGATCAGTTCGCCCTTTGGCTGAGGCTGTCGGGTTTCACGGGCGCGCGCTAGGCCGGTTCGTCGACGCGCAGCATCGCCAGTGCGGCAAGGACAAGCACGCCGGCGGCAAATGCCATCGTCCAGATCGGTTCGGTCGGGAAATATCCCTTCATGATCGAGCCCATCACTGTGGCAACGAGTAGCTGGGGGACAACAACGAAAACGTTGAACAGGCCCATATAGATGCCGAGCTTGTTCTGCGGCAGCGCGGAGGCGAGGATCGCATAGGGCATGGCGAGAATCGATGCCCAGGCAATGCCCACGCCGACTTCGCTGAGGAGCAAGAGCCGGGGGTCGCGGAACAGGAAGAAGCTTGCAAAGCCGGCGGCACCGCACATCAGGGCGGTGACATGGGCGCGAACCTTGCCGATGCGCGTCGCAAGCAACGGCAGTAACGTAAGTGCGGCCACCGCCGCCACGCCGTTATATGCCGCGAACAACACATCGACCCAGCTCGCCCCCTGTTGGAATGCGGGCGTCCCGGGCCCGCTTGCTCCGAAAAATACCTGAGCTACGACCGGCGTTGTGTTGATCCACATGATGAACAGCGCTGACCAGCTGAAGAACTGGACCAGCGCCAGGCGCTTCATGAGTGGTGGCATCCCCGAAAAGTCCCCGACGATGTGGCTCAGCATGTTACTGGTGCTGCCGCCTCGTGCGAGAAGGATCGCGGTGGCGCTGGCAATTCCATAGGCAATTAGGAGCGCGCCAAGCAGATAGACCTCCTTTTCCAGACCAAATTGCGCGACGAGTGCGACGATGACCAGTCCGGCCGCGACCCAGGCCGAGCAACTGCCAATGCTGCGCGCCGCGAGGATGCGCATCGTCTGCCCATGCTCCTCGGCAACGGCGCCGTCGAACGCCGCCATTTCTTCCGGCGAATATTCCTTTGTCGTCAGCACCGTCCACAGCACCGACAGGAACAGAGCGATCCCGCCGAACCAGAAGGCAAAGCGCACAGTGTCGGGCAAGCCGCCCGCTGCCGCCTCGTTCGACACGCCGAATTGCTCGATTGCCCAGGGAAAGATCGACCCGACCACTGCCCCCGCGCCGATAAAGGCAGTTTGCACGGCATAGCCCGCGCTATGCTGGTCCTTGCGCAGCATGTCGCCGACAAAGGCGCGAAACGGCTCCATAGAAATGTTGAGCGAGGCATCGAGCACCCACAGCATGGCTGCGGCAACCAGCAGTGCCGACGATTCCGGCATTACCACCAGCGCGAAAGCGGCAAGGATAGCGCCGGCGAAGAAATAGGGTCGTCGCCGCCCGAACCGTCCCAACCAGGTGCGGTCGCTCAAATGGCCGATAATGGGCTGGACGAGCAGCCCGGTCAGAGGTGCCGCAACCCAGAGCGCGGGCAGATCGTCGAGATTGCTGCCAAGCGACTGGAAGACCCGGCTCATATTGGCATTCTGAAGCGCGAAGCCGATCTGGATGCCGAAGAAGCCGAACGAGGTGTTCCACAGGCCCCAAAAGCCCTGGCGCGGCTTTTCCGCGGTCCTGTTCATGGCGCTCTCCCCGTGCGGCTCGTTTCAGCCTTGGGTTTCTGAGTGACAGAGCCGCACGCGCGCTTCAATGCACGCATACGAATACATCAGGCGCCGGAAGACCTGCGGACCACGAGGCGCGCGGGCAGCATCCGGCTCTCGGCCTGCCCCTCGCGCACCAGCTTCAACACCGTATCGACAAGCGCGGCGCCCGCTTCGCCGGGCTGCTGCGTCACGGTCGTGAGCGGCGGATTGGCGAGTCCCGCCGACAGGATGTCGTCGAAACCGGTGATCGCGACGTCCTCCGGAATGCGCTTGCCCGCCTCCTGCAGCGCACGCATTGCGCCGAGCGCGATAAGGTCGCTGGCTGCGACGATTGCGTCGAACGGCTCGCCGCGCGCGATGAGGCGCAGCGCGGCGTCATGCCCCGATTCCTCAGTGCTGGTTGCATCGACCTGCAGGGTCAGGCTGCGTGGCAGTCGTGCGACCTCGAGCGCTTGCGAATAGCCGGAATAACGGTCGAGAAACTCGGGGTAGCCGCTCGACGCCGCGCCAAGAAAGGCAATCCTCTTTCGGCCAAGCGACGCCAGATGCGCGGTCGCGTCTCGCCCGCCCTGAACGTTGTCGCAGCCCACGACTACTTCGCGCGCGCCCGGCTGAACGGATCCCCAGCGCACGAAATGCGTACCCTGCTGCACCAGCTTGCCCAGCCGGGTTTCGTAGTCGTGATAGTCGCCATAGCCGAGCAGGATCAGCCCATCTGCCTTGCGGCTGTCCTCGAAATCGACATGCCAGTCGGCAGATGACTGCTGGAACGAGATCAACAGGTCGTAGCCGCGCAGCGCGCACGTCCGCGTGATCGAGCCAAGCATCGACAGGAAGAACGGGTTGATAAGGGACTCGTCAGGCGTGGGATCTTCGAACAACAACAGTGCAAGCGTGTTGCTGTGGCCCGAACGCAGGTTTGTCGCGTTCTTGTCGACCTTGTAGTTGAGCTGCGTGGCGATTGCCACGATCCGCTTGCGTGTCGCCTCGCTGACGCTGGGACTGCCGCGCAGCGCACGCGACACCGTCGGCTGGGAAACCCCTGCCAACTCGGCGATATCGAACGACGTCGGCTTTTCCATATCGGGCGGTGCGTCCTGAACACCACGCCCCTCCCGCGTCGTGTTGAATACGTATGTAGTCTGCTTCCCGTTCGATTGCGACTGGCCGATTATATGACGGTTACATGAATAGCGGCGGAACCTCCGTCGCACCTCGACGCCGGGTCAACCGGTGCCGGAATGGGGAGGAAAATCGATGGTATCTTTAGCTCGCGCCCATGCGTTTGCTTTCGGCGTCAGTACGTTGGCGCTCGCCGTAGCGGCCATGCCGGCCGTGGCTCAGACGACGCCGGCTGCCGACGACGCCGGCGAGACGATCGTCGTGACGGGCATTCGCGCCTCGCTCGACGCCTCGGCGAAGATCAAGCGCCTGTCGCCGTCGATCGTTGAATCGGTCTCGGCCGAAGATATTGGCAAGTTGCCCGACGTGTCGATCGCCGACTCGCTGGCCCGTCTGCCCGGCGTGACCGCGCAGCGTCTTGAGGGGCGCGACCAGCGGCTTTCGATCCGGGGCCTCGGCCCCGATTTTTCGACGACGCTTCTCAACGGCCGCGAGCAGGTTACCGTCGGCGACAACCGCGGCGTCGAATATGACCAATATCCAAGCGAGTTCTTCAAGAACGTCGTCGTCCACAAGGCGGCGGACGCCTCACTGATCGCCGCGGGCATCGCCGGCACCGTCGACCTGCGCATGTTGCGGCCGCTGACGGCCACCGGGCCAAAAGTTTTCCTCCAGGCACGCGGCCAGATGAACGGGACGAAGAACCTCAACCCGGATTCGCCGCGCTATGGGTATCGCGCATCGGCGACCTACATCGACCAGTTCGCCGATGACACGCTTGGCATTGCCATCGGGGTGTCCGCAACTTCGGCGCCTTCGCAGGACGAACGCTACAATGCCTGGGGCTTTCCGAACGATACCGACGCGGGGCCGGCGGTGGGCAGCAATTTGCGGCTCGGCGGCGCCAAGCCCTATGTCCAGTCGAACCTGCTGACGCGCTATGGTGCGGTCGGCACAATCGAATACCAGCCCAGCGACACCTGGCATTCGACGATCGACCTGCTCTATTCGAAGTTCAAGGAAACGCAGCACCTGCGCGGCATCGAGTTTCCGATCAACCCGGGTTGGGCCGGTCTGCCGAACGGCACGACGACCATCACCAACCCGACGATCAGCAACGGTTTCGTCACGGCCGCGACGATCAACAACGTTCATGCCGTCCAGCGCAACGACCTGAACCAGCGCGATGCCGAGAATTATTCGCTTGGCTGGAACAACGTCATCGCGCTGGGGGAAAAGACCCACCTGACGGTCGATGCCAGCTGGTCGCACTCGACCCGCACCGACTTCCTGCTCGAAACCTATACCGGCTTTGGCTACCAGGGCGCAGGTGCCGCCGACACGCTGCGCATTACGCAGAACCCCAATGGCACGTTCCGCATTGTGCCGACGCTGAACTACACCAACACCGGCGCGGGCGGCGTGGGCATCACCGATCCGCGCGGATGGGGCTTCAACGGCACCAGCACTGTCGTGCAGGCCGGCTTCCTCAACCGCCCCAACTTCAAGGATGACCTGAAATCGCTTCGTGCCAGCCTCGACGGCGAATTCGGCGGTGACAGCGTGTTCAAGGGCTGGGAAGTCGGTGCCAACTACAGCCGCCGGGAAAAGACGAGCGCCTATACCTCGTTCTTCCTCTGCCCGCGCGGCGGCAATGCCAATTGCACGGTTCGCGCCGACGGTGCCGGGACGTTCGCACCCGTTCCCGATGCCGCGAAGATCGGCACGGTCTCGCTCGACTATCTCGGCGTGCCGGCGATGCTCGCGCTCGACCCGATGTTTCTGTACAACAACACGTTGCTGCCCAGCTTCGACAACCGGCCCAGCTCGCTGGTGCGGGACAACGTGATCACGGAGAATGTGCTCACCGGCTATGCGCAACTGAAGCTCGACGGCGAACTGGGCGGCAAGCACGTGGCCGGCTCGATCGGCGTGCAGGTGGTGCACACCAAGCAGAAATCGACCGGTACGCTCTCGGCCTTCAACGTCGTCAACGGCGTGCCGCAGGTGACCATCGCCCCGGCGTCGGGTGAAGCGAGCTACACGAACTTCAATCCGAGTGCCGTGCTCTCGGTCGAGCTCATTCCCAACACGTTCGTGAAGCTGTCGGCCGCGCACACGATGGTCCGTGCCCGCCTCGACAAGGAACGCGTGAACCAGGAAGTCAGCATCGACTTCAGCAAGCTGGGCAGCACCGATCCAGGCAACAGCGGGTTCAGCTCGACGGGCGGCAATCCTGCGCTCCGACCATATCAGTCGACCAACTTCGATATCTCGGTCGAGCATTACTTCCCGAAGGGCGGCTATTTCTCGGTCGCGGGATATTTCAAGGATCTGTCCGACTATGTGGACAACAACAACGCGGTCCTAGGTGACTTTTCCGCTTTGGCGGCTGCTTTCAAGGCCGCCGTGCCGACTGCGGTCATCGGGACCTCGCAGGGTCGCATCAGCCTGCCGGGCAATACCGGCAAGGGTTATATCGTCGGCGCCGAAGCCACGTTGTCGCTGCCGTTTTCCGTCCTGACCGAAAGCCTCGACGGGTTCGGCTTCTTCGGCAGTGCTTCCTACACCGACAGCGCGATCAAGCTGGGCACCAACCCGACGCCGATCACCTTGCCGGGCCTGTCGGACTGGGTCGCGAACGCCGAGCTATATTTCGAGAAGAACGGCTTCCAGGTGCGCGGCAGCTATCGCTACCGGTCGCAGTTCCTGGGCGAAGTGGCGGGGCTGTCCGCCAATCCCGACTTCCGTACGGCCAAGGCGGAAGTGATCGTCGATGCCCAAATCGGCTATGAGTTCCAGAAAGGTCCGCTGACCGGTCTGTCGATCCTGGCTCAGGGCAAGAACCTGACCGACCGCCCGTTTGTGACGTACCAGAACAACGATCCGCGCCAGGTCATCGACTATCAGCGCTACGGTCGCGAATATTATCTGGGCGTAGCTTACAAGTTCTGATTGTTGCGTCAGGCGGAGGTTCGGTCGATGATCGGACCTCCGCATTTTTTGAGCGGTTAAGCTCAAACCAAACCCCTGCACGACATTGATGTGCAGCAGCGAGCGAGGCGTTCCCGATGTCGACCGACCCGATCCGCATCACGATCGCCGGCGGCGGCACGGCGGGATGGATGGTCGCAGCGGCCTTTGCGCACTTCCTCGAAACGGGTTTCGAGATCACGCTGGTCGAGTCCGATGAAATCGGGACAGTCGGTGTCGGCGAGGCGACGATCCCGCAGATCCGCCTGTTCAACGACGCCCTCGGCCTCGACGAAGCCCAGTTCCTGCGCGCGACCCAGGGCACCTACAAATTGGCGATCGAATTCGTCGACTGGCAAAAACCCGGCACACGGTACATGCATGCGTTCGGCGACGTCGGTCGCGAAGTCGGCCTGCTCGCGTTCCAGCATAATTGGGTACGCGCCCGCAGGGAGGGGGTGGCCGGCGATCTCGCGAATTATTCGTTGAACAATCTGGCGGCCCTCGAAAACCGCATGCAGTCGGGGCCGGCGCGGACGTCGAATGCCTTGCCGGCGATGCCCTATGCCTTTCATTTCGACGCCGGGCTTTATGCACGCTACCTCCGCCGTTTCGCAGAGCCGCGTGGCGTCACCCGCATCGAGGGCAAGATCGCCAGCGTCTCGCGCGACGGGGAAAGCGGCAACATCACCGCGCTGACGCTCGACAATGGCAACGTCGTGCCCGGCGACCTGTTCATCGACTGCACGGGCTTTCGCGGCCTGCTGATCGAAGAGACGCTCGGGGCCGGCTATGACGACTGGACGCACTGGCTGCCCTGCGACCGGGCGCTTGCCGTCCCGTCGGTGCGGTCAGGCGATTTCACGCCCTACACCCGGTCCACCGCGCATGGCGCGGGCTGGCAATGGCGGATCCCGCTGCAACACCGCACCGGCAACGGCATCGTCTATTCGTCCGACTATCTGAGCGACGACGAGGCTGCGTCGCGCCTGCTCGCCGGACTCGACGGCGCCCCCCTCGCGGAACCGCGTCCGATCCGCTTTAGGACAGGCAAGCGACGCGAAATGTGGAAGGCCAACGTCATCGCGGTCGGCCTTGCGTCGGGTTTCATGGAGCCGCTCGAGTCGACGAGCATCCACCTCATCCAGTCGGCAATCCAGCGCATCCTGAAGCTGTTGCCCGGCCGCCATCCGACCCAGGCCGAACGCAACGAATTCAACCGTCAGAGCGACTTCGAATATGAGCGGATTCGGGACTTCATCATCCTGCACTACCGCGCTAACGAACGCAGCGAACCCTTTTGGGCGGCACGACGGGCGGCACCCATCCCTGACACGTTGGCCGCCAAGATCGAGCTGTGGCGCGGCAATGCGCAGATCACGCGCGAACACGAAGAGCTGTTCACCGAAGTGGGGTGGTTCCAGGTGCTTGTCGGCCAGGGCATTCTCCCCGCGGGAAATCACCCGATCGCCGACACGATCTCACGCCAGGAGCTGGCGGATTACATGGATGTGATCGAAAAGCTGAATCGCCGCGAAGTTGCGCAAATGCCGCGGCACGCTGACTATGTGGCAAAACATTGTGCCGCCCCTGCCGAGATGGCGGCATGAGACGCGCGCTTTTTGGCCTGGCGCTGCTCGTCATCGCACAGGCCGCTCCCGCAAAGCCGCTCGATTATCGCGCGCGACCGCCTGAAGACGAGATCATCTATTTCGTGCTGCCCGACCGCTTCGAAAACGCCGACCCCGCCAACGACAGGGGTGGTCTCGTCGGCGACCGGCTGGCGACGGGATACGATCCTCAATCTAAAGGCTTCTACCACGGGGGCGACCTGAAAGGGCTGACCAAGCGGCTCGACTATATTCAGGGGCTCGGCGCGACCGCAATCTGGGTGGGACCGATCTTCAGGAACAAGCCCGTGCAAGGCGCATCGGGACACGAGTCGGCGGGCTATCACGGCTATTGGATCACCGACTTTACCAAGGTTGATCCCCATCTCGGCACCGACGCGGACTTCGAAGCGCTGGTGGAGGCAGCGCATGGGCGGGGAATGAAGGTCTACACGGACATCATCGTCAACCATACGGCGGACGTGATTGCGTATCGCGAATGCCCGACCAGCGTCTGTCCCTATCGCAGCCGCGCCGACTATCCCTATCAGCGCCGGGGCGGCGTCGCCGGTGTCGCCATCAACCCCGGCTTCGCGGGCGACCAGGTACAAACGGCGGACAATTTCCAGAAGCTCACCGACATGTCCTACGCCTATACGCCTTATCTACCTAAGGGCGAAGAGGGTGTGAAATTTCCCGCCTGGCTCAACGATCCGCGCTGGTACCATAATCGTGGCAACAGCACGTTCAGCAACGAATCCTCTACGATGGGCGATTTCGTGGGGCTCGACGACCTGATGACCGAAAACCCGAGGGTCTTGTCGGGCATGATCGAAATCTTCGGCGGTTGGATCGACCGGTTCAAGGTCGACGGATTCCGCATCGACACCGCGCGCCATGTCAATCCCGAATTCTGGCGGGCGTTCGTGCCCGCGATGCTGGCGCGCGCCAAAGCGAACGGCATCCCCAATTTTCATGTCTTCGGTGAAGTGTCCGACCATGACGTGCGCCCGGCCAAGCTCGCGCAGCACACCGTCGTCGATGGGTTGCCCGCCGTCCTCGACTTCTCGTTCCGGCAGGCCGTCGTCGAAACGGTGGCCGGAACGCGCGGGACCGAAGCGTTCGAGCAATTGTTCGACGGCGACGCGCTTTACGCTCACGGGTTTGATACTGCCAAAATCCTGCCGACCTTTACCGGCAATCACGACGACGGGCGGTTTGCGACGTTCGTCCGCCGCGCCTTTCCAGAAGCAACCGACGAGGAAGTCCTCAAGCGCGTATTGCTGTCGAATGCGATGCTTATGACATTGCGCGGTGTGCCGACGATTTATTCGGGCGACGAGCAGGGGTTTGTCAGTGACGGCAATGACCAGGACGCGCGCGAGGACATGTTCGCGTCGAAAGTTGCCAGCTACAACGACAACCGGTTGCTGGGCACGTCGAGCACGACAGCGGTCGCCAACTTCGCCCCCGGCCACCCGATCTATCGCCAGATCGCCGAGCTGGCCAAGGTACGTCTCGGCCAAAGGGCGCTGACCGGCGGACGGCAGGTGCTTCGCGCACGGGGCGACGAGCCGGGGCTGCTGGCGATATCGCGCTTCGATCCTGACACCCAGGCTGAGGTGCTGCTGGCGTTCAATACTTCGACCGCGCCGCTCGAGGCGAATGTTCAAGTCGAGGCCGGATCCACGCGATTCAGGACCTTGCTTGGCAGCTGCGCGCCCACCGCCTCGGCGCCCGGCACCGTCAGGGTGACGCTGGCGCCGCTGTCCTATGCCGTGTGTGCGGCGGAGACCGGACGGTGAGCGAGGCCCAGCGCGCGGCGCTGCCCCGCGACAAGCCGCACTGGTGGCGCGGCGCCGCGATCTACCAGATCTACCCACGGTCCTTCGCGGATTCGAACGGCGACGGCATCGGTGACCTCGCTGGAATAACCGCGCGGCTCGGCCATGTGGCGTCGCTCGGCGTCGACGCGATCTGGTTGTCGCCGTTCTTCGCGTCGCCGATGAAGGATTTCGGCTATGACGTGTCCGACTATCGCGCTGTCGATCCCATCTTCGGGACGCTCGACGACTTTGATGCGCTGGTTGCCCGTGCCCACGCGCTGAAGTTGAAAGTCATCATTGACCAGGTCTATGCGCACACCAGCGACCGACACGCCTGGTTCGCCGAAAGCCGAGCTTCGCGCGACAACGCGCGGGCGGACTGGTATGTCTGGGGAGACCCGAAGCCGGACGGCACGCCGCCCAACAACTGGCAATCCGTGTTCGGCGGTCCGGCCTGGACATGGGACGCGCGGCGCGGCCAATATTACATGCACAATTTCCTGAGTTCGCAGCCGCAGCTCAACGTGCATGCCCCGGCGGTGCAGGATGCACTGATCGACGTCGCGCGTTTCTGGCTGGACCGGGGCGTCGACGGCTTCCGCATCGACGCGATCAACTTCGCGATGTTCGATCCTGCGCTGACGGACAATCCCCCGGCACCCCCCAGTAACCGGCGCCCGTCGCGCCCCTCGGATTTCCAGATCGCGCGCCACAATATGTCGCATCCGGACATCCCGCTGTTCCTGGAACGCCTGCGCCGCCTGACCGACAGTTACGACGACTGCTTTACCGTCGCCGAAGTCGGCGGCGACCATGCTGAAACCGAGATGAAAGCGTTCACGCGGGGGGAGGGGCGGCTTAACAGCACCTATGGCTTCAACTTCCTATATGCGCGGCACCTGACGCCCGCGTTGGTGCGCGAAGCAATGGAAGAATGGCCCGACGAACCCGGCATGGGCTGGCCGAGCTGGGCTTTCGAAAACCATGATGCGCCGCGCGCGGTGTCGCGCTGGGCGGACCCGGAAGCGCAGGAGGCCTTTGTCAGGCTGAAGATGCTCCTGCTGATCAGCCTGCGCGGCAATATCTTCCTCTATTACGGCGAGGAACTGGGCCTGCGCCAGATCGAGATCGGGTTCGATGATCTGCAGGACCCGGAAGCGATTGCGAACTGGCCGCTGACCCTCAGCCGCGACGGCGCGCGAACGCCCATGCCGTGGCGACATGATGCCGAACACGCCGGATTCACGACCGGAAAGCCCTGGCTGCCCGTTGGCGCAGCCAATTTTTCCCGTGCCGTCGACGTTCAGGAAAGCGAGGCGGAATCGCCGTTGCACCTGACCCGCCGCTTGATCGCGCTGCGCCGCGACAGCGAAGCGCTCCGGCGCGGAAGGGCGCGGGTGGTTACGGCCAAACAAGATCTGCTCGTGATCGAGCGGATTGCGGACGGCGAGGAACTGTTGTGCGCGTTCAACCTTGGATCGGCGCCGATCGACTGGTCGCCGCCGCAGCCGGACCGATGGCGCGTGGTCGAAAGCGTCGGCACCCACACATCCACGATGCTGGGCGCGGTCTCGGGAGTCATCTGGAGGAAGATTGCATGATTGCCAAACTGTTGGCCTGCCTGTGCGCGCTGGTGATCGCGACCCCGTCGCTCGCGGATGTCGTTGCCCGGGCCTCCTCGCCGGGAAAGACGGTCGAAGTCAGCATCTCGATCGATAGCGATGGACGGCCGACCTACGCTGTGACGTACAAGGGCAAGCCGCTCCTCAACTCCGGCGCACTCGGGTTCCTGTTCACCGACGCGCCCAAGCTTGACCGCGGATTTGCGCTGCTAGACTCCGCCACAACGTCGAGCGACACCAGCTGGAGCCAGCCGTTTGGCGAATGGAGCCGCATCCGCGACAGCCACACCGAGCTGAAAGTCCGCCTGCGCGAGGCAAAGAACCAGATGCGCGAGATGGACCTGACTTTCCGCCTGTTCGATGACGGCGTCGGCTTTCGCTATACGATTCCCGCACAGCCTCGAATGGCGCAGGTCAACATCGCCGAGGAGCTGACCGAATTCGCCTTTGCCGAGGATGGAACGGCGTGGTGGAAACCCGCCTATGGATGGAATCGCGAGGAATATCTTTATGAAAAGACGCCGATCAGCGCCGTCGGCACGGCTCAGACCGTCGCCACGTTCAAGCTGGCCGGCGGTACCCATGTCGCAATTCATGAAGCGGCGCTGACGGATTATTCGGCGATGAACCTGACACGCTTTTCGGGTACGCGCTTCAGGTCTTCGCTGACACCGGGCGCGGGCGCTCCCAAGGTTACGCGCGTCGCCAGCTTTTCAACGCCCTGGCGGACGATCGCAATCGCTGATGATGCTGCAGGCCTGTACAAGGCCAGCCAGATCACCCTCAACCTGAACGAGCCGAACAGGCTGGGCGACGTCAGCTGGATCGAGCCGGGCAAGTTCGCCGGCGTCTGGTGGAACATGATCAAGGGCGAATGGACCTGGGCACGCGGGCCAAGACACGGCGCAACCACTGCCAACGTCCGCCGCTATATCGACTTCGCAGCCGCGAACGCCATTCCCAACGTGCTTGTCGAAGGATGGAACGTCGGGTGGGACGGCGACTGGTTCGGCAATGGCAATGCCATGCAATTCGACCAGCCGACCGAAGACTTCGATGCCGCCGCGCTTGCCGCCTACGCCCGGTCGAAGAAGGTGCGCCTGATCGGCCATCACGAAACCGGCGGGTCAGCCAGCCATTATGACGCACAGCTCGACCGCGCGTTCAAATTTGCCGCCGACCACGGGGAAATGGTGGTCAAGACTGGCTATGTCACCGACGCGGGACAGATCGAGCGCGTCGATCCCGACGGCACGCGGCGCCGAGAATGGCATGAGGGGCAATGGATGGTGAACCATTACCTGCGCGTCGTCGAGACGGCCGCCAAATACCATGTCGCGATCGACAGCCATGAACCGGTGAAGGACACTGGGCTCCGCCGAACCTACCCGAATTGGGTCGCACGCGAAGGCGGCCGCGGCATGGAATATATGAGCTGGGGCGGCAAGAACCCGCCCGGGCACGAAGCGAACATGGTATTCACGCAGCTGCTGGGCGGGCCAATGGACTTCACGCCGGGCATCCTGAGCCTGAAGGGGTCGGGCGGCAGCGACATCCCGTCGACCATCGCCAAACAGCTCGCAAACTATGTGATAATCTATTCGCCATTCGTCATGGCGGCCGACACGCCCGAAACTTACGCGAAATATCCCGGCCCTTTCCAGTTCATCAAGGACGTGCCGACCGACTGGTCCGACACGCGCGTGCTGGCGGGCCAGGTCGGCGAACTGGCCATCATCGCGCGCAAACAAAAGGGTCGCGAGGACTGGTACCTAGGTGCCGTAACCGATGAGCAGGCGCGTGCGGCAACCGTCAGGCTTGATTTTCTGACGCCGGGCAAGACCTACACCGCGCAAATCTATCGCGACGGCGACGACGCCGATTACCGCACGGAAAAGCGCCACAGCATCGTCATCGAAACGCGCCGCGTGAAGGCGTCGGATAGCCTGATCCTCCGGTTGGCGGCCGGTGGCGGGCAGGCGATCCGTTTCGTCGCCCGGTAGAACGGCCCGCGTGGACGTTCAGAACTCATATAGAGCCCAGCCTCAGCCGTCAGGATGGTAGCGGCGCAAGGGGGGGAATTCTGGCGACCAGGCTTCCAGGATGCTTATCCTCCTCGACGAGGAAAACGCCCCCGGTTCCTTTTTTCCGGCGAAGCTTCCTACAATTCAGCATGACGCGTGTTGCGCTGCAACAAAACCGTCACTGGAGCCGTCTAACAGCCCGAAATTGCATAAGCTTTGGCGCACAAGACGGGCGACCGGGCGGCTCACAGGGAAGTCCAATCACATGCTACATGCCAAATTGAAGCCGATGCTGCTTGCCTCCATCGCCGCCATCACGCTCATCCCGGCCGCGGCCTGGGCGGCCCCTGCCGACGACGGCGCGACCGATACGATCGTCGTCACCGCACAGCGTCGCGCCGAAGATGCCATTGCCGTGCCGGTCGCTGTGTCGGTGCTTAAGTCCGATGCCCTGCATGACTTCCAGTCGGCCGGTGCGGACACGTTGCTCTCGCTGTCGGGCAAAGTGCCCAGCCTCTATGTCGAATCGACGACGGGTCGCATTTTCCCGCGTTTCTACATTCGCGGCCTCGGCAACATCGACTTCTACCTGGGGGCCTCGCAGCCGGTCACCCTCATCCAGGACGATGTCGTCGAGGAACACGTCGTGCTCAAGTCGAACCCGGCGTTCGACATCGCGCAGGTCGAAGTCCTCAAGGGACCTCAGGGCTCGCTGTTCGGCCGCAACACCACGGCCGGCATCGTGAAATTCGATAGCGCGCAGCCGAGCGACAGCTTTGCCGGACAGGTGTCGGCAAGCTATGGCCGGTTCAACAGCGTCAATGTCGACGCCGGCGTCGGTGGCCCGCTGACCAGCGACGGCAGCGTGTCATTCCGTCTGTCGGGACTTTACCAGCACCGCGACAACTGGATCAGCAACGTCTATACCGGACCATCGGACGATGGCACGGTGCCCGGCCGTGACGTTATGGGCGGCTACGACGAACGCGACGTCCGTCTGCAACTATTGGCCAAGCCCAGCGATGCGCTGAGCATCCGGCTGTCGGGACATTACCGCGACTATCGTGGCACCGCCTCGATCTTCTATCGCGGGTCGATTTTGCCGGGCGTTCGTCAGTCGTCACCGACGCTCGACCGGTCGATCGTTGCCTATGACGAGGCACAGAACAACCCGCAGGCCTATCAGACCGGTGGTGCATCGCTGAAGATCGATTATGACTTCGGCGGCGTGACGCTGACCTCCATTTCCGCATGGGAGCGTGCGTCGGGCTACAGCCGCGGCGACACCGACGGGGGCGCAGCTGCCAACTTCGGCGGCGTGACGCCCAACATCTGTGCCGTCGGCTGCGGCGAAAGCCAGGGCCGCCTGCGCCGTCTCGACCAGCTCACCCAGGAAATCCGGCTCGCCAGCCCCGACACCGGGCCCTTCAAGTGGCAGGTCGGGGGCATTTACTTCGACGCGCGCGACAACACCGAATTCGACCAGCGCGCGTTCTTCCTGACCAGCAATGTGCTGGGCACCACGCCGAACCCCAACAACTGGGTACTGCTGCGCAACGTCAACACATCATGGGCGCTGTTCGGCCAGGCAAGCTACGACCTGACCGATCGCCTTACAGCGACTGCAGGCGTTCGCCTGACGCGCGACAGCAAGGACACGACCCTGCTGAAGACCGCGAACACGGTTGCCAATGTCTCGACCTTTACCGGGGCGACCAACGTCAAGCTGGCCGACACGCAACCGAGCTGGGACGCAAGTCTGTTGTACCGTGCCAGTCCCGACCTCAGCCTTTACGCGCGCGTCGCGCGGGGCTTCCGAGGGCCGACCATCCAGGGCCGGTCTGCTGTGTTCAATACCCCGTTCACGACCGCCAATTCGGAGACCAACACCAGCTACGAAGCGGGTCTGAAGAGCGCGTTTCTCGGCAACGCCGTGCATTTCAACCTGACCGGCTTTTACTACACGGTCGACAACATCCAGCTGAACGGCAACGACAGCAACGGCAATGGCGTTCTGTTCAATGCCAAAAAGGCCAGGGGCTATGGCCTCGAGGCTGAGTTCGACGCGCGGCCGACGCCGAACCTTCGCTTCAACGTGGGCCTCAGCTTGCTGAGCACCGAGGTCCAGGATCCGAACGTCTACGCCCAGGTCGGTGCTGCGGGCGGCGTGTTGTCGCAGACGGTGCTCAACCCGACGGTGCGCGTCGGCAATAACTTCTTCGCGCAGATCGACGGCAATTCGCTGCCCAATGCGCCGACATTCAATCTGAACATCGGCGGCCGCTACGACCTGCCAGTGGGCGGCGGCGATGGCCGCTTCTTTATTGCAGGCGACTTCAACATGCAGGGCCGCGTCAACTACGTGCTGTACAAGACGGTCGAATATAGTTCGATCGGTAACTTCGAACTCGGCGCCAAGGCCGGGTACAGCTTCGGGCGCTACGAGATCGCCGTCTTTGCGCGCAACCTGACCAACGAGCAAAACCTGATCGGCGTGATCGACACGTCCAACTATCGCGCGGGTATTTACAACGACCCGCGCGTCTATGGTCTCTCCCTGAGCGCGTCGTTCCGCTAGGTCGAGCAGTCGTCCTGTGATGGGCGCCCCCCGGCAAAGGCGACTTGCCTGGGGGCGTTTATTCACATGTCGCGAGCGCCGGTGTCGTTGGCCCCGGTGTCCGATAGCGAGACGAGGGCCGGAGGGTTTAACCTTGCTTCACTCATGCAACGCCGTAACAACGGCGAAGGCATGTTAGTGGCAACGGGCCGCTGTTCGGGTCCGTTCGCACCAGCGTCGGAGGGTTGCGTTGCTCCAGAGTTCAAGGCGCTTACGGTTTCCTCTTGGTTTGATCTTATCAATTGGCATCTTGTTCGGCGGAATAGCGGGGGCCAGTGCCCTTCATTTTTACGAAGTCGACGACGGCAACGGAAAGCTGTTCCGGATGGGCCGTCGCTTGGGGATAGGCTTGCCCATCAGTCACGATCTTTCACAGCAGGTCGCGCCGCATTGGCAGACGCGTGACCGCATGATCGGGCTGCAGGCCTCTCAGGTTCCCAAAGGGGCCGTCGTGATGCTGGGAGACAGCGTCGTCGAGGGCATCTGGGTCAGCGAAGCGAAAGCGGGCGGACAGAACTGCGCCGTCCTGAACGCTGGCTTTGCCGGAATTGGCACTGACGCGCTGAAAGAGCATGCCATGACGATCATCCCCCGGGTCATGCCGCGTTTCGTCGTCCTGTCGGTCGGGACGAACGACGCATGGGCGGACGCCGACATCGCGAGATGGGGCGCAAGCTACGAAAAGCTGGTCAACGAAATTCTGAAATCGGGTGCGACATTGGTCGTACTGACCATAAACCCGCCTGAAGCCGGCTTCGACAACGTCCTAAAATCGCGGGCGACCGTTGCGCGCTTCAATGCCGCAATCAGGGATGTTGCGCGTCGTCACCATCTGATCCTCGAAGACGTCGCGCGCGACGTTGCCGGCGACGTCCAACAGGCGCGGGCGCGGCGGGGGGCCCTGCACATGACGGTCGACGGGATACACCCGACCGGCGCATTCTTCTCACAGATCAAGAATAGATGGATCGATCCGGGCCTCGAGGCCGCAGAGGGGGCTCGTCATGAGCAATGTATCGCAGCGGCCTGACGAAGCGCAGGGGGTTCCCCCACCTTTGTCGGGACTGCTCGGGTTCCGGACCTTGGCAATCATCTGCATCGTCATTGCATCGGCCGGGGCGACCGGGCTCCTGTCGGCGCTCATGGGATTTGCAAAGGCGTCGGAGACATGGCGCACGCATGTCGCGCTTGGCGCGACCGCCGGGCTGGTGGCGATTGCCGCGGGAACATTGGCCTGGGCCCTGAGCCATCGCAGATCTCCGCCCTCTTGGGGATGGGCCCGTGCGCTTGTCGGCGCGCTGCTCGTTGCGGCAACGGGACTGGTCATCGTCGGTCTTTATGGCCTGATCCCGCCGGCGCTCGAATATAGCCATTACCGTGCGTGGGACTATACGGATAAGCGCTGGATCATCATCCTCTACCTCTTGTCCGTTGGCATTGTTTACGTGCCGATCGTCTTGAGACGACTGCTGGGCGAGGCCCCTTCGCCGGCCCCCACTAGGGGGGGCGTCTTATCTGTCCCGAATGGCGGCTACGTAATTCTTGCCGTCCTCGTCGCAGGAGCGCTCAGTGCGCTTTATGTTGCGACCTTTCTCCCGACCGGGCTGTACCGGTTCATGGACTCGCACGAGTGGGTCCACCTCGGCGGCTTTCAGAGGATTGCGCAAGGCGCGGCACCCTATCTGGATGCGCGTACGCAATACGGACCCGGCTATCAAATCGTGACCGATTGGTTGATGCGTCACACCGGTGCCAGCCTTTATGGCTTCCGACTGAGCCAAGCCTGGCTGAATCTTGTCGGGATCGCGCTGCTTTTCGCGGTTTGGCTGACCGCCTATGGCGCCAGACGAGGCACGGCTGTCATTCTGTTTTCACTGCTGCTCTCGCCGCTGCTCATCATCACCTGGTGGGGCTGGGCGATTGTCCTTCGCTGGTTTGCCCCGGTACTCGTCGGCGCCATGATGCCGCTCCTCATCTGGGGCCCGGTGCGGGGCCTGCAGCGCGCAGCGGCCGTCACGGCGCTGGGGCTGTTCTGTGGCAGCCTTGCCTGGCTGGCTCAGGAAAACCTCACTGGCGCGATCATGACCATGCTTCTCCTGCTGGGCGGCGCATACGGGCGCGGCGCATTGTCCTTGCCCGACACCGTGCGGCTTGCAGCGATTTTCGTGGGGGCCGAAGTGCTGGCTCTTGTCGGGTTGATGCTGATCGCCTTTGGCCCTTCCGGTCTGGGAGACGCCTTCCAGCTCTATTTCCATTCGACCGGACTTGTGTTTCAGGGGATGACGAACACGCCCTGGTCCGAGCCTGAGAGCACCTGGCGTCGCGCCTATCCCTTCACACCGGTCCTCATTGTCGTGACGACACTTGTCGCATTGTACCGGCAACCGCGGCCGTCGGTGATCGACGAACGCAAAAACGGTGAATTACTTGGTATGGCTGCCGCAGCTGTTCCGCTTACGATGATTTCGCTGTTTCGTGCAGACGGACCTCATTTCGTCGCAACCTCTGCCGCGCTCCCTGCGCTTTTCATGCTGATTGGCACGACCTTGCCCGGCGATTTTCATTGGCGTGCCGATCGGGCAAACGCATTACGGTCCGCACTGCTGGCTGTGTTCCTGATCGTTTACTTCAACCCGTCGGGGAATTTCTTCGCGCGTACCCATAACAGCCGGAACTTTGCAGATCCGCGCCTCCTGCTCCAACCGTCCGCGACCCTCGACGGACTGCACGAACTGATCGGCAAGCGCCGCGTGCTGCCGCCCGGCGACCCCATCATCGCCAAGCTTGGGTTCGTACCTGCGCCCGACGCGAACTGCTGCTATGTCGTTCCCGGCACCTGGCGCGATTGGAACGCCACCATGACGAACGCTCACCGGATCGCCAACGGCCGGACCGTCTTCGTCGATGTCGGACCACCGCTGGAGACCTCGGGCCTACTCTTCCTGGCTGACCTGCGTCCGAGCAGCAGCTACGTTTCAGCGGCAATGTCTGTGTGGAACGACGCCGACCTGCAGGCGCTCGACGCCGAATTCCATCGCCGCGCGCCGGATTGCATGCTGAGTTCGGACCGGTCCCGCCCCCTGACGGCCGCTGCCTTGCGACTCTACGGCCACTTCACGACCACGCCAGTTGCGGGAGTGGGGGGCCTGACGTTTTATTGCCGGACCCCGGCGGCATGATCGACCAGGGCTCTACGGGCTCGTCGGCGGCCACTGGGCTACGGTTGCGTTTTCTCGACGGGCTGCGTGGCTGGGCCGCCCTCGTGGTCGTCATCTTTCACGCCACGCACGAACTTTTCGGACAATACGTACCTGCCGTGAACACGACGCGGTTGGGGCTGCTCAACGACGGTAAGCTGGCCATCTATGTCTTCTTCGTTTTGTCCGGCACCGTCCTTTCGCTGCCCTACCTCCGGACGTTGGATGCGCGCGAGATCACAAAGCTCGCCATCAGGCGTTATGTTCGGCTGACCGTGCCGATCGCCACAGCGTCATTCCTTGCCCTGATCATGCTCGAGGAGGGATGGTTCTATAATCGCCAGGCCAGCATCATTGTGGGCAGCAAGGATTGGCTCGATACGTTCTACGCTTTTCCCCCGGAATTCTGGGGCTGGGTTCGCTTTTCGGCTTACGACGTCTTCTTTCATTATCAGGCGGCGGCTTCCTACAGCTTCGTTCTATGGACGATGACCTGGGAATTTGCGGGCTCGTTTCTTATTTTCGGGCTCCTTGCGATTTGCGGAAACTCGGTGGCAGCCCGGTTGTTCGCCTATCTGGTCGCTGTCGTGATCTGTCGTTGGGAAGCGCCGATCTTGCTTGGCTTCGTGTGCGGCTGCCTGATCGCGGAGGCAATGCTTGCGCCCATTCCCCTGCGCCTTCCTGCCTGGTCCCGCGACCTGGCGGGGACTGCGCTCATCGGTGCGGCGTTTATGGGCTCGGTGTTTTTGCGACAGTCATACTCACCGCAGCATTGTACCTGGCTGGCTGTGATGATCGTGGCGGGCGTCGTCATGAGCGCCCGGTGGCGTCGTCTGCTCGAGGTACCGATCTCCCGGTGGCTGGGCCGGATCTCGTTTCCGCTCTACCTCCTGCATCCCCTGGTTATTTGCGGCCCCGCTTCGCTCCTGATTATCAACATGTCGCAGCGCGGCTGGTCGGGCGCCGTGCTGGTCGAGCTTGTCGCCATCTTCGTTATCGCAGCGTCTGTTCTTGCCGCAACGCTCTTCGAACCGGTCGAGCAGATTGCCATCAGGGCTTCACATGGCTTTTCTGCATTCTTGCTGGGTGCCGACGCGCGACGGAGCCGTCTTGACGCACCCGCGCAGGTTCCAAGGCCGCAACCCTAGATCCGGCGACGGTTCCAGATCAGGATCGACGACGCCGCAAAATTCCACATCGTGCCAACCACGATGCCCGCGAATGCCGCCAGCCACCATTTGTAATGCCGGTTGAAAGCAATCGACGCGACGCCGACATTTCCCAGCAGGCCAACCGAACAGACCGCGTAGAAACCGAGAAGGCCGGTGAAAAAGCGCCATCCCCGTTTTCGGACGTCCCGGTAGGTGAGGATGTTGTTGAACATGTAGTTCGCAGTCATGGCTACGACCGTGGCTGCAAGTTGGGCATAGACGAACTGGGCCGAACCGCTGAGGTACAGCGATGCGAATATCGCATAATGGATGATCAGCCCTACGCCTCCGACCAGAGTGAACAACAGCAATCGTGTGGGAATATAGCGGCCAACCGTCTTGTCGGACACGAGAACGAGATATTCCCACAGCACCGCCGCGTCGAGCTTGCTCTCGCCATGGATTCTCGGCTGGAAGACATAGGGGATTTCGACGAAATTGAGTTTCGGGCGTGCGCTCGCCAGCAAGTCCAGAAGGATTTTATAGCCCTCTCCGGACAGTTGACGGACAGTCCGGTCCAGCGCTTCCCGTGTGATCATGAAAAAGCCGCTCATCGGATCCGAGAGGGTCGCGCCGACGACCTTCTGTGCCACTTTCGTTGCGAAGCTGCTCATCCAGGCACGACGCTGGCTCCAGTCTCCGACGCCGCCGCCACTGACGTAGCGCGAGCCGACCGCCAGATCGGTATCGCCCTTTCGAAGCGCCTCGAGCATGGGCATGAGCTGTTTTTCATCATGCTGCAGATCGGCATCGATGACGGCGATGTAGCGCGCCGGCGTCGCCATCATGCCCTCGATCACCGCTGTCGACAAACCGCGGCGCCCGATGCGATGGATCAGCCTTACCTCAAACCCTCGCGACGCCAGGTCCAGGACGCGCGCTTGGGTTCCGTCGGTCGAATCGTCGTCGACGAATATCATTTCCCAACGTACGCCGGCGAGGGCGATTTCAAGACGGCGGTGCAGTTCTTCGACGTTTTCAACTTCGTTCAGGGTCGGCACGATGACGGCGAGTTCGAGGGGGCGTCGCGCGTCGCGACCCCGTGAGCGACCGCGCTCCCCCGCCGCCAAATCATTCATTTGCCAATCCCCAAACAAAGGCCTGCAGCCACGTTGCATGGCGATCCCGATCGGACAAGGCGGCTCAGCGTCATGTGCCATTTAGAGGCGGTTTTCCGCGACGGCCGAGCTTCAAGGCGGTGAGCGGTGCAGGCGCTTCCGCTTGACCGGGATCAATGATGCTCCGCGAGATCTGCCACAAGGATCATGCCGTCGGAGGTGAACATCCGTGACGGTGTCGCCCGGTTCGGGAATCAAAGCGTGCGGTACGACAACGACTATTACGAGGGCTTCCGTCAGGGCTTGCGCGCCATTTGCGGCAAAGAGGCTCCCCTTCCGGTGCTCTCCGAACTCCCGGCCCGCTCGCTGGATCGGACGCCGTTCCAGATCGGGCTTATCCGCGGCATCGAACATGCAAAGGGCTGGCGCGAAGGCAGCCTGCTGCTGCCAGTTCAGAGCTCGTCATAGTGACCGACCATCGCGATCAGGGGCTGACAGTCGCCCACCATCCCATCTGTTCGGGCAACCAACGGGATTGGGCGCAAGGCGACGGCTGCGGCAGACATGGCTCTAACCGAAACTGAAAAATTGGCCAAGTCGGGCTGAACCCCCGTCGCCTTGTTGCCGAACGCGGTCAGGACCTGAAACGCGAATTGCGAGATGCCAAAGCCATCGCGCGACTTGCCGGTGAGGCTGATTGTTGGGTTCGCGATTGCAGTGTCCTTTTTTTGACTGCGGGCACACCTGCAACCGGCAATGCAGGATAGAGGACGTTAATTTCGCCGAGACGACATAACAAGCAACTCACTTTTTCGGGAGCGTCTAAGGGAACGATACATCGCCTCCAAAAAAATGCCCTGTTTTACAGGGATTTTTGGCTGAGCGGGAGGCCGTCGAACTATGACGTTCGCGGAGGTTTGCCGATGACCGTGCATCATCGTCATCTCACTGTATAGCGTACGTCTTTCCCAATCGCACGAGTAATTGTAGCTTTCAGCGGTCGCGTGCGAACAACGGCGAGCATAGCTTGGTAGTGGGCACGAAAGTGGGCATAATGAACCTCAATTTGGAGGATATTGATGCCACGCACGCTCAACCGTTTGACGTCGCGACAGGTCGATACGATCAAAGCGACGGGACGCTATGCCGACGGCGGCGGCCTCTACCTCCGGGTGACGAACGGCAACGCGCGCTCCTGGGTCTTCATGATTGTGCGGGACGGCAAAAGAGCGGAAATAGGCTTGGGGTCTGCCGCCACGGTTAAACTGGCCGTCGCTCGGCAACTTGCAGACAAGATGCGCACGGCTATCGCGACCGGAAGCGACCCCCGAACCGCCATCCTGCCTGCTGCCCCGGCCGTTACCGTGCCCACGTTCGGTGCGTTCGCTGAGGAATATATTGGAAGCGTCGAGAACGGTTGGAAAAGCGCCGTCCACCGCCAGCAATGGCGATCGACGCTTCGAGATCATGCCCAGCTGTTAGCCAACAAACCGATCGACGCAATCAATACTGATGACGTACTCGCAGTATTGCGGCCGGTTTGGCTTACAAAAGCAGAGACAGCGAAGCGACTCAGGGGGAGAATCGAACGAATCTTGGATGCGGCTAAGGCCAGAGAATTGCGGCCGCGTGACGCTGCCAATCCGGCTGCTTGGCGTGGCCACCTGGCGCATTTGTTGCCGAAGCAAACCAAACTCGCTCGCGGCCATCACGCGGCACTTCCATATCGGGACGCCCCGGCGTTTATGGCCGAGCTGCGCGAGCGCACTGCCCTAACTGCTCGATGCCTGGAGTTTGTAATCTTGACAGCAGCCCGAAGCGGTGAAGCCCTGGGTGCGACATGGGGCGAGATCGATTTCACGGCGAGACTTTGGTCGGTACCGGCAAAGCGCATGAAGGCGGGCGTCCTGCATAAGGTGCCGCTCTCCGACCCCGCAATCGCGTTGCTGAAGAAGCTCCACAAGCCTGAGCACAAGGCGGACGACCTGATTTTCGCAGTCGGCGGCGCGGCGCGGTCGAATATGGCGATGGCAATGTTGCTAAGGCGCATGGGCTACGGCCACATTACTACGCACGGATTTAGATCGGCCTTTCGCGATTGGGCAGGTGATGAGACAAACTTCCCGCGCGAAGTCGTCGAGCAGTCACTGGCCCATACTGTTGGCAACGCCGTTGAGCGCAGCTACCGCAGAGGCACAGCTATCGAGAGGCGCAGCGAGGTTATGCGCTCTTGGGCGTGTTACTTGAAAGGCGATGATGGAGCCGCTTGAAATCGACGTTTATGGCGCGGGGACCGGTCGCTTCATTGAAAGTAAAGATTTAGCTCGTTTAATCAAGAAAATCACCAACGGTGACCAGGCGGCCGCGGAAGGTGCGTTGGAAGATCTGATAGTGACCGGCGCGCTGCGCCCAAAAGCCCGGCTTCTGCTCGCGTTTTCAGACGTTGCTCCATCACCGCTCAAATTCCGCCAGCGAGAGCCGATCGAAAGAAAACCTCCGTGCCTCATCGAGTCCGCTGAACTGGTTAAGTTTTTGAAAGGATGCAAGGCTGCACGCGTTGATTACGCTTTGCGTTACAGCACAGCGCCGAAAGCATTGCGCAAGCTAACCGTCAACGTGAACGACTTTGAAAATTTGCATTGGCACAATGATTACGAAACGCTTTCCTACGGGAGCGCGCCCCCGAGGCGCAGTTTCGATTTTGAAGCGTCGCAAATTCTCGAAGAGCCACAGACACAAACATTTTTGTTTGGGCTGACGTTTGATTTTGACGATTTCTCGGATTGGTATTTTTCGCAGTTTCGCAAGGCGCCCAAGCCGCGCGATCCAAGTGCGATGCCACCGGAAAGAAGTCCGGAACGAGGCCGGGCCGAAGCGCTCGATCCGTTTGTGCGCGCTGCTGAACGGGGGGATTTGTGGGACTACGTTGAGGCAGGCTCTGAACGGAAACAGAAAATAATTGAGGATAAGATTGCGAACGTTCTGACCGGTTTTACCGATTCGGCACCGCGAAAATTCGCAAAAATCCTGATTGCTATCAACGACGAACAACTAATCGGGCACTCCCTCAGAAAGGTTGCTTCGCAAGCAGCGAAATTGGGCATTTTGCAAGGTAGCTGAAGCCTCCGACATCCCACGAAAATATGGCCATTGGAACTGCACGAGCACGGGCTCGTGGAGAATGAAAATGCTTGTATCAATTGATGAGACCGGCAGCCTTTTAGGCGTGTCGCGCACGACGGTTTACAAACTAATTAATCAGAAAACGATCGAGGCGGTGCACGTATGCCGTCGCAGGCTAGTGATAATTACAAGTGTTAATGAATATATTGCGAGTCAAAATGTGCGGTTCACCGAATAGGAGCGCTGCACGCTGGAAAATATCGACTGATCGAGAGTCGAAAGCCTTAGCAATACACACCCCCAGCTTATCTACCCCCCGCTTAACACACCCCACCGAGGGGAAGGGCTGATCAGCTGACCGTCAACCACCTTAAATCGTCCCTTCTTAACCCCACACCCAACCCGCTGATCGGCTGCCTGTAATTCAGGCCACCGATCAGCTCGCGCCGGCGTGACACACCAACTCGAGAAATAGGAAAATGTCATGAAGAAGCACAAGAAACAGCAACCTGCAAAGTCGCTTACCAAGCCGGAGAAGCGTCAAGCAAAGGCAAAGGCAATTGCCGACGCCGCCATGCGTCTGTACAACCTTCCCGCACCCATACTGGCCATTTTGGAAGCCATTTTCGGGAAGCTCGGCTTCACCAGCGTGCCGAACGCGGCCGACCTCATTCTAAAGTTTGCGCTCATGCGCATGCTCGTGAGGATTGTGACCGAGCTGCAAGCGAGTTGGCTGCCTACGACCCAGGCCTACTTCGTGACGTTCATCATGGACGCTGGATCGACGTCCGATCGAATGCCGACACCTGATATCGATATGCTCATCTCCTCGGCGATGAAAGCGCTCAAGCGCGTCGGGCTCCACGGCATCATCTTTGTCGAGGTGCATCCGTTGATGAACCATCCACGGGGCGGCGAAGGGCGGACATTGCTGTGGCACTGCCATATTATCGCGTGGGCCCACGAGCCAGTCGATATCGGCGCAGCAACACGCACGATTGAACTCATGCCGGGGTTTGTCTGCTCACTCGGGGCGAAACCGGTTATGATTGTCCCGATCGATACCGACGCCGAGATGAAGAGGGTCTGTGAGTACGTCACCAAGCCGGTCTATTCGGCGAAGAACCTGATGCCGAAGACGGATACCCCTGGAAGTGTCATCATGATGGACACCGAAAAGGGGCTGCGGCCCGAGTTTGTGCTGCGCACTGCCGAGGGCATGAGTCAGCTTCATCCTTTCGACCTCATCAAAGGTGTCGGCGAGGGGCGGGGTGTCGTGAAGACGCTGCGTCAAGAAGTGATGGCATGGCATCGGGCGAGAAAGACCGACGGATTGGTGTTGCCGCGGACGTTCGATACCTGGGCGTTCTGGTTGAAGTTCCGTGAGGAGTTTGGGAGCAAGAACTACTACCCCTTCCGGTTCAACGTCGCCGAATTGCGCGGTCCCATTCGTCGCCAACGCAAACCGAGGGTAACGCCAACGAGCACTCGTTCGCGCAGGAGTGGGTCGAAGCCGATGAGCCCCGGCCGAAGAGCCGCAATCCGTCGGGCGCAAAAGCGGAGTTATTCTGAATAACGGGAGCCACAAGTCAATATCGAAAGCAACTGGGGGTCGGCACTGCTGACCCCTTTTTCGCATTGTCTGGCGGCGCGTCGGCAGAATAAGGCCGCCCCCAAGCCGAACGAGGTAGACTTTTTACCGCAGCCGACGCGCGAAGCCTTCGATCCCGGTAGCGCATCGCTTCAGCGAAGCAGCACGCCCTGGCAACTATCTTGCAAAATACCGTTGAATGCGGTCTCACTACGATGTGATCGAAACCAGCATCAGCCTTCTTCTCGATGATCCAGATTTCGGGAAAATTGGAAAGCGTACCTCGCGGTTCAACATTTTTGAGGCCATCGGTGCCGTGAATGGCGAGCTACGCCATTCCAACTTCCTCGCATTTATACTTTCGCCCGCTCGACCCCACGACTGGGGATCACGAGCCTTGCAACTTGTCCTACGCAGCATGTTGAACGGCATTCCGCTTGATGAGCGGCCAATCAGCGTGCTCGAAGTCCTAGTTCGCGATCTTGACGATGCCGTCGTTCACCGCGAGCGCGATAGCATCGACCTGCTTATTGAGATTGATGATCTCAATTTGGTTGTGGTAATCGAGAATAAGATCCACGCCAAAGCCGGGAAAGGACAGCTTCTGGGATATAGGGGGCTCATAAGCGCGCGCTATCCAGCTCGCCGCAAGCTGTTCATATTCCTTACGCCCGATGGACATGCGCCTGGAGAAGCAGATTGGCACGCCTATGCCTATAGCGACCTCGCTACTGCGCTTGAGCCGCTCGCGAACGATGCCGAGCCGACCGACGCCAGCCGCTTAATGGTCGCGCACTATATTGAGATGCTGAGGAAAAATATCGTGGAAGATGCCGAGCTTCGATCGCTGGCCGCCAAACTCTACGAGCGACATGCCGAGGCATTTGAGTTCATCCTCGCCAGTCGCCCAAAAAATGCGAGTCTTGTTGAGACCGTAGCGCAGCAGGTTCGAGCGACGGAGGGATTGCTCATTGATTCCGAGAGCGCAATGTCGATGCGATTTGCTCCTGAGCAATGGGACGAGAAAGACATTTTTCGGACAGACCCCAAGCTTTGGACGCGGACCGGCCGGGGACTCCTCTTTGACGTTAAGTGCTTTGCCTACAAACCGGGGAGGCTCAATGGTTCGCTGGTCATTGGTCCTGGCAATACTGACTATCGCAAGCGGCTATACGAGGCTGCCAAATTAAGACCGGACCTCTTTATCGGACTTGTCAAACCTATGGGTGCTCAGTGGGTGTCGATATTCAGTCGCGATCTACTGTCGGCTGAACGAGCAGCTACGATGTCCGCAGAGCAACAGGCGAGCAATTTGCGTCTTGCGTGGTCGGATTTTCAAGGATTAGTCCTGCCACAGCTCATTGAAGCGATAATAGAAATGGATGCGTCAATCCGCTCAGCTCCTTCTGATTCGATCTAGCGAACGTGGGAGTAAGCTACATCTCGGGATGACTCTGCCTGCCGCCAAAGCAGTTACGCCATCCAAACTGCGATATCACGGCGACGAGCGCGGCTACATCCGTATGAACCGCCGCCGCAAGTGCGAGCGGTTCCTGTCGCGCGCCGAACTGGCGCGGCTAGGTGCTGTGCTAAATGCCGCGCGCAAACGCGCTCGCAACACGCGACTGCCATTCTCACCTTGCTCGTGACCGGCTGTCGCCTGTCCGAAAAATTTCACCCTGAAATGGAGCGAAATGAAAGGGCGTTGGTTGTTATTGATCGCTAGCAAGACTGGCGCGTGCACCGCTTGGATGGGCGCCGAGGTTCGAACGTTGCTTGACGCCTTGCCCCGGCATCGCGACCGCGCCGAAGTATTCTGGGATGAGGCGCGGGATGGGACGCTATCGCTTGCCCATTTCTGGAACCAATGGCGCGCCGAGGCAGGTTTGCCGGGGGTCCGGCTCCACGACCTTCGCCACAGTTTTGCCAGCCATGCCGCCAGCATGTCCGAGACGTTGCCAATGATCGGCAAGCTTCTCGGTCACGCCAAGATCGCTTCGACGGCGCGCTACTCGCACCTTGACGACGGGGCTGTGCTAGAAACTGCTGAACGGGTGGGTGCGCTCATTCCCATACAGGGGACATTCGACCCGTCAAATCGCATTCGGTAGCATCTTACACATCGCCACACTAAAGACTCGATTTTCGGTCAGAATGCGCGCGGGATGGAGACACATTATGACCGCACCAGTATTCACAATAGGGTATGAAGGCGCGGCAGTAGACGACTTCATCGCCACACTGATGCAGGCGGGAATCGCGCATGTCATCGATATCAGAGACGTGCCAGCGTCACGCAAACGCGGCTTTTCCAAAAACATTCTTGCAACTGCATTAGAAGGTAACGGAATCGGCTACACCCATCTTAAAGCTTTGGGTGACCCTAAAGCTGGTCGAGACGCAATGCGTCGCGGCGATTATGCGACATTTCTGGAAATCTATACCAAGCATGTAGCACAAGTGCCTGCTCGGGCCTCGCTTGTTAATGCCATCAACATCGCTTTGGCAGAACCAGCAGCACTTTTATGTTATGAACGCGATCCCAAGCATTGCCATAGAACGCTTGTCGCAGGCATGATGAAGGAAATAGCGGACTTTACGATCCGACATCTTGGGGTAAATACTCAAAAGGTGCGGCCTGAGGGGAGAGCGGTTGATGGCGCAGGCTTCCGAGCAACCTACGCGGTCGGGTGAAATCGAAGCGATGATACTGGTAAAAGCGCTTCCACAGGTTTCGGAAAGCCACGGCGAAACCGTTTGCGTTGCTGCGCTAGATGACAACAGGCGGTGGTTTAGGTTCTATCCGGTGGCTTTTCGCCAGCTTGAGGATACCCAGAAATTTGGACGATGGAATCGTGTCCGCCTAGTTGGCCGTTTGCCCGACGTGAACAAGGACAATCGGGTCGAGTCGCGAAATGTCGATCAAAACAGCATTCGCTTGATAGGCAAAATGACTAGCGATCGAAGGTCGGCGTTTCTTGAACCGGCTATCGTGCGCAGCACGAAGAAGGAGCGTGCGGAAGGCCGAAGCCTTGCCCTGATTAGGCCCGAGGAGCCGTCTTTCTTCTATCGCCGGCGGGACTCCACAGAAATTGCGAAGCGCCAAGCGATGTATACTCGTTTGCTAGCGTCCCCTGATATGTTCGCGGCCAAAGAAATCGTCCCCCTGACACCCGCCCCATATGAATTTGGTTTTAAATACCGTGATGATGATGGGCAGCATGAGTGCCTGTGCCATGATTGGGAGGTCGAGCAGACATTTCTGAATTGGCGGCGCAGCCACGATGAAAAGCGAACCTTGGAACTTGTGGCCGAGACATTTGGCGACCGGTATCCGCGGGAAGGTATGGTTTTAGCGATGGGCACTCATTCCCGGTATCGTAAGCGTGTCCTGCGGGCCACCTTGTTTATGACGTGACGGCGGCGATGTTTGGCCCCTTTGTGTTGGGGTGTCGCGGTGTCGGATGAGGTTGTTGGGGAAGCGAGTAGTCATACGACCGGTCGTATGAGTGGTCGGATCGAGGTCGTTGCGCGGGTTTCGGGTCGGCGGCACTGGACGGTTGAGCAGAAGCTGGCGATTCTGCGCGATGCTTTTGGGCCGAACGGTTCTGTTCGCGATACGGTCGAGCGGCACGAGGTCGGGAGCGGCCAGCTTTACACATGGCGGCAGCAGGCGATGTCGGGAACGCTTGCCGGCGTGAGCCGACCGACGGCACCGGCGTTCGCGCAGGTGCAGATTGCGCAGGCCGAGCCGATCGCTCCGCTGCCCGCACCACCTGAGCCAACCGGCAGGATTGGGATCGAGCTGCCGTCGGGCATCCGATTGAGCGTCGATGCCGGGGTCGATGCCGAAGCACTGGCACGGGTGCTCTTGGTCGTCAGCCGATGACGACCCTGCCGCATCCCGTGCTTGGCGGGATGGGCGCGGCCACGATCTGGCTGGCGTGCGGCGCGACCGATATGCGTAAAGGGTTCGACGGTCTGGCGGTGCTGGTTCAGCAAGTGCTGGCACAGTCGCCGCATTCAGGGGCGCTGTTCGCGTTCCGGGGCAAGCGCGGCGATCTGGTCAAGCTGCTCTGGTATGACGGGCAAGGGCTGTGCCTGTTTTCAAAGCGCATGGACCGGGGCCGGTTCGTCTGGCCACAGACCAAGACCGGCAGCGTCAGCCTGACGCCTGCCCAGCTTTCGATGCTGCTCGAAGGCATCGATTGGCGACGTCCCGAACGGACCTGGGCGCCCTCGCTGGCGGGGTAATAATCGACGCGATTCAGGCGTTTTCGATGGTGCTGCTATGCAGTTTCTGCTATGTGCTGGCCATGTCGGCAGCGGTCATTCCAGACCCCGATCGGGACGCGCAGATTGCCGCTTTGACCGCAGCGCTGGCGGCCGCCAATGCCGAGCTTGCTGCCCGCGATCTGCTGATCGAGACGCTGCGCGTCCAGATCGCCCGCATGCGCCGGATGGCGTTCGGCGCCTCGTCGGAGAAGCTGAGTGCCGAGATCGAGCAGCTTGAGCTGGCGCTCGAAGAACTCGAAGCCGCCGCCACGGTGACCGCACTGGTGTCGCCGGTTCCCAAGGCCGAGCGTCCGGTGCCAGTGCGTGTCTTGCCCAACCATCTGCCGCGCGATGAAGTCGTCGTCGAACCGGTCAGTGGCACCTGCACCTGCCCTGATTGCGGCGGCGCGCTGCGTCGGTTGAGCGCAGATACCGCTGAGCAGCTCGATATCGCGCCTGTCGCATGGCGCGTCGTGCGAACGATCCGGCCCAAGTATAGCTGTCGCGCGTGCGAACGGGTCGTCCAGGCTCCTGCACCCGTCAAAGCCATCGCGCGTGGTCGAGCGACCTTTGCCACACTGGCACATGTCATCGTAGCCAAGTTCGACCATCACCTTCCGCTCTACCGTCAGGCCGAGATGATGGCGGCGCAGGGCATCGATATCGATCGTTCGACGCTCGCCGGGTGGACCGGCCAAGCCTCGGCGCTGCTCGATCCCATCGTCAGCCGTATCCGCGACGAGGGATTGAAGGCATCGAAGATCCATGCCGACGATACGCCGGTGCCGGTGCTCGACCCCGGGCGCGGCCGAACCGCGACCGGCAGATTGTGGACCTACGCGGTCGATGATCGTGCGTCGGGGTCCACCACACCACCGCTCGTCTGGTATCGCTTCACGCCCGACCGCACCGGCGCGCATCCCCAAGCCGAGCTTGCCCGCTTCACGGGCCACCTTCAGGCCGATGCCTATGCCGGATATGACAAGCTCTACCAGACCGGGCGCGTCACCGAAGTTGCCTGCTGGGCGCACTTCCGCCGCAAGATATTCGATATCCACCAGGCCAAGCCGACGGCGCTCACCACCGATATCCTCGAACGCATCGGCGCGCTCTATGCCGTCGAGGCCGATGTGCGTGGGCAACCGCCCGATATCCGACGCCGCGCACGGCAGGATCTCAGCGCGCCGTTGATCACCGAACTACGCACCGTGCTCAACGATGCGCTGCGACGCCTGTCGCCCAAGTCGGTGATGGCCAAGGCCATCGTCTATGGCGCCAAGCGCTGGGCCGCACTCACTCGGTTCCTCGACGATGGTCGGCTCGAGATCGACAACAATATCGCCGAACGCTCGCTGCGCGGCATCGCGGTGGGCAGGCGTAACTGGCTGTTCGCAGGCTCGCGCACCGGCGGCGAACGTGCTGCCGCCATCTACACCGTCATCGAGACCTGCAAAATGAACGGCGTCGAACCGCAAGCCTATATCGCCGACGTGATCGCCAGGATCGCCGCCGACTGGCCCGCAGCACGCTGGGACGAACTTATGCCGTGGAATTGGCAACCCGCCGTCACAGAGCCGTTTGCACAAGCCGCCTGAAGTGCGGTCATCAGACCACGCTTACCCGGTATCCAGATGTATGGATGATAATCGGTGTTGTGCGTATGCCACCCGTTATCCAGCCAAGTCTACTTTGACGCTCTCAGGCGACGGGAGCCGTCTTATAAATTTCAGGGTGTTGCTGACATTCCTCGCGCACCCGGTTCAGCCAAGTGTCATACCACGACCAAACTTTACCTACCGCGACGGCTCCATAAGCCTTCGCAGGATTTTTGGCATCCAGTCGTTTCCAGAGCTTCGTATGACTGTCCATCGTGAAGCGGTCCCACCCCTCATTTTTAATAGCGGCGACGATTTCGCTCGGTAGGTGTTTCCGCTTTTCTACCTCTTTCAAGGCAAAGTTGATCTTCTCAGCGATGTCCGATCCGGGCTGAATTAGCTCAACTGCAAGGTCGGCACCCGGAGCGCGGTTTGCAACTCGTTGCACCATGAAAACGCGGTAAGCGAAGCGGGGGTCAACCTGCTGTTCCGGTGTAAGACTGTTTTCAAATGCTTCCATCATTGTTTCAATATGTCGCGGCAAACCGCTAGCTTTTTTCAGCAGCGCGCGCTGGTCTGGGCTGAACGTCACGAATTGCAATGCTATCGGCAATCGCCGCTCAAGCGCATATTGCGCCCCAAACAGCTCCTTGATCGTGTCGTTGAAGTTGATGCAGCACGCTTGGAGCTTTGCACTGATGGCGTCATCAATCCGATTGGTAGACCGATGCTCAATCTCGTGCCGGAGGTCCAGCAGGAACGTCAAATTGTCTTTAGCCCCCTGTCCAATCGGGCATCGCGCGTAAGAAAGGCATTTTGACAATTCCCAGAATTTTTCCGCCCCAGATGGGGTTAGAACGACAACAGGTTGGCCATTCTGATTGCGGGTATGTCGGTAATCGATGCCTTCCCGCTTAAACCAAGCATGGAGCAAATACGTCCACGCAATTACGGCAGTGACAATGAATAATTCAGCTCGAAACGTCAGTCCCGCGCTATTGAATGTATGGACGGCCGCAATCATGCCCTCACGCGCTTTGATAAGCAGTTCGTCGCCCCGCAGACTCAGACCCGTTTCTGAATCCACGTCAGGCCAGCACGCGATGAAGGCATCGAGTTCCTCGGGCGCAGACGCTCGGACCGTGGCATGTTTGACACCATTGCGAATTTCGGAAACCGCACGGTGGTTGATCGAACGTGTAGGCCTGGTGAAATACGCCAGAATATCCTGATCATTCGGCCAACGACCGTCAGCGATCATCGCCTTGACGAGAGCAATTTCCCACCGGTCTAACTTATTGCCGCGCCTACGAACCGCCATCATTAACCACCGACGCTATAGGTAGGCCGGACGTTGGGCGGTTTCGCGACAACGGCTTTCATACTTCGATTCCCGCATCTGGTTGCCCGCCGGTCAGGGCGTTAATCCACGAAAGGCATAGGTCGCGGCTACGGTAGCTTCCCCAGCGCGCGGTTTCCTCGCGCTCAACGATCGGGAACGTCGAGTAAATATAGCGGATGTCGTCCCGGCTAGCCGCTACGTCAACAGGATCGAAAACGCCGTAGAGGATAAAGTGTAGCGCATCGAGCTTGGCGCGGAGCATCAGGCGGCGCTCTTCGTCCCATGCGAATGGCAGCAGCACTTCGCCGTCCGTATCGACATGGCCCATATCACGCGCGAAAGGGGCGAGGTCGTGGGCGGTGTAGGTGAGTTCGAGAACGGCTTCGCGCACGATTGCAGCCGCAGACTTGGGGCCGAACGTCCGCTCATATGCTAGGGCCGGAACCACCGGAATTTGTTCGACGGTGAACCAGTTCAGGTGCTGTCCCTGAATCTTTTGCCGCGCCACGAAGTCGTAAGCGGTCGAATTGAAATTGCCGACGAGCAGCGCAAGCCGAGAAGCATCGGGCTTTCCCGTGCCGGGATCGACTTCGATTAGCGGTAGCGTGTTGCCCGCCGCGCCGCTTGGCACAATGGCCGAAATCATCGACCGGACATTCGTTGGCGCGGTCACGTCCTTAAAGCCGAGCGTGTAAGGATGCTGACCCAACCCCGGTGGCGCTTGCACCCAGAATTGCGGGTCTGCGACCCACGCGGGATCGCTATGCTGTTTCAGCGTCGCCGCTAACGGCTGCGCGGGTCGATTGGCATTCGCAGGGTTTACCGTAACGCTCGCGGCGCGATGGTCGAATGCCTGGACCATCTTACCTTCGTATAGTGGCACCCATTCACCGACCGCCGACTGATAGCGATTGCCACCGACGGCCCAAGCGCCTTCGCGCTCTTCCAGTTCGGCGCGGGTGCGAAACAGCCCACTGTCATTCGTCATGTCGAACATGCGCACGTACCGCACAGGCCAAGCCAGAACCGGCGCACCAGCTGCGCGATCGACTAGAACCGGCAAGCATTCATAGATTGCGGTCGTAAGCGCCATGTCGCGTCGCGAGCGAAAAATCGGCGCGGTCCCAGTGTTTGGATTGACCCGAGCGAAATCCGCAGCCGTGATCGCAAAGGCGCGGTCGGGGTCGGTCAACTCCCCGGTCGATTGTAGGAAAAAGCCACACTCTGCTGCGTCGAATGTCCGCGCGGGGCTTGCAATAATCGCCGCAAATTTGAACCGTGTATCAACATCAGGGAAAAACGGCTCGACGCCGTAGCGCGTCCTCCGGTTCTCAAAGTCATACAGTGCCTTCAACCGCCCGCCGGTCGCAACACCGCGAAAGAATACGCTGGCGGACAAGTCCGACGCGATCCCGCTTGGCACGAGCAAACCCACCATGCCGTTCGGTTTGACCAGCGCGTGAGCGCGTTCGACGAACAGGCTGTAGAGGTTGACATCGCCCCGGCTTAGCAGCGGGTAATGCCCCGAGGCCCGTGCCATGCGCGCCGTATCGGCGGCGCGCGCATCGGCTTTTTCGTAATCATCGAACATCGGGTCGCAATCGGCCTTCAGCCTGACGATCATCCTCGCCCGGTCAGAGGCGCGTTGCGCCAGCGCAATTTCGGGCCGACGCGCAGCGAACCATTCGACCTGTTGCAGCTTGATCCGGTCCCAAGGCGGATTGCCGACCACGGCATCGAACCCGCCTTCGAGTCCCTTGCTCGCCCAATTGTCCCACACACCGGGGAAGCTGATTTGCCAGTTCAGGAACCGCTCTTCGCCAATCAACGCGCGAGCGCGTTCAAAGATCGAGGTGAACGCTTCGACTTCTTCGGCCTTGGCCTTGCCTGTTTCAGGAGCCTTCTTGCCGCGCGCAATCGGTACCGGATCGCCGAACCGGCCATCGAGCCAGAGGCGCACCAAACCCTTGTCGGCAGTGCTGAGATTCAGCCAGTCGAGGGCGTGCATGAAACTGACAAACCCGTCGAGTTCGCCGGTCATCAGCTCGACGTCCTGATACATCGCTGCCGAACGGTGTGCTTCCGCAATCTCGACATCGGTCAGGGCTTCGATGGTCTTCATCGCTTCCGCCGAACGCTGCGCGTTGCGGAGGGCTTCGTTCCACAGCAGTTCGCCGCCGAGCTTTCCGGCCTTGTCGATGGCATCGCGCACCCACAGCCCGAACAGACTGTCCCCGGCATGGAGATGATGGTCGATGAACGACAGTGGCGCGCCGACCGTGAAGGTGTGCAACCAGAGTGCAACCTTGGCGAGTTCCACCGCCATCGGGTTTTTATCGACACCATAGACGCAGCGTTTGAGGACCATGCGGCGGACGATATGCCGGTCGTCCAGTTGGCCTTCGTCGATGGTCCAGTTTGCCGCCCGCGCGTTCTTTGTAATCGTCGCCCGAATATCTTCAATCTTCGTCGCCAGCGGCGAGGTGTAGTCGAGATCGGACCCGAGTGACGCGGCTTCGGCCATCGCATCGAGAACGTGATCGGCGAGTGTATCGACGAGGCTGACAAGGAAGTGACCCGACCCCATCGCCGGGTCGCAGACGCGCAGCGACAGGATGGCGTTCGCCGGATCGGCATCGCGCAGCAGGGTGCGGCAATAGTCTTCGGCGTCCTTCGGATCGAGCTTGGCGAGCGCCGCCGAAAAGGCTTCGAGCCGTTCGGTTATTAGCGGTTCGAGCGTTTCATCGAGGATCAGCCCGACGAGTTCATCGGGGGTGTAGTAGCTGCCCGTATTCTTTCGGGCGAAAAGGTTCGGGCGCACTTCGAGCGCGCCGTCGTCGTCACGGCAAATCTCAAACTCAAGCAGCCGTTCGTAGATAGACCCGAGTTGCTGAACCGACAGATCGCGGTAGTTGATATAGCGGCGTTCCCCCGACGAGCGTTCATAAGACAGCGCGTCGAGTGCCGGAGCCATAACGCTATCGGCGATGCGAATGGTATCGAGCAGTGATGCACCGTCGCTGGCGAAGAGGCCCCCGTTGTAGGGCGGGATGCCGACCGACGCATCGCCTTTGTCGATGATGCGCGACAGGTCCGAAATATGACCCCAGATACGCGCCGCCGAAGACGACATGGCATCGCCTTCCGAAACGCGTTTTCCGACATCGATACGTAGAGGCCGCAGTGCGTAATCGTCATATCGCTTGTCGGTGACAGGCAGAAGGTCGCGATCTTCGGCATAGAGCAGGAACAGCAAGCGGTAGAGTAGGACCAGCGCCGCTTCGCGCACGTCCTGGAGCGGCGCTTGCGGCGCGGCATTGGCAATCGCCGTCGCGAGGCTGGGGAAGACTTGCTCGAAGACGAGCTTCGACAGGCTGGCGGCAACGCGTTCCTCATAGAACGCCGCCGCTGCCCGAGCCCGTTCATGGAACGAGCGATTGTCCGCCCCGTCCTTGATGAAGGCATCGCGCGCAAACATGACCGCGAACACACGCAACCAATGGTCGCGGTCGGCATCGCTGGCGAACAGATCGTCGCCACCGTCCAATCCTAAAACACGACTGAGATCGACTTCCAAAAATTCTTCGGACACCGACCGCGCACCGGCCCAATAGAGCCGCCATTTCGTGCCGTTGGTCAGGATGCCCCAACGCAATTTGCCGGTCGTCAGATCGTCGATGCGGCGCAGATAGCGAAGCATCTGGGTCGATGGCGCAGTTGCTTCATCGCGGCCCGATGCCCGGTCCAACGGACGTGCCCAACGCTTGCTTTCGACGACCGCCAAACCCTGCGAATATCGCCGATACTGATCGTCCTGCGCGTTCGCCGCAGCTTTCGCAGCGGCATCCTCGAATAGCAGACCATCCGGCACATCGTCGCGACCGGCGACGGTCAGATTTTGCTGGCGAAGCGACTCCGACCAGCCCAGCGCCGCCAGGACAGGCCAGATAAAATCGTCCTCAGTCTGGCTCTCGTTCGTGCGCGCGTTTTTCGGGAGCTTAGCGGCGATGTTATCGAGCTTGGCGCGGAGATCGGTAACATTCACGGCAAGGTAAGCGGGCGTCGATGCGACAGCTTCGACGAGATAATCGATCGTGAACAGCGACCCGGACATGAACAACGCAGAATCGGACAAGCCGCACCCCTTTCCGTTTCCATAAGCGCCGGGAGCAGGCTTGCAAAATTGGCCAGATCACGGCGCTGGTAGCTTATCGCATCGCTCAGCTGGCACACACGTCAGCGTTCGCCGAATAGCGAACACTTGGGCGGAATATAGAGCCTGGCGGAAAGCAGACCAGTTGCCACCAGTAAAAATTCAGCGCACGATAAAGGAGGGCGACTCGGGGGCATGATCATGCGGCGTGAAAATTTGTCTGCAATGGCAATCTTAGCGGCTTTACTGCCGACTTCCGCAAATGCCAGTTGGCTTAGCGAAATAACTGGCATCAATATCGATATTCCCAATTCCACTGTCAGCGTAAGCCGTCCAAAGCCAGAAGCTATCCCGGAAATGCTTCAAAACTTGCCGAAGGATGTAGGGCAAGCACTGTTAAATCCAGCAGGTAACGCATTGGCCTTTGCTATAAGAGCGTCGCGCGCGACTGCGGGCACAGATGCCAGACCAATTCCGCCGAACATTCGGGCACAGCTTTCTGCCTTCTTCCCACCTGCTGTGCTGGATCGTGCGCGCTTTAACACAAACAAAGCATCAATAAGCCTACCAGCAGCAATAAACTTGGTAAATGAAGGTAACACGGTCACGCTTGATGACCTGATCGTATTTACTGACAACCAACAGGCCAACAATCCCGTTATGTGGGCGCACGAATTAACCCACGTGATGCAATACTCGAATATGGGCGTGGAAGGCTTTGCGAACGTTTACACTCTCACTGCCGGGTCTGGCCTAGAACAACAAGCGCGCGACATGGAGAAGCGGGTACGTCAGGCAATCAATTCCGGTGCGCCGAGATCAAACTGGGGAATGACCGTTTCCGCATCGACCGGAGCGTTTACTCAACCGCTGACGATTGGTGATATGCAGCAGCAGGCACAGCTATTTTACCCCCCCGCTGCGTGCGGTATCTGGCAGGGAGTTCCGGGCGGTGCGATGATCTCAAACTCGTGCCCCGTGCCGATTTTGGTAACTAGTATTGGCGTCGCGGGGCCATATGGACCGACACCCCTGCCGTGCACCTACAACTGCATCGTTCCGCCACGTACGACCATGCCATTCATGGGTGTGCCTGCGCCGGTCATAGGATTCACATTCATTTATTGAACTTGGTCCGGAGGTCAGAATGAAGGCATATACCCGCGCTACAATTTCCTTTGTGATCGCAACCAGTTGCGCGACTACCGCGATCTCTCAGACGCGATGCGAAATGCCGCTCCGCTTTATGCAGGTCGACCGGGATGCGCCCGGGAACCGCACTGCTGTGTATGGAACCAACGATGCTTTATTCTTCCGCGAGAAGCTCCAGGTTAACACTGACGGGACGCCGAAATCCTACGCGGTCGATGACGTGTTTGGGCGTACAAGGGCGCTCAACAACATGTGCAATGCAATGTTCAACTATTGCAGGGAACTGGACAAGGACGGTAAGAAACAGCGGGCGCGCGACGTGGCTGTGGCGGCAGCAGCGGGATGGCCCAAGCCGCTTTTTGATCGCACTCGAATTGCTCCGAACGTAATCGTTATGCGTGGTGGAAAGCCATGTCCGACGATTGACAACTACCTGCTTTCCGCAACCACTTTGGTCGATCCCTCGGTGAGAGACGTCTGCAACCCTGCGCGCTATGTTGATGCGCTGCGTGTCCCTGCGCTGGTTCTTCCGCTAGCGAGCATGGGGTTCCACGCCGCTGGAGCCCGGATTGGAGACCTTGTCGTGGCAATCGCACCCAATGGCGAGCCCGTCTTTGGAGTAGTCGGGGACAGCGGCCCTAAGGATGCGCTTGGAGAGGCGTCAATAGCGATGAATGGCGCACTTAACCGCGTTGGTCGTGACCCGATTAATTATCAAGATGTTCTCCAGCACTGGGTTGTTACGAAGGCGGGTCTGCTCATATTTCCGGGCAGTCGAGATGCTGCAAATCCCTATTTGACGAATAGTAGAATCGAGGCGGCAGGTCGAGCACGTCTAGCTTCGTGGGGTGGCATCGAGCGCCTGCGCAGTTGCCTGACTTCCCCAGGCTAACAATAGCAAAAATATCGAAGGCTACTTAATCGAGTGTATTTGCCTCACCGGATTCCGTGGGGGCAGTGGGCTACGCGGACAGCTTATCAGTGTCACTTCGACGATACGGTAATTGCCGTGCGAAAGTGGCTATATGGTCGCCAGCGCGCAACATTGGCACGCAAATCGAACCGAGATCAGACCGATTTTCGATAGCCTTCACGCGCCGGAAAGGCTATTAAATCCGAGCGTTTCCACTTTCAAATCGTCAAAAAACGACCGAGTTAGAGGCGCTCAGAACTAGCCTTAGCGAGGACTATTTCATGGCACACCCTACGCGGCGAGCGATGTACGCCTTGAGGAATGCCAATAGCGTCGCCCGATGACCTGAATTTGGGCGCCAATCGGTGACACTCCCCTCGGCTTCATGGCAAAAGTGTGATTTCGCCACGAAGCAATACTGCCCGTCAGCATCACGCGGATTAGCGTCAATGATATTACTGTACAAATGTGCCTGTTGCTATTTACGTCGCCGTCCTTCGCTGCGTTATTTCATATCCTTGCCCGTAGTCCGGATTGGACGTCTGCCACGTCAACCTCAGACGCATGACGCTCGTTCGGCGGGTAATACGTACCTAACTAAACGCTAAGACTCATTTTACCTGGACGGTACAAAACTTGAGCCATATTATCGCGAGAACTTAACGAAAAGGTCGTTTTGCACTGTTGGAAAATCCGTGTTCTTTATCTGTTGTAGAGTAAGATCTGTTTCACCAATAAGGAGTGCGACGATGCGACGTTTGATAGCCTTCACGTTGCTACTCACTACTGCAAGCTCGGTGTTTGCGTCCGAAATAATGACCTACACCTACGACGCCAAAGGTCGCATAGTGAAGATGGTTCGATCAGGAACGGTCAACAACAATGTGACCACTGATTACACACACGACAAGGCGAATAACCGGACCAAGGTGAAGGTCACTAACGCGCCTTAGCTCCGTTATGCGCCGCGCCTGCGACGCTTATCTTCCCCCAATCCAAATTAGGAGCCTCCCCATGGCTACGATCTCGTGCGGCCGTTCGCGCCGACATGCAGTACTGCTTGCCACTACCGTTCTGGTCTCCGGACTAGCGTAAGCGTGGTCTGATGACCGCACTTCAGGCGGCTTGTGCAAACGGCTCTGTGACGGCGGGTTGCCAATTCCACGGCATAAGTTCGTCCCAGCGTGCTGCGGGCCAGTCGGCGGCGATCCTGGCGATCACGTCGGCGATATAGGCTTGCGGTTCGACGCCGTTCATTTTGCAGGTCTCGATGACGGTGTAGATGGCGGCAGCACGTTCGCCGCCGGTGCGCGAGCCTGCGAACAGCCAGTTACGCCTGCCCACCGCGATGCCGCGCAGCGAGCGTTCGGCGATATTGTTGTCGATCTCGAGCCGACCATCGTCGAGGAACCGAGTGAGTGCGGCCCAGCGCTTGGTGCCATAGACGATGGCCTTGGCCATCACCGACTTGGGCGACAGGCGTCGCAGCGCATCGTTGAGCACGGTGCGTAGTTCGGTGATCAACGGCGCGCTGAGATCCTGCCGTGCGCGGCGTCGGATATCGGGCGGTTGCCCACGCACATCGGCCTCGACGGCATAGAGCGCGCCGATGCGTTCGAGGATATCGGTGGTGAGCGCCGTCGGCTTGGCCTGGTGGATATCGAATATCTTGCGGCGGAAGTGCGCCCAGCAGGCAACTTCGGTGACGCGCCCGGTCTGGTAGAGCTTGTCATATCCGGCATAGGCATCGGCCTGAAGGTGGCCCGTGAAGCGGGCAAGCTCGGCTTGGGGATGCGCGCCGGTGCGGTCGGGCGTGAAGCGATACCAGACGAGCGGTGGTGTGGTGGACCCCGACGCACGATCATCGACCGCGTAGGTCCACAATCTGCCGGTCGCGGTTCGGCCGCGCCCGGGGTCGAGCACCGGCACCGGCGTATCGTCGGCATGGATCTTCGATGCCTTCAATCCCTCGTCGCGGATACGGCTGACGATGGGATCGAGCAGCGCCGAGGCTTGGCCGGTCCACCCGGCGAGCGTCGAACGATCGATATCGATGCCCTGCGCCGCCATCATCTCGGCCTGACGGTAGAGCGGAAGGTGATGGTCGAACTTGGCTACGATGACATGTGCCAGTGTGGCAAAGGTCGCTCGACCACGCGCGATGGCTTTGACGGGTGCAGGAGCCTGGACGACCCGTTCGCACGCGCGACAGCTATACTTGGGCCGGATCGTTCGCACGACGCGCCATGCGACAGGCGCGATATCGAGCTGCTCAGCGGTATCTGCGCTCAACCGACGCAGCGCGCCGCCGCAATCAGGGCAGGTGCAGGTGCCACTGACCGGTTCGACGACGACTTCATCGCGCGGCAGATGGTTGGGCAAGACACGCACTGGCACCGGACGCTCGGCCTTGGGAACCGGCGACACCAGTGCGGTCACCGTGGCGGCGGCTTCGAGTTCTTCGAGCGCCAGCTCAAGCTGCTCGATCTCGGCACTCAGCTTCTCCGACGAGGCGCCGAACGCCATCCGGCGCATGCGGGCGATCTGGACGCGCAGCGTCTCGATCAGCAGATCGCGGGCAGCAAGCTCGGCATTGGCGGCCGCCAGCGCTGCGGTCAAAGCGGCAATCTGCGCGTCCCGATCGGGGTCTGGAATGACCGCTGCCGACATGGCCAGCACATAGCAGAAACTGCATAGCAGCACCATCGAAAACGCCTGAATCGCGTCGATTATTACCCCGCCAGCGAGGGCGCCCAGGTCCGTTCGGGACGTCGCCAATCGATGCCTTCGAGCAGCATCGAAAGCTGGGCAGGCGTCAGGCTGACGCTGCCGGTCTTGGTCTGTGGCCAGACGAACCGGCCCCGGTCCATGCGCTTTGAAAACAGGCACAGCCCTTGCCCGTCATACCAGAGCAGCTTGACCAGATCGCCGCGCTTGCCCCGGAACGCGAACAGCGCCCCTGAATGCGGCGACTGTGCCAGCACTTGCTGAACCAGCACCGCCAGACCGTCGAACCCTTTACGCATATCGGTCGCGCCGCACGCCAGCCAGATCGTGGCCGCGCCCATCCCGCCAAGCACGGGATGCGGCAGGGTCGTCATCGGCTGACGACCAAGAGCACCCGTGCCAGTGCTTCGGCATCGACCCCGGCATCGACGCTCAATCGGATGCCCGACGGCAGCTCGATCCCAATCCTGCCGGTTGGCTCAGGTGGTGCGGGCAGCGGAGCGATCGGCTCGGCCTGCGCAATCTGCACCTGCGCGAACGCCGGTGCCGTCGGTCGGCTCACGCCGGCAAGCGTTCCCGACATCGCCTGCTGCCGCCATGTGTAAAGCTGGCCGCTCCCGACCTCGTGCCGCTCGACCGTATCGCGAACAGAACCGTTCGGCCCAAAAGCATCGCGCAGAATCGCCAGCTTCTGCTCAACCGTCCAGTGCCGCCGACCCGAAACCCGCGCAACGACCTCGATCCGACCACTCATACGACCGGTCGTATGACTACTCGCTTCCCCAACAACCTCATCCGACACCGCGACACCCCAACACAAAGGGGCCAAACATCGCCGCCGTCACGTCATAAACAAGGTGGCCCGCAGGACACGCTTACGGACTAGCCGCACCCGCGAATGCCCAATTTGTCGGTAACGCGGCCCCGCCGGTGAACAGCGCGATCGACGATAACGGCGTTGACGTTATCAGAGGAATCTATTCGAGCACGCAATCGCTGGCATCCATCGGCCCCGACGGCCCGGGGGGATTCAATTTTTCTATGAGTTCGTTCGGAACAGGCGGATGGATAAATGGCGTATCGTCTCAGATAACTGCCGACGGCACATCTTATGTGGTTAATGTAAATGGCGTTGTCGACCGTTTCACGGGAGTTGGAAACGTCTGGACCGATTCTCAGGGCCGGGGCGCAACTCTGGTATGGGACGGTAGCTCTGGTTACACTTATACGCGCCGCGATGGAACGGTTGCGACCTTCCAAATGAATGCAGCCCCGCAAGGCGGACCTTACCCAGGGCTAGCGCCATTACGCGCTATCGCGATTACTTACCCCGATGGCACACGAGTGACTTATGCGTATAAGTTTTCTCTTGTGTGCATCGGATCAGGTTCTCCAAGTGTCTGTAGCGGCACCGTCTACTCCGCATACCGGTTACAAACGGCCAACCTCAGCACCGGATATCAAGCCAAATTCAATTACGCCGAAAACGGGCTGAATGGTGGGAACTACTTCAACTGGAGTAATCCGACCATGGTACGGTTGATCAATACGAAGGTCGAAACCTGCAATATCGTGACAGACGCTTGCACTCTGTCACAGGCTTGGCCGACGGTAACGCTGGTCTACAGCTCAGACGCGAATGGATCTTACACGACAGTAACGGACAGCCTCTCCCGAACTGCCCGATTTACTTTGGTCGGAGGAAGGCTTGCCGGGATAAAGCGATTTGGCGCAGCGAGCGATACGGTCACGGCGACCTACACGAGCAGCAAGGTAAGCACTATCACCGCCGAGGGCGTAAGTTACAGCTACGGCTATGCGGACAGCGGTTCAACGCGCACCACCACAGTAACTGATGTGAATGGTGGGCAAAAAGTCTATGTCGGAGACACAGTAACGAATCTGCTTGCATCCTACCGGGACGAGCTGAATCGGCTTACGAGTTACGGCTATGACAGCTTCGGCCGCACTACACAGATAACTTTTCCGGAAGGTAACAAGCAGCAGTTTACTTACGACGTGCGTGGCAATGTTACCGAACGCAGATTGATTTCAAAGACGCCGAACACACCTCCCGATATCGCCACAACAGCCAATTTCCCGTCGAGCTGCACCACTCCGGTAAGCTGCAATAAGCCAATGAGCTCGACTGACGCAAAGGGCAACACAACCGATTACACTTATGATGCAACGCACGGCGGCACACTCACTGTAACTGCCCCCGCCCCGACGGTTGGAGGCATAAGGCCGCAAACCCGCTATAGCTACACCGCTCTCCAGGCATTTTACAAACAGACGCCTACCGGCAGCCCCGTTGCATCGGGATTTCCAGTGTACCTCCTGACAACCGTTTCCACCTGCCAAACGACGGCTAGTTGTGCAGGTGGCGCGGACGAGATTAATAGCGCGATTGGCTATGGTCCGCAGGTGGCTGGCACCGGCAATAACCTTTTGCCAATTACGGTGTCGTCGGGCGCAGGTGATGGCTCACTTACGGCAACGACCACCTTCGATTACGACCAAATTGGGAACCGCACCTATATCGATGGGCCTTTGAGCGGCGCAGCCGACACCTCCAGAATTTTATACGATGCGGCGCGTCGGTCAATTGGCGTCATGGGTCCTGATCCCGACGGGACAGGCGCGCTGCCGAACCGCGCGACACGCACCACCTACAACCTGGACAGCCAGATTACCCAAGTCGAGCAGGGTACGACCAACGGGCAGACCGACGCTGCTTGGGCAGCGTACGTTCCTTTGCAGGCAGTTGCTAGCACGTACGACGCCAATGCGCGAAAGATCACGGACGCCATGCAGGCGGGCGGTACAATCTATTCGCTAACCCAATATAGCTACGACACTCGCGGCCGACCGGATTGCACCACCGTTCGGATGAACTCTACATTGTTCGGGTCGCTACCGTCGTCAGCGTGTACACTTGGCACGGCAGGTTCGTTCGGCGACGACCGCATCGGCAAAACAATCTACGATGCAGCTAGTCAGGTTACAAGGTCACAGACAGCGGTCGGCACAGCAGACGTCGCTGATGAGGCGACATTTACGTATACAGCGAACGGCAAGCTCGCGACGGCGTCTGACGGAAATAACAACCTGACGACTTATGAATATGATGGGTTCGACCGCGTGACAAAGACGCGTTACCCCTCGCCTACAACGCCGGGAACGAGCTCGACAACGGATTACGAGCAGCCAACTTATGACCCCAACGGCAATGTGACAGCACGGCGTCTGCGGGACTCGCAGACGATATCTTACACTTACGACAATCTCGACAGGTTAACGGGCAAGGACCGCCCGAACACGGTCTATTGGGAAACCGACCAAAGCTATGGGTATGACAACCTCGGTCGGCTTAAGCTGGCGACTGACAGCAATGGGCACCAGCTAAGTTTCACATACGATGCGTTGAGCCGTAGGACGGCGCTCGGCGACAATTGGTACACCTATGGCAACATGGCGTTTCAATATGATCTCGCTGGACGCCGAACACGCTCGACGTGGAGCGACGGGATTTATGCCCAGTACGACCGGTTGGTCACAGGCGAAGTGTCCGCGATCCGTGAAAATGGCGCCGCGTCGGGAGCGGGGGTGCTCGGTACTTATACTTACGATAATCTCGGCCGGCGCACCGTATTAAATCGTGGCAATAGCACAGAGACCGATTATGCCTACGACTCCGTGTCGCGCCTGACGACCCTGACCAACAACTTGGCGGGGACGGCACAGGATGTAACGACGACTTTTGCGTTCAATCCGGCGGGACAAATCGCGAGCAGCATGCGTGATAACGACGCATACGCGTTTCCGTCGTTCGCCAACAAGGATGCGGCGGAGACTCCGAATGGGCTGAACCAGCTTACACAACAAGGCAGTGCGGCAATCGGCTACGACGGGCGCGGCAACCTGACCAGTCGGGGCAGCACAAGCTATGGCTATACGAGCGATGATGAGCTGGCAACGGCGTCGGGCATCACTGGACTTGCCTATGATCCGTTGAGCAGGCTGTTCAATTTCAACGCCGAAGCGGGAATCAACACGACGTTCAACTACGACGACACGATGCTGACCGGTGAGACCAATAACGCCACTGGGGCGCTGCTGCGTCGTTACGTCTATGGTCCCGGAATAGATGAGGTGCTGGTGTGGTATGAGGGAAACAGTACAGGCGACCGCCGCTGGCTGTACCAGGACGAGCGGGGAAGTGTGACGGCGATGGCAAACGTCAGCGGCAACGCCACCGCGCTTAATAGCTACGACGAATATGGTACCCCCGCCGCTGCAAACATCGGGCGGTTCGGTTATACTGGTCAGGCATGGTTGCCCGAACTCGGGACGTGGTACTATAAAGCTCGAATGTACGCGCCTAGCCTTGGCCGGTTTATGCAGACTGACCCGACCGGATACGATGGGGGGATGAATCTCTACGCATACGTGAACGGCGATCCCGTTAATGGTGTCGATCCGCTTGGGCTGAGCGCTTGCGTCGGTAGCGCACCACTGGGGACAAACGAAATTGGAGCATGCGGCCAACCTAATGGTGGGTTCAGACAGATTCGTCAGACTCCGCAAAGCACTCTTGCCGGCAAAGGGCGGTCGCAAAACGGCGAGAGCGACTCTGAACGTAAGCTAGGTGTGCCGCAAAAGACGCAGACGCCAACGTGCCCTAAAGGCGGTCGCATTACCTTAGGTCTCGGCGGATCGGCGAGCGGTGCTTTTCTATACGTTGCACTCGGCATTGGTGCCGAGGGAGGCGTCTCTATTCCCACGGACTTCTTTTCAACCGGCAGCTTGCGCGGGACGCAGTTCTACGGGTCCGCAAGCTTTCAAGGTTTGGTGGGCCTGGGCTTCTTCGCAGGTGCGGGTGCTAGCCCGTCTGCTGGCTATTCTTCTGGTCCTATACAATCTGGCGTGAGCGGCACTCGCGTGGTCGGAGGCGGCGCTGCTCTTGGGGGTGGCGGTGAGGTTTCAGTTGCGACGAATGGTAGTGGAGGTTCGATTAGCGGAGGTCCCAGAGCTGGTGTCGGCGCTTACGCCGGTTACGGCGGTAGGGTCACTGCGACCGCCGCCACACCTCAGCTTGGATGCACGCCATGATAGGGCCGAAGACGTTCACGAATTACTCGTTTCAAGCAGCAATTTGGTTCACGGTGGCAGTAGCAGTCGTAATGATCATAGCTGGGAGCATCGATCTTTTGTTCGGCTTTAAATGGGGGTTCTCACAGAAAGACATTTTGATGTCGTTCGTGGTTCTGGTTGGCGCAGTAGTTGTAAAACTGATTGGAACCAAAATTATAACCACCTTTGGCGGCGGCTTTTAATATTAACATTGTCAGCAAGGTCTGGTGGAATCTCGCCACGTGAACGTGAAAAGCTCGAAAGCAAGATAAAGGCAGTGGCTCCCCCTGCGGGGTAAGCCGTTGTCTGCAGATCGATTTTTAGGGAGACAGGCGGCACTGTGAGCGAAACCCCGGGTGCCGATCCGGTGCCGCCGTCGCGGCGGGTGCGTCCCTTCGGTAATGGGGTTGCTTGGCGAAGGCAAGGTGCCCGATCACGGCCTTCGTGCGGGCTGAGGGTGGTGGATATGCGCACACCCTACGCGGGGACCGCAGGCGTAAGGTGTTGATTTAGCGACGGAACTTCTTTCAATAGGCGCTGCGCTTTCGTGGGACATTGTGCTGCGGGGTACACTAATGTATATCTGGCACCATCTCTTGGGAGGCAGGGCGGCTGCGCCCCAAAAGGCTGAATATGAGACCTGCCTCGCTAGTGCGTTGACAGCCTGGGTTGAGCAAACGTCCTCGCAAACGATTGGCCGACCCCTCGCTTTCACAACGTGGACAGTTTTCTGGATATGTTTACGAGAACACCGTCGTGACCCCGCGCGCGGCGCTCGCCCCTAGGGCAAAGCAATGCCAATCGTAATATCTTGCGACGCCGAGTCATTATAGCTTCGGCCCTCAGCTATTTCAGGTTCGAAAAATGATTACCGGTGAGACTATGCAATCAGCCCAAGCGTCGCAATGCCCGCAGTGCGGTTTTCCCACGGAGGTTGATCGTCCGTTTTGTTGGCGCTGCAAATTTGACTTACGTCATGGAACGCCTGGCCGTCATGACTTCGGAAGTTGCATTTATTGTGGTTATGTCGGGAAATTCACGAACGAGCACATCTACCCAAGTTGGCTGAGTAAGCAGTATCCGCGTCGTTATGCACAGACAGTCCATACTTTGAATCGACCCGAGCGACATGCGTTTTGGGAAGAAGTTCCCATCCACGGCAACGATGAAGTCGGATCTCACGATCCATATGACACCGTCGTCCGCAACGTTTGTGCGCCGTGCAATAACGGATGGATGAGCCGGCTCCAAATCGCAGCGAAGCCGTTAATTGAATCGCTCGCGAACGGCGAATGGCCCGACTTTACAGCCGAGGAATCAGCAACGTTGGCGCGCTGGTCCACGATGGTTTCAATAAATTTCGAATGCCGTGGCCGCATATTGAAGGCGATGGAGACGCAGAGAAAGGCGCTGATGAATGGCGACATGCCGGCAGGCTGGCGCATTGCGATCGGTCGCATGACTGATGACACAAGTGCGGGCAGTAGCTTCTATCGTACAGTAAACACTACGCTCGGCTTTGGGAATGACGGGTTCGTCCCCATTCAAAGTACATATTGGGTAATCGAGCGGGCAGCCTTTCACACGTTAAGCTCGCTCGGGGATCGTACTCTGGACGGCGCGCTTCTCCACGCTGGCTTGTCGGGAGCTCGGTTCTCCACTCGCAACATTTGGCCAGATTGTGAGCCGGCGACTGCATCGAATGACATTTTGTTAACGATAGACAATTTGAACACTATTCAAATGTGTCTGGGCCATGGCCATTGACCGACGGCCCAAGCAGCCCATAATCGATTTCTGCATTGCCATAAAATCGTATTGCTGATCGTACGACGATCGCCGTTGATAAGCATCCGCCCGTAAATTTCGGACAACTGACGGTAAAATGACGTATGAGATAAACTAGTCCGACTTGCCTTCACGTGCGTGCCGACTCCAGGTGCTGCCGCCGGCCGGCGTCGAAGATATCTCGACCTCCGCAATCTTGCCGAGCTAGCGATGTCTGCTTACCAATGCATGGCTTGCATCACCTGACAGCAGTCTGGGCAACTGCACCTCATCAAGAGGGAGGTGAGACCTGTCTCGCTCGTGCGCCGACAGCCTGGCTCGCCCGTAGCCAGGAGACGCAATGCGCTACACACTTACCAATCCTCAAGACAACGAAGCCGAGCCGATTTGGCAAGTTCATGATGGCAGCCAGATGCCGGTCGGTCCCAGAATGCGCGTTAACGTTCGCTATCGGTGCGGAATGTTTTCGGAGCCGATCGAAGCCGGAACACATCGGTGGAAAAGCTGGCCGCCGGAGATTGGCGATACCGCCTTTGACATCGTCAACTGGCGGTACGCGGAACCGACGTAAGCTAGACAGTGCTACCGAGCCGATACTCGTCGGTGGCCGGTCAGACCATCATTCTTGGACTTTTGTGAAAGCGATCAGCCGCCCCGTCGGCCGCCGCACCGTCGACAACTTGCCGGACGTATCGAAAATCACGACGCGCTTGGCGGTCAATCCGCAGCAGACGGAAAAATGGCCGATCGTTTTGAACTCGGCAAGCACAGGGTTGCCAATCGTCAGCTGCTCATCGAGCCAGGCATCGCGCTTTTCACGCGTCAGCGATTTTACCGCACGCACGGTCACAATGTTCATTTTGGTAAGAGCGCTTGCCCTCTTGGCGATCGTGGATGCGACATCGGCCATCGCAGCATTGCTCATGCCGGTGCCAACTGCATGGTGCAGGTTCCAATGCCGGGTAAGCCGCTTGAGGCCCGCCAGAAAGAGCTTGCGTTCTTCGGCACAGAACAGCGGCCTTGGGAAGATTGTCAGCCGCACCCCATTGATCGCCGAGTATAGACCGCACAGCCGGTCGAGCTCTCCTTGTCGCAACGGCTTGATTGTACTGGCTCCCGCCAACAGGTTCCGATACCGCGCGCTCACCACTCGCTCGCTTTCAGGATAGTCAGAACGCGGCAGGTCACTGCTTCGTCGGCGGGGTCGGGTGATCCGTTGATCAGGTCCGGGTCGTAATAGTCGATCTTCCAAAACAGCTGTTCGCCGTAGACGGTGATCGCACCGAAATCGTGCTCTTCGAACGGGTCGTTGTTCGGGCCAAACTCGTCGAAATCGCGGACGAGGCGCAAGGCCCGAATTATGAAATATGGACCCATCTCCTCGACACCAGGTGTTAAGAACACCCTGCCTCCAGACCATGTCGTCCGGAGGTGATCATTGAGTCTGCGGATTGTCAGGGTGCGTGCGTCGAGGGCGTGCGGGTTCGTGTCACGGTCGCTCATGCGTCCGATCCTTTCTTATTCATAATGGATGGTTGAATTAGAGGAGGGCGATCAACCGGCGCTGCGCGTCACGGTCGCCCTCGATGTATCGTTCGGTAGTCGTCAGGGCGCGGTGGCCGGCGAGTTCCTGCACATCGCGCAGCGAGCCACCGACTTGCACCAGCATACGAGCCGACCGCGTGATGAATGTTCGACGACCAGAATGCGACGAACAGCCGTCAAGACCGACAGCGCGATAGACGGCGGCAAACCAGTTGACGATCGCCTTGGCTGTCATCGCGCCGCCGCGAGCCGAGACAATCACCGGACCTTCTCGCGGGTGGCCCGATTGGCGGTGTAACCGTCTCAGCGCCAGCGCGAGCTTGGGGTGCATCGGGATCCTTCGCCCGCTGCTGTTCTTGGCGATCCTGTCGGAAATGCGTAGTTGGCAGTCGATCTCGCCGTCTGCTTGCAGTGCCATGGGCCAGGTCAGGCCTGACACCTCACAAGCTCTAAGCCCGGCATAAATGCTGAGCATAACCACTGCTTTATTACGCGAGCAAACACTGCCTCTTTCAACATGGCCTAACACAAGGCGCACGTCGGCTGGGGCCAGCATCCGCGCGGGTCCCTGTCCGATCATTATCTATCTCGATTGTTTGAAGTGCGACCAGCATGGCCGCCAACGTATTATAGCAGAAACGTTCAGAATCTACAACACTAAAAGAATACTGGCAATAATCACCAGTATCTTCCTCTTCGGCGATATTCAGAAAAAGAGAAACGAAAGGCTCGTTAAGCGGTGAATATCACCGAAATGACTACTACTATGACAATACCTGCTATGACTAAGCTTTCACGCCGGTTATTTTTGGCCCAATCCCAAACCTGATAGCTCGTAGGTTGCTCGGCTAACTTAGGCTGGTTCGTCACAGTCCGTTCTGTGGCTTCGAGCGCTGCTCGGGGTAACTCGGGGGCTGCTGAGGGCAACGCCGACACGCTGACTTCTTTCCACTGCGCATCATGCACGAGCGTACTGAGAAGAGGCTTAGCGAAGTACTCCCCACAAAATCGGCACTTCCGCGCTTCGCCTTTTATCACTTCCGCGCACATCGGGCATCGAACATCAGCGTCTTGGGTAACCACGGGGAGCGGATTGGGGTCTCGGGTTATTGGCATGGATGGCGCTGGCGCGCTCATAGTGTGGTTGTTCACGATAACAGTTTGTTGAGCCGTGCGAGTGCTCGATAGCGACCAGACCAACGAACCGAGCCAGCCAGCTCCCGTCCATCCAAGAAATAGGTTGAGCGCGAATATGCCGCCGCTGCTGGGATGTCCCCTCAATATTGCGAAAACTGCCGGCAAAAAATAAAGAATGACCGCGATTATGAGGATAATTAAAAGGACCGGATCCGGCGCCGATTGCTGTTCCAACGTTGCTGCCCCTTTTTCTTCCGCGGACTCATTATGACTGTGCGTTGACGGCATCGCAAGGCAAGCGGCCATCCAAACCGCTCTTGCTGATAAGCAAAATTGCCGTTTGGCACTATTCGCGACTACTAGCGAAGTCTGAGTACCCCCGGTTTTGACGGGTTTAATCGGGGTCAGTGCTAACAGGACAAAACGCTCGACAGCTTCGCGTTCGATGCCGTGCCGATAATCTCGACGAGCCGACGGGACGACATCTCGTAGAATGACACGCTACGCCGACCATGCACAATCTTCCGAGCAGCGCTTCTAATTGACCATCCACTTCCTTCGCGAATCACGTCAAGGCGAGCGGTCGTTCGACTGCATTCCAATAGGCCGGTCCCATGACCGCATTGTTCCCAATCGAAAAATCGACTGGAGATCCTGTGACAGTCGCCGAGAGCCGCCTATGCTCACCCAGAACCATGCACAAAGTGGGCATAGTAGTGGGCAAATCTATCCACTGCGAGGCTATGCCCATGTAATTACATGGTTCTTGGCGGAGCGGGAGGGATTCGAACCCTCGAGGAGCATTGCTACCCCTACTCACTTTCCAGGCGAGCGCCTTCGACCACTCGGCCACCGCTCCGCATGCACTGGAAGCCGTGGCGCTTAGTCGCGCCTGAGGGGGCGCGCAAGTTTTCGCTGTCCTACAGCCAATCGAATCGCCTAGCCTCCCGGCCGGTGTCGCGCCGATGCATCATGTGGCGCAAAAGGCAGGGAAGCGGGCATGGCGAACTGTGCGTTCAGGTGTGAACTTCGTGTGACCTTCGGCGGTTTTGCGGCCTTTCTGAGCGCCGGCCTGCTCACCGCCGCGGCACCGGCGCCAAAGGTGCTCGCGCCTTCCGAGATCGTTGCCGCAGCACCTGCCGGCGACTGGGTCGCCATTGCGCCGTCGGACCTGCTGGTGATGGACCTGGCGGCGGACCGGGATGGGAACGCGCGTCGGGTCGTCATCCAGCTGATGCCGCCGCCGTTTTCGCAAGGGTGGGTCGGCAACATCCGCAAACTTGCCGCCGCGCACTGGTGGGACGGGCTGAGCATCAACCGCGTCCAGGACAATTACGTCGTGCAATGGGGCGACGCGGATGGGGAGGACATGGCAAAGGCGAAGCGGCTGCCGGGCGGATTGGCGGTGGTGCCGGAGAGCAAATATGTCGTGCCGAAATCAAATGTAATGGCTGTCGATGATCAAGCTTCAGGCATCCGCCAAACGCCTCAGTTGAGCCGAAAGATGATCGCCGATCCGTTTGCAAACGCTACAGGCTTTTTCAACGGTTGGCAGGTTGCCGAATCACAACCGCAACGTCCGGCAATTTGGCCCGTTCACTGCTACGGCATGGTCGGCGTCGGGCGGAACCTGTCGCCCGATACCGGCACAGGCGCCGAACTCTACGCTGTCATCGGCCATGCGCCGCGCCACCTCGACCGAAACATCGCGCTGGTCGGGCGGGTAGTTGCGGGAATCGAGAACCTGTCGAGCTTGCCGCGCGGCACGGGGGCACTCGGCTTCTACGAAAAGCCCGGACAGCGGGTGACAATCACCTCGATCCGGCTGGGCAATGAGGTCGCGGACCTGCCGCGCTACCAATATCTGTCGACCGAAAGCACAAGCTTCGCCAGATACGCCGACGCGCGTGCCAACCGTCGCGATGCGTTTTTCATCGTACCCGCTGGTGGGGCGGACATCTGCAACATTCCGGTCCCCGTGCGGGCGGTGAAGGAATAGGTTCACGCAGAGGCAAGACGCATCGATGAAGGTCTAAAGTCAGCGCAGTTCTTTGCGTCATTTCTGCCTGTACCGGATTGACGATCACGGGCTGCTCAAGCAGGGCGCAGCACCATCTGGTCGCCTTCGATCGTCACGCGGCCCAGTGTTGCGAGGAAGCTCTGACCCAGCAGCGACACGTCGCCGTCGTCGCCAATGACCACGCCGGGGACGCCGCGCGCCTCGATGTTGCCGACCGCGACCCGGTCGAGCATGACCTGCCGCAGTTTGATTGTGCCGCCCGCCGCGCGGCCGACCTGATTAAAGTCGTTTTCGGAGAGGAACATGCCCGCTCGTTGCGCGTCAGCGCGGGTCAGCGCGACGCTCGACGCGCCGGTGTCGACGATGAAGCGGATCGACGTGCCGTTGACCAACGCTTGCGTGTAGAAATGCCCGTCGGCTTCCCGGCGAAGTACGACGGCATTGCCCGTATCGACCGGGCGCGACGGCGTCTCGAGCGTGTCGACATGCGTCGTCGTCGACGGCTCAGGGCGGCCGGACGGCGGCGTACGCCCCACCGACAGCGCCATCGCGATCACGAGCGCGGCAAAAACAAGAGCGAAATTCTTCGTCACCGCGCACACGACATAGTGCTGGCTCGTTACTTTGGCGCTTCGCGGCATGCTTAACGATTTGCAGCCGGAAGGAACGCCCGCTAGGCGCGCACGCACGATGGACTATGTCAGCACCAGGGGACGCGCGCCCGCGCTCGGGTTCGAGGATGTCACGCTTGCCGGGCTCGCCAGCGACGGCGGCCTGTACGTGCCGCGCGAATGGCCGGTGCTGAGCCGAGAGGAAATTGCCGGGCTGGCGGGCAAATCCTATGTCGAGACGGCCGTCACCGTCATGCGCCCCTTTGTTGCGGGTGCGCTCGACGACGACGCGCTGCGTAGCCTGTGCACCGAGGCCTATGGACGGTTCGGCCATGACGCGGTCGTTCCCTTGATCCAGCTCGATGCGCAGCATTGGCTGCTCGAACTGTTCCACGGGCCGACCCTTGCGTTCAAGGACGTCGCGCTCCAGCTGCTCGGCCTGTTGTTCGAACGCTTCCTGAGTGAGCGCGAAATGGCGCTTACCGTCGTCGGCGCAACGTCAGGCGACACGGGATCAGCCGCGATCGACGCGCTCGCCGGGCGCGAACGCGTCAATGTATTCATGCTCCACCCCGCTGGCCGCGTGTCCGATGTGCAGCGGCGGCAAATGACAACGGTGCTTGCCCCCAATATCCACAATATTGCCGTCGAAGGCGATTTCGACGACGCGCAGCGGATCGTGAAAGCGATGTTCGCCGACGAAGAGGCCCGCACGCGGCTGAACCTCAGCGCGGTCAACTCGATCAACTGGGCGCGGCTGATGGCGCAGGTTGTCTATTATTTCTATGCTGCCGTGCGCCTGGGTGCGCCCGATCGTCCGGTCGCCTTTTCGGTGCCGACCGGCAATTTCGGCGATGTGTTTGCAGGCTATGTCGCGTCGCGCATGGGGCTTCCCGTCGCAAAGCTCATTGTTGCCACCAACGTCAACGACATTCTCCACCGGGCCCTGTCTTCGGGGGACTACAGCTGCGGGACGGTAACGCCGACCGTCACGCCTTCCATGGATATCCAGGTTTCGTCGAACTTCGAACGGCTGCTCTACGACCTGTCGGGTCGCGACGGCGCCGCGCTTGCGGCCATGATGGCCGAATTTGAGGCGACGAGGAAACTCTCGATCCCGGCCGATATGCTGGTATCCGCGCGCGCGCTGTTCACAAGCGCCAGCGTCAACGCGCAGGACATGGCAATGGCGATGCGCTGGGCGCACGAGCGGTGTGCGCAGGTGATCGATCCGCACACGGCGATCGGCCTCTCGGCGGCGCGCGCTGCAGATCTCGCCGGCGTGTCGATTGTCACGCTCGCGACGGCCCATCCTGCCAAGTTCCGCGATGCCGTCGAGCGCGCAACCGGGGTCCGTCCCGGCCTGCCGACGCGCGTGGCCGGACTGTTCGACCGGCAGGAGCGTTTCGACACTCTCCCCGCGACGCTCGAAGCCGTGAAGGGATATGTGTTCGAGCGGTCTGCATGACTTTGCATACGCTGATCGGCGACCCCTGGCCCGATTATGCCCTGATCGACAGCGGCCACGGCCGCAAGATCGAACGCTACGGTCCCTATCGCTTCGTACGGCCGGAGCCGCAGGCAATGTGGGCGCCTGCGGGCGTGCCCTGGACCGCCGACGGTGAATTCGTCCCGGGCGCGGACGAGGACGGCGGCGGGCGCTGGGTATTCGAACGCGATGTGCCGCGCCAGGGATGGGAGTTGCGCTGGGACGATCTGAGCTTCACCGCGCAAACCACGCCGTTCCGGCACCTGGGCTTTTTTCCCGACATGATGCCGGTGTGGAGCTGGGCCCGTTCGCGCCTCGCTGATCATGACGCACCGCAGTGCCTCAACTTGTTTGGCTATACCGGTGTCGGCACGCTCGCGCTCGCGTCGAAGGGCGCCAGCGTTACGCATGTCGACGCGTCGAAGAAATCGGTCGAGGCGGCAAAGGCCAATACGTCGCTTGCCGGCCTGTCGGCCAGGCCGATCCGCTGGATCGTGGACGATGCCTTGAAATTCACCGCGCGCGAGGGGCGGCGCGGCCGGCGCTATGACGGGATTATCCTCGACCCGCCGAAGTACGGACGTGGCCCCGAAGGCGAGGTGTGGCAGCTTGAACGCGACCTTGCCCCCTTGATCGCGGCGGTGCGTACACTGGTCGACGACAAGTCGGCGTTCGTCTTCCTGACCGTTTACGCAATTCGCCTGTCGGCACTGGCTATTGGCGAACTGCTTCAGCAGGCGTTCGGCGACTTGCCGGGCAGGGTCGAATGCGGCGAGCTGGGCGTGCGCGAGGAAACGCGGGGTCTGGCGTTGCCCACCGCCATCTGGGCCCGCTGGGTCAACGTCTGATTATTCGCGGCCTGCGCGCAACGCGGCGCCTCCTGCAAACGGCGTAAGCGCCACCAATAAGAGCGACGCCGCCGCAAGCAGCTTCAGTGCGCCACCTTCGACAGGGGCGAGGCTTCCCGCGCCGAAAATCAGAATGGGAATGGCGAGCGGCAGCATCAGCAGGCCAGTTAGCGCCGACGTGCCTTTCAGCCCCGTGGTCAGGCTCGCTACCAGAACACCCAGCGCTGCCAGCCCCGGCGTGCCGAGCAGCAGGCCCGTCTCGAGCCTCATCAGCACTGCCCCGTCCAGATTGAGCAGCGCGCTGGCCGGAACCGCCGCCAACATCAGGGGTAGCGCAAAGCCGATCCAGTGCGCACATAGCTTGGCAGTGACGATCAGCTCGTCGCTCAGTGCGCGCACTGCCAACTGGTCGAGCACGCCCGCCGATGCATCTGGCGCAACCAATCGGTCGACTGGCAGCAGCGCCGCCAGCAGTGCAGCCACCCACAACATCCCGCCCCCGCTCTTGGTGAGAAGCTGCGCATCGGGTCCGACGGCAAATGGGTAGAGTGTCGCAACCAACAGGAAGAACACGACTGGCATCGCCCCGCCGCCACTCGCCAGCGTGCGCGCCAGGTCTCGGGTGACGAGTCGCAGGAAGGCGCTCATCCCAACACCAGCGTTTGCGCGTCCGGCAGCGCCAGCACCTGATGCGTGGCAACGATCGTAATGCCGCCACGTAGCCGGTGCGCCGCGATCAATCCTTCGAGTATCGTGATGCCTGCCGCATCAAGCCCGTTGGCCGGCTCGTCAAGCAGCCAGATATCCGCGCCAGCCGCCAATGTTCGCGCCACGGTTGCCCGGCGACGTTGGCCCGTCGACAGCATCCGGACGGGCACCTGCGCCAAATGCGCCATGTCAACGCTCGCCAGCGCATCGTTCACGTTGCCGCCGTCGATGTCAGCCCAGAATTGCAATGCCCTGACGAGCGGCAAGGCGGGGTCGAGGGCGGGCAATTCGTCGGCCAGCGCGATGCCGCCTTTACGTCTCACGGTCCCGGCTTCGGCGCGCAGCAGCCCGGCGGCTACGCGCAACAGGCTCGACTTGCCGACACCGTTGGGACCGCCGACGACCAGCGCATCGCCAGGGTGGAGGGCAAAGTCGATTCCCGAAAACAGCACCCGCCCGCCGCGTGTGCAGCGCACGTCGGTGAAGGACAGCCCCGTCATAGCGCGTCGCCGTGCGACATCGGCTGGCGCATTCGAGCGGACCAAAAACAGGTATCGCCCAAGCGTAGCTTTAGTCGCCATAGGTTTTCGCGGCGTTCCGAGAGACGTTCAGCCAAACGCTTCCTCCAGCGCTTGCATGTCCACGTCGCTCAGGCCGAAGTGATGGCCGACCTCATGCACCAGGACATGGGCCACGAGGCGGTCAAGCGCCTCGCCTGTCTCACACCATTCGTCGAGGATCGGGCGGCGATAGAGGTGGATTGTCGCGGGCATGTCTCCGGTCTGTGCCGGTTCGCCGACGGGGCGACCTGAATAGAGGCCCGACAGATCGAACGGATTCTCGATCCCCAATTCTGCGAGGATGTGTTTTTCGGCGAAATCTTCGACGATCAGCAACACACCGTCGAGATATCTTTCGAACTGCTCGGGCAACAGCTCCAGTGCCGCGCGCGCCAACCGTTCGATATCGCGCAGCGAGGGGGGGATTTGACGTCGCGGGTCCACCCCTGCGACATAGCCGTAACCGGAGGTCTGGCAAATGATCGAACAACTTGGCGAAGACGAACGCGCCGCCGCGCTCGATGAGCTCGGCGAATGGGATTATGACGAGACGCGCGACGCACTGATCCGCGTGTTTGCCTTTGCCGACTTTGTCGAGGCGTTCGGGTTCATGACCCGCGTTGCCATCCTTGCCGAAAAGGCCGACCACCACCCGGAATGGTCGAACATCTACAACCGCGTCGACATTCTGCTGACGACCCACGACGCCGGCGGGTTGTCTGCGCGCGACGTGGCTCTGGCCAGGGCAATAGAAAGGTTGCTGGAGTAATTTCCGGACGCGAGAATGCGAAGTCGTTTTGGTCGACGAAGCTCTGGCGGTCCGCTTTCGTTGCGTCACCCGTTCTCTGCCCGCTCTCTGGCGGGCGCCCGAAGGGTCAGTCCTTGGGGGATAGCCGTTTCGGCAACAGCCACGGGGCCCAGGTGGTTGCCAGTTTCAGGCGACGTGCGGTCTTGCCGACGAGCGTATGGACCCTGGTCCCGTGCGCTGCGTCCCACACCGCCTGCGCAACCTGCTCCACCGGTGTAAACTCCAGCCCCGCTTCGCGAACGACGTCGCGGATTGCGACGTTTGAGCCCGAGGCAGTCGCATTGAGCAGGGGGGTGTCGATGAAGCTCGGCATGATCGTGCGGGCCTTCACGCCGGCGTCCTGCCATTCGCGGTCCAGTGATTCGGTCATTGCGCGTACACCGAATTTGGTCGCCGAATAGGCCGACATTCCCGCGCTCGCATATATTCCCGCTGCAGACGAGGTGCTGACCAGCGCCGACCCGGGGGTGTTCTTGAGATATTGAAAGCCCACCTGAGCACCCCAGAACACGCCCTTTAGGTTGATGTCGAGCACACGTTCAACATCCCGCGCATCCATTGCCTCGAGCGGGCCCCCGGTACCAATGCCAGCATTGTTGAACAGAACGTCGAGCTGGCCCCCTGTGTGGGCCGCGAAATCGGCAAGTGCAGTCTCCCAGGCGTCGCGGTCGCGCACGTCCATGACGTGCTGGCTGCTCATGCCGATAGGGAGAAGGGCCGCAGTTTCGACAAGACCCATTGCATTGACATCGGCCAGTCCGACGAACCATCCTTTGCCGGCGAAAAGCTGTGCGGTCGCACGCCCGATTCCCGAACCGCCGCCGGTGATGAAGATCGTGCGTTTCTTGTTCGAGTCGATGGCCATTTCTTTGATTTCTCCCCGGACCGGTGTCACACCGCATCGCGTGGATGGACACAAGCCCAATTCCGGACCGGCGATCACAGTTTCGCATGTTTCCAAACGCTACGGTCAGCGTTTGGCGCTCGACGATGTCTCGCTTGACGTTACGGCAGGCTCATTCGTGGCGCTGGTCGGGGAGTCGGGGTCGGGCAAATCTACCCTGATCCGCACGATCAACCGGCTGGTCGATCCCGATGCGGGAAAAGTGCAGATCGACGGGATCGACGTGCGCGATAGCGCCTTGGCGGCGCTGCGGCGGCGAATCGGGCACGTCATCCAGGGAGTTGGACTGTTCCCGCACATGAGCGTCGCGGCCAACATCGCCATCGGGCTGCGGATCTCGGGCAAGCGTGATAGTGGCGCACGCGTGGACCAGTTGCTCGACCTTGTCGATCTGCCGCGCGACTTTGCCAACCGGTCCCCCGAAACCTTGTCAGGCGGTCAACAACAACGCGTCGGCGTGGCGCGAGCGCTCGCGACAGCGCCAGGCCTGATGCTGCTCGATGAGCCTTTTGGCGCGCTCGACCCGGTCACGCGCGACGCCCTGACAACCAGTTATCGCGCGCTGCACGACCGGCTTGGCCTGACCAGCCTCATGGTGACGCACGACATGGCCGCTGCGCTGCTGACGGCCGACAGAGTGATCGTCCTCAAGCGCGGACGGATCGCAGCCGATGAGGCGCCGGCCGATTTGCTTCGGGGTGGCGGCGGCGAAGCGGCCCAGGCGCTCGTTCTCGTTCCCAAGCGACAGGCAGAGCGCATGGCGGCACTCATACAGCCATGATCGACCGCATCCTGCCGCTTGTTGCCTCCCACGTTCTGATCGCCAGCGCTGCACTTGCGCTTGGGCTGCTGCTCGCGCTGCCGCTCGGCGTTTTTGCCAGTCGGCATCGTCCGGTCGAGGGCGGCGTGCTCGGATTGGCCAGCCTCGTACAGACCATCCCTTCGCTTGCTTTGCTCGCACTCTTCTACCCGCTGCTCCTGTTCCTGCGAACGTTAACTGGCGCGCCCATCTCGCCACTGGGCTTTCTGCCCGCACTGTTGGCGCTGACACTTTATGCGCTGTTGCCGATCCTGCGGAACACCGTGGTCGCGTTGCGCGGTCTCGACACAGACGTCCTTGAGGCCGCCGACGGCATCGGGATGACCTCCTGGCAAAAACTATGGCTCGTTGAGGCGCCACTTGCCTTGCCGACGATCACGGCGGGCATCCGGACTGCGGCAGTTTGGACGATCGGCGCGGCCACGCTTTCCACCACGGTTGGGCAGCCGTCGCTCGGCGACGTCATATTCTCGGGTCTGCAGACGCAGAATTGGGAACTCGTGATCTGGGGCTGCATTGCGGCGGCGGGACTGGCGCTCACGGCGGATTCGCTGCTCGCATTGGCCGAGAGGGGCATCGCGCGCGGCCAGCGCGTTCTGTGGATTACGGCGCTCGCATTGTTTGTTGCGGCACCGGTGGCCGCATTCGTCTCGCAGATCCGTCCAACGCAGCAGGTCGTTACTGTCGGGGCAAAGAATTTCGCCGAACAATATATTCTTGCGCGCGTCATCGGCCACCGGCTCGAGGCCGCGGGCTATGGCGTGCGATACAAGGAAAACCTTGGCTCGGCAGTCGTGTTCGGCGCAGTCGCGTCCGGCGAGATCGATGTCTACGTCGATTATGCCGGCACTCTGTGGGCGAACGAGATGAAACGTGTCGACAACCCGCCGCGGGCCGAAATGGTAGCGGGCGTGACGCGTTGGTCGCGCGCGCAGCATGGTGTCACAACCCTGGGAGCCTTGGGATTCCAGAATGCCTACGCGCTGGCGATGAAGCGCGACGTGGCGCGCAACCGGGGAATTGCCAGCATTGCCGATCTGAGTGCAGCAGCGCGCTCGCTGACCCTGGGTACCGACCTTGAATTCCCGGATCGGCCGGAATGGGCGACGATCCGGAAAACCTATGGGCTTCGATTTGCCAGACAGCGCACGTTCAACCCGACTTTCATGTACGATGCCCTGAGTGCCGGCGATGCCGATGTCATCTCTGCGTTCTCGTCCGATGGTCGCATTTCTGCCGATGGCCTCATCGTCCTTGGGGATCCGCGGGGTGCGATCCCAAGCTATGATGCCGTGCTGCTGATCGGCCCACGGGCGGCGCGCGACTCTCGGCTCGTTGCGTCACTACGACCGTTGCTCGGGGCCATCCCGGTCGAGCTGATGCGCAAGGCGAACTTCATGGTCGATCGCGATAAGGACAAGGCCAGCCCTGACGAGGCTGCTGCTTGGCTCGCGGCGGCGATAAACCGCTGATCAGGGCTTGATCGTAGGCCCTGTCCAAACATCAGCCGCCTGGATCTCGGCGCGGCCGGTCGAACGATTATAGGCGCATAACAGGCGCTGCATGCGGCCGCGCTTGTCGGCGCCACGGATCATGCGCACCTCGCTCCCGATTACGTCCGAAAAGCTGATTTTCTTGGCGAGCAATTCCGGGCGGGCCAAGCCCGACATTGCGACACATGCGCGGTTAACGCGTTGGTTCATAGCGTCCCAGGCGGCGGGGGTTGAGCCCTGCGCGCTCCCGCCAAGACCGGCCAAAACGGCCGCAATCAGTAACTTGCGCATGCTCGTCTCTCCTTTTCAGATCTGGCCGCAGTCGTTAGCCGCTGGACGGGCGGCGAAACGCGCATCGATCCAGTCCAGGGTCGTGGACGCAGTGTCCTTGGCACTCGTTTCATGTCCCTGGCCAGCGATCGGGACATAACGTAGGCGCGCGCCGTTCCGGCACAGCTTGCGTGCATAGGCCAGGGTCACGGCAGGGCCAACGATCGCGTCCTTGGGATTTTGAGCAATCAGCATCGGCACGCCTGGATTAAGCGATGAAGGGCTGTTTTCGCGCGACAGGCGCGCCCAGGGTTGGATCCGGCCCAGATCGACGTTCTTGAGGTCACGCCGCAGCACCAGAACGCCCAGCATCGTACCCAGCTTCGGCTTGGCTCCCAGGGAAATGCAGTTGTTTTCCGCCAGCCGCGTGATGACGCCTTGAGTGCTCCGCTTGCCCAGCGTGGCCATCGGCGCGCCATAGTGTTTCGACCAGCTATAAGCGGTGAATGCCGTTAAAAAGGCGCGCACCGATGGGTCGGAACCGGAACGCAGATTTTCGACCAGATCAGTGGGCGGCGCGGCGGCTGCCACGCCAGCTAATGACAGTTCGGGTGCGTACGACTTCGCGCGTTGCGCCGTCCATAGTGCGGCATGGCCGCCCTGCGATTCACCCCACACCGCAAATTGGCTGCCGGCCGCCGCGCCGGGAATGTCGCGCGCCGCGCGTACTGCGTCGAGGACAGAATTGGCTGTGCTGATCCCACCGAGATAAGCGTGCGGCATCTGACTGCCGAGGCCTGGGTAATCGGGCGCGACCACGGTATAGCCGCGCCTGATCGCATCATTGAGACCAGGGGTCGCGGTGAAAAAGTTTGAACTTAGCGACGGCGCGCATTTCTCGGCAACGCCCCATGTGCCGTGTGCCCACGCCAGAACCTTGCGTGGCTGCGCAGGTATCGCCTCGCGCGGGGCGACGACCATGCCGGTTACTTCGATTTCGCGGCCCTGATCACTCGTCGTCCAGTAACGGACCTGCCATGCTTGCATGCCTGCAGGGGTGTCAGCAACTGGTTGGGCACGGGATAACGTGCCCGGCGCCGCGCCAAGAACGGGCGTGCCCGCCGTCCCAATGACAGTTGCGATCAAGAGCAGATTTCGCATGTGGAGCCCCTTTTCAGGAACCCAAACTCGCGATTTGATAATTGGTTCCGCCACTGCAACGACTGTCGCGCTACACATTTGCTTTGTTGCTCACTATGTTGCGCGAAGGCGCCGCCGCGCTTGCCCCCGTCGAACAAATCTGGAACAGACCGCTTCATGCTGACTCACATATCCGTGCGCGGCGCGCGCGAGCACAATCTCAAGGACGTGTCGGTCGATCTGCCGCGCGACAAGCTGATCGTCATCACCGGCCTTTCGGGCAGCGGCAAGTCGAGCCTCGCCTTCGACACCATCTATGCCGAGGGGCAACGGCGCTACGTCGAGAGCCTGAGTGCCTATGCGCGCCAGTTCCTGGAGCTGATGCAAAAGCCCGATGTCGACCATATCGAGGGACTGAGCCCCGCGATCTCGATCGAGCAGAAGACCACGAGCCGCAACCCGCGCTCGACGGTGGCGACCGTGACCGAGATCTACGACTATATGCGCCTGCTCTGGGCGCGGGTCGGCATTCCCTATTCGCCGACGACGGGGCTGCCGATCAGCGCGCAGCAGGTCAGCCAGATGGTCGACCGCGTGATGGCGCTGCCGGAGGGGACGCGCGCCTATCTGCTGGCGCCGGTCGTGCGCGGCCGGAAGGGCGAGTACCGCAAAGAGCTGCTCGAATGGCAGAAGGCGGGGTACACGCGCGTCCGGATCGACGGGCAGTTCCACGACATCGACGCGGCGCCGGTGCTGGACAAGAAGTACAAGCATGATCTGGAGGTAGTGGTCGACCGGATCGTGGTGCGCGAGGGGATCGAGAGCCGGCTGGCGGACAGTTTCGAGCAGGCGCTGAAGCTGGCGGACGGGCTCGCCTATGTCGACCCCGCGGACGCGCAAGTCATTGAAACGAAAGCGAAAGCTGGCGAGTACGCGCCCGAGGGGCGGATCACTTTCAGCCAGAAATTCGCCTGCCCGGTCTCGGGCTTCACCATCGCCGAGATCGAGCCGCGCCTGTTCAGCTTCAACGCCCCGCAGGGCGCGTGCCCCGCGTGCGATGGCCTGGGCGAAAAGCTCCACTTCGACCCCGCGCTCGTCGTCCCCAACGAAAACCTCAGCATCAAGAAGGGCGCGGTCGTCCCCTGGGCCAAGTCGAACCCGCCCAGCCCGTACTACATGCAGGTGCTCGGCAGCCTCGCCGCGCATTACAATTTCAGCCTCGACACGCCGTGGAACGAGCTGCCCGAGGACGTCGTCACCACCATCCTCTACGGCACCAAGGGGCAGCCGGTCGTCCTGAAGTTCATCGACGGCCGCAAGTCGTACGAAGTAAAAAAGCCGTTCGAAGGCGTCATCGGCAACCTCGACCGCCGCATGCTCGCCACCGACAGCGCGTGGATGCGCGAGGAGCTGAGCAAGTACCAGAATGCCCAGCCGTGCGAGACGTGCCACGGCGCGCGCCTCCGCCCCGAGGCGCTGGCGGTCAAGATCGCGGGCGAGGACATCAGCATCACCACCCGCCGCGCGGTCGGCCCCGCGCTTGACTTCTTCCAGTCGCTCCCCGAAAAACTCACTGCCCAGCAGAACCAGATCGCCGAGCGCATCCTCAAGGAAATCGTCGAGCGCCTCGGCTTCCTCAACAATGTCGGGCTCGATTACCTGAACCTCGACCGCACGTCGGGAACGCTCAGCGGCGGCGAAAGCCAGCGCATCCGCCTCGCCAGCCAGATCGGCAGCGGCCTGTCGGGCGTGCTGTACGTGCTCGACGAGCCGAGCATCGGCCTGCACCAGAAGGACAACGACCGGCTGCTCATCACGCTGCGCCGCCTGCGCGACCTCGGCAACACGGTCATCGTCGTCGAGCACGACGAGGACGCGATCCGCACCGCCGACTGGGTGGTCGACATGGGGCCCGGCGCGGGCGTCCACGGCGGCGCGGTCGTCGCCGAGGGCACGCTGCAGGACATCCTCGACAACCCCGACAGCATCACCGGCGATTATCTGAGCGGCCGCCGCAGCGTCCCCGTTCCGCCCAAGCGGCGCAAGGGCAATGGCAAGAAACTGACGGTCAGCGGGGCGCGCGCCAACAACCTCAAGAATGTGACGGCGAGCATCCCGCTCGGCACCTTCACCTGCATCACCGGGGTCAGCGGCAGCGGCAAGTCGAGCTTTACCATCGACACGCTCTATGCCGCGTCGGCCCGCGCGCTCAACGGCGCGCGGATGCTCGCCGGGCATCATGAAAAGATCGACGGGCTGCAGTACCTCGACAAGGTCATCGACATCGACCAGTCGCCGATCGGCCGCACCCCGCGCAGCAACCCGGCGACCTATACCGGCAGCTTCACGCAGATCCGCGACTGGTTCGCGGGCCTCCCCGAAAGTGCGGCGCGCGGGTACAAGCCCGGGCGCTTCAGCTTCAACGTCAAGGGCGGCCGGTGCGAGGCGTGCACCGGCGACGGCCTGATCAAGATCGAAATGCACTTCCTGCCCGACGTCTATGTGACGTGCGACGTGTGCCATGGCGCGCGCTACAACCGCGAGACGCTGGAAGTGAAGTTCAAGGGCAAGAGCATCGCCGACGTGCTCGACATGACGGTCGAGGACGCGGTCGAGTTCTTCAAGGCAGTGCCCCCCATCCGCGACAAGATGGCGATGCTCGCCGAAGTCGGCCTGGGCTATGTGAAGGTCGGCCAACAGGCGACGACGCTGTCGGGCGGCGAGGCGCAGCGCGTGAAGCTCGCCAAGGAACTGTCACGCCGCGCGACGGGCAGCACGCTCTACATCCTCGACGAGCCGACGACCGGCCTGCATTTCGAGGATGTCCGCAAACTGCTCGAAGTGCTCCACGCGCTGGTCGAGCAGGGGAATACGGTCGTGGTGATCGAGCATAACCTGGAAGTGATCAAGACGGCCGACTGGCTGATCGACCTCGGCCCCGAAGGCGGCGTCCGCGGCGGCGAGATCGTCGCGGTCGGCACCCCCGAGACGGTGGCGAAGGAGCCCCGCAGTTATACGGGGCATTACTTGGCGCCGCTCCTCGGTATGCAAAGCGCAGCAGCCTGATCTTCTTCCCTCTCCCGAAACGGGAGAGGGCGACACGCGCCCCAGCGCGGCGGGGAGAGGGCGGCGCACTGCACCGGCTGGGGGCCAACCTTGACTCACCGATTAAACGCATCTACATAAATGGCGATTACCTTCGATCCTGCCAAGCGGGAAAAGACGCTGAACGAACGTGGCCTCGACTTCGCCGATGCCCGATACGTGTTCGAAAATCTGCTGACCGAGAACCCGGACACGCGGTTCGATTATGGCGAGGAACGCCGCATCACCGTCGGGCTGGTCAACGACCGAATGGTGGTCGTGGTTTGGACGCAGCGTGGCGCGGACCGCCACGTTATTTCGATGAGGAAGGCCAATGAGCGCGAGCAACAGCGTTACGGAGAGCAGCTGGGTTGACCCCGATGATGCACCCGAGCTGGACGACGAATGGTTTGCACGCGCCGAACTGCGCATCGGCGACCGTGTCATCCGCCGCGGCCGCCCGCCCGGCTCCGCCAAGACCCAGGTCTCGCTCCGCCTCGACAACGACGTCATCGACGCCTTTCGCGCGCAGGGGCCGGGGTGGCAGAGCCGGATGAACGAGGCGCTGAGGAAGGCGGCGGGGGTTTAGGGAGCGATATAAGTGGTCGTCATAACCGAAATCCACTAACTTATTGGCTGGCCACTGCCCCAAAAGCTTATTTAGCGTGGCGCTATTTTTGCCTCGTACATGATTCCTAAGTCAAATATCTCTTGAATAGCGTCGAAAGGTTTGCAGGCTCGAGCTTCTCGAGCTGCGCCCCATTTCGGACGTAATAGTCATTTTCATACAGACTGGGCTCCGCCATTCCTTTAGCTTCAAATACATAAACAGTTTTATCATAATATCGCACAGGCTTTATGTTGGTCGCGATATAGCTTCGTAAAGGTTCCGAAATTACAGAACTCTTGATACGGTCAACAATGAGTTGGAAAAACTGATCAGCGTTCTTATTCATTGCTAGGTATTCGTGATCAACGCCTGTAACCCAGAAGCTTTCAAACGACTTCGGACTTACTTTAAAAACCTCTTCTATGCGCGATGCAGTTTCAGGATTTTCGGCTCTCCCGGCTATTACATAACCGACTCTATCCCTTCCAAGATTGGCGATTCCAACCAATGTTTTTAAGATTTTTGTGAAGCTTCCTTCATCGAATTGCGGAACATCAGCGAGAGAAAAGAAGCCCTGCTTAAAGTCATAGGCACTTTGCTCAGTGTAAGATTGGCTCATTAAATTCTGCAGTTGGGTGATCCAGAGGATTTTCGCAGGATCCATTTCCGTTGATGGCGAAAAAAACCTTTGATACATGCCTACCGCTGACTCGACAGCCTTTGAGCGCTTGTCCGCTCCCCAGCGCCCGCCGCCTCCTTGGACGTTAATATGATCTGCGCTGTTACGAATACCATTGATGAAGACGTCTCTATCAGTAATCTTCATCCCTTTAACAACTACAAGCTCATATAATGCCAAAAACGCTGTCTGAAAATAACGCGGTACTGGGTTATCTTGTTTCTCCGAAAAAAACAACTGAGAGAACGTCTCGTTTGAACGTGCCAACGTGAGCTTTATCTGATCTAGCACTCGAATAAAATCTACTATTACTAAGTCAATCGACCGCTTCTGTACAAAATTCTCTATTTCTTGATGGCGAGCGTTCGAAGTGCTGTCGTCAGACGGCTGGTAATAATCATCTAAAAACTCTGTTCGAGAGGACACGGCCTCGTCATAAACCATATACGAGACAATGTCCGCAATTAGTTCCTCGTCTTGGCTCTTTCTGACATTATCTCGAGAAAGCACTCCATTTACGACCCAGAACATCTGTTCTACTTCAATGCCATAGTTCAGGTCTTTGTTTGTTATACTTATTTTCTGCATCTCGTTGAGACGCAGAAGGTCGGAAAACGAGTCGTCGCCGCGTACTTTGGCGGCTAAGCGCCGCACGACCGTCGCAAAATGACCTGTAGCACCTGCAGCACGTAATTCTTGTCGGGACAACTGTCGTCCACCGGAATTGATCCTTCGAAATACTGTGTCGACTGCCTGCTCGTCTGCGAACTCGTAAATCGAAAGCGGTACAAGATACGACGCAACTCCCACGCACTTATCGCGATCCATCTTTGGAAGTTGTTGATTGAGCTTGCCAGAGTCCATTAGGGCTTTCGTCACAGCCATTGTTTCTAGGTCAAAATACGTGCCAGCGACTGTATATCTATTCTCAATGAACGAAACAACGGCATCAAGGCGCTGCATGCCGTCGATGATTTCTAAGTCGTTACCTTCTCTGTTTTTGCTCTCTGCAAGAAGAATTAGGGGCACGGGAAAGCCCTTGATAATCGAGTCGATGAAGGCTTGTTTTTCCTCGATTGTCCAAATCAGTTTGCGTTGGTAGCGCCGATTAACGACGAACCGCCGATCCACGAAATTGCCGTAGACCCGCTCGATCGCCTCGCCGCGAACGGTTAGGTCTGGTGCTGCGCTAGCCATTTTCATCCCCAAGCTGTCTAAAAGGAGGCTAGGCCAACCAAGCAATGACGTCTACTTCGATGCGTCGCGAAGAGACTCACGCCTTGTCATGTTGGCGTTTGTTGGCCTGCCCGTCATTCTGACCTTAAGACCGCCAGCCCGCCCCCCACGGGCTGGCACCTCCCCTCACTTCCTGACCGGTGTCTCCACCACGGTCGCCGTCGGCACCGGGCTGACCGTCGCAGCAGCAGCCAGCGGCGCCAGCGTGCCGGTCGTCAGGCGGGCGGCGTTCTGGGGGACGTTGAAGGTGATGGCTTCGGCCGTGCGCGCGCGCAGTTGCTGGCCGTTGGTGATCGCGGCGCTATGGCCCGTCACGAACGCCGAGAACACACCGGCCGCGACTGCCGCGCCGACGGTGGCGCCGGTGTTGCCTTCGCCTTCCTGGCGGTGCGAGCCGGTCAGCGACAGGCGGCGGCCGCCGAGTTCGAGCCAGTCGAACGAGACCTCCATCTTGCCCGATTTGCCGAACGCGCCCTTGTTGGTCATCCAGCTGACCGTGCCTTCGCCCGGCGTGCCCTTGGGGATCATCACCACGCCGTTCTGCATGACGTCGTAGAGGGTGGAGACGCGGAACTTATAGCCCTCCTTCACCGTGCGGCCCTTGGTCGTGATCGTGTCGTTGGGCGTGACGACGACTTCGGTATTGGCGGGCAGGACGATCTGCTCGATGGGCGCTGCGACTTGCGCGAGCGCGGGAAACGGCAGCGCGAGCGCCGCGAGAAAAATGACCCTGCTCATGATGTGCCCCTTGTTGAGTCGGGCGGACGCCCGAAGGAGGGCCTGTCTCGGGGGTAAATCTTTCGGATCGGTTGAAATTGTTCAATAAAAACAATTGTTTCGTTTGCGGTATGAGGCGGCGGTTGGTGTGGGGCGGGCTGTACGGGCGGGGCGCGAGGGCGATTCCTTGGGGCACGTCGGGAGAAAAAGCTGGACCCCAGATCAAGTCCGGGGGGAAGAGCTGTCGGCGGAAGATGGGCACTATGATACCACACTGCCCAATCGTTCTGAATGGTTGCTTTATTCCGTTCGCCACGATCGGCATGCAAGTTTAGAAGCAGGCTCAATATCTTAGCGTGCCGTGCGAGATATGTGCGATGCTTAAGCCGCGGGCAGGGTCGTCCCGTGACTATCCACTTGAATTGCAACTCCGACTTGGTTGGCAGCCGAAGCGGGAGGCGCTGCATAAAGATAGGACAAACAGCTAACGATAAGGACGGACAACACCAAAGCCGACAATATCAGTAAAGTCGCTGACGGAACATAACGCTCATAAAGAAGTCCGAAAAAGATCTTGGTTCGCCCACCTTTGGTGATCCATGGATAATCGTTCGGTCTGTCGAATTGATACTGCCTATAGTCCACGTCATCATGATTAACGCTAAACTTTTGAAGCACTGCGTTGTATTTACAAGACGTGTCTAGGACTTTATCGTCATTGATATGATCCATTCCGATTTCTAAATCACGCCTTATCTCATTAATCTCAAGCCCGCTACGATGATGCTGCTCAGCATTAGCAACGGCGTTGTTCGAATACTGGAGAAGTGACGATATTAACGTTATAATAGCGCAGGCAACCGTGAACAGGTTAATGAGATCGGTAATATGAGGCGACGTTTTTAAAAAGTATGGTAGCGTAGTAAGGATTATAACATAAGCTGATGCAAAGGCAGTTAGCCGTGTTAGCGCTTTATCGCGATTTTCAAGCCGTTTCGCAGCTATGAAGCGACACCCTGCCGTCGTCTTCATCGTTTCCGACAACCGGCGGGCTTGAACCTTATAACTGGGCTCAGCCAAATGTACCGTTCCATCCGCCATTTTACAGCCCCTCTCAATGGCTCGAATTTGCGCGAAATTCGCCCTAGGGGCAAGGTGAGCGTCGAGCGATGCCATAACGCCCGCAGGCCCTGCTCCATCACTTGACAGCCAGCACCCCTCTGTCAAAGTTCGGATATGTGCGAGAAGCACTAGCCAGCAGGTAGCGGCTTCACTTTGCAGGGCGGTGGCGGCAGCTATCGCTCAACTATTGCAAACGGCTTCTGACTACTGCTGCCTGCTGGCGACCGGGGGACGGATGTTACTTCTGCTTGAGCGAACGATTATCGAGGAGGGCAAGAAGCGCATAGCTCGCTACTCCCGAGACCGGTTCTATATCAGCAAGTACCGCGACGTTTTTAAAAAACGCACAGGCAAAAAGCCCAAAATTGCTCAAAAACATACCCCTGACTCTTGGGACTTTCATCGGCATTTCGACCCGCGATATTGCATCAACCATGCAAAGTTTTTGGCCAAAGGCATTTGGAAATCACTCACTGAGGGTACCTACAAGCCGGTCACGGCTCTGCGAGTTCAAATTGCCAAACCGTCCGGCGGCTTTCGAAATCTTGACACGTTTAGTGTCCCAGATGCCGCAGTCGCTAAAATCTTTTTTAATAATCTACGATTGAGGAATTCAAAGATATTCTCAGACTCCAGCTATGCATATCAAAATGACAAAACCACGTTAGACGCAGTTATTAGGTTGAACGGCGCCTTAGTAGGCGAAACGGTGTTTGTCAGTCAGTATGACTTCAGCAAGTACTTTGACTCTATTGATCACACCCACTTAGCTGCCGTACTCGGAAAAGGTGGCCCATTTTTAACGACCCATATGGAACGTCAAGTTCTTAATGCGATCATACGGCATGATTTTAAAGATCAAAGTGGAGCTTCCGGAAAAAGGGAAACCGGTATCCCGCAAGGGAACAGCTTATCTCTTTTTCTAGCCAACGCCGCTGCACACCACCTCGATACGGAGCTCGGCGTTCTTAACGGCTCATTTGCTCGTTTTGCAGATGATTCGGTTGTTGTGAACCGCTGTTACGAAGACGCGTTACATTGTGCTGATGCGTATCATAGATTTACTGCACGTAGTGGCGTTAGCATTAATACTGCAAAAAGTACGGGGATTCGTATTTTTTCCGATGTCGAAATGGAGATGGAGCATATTAGTGAGTTCGAGTTTCTCAGCTATAAGTTTACGAGATCGGGATTACGTGTAAGCGAACGCGCCATTAGAAATATAAAACGGCGCTGCGCGCGGATCATATACAACAACCTGTTACTTCACCCGAGAAGAACAAAAAGCTTTAATAAGAAAAGAATTGGTTCTGGATTCAGAGATTGGGATCTGGTGACTTGTATCAATGAACTCCGAGCCTTTCTTTACGGCGGCAAACGCCAGCACTCTATTGACGAATATCTGAGTGGCACTGTAAAGATCAGCAACATATCGGGTGCCGTATCCTACTTCGCTCTTGTGGAGGATAGTGCGTCGTTTAGAGAGTTAGATGGATGGTTGGCCGACATAGTATCGCGCGCATATAATGCACGGGTAAAACTTTTTTCTAAAATCAGCTCAAAGGCAATCAAGGGTATTTCAAAGGCTGCTTTGATTAATGGATCGTGGTATAGTTTTCCTAGAATAGTGTTGGAAACAAGACTGCCTAGCTTTTTCACCGCGTGGCGTGCTGCCCGTAAAAGTTGGCTCCAGCACGGTCTGGGCGGTATAAACCCGCAGGGAATGGGATATGGCTACTGAAGAAAGGCGAATAGTCTGAGACCATCGCTGTTTCGCGATGCGCTAAGATTATTTTGCGCGATATCTTTCGTAAGCCGTTTGATGCTCGATTATGGCTGAACGGCGCGTCGCTGCCCCGAGACTATCGAGAAACACTAATTCATCTTCAAGGGCGATCTCAGGCATTTCCAACGACCAGTGAGGCGGAATGGCGGTAGCATCTGCGTTCCACCTGTAGCCTCGCGCTTTAAGGATCTTTCGAGCATCATAGCCTCCATGACACCTAATGACGGCGCGTGTCTCGCGAGCCGACTTTAAGAGGGATGTTAGAGGAATCGCCCCGCCTGCATCCTGATGACTAAGGATCTTTAAAACGGCCGCACTGTCGTTCAGAGCTCGATGGCCATCGTTAAAATAGCCAATATGGTTGAGTAAGTACGACAATTTTATGCCATCAAAGCCCGTCTGTCTCCAAGGAACTTCCGTAGCAGAGCAGGCCCAAGCTAATTCGGAGAACGCTGGCGTTATACTTTCGCAAAAAGGTCTGTCAAAAGCGGCATTATGCGCAATGACTAATGCGGCAGGCTCTAAGAACTTGTCTATAGATTGGGTGTCGAAGCATTTGCCTCTGAGGTCTGCAGCACTTATTCCGGTAAGTGCCATAATTTCCGAAGGCAAAGGTATAGTGGGTTCATTGAATCCGCTATAGGTTCCTACAATTCGCTTCGGCATTCCATCTGGAGTGTACGTGAAGCGGATCATGGCTAGCTCGATCACTTGATCGATCCGGGGATCTAGTCCGGTCGTTTCAGTATCTACTATGATCGCGGTTCGTTCTGAAGGATCACCAAGGGCACTACAATCAACTTCCGGTGTCTTCAGTCGGTGGAGAACTCGATAGTCCCCAGTGGCGTCTAGCGCTCTCGCCCACCGCTCCAGATCATCCGAAGATTTCATCTCAACAAGGTAGTGCGCGACGCGTCCTGCGTCCACTTCCGCGCTTTGCGATATCAGCTTTGATGACTGTGGTGGGAGAGGGCTTGAGCGTGAAGCGAAGCGCCTAATCGCCCTCTATTTTCTGAAATCGCGGATCGCCTTGCTCATGTTCGATGGGTCCAGGCCGAGAACTCGACCTGCTGCCCGGAGTCCACCCTCGGCCAAAATTGTGCGCTCCCACATTTCAACCCGGGCGCGATTTTCGCGGTCGCGCTTAAGTCGCTCGAATATCAGCCGCTGCAATGCGGCGTGAATCTTTTCATGCGGCACCTTGGTTCGAACGAACGTGCCAGCACAGATTTTGGCGATGATGCTCCGGGCCAATCCCGTTGCATCAGCCACCGGCTTAGCGCCGTGGATGCGGACCGCCATGCGTATGTCGGTATAGACCTCAACCGCCGCCTTCGGGTGGCGTCCAAACTTCGTCATCGGCTCGAAGCCAAGCCCAATCAGGAAATCTTCTTCCCAGCGATCGGCCTCTTTGCCGATGTAGTGGATTTCGCTGGCAATGACATGACGCGGTTCCGTGGTGCCTCGATCAAACGCCTCGCCGTTGAGAAACTTGCTTTCCTGTTTGTACGGATAGCGCTTCAACGCGTCGGCATAGGTTTGAAGCTGATCAACAGAGATCGGTTCGCCCGTAATCCGATCAAACGCTTGTGTGATGGCCATTGCTCGATCGGGATGGAACGGTGCGATCGGGTGGATATCGACAGGCGACTTGCCGGTCAGCGCTCCGGGACCGGTAAAGTCCGCCCGGCGCTTCTTGGCGTGCAGGGCGTAAAGAGCGCCGAACGGCTTGACCTGATCGGCATAGTTTTCAAGCCGGTCATTGTATGGCTTCAGCCATCGCAGCATTTCAGGGGTGCTCGCATGGTATCTGCTGATCAAGGGTCGGGACAAGGCAGGGTGATAATCGAACCGCACATTGCCTTTCACTCCCGAAAGTTCGTGCGAAATGACCGCGTACCAAACATCATACTGCCAACGGGCCAGTCGATCTTTTCCAGCTTTCAGGTCTTTGATCGGCGATGGAAAGCCTGATCCAGAATCGTTATCGTCATAAGGCGCTGAATATTGGCCAAGGCCGTGCGCCGATGCCTTTCTGAGGATCGGCACATCATCGTCCGTGACGTTGAATAGCGCATAGCGTTTGGAGGCAATCGCGTAGCAATAGAGCGGCAAATGATCGGTCGTGCCGATCGCGTAATTGATCTTTTCCACCTTCAATATCGGTTCGTCGAAGCCGTAAGGGTTGAGCGGTCGGAACCATTCGACAACCGCATTGGCGCGGCGCAGAAAATCAGACCGCCCCGTGCCATCGGGCTGCGCGAGAGCCATGCTATCCGTGTCGCAGAACGCCCAATCCAAGCCTTCCGCCTCTGCGCGATGCTGTGCCAACGCGAGCATCAAACGGGCCGCGCCAGTGATCAGGGTTCCGAGCAAGGGATAGAAGTATGGCCCCGGCTCCTCGCTTTTGGATATATGGGCGATAAACGGTTGTTCGCCGTGAACATGGATCATCCGAGCAACCTTGCGCGGTTCGTCATGCGTGTTGATCTGAACGAATATGCCGTAACTCATCGAATTGACGATGATCTTGAGGGTTTGGCGCAACTCCTCCGATGCTAAGCGTTCGGCGTCCGTCAGAAATTTGCGACGCGCCTCACTCTCTCGCATGACGACCAATTCGCGAAACGGATCGTCGCCATAGGGATCGATCCTGATTTTACCCAACAGCTTGATCGGCTTCAGACCGGCTTGCGGCGGGCCAGGTTCGAACGTGACGGCTTCTAAAATCTCGGGTGCCTTGCCCGACAGGAATTTAGCCGCGAGTACATCCGCTAGCGTGAACCACAGCGGCTCTTTGTAAGTGAGCTTGTTCAACCCGATCGATGCATGCAGCTCGCCTTGGTAATAGCTGCGCACCGGAAACACGTCCTTTGCGCAACGAACTCGGACCAAGGTTGTCAGCCCTCGCCAGCGATCCTTTTGCTGCCAATCAGATGCTACGGCACCCGCGACTATATCGCGAATCTCTTGCGTGGCGTCCCGTTCGGTCACGAATTCGGCGATGACGAACCGCCATAATTCCATGAGGGTGCAAACGGTGGGGTACATCGACATGAAATCGGTCTGCACGACCGGCACGATTTTTCGTCGGATATGAACTTCTGTGCGGCCCCCATAATAGGTGTGGAAATCGCGAGCGACTTTGTCGGGTTCTTTGTTGGGTCTGACGGTCACGCCCATCTGCGAAAGCATTGCTTTGCCAATACCGGCTTCTGACCGGATAGATTGAAGCGGGGTGTCGAGGCCGAATTCGGCGTAGCGATCGCGGAGCTGTGTGTAACACTCCCACGTGGCTTGCACGTCCCCGCGTGCGTAATCGAGATAGTCGGGCGTAAGCGGTTTGCCGTGTTCGCTCGTACCGGTTTTCCGGGTTGTTGTGTCGAGCCTCTCCGTCAGGCGCTCAAGGCTGAAGTTGCCCGCGAGCAAAGCGCCTGCGATCGTTCGCACATCAATGAACGTACCGCGCCGCACCGGAATATCATCGTTCCGACCTCGCGCTGATCGGCTGACACCGCGATTGGGAGATGAGAATTGCTCAAGCGCCGCACGCGGGGTCAAATGCTTAATCTGGATACGGGGACGATAATCCGATTCCGAAATGGCCAGACTATGCCCGCCTCGAAAAGCCTTGCTCCACTTGGTTGATTTGGCAGGTGCGCTACCGATCGCAATGCGCGACAAATCGAAAGGCAGATTGAAACCGATAATCTGGCCACCGACCTCGTAAAGCTGAAGAACTTTGAGGCGGAAGGCATCTAGCGTGATCGGCACCGCCATTCCGCGTGATGCGGCAAAAGCTATGGCTGCATCAGTATCCCCTGAAAATGCCTCGCGCGGATCGTAGATGATTCCCTCTTCGTCGAGCTCGTCGCCGACGCGAATTTGATAAAATCCGACCCGCGCTCGCATCGCCGGATCGACTGTGGTTTCAATGTCAAATATCAGCGATATCGGCGCAGGCCCGATCGATTTTAGCTTGCGACCGACCTTTTTCGTTCGACCTTTTCCAGTCTCGGTAACAGGTGTCTCATCCGGTTCGATCGGCATGGAATAGGCGCGGATCAAAATCGGCTGCGGCTTGATTTGATTATCACGCATTGTCAGCGCCCCCGTCTACATCCGGTAGTGGTGGCAAGAACGGGGTTCCGCTCAGCCACTGTTCGGCTTCCTCGTCGGTCGCGAGCGCGAGCCGAAGAAGACAGATGCGGCCCCGGATGATTGCGATCATCTTCGCGAGGCGCGGTTCGGTATTCGCCGGGATCGGCGGGAAGTCCTTTTCCATATCAGATACCTTGTTGTGACAGATGATGCAGAGACGAATGACGCGAGGGTCGTATTTTCGGCGGGCAAAATGGTGCATGTCGTAGCGACCGCACCAATCATGCTCGCCGCAATTGCAACAAAACGGGTTGCCTGTTCCAAGCTGTTCCAGCTTTGAGCGCTTTCGGCTTAAACGTTTCCATTCCTTTTCGGTCATGGGGGACCTCAACTCGGCATTTCTATTTGATAGATGCGACTCCAGTCGACCTCTTCGCCGAGGTGCATCCGGAAAAGTGCATTCAAATCTGTCTCAAAATGGCGGACTTGCCCTTTCACGTCGCGGATAGAGATGCCCGCCCATTTCTCGACAAATGCCGGGTAAAGGTCGGGATCGTCCAAGACCGCGCGACCTTCGAAGAAATGCTGCCCTGCAATGCTGGCGGGATCGTGTCCCGGCACCCGCAAGGTCAAAAGATTGTGTTCGCCGGTGGCGGCCATGATGATGCGGCGATTTCGCTTATCATCGAATGTCCATCGACCGCCCTTTGATTCCGCGCCCGCGTAGCGCTTGGCGTAGGCAGCTAGTCGCTCGCGACCGACACGCGCTTCGCGAGCCGCCGCGCCCAATGTCGCGCCGTTGCGCATTTCTTTGATCGCACCTTCTAAAGTCCGATCCACTTTCGTCGGCTTCGTACCCGTGCGAATTGCAGACGCCGATGGCTGCGTCGCGCCGGGATGTCCGCGTGCCTGCGATCTTGTAAGCCCGCGAGCTGTCGCGTTGGCTATCCGGCGCAGGTATTCGGCTTTAAAATCTCGCGTGCGTGCCATCATCTTTGTCCAAGCGAGGCGATCGAGTCGCCGTCGCATGATCATCGCGTATGATGTCGCGGAGAGTCCGGCTGAGCTTGGCGCAAAGTGCGAGGTGATTATTTGGTTTTAATAGGGCCGGTAATTTGCCGAATTAGCTTTTCGACGGTTTTGTCAGCACCGATATTTTTAACACCGTCATTTTTTAGCGCGACGCGCACGATCGGAATTTGCTGCTTTCGCAATATGCCCGACAACCCGCCTGTTTCATAAAGCCGCTTAATCGTCGCGTTAATTTGCGCCGACCGAAATTCCTGATTAGGCCTTTGCCGTCGCATTGGGCGGGGCACGTGACGATAAGCAATTATCCGCAATTCGTCATAAGCAAAGCCGTCGCCTTCAATTCGGTTTTGCAAAAGCCGAAATTGGCTCCGCGCCAAAACTGAACGGGGGACTTGGACGGGAATAGGGCTTTGCGTCGGCTCTCGGCGAAATCCGGTGACGATCAATTTTCCACGTCGGGCATCGGCAAAGATGCGAAGGAAAACGGGATCGTTATCGGGAAGCACCCGGCTGCCAAAGCGCAGCAAAATTTCGGGAATTTGCCACCACAGACTTTTCGCGATCAATGGTTTCGCGAAGGCATCGGCCATTATCGTCTCGGTGGCATATTCGGCCAGCGAAACACTGCGTTCCCAAAGCAATTTTGAACGGTCACTCGCCATTAAATCGGCTTTAGACAAAGCCTATTAACTTTGAATTTTCGCGACAAGAATTGCCGAAAATGCGACAATCTAACGATGTTGCACCGCTCCGAATTGAACGATTCCGAAAGTGCCGATTGGGCTATTCGTTCGCAGCATTGGCTTGAACGAAATGCGATTCCATCCGCACCGTTGGCGACGCGTCAGCACAATACCAAGCCGCTGATTTTATGCGGTCATGGCGCATCGCTTCGTGTCGAGAATGGCGCGCTCGCTATTCGTGATGGCTTTACCCATTATCCCCAAACGAGAACGGAACATCGCCTCTTCCCCGGCGACCGCGCCAATCCTTCCCGCATCGTCATTTTGGACGGCAGCGGCACGCTAACCTTTGCGGTGCTGAGCTGGCTATTCGACCAAGGCATTGCACTCATTCGCATTCGCTGGACCGGCGAAGCTGAGGTTATCGCAGGGGGGCGCGGTTACGCGGGCGATCTGGCGAAGATCGATTGGCAGCGCAAAACGAAGGCCGACGAAACGGCACGGCTTTCGTTCGCCAACGACCTTATCAATCGCAAGCTGGCGGGAAGCATGAAAACACTGGCAACCTATGTGCCGCCATCAAGACGTCGGGACGTTGCCGAGCGCGTCCATCGCGAAGGCATCGAAAAGCTGCAACGCGGAATCTTCGCAGTCGTCAACGATATTCGCGGTTTAGAAGGGCAATGTGCCGCGCAGTATTTTCGCTCATGGGAAGGCTTGGCACTACGTTGGACGGGAAAGCGGCCCGTGCCGCCGCAATGGCAGGAATATCGCTCGCGAAGCTCATTTGCGCTCAACGGAATGAAACCGTGCAATCGAGCCGCCTCGCATCCGATCAATGCGATGCTCAATTATGGCTATGCTGTGAGGCTCGCAAAGCTACAGGTCGAGTCCATCGCCGAAGGATACGACCCGACAATCGGCATTTTCCATCACGGCAAGAAGGGCAACGTTGCCTATGCGTTCGACCTGATCGAACCGGAGCGCCCGAAAGTTGACGCGGCGGTCCTGAACTTTATCTCCGAAAATACGTTCGCGGTTGCAGACTTCACTCTCAATAGCGACGGCATTTGTCGATTATCGCCTCAGCTCGCACGGGCGATTGCGCAGCTCGCGACGGGCTGAGCGCGAGCGTCTATCGAATCCGATTCAGGCGGCTGCGCGAAGCTGTGCAATCTTCTGAAACTCGGCCAGCACTTCAGGGTGCATTCTAGCGAGATGATGGACGATCCGGACATTCTCGATCAGGCGGCATAAATACCCCGTGGCCAGCACGAGGTCGAGATGGTCGGTTCCATACTCCTGCTCAATCAGCTTGAACTCCCGGTCGAGATTTGTCGTTTCACGCTCCATCCGTTCGAGCTGGTCGTCGCTTAACCCCTTAACAGACTTGCGGTCGCCCATGACAAGGTCGCTTTGTGGACTCGAAGCAACAAGCGACTTGGCGCACGATACCGAAAACCGATTTAGCGCGATCATGGTTTCGGTGACCGAAATCTGGCGCATCGGTCGCAGGCGTTTCAGTTCCTTGAACGTGTTCAATGGTACGTGCCGGTCGTGCAGTAGCTTGACTACCTCGTCGCAAATCCCGTCGAGCAAGCGTTTCTTCGCCCTGATGTTGCTGACGTTGACGTTTAATGCGCGTGCGAGCCTCTCCTCGGGGACGCCCCGCTTCACAGCATTTAGGATCATTCTGTGTTCCTGAACCGCGGCCATGCGGCTGATACTTTTGTTGTAAGTAACGGCTTCATCTTCAGTCGCGATCAGGCACACGACATCGGTCTCGCCACGCTCTTTCAAAATCTCGATGCGGATATGGCCATCCAGTAGTTGGTAGCGGTCGGGATCAAGCGGCTTGCGGATCACAACCGGGGGTTCGATCAGGCCGACCTCGACGATTGAGGCTTCAATCTGGCCGAACTTTAGGGATTTTCTGATCGCCGTCGTGACGCTGCGCAGCGGCTCAATTTGCTCAATCGGAATTCGCAGACTTGTCATCTCGAAGCCAAGCCGCACGCGAGGGATCATAGCCGTTTTGCTCATGACGTGCCTTGCGGAAGATAGGCAACTCGCGCAGCAATGCGAGCCGGCATTGTGGTTAGTCCCTCATCCTCAAGTAAGGCCATGAAGCTGTCGTCTAGCGACAATTGCCGCAGCGCTTCGGTGATAAACATCAATCGGCTACGCGTGACCTGTGTGCGCTTCACCATAAGGCGCTTGCGGGCGGTATCCTCCTCAAACGCGCGAACTAGATTTTCGGGGGATAATCCCGTTATCGCGCGCGGGCTTTGCCTGACACTGGCCTTGCCAGCTCGTTGTCGCAGTTCGACAAGCCGACGCGCAGCGAGCAAATTTCGTCCTCGCAGCATGTTGTTTTCATAAGCTTCATGGAGCGCAGCTTGCACGCCCTGATCATCAGATTCGCAAATCTGTATCGCAACGCTAATGGGGAGATATCCGGCCTCAACGGCCCGCAACAACCGTTGCTCTCCCCGTTCAAGCAGCCGTGCTACTGAATGGACATAGTCATAGGAAAAGCCCGTTTTTCGTGCGATTTCGGTGTCAGAATAACCGCGGGCACGCATCCCGCCGATATCTTGTAGCAAATCAACCGCCTGATGCTGGCGGCGAGCGCAATTTTCGACAAGGCTAGCGATTAGACAGTCTTCCGGATCGGCGACCACAACAAGTGCAGGTACTTCGGTTTGCCCCAGGTCGCGGAATGCTTCCAATCGACCTTGTCCGCATACAAGGTCATAAAACGGCCCGCCAGATTCGCTCCGCCGCGTGACAGTGATTGGTCGTTTTAGGCCAACCTCTGCGATGTTTTCGACAATGGTCTTGAAGATGCGCTTGCTGCGCAGGCGCGGATTAACGACCGTGATCCGGTCGATCGGGATCATTTCGATCCGCTGCGAAGGCGTCGCCGCCGTCATGCTGCAAGCAGCCATGGCGAGCGTGTCGTCAATGCATAGAACTCGTCGAGCGATGTCGAACGGTAAGCGTCAAGCGACAAGCCATTATGTTCGGCCATGCGCAGTACGGCTTCGCGCATGTCGAGCTGGGGTAAAAGATAATAGTCATGCGGATGCACGTTGTGGCGGTCCATCCGAACGGCGATCGTGAGGTCGGGCTTGCGCGGCGTATCGAGCCGGATTTTCCAACGTGCCGACCCCGCTGTGGTCACTTTGCATCGGGCGATAACGATAGCGACCGAAATCTCGTCATTTATCAACAGGAGGTCAGTTGCTGCATCCTGAGTGACGCTGCCGCCCACTCTGATTACACCTTCGATGACTTCCTGAATTACAGTCGGGTGCAAACGGCGCAGCGCGCGGTTGATTTCGATATACCGATAGTCATGGTTCGGCGTGAAACCGATCAGCGCATAGGCACGCAAAAGGCTACCGAAACGAGACTGAAAGGCGCTACTCGACGGGCAGTTTTCCGCTTCGTCTATGATCAACCCCGACAATGTTCCGTTTGCTCCAAGAATAGCGCGGAGCTTTTCCAGAACCTCGTCGTCCGTTAGGCGGATCGACCGCGCCGCGATAATTGACCGCGCTCGCGCAAACATGGCTGGATCGACTATAGGTGTGAATACGCCATCGGCCCTAACCCAAGCGTCAGGGGTATTTAGGACATGCTTACGCTTAAGCTTGAACGACGTTCGCGCCCAAACATTGTTTCCGATGTATTTTTCGTTGATCAGAATTTCGTGGATGGTGCCACGGGTCCATGGACGACCGAGATCGGAGAGAACACCGCGATCGTTAAGTGCGGCGGCAATTTCTCGCTCGCTTCGCTCTTCGACGACGAAATCAGTGTAAATGCTCCGCACAATTCCGACTTCTTCCTCGGGTCCGGGAACCAGAATGATCCTGTCGGTTGCAATGCTCTTGTGCTCGCACCTCGCAAGCTCACCCTTTAATGTTCCAGACTGGTCTACAAGCATCCGCCTCAGCCCGAACCCCGGTGCGCCGCCTTGACGGAATCCAAGTCCGATCAGATGCGACTGACCGGCAAAAACCTTGACTGAAAGTTCGCGGCTATATTCGCCCGCCATAGCGCGTTTGACCGTCTTGATGATCGACGATCCGATTGTGCCGTCGTTCTCGAATTGCTCGGCACAATACAGGACGCGGATACCAGCACGCTTGCATTGGATTTCATAAAGCGCAGCCTCGTCAGGATCTTGAAATCGCCCGAAGCGGCTTACGTCATATACCAGCAAAACCTCGAAATCGACCGCACCGATCGCAACGTCATCAAGCAATTGCTTAAGAGCATCGCGCCCTTCGAGGCTTAAGCCGCTCTTGCCTTCGTCCGCATAAGTGCGAACGATCTCGTAACCTCGCTTATCGGCATACAGTTGGATCGCGGCTGCCTGATTATCGGTCGAATGTTCCTGATGTTCGGTGGACATGCGGACATATTGAGCCGCCCGAATTGGGGGCCGTGCCGGAGGCCTTTCTGCGCCTGACTGACTCCAATCGATAACCATGCGCGCGATCTAACTGTAGCTGGCTGGAGACGGCGATTGCCTCGCTGCCACCCCTACAGTGAAAGGCGCGGCAACATGTTTCCGAAAAAGGGCAAAGGGTTTCCGAAACCGCTGAAGCACATCTCGGCCAAAGAGTTTGCGCAAGCCGTTAGCACCGCGCTGCGCGAAGAACTCGGATCGTCACATGTGGCGGCCAAAACCGTCATGCGATGGACCGGGGCAAGCGAACGCACAGCGAAGCATTGGCTCGCGGGTACGCACAGTCCGTGCGGTTGGCATCTCATCTTACTTGCCCGCGAGTCCGACGCGACTATGGCAACGCTGCTCATGCTGGCAGGCCGCGAACTCAACGTGTCGGCTCTCAGCCTTATATCTCTGAAAGCGGGCCTAATGTACGCCGTCAATGCGATCGACGAGGCGATAGACTCTTCGGTCTAGTCAGTCGACGACCAGTGCGTGGTAGCGCTGTGCTCATTCTCGACTTATGGCTCTTCCCCCCAGATCAAGTCCGGGGTGAAGGCAGGGGGTTTCCGCCGTGGCGAAGCCATGTCGTCGGTCCGGCTTCGCCCGCCGGCCGGGCTGGCGCGTGGTTGATTTAGCTTAGCTAACTCATGCCCGCGCTGGCGCCTTTCCTACACGAACCAATCTGGTTACCTCGATAGGCATGGCCGATTCGCGCGATTCCAATCCTCCCACGCTGCCCGACTTCGTGCCGGTGCCGCGCAGGAATACCGTCACCCATGGCTGGACGGCGGCCAAGCAGCGGGCGTTTATCGAGGGGCTGGCGGCGACGGGGTCGGTGCGGATGGCGGCGGAGGCGGTCGGCATGGGGCAGTGCGGGGTCTACAAGCTGCGTCATGCGCCCGGCGGGGAGAGCTTTGCGCGGGCATGGGATGCGGCGGTCGCGCTGGGGGCGGCGCGCATCCGCGACGTGCTGTTCGACCAGGCGATCCACGGCATTCCCGAAGTGGTGGTGCTGGGCAAGGACGTGCGGATCGAGCGGCGGCGGTTCAACCACCGCACGATGATCTGGGCGCTGCAGCACCATATGCCCGACCAATATCCCGGCGGATCGACGCTGAAGCGCGCGGCGGCGGTGGAGCCCTTTACGCCGACGCCCGAGCAGCTGGCCGAGGCGCAGCGGCGGGTGCTGGCGCGCTTCGACGCGCACTATGCCGCTCACCCGCCGCCCGACGCGCCCGAAGCGGGTGCGGCTGACGCGGCGGATGCGGCTCAGGCGGACCCGGGCGACGCCGACTAGGCGGACGCGGCGCCGGACGTGGTCGGGGTCGATCGGGCCAGGGTGGCGAGCAGCTTCTTCGCTGCCTCTTCGGACGAGGCGGGGTTCTGGCCGGTGATCAGCAGCCCGTCCTGTACCGTATAGACGCCGAAATCGGGGCCCTTGCTATAGTCGGCGCCGCTGGCCTTCAGCATGTCCTCGAGCAGGAAGGGGACGACATCGGTGAGGCCGACGGCGGCTTCCTCGCCATTGGTGAAGCCGGTGACCTTGCGCCCGGTGACGAGCGGCCCGCCGTCGGGGGCATGGGTGTTCTTGAGCGCGCCGGGGGCGTGGCAGACGAGCGCGACGGGCTTGTCGGCGGCGAGCGTGTCTTCGATGATCGCGATCGAGTGGCTGTCGTTCGCGAGGTCCCACAGCGGGCCATGGCCGCCGGGGTAGAAGACGGCGTCATACTGGCTGGCGTCGATGTCGGCGAGCCTGTGCGTGGCGGCGAGCGCGGCAGTGGCGGCGGCATCGGCGCGGAAGCGGCGGGTGGCGTCGGTCTGCGCGTCGGGTTCGTCGCTCTTCGGGTCGAGCGGGGGCTGGCCGCC